>CAVQIG010000015.1:0-21977 GCA_963712515.1 uncultured delta proteobacterium
AGGTGACTCGATGGTCGACCTGGTTCGAAGACTCGAGTCCGAAGCGTTGAAGTTGTCGCCGAAGGCGCGTGCTCGCCTCGCCGAGCGGCTCATCTCGAGCCTTGATGACCACGCCGATCCCGACAGCGAACGGCTTTTGGCTTGAAGAGGCAGAGCGTCGGCTCGACGAACTCCTTTCGGGAAAGGTCAATTGGAATTCCCGCTGATGAGGTGTTTCGCAAAGCGCGTTGCTCGCTACGGTGAGGGGCCTCGAATTCCATCCGGAAGCTCAGGCGGAGCTGATCGGGCGCGCGGTACTTCGAGGGCGAAGCTCAGAATCCGCGTTCCGGAGCACTTCGCCGGTCGAAGTCCCTTGATTTGTCGTGGGTGACTACGGGTTCAAATCCCGTCGCATTTCTGGAGACGTTTTTGAGCGTCAGCGGCCGCAGGCTTGCACGACGAGTTGCGCGAAACGCTGCGCGTCGTCTTCCTGGAGGAAGTGCCCGCCGCGCAAGGTGGTGTGCGGCTGGCCCTTGGTGCCGGGCACGCGCTGCAGGAACTCGCGGTCGAGCCCGCGCGTGATCGGGTCGCCGTCGCTGAAGCAGCAGATGAAGGGCTTGGTCCACTGCTCGAACACGGTCCACGCGCGGTGGTTGTCGGCGCTGTCCACGGGGCTGTAGTTCGACACCGGCACCAGCGATGGGTAGGCACGAGCCGCGGCCTTGTACTCGGCCGCGGGAAACGGCGCGTCGTAGGCTGCACGCTCGGCGCGGCTGAGCCAATGCCTGGTGCCCCCTTGCACGATCCAGCCGATCGGAAACACCGGGCTATGGCGCGAGAACGCGCGCCAGATCTTGAAGGCCGAACTGATGCGCGTCTGGTCGGTGGGCAGGCCGCCGTTGGCCAGCAGGATGCGCGCGAAGCGCTCGGGCATCTCGGCGGCCAGGCGCAGGCCGATCAGCGAGCCCCAGTCCTGGCACACGAGCGTGATCTCGCGCAGGTCCAGCGCCTCGACCCAGTGCCGGATCCACGCCACCTGGCCGGCGTAGCTGTAGTCGCCGCGCTCGGTCGGCTTGTCGGACTTGCCGAAGCCGATCAGGTCGGGCGCGAGCACGCGCAGCCCGGCGGCCGCGACCGGCGGGATCATGTGCCGGTACAGGTACGACCAGGTCGGCTCGCCGTGCAGCATCAGCACCGGCGGCGCGTCGCTCGGGCCTTCGTCGACGTAGTGCAGGCGCAGCTCGGGGCGCTGCTGCGTGATCTGGTGGTAGTGCGGCGCGAACGGGTAGTCGGGCAGGTTCGCGAAACGCGAGTCGGGGGTACGCAGGACTTTCATCGCGACAGTGCCCTCAGGACTTGGTCGGGGCTGTAGCAGTGGACAGTCGGTTCAAGGACCAGAGAGCTATATAGCGGTCGATCTCGGACGCAAGCACTCCACATACCACGCCCCGCTTCGACGGGGCGCACAAGCGGGTGACTTGAGTCGGGGGCGGCGGGACCGAGATCACCTTCCTTGTTGAATCGCTTCACGATCCGGGCGATCGCGATCCCGTGAGCGCCTCCCCGGCAGCTCAGCTTCGGGGGACGTGCGCGACATCGTGGCTGAGCACGCGTCTCCGATCGGACGATCGAGCGCTACATCGACGCGCTCGAGGATTCCGGCAGCGGCCAGCCAACGGACGAGATCGTACGCGCGCAGCCACGCCTGCTCGATCTCCTGTTCGTCATCCGGAGTCATGTCTACGACCGAGCATTCAACGGCTCCTTTTCACTCAAAAGTGTTTTGCCCGCTCTGATGCCGTCGCTCGGCTACCAGGACCTCGCGATCCGCGACGGTGGCCTCGCATCTCTAGCATTCCTCGAGTCGATGGCGCCTGAGACCTCTCCGGAGCGGCGAGCGGGGCTGCGCAGCCAGCTTCTCGCCTATTGCCGCCGCGACACCGAAGCGCTCGTTAGGCTCTTTCAGCTGCTCCGCTGACCGAGCCCTCCCTCGGCAACCGTTGTCCCGGGGTGAAGAGCCGTGGCCCCTGAGGTCGGCTCTTACGTGCCTTCAGTCTCGCTCGGTTGGGCGGCGGCGAGCGAGAAGCGCCTCCACCTCGGCCACCGATCCGGCTTCGAGCGCTTCGGAAGCCAGAGTCTCGGCGCGCGCGACGTCGATCTTGCGAATTGCGTCCTTGACTTCGAGGATCTCGCCCGGCGCGACGCTCAGTTCCCGGAGCCCGAGACCCACCAAGAGCTCCGTGTAAGCGGGATCACCCGCGATCTCTCCGCAGATCGTGAGCGGTCGGCCCGTCGTCCGAGCGGCCGCCGCGACGGAATGGATGAGGCGCAGGACTGCCGGATGCAGCGGCTGGTAGTACTCCGACAGCGAATCGTTCTCGCGATCCGCGACCAGTACGTACTGCACGAGATCATTCGTCCCGAGACTGAGAAAATCGACCTCCTTGGCGAGAGCTGCGGCCACCACGGCCGCCGAGGGGACCTCGATCATGGCGCCGAGCGGAACTTCGGGATCGAAATTCTTTCCCTCGGCGGTCAGCTCGTCCATCACTTGCTTCATGAACGTACGAGTCGCCCGCACCTCCTCGAGCCCGCCCACGACGGGGAGCAGAATGGAAACCGGGTGCTCGGCGCTGAGGCGTAGAAACGCGCGCAGCTGCGGCTTCAGCACCTCGGGATGCTTCAGCAGGAGCCGGATGCCCCGCTCGCCGAGAGACGGATTGCGCGTGGGCGGCAGCGGAAAGTACGCGAGCTCCTTGTCACCGCCCACGTCGAGCAACCGAAGGACCATCCGGCGCGGATGAACGCGCTCCGCGGCACGCTCGAGGATCTCGTACTGTTCCTCTTCGGTGGGGAAGGCGCTCCGAATCGAGAAGCCGAACTCGGTTCGATAGAGGCCGATCCCGTCGGCCTTGTAGAGGAGGGCTGCTTCGGTATCCGACAGCTTGCTGACGTTGGCCAGTAACGAAAGAGGAGTGCCGTCGAGGGTGACGGCTGGAAGATCCACGGTCTTGACGAGCTCGGCCTTGTTGGCATCGAGCTCGCCTTGCAGACGATCATACTCTCGACGCACCGACTCGTCGGGGTGAACGAAGACCACGCCCGACACGCCGTCGACGATCAGAGGGTCGCCGGTCTTGATCTTGAGGGCGGCTTCGCCGACCGCGCTGAGCGCGGGCATCCGCATCGAACGGGCCAGGATGGAGGTATGGGAGAACTTGCTCCCGCGGCCGGTGATGAATGCCCTTACGCGGGCGAGCTCGAAGCGCGCGGTGGTGGAGGGCAGTAGCTCGTCCGCGACCAAGACCGATCCCTCGGGGAACTCCACGAGGCTTGGGCGATCCCCCCTTGTAAGCGCGGCGAGGACTCGGTTTCCGACGTCGCGGATGTCCGTCGCCCGCTCCCGGAGGTACTCGTTCGGGATCTCGGCGAATGCCCGGGTGAACTTCTCGATCACCTCGGTCACCGCCGCCTCGACGTTGACTCGTCGCTCGCGAACGACGTCGACGACCTGGGCATGCAGGGCATCGTCCCTGACAACCAGCGCCTGGGCCGCGAAGATGTTGCCCTCGCCGGCGCCGATCCTCTCGCCGACGTCCTTCCCGAGCGTGACTAGCTCGTTCTCGGCTCTGTCGAGCGCCGCCTCGAAGCGCGCGATCTCCCTGTCCACCTCGGCTGCGTCGATACTGTGGGCGGGAGCATCCGCGCGGTAACCGCTTTCGAGAACGTACGCGGTCCCGTGCGCGACCCCCGAGGAGACGGCCGTACCTCTGAGCACGACTTGGCGACTCGACACGACCTCGTCGAAGTACCGCACTGTGCGAATGGTCGCCAGGCCCTACCCGAGCGGCCCGGGGGGACGCTGGCCAAGTCCCGCTCGTGCTAGGGAAGCTCTGCACAAGGTCTCGCCCGAGCCGAATGGCTCGCGGGCGCGGAAAGCGGCGCGACGTTTCGACGCTCGCCTTCGCTCCCGCTCACGGCTCGCAAGACTTCGAAACGTCGCGCCACTTTCCGAAGGATTCGCCCGCTGCGCTTTACTTCGGCTCGGGCGAGACCTTGTGCAGAGCTTCCCTGGAGCCTGCGTCACAAATCGCTCTCGTTGGTCGCGATCCCATCTCCGTTCGGGCATCCTACCGAGCTAGCTCAGTCTGAAGCGCACTCCCATCAGCGCATGTGGCCGAAACACGTGCGCAATTCCTTGACGAACAGCTCCGGCTGTTCGAACGCAGCAAAGTGGCCGCCGCGGTCGAGCTCGTTCCAATGGACGATGTTCCGATAGCGCTTCTCTGCCCAGGAGCGCGGCGTCGGTACAATCTCCTTCGGAAAGATGCTGCAGCCCGTCGGCAGCTGCACACCCTGATCTTGTCCACCGCCGAAGACCTTGCCGAAGCTCTCCCAATAGAGACGTGCCGAAGACGCACCTGTCCCCGGTAGCCAATACAGCATGACGTTGTCGAGCAGCTCGTCGCGAGTGAGCGCGTTCTCGGGATGTCCTTTGCAATCGGTCCACGCCCAGAATTTCTCGAGGATCCACGCGGCCTGACCCGCGGGCGAGTCCACCAGCCCGTAGCCGACGGTCTGCGGCCGCGTCGCCTGCTCCTTCGAATAGCCCGAGTCCCAGTCCTGGTAGTACTTGGCGCCAGCGAGCGCCCGTTGCTCGCGCTCCGTCGGATTCGCCAACGACTCCTTCGTGGGGCCGGCGATCGGCATGTTCACATGGATGCCCGCGCAGTGACCCCGGTTCTGCATGCCGATGGCGGTCGTGACGGCGGATCCCCAGTCGCCGCCCTGGGCCACGTAGCGGTCGTATCCGAGCCGGGGCATCAACGTGTCCCACGCGAGCGCGATCTTCTCGACGCCCCAGCCGGTGGAAGTCGGCTTATCAGAGAAGCCGTAGCCGGGCAGTGACGGACAAATCACATGAAACGCGTCCTTCGCCACGCCGCCGTGAGCTGTGGGATCAGCCAAGGGACCGAGCACCTTATGGAATTCCACGACCGATCCGGGCCAGCCGTGGGTGATCAGCAGCGGAAGCGCTTCTCTATGCCCGCTCCGGACGTGCAGGAAGTGAATGTCGAGGCCGTCGATCCGGGTCTTGTATTGGGGAAAGGCGTTGAGACGCGCTTCGGTCGCACGCCAGTCGTACCGCTCGGCCCAATACGCGCAGACGTCCTTCATGTAGGCGAGCGGAATACCCTGCGTCCAGTCGCCGGGAGTCTCGGCGTCTGGCCACCGCGTGGTGCGCAGGCGTCGCTTCAGATCGACGAGCTGGTCTTCCGGAATGTCGATACGGAACGGTCGGACGTCATTCATGTCGGCCATGTCGGCGCTCCTCGCTCCCGTGTGGTCGACGGCCGGTTACCGGCCGTCCAAAATTTCGGTTCTCGTAAGGCGATCACGACTTTGGTGTAGAAAATCGGCATGTCGAGGCAGAAGCGGGCTTGCCGAACGCCTGAGACCAGGCCTTACCTCAGCTTCGGGCCTCTAACAACACTCCCCGTGCGAGCTCGCGGTCGCCGGTTTCGCTTTTTCGGCGGTGGGCTTATAAGCGGGTGTTGCGGAAGCAGCGGACGTCGCTCGAGGCCAGGTCATTTCCCGGAAGCCATTCACTCTTATTGCCCTTCAACCATTGAAAGAGGCAGGCCGTGAGTAACTACACAATCATTGACGCCGATACCCACGTGACCGAAACGCCAGATCTGTGGACCAGTCGCGCGCCCGCCGGCATGCGCGATCGCGTGCCGCATGTAGTGACGGGCGCGGATGGAACCCAGAGATGGGTGATTGGACAGGGTCGGCCCATGGCGAATGTCGGTATGACGGCCACCGCCGGCGTCGGGAGTTTCAAGCATCCGCCCAAGAACTACGAGGGCATGCACCCCGCAGCATACGATGCCATCGCGCGGCTCCGGTACATGGACCAGATTGGTATCTGGGCGATGGTCATGTATCCGAACGTCGGCGGTTTTGGCGCGCAGCAGTTTCTTAAGCTGAATGACCCCGAGCTGATGCTCACCTGCGTGCAGATTTACAACGACTGGCAGACCGAGTGGGCGTCCGCCGACGCGCGGCGCTTGCTGCCCATCACTTCGATCCCGTTTTGGGACATCGCGGCGGCGGTGAAGGAGGTGCGCCGCTGCGCAGCCATGGGTCACAAGGGGATCCTTTTCACCGGAGAGCCGCAATACTTTGGTAAGCCGCTGATCGGGGATCCGCATTGGAATCCGTTGTGGGAGGTGGCAGTCGAATTGGATCTGCCGATCAGTTTCCATATCGGGTCTGGCGATATGGCGGAAGGCTTGCTGAAAAACCGGGTCGCGACCTACGGCAAGATGGCGGCGTTTGCTGAACTTGCGGTGGACGTCTTTCTGCGCAACGGCCTACAACTGAACGATCTGCTGATGTCAGGAGTGCTGGTGCGCTATCCGCGCATCAAGTTCGTCTCAGTTGAAAGTGGTATCGGTTGGATTCCCTTCGTCCTCGAAGCGATGGACTATCAGTTTCAGGGTAATAGCGTGGCGGAGGAGCATCCGGAATTCGAGCTGCTGCCGTCGGAGTACTTCGCGCGCAACGTCTATGCCTGTTACTGGTTCGAGCAGACCGCGCCACGGCGCCTGATCGATAAGATCGGCGTTGACAACGTCCTCTTCGAGACCGACTTCCCGCACCCGACATCGCTTTACGGCGAGGAGGTACACGCACGCATCAAGGGCGGCCTATCTGAATGTGATGAGTCGGTGCGGCGGAAGATCCTTTGGGAGAACGCGCAGAAGCTCTATCGCGTCGCGGCTCCTTCCGCGGCCGATGAGGCGAAGCGCGCATCGAATGTTCAGTAGCCGCTTCGTCGGCCGGCGCGCGAAAGGACTCGAGCCGCGTGGGCACGGGCGAGAACGTACTGGTCTCCTGCATCATCGCCCAGATCACGATCTTGCGCCGCGCCATCACACGACCCCCTTGTCGCGCAGCGCGCCGATGTCCTTGGCGCTGTAGCCGAGCTCGCCGAGGATCGCGTCCGTGTGCTCGCCGTGCGTGGGCGCACGATGCCGGAAGGTTCCGGGCGTCTCGGACAGATCGACGGGCGTCGGCGCAAGGGGAATCGGCCGCCTCGCGCCGGGATACTCGGTGTCGACGAGCAGGCCGGCCTGGCGGATGTGGGGGTCGTCGAGCGCCTGCTGGGGCGTGTAGAGCGGCCCCGCGGGGATCTTCGCGGCCTCCATCTCGTTCAGCGCCTGTGCGGTCGTGCGCTCGAGCGTCCACTCGGTCACGCGCTTCGAGATGATCTCTGCGTGATTGCCGCGCGACTCGTCGTCCCTGAAGCGCGGATCCGTGAGCCAGTCGGGCTCGCCGAGCAGCTTCGCCCAGCGCGCGAACATCGGGTTGCCGACGGCGTACGCGATGATCCAGCCATCCTTCGTGCGGAAGAGATCGGACGGTGCGGACGTCTGGCCGCGGTTCATCGTCGGGATGCGGTTGGCCTGGATCACTTGCTGCTCGACGAGCGTCGGGTTGTTGAAGGCGATCGCCGTGCGCAGCAAGGCGCACTCGACCTTCTGGCCGTGCCCGGTCTTCTGCCGCTCCATCAACGCCGCGAGCGTGCCGAAGGCGGCGAGCGACGCGGTGCCGCAGTCGACCCACGCGACCGCCGCGCGATACGGCTGCTCCGGCGTGCCAGTCATGTACGCGGCGCCGCTCATCACCTGGCCGATGCCGTCGAAGCCGTGCTTGTGGCTCCACGGCCCGCCCGCGCCGAACGCCGTGACCGTCGTGAGGATGATGTCGGGCTTCACGCGGCGCAGGCTTTCAAGGTCGAGCGCCAGCGCCCGCAGGACTTCCGGCGGAAGGTTGGCCACGACGACGTCGGCCGTCGCGACGAGCTTCCTCACGATCTCGCGACCCTCGGGCACCGCGGGGTCGAGGGTCATCGCGCGCTTGTTGCGGTTCATCGTGACGTAGAGCGCGCCCACGCCGTCGTCCGTGATCGGCGCAACCCAGCGGTCTTCACCGCCGCCGATGCGCTCGATGCGGATGACGTCGGCGCCGAGATCGGCCAGCAGGGCCGCGCAGTACGGTCCCGCGATGTAGCGCCCGAAGTCCAGCACTCGGATCCCGTCGAGTACGTGTCCCATATCGATGGAGTATAGCCGAGCGTTGTCGAGCATACCGATATGAAAATTTCTGTGGACAACTCAAGAGTCGAGATCGTGGGAAGACTAAGCAGACACCGTTCACAACTTCTCAACACCTTATCCACAGCCGCAGCGCAGTCTCGAGAAGATTTTTTCTTGACAACGGCTCTTCCCCGGGGATAGCGAACTTCCGCGTTTTCTTTTTACCCAAACTTCGCGTGCACACCGCACCGGAAGGACGAGGCAGCGAGGGAGGTTGGCGGTAGGGAAGAGGAGGAAGAGGAGTTAGGTGGTGTGCGGTGGCTCTGCGAGCGCGGCTATCACAGGTGGGAGTCGACGATAGTCCGCGGGATCGAGGAGGGGCGGTTTCCGAACGGCCGCCCCTCTTCAACGAGTTGGGCGATCCCGAACCGGCGCAGGATTTTCGCCCTCCCGACTTTCGCTTTAGGGTGAAGCTCGGCCAGAGTCGCTGCTGGCGCACGCTAGTCACCGCTTTGCGGCTGTTTCCTTCGAAGGTCAGCGAGCAGTCGTCGGCTTCTTGAGCGAAGCTGCCGGCCGTAACGAGCGCAACGAGCACACCAAGAAAACGGGCGTCGCTCGTGCCGGAGCGCTTGATTGGACTTCTCCTGTCGGCGCAGGTCCTAGAAGCGGGCGACCGGCAGGTCACGGACGCAGCTGCGTTGCCACCTGCTCGGCGCGGATCGGGGCGCCGATCTCGAGGAACAGCCGGTGCGCCTCGCGGAGTTCTCGTTGGTGGGTGGTTTCGTCGCCTCGTCGGCGCGCCGAATCGACTCGAGGAGCGGGTCCAGGGCCTCTGTGACGGCCCCGGCGAAGCAGCCGGAGGTAGCCGAAGCCGTTCAGGACCTGGCTGAGGACATGAGGGTCGCCGCTCCGTGTCGCGAGCTCCCGTGCCTTCTCGGAAAAGCGAGGTTGCCTGGTCCTCCAGATCGCCCGATACGAGCGAGGTGATTCATGATCTGGGCGCGCACGGCTGCTCTCTCGGCGAGGTTCTCCGGCGTCTCCGGGAGCGTGTCCAGGAGCTGCCGCACGCTCTCCCAGTGCCGCAGCGCCTCGGCAGGATTGTTGAGCCCCACCCACTCGGCCGCCCGCCGATGCCACTTCGCCGCTTCCCGAGCGTCGCCCGCATGCTCCCAGTGGTAGGCGAGGAGCGCCGCACGCTCGCCGAGCTTCCCCGAGTCGACTTCCTCGATCGCGCGCGCGACCGCGCGCGTGGACGCGGGCTCTTCGCTCCGCGAGCTGCGAGCGGTAGGCGACTTCCTGCGTCAGCGGGTGCTTGAAGGAATATTCGGCCTCCGGGTAGAGCGCCTCTTGGTAGAGGAACTCGCGCTCGTCAGAGCATGGAGAGCAGCGGAAAGCTCTTCGTCGCCGAGCTCGGCCACGCGCCGGAGAATCGGCTCGGAGAACTTCTTGCCGATGACCGCCGCCGTCTGCAGCAGTCTCTTCTCGCGCTCGGGCAAGCGGTCGATCCGCGCCGCGAGCACGCTCTGCACGGTCGCGGGCACGGCCGACCTCTTCGACGGGCGTGACCAGGCGATACGCGCCCCTCGCTCCCGCGACAACGCCCGTCTCGACCAGCGACTGGACGATCTCCTCGATGAAGAAGGGATTGCCGCCCGTGCGCTCCTGGATGAGCTCGCGGAGGCGCTGGAGCGACGGGTCACTGCCGAGGAGATCGGCGAAGAGCTCCTCGATCGCCTCGGGGCCGAGCGGCAGCAGCGGAAGCTGCTGGTAGTACGACCGCTGCATCCACGCCGCGTGGTACTCGGGCCGGAAGTTCAGGAGCAGCGAGCGTCGCGGTTGCCGGGCGCGATCTCGACGAGCGTTCTCGAGGAACGCCTCGCTCGCGCGATCGAACCAGTGAAGGTCCTCGAAGAGATCGACGGCCGGCTCGCGGGCGCTGCGCGCGCGGGCGAGCCGGCGCATCACGTCGAAGAGCTGCCGCTGGCGCGCCTCGGGACCGAGCGGCGGAGCCGGCCGCTCGGGATCCGGCACGCCGAGGAAGTCGAACATGAGCGGCAGCCCCTCGGCGAGCGTCTCGTCGAGCAGGAGCATCCGCCCGGCGATCTTGTCGCGCGCCGCCCTCGCCGTGTCGTGCTCGGTGATGCCGAAGTAGCTGCGGAGGAACTCGAGGACCGGAAGCAGCGGGATGGCCTTCCCGTGGGCGACGCCGTGCCCCTCGTAGACGGGGATCTCCCGCGCGCGGCAGCGCTCGGCGAACTCGTAGCAGAGGCGGCTCTTGCCCGTCCCCGCGCTCGGCGACCACGCCGACGACCTGCGCGTTGCCCGCGATCGCCCGCTCGAGCGCCGCCTCGAGAGCGGCCATCTCGCTCTGCGCGGCCGACGAACTTGGAGAAGCCGCGCGCGCGCGAGACGTCGAGGCGCGTGCGCATCCGGCCCACGCCCTCGAGCTCGTAGACGCGCACCGGCTCGCGCACCCCCTTGATCGCGAACGGCCCGAGATCGCGGAGCTGGAAGTAGCCCGAGACGAGCTTCGCCGTGTGCTCGGTCAGGTAGCACCTTCCCGGCGTCGGCGAGCTGCTCCATGCGCGCCGCGAGCCCGACCGTGTGCCCCTGCGCCGTGTAGTCCATGCGCAGGTCGTCGCCGATCTTCCCGACCACGACCTCGCCCGAGTTGAGCCCCATGCGGACGGAGAAGTTGAGCCCGTGCTCGCGGCGCAGCTCGTCGGCGTAGCGCCGGAGCTCCTCGCGCAGGTGGAGCGCCGCGTAGCAGGCGCGCTGCGCGTGGTCCTCGTGCGCGATCGGCGCGCCGAAGAGCGCCATGATGCCGTCGCCGGTGTACTGGTTGACCGTGCCCTCGAAGCGGTGGACGCCCTCGGCGAGGATCGCGAAGAAGCGGTCCATGATCCCGTGCCACTCCTCGGGATCGACCTGCTCGGCGAGCTCCATCGAGCCCTTCACGTCGGCGAAGAGCACCGTCACCTGCTTGCGCTCGCCTTCGAGGGCGCAGCGCGAGGTGAGGATCTTCTCGGCGAGGTGCTTCGGCGTGTAGGCGCGCGGGTCGCGTGCGGGCGGCGGGGTGCCGACCGGAGGAGTCGCCGCGGACCATGCGAGCGCGTTCTCCTCTCGCCGGGCGACCCGCTGAACGTCGACGAGCTCCTCGATGACCTCCTCCAGCGCGTCGTCGTCCAGCTCGAATTGCCGCCGCAGCATCCGCAAGGACAAGCGACCGTTCTCCTCGAGGTGACGGCGCACCTCACGGACGACGTCGAGGAGATTCATGGCGCCGACTCCGCCAGCAGCGGCGCGATGCGCTCGGCGTGCCCCGTTGCGCCCATCTCCACGAAGAGGCGGTGCGCCTCGCGGAGCTCGCGCTTGGAGGTAGCCTCGTCGCCGCGCAGGCGCGCGAGCTCCGCCGAGATCTCGTGGACGATCGGCTCTCGGCAGCGCGCCCCGTCTCGTCGATCAGCGCGGACGCTTCCGCGAGGGTGCGCTCCACCTCGGCTGCGGAGCTCGCACCCTCGGATCCGAGCAGGGCTCGCGCGCGCGTCAGCAGCGCGTCCATCTCGAAGAGGCGGCCGCCGCTCTGCCGCGCGTCGGCCAGGGCCTCGTCGGCTAGCTCCAGTGCGGCGCGAGGATCGCCCTGACCGAGCTTCGCCTCTCGCCAGGAAGCAAAGCGCCCACGCGGCAGTTCCGAAGCCGACGCCGCGCTCTCGAGCAAGCGCCAGCGCGCGCCGCTCGGCTTCCTCGGCCCCGCTCCACTCCCGGTTGGCCAGGAGAGCGATCCCGAGGGCCACTTGCGCAAGGACCTGAAAAAGGGCTGCTTGACCTTCGGCTCGCTCGATGGCGCGGCGTGCGTGCGTCAGAGCTCCCGTTGCGTCCCCAGCGCGGTACGCGCGCACCACGTGGTACGCCTGCGACCAGATAAAGGGTGAGGGTTGTTCGGCCGGGTACTGACTGGCTTGGTCGAGATCGGATGCGGCCTCGTCGAGACGACCCATCTCGAGCAGGGCCGCTCCCCGAGACCTCGAGCCCGAGAGGTAGGCGCTGATTCCGAACAGCTCCCGACCGAGGCTCAGGTCCTCCGGCCCAAGTGCGATGGCCTTCGGCGAGCCGCACGGTCTCGCGAAGCCGCCCCGTCCAGCAGAAGGAGTGGGCATCGGCTGCGATCACCGCTTGATCCAGGGGATCGCCCGTCTGCTCGGCCAGGCGCTCGCCTTCGAGCGCGCTACGCGAGGTGAGGATCTTCTCGGCGAGGTGACGCGGGGTGTATGAGCGCGGGTCGGGTCGTGCCATCAGCCGAGGTCCGTCATCCGCTGCGAGAGGGGCGGCGCAGCCGCCACAGAAGCGGAAAGCTGGCGGGTTCTCGAATCCGCAGGCGTGACATCGGCGCCCGAGCGGGCGCGCGCAGTTTCCGCAGAAGCGGACCTCGGCGGGATTCTCGAAGCCGCAACCGGCGCAGCTCATCGGCGGAGCTCCCGAGGGCGGCGTTCCGTCTCGCCGCCGTGGCGGGTCCCGACGAAATCCGCTTCGCACAGACGGCCTTGCAGGTTCGAGCATAGCCGAATAATTATTCGAGTATGACCGGAGTTTACCGTCTGAGCTACCCCGAGTGCCCGGAACTCCTCCGCAGCCGACTCGCCGAGCCCGCTCCGGGCCGGATTCAGCTCCTCTCGGGGCCGCGGCAGGTCGGCAAGACCACGCTCCTGCTCGAGCTCGCCAGGGACCTCGGCGAGAGCGCCATCTACGCGGCGGCAGACGGGCCGGAGGCTGCCGCTTCCGGGCTTCTGGGAGCGCCTGTGGATGCGAGCCGAGAGGTCGCCGAGCGACGCGGCCGTGCGGTCGCGTTGCTCGACGAGGTCGCACCTGCTTCACGACTGGGCCGCTCGTCTCAAGGGTGAATGGGACCGACTGAAACGGCGGAAGATCGCCGTCCACGTGATCGCGACCGGATCGTCCGCGCTCCGTCTGTCTGCGGGTTCGCGCGAGAGCCTCGCCGGGCGCTTCGAACGCCTCACGCTCGCGCACTGGTCGGCGTCCTCGCTGGTCGAGGCTTTCGGAATCTCCGACCGACGAGGCCGTCGATCTCGTCGTGCGCATCGGTTCCTACCCCGGCGCGTTCGCACTGCGGGACGACCTCGCGCGGTGGTCGGCTTACGTCCGCGACGCCATCGTCGAGCCGGCGATCGGCCGTGACCTCCTGGCCCTGGCCGCGGTCCGCAAGCCGGCGCTGCTCCGCCAGGTGTTCGCGCGTGTGCGCGTGCTCCCCGGCGCAGATCGTTTCTCTGCAGAAGCTCCAGGGCCAGCTCCGCGACGCTGGCGCGCTCGAGACCATCGCGCACTATCTCGCGCTGCTCGAGGAGGCGTATCTCGTGTCGCCGCTCGAAAGCACTCGGCGCGCGCCTCTCGCCGCCGCTCGGCGCCGCCGAAGCTCGTCACGCTGAACAACGCGCTGCTCGCGGCGGTCGATCCGCGCGGCATCCCCGACCCAACGAGCGAGCCCGCGCGATTCGGCGCCTGGGTCGAGAACGCCTGCCTCGCCCACGCGTGGAACTCCGGACAGCGCGTAACGTACTGGCGGGAGGAACCGCTCGAGGTGGATGGCGTGCTCGACGGCAGCTGGGGCTCGTGGGCGATCGAGGTGAAGACCGGGCCGGTGAACGAAGCGGAGCTTCGGGGACTCCTCGAATTCAATCGGCGCCATTCGTCCTACCGTCCACTGCTCGTCTGCGACACGCGCGCGAAGACCGCAGCCGCGCGCGCCGGTATCGACGCCATCGCCTGGCGAGACTTTCTGCTCGCCGGGCCGCCCGGCGTCGCGCCACAGAAACTCGCGCCCTCGAAGCGGTGAACGCCGTCGGTCAGAATCTGGAAGAAGCGCTCCATGATCCCGTGCCAGTCTTCGGGATCAACCCGCTCAGCCAGCTCCATCGAGCCCTTCACGTCGGCGAACAGGACCGTGACTTGCTTGCGTTCGCCTTCGAGAGCGCTGCGCGACGTGAGAATCTTCTCGGCGAGATGCTTCGGCGTATAGGAGAGCGGCTCTGGTGGTGGCTGAGGTTTCGCGGGCTCAGCGAGCGGCTCTCCGCATTCTCCGCAGAACTGCTCCCCTGGCTCGTTCTCCGCTTTGCAGGAAGCGCAGACGAGCGTGAGCTTGGCGCCGCAATGGGCGCAGAACCTTCGGCCGGCTCGATTCTCCCGGCCACACTTTGAACAACGCATCGATAGCGCCCGCCGTGGTCAAAGCAGGCGAACCCTGAAGACTAGTTGCCGATAGTCCCTTCGGGCCTCTGCTCGCAAGAGAAACCCGGATCCGTCGCGGGATGAGATCACCAGACAAAGTCTCCCTAACGACAATTCGGCTCGGAGTGCGGAGTTAAACACTAACGTGAAGTTTCGCGACTCGGATGGGCCGTCGTTGCGATGGCTTGTCTGAGCTGTAGCCATGGCGAACTACGCGCAAAAAAAACGAGGCGAGACGGCAGCACCCGCCGGCACGAAGTGCCTCGGGCTGCTGCCGTTGAAAGGTGAGAGAAGGCGAATGGTGACGCGGGGTTGGTGAGGTGGGAAAGAGAGCGGCGCGTTCAGACAGGCAGCGCGATCTCCCGGAACCGCTCGAGCCGGCTTATCGCCCTGCTTCGCCGCCGATCTGACCCCGCGCGTAGACGAGGCTCGACTCGGTGTTGCGATGTCCGAGGAGGTCCTGGACGAAATCGATCGGCTCGCCTGCGTCGAGAAGATGGGTCGCGCAGCTGTGCTGAGACAATGCACGTGCCTCCGATTCGGCGGGAGGTTGGCGGCGGTGGCGTAGCGAGGAACTGGCTCGCGGTCTCGGCCAGAGCCGGCAAGTCGCCGCCTCCGCCGTCCCGGACCGCTCCGTCCGCCAGCGCTCGAGGCGCTCGGTCGCGGGCTTGAAGGAGTTGCGGCGCCAATCCGCGACGACGAGGTTCTTGATGCCGTTGTCGGGGTGTCGTGACCACGCGATGAAGCGGTCCACCTCGGCGGCGCCGGCGATCCGTGTGTCGCAGTAGACGTACCCCGCCTGCACCGTGACGCCGTGGCGCGCTACACTCTTCGCGTGGATCGGGGTTCGCCGGGTCGAGCGCGTGAGTCACCAATCCGAGCCGCGTGGCCGCGCTGGGCGGTCGCGGCAGCGCTTGGTATCACCAGCCTGGGAGCCGTGACATTGCATCTCATGGGTCGGCGCCTGTGGTGCTCGTGCGGGTCGCTGCGCCCGTGGTCCTGGGACATCTGGAGCCTCCACAACTCGCAGCATCTCCTCGATCCGTACACCTTCACCCACCTGCTGCACGGAGCACTGTACTATGCGCTGCTGTGGCTGGCGTTCCGCGCTCGATGGCCAGCGGTCCGCGCGTTGCTCGCCCTGACGGCAGAGGTCGCCTGGGAGGTCGTCGAGAACACGAACACAGTCATCGAGTCGTATCGCGAGTCGACGATCTCGCTCAACTACTATGGCGACAGCATCCTCAACTCGATCGCGGACGTTGCCGCCTTCGAGCTAGGCTACTGCGCGGCGATGTATCTGCCGAGCAGGGTCTCGGTTGCCGCCTTCCTCGCCATCGAAGTGGTCTTGTTGTCGACGATCCATGACAGCTTGCTGCTCAACGTGCTCATGCTCCTTCACCCGATCGATGTCATCAAGACCTGGCAAATGGGTAGATGAAGCCCCGGCCCCGCCCCGGAAGGACGTTCAGGATTTCCACGCCGAGAGGCCGTCACGATCATCGGCCGCTCTTCGGACGTCGAAGGTGGCGCTTCGCGTGATCGCATAAGGGGTGGCGAATTCATCACTCAGTGCCGTTGATGGATTGACTCTGGACCCTCATGCAAAATATTGCGAAAGATCATTCGCAAGGTCTGCCGGCATCGCCCAACGTGCGGGCCGGGTGCAACATTCGAGAACACGAAGGGACGCCCAGATGCGGCCGAAGGTCATCCTGCAGCTCTATCCGATGCTTCCTGCCGACGGGGAGGAAGGCCGCAGGCGCGCGCGGCCGGTCGGGCGCGATGCCGACCTCTACCAACGCGTCCTGTTCGACTGGCTCGACATCGTCAAGGCGGCCGACGAGATGGGCGTCTGGGGTGCCTCGACCATCGAGCACCACCTTCATTCGGAGGGCTACGAGGTCGGACCCAACCCGGGTGTTCTCAATGCCTGGTGGGCGGGCCAGGTGAAGCACATGCATGTCGGCGCGCTCGGCTACGTGATGGCGACGCAGGACCCCATCCGCGTCGCCGAGGAGACCGCGATCCTCGACCACATCACGCGTGGAAAGTACTTCGTCGGCTTCGCCCGGGGCTACCAATCGCGCTGGACCAACATTCTCGGCCAGTTCTCCAACACGGTCGCCACCGTCTCCGACGGCAGCGCCGACGACCTGAAGAACCGCGACATCTTCGAGGAGCGCGTGGCGATGGTGCTGCGCTGCTGGGAGGAGGATTCCGTCGTCCTCGACGGCAACTACTACCAGGCGCCCTTTCCGCTCGACACCGGGGTGCAGAAATACCCTGCGGCGCGCATCGCAAGCGAGGCCGGCGGAGCGGGCGAGATCGACTCCGCCGGCAACGTGCGGCGCATCAGCGTGGTGCCGCCGACCTACAAGAAGCGCCGTCCGCCGATCTTCGTCGCCACGACGAGGAGCGACGACTCGGTGCGCTATTGCGGCCGCAACGGCTTCATCCCGACCTACTTTTCGAAGTTCGACTCGATCCGCAAGCAGGCGCAGCTCTATGTCGACGAGGCGGCGACCCAGGGCGAGCGCGTGATGCTCGGACAGCGGCAGAACATCGTGCGCTGGCCGCACATCGCCAGCAGCATGGCCGAATGCGATCGGATGGTCCGCGACTACGACGTCGACATCTACAAGAACTTCTACGGTCCGTTCTTCCCGCAGTTCCCGACCGATCCCAACACCGACTTCGTGCAGAACATCAAGGAGTCCGGTATCTTCACCGTCGGCACGCCCGATCAGGTGCGCGACGAATGGAAGCGCCTCTACGACGAGGTGCCGTGCGAGTACATCACGCTGATCTACCACTTCGCGCAGCAGCCGAAGGAGTCCGTGCTGCGCGAGCTGGAACTCTTCATGACCAACGTCGTGCCACACCTCGATGCGGCCACGTCCGCGCCTGCGGCCGGAATGGCCGGCGCACAGGGTCGAGGGACACGCGACTGACGCCGAGATCATGCCGAACTCCGATGCGGCGCTGGCTCGGAGTAGGCTGACGGTGAAGGAGGACCGCCGATGAAGTACGCCGTGATGTCGTTTCAGACGGATTTTTCCGTGCGACCGGACGAGCTCGCGCCGGCCGTCGAGGAGCGCGGCTTCGAGTCACTCTGGTTCCCTGACCACAGCCATATCCCGGCGTCGCGGCGCACGCCGCACCCGCAGGGCATCGAGCTGCCGCGCGACTACTGGCACCTGCTCGACCCCTTCGCTTGCGTGAACGCAGCTGCGGCCGTGACCAAGAAGCTGAAGTTCGGTACGGGCGTGCTCCTCGTCTGCGAGCGTGATCCGATCAGCACCGCGAAAGAAGTCGCGACCGCGGACTTCCTCTCTCGCGGGCGCCTCATTTTCGGTGTCGGCGGCGGCTGGAACCTCGAAGAGATGGAGAACCACGGCACGAACCCGAAGACCCGCTGGCGGCTGGTGTGCGAGCGGGTCGAGGCGATGAAGGAGATCTGGACAAAGGAGGCGGCGGAGTACCACGGCGAGATGGTACGTTTCGATCCGATCTGGGCCGAGCCGAAACCCGTGCAAAAGCCGCATCCGCCGATCCTGCTCGGCGCTCACGGGCCGAAGGCGCGCCAGCGTGTCGTCGACTATTGCGACGGCTGGATGCCGATCCCGGGCCTCAACGGCGAAGACATCGTCGCCGGAGCGGCGGATCTCCGCGAGCGCGCAAAAAAGGCCGGACGCGATCCGCGCTCCATCTCGATCACGGTCTTCTGGGCGCCTACCGAGCGCGCAATCATCGACTCGTGGGAGCGCACGGGCATCGAGCGGGTCATCTTCGGCCTGCCCGCCGCCGACCGCGACGGGATGTGGAAGCGCCTCGACGAGCTCGCAAGGTTCGCGAACGACGGAAGGTAAGCAACGTCTTTCGACCCCTGTTTGGGTCAGGGTGTTGCCGGGTGGCGCAACAGCGCGATTCCAGGCTGTTCCTGGCTCAGCAACGGCTCGGCTCGATCGCCAGCTTCGCCGATTTGGCGACCCACTCGGCCTGCCGACGAGCTTCTTCGGCTCGCGCGCCTTCTCGTACAGGCCCGGTAGCCCTCGAACTTGCAGAGGTCGTCCTTCTCGGCACCGATCAGCAGGAGCGCCCGAGGCGAGATTCGGTCGACGACGTCGATCGGACGGTATTCCATGGTGGCGTCCGCTGACTCCCACGGGATCTCGCAGTAGAGGTCGGGCACCACCTTGAGGGCTTCGGCGAAGAAGGCGCGCGTCTGCGGGCTCGCGAGCAGGGTCGGGCAGTCGGCGGCACCTCCTTTGCCGGTGAGGACGCGTTGGCGACGGAGGATAGCTGGGATAAGCGGCTGAGTTGACCTAAAGCCTCAATATCCGACGCTGCCCAAACACGAGACGCCCCGTTTCTACGGAGGGTTGCGTTTTTGCTTGCGTGCTCTGGTTCGGCTCGGCCTTCGCCTGCTGGGAATCGGCGGCGAGCTCGCCGGCGATCTTCTCTAGCTCCTGCTTGGCCTGGCCGCGAGCGCGACCCTCGCCGTTGCCGGTTCCAGAAGTTTGCTCGGGCTTGCCCTGGGGATAGCCGGTACTAGCGCCCGAAGTTGGATCTCGGACACCGGCACTTCCCCGCTCTTCGGCCCGATTTGACGGTGCGCACAGAAGTGGCAGCGATGCACGACGGCGAGATCGCCGAAGAGTTCCGTGATGGCCCGCCGGATCGCCTTGATACCGTCGATCACGAAGAAATGGACCCGCTTGGGGCTGGGCGAGCGCCGCCGCGGGGAGACAGAATTCAGGAGACAGAAGACGGCCGGACGACAGAGTTATTCTGGCTTCTGACTTCGGACTTCTGACTTCTTTCTGGACAGAGGCGTCTTGTCGTCGGAGACGGAGTTGACGATCGCGGTGATCTTCTTCCGGGCCGCCCGCAGGGCTTTGGCCGTGTCGCTGGGGCCGTTGAGGAAGTCATCTGCCGTAGTCCGGACCTGGGCGGGCCCGAAGAAGTACCCCAGCGGAAAGACGACAAAGAGAATCAGGAACAAGATGCGGAAGACGGGTACCCGGCGCCGCGGTTTGTAGTACAGGGGCGGCCACGGTCCTTTGATCGTGTCGAGCTTCTGCACGTAGCTCAGCTCAACTGTCGGCATGGCATTGGGATTTTTGATCAGGCGCTCCAGCTCGTCGCAAATCGAGGTGAAGTTCTGGATGCGGTCGAGGGGCTTCTTCACCGTGCAGCGGGCGATAAGGGCGCACACCCCCTGGGGAATCCCCAACTGCTTCAGCGGCTCGAAATTCAGCGGTCTATTGAGGATCTGGTAGAAGACCCTGTCGACGGTGTTGCCATCGTTTCCCTTGAGCCCGCACATCAATTCGTAAATCATGATGCCGAAGGCGTAGACGTCGGACAACTCGGTGACCGGATCGCCGCGGACCTGCTCGGGCGACATGTAAAAGGGTGTCCCCAAGGCGGTGCCGGTGCGCGTCAGGCGCAGGTTTTCCGCCTTCGCGATGCCGAAATCCATGAGCGTCACGTGGCTCGAAGGGCCGATGTGGACGTTTTCCGGTTTGATGTCGCGGTGGATCACCTTCTGGCTGTGGACGTACTCGAGCGCACGGGCAATCTGAAGGGCAATCCTGAGGTTGTTTCTGAGATCTCCGGTATGGCCGTTGTTGATAACCTGGCTCAGATCCTCGCCTTCCAGGTAGTTCATCACCATGAACGGGAGGGAGCCCTCCTCGCCGAACTGCAGGATGCGAATGATATTGGGGTGCGACAGCGTGGAGCCGATCTGCGCCTCGAGCAGGAACCGGGCCTTGGCGCCGGTGTCCTTGGGGTTGGCTTCCGCCAGGATCTTCACCACCACCGTGCTCGAGTTCTCGTTGTCGCGAGCGCGATAGACGTAGGACATGCCTCCGCCCAGGTACTCTAGGAGCGTGTATTTGTTGAACTGCGCCGGAAGCTTGATGTCCATCGCCGTGATCTATCAGGTTAACCGCCGGCTTGGTGGAAGAAATCGGTGGAAAACGGCATTCAGATAGGGCAGCCGGTCGTCGGCGGCCCACAGGCCGCGGCCGCACCGGCTCTACCTCGCCTCCCTCGGACATCCCCTGGCTCCGGTTCCTTATCAGGCCGGCGTGCGCAGCGGAGGGCCAGCGCCAGGGCGTCTTGGAATCCGCCGGTTAATCCGGAAAGGGCCACCGCTCCGGTGAGAGGATCCCGTTCGAACCGGAATCGTGGCGAACCCATCCCATTCCAGGGCGCGCGCGCCAGGTTCAGGCAATCGCCGGGATCCGGCCCGGACGGCGGCAACAACAGCTCGACACGGCGTTCCAGGACATCCTGATAGTCCCGCAGTCTTTCGCCTGCACAAATCAAAGGGTGATGCCGGGGCGCCGCACTCCCCGGATGGCCTCGACCCCGGCCTCTTCGTGATCGGGCATCGGCAGGGCTCCAGCGCAATATCGCGATACCCGGCAGATGTTGTCTTCGGGCGTCACGGCAACCACTACCCGCACCCGCTTGCGACCGGCGACCGGATGATCGCCAGGTCGGCTGCGGATGAGGCGGGCACGACCAGCACGGCGCCGACGATCCTCGGTGTCGCAACCGAGACGAGCGGCAGCTCGCGCGCCGTGCACAGGGCGGTCATGAGATGCACTGTAAAACAAAAGCCGGACCGATCACAACGAAACTTGGGTACTGGCAGATAGGGCGATCTAGCCGGCCGCCGAGGTCCTATGGAACCGGATGCGGCTCGGGGCGCGTGCGTATTCCGGCCAAAATGAACAGCTATTCCGGTCAAAGGTGAACGGTCATTCCGGGCCAACGTGAACGCGCATTCCGGGTGATCATGAACGCGCGGAGTCCGGTCCGTTGAAGAGATGGAATTGAATAGGTCTTTCTTCTTCGGAGCGGAGCGACGCTGGCCTGTGGTTAATCGTCTCGGATGGGTTTCTCCTTTCTTCGCGACGGCCCCTTTAGCGCGACGCGGTGGGCGGTGTGAAGGACGCGGTCGCAGATCGCATCGGCGATGCTCGGGTCGTGAAGGTACTCGTGCCACTTGGTCGACGGAAGCTGACTGGTGACGATGGTGGAGCGAGAGCCGCAGCGATCGTCGATGATTTCGAGCAGATCGTTTCGCTCGGTGTCGCCGAGCGGCGCGAGGCCGAAGTCGTCAATGACGAGCACGTCGAAGCGGGCGAGCTTGCCGAGAGCGTGCATGTAGGTGCCGTCGGCGCGAGCCAGAGCGAGCTCGTGGAAGAGCCGCGGGGCGCGGCGGTAAAGCGCGCGGTAGCCCTTGCGGCACGCCTGCTGTGCGAGCGCGCAGGCGAGGTAGGTCTTGCCCACGCCGGTCATGCCGCTGACCACGACGTTGGTATGCTCCTCGACCCAGCGGCAAGTAACGAGTTGACGGATCTGAGCGCGATCGAGATCTCGACCGCCGCTATAGTCGATGTCCTCGATTGCGGCTTGGGAGATTTTGAGCTTGGCCTCGAAGAGCAGCCGCTTCATGCGTTTATTCTCGCGGTAGATCCACTCGGCATCGACGAGCAGGCCGAGGCGTTCATCGAAGGACAGCTTTGCGGCCTCGGCGTTGTTCGCCTGCTCGGTCCAGGCCGCGGCCATCGCGTCGAGCCGCAGGATTTCAGCTTCTCCAGAGTTGGTTCGGTGAGCATGGACTGT
>CAVQIG010000016.1:0-258076 GCA_963712515.1 uncultured delta proteobacterium
AAGCTCGTTGCGACCCTTGCCGGGTTGCCAGCGAACCCGATGGCGTCGAGCGACGATCGTGGTGAGCGTCGCCCATTGCACGCGCGGCCGGCACTGGTTGCGACCGGGATCAAGAAGGCCGCCAATGTGCTGCGATTCGAGCCGGAGAGCGTGGTTGCTAGAAGAAGGCCTCGTCGCATCATAGGGCGCCTGCCTGCGAATGACCGGTGGAACTCCAACACGGCGAGCAAAACGAGAGTGAGGGGAAAGCTCTTTGGAGAGCCGGTGAGGATTTGAGAGCAGAGCGCGAGCACGAAGCGGGACCGGCCACGAGTCGGATCGTCTCTGAGGCGTGCCCAGGCGTGAAGCACCCACGGGGCCCACGCAACGCCCTCAAGGAGGGGCGTCACGCTCATCGTCGAGACCGGACACCGCTGGGCGAGAAAACCAAGCTCCCAACGGCCGATGAAGCCGGGGACAGACAATGACCCCGGAGCGTCGCCGGTCAGCAGATCGTCGAAGGTGAGGGCGGTGGCCGCGAAGGCAGCCAGAACCCATGTCAGGCCGCCGCTTCCCGAAGCCCGCAAGGCTCGCCCCGGTGGTTTCGCGGGTCGATCAACCCGGAATATCGTAAACGTAGTAGACATGCCCAATGATCGTCGTGGGCTCGGTATGTACGATCCAGTTCTCGGGTCTATCGCCATAGACGCTGTTCAGACGCGCGCGGATGCGCGCCACGCAGTGCGAGCTGAGGATCCAGGCACCGGGCGCGGGAGGAGCGAGCGCATCGTCGCTCGAGATCAACGTCACACCGAGGTCGTAGTGGGATGCATTGAATGGCGTGACGACGTTGCAGAGGCGCGCGTCCTGGCGTGGGTGGTGAGACAGGTAGTCACGGAGCTCGATGAAGCCCTGGCCCCAGTCGACGTTCGAATCGTCGACCCATGCGATCCCTCCCCGCCACCCGCCGGCGATCTCGTTGAAGTAGGAAAAGGTGGTCCGGCCAGATGGAAATGAATTCCCCGACTTGCCATGCCGCGAGCAGCGCCAGCGGCAGGAAGACGGTCCGCTTCATCACCGCCACGCGCATGCCGATTCGGCCGACGAAGACGTAGACGAAGGGGAAGCAAGGAATCAGGTACCGGACACCGATCGGATGTGCGAACGCCGTGCTGGCCGCGAATAGCGCGACCGGAGGAAGGATGAGCGCCGCCTCGTCGATCCACGTTCGCCGGGGGCCGTAGGCGAACAGTGCCACTCCGGTACAGACCAGCAGGATGATGGATATGGGAGTTTTGATGAGCCACGCGACGAGAAAGTAAGAAGGCCAAGTCGACTTACCGAACTCGCCGAGGAAGAAGTAAGAGTACCTCGGGTACTTGTCGCCGTAGAGGGAGCTCATGCCGTGCCAGTAGAAGAGCGGATCGGACGTGAACATGTAGGTGGCCCAAAGAAACGCGGCTGCGACGACGACCATCAGGATGAAGGCCGGAGCTCCGCCTGGTATCCGATTCGGAAGCGTCCCGGACGCGCGATCCGGGTCAGTCTCATGTGACGTCCAGCCGTAAATGACGACGAGGAGAAGCGCGACGGGCAGGAGCACCACTGCGGAGAACTTGGTCGCGAGCGCCAGCCCGAGGCCGAGGCCCGCGCGGATCGCCAGGCACGTGCTTGGCGCCCGCAGAAAGCCGCGGAGCCAGTAGATGAAGAACGCTCCGAAGAGGGCGCAGCCGACGTCGGTCGTGACGAGCTGAGCGTGCGCGACGATCGTCGGATCGAATACGTAGCAGAAGAGCGAGAGGAGTCCGCCGGCCGTTCCCCAAAGCTCGGTCGACCAGCGGAGTATGAGAATCGCGAGCGCAAAGGACAACAGTACAGCCGGGATACGAGACCAGAAGAGCACCCGCTCGACGTCGACCGTGGAAAAGAAATCTTCTCCGAACTTCCATTGGTAACGAATGTCGCGGCCCATCTCGCGAATCGTCTCCTCCCCTACTGGGAGTCGAAGATCCATGAACAGCAGCGGCAGCGCGCAAATCTCTTTGACGAGCGGCGGATGCATCGGGTTGAGCGTAACGCGGCCGGTCTTGAGATAGGAGTAGCCGGCGGGGATGTGAACGATCTCGTCGCTGGTCACCGACTTGCCGGTCATGAGCACGAGCGGCAGCGCGAGGGCGAGGAATAGAAGCGCGGATCGGGCGATGCGCCGCCGAGGTGGCCGAGGCGGAAGCAGCGACGGAGCTCTCTGTCGAAGGATGCATTGGCGGTTTACGAAGCCTGAAGGCGGAACAGACGCAGGGTGGGCGTGATATCTGCGCTCGCTTCGGGATGAAAGCTTTGGAAGAAGGCGCGCCGAGCGGGACCTGAGAGGCCATGGCGGCGCGAGAAGTGCTCGTCGAGCGCTTCGTCGAGGACCTCGGAGAGGAGGTAGGCGCCGCCGTTCGACGAGACCTGGCGGATGCGGTCGCCGAGCGCTGCCAACGCACGCTCCGGTGGCACCGTCTTATCGGCGAACTGGAAGTCGAGAACGATCATCCGGCGCCGAGCGATGTATGGAACATACGCCTTGAGCTCCGAATATTGCCCTTCTCCGGAAATGATCACCGTGGCCTCCGGCTCCGTGTGCGCGCCGATTGCTTCGGCGATCGGTAAGAAGCGGTTGCTCGCGGGCACGATCTCGCGCTGGAAGGGTCCCCGGAAGAGCGCGACGAGAGCCGGGGCCCACCAGGCAACGCCGAGCGGCGCGTAGCAGCTCGCCGGCCAAGGCGGGTTGCACCGACGCCGGCGAGCAAGCACCAGGCGGGCAGAGACCGACATCCAACCAAGTGAAGACGACGGCGTGCAGGATCAGCCAGAGGCCAGTGATTCGCGCGGATCGCCCACTCTTGCTGCTCGGCGGCGGTTGGTGCGCAAGGCAGCGGAGATCGCGGAGAGGAGCATGGCCACGGTTAGGTAGGCTGCTGCCGCCCACGGCAAGTCTACCGCGCCGAGCCGACCGGGGCGAATGGCCGACGAACATCTCGACCCGTCAGCCAGCGGAACACGATCTGGTCGCCTCGATCGCGCTCTTCGAGGCGCACGAGGTGATGCTCTACTTCTACAGAAGCCGCTCTTGCTCTTGCTCTGGCTATTGCTCGCTTTGCACCCGCCGCGCCAGGCCGTCATCGCGTGTGAATCCATGTGAAGATCCGGACGCGCGTCTCCCACGGGATCGCGAACAGCAGCGACTTGTAGAGGAGCATCGTGATGGTCGCGCAGTAGACGCTCGCCACGACGAGCACGGCGAGCGCGACGCTCGTGGCAGCGGCGAGCGTGCGTCGGCTCGTCGCGAGCGACGGAAGCGCGACGAGACCGAGCACGAAGTAGAGCGGTAGGAGATCGATCTGGTAGCGCATCGCGGTCGCCATGTACGAGAGCAGGAGGCCCGCCTGTAGCGCGAAGCTGCCGATCAACAGGCCTTCCACCGCGCTCGGCCGGCGGACGAACGCGAAGAGCCCGAGCGCGGTCATGGCAACGACGAACGGCGCGCTCACCGGCAGCGCGACGTTGAACGGCTCCATGTATGCGAAGGAACTCCCCCGGCCGTTCTTCCAGGGGTCCCAGCCGGGCATCGCGACGAACGGAAAGCTCCTCGACAAGTTCGCCCGCTCCGGGACGAAGTAGTAGCGGAGCGCCGTCGGAATCCGACGGGGGTTCACGGCTCCGAACGTCGCGAAACGCTCGGCCCGCGCGGGGTCACGAAGGTGCTCCACGTAGTTCTCGATCGGAGTGAATTCCAACGCATTCCCCCACCGCCCGTAGTTGACGAAGAGCGCGAACGCGAAGAGCAGCGCATAGGAGACGATCGCGGCGGCGATTCCAGGACCGACGCCGCGCTCCGGCTCCGGCGGGGCGCCGAAGCGCCAGACGCCGAGCGCGACGAGGCTCACCGTGGTGCCGAGCACGAGCGCCGGCCCGACGCCGCACGGGACGCGGCTGAGCAGCACGAAGCCGGCGGAGGCGCCGAGGAGGAGTCCCCGCGGCGCCGTCCAGCCCCCGCGCTCGACCTCGAAGTAGACGACGACGAAAAGCATCGACCAGGCGAGGGCCCAGAGAATCGCCTCGTGGTAAAGGAACGCGCTCGACATCGTGACCCAGAGCGGGCTTCCGAAGAGCCAACCGATCGAAAGCAGGAAGACGAGCGAGCGGCGGTCCGCGGCGATCGGAATGGCGCGCTCCGCCCGTTCGTGCAGCAGGACGAGGATCGCCGCGGCAGCGATCAGAGCCGCGAGCAGCGTCGACGCCCTTCCCCAATCGCGATCGCCTCGCGCCACGAAGAGCTCGATCACGCCTCGCAGCAAAGCAGGAAAAGGTCCCCAGTAGGCGTAGGTCTTTCCATCCACCAGGATCGCCTCGCGACCGACGACGTCGGGATCGACGTCGAAGCGACCCTGGCGCAGGTGATCCCACATGTCGACGAACGTCCGACTGCGCACCTCCGGCCCGAGCCAGTCCATCGTGCCGTGCGTGACCGCGAAGCAAGCGAGCGCCGCGAACAGCACGAGAAGGACGGTCATCCGGCCGAGCGGCAGGCGCGGCGAGGACAGGAACGTCACTTTGAAACGTCGTCTAATTTGACTAGCCCTTCGGCGGCGCGTTACCTTTTTCTTTGGCCGTCGGATGCTTTCCACGTCGAAGATCGCAGTTCAAGAATCTGACATCGGCGACGGCATGCCGGCGCCACCCGCGTCGCGCCTCGGCGAGATTCTGTTTGCCTACGCGCAGATCTTGCGGTAGCGGGGAAGGAAGGCGACGCCCTTCTCGTGGGCACCCACGCCATGACGTGCCTTCGCTGGCGGCGTACGCGCCTGCGGATGCGGAACTCGTCGGGTTGGTTGATGAGGGTCTCGACGCGCAGCACCGAGCCCTGCTTGTTGTACATCTTGATCCAGTTGCGATTCGTGCGGTGCTTGACGCGCCGGCCGCGCAGGCGCCGCGGGAGCTGAGAGAAGTCGAGTTGGCCGGTGACGAGATCTCCCTGGAAGTTCCCGTTGAGCTTCCGTGCGAGGAACGCGTCACGTCGCGCGCCTCGGTATTGACACCGTGCTGTGGCCACTGAGGCCGAGGAGGTCCGCTGGCATCAGCGGTCGCTCGCTTGCTCGGGTGGTACTTGCCCGAAAGCACCGCCACCGCCGCAACAGCGCGTCGGCCGAGCATCCCCTCAGGACTTCGAGGAGATCACCCAGAAGTGCGCCGCATCGGTGCAGTAGCCCCACTCAAGCCGGTACTCGGTCACCCGCGCCGAGACCTCGGGGAGCTCCCAGACCTGGTGGCGCTCCGGAGCGCAGGAATCATCTACGTATACCGACCCGCCGCAGTCCTGACAGCGCTCTGGCGGGGGGCATTCGATCAGCTCGTCGACTTCCGTCTCGGCAAGCAGTTCGCGCCGATGTCCCTCGTGGCCGGGCTGCCCGCCCCGTTTGCGCTCGCTGCGTCGGCGCTCCGCTCGCGTCATCGGCCTGTGACGATCCGCCGACGGCGGGAGCGAGGAATTGCGCGAGTTGGCGCCGAGCTTCTCCTTGAGATCGGCGACCTCCTGCTCGAGCTTCTCAATGCGCTCCAGGAGCGCGGCCACCAGGCGCTTCACCGACTCCGGGGTGGCCTCCCAATCCTGGCGCGAAATTCCCAGACCTTCCACGACCGCTGTCATCGGTCACTGTTCCACAAGCACGCGGCGGAACTCGGCCGCCAACGGATAGACGAACACGGTCTTGGGAGAAAGTCCGTGGCGGCGGTGGTGACGATCTTGGCGGCCCCGTCCGCGGCTGGGGCCAAGCTCTTGCCAGCCGGCCGCGCGATAACACGTGCCCGAGAAGCGCTCGGGCTCGACCAGGATCTCGAGCAACACCGGCTCGATCTGGTAGCGATCCCGCCACACCCCCGCGAGCTCCCGCGCCGCGCACGCCAGGATGCGGCTCGCCAGGTTGCGCACCCTGACCCAGGGCAGGATCAGAAAGCGGCTGTTCTGCACCACCCGCTGAAGATTTCTCGCCCGTACGCAATCGCTCCACCCGATCCAGCGGTCGCGCACCGAAAGCCGCCACGCCGCGCTCGAGAACTGCAGGCACGCCACCACCTCGGGGCGCGGCGTGCTCGCCCAGACAAAGAAGCGCACGTGCGCTCCGTACGGGACGCGGAAACCTCGGTAGTGATACCTCCCCATCCATTCCCGCCACAGCCGTCGATCCTGCTCGCCTTGCACCACGGCAAGTCGAAGCTCTCCGAGATCTCTCGCCTCGCCGGTGATCGGCTGGCGTGCTTCGCCTTCGGTCGTGATCGGGATCGACGTCCTGATCCGTGCGGCGTCGCGGCCAACCGCCGGCAACCCAAGAGTCCGCTGGCCAATCCGTTCGAGGTACTCGCGGCATTCGCGCCCCTTGAGCCGCCCGCTCAGCCGCTGCCATCCCAGAAGCTCGCAAACTGTGAACGCCAGCTCGCTGCGGCTCAACGACCGGAAACGCCCCGTCACCTCGCGGATCAGCCGAAGCTCCAACTCCTCAACGCGCCTCCCGCAAAACCGCCCGGCTCCTTCCATCCGCCATCGTCATAGCGCAGCGCGGGAAAGATGTCCAGCCCAGAATCACAACGCGTATGTGGGTGAACGGTTACGTACGGGATTCACTTCACGTCGCTGACTCGCGAATAGCACTGCGTTGCGGCGAGCTCCGCCTCCACACTAATGGGCTCGACTTGCGCGATCTGGTTAGACGAGGGGCATCACGCCGGCCCTGCCCCGGGTACATTCGCCTGGCTTCGCGACAAGGAGCCGGCCGGGCAGATCGGCTCGATGCTGCTCTTCGAGCCCCCCTGATTTCGTCTAAGCACTTCGCGCTCGCCGCACCAGCTCGTCACCGAGCATCGCCAGGCAGCCGCCGCCAGCTCCGCACAAAGCGAAAAGCGGCACGAGCATCGGAAGGACGAAGCGCATCTCGACTCCGCTTCCCGGGCCGATCTGATCGACGGGCAGGATGAACGAGATCGGAAAGACGACAGACAGGGCCAGTGCAGGCACCGCCCATCGCCGCTCCCACACGAGATAGGCGAACCCCAGAGCCGCCAGGGGCAACACCCAGAGCGCGTTCGAGAAAAGCCGCGGAAGATAGCGCGACCACGCCGCCTCGTACCCCGCGGCCACGCGGCTCGCGAGCGCTCCGAGCCCTCCGCCCATTACGTAGCGATCCAAGCCGAGGGGCCCGCCCGCCTCGCGGCTCGCGTTCGGGTCCAGCGTCTTCGCCCCGATCGCCTCGGTATTCGTCCACCAGCGCGCATCGAGCTCGAGGCGGTGCGCGGGGCTGCCGAACTCGATCCATTGATAGAGCAGATGCGGCGTGACGAAGGCTGCCGATACGAGCGCCACAATCGCCAGAGAGCCGAGCTTGCGCCTCGCGCTTCCAGGTCCCGCCGCGATGGCGGCGACCACTGCCGGGGCAACGGCGAGAATTCCTTCCATGCGCGCGAGCCCGACGAAGCCGCCGGCGAGGCCCAAGAGCGCGGCGCGTCCACGGCTCGGCTCCTGACGCTCGTCGGCGATTGCGGCGAACGCGGCGAGCGTCAGCAGGTACGTGCTCATGTTGAAGCCTTGCACGCCGTAGAACGCGAGAAACCGATTGCCGTAGGCCGCGATCGCCACCACGACCGCGGCGACCAGTCCGTGCCGCAGACGCATCCAGAGCACGAGCACGAAGAAGAGCGCCAGCGTGTCGACGAGCCCGACCGCGCATAGCGCGCGATTGTCGGGCTGCACGAAGGCCAGCGCGATCTTTACGAGAAAGACGTGCAGCGGCTCGCGCTCGCCCGAATCGAAGAAGAAGTGCGAGCCGCGGGCGAATTGCGGGTAGGCGAGCTGGTCGGTGAGCGGAACGCCGACCAGCTCGTACCAGGCGTCGAGCATCCGATCGAGAAAGAGAAAGCCGGCGACCGCCCAGAGCAACGCTTCGAAGGCGAGGGATCGGGAGAGCTTCATCAGACGCCGGCGCCGGGTGCGGCCGGACGAAGCCTCACGTCGAACCCTGACACGCAGAGCTCCTCCACGGGCAGCGAGTCGTATGGCGCATGGAGGGCCGTCCGCGGGGTCGGAAGGGACTGCCAGCGTGCGACCTTCGTCACCTCAGTGCCGAACCGCGCACGCTCGAAGAGGGCGAGCATCTCCGAGAAGCGGAGCCGGTTCGTGTAGAAGCCGCAGTGTGCGGGCACCCCGCCTTCCCAGAAGCGCTCCGAGAAGCGGAGGTGATTCAGCCCTCCACCGAGGTGATCGCTCAGATCTATGGTGTGGGAGGCGACGCCGCCCCGACGGAGCACGCGGCGCAGCTCCGCGAGCAGCGCGGGGAGGTCGCCGCGCGGGACGTGCTCGAGCGCGGCCTGCGACCAGACCACGTCGATCGCCTCGTCACGGATCTCCCGAAGCGATTCTATGCCGCCGGTCAGGTAGCGCGCGCGGCAGCGGTGCGAGAGCTCCTCGATCGATCGGGCGCTCTCGAGATCGTCGAGTGGCATCCCGCGTTCCCTCAAGAAGCGGCAGAGCTCGAGGTAAGGAGCGAGGTCTCGCCGCGCGAACGATCCCACGTCGACGAGGTAGCAGCCCGCCGCCCCGAACGCTCTCGCGACGATCATCGACCCGAGCGAGTCGCCCGGCCCGAGCTCGAGCGCGACGAACCCGGTTTGTCCGAGGAACCCCGACCGCTCGAGGTGCTGCCTCACCACGTCGAAGACGTACTGCGGCCGCTCCATCGAGCCGTGCTGGAAGAGCGAGAGCCTCCGCCACGCCGCATAGGGAATGGGTAAGCCCCCGACGGCCATCTTTGCAGCGACCCGCACCCACCACGGGGCGGCTTGCCGAAGGGTGCCGAGCACGCCCATGGCTAGTAGAGACGACGCATGCCGTATCCCGGAGAGAATGGCGGAGGCGAATAGTCGGCAATCAGCTCGAGCGTTGACCAATCCGTCACCACGACAACGTCCTCGCGAACTTCGACCCTTCGGAACACATCGGCGCCAAAGCCTCGGTGCCTACCTGTTCACGATTCGGCCTGCACTAGCTTGCCCACCGCCGGAGTCGCACGTCGAATCCGGAAACGCTCAGCTCTTGAGTGACATCGAATCGTATGGGACCCATGACGGAAAAGCGAACCCGGCGCCACATCGAATACGGGACGGGCAATAGCACGATGAGGATCTTCGCCGTGATACGCGCCGACCATCCAAGCGCTTGACGTATGGCCCCGAGCGCGCTCACGGCGAACGTCTCCGCTGCTTTTCTTCCGCGGGCGCACGGAGCTCTCGTACGCGACGATGACGTTCTACAACGCCGTCGGCGGCGTCTGACCAGCGCGACCATTCGGGGAAGTTGCCTCTCAGATTCTCCGTAACGCTCTTGGGACGCGTCACCACCATCTCGGCCGAGAGCCGGTGGTAACTCGTGGACCTTCGAAGTTCGTACCGTCCTCAAAGAACTGGAACTCGACTTCGGCGATCAGGTGCTGCGTCGCAAACGCGAGCCAAGCGCCTGCTTCGGCCACCTGCCGTAGGGGTTCGCCAGGACAACGCGAGGCCGGGAGTGGCAGGCTCGCCCGAGTAGCTGGCGGTTTTCGAATCGATCCACCGCTGCGCCTTGCCACGCACCTCCGTGCGCACGAGTTCAAGGATCCTGCGCGAGACTGCGCGCCGACTCGCGGACACTGCCCAACGGAGTACCGCTCTCAGATTCGTAGGTATCAAGCGCTCAGCTCACGGAAACGCGGCGTCAGCTCTTTTCAGTATGTGCAGTGTCTCTCGTGGTGATCCCTTCGAAAAGGACCCGCGCTAGGGGCACGACGCGCGACACGTTCTTAGGCTTGACCAGTGCCTTCGCGGTTTCCAACAACCACGCCGCGGCCCGGAGGTGAGCAGTGTGCGACTTCGGAAAATGCCGCGCGAGGTAGACTCGAAGAGCCTTATACCCCTCCAGGAAGACTCGCTGGTCTCCTCGCCTATCGGATTGGCTGCGCCCATGGAACGGAAACCGCTGACGGCACCAAAGCGGCCCGAAAACACCGAAGTAGCTCGTCACTGGCGGAAACCAAAGTCCTCCAGTACAGGAAACGCCTCGTCGAATCCGTGAATCGCCTCGAAAGCTCACGACGATATCAGAAGGCGAGCAGCTGAAATCCCCTCGACGTGGGCCGGGCTCGACAGCCTCCACCCCTTGAGGCGAAGCGGGCACCAACGGCTCAGAATTCCGCGATCGACGTTCGCCTGATGCAGGAACACTTCCCACGGGGCTCGAGGCGATCGAAAGCCCACGACTCTTCGACTACGCCTACTGGATTCTCCAGACGAGACCGCGAGCGGCGATTTCGGGATGAGACGAAAAGGTGGTCGACAGGGTAGTCAAGGGCCCCCGGCGTCGGCTGTCGTCGGGGTTGAGGAGCAGGACGTCTCGCCCTTGGCTTGGCTGGCCAGGAAATCGTGCCCGCTCCGAAGCCCCACGTTTCGACTCGAGCGATGTAAACGGGCGAAGGGATAAGGCACGAGATCGTTCGTGCCGAATCGCCTGCTCCGAGTTATCGATCTAGAACTGATCGGCGATCGCGGCGGACTCGCGTTCCAGGACTCCGACCCGTCGAGCACCCACTTCCGCGTGTTATACAGAGACGATCAGCACGCTAACGAGCGGAATCGGCATGCCGCGCTTTGGTGCCTCCGAGCAGCCCATTATGATAGAAACTGCCTGGGGGCAAAGCGACGGAGCGAAACAGATGGTGCCGATCATTCGAAGCGTCCTCGGACGACTCGGAGTGAAGAGAAAGAAGCCCGAGCTACCGCTCGCAGGTTGGATCGACGGCAGGGTTGCGACGCCTCTGGTAGAGCAACTCTCCGATGCTGAGCTTGCCGAGCTGAATGCCTTGCTACCGTGGAATTGCTTCACGGTCGACGGAAAGGGTCGACGGTTTGGCTTCGGCCGCGTGGGCGGGCAAACGGGATGCCCCACAGATCGTTCCTGACTCGAATCGAAGCGCTTCATCGCCGCTTCGATCTGTCCGATAAAGCGGTCCTCGAGATCGGGTGCTTTGAAGGTGTGCACACCGCTGCTCTCTGCCGATTCGCGTTGACCGTCACCGCAGTCGACGCGCGCATCGAGAACGTGGTCAAGACGATCGTTCGGACGGCGATGTTCGGCTATCGCCAGGTGTTCGCTTGCAACGTCGAGGATCCTGAGCAGGCATCGCGGCTGCCCGACGTCGACGTGGTGCATCACATGGGAGTCCTCTATCACCTCGCAGATCCGATTCAGCACCTCCGCGCCGTCGGTGGGCTGGCGCGCACAGTAGTTATGCTCGACACTCATGTTGCACTCCCCGAGCAAGCAACCGAAGCCTTCGAATCAGGCGGCCGGAAGGTCCGTTATCATCGCGTTCGCGAATCCGGACGTGCGGATGTTTTTTCAGGAGTGAATCCACATTCGAAGTGGTTGCTCCTCGACGACATCATCGAGCTGCTCCAGGAAGCGGGGCTTTCTGTCGAAGCCGTCGAGCGTCGAATGGAGCGCAACGGCGCTCGTGTGTTGCTGTACGCCATCCGCAAATCGAGAGCCCAAGATTCATGAAGAGGAGTTTGTTTTTCAGCATGCCAGTCGCGAGCAACGTCGCCTTCTCAGCTTTAGTCGAGTGGTTCATCGTCGCCTTGGGGCTGGCCGTCTCTAGTCGCTCATGAAGAGCTTCTTCGAATGGTCTCGGGCCGCCAGTGGTAGTGGTGAGCAGCCATGGCTGATTCTTGGCAAGGGCCCCAGCTTCGCGCGCCATTCGGAATTCGATCTCAGCGTCTTCAGAACGCTTGGCTTGAATCACATCGTGCGCGAGTTGCCGGTGACCGTCTCTCACATGATCGACTACGATGTCGTCGATCAATGCGGAGACGCGATCGAGGCGAATGCCGCTGTGCTCGTCATGCCTTGGATCCCGCACCAGAACAACCGTGCGGGGCAAAAGACTCTTGAGGAACTAGCAACTACGAATCGCGTTCTACGACGCTTGGACGAGCAGGGCCGCCTCCTCTGGTACAATCTTAGCACATCATCAAATCGGCGACCGCGATCCCCGGTCGTGGAAATACGGTTTTTCAGCGCTGAAGCAGCCCTCCGGCTCTTAGCCCTGGCGGGCGTACGGCGAGTGCGTTCTCTCGGCGTTGACGGTGGCGCCACCTACAGTCGACATTTTGCCGACCTCAATCGAATCACGCTTCTCGCGAACGGTCGCTCGAACTTCGATAGGCAGTTCGAGGAGATTGCCGAAATCATCTTCGAGACCGGGGTCGACTATGCTCCGCTCGACGTGCAAAGCCCGGTGCGGATCTACGTGGGGGCCACAGAAGCCCAGGAGATCCCCGCGAAGGTTCTCGAATATTCGATACGCAAGAACGCGAGCCTGAGCGTCGAGGTGCTGCCGCTTCACAAAGCGCAGGTCGCGGTTCCAAAGCCGGAGCGAGCGGAGAACCGGCCGCGCACTCCGTTCACTCTTCAGCGCTTCACGATCCCCGAGGTTTGCGGTTTTCGAGGCCGCGCCATTTATCTAGACTCGGACATGCAGGTGTTCCGCGACGTTCGCGCGCTCTGGACGATGCCTTTCAACGGTGCCGACTTACTTGCCGTGCCAGGTACGGCTGCGACTCATGGCCGCCCCCAGTTTGCCGTCATGGTGCTCGACTGCGCAAAGCTCGATTGGGACGTCCGCGCGATCGTCGCGAAGCTCGATGCGGGAGAGCTGACCTACGAAGAACTAGTGTACGAGATGGCGGTCGCAAAGAATGTTCAACCAGGGATAGATCCTGCCTGGAATAGCCTCGACGAGTTCCGATCCGGTCGGACCGCGCTGTTGCACTACACCGACATGCCACGGCAACCGTGGGTTTGTCGCCAGCATTCGTACGGCCACCTGTGGGCGCGAGATCTATTCGAGGCGATCAGCTGCGGCTTTCTCTCGGCCGAGGAAGTACGCGATCACGTAGCGCGCGGCTATCCAGGCCGTCGCTCCTCTATCAACTCGATCATAGGCTGGAGGAGGGGTTCCTTCTCCCCAAAGAGGCTCGGCGCCTTGATGAGGGTTACCTGCCGCCTTGTGGGGCACAGCCCAGGCATTCAAGCGACGCATTGCATGCCTATGGCCCCGTGTGCGTGGCGATGGTCCGCAATTTCTATCGCACGAGCCCGCTTTCGTGGATCGCACGCAAACTCGCCGACCGATTTCAATGACGGACCGGATGCGTGCGCTCTTTCTCCTGGAGGGAGCCCCTGGCGAGCTTGAGAGCCCCGCGGCGACTTTTCGGGTCGGAGCCTATCTGCCTTTCCTGGAGAGCGCCGGCATACAAGCCACTGTCCGTTCGGCGCGGCCAAACAAATACCGAAACGGCCCGCCACGCTCGCAAAGAGCCCTCAGGGCAGTGACATTTGCGCCCTACAATCTGATTCGTGCCGCGCGGAGGGCCAAAGACGTCATCGACGCCGCCGAGTTCGACGTCGTTTTCCTACAACGCGAACTCCTACCGCTGGGCCCACCGTGGATCGAAGAGATGCTCGCTCGCCGAAACCGCCGTATAGTGTTCGACCTAGACGATGCGATCTATCTGCGGCTGCCATTTCCATTCGGCCTGCTAACGCCAGTCAACCGGGCGGAGCAGATTGCTCGGCGCGCACGCGTCGTCACCGCGGGGAACCGCGTGCTCGCAGATTGGGTGCGGCCGTTTTGCGATGACGTTCGTGTCTTGCCCACGGGCGTCGACACCGAGATCTTTCGACCCCGGCCCCGCTCGGAACGCGCGAAGCCCGTCGTCGGATGGATCGGCCAGCCGGTGAATTTACATGAGCTCGAGAGCGTCAGGGCTGGATTGCGAGAGGCCCAACGCACAGCTCCTTTCCGATTGCGAGTCATTACGCGGCTGCCAGCGACCGCCGATCTGGCCGGGCTGGATGCGGAGTGGGTCGCCTATTCGCATGATAGGCATCCGGAGATGGTTGCGGATCTAGACGTGGCGATAATGCCTCTGGAGGATAACGCCTGGAATCGCGGGAAGTGTGGCGCCAAGCTCTTGTTCGCCATGGCGTCTGGCGTGCCCGTGGTGGTCTCGCCAGTGGGGGCGAATCGGGAGATTGCCGTCGACGGGCGCACCGGGTATCATGCAGCCTCTGCCGCGCAGTGGGCGGGACGGTTGAGTCGTCTCGTCTCGGATGCATCAAGACGCGCCGATATGGGCGCCGCTGCGAGAACGTGGGTTGAGGACAGATATTCGATTCGCACCCTCGCACCGCGATTCGTTAGTGCGCTTCACGATGCGGCTGCAGACCGCCGTAACGTCGCCAGTTCGTAGCCTTAACTGCTATGATGAACGGGCGAGACAGATATGGACGATTCTGAGATCAGCTGCCTAGTACGTTCCGTTCGGAGCCCTTCCTCGGCGGAACTACTGTGGCGAACGCTCGAGATCAACGTACTTGCTTGCCATGGCCCCATAGCGCTTGAACTCCAGCGCGTCAGTCATAGCTCCTCCCTCCGCCCGTGACTCTCCTGATGGCCGTACAATACAAGGGTGAAACCGGCGGGTTGTGAAGGTGGATTATCTCGAAGCCACACGATTCGATGATGGAGCGGAAATCCTCAGCACGCATCGGATGGTCGTGCCATGGTGTGAGCGCATCGAATGTGATCTGTTTTTCCAACTCAATAACGGAGCGGGAAGAAGTCGCGGCCCCCTCACCTGAGGGAGGCAAATGATAGAACGGCACAAAACGGTATGCCAATTCCCGCGATAAATAATACCGATAGAGAAATCGATTTAGATAGTGAAGGAACGGCCCAAGAATGTCCAAATACGCCGCTGTGAGGCGCCAGGGAAGGCGTTTCGTGAACCACCGGTACTTGTATCTCCATTCCGCCATATGGCGCCGGGAGCGCTTATAAACGTGGGCAAAGAGAATACCGCCCAGCTTGACTTTGGCGCAGATTCTCCTCAGCGCCTCAGCCGGCTCGGGCGTATGTTGCAGGACACGATGACAATAGACCACATCGAAGGCACCGTCCGGATACGGAATCTCGTAAATGGAAGCCTGAAATACTTTGAGTCGTTCGCTCTTCAAGTACCTGGCGGCCCGCTCAACGGCAGTGCTCAGGTCAAACGAATAAATCTCGGCAAACGGCAACTCCAGCAACACCTCGGTATCGTCACCTCCCCCCATACCACATTCAAGAATGGTCTTTCCACGCAAATCAAATTCATCAAATCGGGTGCGATCCCTGATAACTTTCCGAAGGTTGTACCCTGGATTCCGTGTGTCGCTTCGAAGACTGTGCCACTTTTTCCATTGATAACCGAAGCTTTCGGCGTAGTTCTCTTCCGGCTCAACGAATCTCGCAATTCCTTTTATGACCTTCGCGACGACTGAACCATCTCGCGGATCAACATACGTGTTTCCACGCAGCTCAAGTGGCATTTGAGTTTTGGGGGAGACAAAATCCATCATGGTCATTTCTCCTTCACCGAGAAAGATGTCTCCCGAGGCATGCTAGGACTCGCTTCCTCGGATAGCCACCGGAACCGAAATTGGTCGGCTGGCCACATCCATCAGAGGCAGGGATGCGTGCCATCAAAGCCTCGGTGAAATTCTCTGGCTTGGTTTCGACGCCCTCCTTCGCGGCTTGGAGGCCGCATGACCGGCTCGCGAGTATCGACCTGGGTTCGAGTCTCGGTGTCTTCCTATTCGAAGGCGCATCGCGCATCGAGGGACGGAATTGACCTAATGGGCGACGAATATTTCATCAAGCCGGGCTATGTCCCCAATCCTGGTCGGCAGCGGGCAGGGTCGGCGGACTCGCCTTTCTTCTGGACGGCACGACGCGTTGAGGATGCTCTCCGCTACCAGTCCTATGTTTACAAGCGTGCTGCTGAGCTTGCCCGGACACGGAACCTGGGATCTGTGTTAGACGTCGGATGCGGGCCTGCCGTAAAACTTCGGCGCTTCCTCCCATCCAATTTGGAGGTCTGCCTCGTCGATCAGCCGAGCGTCGAAGACCTTGCTCTCGAGGCGATGCCGGCGAGTGCTTTCGTCGGCGCTGATCTTGAAACCATCACGCTCGAACTGCGGCGTCAGTACGATCTCATTATTTGCGCCGACGTACTCGAACATCTCTCCAATCCAGATCCATGTTTGCGGTTCTTGATTCGGCACCTTGCGCGCACGGGCGTCGCCGTGCTTTCGACACCCGATCGCGACGTACTGCGCGGCCGTGATTGCCTGACGAGTCCGCACCCCGACCATGTGCGCGAATGGAACTCGACTGAATTCAGGCGATACGTCGAAGACCGCGGGTTGAGGGTCCTGGAACAGCGGCTTTATCCACAGAAGGCTGTCAATCCAGTTCAGCACCTCATCGGGCGAGTGCGGCTCTTGCTTGGGGCGCCGCCGTCCTGGTTGTGCTGCCAGACCGTGACCTGTGTGCTCGGCGACTAGGTTAGGCCATGTGCGGCATCCTTGGAACACGGCGCTCTACGCCCATCCGCGACCGCGTATTCGAAATGATGCTTAACACGCTCGCTCACCGAGGGCCTGACGGAGAAGGGATCGAAGTTCTCGATAGCGGTCGCGTCCTCATCGGACATCGGCGCCTCGCGATCATTGACCTTTCGCCAGTTGCCGCCCAGCCAATGACAAACGAAGACGGCAGCGTGTGGCTCACCTTCAACGGAGAGATCTACAATTACCGCGAGCTCCGCTCGTTCCTTCAACTCTCGGGCCACCGATTTCGCACCAACGGTGATTCAGAGGTCATAGTCCACGCGTACGAAGAGTGGGGCGAAAGCTGCGTCGAGCGGCTCCGGGGCATCTTTGCCTTCGGAATCTGGGACGAAAGCGCCGAGAAGCTCTTCCTTGCCCGCGATCATCTTGGAGTCAAGCCACTCTATTACACAACCAGCCTGGACCCATTTACGTTCGCCTCGCAGCCTAGTGGAATTACGCAGGATCCGGACTTCCATCGAGAGATCGACTTTGACGGTTTCCGGGATTTTCTTGCCTTTGGTTACGTTACCGGCGAGCGATGCATTTTCCGCGGAATCAATCGGCTGCTACCCGGACATACCGCGACACTGACACAGGGTAACCTTCGAGTTCGCCGATATTGGAGACTCGAGTACGAACCCGTTGTAACGAACCTAGCAGAGGCCGCACAGTTGCTCGACGACAAGCTCCACGAGTCCGTCGGCCTCCAGCTTGTATCGGATGTACCGCTCGGCGTTTTCCTGAGCGGGGGGATAGATTCGAGCCTCGTCACCGCATTAGCAAGCCGAGCATATTCTTCCAGGCTGCGGACATTCACGATTGGATTCGATGAAGCGGCGTATGACGAGAGATCGTACGCCCGGCTTGTAGCCAAGGCCTACAATACGGAGCACCGGGAAAAGGTCGCTTCCCGCCGCGGCATCGAAAGCATCTTGCTGGATGCAATCGACGCGTTCGACGAGCCCTTCGAACCGAATGGGCCCATTCCCGCCTACTTGGTGAGCAGCTTCGCGAAGGAGAATCGGACGAAGGCAGTGCTCGGCGGAGATGGAGGCGACGAACTATTCGCGGGCTATCTTTGGTACGATAGACTAGCGGAACGGCTCCAGCAAAGAGGAGCCTTGGCCAGGGCGCTGCGGCGTCTTGCTCCAGCGCGGCGGGTGCCACACGATTTCCTGCGCACTCAAGATTATGCAGCCATCTACGCCTATGGGGGCGCGCTGCCTTGGGACGTTCAGGTGAAACTTCTCACGGACGACGCGCGAAAGGCGGTAAGCACGCCGTTTCTCGCTGCGTACGAGCCGTTCGCGCGAACAGATCTGCCGGCTGTTACCGCAGCCCAATACCTCGACACCCACGTGTACCTGCCAGATCACGTACTCTGTAAGATCGATCGTGCAACGATGGCGAACGGAATCGAAACGCGCGTGCCGTTTCTGGACCACGAACTCGTCGAGCTCGCTTTCAAAATCTCTGTTGATCTCCAGTATCGGCGCGGAGAGCGGAAAGCCGTGCTGAAGCGAGTCGCAGCGTCTTACCTACCTCAGGCAATCGTCACCTCGCGGAAGAAAGGCTTTAGCAGCCCAATGGCACAATGGACCGACCCCGCGATTCGAAAGTGGTGCGGTGGCGTCCTCGGCGACGGATACTTGGTCAATCACGGTATCTTGCGAAAAACTTGGAGCGATACGCTTGCTTCCCTAGAGCCGCAAGCTCACGTCCGCGGCCTCTGGCTCCTGACGACGGCAGAGCTCTGGGCGCGTCGCTGGCTTGCTCGAGAGGACCGCCGAGAGCTGCCTGCGTTGGGGGCACCACTCTAACGCCGCGCGAGCACATGGGCAGATTGGGATTGAAGGCACGGCTAGCTGAACGGCTGCGGTGCTATTCGAAGCGATATTCGCGCGAAAATCTCTATCCGTGGCTGGCAGAAGCGCTGACAACCCATGCGGGGGGCGATGGGTTGCGGATCCTGTCAGTAGGCGCGGGTGGCCAAACCGAGGCGCTGTTGAGACGCCGGGGCGTGCGCTTTCAGTCCGTAGACATCGATCCGGCCAAGCATCCCAATATCGTCGCAACTGTCGAAGACCTCCATATGGTCGAAGACGTAAGCGTAGACGTCGTGTTTTGCATGGAAGTTCTGGAGCATGTCAGGGAGCCCTTGCGGGCCGTGAAGGAGCTGTCGCGAATTCTGGTTCCGACCGGCATTGTTGTAGGGTCGACACCGTTCATCTTGGGCATCCACGATGCGCCCCAGGATTTCTATCGCTTTACACGCTACGGGATTGACCTGCTCTTCGATGGATTCGAACGCCTTCGCCTGGACAAACGAAACGGATATTTCTCCTCCGTCTCTGTACTTCTGCTGCGTCCGCTCGCTGGAGGAAGCCTGAGGCGCGCTTTGGCATTGGTCCCCCTGTTGTTCTGGTTGGTACCGTTGCTTCGTTTGCTCGACATATTTGTGGCCAGCGACGATTGCACGACCGGTTATTTTTTTGTGTTTCGAAAGCCAGCCGGCAAGTAAAGAGTTCTGGGTACAACAGCTACGACACCGTGGTGACTTCAGATGTTACAGTTGTCGTTCGAGAATGCGGCGAGCGCACTGCAGGTGCATGTGTGGCTTTGCTGAGAAGCATCCTGGGTACCGAAGCGGTATTCACGGTGCGAGAGGCCCCATTCAGTGCCGCTATATGCGCCGGCTTTCGGTTGGGGATGGAACAGGGCCGCCCATGGCTACTGTGTATCGATGCAGATGTCTTGCCCATCGCACAAGGGATTCGGGGTCTATTGAACGAGGGTCGTCGACTCTCACCTGAGTTGTTTGAGGTTCAAGGACTTGTGCATGACAAGTTCTTCAACATCACCCGCCCCGCGGGAAACCACTTGTACCGAACGGCGTTGGCGAGTAAGGCGCTGTCACTGATTCCCAAAGAAGGTACGAGCCTGAAGCCGGAGTCAGATATGTTGCGCGAATTTGCGAGCCGCGGGTACCCATACTTGCAATCGTCTACTCTTGTGGGGGTGCATGACTTCGAGCAGTACTACAGAGATGTTTTTCGGACTAATTTTCTGCAGGCGCGGAAGCATCATTCCCATCTCGATTACCTCGTAGGCTACTGGAGCGCCCTGGCCGATCGGGATCCGGACTTCCGGGTGGCCCTGGCTGGCCTCGAAGCTGGACTGCGGCACGAGGGCGTGATGTTCGTCGACCAAGGATTCGCATCTTCGCTAGTGGAGAAGGAGCTCTCGAGGCTACGCCTGGTGGAGAAGCCACCTCTCTCTGCGCAGCCAGACATTGAGAGCCTGCTTCGGGAATCGGAGGAGCTGCTCTCTTTGGCTCAGAAGACCGCTAGCGCGGTTCATCAGACGCGTGTCCACGAGATCGTCTTTTCATCCTCGACAGAGCTCGCGAAGCGCACGCGCCTCGAGAATTGGCTTCGTCGCCGAACGCCCGTTTCCGTGTTGAATTCCTGGCGCCGATTCCGGCGGACCGCGAGAGGCATCATTGCGCGACGACAGGTGCTCTGAAGCGACGCTTGTTGAGCCCTTGGAAGGTCGCACTGTTTCTATCGCGCTGAGGGCAATAGCGCAGACTGTGAACTATTCGCAGGCTCCGTGCAGATGCATGAGTCCGGCAGTCATAGAGCGCCTTTGCGGTGACGAGAGTTCGAAGCTCGGCTCTCCATGCCGGACGAATGGTCCAGAAGAGCGTTGCATAGACCAGCGCACCCGTTGCCACGAGGAGAGCGAGCGCTTCGGGGGGTCTCAATCCGTGAGTGGCTACTCGGGCACCTAACACAGCGGCCATCATGACCAGGGAGGACAAGAACGGTGCCCACATGGCCCCTAGATATTCTTTCAAGCAAGGACCCAAAAGAGTGCGTATCATGATCGGATAGTTCAGGACAGTGTAAAAACTCATGAGAATGGAGAACGCCGCCGCAACGCCCGCTGTCGAGCCAGTGCGCACGCCGATGTATAGGCCCGGGATCTGTAGCGACAGGACCATCAGGCTCCAACGAAATCCCAGGTCGGCCCGCCCCTTGGCGACAATCAGCGGACCGATCGTACCGATGATCGATCGACCGAGGCCGAGAACGATCAGAATCTGGAGTAATGGAACACTCTCTACCCACGCCTGCCCGTACACCGCTGGAATCGCGATCGATGCAACTGCAGCCATTCCAAAGAGAATCGGAAAATTAATCGCGGCCGTAATCTCCTGAACGCGCAGGTAAGCCCGCTTCATCCTGTCCGAATCGTCTTGGAGCTGAGCGAGTACGGGGTAGCATACGCGCAAGATCACGCTGTTGATGTAGTTCGATGAGATGTTCACGAGGTTGTAGGCGAGCACGTAATACCCGAGAGACCGAGCCCCAACGAACCTGCCGATCAAGAAGAAGTCGACGTTGGATCCAATAGAGTTCGCTAGTCGCAGACCCGCGAGGTTCAGTCCGAAAGCTAGATGCTCCTGAACGTCGACAGCCTTCAGCCGGAACATGAGGGGCGCGAGAGTCCAGCCGCTCGCGAGTAGCAAGATACTTCTCAAGAGGGCGCTGATGACGTTACCGGCGATCAGCGCGAAGACCCTCGCTCCGAAGAAGGCGGTCGCCACCGCGATGATTGCTCTGGCCGCAGTGGTCAATAGCTCGATACGCGCGATCTTTCGGAAGTCGAGGCTCCTCTCAACGAGACTCTGGAACGGGATACCGAGATTCCCAAAGACGAGCGGCAGCGCGGCCCACGCGATGATGTCCAGCAGGCGCGGCTCGCCGTAAGCCGCGGCAATCCAAGGGGCGCTTATGACCACGATGGAATACGCGCCGAGGCTGAAGAGAAGGTTCAGCCAGTAGAGGCTGGAGAATGCTTCGCGGCTCAGCGTGCGACGTTGAATGAGAGCCGTACCGATTCCCGCGCTGCCGGGGATGCTGGCAAGGGACACGATGACGTCTACCATCATGACCAGACCGAAGTCGGAGGGTTGAAGAAGGCGAGCGAGGATGACGGTTTGGAGAAAGGAAAGAGCCCGAACGGCGATCATCGCGGTCCCGGTGAACCCGACTCCCGCGAGCGCTTGCCTTCGCAGCTCGGGGCCACGAGGTGGCGCATCGGCAGGCGCACCTTTGTATTTCATCGATGGCGCCCCGGCGCTTGAGCGAGCACGATGGCACACGATAGCACAGAGCAATGCTTCTCACGCCTCCTCACGAGGCGGACGTGACAAGCAGTGAAGATGTCCGGTGCATAAACACTGAAAGATGTTTCCCGGAGGCCCGATCGTCGGCGTCAATTGAGGTTGGGAGGACCTTCTCGTAAGATCCGTGAAGAGGCTCGCTCATCACTTCCACTTCGTCAAAACCGACAGTCTGCCCGATTTGCCACGCCGCTTCCGTTTCGGTCGAGTTTACACACCGCGGGTACGAAATCTGCCGATGCGCCGCGTGCAAGCACCTTTGGGCCCATGGCGGAGGTGGTAAGGATTACCAACACGGACAGTCGATGCTGGAACACTACAAGTCCATCGAGCGGTCCCATCGTTCGCTGATGCGAAAATCCCTGCGGCTCGTGAGCCGATACCTTGAGCCTGGAGCGCGCATCCTGGATTTCGGGTGCGGGCCCGGGCTGTTCGTCCTCGAGGCGCGGCTTCAAGGCTACGACGCCATCGGATTGGACATTGCAACTTGGGTGAAGGAGGCAGCCGCACATTGGAGGGTTCCGCTCGATGTCTGCCGGCTGGAGAACGCACCCTACATATCGGAGAGCTTCGACGCCGTCGTCTCGGTCGTGTCCTTCGAGCACCTAGACGATCCAGCGGGAGTCCTGCCACAGCTCGTGAACCTTCTCCGGCCTGGCGGAGTTCTCGCCATCGTGTCGATTCCGCACGGGTACGGACTCCCGTGTCGCTTGCTGAAGGAACAGTGGTGGGATCTCAACCCACCATCTCATCTCCACTTCTTCAGCCGACACTCGATGAAGACGCTCCTGGAACGCAACGGGCTGAGGGTGCTGAGGCTACGCACGACGGGCGTCGGCACGGAATTTTTCGCGAGGCTTCTGAGAAAGTCCCCGGATCAGCAGACCTTCATGGATTCGTTTCAGCGGCAGGTCAATACCGGAGAAGTCGTCGAAGGGAGTGGCGGCTCGTCCCTGCTCCGGCGATTCGCAACGCACTTGGCGATTCCTGCGATGGACTGGTGTCTCGACGTCACACACCTCGGAAACAATCTCACGGCGGTCGCGATCAAGGACGTGCCGCGATGAAGCATTGAGAATCGCGCCCATGCATCGGCGAGTGCTCCACGTGATCACCGGCCTGCCACGCGGCGGAGCCGAGATGATGCTCTACAAGCTGCTCTCGCGGATCGACCGCACGCGATTCGAGTCGACGGTGATCGCTTTGCGGGAAGAAGGGCCGCTGGCGGAGCGCATCCGCGAGCTCGGCGTCGGCGTCGAATCGCTCGGCATGGGGGGCGTACTCGGCGACCTGGCCTCGATAGCGAAGCTGCGCCGATCGCTTTCGCGCTTCTCGCCGCACGTCGTACAGACCTGGCTCTACCACGCCGACCTGTTCGGCGCCGTCGCCGCCAAGCTCGCCGGCTCGCCTCCGGTCGTCTGGGGCATCCGCATGAGTGATCTCGACCCGCGAAGCATCCGCGCGAGCACGCGAATGATCGCCCGGATCTGCGCGCGGCTGTCACGGCAGCTGCCCGCAAAGATCGTCTGCTGCGCCGAGTCGGGCCGGCGCTGGCACGCCGCACTCGGCTATGATGCGGATCGAATGGTCCTGATCCCGAACGGGTTCGATGTCGACGTCTTCCGGCCCGACGAGGAGGTGCGGCGATCGCTGCGCGAAGAGCTCGGCATCGCCGGCTCGAGCGAGCTCGTTGGCATCGTCGCCCGCTTTGCGCCGCAGAAGGACCACGAGAGCTTCATCGCGGCGGCAGAACAGGTCCGCTCGCGATTTCCGGAAGCCCATTTCTTGCTGGTCGGGCAGGGCCTCGACCGCGATAACTCGGCGCTCGCAGCCTGGATCGAGCGCGCGCGAATCGGCGAGCAATGTCATCTGCTCGGCTCCCGCGACGACATTCCCAGGCTTACCGCCGCTTGCGACGTCGGGGTGTCCGCCTCTTCGTTCGGCGAAGCCTTTCCCAACGCGATCGGCGAGGCCATGGCCTGCGGCGTGCCGTGCGCCGTCACCGACGTCGGCGACTCCGCATGGATCGTCGGCGACACGGGCAGAGTCGTGCCGCCGCGAGACCCCTCCGCGCTCGCCACGGCGATCGGCGCCTTGCTCGCGCTCTTTCCCGACGCGCGGCGCGAGCTCGGTCTTGCGGCCCGCCGGCGCATCGTCGAGAACTTCTCGATCGCAGACGTCGTCCGGCAGTACGAAGACCTCTACACCGAGCTGACGAGCGATGTACGGGATTAGCGGCTTCCTCGATCGCTCGGCGTCGACCCCGGCCGACACCCTGACGTCGATCGCGCGAGCGATGGCCGATACGCTGCGCCACCGCGGCCCCGACGATGAAGGCACCTGGGTGGATACCGGAGCAGGCGTGGCGTTCGGCTTTCGCCGCCTGTCGATCATCGACCTGTCGATCGGAGGCAACCAGCCGATGGTTCCGTGGGACAGTGGGAGGTGGTGAAGCGCCGTTGTTCTTCACCGGGCAGGCGAAGCCGATATTACGTGCTCGGCTGCAAGCGACCTTGGGCCAGCTCCATAGGGAGCTGAGCGCCGAGGGTCTTCCGCCGAGCGAATGTGAGAAACAGATCGATACGGCTCGGCGCAAGATCGAGGGCAAGATCCGAGCGGGTGACCCGTCGACCTTTCTCCTTGCCTCGATGCAGGGGCCGGTGTCCGTCAATCCGATTGGTATCTACGAGGGCTGGTTCTACCGGGTGTTTCCGCCGGGCTCAGAGCAGTCCCATTGGAACTCTTTCAACGCCGGTGAGCTTTTCTTCCCCGGCAGTCGCTGGAGCATTGTCTCGTTTCTGCTCCTATTCGGTTAGGTCGTCGTGCTCGCGGTGCGCGCCGCGCGACAGATCGACCAAGCACTCGCTCACGCCCTCTCTGTCGATTCTCACGCTCCTGCTTCAGGCAAAGAGTCCGTACCGTAGGCGCCGACACCCGACGGCCATTTTGTTGGCCCTTTCTATTACGTTCATGATATTGGCTGACCGATTTTGCTAGTCTGAACGTGGCCCCAGGTCGAGAGCGATAGTGAAAACCGGCGACCGTTGGCTGTACGCACTAGCAGTTGCCGTAGTCTGCGCTCAAGTCCTTTTTATTTTTCTCGTGCGATCCGGAGTCAATGGCCTCGGGACGGCAAAACTCGATGACTTGATCACGCTCCAAGCCGGAAAGCCTTATGTTTGTAGAGTACTGGTGCCACAGATCATCAGGATCATCTCCTACTGTCTTGGCCCAATCAGAGCTTCGATCGAGACCAACTCTTGGCGGATTCCTGTAGTTGGCACTTTACTAACTCGATTCCATACGGAGCCGGGATGGGCGACGGAGTCACTGGTAGCTTTCGCCGTAATGGATGGCTTTTTGGTAGGGTTCACATTGGCGTTTAGATCTTTGCTCTTGGTCATGTGGGGTGGATCGAGTCGTGCCGAGGTTATAAGCCTTGCTGCACCAACGTTTCTCTTGCCTTTCTTTAGACACGGATTTGTCTATGACTTTGCGACCCTATGTCTTTTCACCTGCTGCTTGGTGCTGATGGCCAAAGCAGAGTGGAGGCTATATCTACTTGTCTTCATTCTAGCCTGCCTCAACAAAGAGACATCGCTGCTTCTTGCTGTCGTGTTTGCCTATCAGTTCTTCGGGATGCTGCCACGAAAAAAGTTCATGTGGTTGCTCGTTCTTCAGTTTCTAATCGCGGTAAGCATAAGAGTGGGATTGGAGACCTACTTGTCTGCAGATTCATCGTCTTTCAGATACTACTTGGCGGATCATTTTGTAGATTGGAAGGTAGAGATTCCGGGGCTGACAATCTTCAGCCTGCTGGTAGTAATATTGTTGTCTCGCGATGTACCGACTTTCTTAAGGAGTGAGTTGGTAATCTTGCCATTGATATACGTAGCGTACTTCTTCTCCAGTACTCCTGGAGAATACAGAGCTATGTACGAAGCTTTTCCGCTGGGAGTAGCAACCCTCGTCAGCTTGTTTCTGGGAAAAATGGATGGCCGAAAACGATGCCGCTCTCTGGCTTCGAGGTGTCGCTTTACGGGACCAACGTCCACGGAAGACGGTCACCTCACACGGTCTTACCAATGTGGAGCAGGTCAGCAACCTCCCGGTCAGCCTGGCGCGTCGGGCGACGAGAAGCTAATCTGAAGACTGGGAGCGGGATCTCGGATTCTTGAACTATCGATCCAAGACCGTCAGAGAAAGGCATGAGGGATTTGCGCGGACTCCGCGCTGATCGTGAGCGGTTTCGTCCCATGACGTTCACGACGAACGAGCCGTGGGCGGTTGCACTGGAAGCGGCCGACCAAGAGACTCGGGCGGCGACGGCCATTCTTTTCGATGCTCGCTGCAAACGGCCGTCGCTCGCCGAGATCCACGTCATTCGCGCTTGGCGCGCTCTCGCACTGGCGCAATCGCTCGCCGGCGGATCCTCCCCGAGTGATGATCCTCAAGAGATCGATTTGCCGCGCTTCGGCGTCGACGAGCTAGCTGAATGGCGGGCGGAACTCGCGGCGATGAGAAGCCGCCTCGCTGCGTCCTTTGAAGATCCGACGATCCTGTCGGCATTGCCCGCCGCGAGGCTCCGTAGCCACTGCCGATACCTCGAGCGTTCGATTCGCAACGCTCGCCGCCGTTTGTCGCGGGTTCCCGACCGGCGCGTCCCAGGCCCAGGCCCACGAACGCGGGTCGTCGGCTTGGCGATCATAGTCCTTGTCGCGCTTCTGGCTAGCGGGCTGCTCGCCAGTCGTCCATCTGGCAAATGGCGGGGGGAATACTATGCGAATGTGGATCTGAGCGGCACGCCGGTATACCGGATCGACGATGACTTGGACTTCGATTGGGGAGACGGATCTCCCCTCGCGGGATTTCCGAAGGACAACTTCTCCGTCCAATGGAAAACCTGTCTCAACGTGAAGACTTCGGAGCACGCGCGTTTCTTGCTCGGGTCTGACGATGGATCGCGAATGTTCGTCGACGGAAAGCTACTCATCGACAACTGGGGCGCGCACGATTTTCGGCCGATGGAGGGCGAAGCCGAGTTGGAGGCCGGCTTACACAGTCTGCGCGTTGCCTTCTTCGACAAGAGTGGAGGAGCCCGGGTCGCGCTCTGGTTGGGGGTCGGCAACGAGCATCCTCATCCCATAGGGGCGGACCTCATCGTGTTGCCGGCGAGTGGGTCCGGCGATGAGCCGAGCTGCACGTCCCGATGAGAAGCACGCTGGCGACCTTCTTCTGGAGCCTTCGCCAACACTCCGGACTGTTCGAGTGGCTTGCTCTTCTCGTCCTCGTGACCACTGCCTTTCGCGCCGGAGCGGCAGTGCACACCTCGGTGGCGGGGACTCTGGACGACCTCATCGTCGTTCTCATCGGCGTGGTTGCGTTCGCCCTAGCGCAGGGCTTGCCGAGATGGGCGAGAATCCTAGCAACCTTCGTGATCGGCGTTTCGTTGATTACTTCGCACGCCGCCGCATGTCTTTTCGTGCGCTTCTACCACACCTATCCGAGCTGCGGCACGCTCGCGATGGCGGGCGACGCTGCGGATTCGCACGCTCTCCCTTCGATAAGCGGCCCGGCGACTGCCGGCTTCTTCGTGGCTTCGATCGTCGCGCCCGTGGTTCTACTCGGGGTTTCGTGCCGGCGCTGTTTTGGACGTCGCGGCCAGCGCTACGGCATCATCGCTACGGCGGCCGCGATGGGGGCGCTTCCCGTTGCGACTCTTTGGGCGGCGCTACATCACGAACACTTCGTCGCCGCGGAAAACAATCCTCTCAACTACGTTCTGCGGTGTGCGGTACACCGCGAGTTCGCCGCCTTGGCAGGTACGTCCGACTCAGACCCACTTGCGAAGCTGAGCTTGGCGAGCTTTCCGGGGCTCCGGTCATCGCGATACCGCGACGGCGGGATGGAGGATTATCCGCTGTTTCGTGTTCCGGCCGTGACAAGCCCGCAACCACCACCGCGACCACGGTTGAACGTCGTGTTGATCGTCATGGAATCCGTACGAGCGTTCGAGCTCGGTCTCGCGGGGGCCGGAAGATCGGTTGCTCCTAACATCAGTCGCCTGGCTACCGAGGGCCTGACCTTTCCCAACTTTTACTTCAACGGAACGACCACGACACGGGGAGGAGCCGCGATCGTCTGCAGCGTCCTGCCGGATTCAGTGGGCACCATCGTATTCAAGAGCCATCCGGATCTGTCCGTGAAGTGTCTTCCCGAGCTGCTGGCGCAAGCCGGCTACAGCACGCACTGGATCAGCGGATTCGACGCGTCCTTTTCCAACACCAAGGAGTTTTTGGCTCGTCACGGGATGGAGGTCTTCCACGACCGGCCCGGCGGTGAATTCCGGACACTGAACGAAGCGAAATCGAGCTGGGGAATCTCCGACGAAGATCTCGCCGCCTACGCGGTTGCTTCGCTGCACGGGAGCCGCGAGCCGTTCTACGCGCAGATCATGACGGTATCGAATCACTTCCCTTGGCGGAGGGAGCTCTTCCCGATCGAGGATCCCTCGATCGCCGAGGACGGGGAGGGCGCCGACTATCAGGGCTACGAGATGGGGGTGCACTACACGGACTACGCGATCGGCAAGCTGCTCGAGCGAAGTCGAGGCGAAGCGTGGTTCGACCGTACGATATTCGTCGTGCTCGGGGACCATGGAGCGTGGCTGTTTCCGGAGAAGGTAGCGGGCCGCCCCCTCGGTTTTCTCGACAAGACGGAGATGTACTTTCGAAGTGGCCTCGTGGTGTGGGCTCCGACGTGGATTCAGCCGCAAAGAGTTTTGACCGTTGGCAGCCAGATCGACCTGGTGCCCACTCTCCTCGATTTGCTGGGAGTCGCCGCTCCGAACGGATTCGAGGGAGAAAGCCTGATGGCGGAACGCCAAGGTGGGGGCCGACTGGCGGTGATGATAGACGAGAACTCTTGGCACGTCCGGGAGGACAACCGTTACTGCTACGCACTCGGCCAGTCCTGCTTCGAGACGGCGGAACCTCGCTGTGGCGCCGGGGAGAAGCCGGAATCGGTGCCGCACGTCTGTTTCGAGTATTCCGGAGACCTGCTCGATTTCCGCACGCCAAGGATTGGAATTCGCCGGCTCCACGAAACCGACGCTGAGGATCTATTAGCTCGCGGCGAACGCATCGTGCGCGCGAACGACTCTCTGATCGCACACGACAGACTGTTTCCGCCCGCCGTACGGGCGAGTACCCTGCAGGCCGGAAATGAGACTGGTCGATAGCTGCCTAGACTAAGGCAGCTCGAACAAGAACATCGCGCCGATACGACGCGCGGGCCGGATGCTGCGCAGCCACGCATAGCCGTCAGCGGGAGGCCCGACGTGACGGTCGGACTCGGACCAAATTGCGTAAGTCGATCCGCTCAGCGTCGAGGCAGAGATGACCGCCGGCCCGTGCGAGTCGCGAGTCAGCGGCGTGAACTGAATCCCGTAGACCCAAGGATGCACGGTACCCATGTAGGCGAGCGCGACGGAGGGAAGATGCTGTTCCTTCATGTAGCGTGAAAGCCGAATCAGGTCCTGGCCCCAATCGACGTTGGAATCGGTCAGCCAGACGTGACCGTTCGCCGGTCCGCCGGCGGCTTCGTTGAAGTACTGAAGATAGCGCGGCGAAACGCGGAGCGTGCCGGTGACCAGCCAGGCAAGCGCGAAGACGCTTGCGGCCGCTCGAGCCGTCACGGCGAAGCGAGCTGGGCCCGAAAGAAACCGGGCGATCGGGTCGGCAAAGAGCGGTGAGATCAACACGAGAAGGAGCGGCTCCGCGGCCAACACGTGTCGGACCCCGATGTTCAAAGGGTTGAACACGCCATTGACGACGAACACCGCGAGCGCCGCGATGGCGAGGCAATGCTCGTTTCGCCCCCTGGGGCGACGAAAGGGAACGCTCGCCAAGACGAAGACGCTCGCGAGCAGGATCGGCAACGGCGTCTTCAGTGCGAACGCGACGAGGTGGTAGTACCACCAGCCAGTCTCGGAGAACGTGCCGGCCAGGTAGTACGGCGTGCGCACCGAGTCGCGACCCGTCATCGCGAGGTCGAGCCCGGAGAGAAACGGCGCCGGCAGCGGAATGCAGAGCCATGGGTAGAACGCCTTGATCGCGGCGATGGCGCCGCCGCTTTTCAATTCGACGTCCTGCAGGCTTCGACCGAGCCCGGCGAATCCGTAACCCAGGTTGATCACGAGCATCGCCGTGATGCAGGCCGCAGAGAGACCGAAGGCCAAACGAGCGACGAGTCGTAGCCGCGGCTGCCCTCCTGCTCGCAAGACGTCGATCGCGGCGCATAGCAGGATGACCCCCACCAGAAGTAGGCAGGAGAGCTTCAACAGGAGCGCAACGGCGAAGGCGAGCCCGAGGGTTACCGCTTTCAGCATGGCCCGGTCGTCGAGGTACCGCCAGAGCGAATAGACGGTCGCCGTGAAACCGAGGGCGCCGGCGAACGTCGGTGGTCACGAGGTGACCGTGCGCGAGGAACGAGGGCGAGAAGACGAAAAGCAGCAGAGCGACGACCGACGCCGTCTCGCCGTAGAGCTCGAAGGCGAACCGGGAGACCAGCGCGCCGAGCAGGATGCTCATCACGATGACGACGCATCGGGCCCGCACGAAGATCGTCTGGTAGGAGTCGAAGTTCCGGTCCATGAATTCGAGGCCCATACCCCAATGATTCGCGTTGAAGGCCGGCGTGGCCACGTTCGGGCTCGGCGCGACTGCCAATGCGGGGAGCATCCGCGAGAGCGGCGGATTGATGGGGTCCGGCGTGAAGTCCCGTTGACGGACCATGTAGAGGCCGATCGGCAAGTGGACGAACTCGTCGACCGTGACGGAGTCTTCACGGGCGGCCCAACCGGCCTGCGCGGCGAAGACCGCGAGAAGCAACCCGATCAACGCTCGAGCTGTCATGGGCGCGGCGCTGCGGCGGGAATCTCGTAGACCCAGTAGACGTGTCCGATGATCGTCTCGGGCTCTGCATGCCGTAGCCAGTTCTGTTGGCCCTTTGCGGCGTGACTGTCGAGCCACGCGCGGACGCGTCCCACACAGTGGGAGCTCAAGATCAGCGTTCCGGGCTCGGGCGGCTCGAGTAGATCATCGAGCCAGAGGAGCTTTCCGTCGAAGCCGTAGTAGACGGGATTGAACTTGCCGAAGTTGCACAGGCGAGCGTTCGTCAACGACCGGGTCTTCAAGTAATCGCGAAGCTCGAGGTATCCCTGGCCCCAATCGACGTTCGAATCGTCCAGCCACGCGATGCCGCCGCGCCAGCCGCCGGCGATCTGATTGAAGTACGAGAGATGGTCCGGCCAGATCGCTGCGAACTCGGCAAGGAACCAAAGCGCGAGAACGCTTGCAGCGACGCTGACGATTCGCGGCGCGGCGACAGCGCGGGAGCGACTCGCCCCGTCAAGATGAAGACGAACGGAAGGCAGGGAATCACGTAGCGGACGCCGATCGGGTCGGCGAGAAGCGAGTAGCCGGCAAACAGGCCGAGTAGCGGGACTACGAGAAACACCTCTTCACGCCAATCTCTCCGAAAACCGGCGATCGCGAGAACCACCCCGGCGAAGACGAAGGCGAGCTCGGGCAGGGGCGTCTTGATGAGCCACGCGACGAGAAAGTACGAGCGCCAGCCTTCGTGGCGAAACTGGCCCATGAAGAAATGCACGTAGCGGGGATCGTAGTCTCCTTTGACGTCGCGGAGCCCCCGCAAGTAGAAGAGCGGGTCGGTCGGGAAAAAGTACAACGCCCAGAGCACCAGGTAAGCGAGGATACACATCATGAGTAGCGATGCCGCGGAGGCGAAGAGGCGCGCGACGGGCTTGGCGGAAGAGAGTGCAATCGCCCCCAACAAGAGCGCGGCGATCGGTATCAGCACGACGCACGAGAACTTCGCGCCGAGCGCTGCACCCAGAGCGACGCCGGCGGCGACCAATCGCGCCCAACTCGGAGCCAGCGCAAAGCCGCGGAGCAGGTACACGAAGAGCGTCGAGAAGAGCGCGCAACCGACGTCGGTAGTGACGAGCTCGGCATGGGCCGTGACGTTCGGATCGAATGCGTAGAGAAAGAGCGCGAGAAGACCGCCGAGCGGCCCCCAAAGCTCCGTCGCCCAGCGCATGACCAGCGCTGCGAGAGCCAGTGACAGCAGCACCGCGGGAATGCGGCTCCAAAACAGTAAGCGCTGCACGTTCTGTCGCCAAAGAAACTGCTCTCCGAACTCCCATTGGTAGGTGAAGTCCTGGCCGATGGTTCGAATGCTCGCGGCGTCTACCGGGGTTTCCAATCCTAGAAACAGGAGGGGCAGCGCGCAGAGCTCCTTCACGAGCGGGGGATGCATCGGGTTGAGCACGACTTCCCGGGTGACGAGATAGGAGTACCCCGCAGGGATGTGAGCAACCTCGTCCCCGGTGATCGACTTGCCGATCATGAGGACGAACGGCAGACCGAACGCGGCCGATAGGAGCAGCACCCGAACGACGCGGAAGCGGGCGGATCGCGCTACGGCGTCGTCATTCGTTCTGCAGATTTCGAGCATCAATGACGGCGCCTGCGGTGAACGACGGCGCATACGGCTGCGGCGAGGAAGAGAAATGCCGCCGTCGCCGATATTCGACAGCCGAGTCGGAACGACTGCGGCTCGTAGCGCATCTCGACGCGGTGGGTTCCGGCGGGCACGCGCACACCGCGAACCACTCCATTTACCCGGAGGACTTCCGTTGGCGCGCCGTCGACGGTGGCGCGCCATCCGGGAAACCAGGTGTCCGAAACCACCCAGAGGCCCGACTCGGGGAGAACGAGATCGGCGCTTAGCGATCCCGCCCGAACCGCCAGCTCCTGGACGCGTCCACCACGAAGCTCTTCCGGAGCGGTCTCGTGGCGGGAGCGACGACTACCGCGTCTTGGCCGACGCGGAAATCGGCGGCGGCCAGCCGTTCCAGCGCCGATGCCACGTCGGCAATCGGCAAAACGCGCTCGGCGACGTACGTATGCGGGGCGGCGAGTGGAAGGTTGTACTGCCAGGGAGGGGCGGACAGGGTGAACGACGTCCCGATTGGAGGGGCCAGCGGATCGGTCCCGACCAAACGGCGGATGCCGAGCGCCGCGAGCAGATGCATGCCCTGCTCGCGCGGAAGAGCCGCGAGTGCCCGGAAAAGCGTTCGCTGGTCTCGCGTCGCGAACCCGTCGCTTCCGGACACGGCGCCGAGCCCGTAGACCATCGGCACGTCCGGGATCAGTGCGAGCCAGAGCGAGCGCGCCCGCTCCTCGACGTTCTCGCCCGCAAGCAACCCGCCCGACCAAGGTCCGAGGCCGCGCCCGACGGTCTGGTAGTGAAAGATGCGCTCGCCTTGGCGGAGGCCGCGCTCCTCAACGTTCACGGAATCGATGAGCGACTGCCAGGGCGAGAACGGCACCGTCGGGCGATGAACGCTCACGAGGTCGACCACCGTGACTGCGATCAGCGCCAGCAAGAGAATCGGCGAGGAGAGCCGGCGGCGCTCGAATTGCCAAAAAAGGCCCGCGGCGATGAACGCCAGCGCCGAGCCGCGAACCGCGAGTAGCGCTACGTGGGAAGAAAGCAGCCGCTGCGCGGCGGCGCCGATCCCGGGCGGAACGTCATACCCCGTGATGCGAAGCGATGCGGCTGGCGACACGGAGGCGACTGCGGCGAGAGCCACTCCGAGAAGCGCCACGGCGGAGAAGACTGCAATGGCCATGCGACGGGCCCGGGGCTCCGAGACGGTCTGCGACAGCGAACTTGCCGCGATCAGCGCCAGGGCGAAATGAGCAACCAAGAAGAATTTTCCCGGGAAGCGAAAGGCGCCGACGATCCCTGGCGCGAGGCCATAGAGGATCGTGAAGATTGCCGTCGACGAACCGAGCGACAGGACGAGCGAAACCCAGAACGCAATCGGCCAGAGACCCGAGAAGACGCGCAGCAGATTCGGCAGGGCGAGGCCGAACGGCACGATCCCGACGTAGAGGCTCCAGAAGAGCGGCACGCCGCCTTCGGGCACGAAGTCGGGGCCACCCGCGTAGAAGACGTGGGGGAGCAGGAATTGGACGAGGGAGCGCAGCGTGAGCGATTCGGCCGTGACCGTCTCGAGATCGAGGCCAGCGGAACGGTCCGTCGCGGCCGCGTATTCGGCGGTCGGGAGGAGCTGCGCGGCACAGAGAAGGAGAGCCAGCGCGACCGCCGCGCAGAGGCCGAGCAGGCGGGGCAACCGCGCGTCGCGCAGGGCCTCGAGGGTCGACGTGGCCGCGAGAAGCAATAGGCTGAGTAGCAGCGCTTCGGGTGCGCCGCCGAGAGCCTGCAGCGAGACGAGGATCGTCACCTGGAAGAAGCGCCGCCACCGGCCGGAAGCGATCAGCTCTTCGCCTGCGAGAAGTGTCCACGGAAGCCAGGCGGCAACCTCGAGCTGATTGGTGAGCGGGATCGAGCGAGGTTAGAAATCCCCCAAAGGCGAACACGACGCCGCCGAGCAACGCTTGCGGGGAGTCCAGGTGGCAGCGCCGCTCCAAGTAGGAGGTCATTCCCCAGCCGGCAATTGCCACGTGAAACGCGAGGAAAAGGGAGAAGCCGAACGCGAACGGCAGCGCATAGACCAGCAGCGAAGGCGGGTAGAAGACCGCCGACTGATAGTTGGCGAGGAAGGGTGCGCCCCAGAAGAGATCGTCGGTCCAAAGTGGCAGCGCTCCTGCCGCGATGGCGTTCTTCGCGTAGCTCCGCAGCGGAATCACGAGAATCAGCAGATCGCGGAAGATCGGCACCTGGCCCCTGAAGATCCCCGGGGCGAAGAGAACGACTGCCAACGCTCCGACCAAGAGGCACGCCAGCAGCGGCTGGAATCTGCGATCGGAGCTCATTCCAACTGAGCGAGAAGATCGTCGTAGAGTCGGTCGAGCTTCGAGAGCATGACAGGGACGAGGAAGGGACTCAGGCGCCGTCGGCCGTGTTCGCCCATGCGCCTCGCGAGGATCGGATCCTCGATCAGGCGGCCGATGCGCTCGGCGAAGCCGACGACGTCGTGGGGCTCGAGAAGAAATCCGCTCTCCCCCTCCGCGATCGCTTCGGGTGTGCCATCGACGCGCGTCGCCACGATCGGCTTCGATGCAGCCATGGCCTGCAGGACGACTCGGGGGAGACCTTCCCACAAGGAGGTCAGCACGAGGACGTCGGCGGCGCCGAGCAGGCGGCTGACGTCGCGCCGCCATCCGAGAAGATGCATGCGATGCTCGAGTCTGACCCTTCGAACCTCGTCTTCGATTGCCGGCCGGAGCACGCCGTCACCGGCGAGGAAGAAGTGAGCCGCCGGATGACTTTCACCGCAGACGAGCGGCGACGCGCACGAAATCCAACGGAGCTTTCTGCGGCTTGAAACACGCGATCATACCGACCAGCGGAGCGTCCAACGGGATGCCGAGCTCGCTGCGGATCTCACTCGCGTCGCCAGGTCCCGGCTCGTACTCGGCGGCGTCGATGGCCTCGGGAAGGACGACGGTCCGCTGGCCCCGCCGCAGCAGTCCGAGGCCTTCGGCGACGCGGCGATTGGCCTCGGAAGCGGGGCAGAACGCGTGCGTGATGGGTGCCGTCATGCGCTCCGCCAGTTGAAACACGGCACGGGTCGTCCAGGGCTGCGCGGCGTGGAATCCGAAGCCGTGGATCGAGTGAATGCGTATGTCGGCGTCCGCTCTCCACGCTGCCCAGCGGCCGACGATCCCGGCCTTCGAGCTGTGGGTGTGCACGATCATCGGCGCCGTCCCGCCGCGGCGGAGCCGCCGCAGAAGCTCGGTCAGCGAGATGAGGCACCGCAGATCCTCGGCGGGACGCACCGGCCGCACGAGATGGTCGTCGTGATGGAACGAGATGCCGGGCGAGCGTCTGGCCTCGTCTTCGAGCATTCCCCCGCGACCCGCGACGAGGTGTACGTCGAAGTCGCGCTGAGCGAGGTGGCGACAGAAGAGCAGCGCGATTTCCTGCGCGCCGCCGAGCTCGAGCTGGGTGATGACGTGAACGACCGTCGCGCGCGACGTGCTCACGCCGTCGCTCGCGCCGCGGCCATTTGTCCGTGCCAAAGCGCGTCCTCCATCGCCGAGTACTCCCACGCTCCGTAGCGCCCGACCGAGAAGATCCCGCAGCTCTCGAGATAGCGCGTCGCCTCGGAAAGAAAATCTCGCCGGTGCCGATCGTGGATGACGTAGCCGTAGGGAATCTCGAACGTCTGCGCTTGAACGAGACACGCCGACGAAGGCACGAGACCCGTGCGACGAAGATCGGCGACGACGCGATTCTCGAGCGCTCGGACGTCGGGAGCTCGCTCGGGAGGGTGAGAGATCTCGACGTAGAACGCGCTCGCACCCGGTGGAACGGTCGCGGGACAAAGGTTCGAGTACACGCCGACCCGGTAGAAGGGAAATTCGTCCTCGGGGAAGTAGAGCCAGTGGTGCGGCAGTTGGCAGGGAGCGTCGAATCCGAGGTTCAGATTCAGAACCGACACGTGCCGCAGGCGCCGCGCGCCGTCGGCGAGCCCGGCCGGAAGATCCCCGATACGCTCGAGGAGCTGCGGAAGCGGCATCGTGGAGATCATGGCCGCGTACGACACCACTTCACCGTTCGAGAGCCGCGCCTGGCGCCCTCCCGCCCGAATCGCGATGACCGACGTCGACACGCGAAGATTTCGCACGTGTGGAAGAAATGCGCGCGGCAAGTGGTCGATGCCGCCAGCGGCTGGATAGAGAAAGCTCGGATTGTAGCCGAACGCTTTGGAATTGCGGCCGAGCGCACCCCGTACGACGTCGGCCCAGGTGGGCTTCGGAATCGACCAAGAGACCCAGTCCGCGGTCATCGAGGCGAGGTCCGTGCAGAAGAGCTTCCGGTTGTAGGGGATCATGAAATGCTTGCAAATGCCGTCGCCGAACGTAGCGTACGCCCAGCGGTCGAAGCTCGGGTCTTCCCCGAGATGCTCCCGCGTTTGCATCGTCTCGGCGAATCCCATCACGCACTCACGCACCACTGCCTTCGGCAACCCGTGGGTGTTCACCTGAAAGGGGTAGTCCGTGATCGTCCCGTGCGAGTACACGCCGGAATGGCGGTGGATGCGCAGGAAGCTTTCCTCGCCGGCCACTCGGAACACGAGCTCACGGATCTCGGGCCGCTTCATGTGCAGGAGGTGCCCGGTGAAATCGAACGTGAATCCGTCGACTCGAAGGGAACGGCAGAGGCCCCCCACGCTCGCTTGGCTCTCGACCAGCAGATGGGGTCGGTCGCGAAGCGAGTACGCGGCGCTCAGGCCGGCGAGGCCCGCGCCGACGATGAGTACCGAGTCGGATGAGCGGGTCAAAGCCCCGTTCTCCGCAGCAGCAGAGCAATGACCAGCAGCAAAGCAGAGAGAGTCATCACTACCAGCATGGCCGCCGCCGCGCTCGTGGATTCCATCACCGCGAAACCCACGAGGCCGAAGACCACACCGGTAGTGTACGCGACTCCGACTGTCTGGCGCACGCTCATACCGGCACGCCGAAGCCTGAGCGCGAGATGATCCGGGCTGCCACGGAACGGAGAAAGCCCTTTCTGGAGGCGGACCACGAATACGAAGGCCAGATCGAGAAGCGGCACGCCGAGAATGATAGCCGGTACCAGCATCCCGAGCGGGTTTCTCGTCGTGTAGTGGCCGTTCATTGCCAACGCCCCCAGCGTGAGGCCGAGATAGAGGCTCCCCGAGTCTCCGAGATAGATGCGTGCGGGCTGGAAATTGAAGCGCAAGAACCCGCAGAGGCTGCCGGCGAGCGCGGCGGCCATCGTCGCAACCATTGGCTCACCGTTGTGAATCGCCACGGCCGCCAGAAACAGCGCGGCGATCGTCGCAACGCCCGGGGCGAGACCGTCCATGATGTCTATGATGTTGAGGGCGTTCGTCATCGTCAGAAGCCAGAGAACCGACAGCGCCAGGGCGACGAGTGGAGGCAGAAAGATCAGTTTCACGTACAAGCCTGCCTTGAGGAGAGCCGCCACGGCGACGAACTGTCCGGCGAGCTTTTCCCAAGGGGAGAGCACGCCGAGGTCGTCGATCAGCCCGAGTAGAAGCATGAGCGTTCCGGCGAGGAGGATGCCGAGGACCTGGTAACCGAACTCGAAAGTGAGGGCGAGAGCGATCAAATAGGCGAGAAAGACCGCGAGACCGCCGAGATAAGGAACCGGCTCGGCTTGGACTTTCAACGAGCCGTTCGGTCGATCGACGATCCCGAACTGGATCGCGGCGCGTCGCATGAGGGGCGTCGTGTAGAGGGAGAGGGCGAGGGCGAGGACGAATGCGAACGCGGCGCGGAGCATCAGGTGACCCCGCGAACCCAGCCAGGAGCGAGCTGGAGCTTGGGTGCGGCGATCCCCGCAGATGGAGTCACGGTTTCGTCCACACCGGAAGATGCTGAGCGAACGCGAGCAGGACGAAGAGTAAGATCGGATTAGCCGGCGCGTGCCAGTCGATGTCCAAGAGGCCGTGTGCGATCAGTACCGCCGAGGCGACCGTAGGAGCGAGAAGAGGCCAGCGGTCGTCACGCACGAGCTCATCTCGGAGCTCGGCGATGGACTTCACGGGTGCGACCATGGCCGCGACCAGGAAGCCGACGACTGCTGCCCCACCCACGATTCCCAACTCCGCGAACACCTCCAGCAGGAAGTTGTGAGGATATCTCGTGTAATAGCTCGTCACGCGATAGCTTGGAAAGTAGTCCCAGAAGCGGCCGAGCCCGACACCAAAGAGCCAATGCTCGCGGATCATTGCCAGGCTCCCTTGCCATATCGCGATTCGCCCGAGGAGACCGACCCTCCAAAGCTCATGCAAGTCGACGGTGGCAATGATGAGACCCAAGAGCGCCACGGCGGAGACCGAGCTCCACAAGAGCCCACGCTTCAATGCTTTCGACCTGACGAACCGGAGTCGGAGCGCGGTCCAAGCGACTACAGCGAGTGCGAGCAACGCCAGGGCGGATCGCGACTCCGAGAACAGTAGGGTCCCAACGAGAGGCAGAAGTGACACAGCGGCGAACGGTCTCCACCAATCACCGGACGCCGCCGCTAGGCCGACGGTGAGAATGATCGTTGCCGTCAAGAAAGCTGCATAGCAATTTGCATTGTAGAAGTTGGCGTTGATCAGAGTGATGGCCGGAATTCCCGCAGCCGTCAGCAGCGGGAGCGTGCGCGGAAATGCGATCCAATACTGATACTGGCCGTATAGGGTAGTCAGCAAGGCGCCGAGAAGTAGCCCGCGGGCGAAACTCAAGACGACCTCGGAGCGGAGCGGAAGGCGCGCTAGGGACGCGAACAAGAGAATCCCCGAGAAGATTCCTTGCGCTTCGAGGATGGCCCGCGGTCCTCGAGGGCGGAGCAGTAGCGTGCCCGCCCACCAGACGAGGAGGACGAGGAGGCATGTCACCGCCCACCAACCGGAAGAATATGGGCTTTCGGTCGAGCGTTCCGATCCAGCGCCGCGTGCCGACGCACCGGCGACGGCGATCGCCACCAGACCGAAGATGGCGATGCCGTCCTCAGGTCCGAGCCCTACGAAGAAGTTTCCTCCGGCGAGAAGCGGAAGAAGAAATCCGACGGCGCCGAGACTCGTGCCGACGTCCCGGTTCGCGCTGGTTCGCTCTGCTGGCTGCACCTCGCTCACTCGGTGATGTTGGTTACGGGAAGAAAAAGGCTGCGTCGCTCCCGTCGCGGGTTTGCCGTGCCCAGGAGTGAGGACCTACGAGATCCTTGCGCACGAAGACCAGAGCCGTGGCGTCCGAGTAGATGTACTGCCAGTCGGTCCGAGCGAACATGAGCGGAACGACGGGCTGGCGTCGGTCGATCAAGGCAATCGAAGCACCTTGCAAGCTCCGCTCCCAACCGGCTCCTCCGACCAGGAATCGATTGGCTTGATCGAGGACCGCGTCGGGGTAGGCGGTCGTGTACCTACCATCCACATTCACCCGGCATCTGGGATAGAGGTGCCAAATGGCATATTCGCCCCAATCGAAGGGCAACAGAAGATTACCATCGAGGTGATTTCGCGAGATGAACCGGACCGCATCCACTGGGAACACCTGAGGGGAAACGAAGATCTGGCAGTAGAGACCCCGGTAGACGCTCCCCACCTGCCAGAGCTGCCAGGCGGCGATTGCCAGCATCGCGCCGAGCACCACTCCGAGGACCGGCCGTCGCCTGGAGCGGTCGAGACTCGCTCGAGTAGCCTGTAGAAGATCCGAAAACGCACGAGCGAGAAGCGGCGCAGCCAAGATTGCGAACAGCGGCGCATGGCGTTGATGACGGAATGCGGCGATTGCGCCGAGCGCGACGATGACGGTTTCCCAGAGCGGCCGTCCGCGGTCGGCGATGACGCCGACCAAGGACAGCACCACGGCGAGTTTGAACGATAGATGCGACTCGTCGAAGAGCGGAATCGAACTCCACTCGGAGATCTGTCGCGTCCGGGTGAGATCGTGAAGCAGGAACGCCGGCAAACGGTATCCGTATGGGTTCGCGAGCAGAGCAGCCGCGCAAAGCGCGAACGAGAGGACGAGCCACCGCCGTTCACGCGAATCACGCTGCGCTCCCTGGAGCGCTACGTACACTGCGAGAATCGCCAGTCCGGCGATGCTGCCGCCATGCGTGTTGATCCAAACCACGAAGAGAAGCGGAAGTACCGCAAGGTCCGCAGTGCCGTGACCTCGGGCGTTCGCATGGAGACGGTCCCAGAGCAGAGCGACTGCGAGTATCGTGAAGATCTGGGGTCGGATGAGGAAGCCCCACGACATGATGGAGGCGGATAGTCCGAGCGCGAGCCCCCAACCGAGGGGCGCGGCCCCTCTCCGTTCGGCCGTCTGCTTCATGATGAGGATCGTCAGCATGCCGACTGCGATCTTGAAGAAGAGAAGCCCGGGAGATCCGAGATGATCGTAGAGCCACGCGAAGGCACATTCCGCGAGGATCTCGTGATTGATCCAGGGAAAGTCCGGAGCGGTGTACGCATAGCCGTTGATGGAAGGGAGGGTCAGCGACTCGAGAATCTGGCGGCCGAAGAGGACATGGCCCCAAAGGTCGTTGTCCGCGGCCGGCGCGGAGGAGAAATACGCCGCGCTCACCAGTGCGAAGACGAGACAGATGAGGCCCTGTCGGCTCACGAGCGGGGTGCTCTGGCGGTCGGTCGAGCGCCGCGCTTGTCCTCGAACGGTGCCACCTCAGGCCGAGAGCCGCCTCGTCGCGCCGAGCTCGGCGGTGGCCGAAGGAGCGAACCGGCTGCGAACCAGTAGGGTGGCGAGCACGACGGCGAAGGCCGAAATTGTCGCGCCGATCTTGACCGACTTCGGTCGATACGTGAACTCCACCGTGTGCTCGCCCGCGGGTACGACGACGCCGCGAACGAATCCGTTGGTCTGATGGATCTCGAGGGGGACCCCGTCGCTCTCGGCCATCCACCCCGGAAAGTCCGATTCGTTCAGGACTAGAAACGCCGTGGTCTGCGATCGGACTTTGATGCGCACCCGATCGTCCGTTTCACTCACGACGCTCGCTTCAGGGCGAGGCAGATTCCCTTGCTGAGCATCAGTCCAGCCCGTTGGAAGCTCGGGGACGATGGCCACGTCCTCGCAGGCGAAGTCCGGCTGCGCGATCGTCTCGATCGCTTTCGACGTCACTGGCTCGGCGCGCAGGGTGGTGACGGCCGCAACGAGGGGACAGGGGTCCGGGATGCGATACACGAAATATGGAGACGGCGTGGGTGGCGTTAGACGCTCGAGGCCTGGCACATCGAGAGCCTCGGGACCGATCAGTAGCCGCACGCCATACGCTCGCGCCAGAGCCACGGCCCGTTGGCGAGGCAGGCGAACCAACGCTTGCAGCAGAAGCTGGTCCGAGGTCCGACCGACGGCATCGCCTCCGGACAGTGCCGCGACGTCCGCGGCGAGGCCGATGTCGGGATAGAGAGCTCGCCAGAGCTCCTCGTACAGGGAGCGCAGATCCTGCGAGGCACTGATGCGCTCCGCCCAAGGCGTGAGCCCCGTGATCGGAACGATCCGGTTCTTTACCTCGTCGAATACCGTCAATTGGTAGTGAAAAATCCGTTCGTGCGTCGTGCGCAGGGGATCCGGGTCGACCAAGAACCCCCGCTGCTGCAGCCGATTCCACGGCATGCTCAGATTGAGGTTGGCATGCACGGAGCCCAGATCGACGGCTACGAAGGCGAGAAGAAGCGCCGAGAAACTCGATGGACTGAGCACCCTCGCGTGAAGCAGCAAGAGAACCAGCAAGACTCCCATCAGTGCAAGCAGGCGCCTGAGCTTCAGATCTACGTCAATGGCGAGATCCACGAACTGCCAGGGTGGAAGATACTTGCCCGCGATCACCGGAAGGATCTCCAGGTAACGCTGCGGATGAAACCAACGGAGTCCAAACAGCGCGGCCGCGACCGTGACGAACGTGAGTGAGACGACGTAAGTCATTCGTTCCGCCTCACCTCGACGCCGAACGATCTGCTGAGCACCTTCGGCTGCAAGAATGGCAGCCGCGAAATGTGCTGCAAAGAAGAACTTCTCGGGGAAGCGAAACTTTCCGAACAACGCTGGAAGCATGTGGTAGAGCCAGACGAACACCGGATTACGCGCGCCCAAGGCGAGGAGTACCCCAATGAGCAGCACGGCGGCCCAGAAGCGCCGCTCGGCGCCATAGACGATACCGACGATCGCCAAGCAAAGCGGCGCGACGCCGACATAGAGGCTCAGGATCCAAGGGAGGCTGCGCTCGAGGTGCGGGCCGAGAGAGCTAGTCTCGGCTCCCCCGATCAACGTTCCCGTGTGCGGAATGAGAAGCTGAAGAAGAGATATCGGCTGGAGCGACCAGGCAGTGACTTCGTGCAGCGGCAAGGCCGTGCCGCGAGGAGAGTGCGGCAGGTACTCCGCTGTCGGGACGATTTGCGCCGCGGTCAGGGCAATCGTGAGAGCGCAACCGAGGCCGACCAAGAGCTCCGCTCGGAGCACGGCGACAGGATCCGGAGCCGCCGCGTACGCGGTCCAAGCGAACACGATCGTCAGTGTCATGAGGAGGGTTTCGGGCGATCCTGCGAGGAGCTGAAGCGCCATCGCCAGAGAGAAGACGACTACGCTCCTCGGCCGCGGGTGTTCGAAAAGGCGTATCGCCGCCAGCATGACCCACGGCGACCAGACCGCGCCCTGAAGATGGTTCGTCAGGTTCATCATCGAGACGAGGTCGCCGCCCAGGGCGAACGAGACCGAGCCGATCGACGCCGCGAGAAGCCCGAGTCGGCGCCGGCGAAGAAGCGCCCACATGCCGCTCATCGCGACCAGATAGTGCGCGACCAGATAGAGGCCGAAGCCGAACGGGAAGGGGGCCAACAGGAGCAAGCTCATCGGATAGAAGACCCCCGCTTGAGGGTTGGCCAAGAACGGGGTCCCCATGTTGATGAGGGGATTCCAGAGTGGGATCTCACCGTGGCGTAGGCGCGTCGCCAGGAACAGCTTGTGTGGAACCGTGAAGAGCAGGAGATCACGATAGATCGGCACCTCCCCTCCCCAGAGGATGTGATGAAAGGTGGCGACGACGAGCGCCGAGCAGACGACTAGACACGCGGCTGCCGCGATTCGCGAGGGCGGCTTCATGCGCGCGGCTTCGCCTCGACCATTCTCGCCGCCCTGTTTCGCATTCCCGTACCGACGAGAACGAGCAGGAGCGCTACCAGAGTGACGCCGCTCGTGGCGGCACCGATCCGGAACGAGGCAGGGCGATATTCGAACGCCACCTCGTGTTTACCCGCTGGCACGACGATGCCTCGCACGAGAGAGTTGGTGCGCAAGATCTCCGCCGGCTGTCCATCGAGAGTGGCCACCCAACCGGGAAAATAGGAATCGTTCACCACGAGAAGGGCGGTGCAAGCGGACTCGACGTCGAAGCGTTGCCGATCATCGGTCTGCTCGGCGACGATCACTCTACCCTGCGAAGAAGCGGAGCCGTCACAGCCGATGCGCCAATCTTTCGTCAGCGAGTCGACGACCGCATCCACGCCAGGCTCGAAGTTGGGCGAGATCATGCGATTGAACGCGTCGAGGTCGCTGCCGACGGAGTGCACTCGCGTTGCCAGGTAGGCCTGGGGGACGACTTGGTCCACCCGGTACACGTAGAATGGAAAGTCAGCCGGTGTTTCGACCCGGCGGAGCGCGGGGATGTCGAGAGGCGTGGCGCCGATCAAGTAGAGGACGGAAAATGTCCCGAGGAGCTTCACCGACTGGGGACGTGTCGGCAGAGACAGCGCGTCGCTCAACATATTCTCCGAGGACCGCGCGATCCCGTCGCCTCCGCTGAGCGTTCCAACGTCCTCGAGCATGGCCGTGTTGAACAGCAATGCTTGCCACGCCTGTTCGAAGAGGCTCCGCGCCGAGTCTGTCTTCCAGCCCAAACGCGAGAGATTGACTAGGCCCCGGACGGGCTTTGGCTCCTGGCCGGGAAAGGCCGCGGAGTCGGTCTGGTAGTGAAAAACCCGAAGACGGTTGTTGCGAAGCTCCGTGAGGTCGACGAACGTCGGTCGGTCCTTCAACCTGGTCCAGGAGAGCGCGAGATTGAGGTCGTAATGGGCTGTGGCGAGGTCCGTCGCCACGAGCCCGGCCAGCAACACGGAGGTACTTGCCAGCGAGAGAACTCCCCGCCGGCGGAACAGTAGAAGAGCCGCGAAGGATCCTAGGATGAGAAGCGCCCGCCACGCGCGGAAGGATACGCTCTCCCCGAGCGATGCCAGCGCGTCGGCCCCGCGAAAACCGCCGCTCAGCCAAACGATCCCTTGCAGGTACGCCGTCGGAAAGGTCCATCGCGCCAAAACGACGACGGTACTGATCGCCGCAAGCGTCGCCGCCGTGATCCACGCCACCCGCTCCGCGTACCTCTGCCGTGTCAGCACTTGGTCCGCGCCGAACGCGGCGAGGATGGTGACGCCGATCTGGACGACGAAGAAGAACTTCTCAGGGAACCGAAACCGACCGAATACCTGAGGGGCGACGTGTAGTAGGAACGGAAGAACGGGAAGATGCTTCCCTAGAGCGAGAACGATCGCTGCAACTGCGGCAGCTATCCATATCCAGCGCTCACGAGCGAGGGCCGCGCCGACGACGGCAAGGCACAGAGGTACCAGACCGAAGTAGAGGCTCACGATCCAGGGCTGCGTGCGCTCGAACATCGGGCAGAGATCTCCGGGGCGGTCGCCGGGCCCGAGCGCGCTGCCATGCGGGAACAGGAGCTGTACGAGCGATACGGGCTCCATTGACCAGCTCATCACCTCGACGTCGGGAAGTGCTTGGTTTCGTGTGGATTCCCGAACGTATTCAGCCGTTGGAAGAATCTGGATCGCGGTGAGGCAGGCCGCCATGAGCAGGGCAACTCCGAAAGAAAACGTCGCGAGGGGTAGCTCGCGCCACTTTCCGATCGATCGGTAGCCCGTTTCGGCTGCGGCCAAGGCGAGCGTCATCAAGAGGCTCTCGGGTGCGCCAGCGAGAATCTGCACGGCAACCAGAGTGGTGAACGCCAGCCAGCGGCCGACCGACGCCTTTTCGAGAAAGCGTTCCCAGCTGAGGAGAACCCATGGTGCCCATACGGCTGCCTGAAGATGGTTCGTTACGTTCATCATCGACAGGAGGTAGCCCCCGAGAGTGAACGTCAGGGCCCCGATGGCCGCGGCCGTCAACGAGCATCGGCGCGACCGAATCCAGAACCACGCGCCTAGGAGCGCGGCGAAGTAGTGGAATACGATGAAGACATCGAAACCGAGAGGAAGGGGAAGAAGCAAAAGAAGACTCGGCGGGTAGAACACTCCGGTCTGCAGACCGGCCAGAAACGGCGTGCCGAGAACGATCCACGGATTCCACAACGGGATCATCCCCACCCTCAGTCGGCTGGCGAGGAACTCCTTGAAGGGAACCGCGAATACCAGCAAGTCCCGGAAGACGGGAATTTCGCGGCCGAGCAGTAGGCCCTTGAAAAAGACCGCTGTCCCGAGGAGGAGCGCTGAAGGTGCGATCAGCGAAATCAACGGGAACCGCGGACGACTAGACGAAAGAAAAGACTGGATTGGCACAACGGCTGGCGTCGGAGTTCGCCTACCCAAAAAAGACGAGGGGGGCAACCGGAAGGCTGCCCCCCTCATCCGTCAATCCGCTAGCTGGTGATTCGAGTCAGTTACGCTGGGAGTGCGATCTGGCCGCTCGTGGACTCAAAGGCCCAAGAGTCCGTGCCGCCAGTGGGGTCGGCGGAGAGGGTATACGACGTCGCGCTCGACGCGGTTACCGAATCATTGACCGCGGTGCTCTGGCGGAATCCGAACGTCTTCAACACGCCAACGTCGGCGCCGCCGTAGCTGTTACCATTCGACCCGTAGTACGCCTCCATGGCGGTCGCCATGTTGTGGAGGTCCGACTTTGCCTTGGAGTCGGCCGCCTGCTGCTTGTACGTGGCGTATTGCGGGATCGCGATCGCGGCGAGAATGCCGATGATCGCCACCACGACGAGCAGCTCGATCAACGTGAAGCCCTGTTCGTTCCTCTTGTTCATTTTTCTTCCTCTCTCCTTCCTTTTTTTGGCAGACCGTTCTGGTCGTTGCCTTTCGGTTTTGGCATTCACCCGTCTTTGCAATCACAGGACCACCGCGGGACCCTGTGGGCGCACAGAGGAGACATCTATTAATAAGCAAAGGATTTCAGCAACTTACCTGATCGAGACCCCATGTCTACTGGGTAAGAATCTACCGAGCAGAAAACGTCATCGCCCCGGCCCCTGACAAAAATCGGCAGGGTCACCGTCAATCCCGTATCTCCCATGAATCGGCGTCGCCGAATCCATACTTGCTGAGCCGATGACGGAGCGATCGATAGTTGATACCCAGGATCTCCGCTGCCCGCTTCCGGACACCACCAGCCCGGCGTAAGGCTTCTTCGAGCAAGCGTTTTTCGATGGTTTCGAGCTCCCTGTCGAGGTTGGAGGACCCGGCTTCCATCCATTCGATGCCCGCCGCGGTCTCGCTCCGAAGTCCCGTCATAATGTTGACAACGGCAGGTCCCGCACCATTCTTTCGCAGGTCGGAAGGTAGGTCCTCTTCCCTGATCATCTCCCCCTCTGCGAGCGCGACCGCATGTTCAATGAGGTTCTCGAGCTCACGGATGTTCCCCGGGTATGAATGATTCAGCAAGCGCCGCATGGCTGGAGGGGAAAGCTTACACAAGGGCCGATGGAGAGTTTCGGCAAACTGCGCGAGAAAGTGCTCGATCAGCAACGGCAGGTCGTCGGTCCGTTCCCGTAATGGAGGCATCTGGACGCGAATCACGTTCAGCCGATAGAAAAGGTCCTCTCGGAAGGTCCCCTTGCTGACCTCCCCCTCGAGGTCCCGGTTGGTAGCAGCGATGATTCGGACGTCGACCGCAATCTGGTTCTGCGCCCCGACCGGCGTGAACGAGCGCTCCTGCAACACTCGCAACAGTTTCACCTGCAGCGGGAGCGGTAGGTCTCCGACCTCGTCGAGGAAGATCGTGCCTCGGTCGGCCGCGCGAAAGAGTCCCCGGCGATCCGCGACCGCCCCTGTGAAAGCGCCCCGCACGTGGCCGAACAGCTCGCTCTCGATGAGGTTCGCAGGAATGGCCGCGCAGTTTACGACGACCAGCGGCTTTTCCCGCCGGGGGCCTAGAGAGTGGATCGCTCGTGCCACGAGCTCCTTCCCCGTACCGCTCTCACCGGTGATCAACACCGTCGATTCCGTCGGGGCTATCTTGTGGATCAGCTCGATGATCTGGAGCATGCGCGGACTGCGGCCGAGAAACCCGACGATCTCCGGCACCTTCGGGCGCGGCCGCTCATCTTCGGAGGTGGATGGCTCCTCGAGCGTCTCGGCGGAGAGCTTCTTCAGCTGCGTCACGTCCTGCAAGATGAAGAGCGATCCGATCACGTTCTTGTACGTGTCGGTGAGCGGGGCCCGGGTGAAGCGTAGAATTTGCTCGTCCGCGTCGGCACGCGCCCGATGCGAAAGCTCGATCGGCATCGCGCTCGCGTCGATCACCCGGTTGGGTCCGACCGGCGCCCGTAGCACCGGGAATACGTCGCTGATCCGCTGCCCGACCAGCTCCGCTCCCGGCCGTCCGACGATCGTGTCGATGGCTTGGTTGGCCGACTTGATTGTGCCTTCGGCGTCGGTGGTGATGACGCCGCTCTCGAGGTTTTGAACCAGCGCCTTCTGCAGGGCATCGATTCGCTGAAAGTCTTCCTGCGATTCCCGCAGCTCACGCTGCGTGACGGCGACGCGCTCGGCGAGGATCGACGACAGGAAGGCGATCGAGAAAAAGGACGCGATGTTGGCCGCGATGTGGTAAACGACGCCGAGGCCAGGCTCCGGCGCAGGCGGCGCGAAGCCCAACGCGCTCGGCAGCGCGTGGTAGTAGACGACATCCATCAGGATGCCGTAGGTGAGAGACGACAGCGTCGCCGCTGCGTAGGCCCCGCGGCGCAGGAGTAGGAACGCCGCCCCGATGATGGCCAGGTTGTACCAGACCCCCATCGGGCTCTCGAGCGCGCCGGTCAGAAGCACCGCGATCGAGTTGACGATCACGTCGAAGACGATCTGCGCGAACGCGAACAGTCGCAGGTTGTCGATGCGAGCCACGGCGAAGGCCGACGCGATCGAGAACGCGTAGGCCAAGATGATCAAATCGGCGATCCCGCGCAGCGGGAAGCTCGGGTCGGTGTCCGGAGAGACGTGGCTGGCGGCGACCGCGCCGAGAAAGACCGTGACGATTAGCACGCGCGCAAACAGCCAACGGCGAAGACGCGCGCGGAGTGCTTCCGGAGCTAGATCGCTCGCTTTAGGAATTGGCGTCACAGATCGCGTCACGTGTCCGCTCCCGTTGGTCGCGAGACCTCTGTCGGAAGCACTACCTCGTTCGTTGCGTTGATCGCGCTCATTCGTCCGTCGATGAATCCCACGGAGCCGGGAGCGTGCCTCGCGGGAGGGCTCCCGCCGGGACCGATCCCGCCGCCGGTCGAGCACTCTAGCGAGTGCATCGCCCCTACTGACTGATGACGGCGCCCAACTGGAATATCGGCAGGTACATCGAGATCACCAACCCGCCGATCACCACGCCGAGGAATACGATCACGATCGGCTCCATCAACGCGGTCAAGTTCGCGACCGCGTTGTCGACTTCCTCTTCGTAGAAATCGGCGATTTTGGCGAGCATGCCGTCGAGCGCGCCGGTGGTCTCCCCAACCGCGATCATCTGGCAGACCATCGGTGGGAAAACCTTGCTCTGAGCGAGCGGCTCGGCGATCGTCTTGCCTTCGGAGATCGATACCCTTGTGGCCAGAACCGCCTTCTCCACGACGCGGTTGCCCGCAGTGCGCGCGGTGATGGCGAGCGCATCCAGAATCGGCACGCCCGAGGCGACCAGCGTCCCCAGGGTACGGGTGAAGCGGGCGACCGCAGACTTGCGGAAGAGGTCGCCGAAGATCGGCAGACGCAGGAGAAGGCCGTCGATTGCGAGCTTCCCTTGGTCCGTGCGGTAGAGCCAAACGACGGCGACTCCGAGCAACACGAACAAGGCCGTGATGTACGGAAAATACTTGACGCTGAAGTTGCTCAAATTGATGACGAATTGCGTCGGCGCCGGCAGCGCTTGTCCGAAGCTCGAGAAGAGCTCGGCGAACACCGGGATCACGTAGATCAGCAGGATCGCCGTTACGGCGATGGCCACCGTCACGATGGACGCGGGATAGATCATCGCGCCCTTGATCTTCGCCCTGAGCCGGGCGGCTTTCTCCATGTACACGGCCAGCCGGTTCATGATGTTGTCGAGGATGCCGCCGATCTCGCCGGCCGCGACCATGTTGACGTAGAGCTCGTCGAAGAGCTTCGGGTGTTTGCGCAGAGCCTCGTTGAACGAGGACCCGGCTTCGACGTCGTCCTTGATCTGCTGGATCGCGCGCCGCAGCGGCTTGACCGTCGCTTGCGCCTGCAGAATGTCGAGGCACTGGACGATCGGCAACCCGGCATCGATCATCGTCGCGAACTGCCGCGTGAAGATGACGATGTCGCGCGTCTTCACGGAGTCGCCCAGGCCCGGGATGGTGATTTGCCGGTCGAGCCCCTTGCCCTTTTCCTTGATCTTTGCCGGAAGCGGCTGAATGCGCTGTGTGCGCAGGCGCACGATCACCGCGTCGCGGGTCGTGGCCTCCATCTCGCCCCGCATCACCTCGCCCTTCGGCGAGATCCCTTCCCATCGAAACACTGCCATGACGTTCTAGTCCTCGCGTTTTCGAAAGTGACGACTCAGCGCCGCATCACCTTGGCGGCGGTCGGCGCGCCGGTGAGCATGGTGTGCAGCTCGTCCGGCTCGGTGGCGTGGCCCATCGCTTCTTCGAAGGTGATCAGCCGCCGCTGATAGAGATCCAATAGGGACTGGCTCATCGTCTGCATGCCGTGCTTTGCCTGTCCGACCTGCATCTGCGAGTAGATCTGGTGGACCTTCTGCTCGCGGATGAGGTTGCGAATCGCCGCATTCGGGATCATCACCTCGACGGCGAGCACGCGCCCCTTGCCGTCCACGCGCGGCAGCAGCTGCTGCGAGATCACCGCCTCCAAGACTACCGAAAGCTGCGAGCGGACCTGCGACTGCTGGTAGGGCGGAAAGACGTCGATGACGCGGTTGATGGTCTGGACCGCGGAATTCGTGTGCAGGGTGGAGAACACGAGGTGGCCCGTCTCGGCCACGACCAGAGCCGTCTCGATGGTCTCGAGGTCGCGCATCTCACCGATCAGCACGATGTCCGGATCCTGCCGCAGCACGTGTCGGAGCGCGTGGTTGAACCCCTTGGTATCCGCGAACACTTCGCGTTGATTGACCAGGCAGCGCTTGCTCTCGTGCACGAACTCGATCGGGTCCTCCACCGTGACAACGTGCTCGCGGCGCTCCATGTTGACCTTGTCGACCATCGAAGCGAGGCTCGTCGACTTACCGCTACCGGTCGGCCCAGTGACGAGCACGAGCCCCCGCGGCTGCTTGCAGAGCTCGTTGACCACCATTGGCAGGCCGAGATCCTGGAAGGACTGGATCTTGTAAGGAACGGCCCGGAAGGCGCCGCCGGTCGAGCCCTTCTGCAGGAAGAGATTGCCGCGGAAGCGCGCAAGGCCGCGAACCGCAAAGGAGAAATCGAGCTCTAGGTCCTCCTCGAAGCGGTGCTTTTGAGCTTCCGTGAGCAGGCTGTAGCAGAGATTCTTAGTATCGGTCGAAGTCAGTGGAGGGTACGGCAACGGTCCCAGATCGCCATTGACACGAACCAGGGGCGGGCTGTTGACCGCTATGTGCAGGTCCGAAGCCCCCTTCTCGATCATGATCTTAAGAAATTCTTGGATGTCCGCCATGGAGCTGCTCCTCCGCCACGAGTTCACCCGCTAGTGTACATGACGCACCCGTCAGTCCGAAACGGTGACCCGGACCACCTCGTCGACCGTCGTGACCCCCTCCCGCACCTTGTGAAGGCCAGCCGCCCGAAGCGTCCGCATGCCGAGCGACACCGCCTTGCGCTTGATTTCCAGGGCGGAGGCCCCGACCAGCACCGCTTCGCGAATCTCCTCCCGCATCGGCAGCACCTCGTATAGCGCGACCCGGCCCCTGAACCCCGTCGAGCTGCACTCGTCGCAGCCGGTACCGTGATAGAATTTTAGGCCGCTGAGGTCCTCGGGCCGGAAGCCAACCTCCAGTAGCGCCTCGCGAGGGTAGTCGCTCTCGATCTTGCAGCGGGGGCAGATCACTCGAGCCAGCCGCTGCGCGAGGATCAAATTGAGCGACGACGAGACGAGGAACGGCTCGACGCCCATGTTGAGCAGGCGATTGATCGTGGAGGGGGCATCGTTGGTGTGGAGCGTCGAGAGCACGAGGTGGCCCGTGAGCGCGGCCTTGACGGCGATCTCGGCCGTTTCGAAATCGCGGATCTCGCCGACCATGATCACGTCGGGGTCCTGACGCAGAAAGGAGCGCAGCGCCGCGGCGAAGCTGAGGCCGATGTCGTCGTGGATCTGCACCTGGTTGATGCCGACGAGGTTGTATTCGACCGGGTCCTCGACCGTCGAGATGTTGTCGGTGATGCGGTTGAGCTCCGAGAGCGCCGAGTAGAGGGTCGTCGTCTTGCCGCTGCCCGTCGGGCCGGTGACCAGGACCATTCCGTGCGGCCGCGCGATCGCCTCCTTGAAATGGCGAAGCGCCTCATCCTCGAACCCGAGCTTCGTCATGTCGAGTTGGAGGCTCGTTTTGTCGAGTAACCGTAACACGACCTTCTCGCCAAAGATCGTCGGGATGACCGAAACGCGGAAATCCATCTCCTTGGCGCCCGGCAGTCGGAGTTTGATACGCCCGTCCTGCGGCAAGCGCCGCTCGGCGATGTCGAGCGACGCCATGATCTTCACGCGCGAGATCAGCGGGTTCTTCAGCCTGAGCGGCGGCTTCATGATCTCGTACAGCACGCCGTCGATCCGAAACCGCACGCGCAGCATCTTCTCGAAGGGCTCGATGTGAATGTCGCTCGCGCGCTTGTGGATCGCATCGCTGAGGAGCGCGTTCACGAGCTTGACGACCGGGGCCTCTTCGGTCGCGCGCTCGAGCTCCTTCAGATCGATCTCTTGCTCGTCGCGCACGAGCTCGAGGTCTTCGCTCTTGATCTTGTCGAGAACTTCCTGGATGGCGCCGGATTCGTAGAAGTGTTCGATCGCCTTGCGGATCGCGGACAGCTTGGCGAGCACGACACGAACGTCGTAGCCGGTGATGAACTTGATCTCGTTGATCCCCGCCAGGTTCGAAGGATCGGCCATGGCGAGCGTCAGCGTGGTTCCGGAGAGATTGAGCGGCAGCAGGTGATGCTTCGACGACAGCGACGGCGGGATGAGCTGAAGGATTTCGGCGGCGATCTCCAGGCTCATCGGATCGACGATCGGCAGCCGGTATTCCTTCTGGAGTTGGGTTACGAGCTGATCCTCGTTGACGACGCCGAGGCGTACGAGGTGCGACGCGAGGATCCCTCCTTGTTGCTGTTGGTCGGTGGTCGCCGACGCTAGCTGATCGACGGTGATCAGCGATCGCTTGAGGAGGAGTTCACCGAGGCGGGACATTGCAACGGGATCGTGCTGGCGATCGATCAATCGGGCGTGGTGACGCGGACGACCTCTTCGATCGACGTAGTCCCGTCGCGGAGCCACTCGAGGGCCGATCGCCGGAGCGTGCGCATGCCCGCTTCGATCGCCTTCCTCTTGAGGTGCGGGCCACCGTCGACGGAGTGGATGATGTAATGCCGCAGCTCGTCTGTGACGTTCAGCAATTCATACACCCCGGTCCTTCCCAGGTAGCCGGTCGTTCCGCACTCGTCACAGCCGCGCGCTTGATGACAGCGGAACTCGGAGACGTCGTCGAGCGGCACGCCGAGCGAGACTAGCTCTTCCGGCTCGATCTCGATCGGCTGCTTGCAGTGCGGGCAGAGCTTGCGGAGCAACCGCTGTGCTACGATCAGGCTGAGCGCAGAGGTCAGCAGGACAGGCTCGACTCCCATGTTCAGCAGGCGCGTGACACCCGACGGAGCATCGTTGGTGTGGAGTGTAGAGAGCACGAGATGGCCGGTCGATGCTGCCTTGACGGCGATCTCCGCGGTATCGAACTCGCGCAACTCACCGACCATGATGACGTCGGGATCCTGGCGCAGGAACGCCCGAAGACAATGGGCGAAGTTGCGGCCGATCGTCTCCTGGATCTGTACCTGGTTGATGCCGGCGAGGTTGTACTCGATGGGGTCTTCGGCGGTCGAGACGTTGACCGTCGGCTTGTTGAGCTCCGACAGCACGCCGTAGAGCGTGGTCGTCTTGCCACTGCCGGTAGGCCCGGTCACCAGGATCAAGCCCTGCGGCCTGTTGAACGCGGAACGGAAGAGCTGCAGGTCCTCCTCGCCGAAGCCGAGGCGGGTCAGGCCGAGCTCGGTCGCGGCTTTATCGAGGATGCGCAGGACGACTTTCTCGCCCACGGGCCCTGGCATGATCGACACGCGAACGTCGATCTCGCGACCGGGGTCCATCTTCAGCTTGATGCGTCCGTCTTGAGCCAGCCGACGCTCGGCGACGTCGAGACCCGCCATGATCTTGATTCGCGAAGCGATGAGGTTCCTGAGCTGGACGGGCGGCTTCATGACCTCTTGGAGCACGCCGTCGATGCGGAAGCGGATTCTGATGTACTTCTCGTAGGGCTCGATGTGCACGTCGTTGGCGCGCCGCCGAATCGCCTCGGCGAAGATCGCGTTTACGAAAGTTATGACCGGCGCGTCCTCGCTCGCTGCTCGTTCGAGCTCCTGTAAGTCGATCGACTCCTGTTCCTTCAATACCTCCACGCGGTGCCCGGGGAGCTTGGAGAGCGCCTCGCCGTACGCGTCCTTCTTGTCGAGCAAACGGTCGATCGCCTTCTTGATCAGCTTCGTGGGCGCGACGGTGGCTTGCACGTCGTAACCGGTCAGAAACTTGACCTCGTTCAATGCGAGATGATTCGTCGGATCAGCCATCGAAACGGTGAGCGTCGATCCGTTCAAGTTGAGCGGCAGGATCAGGTGCCTCCGGATCAGGGACGAAGGAACGAGGGACAAGACCTCCCAGGCGATCTCGCTCTCCGAAGGGTCGACGATGGGGATGCCGAATTGTTTGGCGAGTTGCTGGGTTAGGACCTCTTCGGTGAGATACCCGAGCGCGATCAGGTGCTCGCCGAGCCTCCCCACCGCGAGCCGCTTCTGGCGTTCGAACGCGAGACGGAGCTGCTCCCGGTCGATCAGCTTGTTCCGCACTAGAATCTCGCCGAGCCGGGACGGAGCCGGACCGGGGGGTGGCAAGCCGTCGGCTATCGCGACTTCTTGCTCGGCAGTCTTCATCCGACGGTCACCAAAAAAGGCTAACGTAGCGCCGACGGGGGAGTCAAATCGAAGACCCGTAACTCGCCTTCTCGGGAAGGAAGCCTGCTCTATGGATAGGAAGTGCTCGGCGCAGGATCCCTGCTCGTCTCGAGCGCGTCGAGATTCAACCCCAGGAACATCCAAGCGAGGAAGAGACTCTTGTAGAGATAGAGCATCCTATCGTGCAGCTCGAATAGCTGGGTGACATACAAGAGCAGCTCGGCGGCGAATATCCATAGGAGCTCTCGCTGCCGGCTTCGGTGGGCGACGACGAGCAAGAGGAGGAACGTGTAGTAATACCCTGATAGATTGAGACTGGTGAAGACCAAGAGCGTTCCCAGGCCGAGCAACGAAACGAGGTCGTCTTGCTTTCGACTGCGGAGCCCGGTCCATACGATGGCTGCGAGAAAGACGGTCGCGAGTTGGATCTGATAGACGGTTCGCCGCCATCCGATGGCCTCGGCGAAGCCGGCGGCGGATCCGAGGTCGAACGAGCGGCCGTATGCGAGCCAGTTGGTCAGCCCGATCACGTTTGCCGAGGCGCTCTCGCCGTGCGCGACGATGTTCCGTCCGAAGGCTAGCCCAGTGGTCAAGACCATGCGGTACGAAGAGCGTCGCCCCGAGCAGCAGGAGCGAGACGCTCACGAAGCCGACGAGGAAGCGTCTGAGAGGAGGCGAGACCGGCTCGCCGCGAAGGAGTTGGCTGGCAGCTCGAAATCCCGGGCCGGCGATCAAGAATGCTGGATAGATGCGGAGCAGGGCGGCGAGCGCAAGACAGCCCCCGGCCGTCGCACTCCAGGAACACGCGGCGAGGACCGCGCACAGCAAGATCGCCGAAAGCGAAAGCTCGCGCAGGAACGCGCCGCCCGTCCAGGCGAACTCGGCCCCGTAGCAGATGCAGAAGTAGACGATCGAGAGTAGCGCAGTCTCGGCGTCGAACGTGGCCGCCACGGCGACGAACGCGACCCCGATCAATAGTGGATCGAGAAGCGTGAGAAGAAACACGCCTCGGCGGCTGCCTGCGGGCACCCGGTTGGCGAGGGTGCCTCCGACCAAAGACCAGACCGGAGTAGGATTGTAGCCATGGTCTTTTACGACCCCGCCCCAGCTCTGGCCCATCGCGTCGCGAAAGAGCCTCATGTCAGTCCGAAAGTCCTTCCATCGCTCCGCTGAGAAGCGAGCTTTGACCGCATCGCTCTGGCCGAGCAGTCGATCGATCGGCACGAGGTAGCTTCCCGAAAGGTCTCGAGCTTCGCCAGTGAGGAAGTAGCCGTACTCCTCTTGCTCGGCGCGAAGCAGCCCAACATAGAGGTCTCCGTAGCCGAGCTCTGCGAAATACTTGGATCCGAGATAGTAGTGCGCGACGTCATGGAAGTGGATCCACGAGCCGCCGTGAAAATGGAAGAAGTTCGTGTATGAAACTGCAGACGCTATCGCCGCGAAGGCGAGCGCACGGCGATATCGGCCGGGATTGGACGACCAGGCGATCCCCAGGCTCCGCATCCAGATCATCACCACGACCGCGCCGGCGATCAGCAGATCGATCCGGGGAAGTGAAATCGAATCGACACCCGTGCGAGGGAAGCGCAGGACGACGAGCCCCAGGAGAAACAGCGCGGTAGCGAAACGGAGAACCGGCGTGGAGGTAAGACCGAGGCGAGGCGCGAAACAGGCAAGAGGAAGAATTAGCGAAAGGAAAAGGCAGACGAACGGCTCGTCCATGTGAGGACCGGAGTCAACGTATCGGGAAGCGCCTCGCGGCCACAAGGCGACAGCCACGTCAAAGACGTGATCCCGACTTGCCTCGGTATGCAGCTCACGACTGGTCGACTCGGCGGAGCGCTTTGGTCATCACGTCGTACGGGGGCTCTCGCCCGGTCCAAAGCTCAAAGGCGAGACCCGCCTGCTCGAGCAGCATGCCGAGCCCATCTGCCGCCCGCCGGCCGTGGCGGCGCGCGGCACGTACGAGCGGCGTGGGTAGAGAACCATAGACGAGATCGAAAAAAAGGCAGTCCTTCCGCGTGTCGGCGATTGCGACCGGCGGGGCGCTCCTTCCGTCGAGGCCGAGCGATGTGCAGTTGACGATCAGATCGGCGCCGGCCACGGCGTCGCTCCGTCGGGCGTCGCTCAATGGCCCCGCGTCGATCGCAGGGCCTCCGTGTGCGCGAATCGCCCGCGCGAGCAGTTTGGCCCGCTCGACGCTTCGATTGAGAATCGTGAGCGAACAGATTCCTCGGCCCGCCAGCGCCCAAGCCACGGCTCGCGCCGAGCCTCCCGCTCCGAGCAGGACCGCGGACTTACGCCGTGGATGGAAGCCGAGCGACTCGATTGCACGACGGAAGCCTTCGGCGTCGGTATTGTGGCCCTCGAGCCGCGAGCCGCGGCGGACGACCGTGTTCACCGCACCGATCGCTCGCGCGGCGGGTGACAAGCGATCGAGAAACGGCACGATCGCCTCCTTGTGTGGGACGGTGATGTTCAGCCCTGCCACGTCGAGAGCCCGGATGCCGACGACGGCGTGGCGTAGGTCGGGCGGTCGCACACGCAGCGCCACGTACACGAAATCGAGCCCGAGCGCCGCGAACGCGGCGTTGTGCATCGCGGGTGATCGAGAATGCTCGACCGGGTCACCGAGGATCGCGACGACGCGCGTCGTGCCCCGGATCTCTCTCACCCGCCGCACATCCTATCGAGCTAGCGCCGCATGTGCCGCGGCGAGGCGAGCAATGGGCACGCGGAACGGCGAGCAGGAGACGTAGTCGAGGCCGGCGCGGTGGCAGAAGGCGACCGAGCTGGGGTCACCGCCGTGCTCACCGCAGATGCCGATCTTCAGCTTCGGCTTCGTGCGACGACCGCGCTCGACGGCGATTTTCATGAGCTCGCCGACGCCGGACTCGTCGAGCGACGCGAACGGGTCCTCGGGGAGGATCTTCTGCTGGAGGTAGGTTGGCATGAAGCTCGCGGTATCGTCGCGCGAAAAACCGAACGTCATCTGCGTCAAGTCGTTGGTGCCGAACGAGAAGAACTCCGCATGCTCGGCGATCCGATCGGCGAGCAGCGCAGCGCGCGGAACCTCGATCATCGTACCCACCAAGTAGGGGATCCGTTTGAGCCCCGTCTTGTCGAGAACCTGGCGGTACACCCGCTCGACGATCCCGTATTGATGCGCGAGCTCCGCGGCGGTCGAAACGACCGGGATCATGATCTCAGGCTCGACCTTTTTCCCCGCGCGCAGTAGCTCGGCGGCGGCCTCGAAGATCGCACGCACCTGCATCTCGGTTATCTCGGGATGGCTGATGCCGAGCCGGACGCCGCGATGTCCCATCATCGGGTTGGTCTCGTGCAGGGCCTCCGCGCGCTTGCGGACCACCTCGAGATCGACGCCGAGCTCGTGGGCCAGCTCCGCGAGCTTCTCTTCCGCCTTCGGTACGAACTCGTGAAGCGGTGGATCGAGAAGTCGGATCGTGACCGGCAGACCGTTCATGACCTCGAGGGTCTTGCGGACGTCCTCCTTGACGTCGACGAAGAGGTCGTCGAGCGCCGCGCGGCGCTCCTGCTCGGTGCTTGCGACGATCATGCGGCGGAGCTTTTGCAACGGCTCCTCCGCTCCTTCACCGTAAAACATGTGCTCGGTGCGGAAGAGCCCAATGCCTTCCGCGCCGAAGCCTCGCGCCCGTCGTGCGTCTTCGGCGGTATCGGCGTTGGCGCGGACGCGCAGCCGGCGCAGCTCGTCCGCCCACCCCATGAGGCCCCGGTACTCGCGATTGCGCTCGAGGTCGGGCGCCACGAGCGGCAGCTTCCCTGCGTAGACCTTGCCCTCGGTTCCATTCAGGCTGATCCAGTCGCCACGCTTCAGGACCTGGCCGTTGACGCGCACGGTTCCGGCGCCGACGTGGATGTCGAGCGCGTCGCAACCCACGATGCAGCACTTGCCCCAGCCGCGTGCCACCAGCGCCGCGTGGCTCGTCATGCCGCCTTTGGCGGTGAGGATCGCCTGCGCCGCATGCATGCCATGCACATCCTCGGGGCTCGTCTCGTTGCGGACGAGGATCACCTTGGCGTCCTCTCCGGAGGTTTGATCGACGATCAGCGCGGCCTCGTCCGCGGTGAGCGCGATGCGTCCGTGAGCGCCCCCCGGCCCGGCTGGGAGTCCCTTGGCGACCACCGAGTTCGCCTGCTCCGCTTTCGGATCGAGCATCGGCAACAGCACCTGCACGAGCGCCGCGGGACTGACGCGCAGCACCGCGTCCTTCTTCGAGATCAGCTTCTCGTTCGCCATGTCGACGGCCATCTTCACGGCGGCCACGCCATTTCGCTTCCCGACCCGGCACTGGAGCATCCACAAACGCTCTTCCTGGATCGTGAACTCGACGTCGAGCATATCCTTGTAGTGCCGCTCGAGCTTCTGCTGGATCTTCTCGAGCTCGCGGTACGCCTTCGGCATGATCTTCTCGAGGCTCGGCAACTGGCGGGTGTGGTCGGTCTTGCCCGCCTCGTTGATCGGCAGCGGCGTTCGGATCCCGGCGACGACGTCTTCACCCTGCGCGTTCGGGAGCCACTCGCCGTAGAAGATCTTCCGGCCGGTGGCGGGATCGCGCGTGAAGCCGACTCCAGTCGCCGAAGTGTCGCCCATGTTGCCGAAGACCATCGCTTGTACGTTGACGGCCGTGCCCCACTCGTCGGGAATCTTCTCGATGCGGCGGTATTCGATCGCGCGCTTGCCGTTCCACGACTGGAAGACCGCGCCGATGCCGCCCCAAAGCTGCTCCATCGGATCCTCGGGGAACGGCTCGCCGAGAACTTCGAGCACCTTCTGCTTGTAGCTCTCGATCAGCGCGCGCAGATCGTCGGCCGAGAGATCGGTGTCCTGCTTGATCCCACGCGCTCGCTTGACCGCCTCGAGCTCGTGCTCGAGCTGCTGCCGGATCCCCTTGCCCTCGGCCTGCTCGACGCCGGCCGCCTTCTCCATCACGACGTCGGAGTACATCTGGATCAGTCGGCGCTGCGCGTCGTAGACGAACCGTGGGTTCTGCGTCTTCTCGATGAGGCCTTGGCGCGTCGTGTCGTTCAAGCCGACGTTGAGGATCGTCTCCATCATCCCCGGCATCGAGCTCCGCGCGCCGGAACGAACGGAGACGAGCAACGGGTTCTTGGGATCGCCGAAGCCGGCTCCAATGATCGCTTCGACACGCATCAGGTTCTTGGCGACGTCGGCGCGCAGCGTCGTCGGGTACTTCCGTCCATGCCGGTTGAAATGGGTGCACACCTCGGTGGTGATCGTGAACCCGGGCGGCACCGGGAGCCCGAGCCCCGCCATCTCCGCGAGATTCGCGCCCTTGCCGCCGAGGAGATCCTTCATCTTCGCGTCGCCTTCCGCCTTCCCACCCCCAAAGAAGTAGACGTGCTTCGAATTCGTGCGCGCGCCCCGGGAAGGCGCCGGTTTCTTGCGGGACGGAGTCTTCGCGGGCTGACGAGCCATGATGTTCTCCGTTGCTGCGGTAGAGCCGGGCTGAGTACCACGCGAACCGGAGCGCCGCAACGAAGCAACCCGCCGTGGGCGACTCTACATCCCCAAGATTTCCCGCAGCAGCGCGGGAGAGCGCAACGGTCGTCGCACGTGGTGTGCGATGAAGGTCTGGAGGAGCACGCGGACCTCCCCCGCGTTGCCGCCCGCAGGCGCCGCTACGGAACCATCGCGAAGCGCCGAAAGGTAGCGGACCGATCCACTCGACACGGCCATGCCCGAGCCGTCAGCGCACGCGTGACACAGGAGCGTCCCGGTTCGCGGATTGAAATGAAATCCGTAGTCTTCGGACGGCGACCGCTGGCAGCGCGCGCAGTGCTCGAGCCGCGGCTCGAGCCCGGCGAGCGAGAGCAGGCGCATCTCGAAATGGCGGAGCCACTCGGGCGCGGGCGCCTCCGGAGACGAGTCGATGCGCTGGAGCATCGCTTCGGTGAGATCGAAGATTGCGGGCTCCGCCTCACGCCCCTCGACCATCGAGTCGATGAGCTCGACGACGTAGGTCGAGTAGGCGTAGCGGTCGAGATCGGAACCGAGCTTGCGCGGGGCGCGCACGATCTCGGCGGACTCGATGAAGCAGAGATCACTCTGCCCCCGCGTGCGAAATCCGAGTCGGACGTGCGTGAAGGGCTCGAGCGATGCGACGAACCGCCGCTTCGAGCGGAGCGCCCCTTTTGCGATCCCCGAGATCTTTCCGAAGTCGCGTGACAGAAACCCGACGATTTTGTCGCTCTCTCCGTATGCGCGAGAGCGCAGGACGATCGCTGGCGACGAATGGGAAACCGTGGTTCGGATGGATTTCTCCCGCTACCGCACTGGCAAACGAATTTACCGTGATTAGCTTGAATGAAAAAGGCGGAGCGGAGGACTTTGCATTCAAAGCTCCGGCAGGGAGAAGGCACGAGAAGAATGGCAGACCGTAGAGACGAATCTCCAACTCAGGCTGAAGCACAGGATGCCTCGAAGCCCGAAGGCCCCGCGTCGCCGCCGCTCGAAGAGCGAATCGGCAAGCTCGAAGAAGAGCTCCGGCTGAAGTCTGAGGAAGCCGCTGGCAATCAAGATCGCTATCTGCGGGCCGTTGCGGAGGCAGAAAACTTCAGAAAGCGCCTTCAAAAGGACAAGGGCGACGCGATCCGCTTCGCCAACGAGACGCTGCTACGCGACCTCCTGCATGTAGTCGACAACCTGGAGCTCGCGATCGAGCACGCGGAGCTGGGAGGCAACGGCAAGTCCGTCAGGGAGGGAGTCGAGCTCACGCTACGGCTATTCCGAGAGGTCCTCGAGCGTCACGGGGTCAAGGAACTCGGTGATCCGAGTGGCGCGGCCTTCGATCCGTCCACACAGGAGGCTGCAGACGTTCAGACGCACCGCGAGTTTGCGCCAAACACCGTTATCAGGCAGCAGATCAAGGGCTATCGCTTCAACGATCGCCTACTGCGGCCGGCGAGGGTCGTCGTTGCGGCAGGGTCTTCGCCGAGCGACGCGGAGCCGGACAAGGACGACGAGAAACCAGTCCACTGAGTGGGATTCCTTCGTCGCGTGATCGGCATCGAACTTCCCGCTGTGGGTTGCAAGTGGCTACTCGATGGTTACTTAGCCCACTAGGCTGACGAGAAAAATTCGTCGGAAGACGAGGGTGACTGTATGGCAAAGGTAATCGGTATCGACCTCGGAACGACAAACTCCGTGGTCGCAATCATGGAAGGGGGAGACCCCAACGTTCTGACCAATTCGGAGGGCGCGAGGACCACCCCGTCGGTCGTTGCCTTTACCGAAAGCGGAGAGCGCTTGACCGGGCAAGTGGCCCGACGCCAGGCGATCACGAATCCCCAGAATACTGTGTCCGCGATCAAGCGACTGATCGGCCGGCGCTTCGACGATCCGATGGTGCAGAAGGCGATGAAGGTCCTTCCGTACAAGATCGTCAAGGCCGACAACGGCGATGCGTGGGTCGAGATTCGCGGCAAGAAGTACAGCCCCGCGGAGATCTCCGCGTTCGTGCTCCAGAAGATGAAGCAGACCGCCGAGGACTACCTCGGTGAGAAGGTGGCCGAAGCGGTCATCACCGTTCCCGCGTACTTCAACGACAGCCAGCGTCAGGCGACGAAGGACGCCGGCAAGATCGCTGGCTTGAGCGTTCTGCGCATCATCAACGAGCCGACCGCCGCCTCTCTCGCCTATGGACTCGACAAGAAGAAGGACGAGAAGATCGCGGTGTTCGACCTCGGCGGCGGCACGTTCGACATCTCCATCCTCGAGCTCGGCGAAGGCGTCTTCGAGGTCAAGGCCACCAACGGTGACACCTTCCTCGGCGGCGAGGACTTCGACCAGAAGGTGATGGACTACCTCGCCGACGAATTCAAGAAGGACCAAGGCATCGACCTCCGCAAGGACCGTATGGCGCTTCAGCGGCTGAAGGAGGCCGCTGAGAAGGCGAAGTGCGAGCTGTCGACGGTCCCCGAGACGGAGATCAACTTGCCGTTCATCACGGCGGATCAATCCGGGCCGAAGCATCTCAACATGAAGCTCACGCGCGCCAAGCTCGAAGCCCTCTGCGCAGAGCTGCTCGAGCGGCTCGATGGGCCCTGCCTCACGGCGCTGAAGGATGCCGGGCTCACCCCGAGCGACATCGACGAGGTGGTGCTGGTCGGCGGCATGATCCGCATGCCTGCCGTGCAGGCCCGCGTGAAGAAGCTCTTCGGCAAGGAGCCGCACAAGGGCGTGAACCCAGACGAGGTGGTTGGAATCGGTGCGGCGATCCAAGCCGGGGTGCTGAAGGGTGAGGTGAAAGACGTCCTACTTCTCGACGTGACCCCGCTGTCGCTCGGCATCGAGACGCTCGGCGGCGTGTTCACCAAGCTGATCGAGAAGAACACGACGATCCCGACGAAGAAGAGCCAGACGTTCTCGACCGCGGCCGACAACCAGTCGGCCGTGACGATTCGCGTATTCCAGGGTGAGCGCGAGATGGCCGCGGACAACAAGCTCCTCGGCCAGTTCGACTTGGTCGGCATCCCGCCGGCGCCCCGTGGCATGCCGCAGATCGAGGTGACGTTCGACATCGATGCCAACGGCATCGTGCACGTGAACGCCAAGGATCTCGGAACCGGCAAGGAGCAATCGATCAAGATCACCGCCTCGAGCGGCCTCAGCAAGGACGAAATCGATCGCATGGTGAAGGAGGCCGAGTCGCACGCCGAGGAGGATCACAAGCGACGCGAGGCAGTCGACGCCAAGAACCAGCTCGACAGCCTGGTCTACCAGACCGAGAAGTCGCTCGGCGACTTCAAGGGCGACCTCGACGACGCGACGAAGTCGGCGATCGAATCGGCTCTCGATCGAGCCAAGAAGGCCGTCGAGAAGGGCGAAATCGACGAGATCCGCGCTGCCACCGAGGCGCTCACCCAGTCTTCCCACAAGCTCGCCGAGGTCATGTACAAGCGGACGGTGAAGGAGGGACCGGCGGGCGGCGCAGACGGTGGAGCCGCTCCAGATGGAGAGAGCGCGCAGGGTGGCGGCGGCAAGAAGGGTGACGACGTCGTCGACGCCGACTTCGAAGAAGTGAAGTGAGAAAAGGACGGACCCGAGCCATTTTTCCGGCCGTGCTGGAAAAAGGGTTCGGGTCCCGTCATACATAGATCTCGATGCCTCCGCCCAAGCGGGACTACTACGAGGTGCTCGGCGTCGGTCGCGAGGCCTCGCAGGACGAGATCAAGAAGGCCTATCGACGCCTCGCCCTGAAGCTTCATCCCGATCGCAACCCCGGCGACAAACAAGCTGAAGAGCGCTTCAAGGAAGCCTCGGCCGCGTACCAAATCCTCGGCGATGCGGACCGGCGGGCGCAATACGACCGCTTCGGTCACGCGGCGTTCGACCAACAAAGCGGATTCAGCGGATTCGATTTCAGCGCCGGCTTCGAAGACCTCTTCGGCGACATCTTCGGAGACTTTTTCGGTAGCGGGCGCGGTCGCTCCCGCGGTCGCTCGCGCCGCGGCGAAGACCTCCGCTACGACCTCGAGCTCCCGTTCGAGGAAGCGGTGTTCGGCTGCGAAAAGAAGCTATCGGTGCCGCGCTGGAAGACCTGCGACGTCTGCGCCGGTAAGGGGACGAAGAGCGGCAGCGCGCCGCGTACGTGTCCCTCCTGCCGGGGGAGCGGCCAGATTCGCTTCCAGCAGGGGTTTTTCTCGATCGCCAAGACCTGTAGCCAGTGCGGGGGCGAAGGCTCGATCATCGCCGACCCATGCGCGACCTGCGGAGGCGGAGGTCGGACACGTGTCACGCAACACCTCAGCGTGAAGGTGCCGGCCGGCGTCGATCACGGCTCGCGTCTCAAGCTTCGCGGCGAAGGTGAGGCCGGAATCGGCGGCGGTCCGCCGGGTGATCTCTACGTGGTGATCTCGGTCGCCGAGCACCCGCTCTTCACGCGACAGGGAAAAGACATCATCTGCGAGATCCCGGTTTCGTTCACCCAACTCGCGCTCGGCGCCGAGATCGAGGTGCCCACGCTCGAGGACAAGTCCAAGCTGAAGATCCCCGCGGGGACGCAAACCGGCACGGTGTTTCGGATGAAGGGGAAAGGTATCCCCGACCTCCAGGGGTATGGCAAGGGAGACCAGCTGGTGCGGGTCCACGTGGAGGTTCCCCGCAAGCTGACGGCGCGCCAGCGCGAGCTCCTCGAGGAATATGCTCGCAACGGCGGCGAAGAGGTGAGTCCGCTCAACAAGGGCTTCCTCGATCGCGTCAAAGAGATGTTCGGGTAGACAGCGTGGGTGGGATACCGGAGTGCAGCTCCTGGCTCGACGCCTTCTCGCGCTGCTCCTACTGCTGATTGCGCCGGCCGCGGCCGCTCTCCTCGTTCCCCCTGGCGAGATCGGTGCCGTGCAGGCGCCGGGGGCGAGCTCGGGCGCGCCCATTCCGAACGGGTCGCGCCAACTTCCGCAGGCTGCGGTCGGGCTTCCTGCCATCGGCGTTCTGCTGCCTCTCTCCGGTCGCTACCAGCGGTTCGGGGACTCTTGCCTGCGCGGAATCCGAGTCGCGCTCGGGGCGCTCGAAAGCCGCGCGCCGGTCGTGCGCCTCGTGGTCCTCGATACGCTGGGCGAGCCGAGCCAGGCGCTCTCTGCCTTTCAGAAGCTCGCCGCCGATCCGGGCATCGTCGCCGTGCTCGGACCCATGCTGTCCCCCGAAGTCGATGCGGTGGATTCGTACGTCCACGGCTTCGGGCTGCCGACCCTCAACTTCTCGCAGCGCCCCGTCGCTGCGGGGGGGCCGCTCTTCCGTTTCAGCTTGACCAAGGAGGATCAGGCGAGGACCCTCGCGCAGTACGCGGTAGGCGAGCTTGGCACGCGGCGCTGGGCGGTCTTCCATCCCAACGATTCCTATGGACGCGAGATCTCATCGTCCTTTCGTCAGTCCGTCGAGAGTCTGGGCGGACGGATCGTCGCCGACGTCGGTTACGATCCGGGAAAGAACGACCTGCAGGCGGAAGCGAGGCGTCTGCAAGCCAAGCTCGGCATCTTCGAGAGCCAGACGCCGTTGCCGCTGCCGCGTCCGAGCCCCGTCCCGCCCGTCGACGGAGTCTTTCTGCCGGAGGCGGCAGGTCGCCTGACCCTGCTGGTCTCGTACCTGACCTTCGTCGACATTCGCGGCGTTCTGCTGCTCGGTGCGAGCGGCTGGGACCGCCCGCAGGAGCTTCTCGCCGTCCGGCCGCCGCTGAACGGCGGGGTATTCGTCGATGGATTCTTCCTCTACAGCTTTCGCCCCGCCGTAAGAGCATTCGTCGATGCCTACCGCGACGCGTACCAAGGCGACCCCGGGACGCTCGAGGCTTACGGTTACGACGCGGCGATGCTGCTCGGCGAACTCATTGCCGCGGGCGCCGTCACCCGACAGACCATGCTCGCCGAGCTTCGCCGCCCGTTCTCATATCAGGGCGCGACGGGGGAGACACGCATCACCGCCGACGGGCGGATCGAAAAAGGGCTGTTTCTCCTCAAGGTGGAAGACGGTGCCATCCACGAGATCGAGCGGTCGGCGATGGGGGCTGAAGCGGCCCCCGCGGCCCCGTCCGGGTCATGGCGCAGGCCGGAAGGGGATGCGAGGTAGCTGGAGAGTCGCGTTGTCCGGTGGCTTCGCGGACCGCGTCGGTCGAAGGCGTATCGCGACCAGCTGGAGCGATCCTTGAGGCGCGCTCCTCGTCTCGCCGAGATCGGGGAATTTGGATTTCTCGAGCGGCTTCGCACGTTGCGCATCCCTCGCCGCGACGTCGAGCTCGGCATCGGCGACGACTGCGCGGTCGTGCGGGCAGGCCGACGCCGGCTTCTGCTCACGACGGATGCGCTCGTCGAGAACGTGCACTTCCGTTGGGCGTGGGACACGCCGGCGGGGCTTGGCGAGCGCTCCTTTGCAGTCAACGCCAGCGACGTCGCCGCGATGGGCGGCGCGCCGCGATTCGGGCTGCTGTCGATCGTCGCGCCGGGCACTGCCCGCGTCGACCAACTCGAAGGTATCGTACGCGGCTTCGCCGTCGCGGCTCGGGAGAGCGGCTGCGCCCTCGTGGGCGGAAACCTGAGCGCCGGTACCCATTGGATCATCTCGGTCGCGCTCGTCGGCGAGCCGTTCGGCATTCCCCTGCGGCGCTCCGGGGCGCGGGCGGGGGATCACGTCTACGTGAGCGGCGTTCTCGGGGCTGCCGCATTTGGCCGCGAGATTTTGCTCCGCCGAAGGCGGGGATCGCCCCGCGAGACCCTCGCTTTCCGAAGGCCGCGAGCGCGTCTCGACGTCGGTGAAATGCTCGCGCGCACGCGAGCCGCGAGCGCCGCCATCGATCTGAGCGATGGCCTACTGTCGGATCTCGGGCACGTCTGCCGCGCGAGCCGGGTCGGAGCAACGATCGATCCCGAGAGGCTTCCCTTCGCGCCGCCCCTAAGCCGGTTGTCGAAGGAGGAACGCCTGGCGCTCGCGCTTGGCGGAGGCGAGGACTACGAGCTACTGTTCACGGTTCCCTCGACACGAGTTCGCCGCCTCGAGCAGTCGGCCCGGCGACGATCGCTCGTGGTGACGAACATCGGCCGGGTGACGCGGAAGAGAGGCATCCGGCTCACGGGCGTGTCGCGGCCCCTAGCGGCCTTTGCCGGCGGCTTCGATCATTTTCGGGGACTCATTTTCGGGGACGTTCCTGACCTTCGTAACCTTCATCGCGTTCCTCGGGCTAGGAAATCCTGAATCAGAGAGGCGCGACGAAGGTTGCGAAGGTCAGGAACGTCCCCGCGCACTTTTCCAGCTGAGCACAACCTGCGATAACCGTCCGCGGTTGGATCCTACTCGCATCAAGCGCCTCCTCGAAGAAGTGCGTCGCGGTAAGCGCAGCGTGGGGGCTGCACTCGAGCAGCTGCGGCGTCTCCCCTACGAGGATCTCGGATTCGCCAAGGTCGATCACCACCGCTCGCTGCGCCAGGGCATCCCGGAGGTCATCTTCGCGCAGGGTAAGTCGCGAGCACAGATCGTCGAAATCGCCGAACGAATCGCGGCCGGCGGCCACGACGTGGTCGTGACGCGCATCGACGAGGCGGACGCCGAGGCGCTCCGCGCGCGCCTCGGAGGTCTCGCGTATTCACGCCAAGGGCGGATCGCGTGGCGAAAACAGGAGCGGAGATCGAAGCGGCTCGGACGCGTGTTGGTGATTTCCGCGGGGACTGCGGATCTGGCCGTGGCTGAGGAGGCTGCCGTTACCGCCGAGTGCGCGGGGTGCGACGTCGAGAGACTCTTTGACGTCGGCGTGTCCGGGCTGCACCGCCTCTTCGATCAGGGCGAACGGATCCGTGCGGCTGAAGTCGTGATCGTGGTGGCCGGAATGGAAGGGGCGTTGCCGAGCGTGGTCGCGGGCTGGATCGATCAGCCGGTCATCGCGGTGCCGACCAGCGTCGGCTACGGGGCGAGCTTCGGGGGCTTGGCGGCGCTTCTGTCGATGCTCAATTCCTGCGCGGCAGGGACGACCGTCGTGAACATCGACAACGGCTTCGGAGCGGCGATCGCCGCGGTGCGGATCTTGCGCTCGCGCAGGGCGCCGAGAGCCAAGGGCCGATGACCCTGCCGATCACCTCGGGCCGCACGCGGCGTATACTGAAGGTCGGCGCGCTCACCGGGCACGTCGGCTCGAGCTATCTCTGGCAAACGCTTCTCAAACCCTTCCGCTCGATCGATTTCCACCACCGCGAGCTGCTCGATGCGCACGTGCGCAACGCCTCGCGCATCGTCGAGAGCTCCGCCGAGCTCCGCGGCACGTTCACCAAGCTCGTGCAGATGCTGTCGATGCGCGACGATCTCTTGCCGACCCAGGCGCTCGAGATCCTCGCAAACGCTCGCTCCAACGTTCCGGCGATGCCGTATCGGGTGATTCGCGAGCGCATTCGTGCCGAGCTCGGCAAACCTCCCGAACGGCTCTTCGCGCGTTTCGAGCGCGAGGCCTTCGGCAAATCCTCCACTTCGGCGTGCTGCACACCGATCCTCAGCCGGCGAACTATCTCGTCACGCATCATCCCAAGCTCGGCATTCTCGACTTCGGCTCGATCCGCGTCTTTCCCGAGGATCTCCGTCGCGCATACCTGCGCCTGGCCCATGCGCTGCTCGAAGACAACCGGCGGGAGATGATCGCCGCCTGCCGCGACCTCGACTATCTCGGCCGGGACGATTTACCCGAAGCAATGATCGAGATCCTGCTGACGCTGCTCGAGCCTCTGCTCGAAGATCGCGAGTATGATTTCGCGCGCTATCGCCCGCTCGACAAGGCGATGCGGGTCGCGGCGGTCGCCATCGAGAAGGGCCTCTATCGCACCCCAGGGCACCGCGTATTCCTGGTGCGCGCCCTCGTCGGTCTCGAGACCCACGTGAAGCAGCTCGGCACGGTCGCCAATTGGCGCAGGATCTTCGCCGAGGAAGTCGACGCGGCTCCGGCGGCGACTACGGCTGCCGCCCGGCGGAGCTCTCGGGCAGCGACGCTGCGCCGAACGTTTTAGGGTCGAAGACCCCGGCCGGCACGGTCGATGCCGGCTGCCACTCGAGCGAGACCACGTCTTTCGTACGGATCTTGAAGTCTTGCATGACGATGCGCTTCGGCCGCCACTTCGATTCGACCTGCGTGAAATCGTCGTTGCGCACCATCTTCACGAGGTTCGTCATCGATTCCTTGTAGAGCAAGACCTGAAGCATCACGGATTTCTCGCGATCGAACTTGTAGACCATCAGCGAATACTGGGACGGGGGCCTCTTCGGCTCGCAGACGAGGGTGAACTGTTCCGCGTTGATGTCGGCGAGCCGCATCGCCGCGCAGCGCGCCGCCGAGAACGGTAACCAATCCTCGGTCGTGAAGCTCGTCGAATCGACGGCGGTCTCGGGGCTCGCTTGGCGGCTCTTGCCATCGGTCGAAATGTGAAGCTCGGATGGTCCGAGGTCGAGGACGCGGACCTTTGCGTTCTCGAAGTCGACGTAGATCTGCGCGGGGGCCTTGGCGTCTGCGCCGGCGCGCTCGACGAGGACGATCCGGTCTTGCTTGTGGCCCTGCAGCGTGTCGCTTTCGACGCGTCCCTCCGCGCGGAGCGGCGTCGACGGACGCAGTGAGTCGTTCACGCCTTCGAGCAGCGTCGTGAGCGTTTCTGCCGCCCAGGCTTGGCACTGGAAAACGACGGGCATGAGAAGAGCCGCCAGCAGTCGCGCGCGCATCGTGCCATCATTCGGTGCGGCTCGCCGCGAAGTCAAGGGAGTGGGAGTGGGGACGTTGCGGCATTAGTGGAATAAGTCGTTGCGCCGAGCCCTCCCAGCCGCTCCGCCACCCCGGGCCTTCGCCCCGCATTCGCTGCGCGCGGCGCGGGCGCCCAGCGCCGACGCCACCCACGCGAATTTCGGATCGAGGTTAACGCCCCTCGTGGTCGAACTGCGCTGCCGGCGCTCCCTGTGGTCAGAGCCCGTCGCATCGGGATGAGCGTCACGGTTCACCGGTAGTTGCCGGGCTGCCGTTTGTATGGGAGAGAGCCGGCGTGGCGGCTTCTCCCGGCGATCATCCCTTTACACCGGATCTCTTCGCGCGCGCCGACGAAGGCGACGACGCGCTTTTCTACGCCACGCCGCGGAAAGTGGTCCACCTCGATGAGCCGGCGATCGCAGCGGTCGGCGAGTTCTTCGCGGAGAATCTGCCGCCGCAAGGCGAGCTGCTCGACTTGATGGCGAGCTGGCGCTCGCACCTCCCGGAGCGACTACGTGCGAAGCGGGTGGTCGGTCTCGGCATGAACGCCGAAGAGATGTCGGACAATCCGGAGCTTGACGAGTTCGTCGTCCATGACCTCAACCGAGATCCGGAATTGCCCTTCGTGGAACGTGCATTCGACGGCGCCATGCTCACCGTGTCGGTTCAATATCTGACTCGACCGATCGAAGTGTTCCGCTCGATTGCGCGCTGCCTACGCCCCGCGGCCCCTTTCATCGTCGTCGTCTCGCACCGCTGCTTTCCCACCAAGGCGGTAAAGATCTGGCACCAATGCCAGACGATGCGCGAGCGAATGGAGCTCGGCATGGCATACTTCAGCTTCGCCGGTGGCTTCCGCGACGTCCTCGGCGTCGACCTGAGACCATCGGTGCCCGCCGGCGAGGACCCGGTCCGTGCGATCATCGGTCGCCGCGAGGGTGGCGCAGCCCCGAGCCCGCATGGGAACGCCGTGTGGCGACGCCGCTGATCCCAAGCGACCCTAATTCGAGCGGCCGCCCGTCTTGCTTATCGAAAATGCAACGTGTGCCAAGAAATGGATACGAACCGTCCCATCACGAGTCTCGCGATCAGCTCTCTCCTGCGACGCGTGTTACCGTTCCACATCATCGAATTGACGGAGTTATTCTCGCGCGAGAGTCCACGGACCCGCAGGCGTGTTAGAAGGGGACAAATGAGGGAACGAACTTTGCACCGCCTTCTTACGTGACGCTGACGACCCAGACAAAGACCGAACGATGGGCTCCGGCAGCGGTGCTGCAGATGTGGGAGGCCGTATGATGAACGATCTGCGAGACATCTACACCGATCCAGACACGATGTTCGTCGTGAGCGTCATTTCCGACGCCATGCGCCGAGGGGTTCGTCACTTCAAGCTAGACGGCACGCCGCTAGGTCGGCTGAACGAGATCATCGATGCGCTGGCAGAGGACGGTGAAATCCTCATGGATGCGGACGGCTCGAAGGACTGCCCGCGGCACTGAGCTGGTGCGGTGGAAGCTCCCGTCTGCAGACGAGATGCAACACCCTGCGATCGTGGCGACGTCGCGCCGAGGAGGGTCTCCACGCTCGACAATCGCCGATCGAGTAGAGGAAATCTTCGCGCGCGGTTCGAGAGGACAGGCGCTCTGACTCTTTGCCTCTTGACATTGTGGTGGCTTTCGACCTGAAGCTCGGCTCGTGCCGCTGCTTTCGCTCGATGTGATCCGTTCGACGTGGGACACGATCGCCGCGTGGACGCCCGCCGAGGCGGACAGCGAAGCAAAGCGCTTCGTCGACCGCCAGCCGATCGTCAACGCGGCCGTGCTCGCGCTCACCGAGGACGCGGGCGAAGACGTCGCCTCGATTGCGCTCTATTGCGCGTGCGCGATCGCAGCGTGCTACGAAGCGGCGCGAGGTCGCGCGTTGCCGCGCGTGGGCGAACACGTCATGGACGAGGCGCTCGAAGGCATGGAGCGATGGGGCCGCGATCTCGAGAGGATGGAGGAGCAATTGTTTGCGCGCCGCGCACTCTACGGCCGCGACCACCATCAGCCCTATCTCGTCGCCGAGCTCATTCGCTATCTCATCGATGCCGCAGCGGACAGCGAGTTCGATGGCGAGGATACCGGCATCATCTTCTCGGTCCTGCTCGCGGTCATCCGCGCGTTCGATCGCGTATCCGGAGTGCCGCGGCGCGTACCGTCGATGGAGCAGGTCCTGAGAGAGCTGACCGGCCGGCCGCTGCCGTGCCTCTATCGCCTGAGTCCGTGCCCCTGCGGCAGTGGGCGCCGCTACCGTGAGTGCTGCTTGAGGAAGCGAGGCCCGGCCGCCGCGCGGAATCGTCTCCCCGCCCGCCTGCAGTGAGGCTCGCCAACCGGAACGTCAACTCGATCCGCGCTGCCTCGATCGCGCGCATCGAATAGCTCGTTCGTCGGAGAACAACGATGGTCAGTAGGCGTGAGTTTTACATTTCCTTGGTCGTCGTCGGCCTGCTTTCCGGCTGGCTCGGAATGCGCTGGAAGCTCCAGCCACCCGACGGAATGTTCGTGCGCGCCGCGGAAGCGCAGATTCTCGCGTCGAAGCCGTTCACGTTCGCTGCCGTGGCACGGCGGGCGACGCCGTCGGTCGTCAACGTTTTCACCACGCATCACGTACGCGTCCCCGCGTTCGGGGCGCCGCTCGGCGAAGGTGACCCTTTCGACCAGTTCTTCCGCCAGCTGTTGCCGGAATTGCCCCGCGAGATGGAGCAGAAGAGCCTCGGCTCGGGCGTGATCATCGATCGCGAGGGGTTCGTCCTCACCAACCATCACGTGGTCGCGAACGCGGACGAGATCCAAGTGAAGCTCTCCGATACGCGCACCTTCCCCGCCGAGCTCGTCGGCAGCGACGCGCGCACCGACGTGGCTCTGATACGCATTCACGGCAAGGGCCTGCCGCAGGCCGAGCTCGGCAATTCCGACGAGCTGGTGGTCGGCGACTGGGTGCTGGCGATCGGCAATCCATTCGGTCTCGAGGAGACGGTGACGGCAGGGATCGTCAGCGCCAAGGAACGCGTGATCGGCGCCGGCCCGTTCGACAACTTCATCCAGACCGATGCTTCGATCAACCCGGGCAACTCCGGCGGGCCGCTGATCGACGTCGACGGCAGGGTCGTCGGCGTGAACAGCGCGATCTTCAGCCGCAGCGGCGGCTCGGTCGGCATCGGGTTCGCGATCCCGATCAATTTGGTCATGCAGGTCGTCGGCGAGCTCCGCGCGCATCGCCGCATGGTGCGGGGCTGGCTCGGGGTCGCCATGCAGGACGTGACGCCGGAGCTTGCTCACTCTTTCGGACTCTCGAGCGACGAAGGCGCGCTGGTCTCGGACATCTATCGCGGAGGTCCTGCCCACCGCGCAGGCGTCCGCCGGGGAGACGTCATCGTCGCCTTCAACGGGCGGGCGGTGAAGAATTCACGAGAGCTTGCGCGCTGGGCGGCGGAGGTGCCGATCGGTTCTTCGGTGAAGGTGGAGGTGGTGAGGGAAGGCGAGCGACGGAGCTTCGACGTGGTGGTCGAGGAGGCGCCGGTCGAGCGCGGGGCGTGAGGAGCGGCTATCGCCGACCGATTCGCGCAAAAACGCCGATCGCCTCTCGCGGAAGCCGGTAGCCGGCAGCCGGCGGCCGTACTAGGATCGCCTCCATGTCCGAACACGACATGAAGATCCTCGATTCGACCATTCACTACCGCGAAGCGGGAGCCGGCGATCCGATCGTCTTCCTGCACGGCAATCCCACTTCGTCCTACCTCTGGCGGAACGTGATTCCGCGGCTCGAGGGCGAAGGCCGCTGCCTCGCCCCCGACCTCATCGGCATGGGCAAATCCGGAAAGCCGGACATCGGCTATCGCTTCGTCGATCATGCGCGTTACGTCGATGCTTGGTTCGACGCGCTGGCGCTCTCGCGGGTGACGCTCGTCGTTCACGATTGGGGCTCGGCGCTCGGTTTTTACTGGGCGAGTCGCCATTCCGACCGGGTCGCGGCCATCGCCTTCATGGAAGCGATCGTCAAGCCGCTCACCTGGGGCGAATGGCCGGAGAAGGCCCGCGAGGTTTTCCGGGGCTTTCGCACGGCGGGGGTCGGCGAGAAGCTCATCTTCGAGCGGAACGTGTTCATCGAGAACGTGCTGCCGGGATCGATCCTGCGCAAGCTCACCGCCGAGGAGATGGACACCTACCGCGCGCCATTCCGCGACCCGAAGTCGCGGACCCCCATGTGGCGGTGGCCGAACGAGATCCCGCTCGAAGGCGAGCCGAAGGACGTGGTCGAAATCGTGAGGAGCTACGGGCGATGGCTCGCGGCGAGCGAGGTTCCGAAGTTGCTGCTGGCGTTCGAACCCGGCGCGATCCTCGGCGCGGAGCTGGTCGACTACTGCCGCCGGCATTTTCGCAACCTCGAGGTCCGCGATCTCGGCCCGGGTAGTCACTTCGTCCAGGAAGACGCGCCCGAGGCGATCGGCGACGCGATCCGTGAATGGCGCCGGCGCGCTCTCCCGCCGCGTTCGTGAGCCGGCCCCGCCTGGCCGGGATCTCGGTGCCGCTCTCCGCGCTTCGCTCCGAGAGCGACTGGGGTATCGGCGATTTCGAGGACCTGACGGCGCTCGTCGACTGGGCCGCGCGCTGCGGGCAGCGGATCATCGCGCTCCTTCCGCTCGGCGAGTCCGGGCCCGGCGAGGCGAGCCCCTACAACGCGCTCTCCTCCTTCGCGCTCGATCCGATCTACCTGAGACCGTCGGCGATCGAGGAGATCAGATCGGACCAGAACGCGCCGCCTTCGCTGTCGCGCGCGGCGGTCGTCGACCACGCGCGCGCGCGTGCTTCCAAGGAGCCGCTGTTCGAGCAGGCGTTCCGGCGTTTTCACGCCCGCGGCGCCGACGATCCGCGGCGGGCGCGATTCGAGCGGTTTCGCCGCCGAGCCGCGCCATGGCTCGCCGACTACGCGATCTTCAGGGCCCTTTTCGAAGAGCACGGCGGGCGGTCGTGGAAGGACTGGCCCGAGCCGCTGCGCCGGCGTGAACCACGAGCGCTCGAGAAGGCGCGGACTCGGCTGCGTGAGTCGATTTCTCTCTTCGAGTTCCTGCAATTCGTAGCCCAGGAGACGTGGCTCACCGTGCGCCGCGCGGCCGCTGAGCGCGGCGTCCTGTTCATGGGGGATCTACCCTTTGCACCGTCCGAGAACAGCGCGGACGTTTGGGCCAATCCCGAGATCTTCGATCTCTCGCGCTCGGTCGGTGCTCCGCCGGACCCATTCAGCGAGACTGGGCAGCGCTGGGGGCTGCCGATGTATCGCTGGCAGGCGATGCGCGCGGGTGGATGGCGCTGGCTTCGTGCCCGCGCGCGGCGAATGGCCGAGCTCTACGATCTCCTTCGCATCGATCACGTCGTCGGCCTCTTCCGCACGTTCAACTTCGTCGGTGACACACCGAACGGCTTCGATCCTCCCGACGAGGGGGCCGAGATCGCCCAGGGGCGCGAGATCCTCGACATCCTGACCCACGAAGCGGGCCCGGCGAAGCTCGTCGCCGAGGATCTCGGCTTGATCCCGCCGTTCGTCACCGCGATGCTGTCTGCGCTCGGCGTTCCCGGATACAAGGTGCTGCGCTGGCAGCGCGACGATGAGTGCTTCCAAGAGCCTGATCAGTATCCGGAGTGTTCGGTCGCAACCACCGCAACCCACGACACCGAGACGCTTGCCGTCTGGTGGGACGATCTTCCTCCCATCGATCGCCGCTCGCTCGTGCACCTCGTCGATGCGCCTCCCCAATCCGCGCGCGGGACGCTCTCCCGTACGCTTCGGCACGCGATCCTCGGGCGACTCTACCGGTCGCCATCGCGCTACGTCATCCTTCCGATCCAGGACCTCTTCGGATGGCGTGGCCGGATCAACACGCCGGCCACTAACACGAAAGAGAACTGGGTGTTTCGGCTACCGTTGCCGCTGGAGCAGTTTGCGACGGATCGCGAGGTCGCGGCCGAGACGAAGATCCTGCGGGGCTTGATTGACGCGTCCGGGCGATTGCGGACAATAGGCCGAGTCGACCCCCCGCGAGCCGCGTGGTCGCGCAAGCCGCGTGAAGACGGACAATAGTCCCGAGGGCGCTAATGAACGAATTCAAATCCGCAAGCGTACGAGCCGGCGGGCTCACCTTCCACGAGGAGCTGATCGCGTTCCTGAAGGCATGAACTTTCTCGACTTCATCGCCCGCGCAAACCCGGAATACGTCGAAACGCTCTATCGACAATTCAAGAGCGATCCGAAGTCCGTGGACGAGCGCTGGGCACTGGTCTTCGCCGGCTACGAGTTCGCGGAGCAGAGCGGCGCGCGGGCGACGGACGTGGGTCCCGCGCTGCGGGTTTCGGACCTCGTCGACGCGTACCGTAACTTCGGCCACCTGATCGCCGACCTCGATCCGCTCGGTCACAGCGAACGCTCTCACCCGTTCCTCGAGCTCGGGCGCTTTGGGTTCGACGACAACGACCTCCGCCGCATCGTGTCGTCGGGGACGTTCTGTGGGCTCGACAACGTGCCCCTCGTCGAGTTGATCGGCGCGCTGCGACAGACCTACTGCGGCACGCTCGGCGTCGAGCTCGTCGACATCCGCGATCGCGAGCAGCGCGACTGGCTCGTCGAGCGCATGGAATGTTCCCGCAATCGGCCGGATCTTCGTCCCGAAGAGCGCGTTCGGCTTCTCGAGCGGCTGATCGCGGCCGAAACCTTCGAACAGTTCCTGCAGACCAAGTACGTCGGCCAGAAGCGCTTCTCGCTCGAGGGCGGCGAGGCGCTGGTCACGCTGCTCGACACGATCGTCGAGGAAGCCGGGGCTTCGGGTGTGGAAGAGATGGTCATGGGGATGCCGCACCGGGGGCGCCTCAACGTCCTCGCCCACATACTCGGCAAGCCCTACGAGATGATCCTCTCCGAGTTCGAGGGCGTGTTTCTACCGGCGGGAATCCAGGGAGACGGAGACGTCAAATACCATCTCGGCTACTCGCGCGATCAAAAAACGCGCGACGGCCGAACGATTCACCTCTCGCTCAGCTCGAACCCGAGCCACCTCGAGGCGATCAATCCGGTGGTCGAGGGGATCGTGCGCGCCAAGCAGGCTTATCTCGGCGATCGCGAGCGGCGGCGCGTCCTTCCCGTGCTCATGCACGGTGACGCGTCGTTCACCGGCCAGGGGCTCGTCTACGAGACGCTCGCGCTCTCGGAGCTCCAGGCGTTCACCACGGGAGGGACGATCCACATCATCGTCAACAACCAGATCGGCTTCACCACGTCGCCGCGCGAGTTCCGTTTTACGCGGTACCCGTCGGATCTCGCCTCCGTGATCCAGGCTCCGATCTTCCACGTCAACGCCGACGATCCCGAGGCGGCGCTGCAAGCTGCCCGACTCGCCATGGCGTTCCGCCACCGGTTCGGTGTCGACGTGGTGATCGATCTCGTCTGCTACCGGCGCCACGGCCACAACGAGCTCGACGACCCGACGTTCACGCAACCTGTGATGTACCGCGAGATCCGCGAGCACCCGACCGTGGTGGCGCGCTACACGGAGCGGCTGCAGAGCGAAGACGTCATCGACGGCGCTCGCGCGGGCGAGGCCCGCGCCGAGCTCAAGGGGACGCTCGAAGACGCGCTCAGCTACGCCCGCGACTTCATGCCGCGGCAGCAGGTGTTCGCGCTCGGCGGCGTCTGGAAGGGATTCAGCTGGGCGGGAACGGACTGGGGCGCGGATACGCGATTCGAAGCGTCGAGGCTCCGCGAGGCCGCCGAGGCGCTGCGCAGCTTTCCCGAAGGCTTTACGCCCCATGCGCGCCTCGAGAAGCTCCTCGAGCAACGATACGAGACGGTGAAGAAAGGCGAAGGAATCGACTGGGGGACGGCGGAAACACTCGCATATGCGAGCCTGCTGCTCGAGGGCACGCCGATCCGGCTGACCGGCCAGGACACGGGGCGCGGCACGTTCAGCCACAGGCACGCGATCCTCTACGATGCCGAGAACGGCGCCGAATACGTTCCGCTCAACCATCTCGTTCCGGGGCAGGCGGAGATCGAGGTCGTCAACAGCCTGCTCAGCGAAGCCGCCGTGCTCGGATTCGAGTACGGCATGTCGAGCGCCGATCCGCTGAGACTGGTGATCTGGGAGGCGCAGTTCGGCGATTTCGCCAACGAGGCGCAGGTCATCATCGATCAGTTCGTGTCGAGCGCGGAGTCGAAGTGGCAGCGCATGAGCGGGCTCGTGATGCTGCTGCCGCACGGTTACGAGGGCCAAGGCCCGGAGCATTCGAGCGCTCGCCTCGAGCGCTTTCTGCAGCTGTCGGCCGACCAGAACATGCAGGTCGTCAACCTGACCACCCCGGCGCAGCTCTTCCACGCGCTGCGCCGCCAGATCCATCGCCCGTTTCGCAAGCCCCTGGTCGTCATGAGCCCGAAGAGCCTGTTGCGACATCCGCGAGCGGTGTCGACGCTCGGAGACCTGGCCGAGCAGACGTTCCAGACGGTGCTCGCCGATCCATCCGCGCCGAATCCGTCGCAGGTCCGGCGGGTGCTGATTTGCTCGGGGAAGATTTTCTACGCTCTCGACAAGGAGCGGCACGATCGGGAGCGAGCCGACGTGGCCATTCTGCGCGTCGAGGAGCTCTATCCATTTCCGGCCGTCGAACTCGGTGCGCTGGTACGCAGCTACCCGAACGCCACCGAGATTCGGTGGGTCCAGGACGAACCCAAGAACCAGGGAGGCTGGCAGTTCGTCGCACCAATTCTGCGCGCCATGCTCGGCGGGGACGGCGATCTCGCGTACGTAGGGCGAGAAGAAGCCGCCAGTCCGGCGACGGGCAGCTACAAGATCCATCAAGCCGAGGAATCGGCGATTCTCGACGAGGCGCTGAAGCGCCCGCGCCCGCGCGCCGCCGAGTCGCCGCGGCGGGCGGATCGTGTCGCGGGCTGAGCTACGAGGGCAGGATTTCGTGTTTCAGCGCTAAGATCTGAGATGAAAAAGCTTCAGTACCCAACTAACGTTCCGGTTGTGGCTGCGCCGCGCTGAGGTCTGATCATGGCGGTGGAGGTTCGGATCCCTTCGTTGGGCGAATCGGTCAGCCAAGGTGTCATCGCTCGTTGGCTGAAGGAGAACGGCGACGCCGTCGCGGTCGACGATGCGTTGTTCGAGCTCGAGACCGACAAGGCCACGATGGAGATCCCGGCCGAAGCGGCAGGGCTGCTCGAGATCCTCAAGCCCGCCGGTGAAACGGTCGAGGTCGGCACGATCGTCGCGCGCATCGCCGACGGCGCGGGCGGCGCAGCGGCGAAGCCGAAGGCCGCCGCGGTGCCGACCCCAGCCGCGGGGCCGGCCCCAGCCGCGGCGTCGGAGAAGAAGGAGCAGAGGGACGACGGGCAGCTGAGCCCGGCGGTGCGCAAGCTGTTGGTCGAGAATCGCATCGACGCGACGGAGGTTCGCGGCACCGGAAAAGGCGGACGGCTCACCAAAGAGGACGTGCTCAAGGCGATCGAGGAAGGTCAGAAGACGGCGCCGCGGAAGCCAACCGAGCCGGGGAGAGCCGAAGCGCCCGCCCCCGCTCGCCCTGTCGCACCCGCGCCGGCGAGCGACGCCGAAGTGGAGCGCGTCGCAATGACGCGTCTGCGCAAGCGGATCGCCGAACGGCTGGTCGAGGCACAGCGCACCGCGGCCATCCTCACCACCTTCAACGAGATCGACATGTCGGCGGTGATCGCGCTTCGCAAGCGCTACAAGGAGCGCTTCGAGAAGGTGCACGGCGTCGGGCTCGGCTTCATGTCGCTTTTCGGGAGAGCCTCGATCCTTGCCCTGCGCGACCTGCCGATCGTCAACGCCTCGATCGAGGGCGACGAGGTCGTCTATCACAAGCGGGTGCATCTCGGTGTTGCGGTCGGCACTCCACGCGGCCTGGTCGTACCGGTCGTTCGCAACGCCGACACGCTGTCGATCGCCGGGCTCGAGAAGGCGATCGGCGAGCTCGCCGCGCTGGCGCGCGATGCGAGGCTCGTTCCCGATCAACTCGCCGGCGGCACGTTCACGATTTCCAACGGCGGCATTTACGGCTCACTGCTGTCGACGCCGATCCTCACCCCGCCGCAATCGGCGATCCTCGGCATGCACAAGGTCGAGGAGCGGCCGGTGGCGATCGACGGCCAGGTGGTGATTCGGCCGATGATGTACGTAGCGCTCTCGTACGACCACCGGCTGATCGACGGCGAACAGGCCGTGACGTTCCTGCTGCGCATCAAGGAGCGTTTGGAAGACCCCGCGCGAATGGTGCTAGAAGTCTGAGCCAGGGAAGGAGGAACCATGAGCGCGAGCGCCCACACGAAGTGGCACATCGCCGGAGAAGAAGCCGTCGCGTGCAACTGCGCGTGGGGATGCCCGTGCCAGTTCAACGCCAACCCGACGCGGGGAGATTGCCAGGCCTCGTCGCTGCACGACATCCGCAAGGGTAATTTCGGAGCCATATCGCTGGACGGCCTGCGCTTCGTCCAGATCGTGTCTTGGCCCGGTGCCTTGCACGAGGGGAACGGAACGCGGCTGATCATCATCGACGAGCGCGCCACGAAGGATCAGCGTGAGGCGCTGGTGGGGATGACGACCGGTAAACAAGGGGGCGCTTACTTCGAGATCTTTGCCGCCATCTGCCCGCACACGCTTCCGCCGGTCTTCAAGACGATCGAGTTCCAGGTGGATCGCGCGCGCCGCGTCGCCTCCGCCAACGTGCCCGGATTGGTCGAGTACGCCACCGAGCCGATCAAGAACCCGGTGAGCGGCGACGAGTACCAGGCGCGGATCGTTCTACCGAACGGGTTCGAGTACACGGAGGCGGAGATGGGCAATGCCGTCCGCCTCGTGGCGCGCGGCGGTGGGGCTTTGGATTTCCAGCATCAGAACTCTTACGCGCAGCTGAACGCGTTCGATTGGACCGGGAGCCGCCAAGCATCGCCCCGGAATTCCGAGAATGGTATCCGAGGAATTTTGCGGGTGCGAGGCGCCGGCGATCGGCTCATCGGCGCGGACGAGGACGTAGGGAAGCTCGCGGTCCTGCGCCAGGCGAGGGCCCGCCACGTTTCGCGCCTCGCACTATTCCGGATCGAGGTTGATCGCTCTCGATTGGTCGCTGGTCTCGATCGTTCGATCGGGGCCGAAGCATACATCTGCCTTACACTGCTCTGACGGAAACGGTAATAGTTGCCCATGACTAAGGCTGGGTCCAACGATCTCGTCGTGATCGGCGCAGGGCCGGGCGGCTACGTCGCCGCGATCCGCGCGGCGCAGCTCGGCATGAAGGTGGCCTGCGTCGAGAAGGAGCCCGCGCTCGGCGGCACGTGCCTCAGGATCGGCTGCATTCCGTCGAAGGCACTGCTCGACTCGAGCGAGCTCTATGAGCAAGCGCGCGAGCGACTCGGAACGCACGGCGTGAAAGTATCGAGCGTCGAGCTCGACCTCGCGGCGATGATGCGCCGCAAGGACAAGGTCGTGAAAGGACTCACCGCCGGTGTGGCTTCTCTGTTCAAGAAGAACGGCGTCACGCACGTGCGCGGCAGCGCGAAGATCGACGCTCCCGGGGCGGTATCGGTGGAGGGCGCCGACGCCGGCAAGCTGTCGACCAAGTCGATTCTCATCGCCACCGGCTCCGAGCCCTCGCCGCTGCCCGGCGTCGAATTCGACGGCCGGACGATCGTCAGCTCCGAGGAGGCGCTGTCCTTCGCCGCCGTGCCGTCGCGGCTTCTCGTCGTCGGTGCCGGCGCGATCGGCCTCGAGCTCGGCTCGGTATGGGCGAGGCTCGGATCGAAGGTGAAGGTCGTCGAGTTCATGGACCGGATTCTGCCGACGATGGACAAGGAGCTCGGCACGTCGCTGAAGAAGGTGCTCGAAAGACAGGGTCTCTCCTTTCAGCTCTCTGCGACCGCGAAGAGCGCGACGATCGAAGGCGAGGAGGCGCGCGTGACGATCGAAGCGGACGGAAAGACCTCGACCGAGTCGTTCGACATGGTGCTCGTGGCGATCGGCCGGCGCCCGTACACGGCCGGCCTCGGGCTCGACGCGATCGGCGTCGCGCTCGACAAGAAGGGGCGCATCGAGGTGGACGAGCGCTTCCAGACCTCGGTTGCCGGAATCTACGCGATCGGGGATGCGATCCGAGGTCCCATGCTCGCGCACAAGGCCGAGGACGAGGGTGTGGCGTGCGTCGAGATGCTCGCCGGCCAGGCGGGGCACGTGAACTACGACGCGGTTCCGAGCGTCGTCTATACCTGGCCCGAGTTCGCCTCGGTCGGCAAGTCCGAGGAGGAGTGCGCGGAGCAAGGCCGCGTCGTGAAAATCGGTAAGTTCCCCTTCTTCGCCAATGGCCGCGCGCGCGCCATGGAAGAGCGCGACGGTCTCGTCAAGGTGATCGCCGACGCGAGGACCGACCGCGTGCTCGGCATCCACATCCTCGGTCCGCGCGCCTCAGACCTGATCGCGGAGGCGGCGCTGGCGATCGAGTTCGGCTCGAGCTCCGAGGACATCGCCCGCACCTGTCACGCGCATCCGACGTTGCCCGAAGCCGTGAAGGAAGCGGCGCTCGGCGTGGCCGGGCGGAGCATTCACATTTGAATTACGGTATCACCATGCATATGCCTCGGGTGCTTCTCCGCCCGGGCCAGGCCAGATCCCATCGAGCGTCGCGAGCGCTTCCTTCGAGAGCTTGACCTCGAGGCTTCGCAGGCTCCCCTCGAGCTGCGCCACCGTGCGCGGTCCGACGATCGGTGCCGTGATCGCCGGGTTGGCGAGCATCCAGGCGATCGCGACGTCAGCCGGCTCGGCGCCCAGCTCGGCACAGAAGCGCTCCCACCGCTCGAGCTGTGGCCGCTTCTCCGCGATCCGCTTCTGGATGCGCTCTGCCGAGCGCCTGCCTTCGCGAGACTTCTGCAGCACGCCGCCGAGGAGGCCGCTGCCGAGCGGGCTCCAGGGAAGAAGCGCGACCCCGTGCGCCCGGCAGGCGGGGATCACCTCGAGCTCGATCGTCCGCGCATTGAGATTGTACAGGCTCTGCTCCGAAACGATGCCGAGCAAGTTCCGCCGCGCGGCGGCAGCGTTGGCGTCGACGATGTGCCATGCCGCAAAATTGCTGCTACCGACGTACAGCACCTTCCCTTGCGCCACGAGCAGCTCCATCGCTTGCCAGATCTCGTCCCAGGGCGTGTCGCGATCGACGTGATGCATTTGGTAGAGATCGATGTGATCGGTGGCGAGCCGCCGCAAGCTCTCCTCGCAGGCGCGACGGATATGCGCGGCGCAGAGCCGGGAATCGTTCGGGCCACCGCCCATCCGTCCATAGACTTTGGTGGCGAGCACGATCTTCTCGCGCCGACCTCCGCCCTGGCCGATCCAGCGGCCGATGATTTGCTCGGTTACGCCCTGGCCCGTCTTCCAACCGTAGACGTTGGCGGTGTCGAAGAAGTTGAAGCCGCAATCGAGCGCGCGATCCATGATCGCGAAGCTTTCCGGCTCGGAGGTCTCGGGTCCGAAGTTCATCGTGCCGAGGCAGAGCCGGCTGACCTTGAGCCCCGTGCGACCGAGCTTTACGTATTCCATCGCTGTCACCCCCTACGATCCCTGCTCACCAGTCGAGCGGTTGGCGGTCTTGAAAGAGCCGACCGGAGGGACCGCCGTCGGGGAGCATCGCCAGCCAGACCGCGGTATCGGCGCCCTGCTCCACGGAGCGGGGCGCGCCGGCGCCGCCCATGCGCGTGCGAACCCAGCCGGGGATTGCCGCGTTGACGAGAATGTTCTCGGCGCGGAGCTCCGACGCGAGCAGAATCGTCATCGCGTCGAGCGCCACCTTCGACAGCCGGTAGGCGGGCCAGCCGCCGCCGCTTCGCTCGAGATCGTCGAGCGTACCCATGCCGCTCGACACGTTGACGATCCGTCCGTACCCGCCGCGGCGCATGCGAGGGATGGCGGCTTGGCTCAAGCGCCAGGCGCCGAGGAGATTCGTCTCCAGCGTCTTCGCGACGAGGTCGAGGCTCACCGTCGATGCCGCTTTACCTTCGTCGATCAGGATTCCCGCGTTGTTGACCAAGACGTCGAGGCGGCCGAAGCGATCGTCGATCGACCGCGTCGCGCGCTCGACGCTGGCAGCGTCCGTCACGTCGAGAAGCTCGGCCGCGGCCCCTCCGCCGATGTCGGCCGCCGCTGCCTCTGCGCTCTTCGCGTCGCGCGCGCCGACGACGACCGTGAGGCCGTGGCCGGCGAGCTGGCTCGCGATCTCCAGACCGATCCCGCGGTTGGCGCCCGTGACGAGCGCGACTCGCGCTGCATGCTGCATCCGTCGACTCCTAGAGGAATCTCTACACGGGCAGAGGTTCCCTCAGCTCATGTACAGGCCGCCGTTGACGTTGATCGTCTGCCCCGTGATGTAGCCGTTGACGGCGAGCATGGCGGCCACCTCACCGACTTCCTCGCTCGTGCCGAACCTGCCGACCGGGATCATCTCCGGGCGCACCCGCGGATTGTCGCCGATCATGTCGGTTGCAATCAGCGCGGGAGCGATCGTGTTCACCGTGATCCCTTCCGATGCAAGCCGCGCCGCATACCCGTGGGTGAGGCCGAGAATCCCGGCTTTGGATGCAGCATAGTGCGGCCCGACGACTCCCCCTAGCTGGGCCGCCGTCGACGACACGTTGATGACGCGTCCCCACCGCCGCGCCCGCATTCCCGGAAGCACCGCCTGGGTCACGATGAAGATCGAAGTCAGGTTGACCGCCAGCGTCTGTTCCCAATCACGGAGTGAAATCTGTTCGATGGCGAGCGGGCGCGCAATCCCTGCGTTGTTGACGAGGACGTCGATTGGTCCGAGCGCCCGATCGACGGTTGCGACGGCACGCGTCACCTCCTCGGCTACCGATACGTCCGCGCCGACGACGATCGATCGCCGTCCGAGCGCGCGGATCGCGACAGACACGTCCTCGGCCTTGTCGAGCTCGCGGCGCGCGTTCACGGCTACGTCCGCCCCAATTCGCGCCAACGCCAGAGCAATCGCTTTCCCGATACCCCGGCTTGCTCCCGTCACCAGCGCCACACGTCCGTTCAGATCATCCATGGCGTTATTCCTTCTCCTCGCCTTTCGTATTAACGTTGCTGGATCGGCGAAGGAAGACGAAGGAAGGAATTCGCATGACCGTTCGTTCGAAAGACAGCTTCCACGCCCGCCAAACGCTGTCCGTCGGGGGGCGCCGGTACACCATCTACAGCCTCGAGCGGCTCGAGTCCGCCGGCCTCGCCGTTCAGAGGCTTCCCTATTCGCTGAAGGTCTTGCTCGAGAACCTGCTACGGCACGAGGACGGTAAGACCGTCGACGCCGACGACGTGAAAGCCCTGGCCGGATGGCAGCCGAAGGCCGTCGAGGAGCGAGAGATCTCCTTCCTGCCCGCGCGCGTTCTGCTGCAAGACTTCACCGGCGTCCCGTGCGTCGTCGACCTCGCCGCCATGCGCGACGCCATGAAGGCCATGGGCGGAGACCCCAAGAAGATCAATCCGCTGTTTCCCGCGGAGCTCGTGATCGATCACTCCGTGCAGGTCGATTTCTTCGGCTCGCCCGACGCGCTGCGCAAGAATGCGGAAATCGAGTTCGAGCGCAATCAGGAGCGCTACGCGTTCTTGCGATGGGGGCAGTCGGCATTCGCGAACTTCAAGGTCGTTCCTCCGGACACCGGCATCGTTCATCAAGTGAATCTCGAATACCTCGCGCGGGTCGTCTTCGACGGTGCCGAGGACGGAGCTCCGGCAGCGTATCCCGATACGCTCGTCGGCACGGACAGCCACACGACGATGGTGAACGGTCTCGGAGTGCTCGGCTGGGGTGTAGGAGGCATCGAGGCGGAGGCCGCGATGCTCGGGCAGCCGATGCCGCTGCTGATCCCGGAGGTCGTGGGCTTCAAGCTAGCCGGCGCGCTCGCCGAGGGTGCGACCGCCACCGACCTCGTGCTGACGGTCACCCAGATGCTGCGCAAGAAGGGTGTCGTCGGGAAGTTCGTCGAGTTCTATGGCGACGGCCTGTCGAGCCTCTCGCTCGCCGATCGCGCCACGCTCGGCAACATGGCGCCCGAATACGGGGCGACGTGTGGCATCTTTCCGATCGACGCGGAGACGCTCGAGTACTTGCGCTTCACGGGCCGCAGCCCGGAGCGGGTCGCGCTGGTCGAAGCGTACGCAAAGGCGCAGGGGATGTTCCGAGGCGCGGCAAGCGTGGATCCCGACTACTCCGATACCGTGGAGCTCGACCTCGCCACGGTCGAGCCGAGCCTCGCCGGCCCGCGCCGGCCGCAAGACCGCCTGTCGCTGCGACGGTCGAAGCAGGTCTGGCTCGACGCGCTTCCCGAGCTGAAGGCCGCCGCTGGCGGGAAGGGTGAGGTGAAGGACGGTGTGCGCACGCGCGTCGGCGGGGAGGACGTGGAGATCAGCAACGGGGCGGTCGTCGTCGCGGCAATCACGTCCTGCACGAACACGTCGAATCCGTCGGTCCTGATCGGGGCGGGGTTGCTCGCCAAGAAGGCCGTCGAGCGCGGCCTCGCAGCCAAGCCGTGGGTGAAGACGAGCCTCGCGCCCGGCTCGAAGGTCGTGACGGAGTATCTACGCGAGTCGGGCCTTCTCCAGTCGCTCGAGGCGCTGAAGTTTCACCTCGTCGGCTACGGGTGCACGACCTGCATCGGCAATAGCGGGCCGCTTCCGGAGCCGGTATCGAAGGCGATCAGCGACGGGAATCTGGTGGTCGCTTCGGTGCTGTCGGGAAACCGGAACTTCGAGGGGCGCATCCAGCCGCAGGTGCGCGCGAACTATCTCGCCAGCCCGCCGCTCGTCGTCGCATATGCGCTTGCCGGTCGCATGGACGTGGATCTCTACAGCTGAGCCGCTGGGCCTCGATCGCAGCGGCAAGCCGGTCTACCTGAAGGACATCTGGCCGTCTTCCGAGGAGATCCGCTCGACGATTCGCAAGGTCGTGAAGACGGAGATGTTCGAGGAACAGTACGGCGAGGTCTTCCGTGGCGACGAGCGGTGGCAGGCGATCCGAGTGCCGGAAGGGGATCGCTTCGCCTGGGACGGGAACTCGACGTACGTTCGCAAGCCGACGTTCTTCGAAGGGATCATGGCGAAGCCATCCCCGCTGGTCGATCTGGTCGGCGCGCGCGTGCTCGTCAAGCTCGGCGATTCCGTGACCACCGACCACATCTCTCCCGCGGGCTCGATCGCCAAGGACTCGCCCGCGGGCCGCTATCTGATCGAGCACGGCGTCGCGCTCAACGACTTCAATTCCTACGGCGCACGCCGCGGCAATCACGAGGTGATGATGCGAGGCACGTTCGCCAACATCCGCCTCCGGAACGAGCTCGTGCCGGGCACGGAAGGAAGCTGGACGCGTCACCTCCCCGATGGCGAGAAGACGACGATCTATGACGCCGCCGTGCGCTACGCGAAGGATCGCGTGCCGCTGGTGGTGATCGCCGGTAAGGAATACGGCTCCGGCTCGTCTCGCGACTGGGCCGCCAAAGGTACCATGATGCTCGGCGTCCGCGCCGTGCTCGCCGAATCATACGAGCGCATCCATCGCTCGAATCTGATCGGCATGGGAGTGCTGCCCCTCGAGTTCCGAGTCGGCGAGGGACGTGAGACGCTCGGCCTGAGCGGCGAAGAAACCTACGAAATCAGAGGTATCGCCGAAGACCTTTCGCCGCGAAAGCTCCTCACCGTCGTCGCCGTCTCGCCAGAGGGCGCCAAGAAGAGCTTTCAGGCGCTCTGTCGGATCGATACGCCTGTCGAGCTCGACTACTATCGCCACGGCGGCATCTTACCGTTCGTGCTCCGACAGCTCCGGTGACGTGACGCCGGGCATCTCCGCTGATCGCCGCGGAGAGACCCGCGTGGCGGAATCAGTGGGGTGATCGTCATTGCCGCCGGAGCTCCGCGGAAGGATAGTTCGGGCAAGGTACGTAACCGATGGAACACTCCGATCGCCGGCGCACCCTCGGTGTCCTGCTCTTTCCCGGCTTCGAATTGCTCGACGTGTTCGGGCCGCTCGAAGCGTTCGGGATCCGTCCCGCGAAGGATCACTTCGAGACGCTCCTCGTCGCCGAAGACGCCGGGCCGGTCGAAAGCGCTCAAGGACCGAAGGCCCTCGCCGAAGCCGCCCTCGATGACGCCCGCCGACTCGATCTGATTCTCGTACCGGGCGGCGTCGGCACGCGGAAGGCGGTCGACGATCGTACGCTCTGCGATTGGATCGTACGGCGCGCGGCGGACGCGGAGCTGGTCATGTCGGTGTGTACGGGAGCGGCGATGCTCGCGCGGGCGGGCGTGCTCGACGGCCGGCGCGCTACGACCAACAAGGTCGCCTTCCAATGGGTGGTCGGGCAGGGCCCCCATGTCGAGTGGGTGAAGGAGGCCCGATGGGTCGAGGACGGGAAGTTCTACACGTCCTCGGGCGTCTCCGCGGGAATCGACATGGCGCTCGCCGCGATCGTCAAGCTCACGAGCCGCGAGCTGGCCGAGCAGATTGCAGTTTTGATGGAGTACGACTGGCACCGCGACGCGAGCTGGGACCCGTTCGCGAAGGTGCACGGGCTCACTCGGTAGGATGTTCGACCGGAGACGGGATCGCGACCAATCTGGAGCGATCTGTGAAGCACGCTCTCGTTTGAAGAAACGGCTAGAGGCTAACGACAACCGTAAAAGAAGCCACGGCATCTTTCTCGGTAGCCGGCCGACAGCCCTCCTTCACCCTCGCAATGCCGCCTCGAGCAGAGCCTCGAGCTGCGGGTACAGAGCGCGGTAGTCCTGCTGGCTCCGCCGGATTACCTCGTGAGCCTCCTCGCGTTCATAGACGTGGGTGATCTCGACCTGAGCTTCGAGGACGTCGGGGCCGTGCTTGTAGGTGAGGAAGTAGTGACGGAGCCGGTCGAGGATCGGGCGCGGACACTGATGAATGTCGCGCCAGGTGCCGTAGGCGGCATCGCCCTCGAGTACGGCGATGATCTTGTCGTCGGCTTCGCCGCGATCGATCATGCGCAAGCCGCCGACCGGGCGTGCCTGCAACAAGAAATCGCCGTGCGGGAAGAGCTTCTCGGTGAGAACGCAGATGTCGAGCGGGTCGCCGTCCCCGACGATGCCGGGACGACCCGTGCGGCGGGCGGTGAGCTCGCCGTTGCGCTCCCCGCAGTGGGTCTGTGGAACGAAGCCGTAGAGTGCCGGACAGACGTTGGAGAAGCGTTGGGGACGGTCGAGCTTTAAGGAGCCGGTGTCCTTGTCGAGCTCGTACTTGACCGTGTCGGCCGGCACGATCTCGATGTAGGCGGTCACGACATCCGGCGCCTGCGCTCCGATGGGCGCGCCGTGCCACGGGTGTGACTTGAAGAGCCGGCGCATCAGCTGCCAGATCTCGGCCGGAGTCTTCGTGGCGACTAGGTCGGGAATGGCCGGCCGAGCGCCGGGCTGCTTCCGCCGAGGCTTCACGACGGGAAGCTGATGGCCGCGTCGGTTGCGCGGCGATCCGGGGCGCCCAGCGCCCGGAAGCATACTTCGGGGGCCGCGAAGCATCTTTCGAGATACGCGCCGGCGGGGAAGTCGACGGCGGATCGGTCGCATCCGAACGCCGAGAGCAGCCCGACGATGAGCGTGTGGTCGTGCACGCGGCTGCGATGCTTGCGCATCGGTCCCCCGAGGTCAACGCGTCCTGCGAGCAGGACGGGAGAGGACCGCTCTTCACGTTCGCGACGAGGGAGCCGCCCCCATCTCTGCGTTCAGGATGATCGCTTCGAGCAAGATCTCGGCGGCGAGCACCATGTCGTTGACGTCGAGCCACTCCTTGACCGTATGAATGTCGCGCATGCCCGTGCCGAGATTGGCGACCTCGAAGCCGCGCCGGTTGAGGATGTTGGCATCGCAGCCGCCTCCCATGCCCGTCACGGTCACGCGGGCCGCCGCCCGTTCTCCCGCTGCGACGATCAGGCGCACGATCGCCGAGGCGTCGGGCACGTTCATCGCCTCGTATTCGCGTACGGCGGTGAACTCCACGCGCGCCCGCTCCGTCTTGTCGCCGATCGTCACGCTGTGGCGAGCGGCGGCGTCTTCGAAACATTTTCGCATGTGCGCCGTCTGAGCCTCGAGCTTGTCGTCTCGGTGGCTGCGCGCCTCGCCGCGGATCTCGACGAGATTGGGCACGATGTTCACGGCGGCGCCGCCTCGGATGACGCCGAGATTCGCGGTGGTCTCGTGGTCGATCCGGCCGAGGCGCATGTTCGCAACCGCTTCGGCGGCGATCTGGATCGCGCTCATGCCCTTCTCCGGGGCCATTCCCGCATGCGCCTCGAGACCATGCACGCGCACGCTGATTGCGTTGGCGCCGGGCGCGCGGGTGAAGAGAAAGCCCGGCGAGTCGCTGTCGAGGACGACGCCGCTCTTTGCGCGAAGCGGGCCGACGTCGAGGTGCTTGGCGCCCGCGAGGCCTTTTTCCTCGCAGATCGTGAAGACGACGTCGATCGGCCCGTGCCGGATCTCGCGCTCCCGAAGCACCCGGAGGATCTCGCAGATGATCGCCACTCCGGACTTGTCGTCGCCACCGAGCACCGTCGTGCCATCGCTCCTCACGATGTCGCCGTCGACGATCGGCTTGACTCCTTCCCCGGGTACCACGGTGTCCATGTGCGCGGCGACGAGGAGGGGCGGTGCTTCCCGCACGGTCCCGGGAAAGAGGGCGATCAGATTGCCGGTGTTGCCGCCGACCCTTTCACCCGCGTCGTCGAAGAGGACACGCTCTGCGCCGAGTGCGCGCATTTCGCGCTCGAGCCTGAGCGCGATGTCCCGCTCCTTCCTCGAGTGACTGTCGATCTGCACGAGCTCGAGGAGAAGATCGCGGATCCGCGTTTTGTCGATGCGCGCGCTCATTCAAGGCTCGACCGGCGCGCTTCTCTTCAGCGCGCGTACGGCGACGAGAAAGCTGTTGCGCTCGGTCGCCCATTCGCTGTCGATCGGGATGTGCAGCTCGCGGCGATCTCCCGGCGCGAACCCTTCTTCGATCCGCCTGCGGTAGACGCGAAGTGGCTTTGCCTTTTCCGGTCCGAGGACCGTCACCGTCGCCGAGACCGCCGGGATGTGGAACATCGAACGATTCTCGACGAGGGCGATCACGCTCGGAGGATGGGCCGCGAAGTCGGTGGACGTCTTCACGACTTCGAGCGCGTTGGGATCGAAGCGAAAGGTCTCGTAGACCCATGCTTGCGGCCCGGCCGAAAACGAGACGTCTCGCAGAACGCGACGGACTTCGTCGATCAGGCCTTCGTCGACCTCGGAATAGACGGGCGTCACCGTGACGACTTCGCCGTCGCGGTTGATGCCGATGCGGACCTGCAGGCGCCCTTCTAGCGCGGAGTAGTGGGTCATCGAGAAGTCGCTTTGCCGGTACGTCTGGTAAGCGACGAGCAGGTCGGGCTCGGCCGCGCGCAAGCCCTCCTCGATCTCGCGGACACGGGCCTCGGGAAGCTTGTTCCCATAGATGTGGATCTTTCCCGGCACGGCATCGGGCGGCGACGGCACGGTGAGCGACACCGGCGTCGGAGGCGGGGTGCTTTGAGCGCAGCCGACGAACAGAAAAAGTCCGACCAGCCACGCGGGGCGTAGTGATTGCATCATCGAGCGACGGGATAGTCGAGCGCCGCGCCGGGGTCAAACCGGGTTCAGGCTTATTCCCCTCTCAATGGCTTGACGCTGCTGCCCGCCGCGACTACGGTTCGCAAGCCGACCATGTCCTGCTGCCGCTCGCTCGTGATCCTCGCGCTCGCGCTGGTGCTCTCGACAGGGTCCGCAGGATTCACCTCACTGGCGCTTCGCTGCGGCCATTGCGGGCCCCATTGCCCGATGTCGACGAAGCGCCTCGGCTGCCACGATCGCGATTCGGCTCGGCACACGTGCCATGAGCAGGGCGGAGTTCGGCTGACGTCGTGCACGCACTCGGCCGCGCCCGCGTCGGGGCTTTCTTGGCTGGCGCTGCCGATGCCCGGCAACCAGATTCGCCCCCTCGTCTCGATTCGTGAGGCCTTCTCGCCGGCCGACCGTAACGCCGGCCGTGACGTTCCCGAGCCACCGACCGAGCCGCCGCGCCTTCTCGCCGTAGTCGCCTAGCCCTCAACTACGAAGCGGGCCGTGGAAGGCTCGCGAGGAGGACTTCATGCGGAAGGCCGTTCTCGGCCTCGCCGCGGCGTTCGTCTTGGGGATTTGCGCTCCCCGAGCGGATGGCCATGGCGTGGTCGGACAAAGGATCGTTCATCGAGCCATTCATCACCGAAGACGTGAACCCGAAGAACGAGTTCGTGATCGCGCGGCCCGAGTGGCACGACTCGCGCGAGGGTCACGACCTGAGCGAAGGATTCGGCCTGGAAAAGAAGCTTGCCGATCGTCTCAGCTTGACGCTCGACTCAGCGTGGCTCCACATCGCGCCCGAAGCCTCCGACGAGCCGAGCGAGAGCGGCTTCGACAACCTCGGGATCACGCTGAAGTATGCGTTCTTCGTGGATCCGGATCGCGAATCGATCGCGTCGTTCGCCGTCGAATCCACGGCCCCGACCGGCAGCGCGGATGTCGGGGCCGAAAAGGACTGGGCGTTCAAGCCGTTCTTCCTCTACGGGAGAGGATTCGGCGACCTCCCCGAATCCCTCCGGTATCTGCGGCCGTTCGCCGTCCAGGGCGACTTCGGACCGGAGGTGTCCACTGGGCCGGGAACGGCGACCACGTTCGCTCACAACATCTGTCTCGAATACAGCATCCCGTACCTCCAAGCGGTGGTCACGGGATTTCGGCATCGGCTGGCCGTTCAACGACTTGATCGCCGTCACCGAGTTCAACTTCGAGCACGGCGTCCACGGCGAGGAAAGCGGCGCCGACGTGGTCAGCATGACGCCGGGCATCGTGTACATGGATCGCTACGTGGAGATCGGATTCGGGGGGCGGGTCCCACTGAGCGGCGACGCTCGCGACGAGTTCGACTGGGGGATCATCGGTATCGTCGATCTCTTCATCGACGACATCTTTCCCTGGTCGCGGTGGCAACCGTTTTGAAAGGGACGCGATGACGCTCACGGCGGCTTCTGGTCGGCTGTCTTCTCGCCATCGCACTGTTCGCGCACCCGCGGCCCGGCGACTCTCACGCATTTCTCGACCACGCGGAGCCGAAGGTGGGCTCGACGGTCGGCTCGCCACCTTCGGCGCTGACGCTCACGTTCACCGAAGGGGTCGAGCCGGCCTTCTCGAACATCGAAGTGGCCGACGGCCAGGGACACGCGGTCGCCGTCGGCTCGCTCGAGCACCCCAGCGCGCCGACGTTGCGGGTATCGTTGCCGGCTCTGGCGGGCGGCACGTACCGGGTGCGGTGGAAGGTCGTCTCGGAGGACACCCACGAGACGCAAGGGACCTTCGAGTTCTCGGTGGAGCCTCCATGAGCGCCTTCGAGGTCGCGGTCGGCTGGATGGACATCGGCGCGTCCACCGTTCTGGTAGGTGGATCGGTCTATGGGGCTCTAGTCGAGACGCCGCAGGCTTCAGGACGACGGTGCCTCCGCTCCGCGGCGTCGCTCCTCGCCGCCGCGCTCGCGGTCGAGATCGTCGCGAACGCGCTGCGCATGCACCGCGTCTCGGGGATCGGCGGCGCGAGGCTCCTCGCGGACGTCCTCGAGATGAAGTGGACGCGTTGGTGGGCCGTGCGGAGCGTGGCGCTCGCCGCGCTCGCCATCGGCCTCGGTGCTTCTCGTCCGCGCTGGGGCTTGCTCACGGGAATCGGCGCCGTGTCGCTGCTCGCGCGTAGCCTGCAGGGCCACGCGGGCGCCCACGGCATGCTTCCGGCCCTGATCGACTGGGCGCATCTCTCCGCTGCGGCGGTCTGGGTCGGGGGCTTGGTCCAACTCGCCATCCTCCCGACCGTCCCCCTGGCCGTCGCGGTGCGGGCGAGCCGGATGTTCACGCTCGCGCTCTTCCCGCTCGTCGCCGGCGGGATCTATGGATCCTTTCTGCACGTCGCGGGGCTCGAACAGTTGGTCGGGACGCCTTACGGTCGAGTCCTGCTCGGGAAGATCGCGCTTGGCCGCCGGGGCGATTGCGCTCGGGGCGATGAATCACTACCGACACGTTCCGTCGTTGGTGCGCGGGAAGGTGGATGCGAGCGGGCTGCTGCACGCCGTGCGGGCCGAAGTCGTCGTGCTCGCCGTCGTCTTGTTGCTGAGCGCTCTGCTCGGTGGCCTGCCGATGCCGCACGCGACGGCTCCGTGAATCTCGCTGAGTAGATCAATTGCACAAAATCAGGTGGCAGTTCTTCGGCAGCCGCCGCGCGAGGCCCTTGACGACCTGGCCGCGCAGCAGCCGATAGAGCGCGTTTCGCCGGCTGACGCCGACCATCACGCCGTCGACGTCGAGCGCGTCAGCCGCCCGCGCGATCGCCTCGGCGGCGTTGTACGAGATCATCCAGATCGGGATCAGCTCCACCCCGAGCTTGTGCGCCTCCTCGAACGCGTGGCGCAGGCTCACGACGCCGTCGGGATTCGGCTCGAGCGGCTCGTTGCTGAGAAACAAGCCCGGCACCTCCTCGACGTACACGCAGTAGAGCGCGAGCTCGTCGCGTCCCTTGACGCGATTGACCGCCTCGCGGATCAGCGTCGGCGCCTTGCCCCGCACCGCGACCAGCGTGTGGCTCGGAAAGAGCGGCTTCAGCTCCTTGGCTTGGGCGAGACTGACGATCTCGACCGCTCCTTCTTCGGCGTGTCGCTCCGCTTCGGCGGCGACGCGGGCCGCGAGCCGGCCGATGAAGCCCACGCGGTAGAGCGCCTCGGTGAGCCACCCTTCGCGCATGCCGAGCGCGATCCCCATGCCGATCAATGTGACGCTTCCGCCGAACAGCGTCGCCAGCGGCTTGGCGACGAGGTTGACCGTCCACGCGAGCGAAACCATCGCGGTGGTGAGGAGTCCGAGGTAGAAGTTCGGCCCGCGCCGGCGCAGGCGCCACCGCATCACGTCGAGCCCGAAGGACGACAGGACGAAGGCGCCGAGCAGGCCAAAGGCGTACATGTCGCCGAGCAAGACCATCTGTCCTTGCGTGGCGATCACGACGCCGACTGGAACGGCGGTGGTGATGGCGATGGCGACGTGCGGCGTGCCGAACGTGCGGTTGCGCGCCAGGATCGGCTTCGGCAGGAATCCTTGATGGGCGAGCGCCAGGAACACGTGGTAGCCGCCGATGATCGCCGTATTGGCGGCGAAGATGAGGAGCGTGGTTGCGGTCAGTACGACCGCCGCTTTGGTGGTCGTCCCTCCGACGGCCTGGCCGAGCTCGGAGATGAACCGCTCCGTCGCCACGTTGCCGGGCGTGAGTAAGCCGATCGAAAAGAGCGTCAACACCGGCGCCGTGAGGACGACAGTGACGATCACCGCAAGCATCGCCGCGCGGATGTTGCCGCGGAGCGGCTGACGCATCGTCGGGGAGAGCTGGGCGATGCTCTCGAGACCCGAGAACGCGAGCCAGGCGCCGGCGAAGCCGACGAGCGCATTCTTCGGCGTCAGCCCCGCGGTGTGGTGCAGGGTGACTATGATGCGATGGAGCTCGGCGGGTCCGAGCCTGACGAGGGTGCAGAGGATCACCCAGACGTCGATCGAGAGCGCCGCGACGGCCATCCACAAGGACACGGTGGCGCTCTCGCGGATTCCGACCACATTGAGGACCGCGAGAAGGACGATGCCGACGCACGAAAAAGCGACGACGTGCTCCTCGAACGTCGGGAAGAGGCTTCCGACGTAGTAGAACGCCGAGGTCGACGAGATCGACGAGGTAAGGAAGTAGTCGACCGTGATGAGCATTCCGCCGAGAGCGCCCCAGCGCGGGCTGAACGCCTTGCTCGCGACGGTGACCACGCCTCCGCCCTCCGGGTTCCGCCAACTGATTTCGACGTACTTCAGCGCCAGTAAGACGAAACCGACCGTCACCATCGTGACGAAGAGCGGCGCGTACTGTCCCACCTGCTCGTAGAGGATGCCCGGAACGTAGTAGATCGACGTGCCGATGTCGCAGAAGACGACCGCCCACGCGAGGACCCAGGTGAGCTGCTGTGCGTCAACGGTCGGACGCGTGGCCGCGACGGCGACGGACGGCGCGGGCTGGGTGACTTGATTCATCGCGAGATTGGGGGCGCGCGCGACTGGCTTGCCGGCTCGATCGGGCGCTGCTTATATGGCGCGAGCTGCTTTTGCCAGTATGACCGCGAGCGAGGGAAGTATCGGCATCGGAGAGAGCGGCCCGCAGGGCTTCGAACGATTGCGGCGCGGCCTCTCTTGGATCTGCATATCGGTGTTCTCGCTGTCCTTCGCCGGGCTTCTCGGGCTGAGCGCGACCTTCTACTGGAAACCCGACAACCCTTGGATCGCCCTCCTCGACCGCGCTTGGAGGATCTCGGGCTTCACCGGTCTTTGTCTCTGGGGCGTTCCGTACGTCGTTCGCTGCGGGCGCTGGGTCGGAGAGACCTTCTCCGGAAAGCGTTAAGAGCGTTCGTCACAAATCGCTCCCCCTTGGTCGCCACCGGTCCTTCGGCCGAAGTCATTCGACGCTGAGAGCGTGCGTCACAAATCGCCCCCGCCGTCGCGATTCAAACTGTGTGCGCGCTCCCGCCGGTCGCGTGGCGCGTGTTTCCCGTAGGTTCTGCCACGCGAGCCCTCGACCCTCAGATCGCCGCGCGGATCGGCATCACGACCGTGTGTAGGCCGACCAGCTGCAAGCGCCGCTCGATCTTTCCGGCGGTCTGGTTGTGGAGGTAGCGCTCGAAAAAGGTCTCGCGTCCAAGGACCAACTTGCCGGCGAAGAACGTGACGCGCGGAAACCGCCGGGCGGCTTCGAGGCAAAGCTCCTCGAGCTCAGCCACTGCGTCGGTGCCGAGCCGGTATCTCGACTCCGCATAGAAACCCATGTTGCGGGCGAACTTCTCGTATTCTTGGATGTCGTCCTGCACGGCCTTTTCAAGCCGGCGCACCTCGTGGCGGCCCTTGAACCGGCTCGAATCGATGATGCCGACCTCGAGAAAGACGATGTTCTTGAAGTAATTCGGAAAGCAGCCGTGGACCGAGAGCAGTGAATGAAGTCCGAGACCGTTGAAGCCGCCTACCATGAGAATCGCGGTCGGCGCCCTGGGATCGCACTCGCGCGCCGGAGGAATCACCTCCGGCGGGAAGGCCACGTTGATCAAGGTGTCGTCGAGCTTGCGAAACGCTCGATGCACGCTCCTGTAGTGGCTCTTCACGAGCAGGCAGAGCGCGATCGTCGCTCCCGTCATCACCGCGGTTACCCAGCCGCCCGCGCCAAACTTGAGGACCAGCGTCACCACCAGGATGAGCGCCGTGAAGGAGAGGCCGACGCCGTTCATCGCGAGCTTTCGCACCCACCGCCGCTCTTCGCCGCGAACCTGCCACCAATGGACGACCATGCCGAGCTGCGAAAGCGAGAACGTGAGAAAGACGTTGATCGAGTAGAGCACGACGAGGACGGCGACATCGCCGCGGGTGAAGAACAAAACCGCGAGCGCGCGAAGCGCCCATCACCAGCACGCCGTCCTGGGTCACGAGCCGATCGGAGAGGTGCGCGAACCGCGTCGGAACCCAGAAGTCGATCGCCATGTTCGCGAGCACGCGCGGGCCATCGAGGAATCCCGCCTGGGCAGCGACGAAGAGCAGGGCCGACTCCGAGAGCAGCGTGAACATCACGAAGAAATGGCCGGGATGGAAGCCGTCGATCGCCCAGCTTTCCGTCAGCTCATAGAAGAGCGTGGCGTTCAGCGTGCGCCCCGCCTCTCGTTTCACGCTGACCAGTAAGAACGAGACCAGTAGGCCGGCCGCCGTGAACGCCAGCGAGATTGCCATGTAGCGCATCGTGCGCTTGCCGGTCTCGACCTTGGGTGCACGCAGGATCTGCAGGCCGTTGCTGACCGCCTCGATCCCCGTGAACGTGCCGCCGCCGAGGCTGAACGCGCGCAGCAGGATCACGATCGTGGCGAACAAACCGAGGTCCGACACGCTGCGACGCGTCTCGGCCGCCGTCGCGTTGACCACCTGCGGCAGGTTCCCCACGTTGGCCACCAACGAGTAGGCGATCATCAGCGCGTGGGTGACGATGAAGGCGACAAAGATCGGCACGAGCGTCAACACCGACTCGCGAACGCCGCGGAGATTGAGCACGATCAGGAACACGATCGCTGCGGTCGACGTCCAGAGCTTCAGGTGCTGCCACTCGACGGGCAGGAAGCTGAAGAGCGCGTCCGAGCCGCTGGCGATCGAGATCGCGATCGTCAGCACGTAGTCGACGAGCAGCGCGCAGCCGGAGACCAGGCCGACGTGAGGGCCGAGGAGGTGCGAGGCGACGAGATAGCCGCCGCCGCCAGAGGGAAAGAGCTCGATGATCTGCGAGTAGCTCGCCGAGATCACGAAAACGGTCACCGCGGTGAGGACGGCCAAGAACAACGCAAGATATTGATGCTGCCCGAGCGCGAGAAACGCCTCCTCGGGCCCGTAGCAGGAGGACGAGAGACCATCGGCCCCGAGACCGACCCAGGCGAGGAATGCGATCAGCGAGACGTGGTGGAAGATGCGGGGATCGCGGATGTCCTTCGGCGGCCCGAACAGCACCTTGCGGAGCCGGCCGAGCGCACCCCCGCCTACCGGCGCCGCCGCCGCTTCTTGCCCTCCGCGCGGATCCATAGGTGCGGGAGGCTATCGGTTGGTGATCCGTGGAGCAATCGGCGTCGGGCGGGGTGGGGACGTTGCGGCATTACCGGCATAATCTGCCGGCGTTACATTTTCTCGACGCGGGCGAAATCGAGAAGTCGGATCCACCGGTCACGCTGTTCCCGTCCGCGTTTTGCCGCCTTGTAGACCGACTCCGGCGTCAAGCCGAGGTCGAGCGCCAGCTCGCGTCCGCTTCGGCCCAGGAATTCGACCCAAAGGTACGCGAGCCCCTCGCGGGCCTCTGAGATGGCGCGAATCCGGCCACGCTCGCAGACAGCGAGAGGGCTCACGCCGCATGCAGCGCAGACCATCTCCTTCACGGAGCAGAGGTCGGGTGGTGTCGGGGCCTCGCGGTGGTCTCGCCCGGCGACCTCGGCGAGGATCTGGTCGACGAATCGACTGCTGCCGAGTACCCGTTCATCGGCGGTGAACTCTTCCCGTCCCCGTCTCAGCTCCGAAACAGCTTTCCAACCGCCGGCCGAGCGGACGAGGCCCCCACCGCCGAGCTCCGGCCGCTTGCCGAGCATGGCCCCATCGCAAACGAACTTCCGGTATGCCGCGCGCGCCCAGCCAAGATCCCGCCCAAAGCGCTCGAGCACTTCCCCGATGGATTGCCAAGTACGTGGAACCGTCGAGAGAAGAGCCGAATGACCCGTGTAGGCATAACTATCGAGCTCGTCGACGTGACGCACGATGCCTGCGCGTAACGGATTCAGGTGGATATAGCGAACTAGCTCGAGGAAGTAGCGCTCGGCTTCGCAGACGACGGATTTGTAGCGATTCTGAAAGAGGTGCCCGACTCGGTCGTGGCGGCGATTGAAGACGGTCGCGAAGCCGGTGAGCAGCGAGCGCATCGAGCGCTCGAGGGGAAGCTCGTCGGTCCTGACGAGAAGGTGGAAGTGGTTGGGCATCAGGGCCCAGGCGTATATGCTCAACTGCCGATCGTGGACGAGCTCGGAGATGCGGTCCAACAGATCCTCGCGATCCACGTCGTCTCGAAAGATCGTTTGTCGGTCGATTCCGCGCGCCATGACGTGGTGAAGCACGCCGGGCGCATCGAGTCGGGGTCCCCGAGGCATGATCCCTCCAAACCACCCTGGCGGGGGAGCGGAGGGAAGCGAGCAACACCTTAGCAGTTGTCGTTGGTCGGGATCACGCAGATTTTGCGCAAACAATTCCGTTAATGCCGCAACGTCCCCGGCGCCGGCGCCGCCGCTTCCGCGAATCGCTGCGGCAGTCCTCCGAACGCACCGTTCGACATGAAGACGACGACGTCTCCCGGACGGACGCCGTGGCGGAGGTGCTCGAGGATCTCCTCGTTGTCGGGGAAGGTTTCCGCCGCGTGTCCCGCGGCCCGCAGATCCTCGATCACCTGACGGACCGAGAGCCGATCGGCCTCCGGCAGCGGGTCGGTTTCCTTGAAGAAGACCGACGCGACGATTGCAACGTCCGCGCCGCTGAGCGCTTCGGCGAGCTCCTTTTGAAACGTCCGCCGGCGGCTTGTGTTCGAGCGCGGCTCGAAAACCGCCCAGAGCTTTCTTCCCGGATAGCGGCGCCTCACGCCTTCGAGGCTCGCGGCGATTGCCGTGGGGTGGTGGGCGAAGTCGTCGATCACCGTCAGGGGCGCCTCGCGGATCACCTCCTGGCGCCGGCGTACGCCGCGAAACGATTCGAGCCCGGGCTGAATGTCCGCTGCGGAGAGTCCGAGCCTGCGGCAGAGCGCGAAGACGCCGAGCGCGTTGCGCACGTTCATCTCGCCGATCGGCCGGATCGCGAGCTCGGCCTCGGCATGGCCTGCGAAGCACACCGTGAAGCGGGTTCGCCCGCCCTCGTCGCGGATCGCGACGGCGCGCCAACCCGCGCTCGGCGCCAGCCCGAAGCTTTCGACAGCGCGGCCGCTGTCGCGAACCGTCCTTTCGATCTGCGGAAAGTCCGTGCAGGCGAGCACCGGCGCGTCGAGCGGTACGATCTTCAGGAGCTTCACGAATGCAGCGGTCACCTGCTCGAGGTCTCGGTAAATGTCGGCGTGGTCGAACTCGACCGCCGTCAGCACGAGCCCGCGCGGTTCGTAGTGCAAGAACTTCGGCCCCTTGTCGAAGAACGCGGTGTCGTACTCGTCGCCCTCGATGACGAAGTCCTGGCCCTTCCCGAGGCGGAAGTTACCGGCGAAGTCGAGCGCTTCGCCGCCCACCATCAGGCTCGGATCGCGCCCAGCCGATGCCAACACCCAGGCGAGCATCGCAGTCGAGGTCGTCTTGCCGTGCGTGCCGGCGACGACCAGCGACCGCTTGCCGGCGAGAAAGAAGCGCCGGATCGCGTCGGGCATGGACGTGTAGGGAAGGTTCCGTTCGAGCATCGCGGCCACCTCGGCATTGGTGCGCGAAACGGCGTTGCCGACCACGACGAGGTCGGGCTTGGGGTCGAGGTTCTCGGGGCGATAGCCGCTCCGTACGGCGATGCCGAGCCGCTCGAGCAGCGTGCTCGCCGGCGGGTAGACGTTTTGGTCCGAGCCGGTGACCTCGAGCCCGCGGCTCTTCAGCATGCCGGCGAGCGAGGTCATCGCTACACCGGAGATCGCGATCAGGTGGACTCTACGAACGGCGCTGACGTCGCCGACGATCCCCGGTTCGCTCACCGGCGTGGTCGTAGCGTAACGAGGCCCCTCGAACAACCGGCATCGGAATCGTGGCAATCACCGGAGCGTTCGGTATAGAGCGGTATGGAGCCGCTCGCGCGGCGTTCTAGCGACGCCCAATGTATCGAGGATGTGGACGACGAGCGCGTGTCATCGTTTCTCGCGGCGTCGCGCTAACGCCGTCGTGGCGCTCCTCGAAGCGTGGAAGCGTTCGCGGCGGCGAGTCCGGGCTGCGTAGCGGCGCAGATCCCCGACGGAGGCGTACTGACCCTCTCCGCCGCGGGTTTCGAACGACGGGCGCTGGTGCGCGAGCCGCACGGCTACGATGGCAAAACCCCGCGCCCGGTTGCGATCGCCTTCCACGGTTTCGGGCAGCATCTGCGGAACGCGGAGGCGATGTTCGCGGTGGCGAGTGCGTGGCCCGACGCGATTGCCGTATACCCGGAAGGGCTCGAAAGACCGTATCCGGATTTTCCGGGAGACCGGGCCGCGGACTTTCACGGCGCCGTTGCCCGCGGCTGGCAGATCAAGCCGAAGGAGCTCGGCGATCGCGATCTCGGCTTCTTCGACGCGCTCCGCGATGCGGTTCTTCGGAAGTACTGCGCCGATCCGGCGAGGCTCTACGTGCTCGGATTCTCGAACGGCGCTTACTTCGCGAACCTGATCGGTTGCCTACGGCCGGATGCCATCGCTGGGATTGCCGCGGCCGGCGGTGGGTTGCGCTGCGAGCCGTCGAAGCCGCTCGCGGTGATCATTTTCCACGGCACGAACGATCCGATCGTCCGCTTCGCGGAATCCGTCGATGCCGCGCGCGCCTGGGGCCATCGGGACGGCTGCGAAGCTCCGCCCGGTGATCCCGGCTCGCTGCGTCCCGCAAAGGGCTTGTGCGAGCGGAGCAGTCGTTCTCTGCCTCGACGACGGCGCTCACCACTACGAGCATTCGTTCACCGAGCGGGCGGCCGAGTTCTTCCGGCGGCCGGGCCTGAACTGAGGATCAGTTGAAGACTTCGTGCCAGCCGGTGAGCGAGGTCACGTTTCCGGTCAAACCTTGCAGGGCTTCGTCGTAGATGAAGCCCACGTTCCCGTTCAGGAGAGCGGCGCCACCAACTGCTGCGCCGATGAAGTTGAACGTGTTGTTGCCTCCTCCGCCGATCTGGATCGTCGCCTCGGGAGCGTAGATGGCCGCATAGAGGGTGCTGCCTCCCATCATGCTGAGCCCTATGTTGCTCGAGTTGCCTCCCGAATCATACGAGGAAAAGATCTGCAGATTGGAAGCGTACGAATTGCCGTTTCGTGCGTAGTTGACGAAGCCTCCGCCGCCGAAGTTCGTCGCGGTGTTGGTGCTGGTGAGATACATCGTGACCGGACCGGTCATCGTAACCGTCGCTTGTCCGGTGATTGACGCACTGCTGAAGCAATAGACGCCGCCGCTGAGCGTGATCTGCTGGCTATTAGCTCCCGTCAGCGTGCCGGTCGAGCTGTTGAATGGATTGCAGGACTGGAGGTGTGGTTGCCCTGCGTGCTCGTGCACGAGATGCCGCCGTTCAGAGGCTGGGCACCGTAGCCATTGAACGGACACGATGGCGCCGGTGGAAACGCTACCTGAGGTGCGCCGCTTGTGACGGTGCCGGTCACGGTCGAGTTTCCCGGCGTTGCCGTGCCAGCGGCGGTCAGATCTCCATGGACTGCCACCGGGTTTCCGTTGAGGTTGATGTCGCCGTTGCTGCCGATCGAACCGTGACTGCAGGAGCGTAGTGCGGCTCGGATCGGTAGATCGAGTTGTAGCTGTCGGTCGATTGATTCGAGTTTCCGCCGCCGCTGACCGAAGCGACGTACTTGCCGTAGAGTCCGTCGCCGAAGAGCGGCTCTTGCACCAGTAACGCCTGGATCTCACGCTGCGAGCCGCTGATCGTGCCGATCGACGTGATCAAAACCTGCTTGTCGTTGTCCGTTGCGGACCCACCGGAGTCATCGGAGTTGTTGGCGACGGAAAGGTGATAGCCGTCCGTCGACCCACCGCCGAACGAGACGAAACGATAGCCGCTGTAAGTGGAATCGCTGCTTCCGGCGCTCCAGAAGCTCGCCGTGCCGTCGACCTCTTGGGTGAGGGTTTGGCCATTGGTGATGTCCTGCTGGATTTGCCGCCACGCGCGGCTCAGGCCCGCCTCGGCAATTTGCGACGCGCGCTTGCCGAGGTAGTCGTTCTGCGCCACGCGTACCTCCACGCGGGTGCCACGCGCCGCATAGGCCGCGACCGCAAACAGGATCAACGTCAGCAGCAGAACCTTGACGAGCGCGATACCGGAGTCGGCACGCATCGCTAGCTGTTCCTCAGGCTGACGGTCGCTTGTAAGTTACGGGTAAGCCACGACCCGCTGATCGGGTCTCGTAGCTCGGACCGCCCCGAGAGCGTGATCGTATAGGTGCGCGGCGACGTGAAGGTGATCTTCATGTTGCTGATCCCTTCGGCCACGGGTTGAGCTCCTGCGCCCTGATTTTCGTTCCGCATCAGGCGCGGCACTCCGGTCGTCGTGTCCGTCGCGACGCTGTAGGTGATTACGTCGACCCGGCAGATGTTGGCGCCACCACTGTGAGAATGCGTCGGAAGAGCAGCGCCGCTGATGTTGATCGTGCTGCCGCCAACACCGGTAACCGTCGCAAAATCTGCGGTCGTGCCCTCGCCGATCCGAATCAGGAGCTTATTAGAGCTGGGATCGAGATCGTTCGATAGCGTGCCGGTCGGCGTTACCGACAGCGTGGTACCGGTCACGCTCGCGGGTCGTATGGCGCCGACAAGGTGGCGACGGGTTCTTTGAAGCATCCCGCAACCGAGATCGTATCCGGGAGTGCTGGAAGAACCGCCTTGGGTGAGCTTCGGGTTCGCGTTCATGCCGGATACCCACGTGATCCAAGTCGAGACGTTGCTCGGCGCCGCATACCGGGCGTTGCGCAGCGAGTCCACGATCATCGCGGCGGCCACCCTCAAGTTTTCGTCCATCGCGAGTCGCTGGTCCTCGCGAGCGTGGGTGCGGCCTTGTAGGAGAAAGAACTGGATGAGGCCCGCCATCATGATCGTCGTGGCGATCATGCTTACGAGCAGCTCGAGGAGCGTGAAGCCCCCCCTTCGGCGATCGGCCTCAATACGTGACATAGCTCTGCAGCGTGACACTTCGCGTGCCCGTATCCGCCTCCGTCCAGCTCACGGTGACGGTCATGAGACGGGTACCTGCTACGGGGGATGCGGCCGTGCCCAACGTGCATGTAGGCGTTCCGTAGGGGCTCGGCACGCTCGGGGGTGTGCCCCCGCTCGGGCACGCCGTCGAACCCGCGTCCGTGATCGTCTGGGCGCGCACGTACTCGATCCAGCTCTGCGCGAGGGTCGTCGCTTCGCTGATCTCGTTCGATGTACGGTTCGAGCGGACGTTCAGGAGCGACCGTCGCGACGAGCGCGGTGCTGGCGATGCCGAAAACGGTGAGGGCGACCAGCACCTCGGGAAGGGAGAAGCCTTCGTTGGACGGAGTCTTCCACATTGAATACGAACCCTGCCGGCCGATCCAACAGCAACCTGCACGGCATCACCGAACGAGTTGGTCACGGTCACCGTCGCAGTAGCCGAGGCAGTTCCGTTCGAAGCAAAAGTGATCGGGTTCGGAGCCGACATCGTTATGCCAGCAGCCTCGAGAGCCATGGCCGTCCCCGGTGAAGGCGTGACGGTGTAGGTTTTGCCGTCACCGTTTATGGTGAACGTGTACGATTGGTTCGCCATCACCGCAGACATCCGCGCATTCTGCAGCTCTGAGTAGACCTGACGTGCCGCGGAGCGGACGCCGTAGACGCGTGTGACGCCGGCGATATTCGGGGCTGCCGCGCCGACGAGCATCGCGACGATAGCTACCGTCACCAGCAGGCGTAGGATGGTGAAGCCGTCGCGGTACCGCGAGAGAAGCCGACACAGCCGTGAGTACGCCCATTTCATGCTTCGCACCCGCTACATGGCTTTGATCGACAATCGCCGCCACGGCACCTGGCGACACCTACGGTCCGCGCAAGCAGATTTCGGGCAACGACATGTGCGAAGCCTCGAGCAGATCAACCGACGCGTTCGAGTCTTTCCGCCCGCACATCCTCGTCGGCAATTTATGCTTCAACTGCGTAGAACCGTCTCGCCCAGATCATAGACTGGCAGCGTCTGACTAAGCTCTTAAAACTACTGCGTGTTCAGCTTGTCCACCCCGAGAATCGGGACGCGCCAATTCTGCCACGTCTTGGCTCCCTAGGACAAGGAGACACTCTTCAGGATCATCGGACCGGTAGGTGCCGTCACGCCGCCCGCTGGCTCGAGGGTGACGGCGAAGACAGCCGCGCCTCGGCCTTCTGCTGGGACTTCCTCGCTCCATCGGCCCCGGCCGGTCGCGTCGGGCTCGAAGACCCGCCCCGGAAGCGGATTTCCTCCAGCGATGAACCAGAGCTGGTAACTCTTGCCCTGTGGCGCTTGCGGCAGGTCGTAGCCGAAGAGCAGCGCCCGCCCGCTGTGGCGATCGTAGGCGAGCTTCATCCGCGCGTTCGGCGCTTGTTCCGTGCCCGCCAGTACGATCGTCGCGGTGTCGGGCGACGCGAGGAACCTCGCGGTCTCTCGCTCCCCGGCGAGCTGGCTCTCTATCGCCCGAACGCGTGCGGCGAGGCCGAGAGAGTACATCGTCAGCGCGACTACGGCTGCCGCGGCCGCGAGCCCGCCGACGGCGCCCAGAGTCCTCGAAAGCGCGCGCTTGGCCGCGGCCGGCCTCGGGCCCGAGCGTGCGCTCTTCAGAATACGCGCGCGAAGCGTAGCGGGCGGTGCGATCGGGGCCACGGTGACGCCCATCCAGCCGACGACCTCGCGAAGCGCGGCGAGCTCGCCCGTGCAGGTCAAACACGAGGCCAGATGGGCCGCGAGCTCGCGGGCTTCGCCGCTCTCGAGCGTGTCGAGCGCCGCGAATGGCAACAGATCTCGCAGCTCTTCGTGGTTCATCGCTTCGCTCCGACCTCGTTCAGGAGCTCGCGGAGCCTCGCGAGGCCGAGCCGGGTGTGGGTCTTGACGGTGCCGAGCGGTCTCCCGAGCCGCGCGGCGATCTCCGACTGGGTGAGTCCCTCGAAATAGGCGAGCGTCAATGCGGTGCGCTGGTCCTCTGAGATCTCCGCCAGGGCGCGCCGAATGGTGAGGCTGATTTCGCCGAGCGCGGCGTCTTCCGCGGCGTCCCCGATCCGCGGCTCCGGCTCGGCGGCGACGGCCGCGGCAGTACGGTCACGGACGGCGCGCGAGCGCAGCCGGTCGAGCGCGCGGCTGCGAGCGAGGAGCGTGAGCCAGGGTAGGCACTGCCCGCGCCGCTCGTCGAAGCCCCGGGCACCCTGCCAGATCTGCAGAAAGACTTCTTGCAACACCTCTTCCGCCTCGGACCTCGTACGTAGGATACGCAGCACGATGCCGAAGAGGATTGCGCCGTGACGGTCGTAGAGCGCGGCGAATGCCTCGCGATCGCCGCGCGCCACCCCCTCGATCAGCTCCGCGTCGGATGCCTCTTGCGGTGTGGCCGGCGGGCTCAACGGGCGCGGCTTACACTAGGCCCGACTTCTTCGTCAACGAAGATCGAAGGGCCAAGTCTCGTCGAGCCGGCCGTTGCTGAATTCAACCATTGGGTCAAATGGTGCTTCGACGGCCGGCGTCGATCGCACCACGGTCTATCGCCGGACGCGACGGGTCGGGAGATGCAGGATACGAGCCTCGATGCGATCGCGGACCATGTCGCAGCGGGCGACCGCTACGGGAAGGGTGAAACGCCGGGGTCCCGCGCTCCCCGGATTGATGAACATGACGCCGTTCTCCTCGCGAACCGACGGCCGGTGCGAGTGGCCGCTGACGACGAGCCGGACACGGGCGTGCTCGACGTCGAGGTTTAGGTCCTTCGCGTCGTGAACCAACAGGATCCTGGCGGAGCCGACGTCCAGGCTACGCCTGGCGGGAAGCTTGTTCGCCCATCCGCCGCGATCGTTGTTGCCGCGCACCGCAACGACCGGGGCGATTGAGCGCAACGCTTCGAGCACCTCCGGCCCTCCGACGTCTCCGGCGTGCAGAATCAGGTCGACGCCGCAGAGCGCCTCGAGCGCCTCCGGCCGCACCAGGCCGTGAGTGTCCGAGATCAGTCCGAGCGAGAATCGCGTTCGGCGGACTCCGACACCCGGGACTCTCGCGCTGGTTGGTTCAACAGCCGATCGCCTCCATGACGAGATCGTGGATCACCGGACGAAAATCCTTGATCTTGTCGTTGTTGCGGCTCGGATGGACGCGGTTCGACAACAGCACCACGTGTACCGTCTTGTCGAGGTCGAGCCACATCGACGTCCCGGTGAAGCCTAGGTGACCAACCGTATTCTTGGAAAACCGCGTGCCGGCGGCCGAGCCCGTCGCAGCGGGCGTGTCCCAACCGAGCGTACGCGGCGACTGAGCGACGGTCCGGTCGCGCGCGAACGCCTCGCGCATGATCGCCTCCGGAAGGAACGAGCCCTTGCCGAAGTAGGCATCGCGAAGCCTCGACAGCAGCACGTTGACGTCCGCCGCCGACGAGAACAGGCCCGAATGGCCCGCGAGACCGCCCATCGCATACGCGTTGTCGTCGTGGACTTCCCCGCAGATGATCTTCTTCCGCCACTCGCAGCGCTCGGTCGGCGCGATCATGTCGGTTACTGGCACGAGGCGACGAGTGCGGACGAGCGAAAGATCGATGAACGAGGTCGAGCGTAAGCCGAGCGGCTTGAAGATCCGATCCTGGCAGAAGCGGTCGAGAGTGAGGCCCGAGATCTCTTCGATCGCCTCGCCGAGAAGCATGAAGCCGAGGTCGCTGTAGACGACGTTCCGCCCGGGATCGCTCTCCGGCTTCTCGCGGTGGATCATCTCGAAGACGTGCTGCTTCGCGCCCTGGCTGCAGAGGAAGTTCACGCGGCCGCCGCGCTCGACCTTGATGATCTCCTTGTAATAGGGACGCCAGCCCGGCAAGCCCGAGCAGTGCGCGAGCAGGTGGCGAAACGTGATGTGTGTCTTTCCGTGCACGCCGAAGTTGTGGAAGAGCCGCGTCACGCGGTCGTCGATGCCGAGCTTCCGTTCCCGCACGAGGTGGAGGAACGCCGTGGCCGTCGCCAGGGGCTTGGTGAGCGAGGAAAGGTCGAATATCGTGTCCTCCGAAAGTGGCGTGACCTCGGGCTCGAGGCTCCGACTGCCGTACGCGCGGTGGTAGACGACCTGACCATCCTTGTTGACGAGCAGTACCGCTCCCGGGAAGACGCGGCTCGCGACCGCTTCCTCCATCGCTTTTTCGACTCGATTGAAACCGGTCATCGCGCGGAGTCTACGACAGAGAAAACGGCATGGCTATGAGGTCTTCATCGGCTCGAACCGGCGGAGACACCAGCCTCGAGGATCTCGAGCGTTCGGCGGCCGGCGTCCAGCCGAGCACGTACGCCGAGCGGCACCGTGCGCTTGCCACGGCCGTGACCGCTCGGCAAACCGAACGCGACCGGTATGCCGAGGTCCGCGGTTCGCTCGCGCAGCACGCCGAGCAGCTCGCGCCGGGTGCCGCAATTCGACATCTCGCCGAACACGATGCCGCGCGCCCTGGCGAGCTGCCCCGTCTGTCGGAGCTGGGTCAGCATGCGATCGAGCGAATAGGGCTCTTCGTTCACGTCCTCGAGAAAGAGGATCCGCTCCGATAGGTCGACCGCGTAGGGCGTGCCGAGCAGGGAAACGAGGATCGAAATACAGCCGCCGAAGATCCTGCCTTCGGCGACGCCGCGACGAAGCACCAGGCCGAGACGAATCGGTGGCGGCCGCTCACCGCGCAGCGCGCCGAGCAGCGAGGCGCGGTCGACGGCCCTGAGCTTCGGAAGGTCCGTCGCGACCATCGGCCCGTGAAACGTCACCCAGCCGAGCTTGCCGGTCACGAACGCGAGAAGCGACGTCGCATCGCTGTAGCCGACCAGGATCTTCGGCCCGCTCTCGGCGAGATCGCGCCCGACGAGCGGCAGGAGACGTGCCGCGCCGAAGCCGCCGCGTGTGAGAAAGATCGCGCGGACGGATCGGTCCTCGAGCGCCCGGCGCAGCGCGGCGGCGCGGCGCTCGTCCGTGCCGGCGAAGTGACCGTTGCGGGCGAAGGCCTGGGGCAGCACCCGCACGCGGAAGCCGAGCCGCTCGAGGTTTCGCGCTCCACGCAGGATGCGCGCTCGCTTGGCGGCGGAAGCGGGAGCGATCACGGCGATCGTGTCGCCGGGCGCGAGGGCGGGGGGACGGCGTGGCGGACGGCGCCAGTCGGGAAGCGGGCCGCTTCGGCTCCGCCTCACAGCGCTCGACCCGCCGCCTCGGCGAACTTCTTGAGACCCAGCATCAAGCTCTCGAAGCGCGCGGGCTTCAGCGATTGACCGCCGTCGGAGAGCGCGTGCGCCGGGTCGGGATGGACCTCGATCATCAGCCCGTCGGCGCCGGCCGCGATGCCGGCATAGGCCATCGGCGTCACGTATTGCCAGTAGCCCGTGCCGTGGCTCGGGTCGACGATCACGGGCAGGTGCGTCCACTCCTTGAGGACGGGAATCGCGTTCAGGTCCAGCGTGTTGCGCGTCGCCGTCTCGAACGTGCGGATACCTCGCTCGCAGAGGATGACCCGCGGATTCCCTTCGGAAAGGATGTACTCGGCCGCCATCAGAAACTCCTGGAGCGTCGTCATCATGCCACGCTTCAGGAGCACGGGCTTGCGGAGCTTGCCCAGCCGGCGGAGCAGCGCGAAGTTCTGCACGTTCCGCGCGCCCACCTGAAGGATGTCCGCGTGCTCGGCCACGAGCTCCGCATCGTGCGGGTCCAAGACCTCAGTGACCACGGGCAAACCGGTTTCCGCGCGAGCCTTGGCGAGGAGCTTCAGGCCGTCCACCTCCATTCCCTGAAAGCTGTAGGGCGAGGTGCGCGGCTTGTACGCGCCTCCGCGGAGAATGCTCGCTCCGGCCGCCTTGACCGCATGGGCCGACTGCATGATCTGCGACTCGCTCTCGACCGAGCACGGACCGGCCATGACCGCCAGGCGCCGGTCGCCGACGCGGACGCCGAGGCCGATGTCGATCACCGAGTTTTCCTTCCGTACTTCGCGGCTGGCCAGCTTGAACGGCTTGAGGATCGGAACGCACGATTCGACCCCCGGCATCGACTCGAGCGCGGCGAGGCGCGCCTTTCCCCGCTCGTCTCCGATGCAGCCGATGATCGTTCGCTCAACGCCGCGAATCGGGTGCGAGCGGTAGCCGAGGCGCTCGATCTCCGCGATCACGCCCTCGATCTCGGCGTCCGTCGCCCCCGCGTGCATCACGACGATCATTCGTTCGAACTAACGGCGGCCTCGGAAAGTTGTCAAGCAACGTCTCCCACACCTGACCTAGATTCGAAACGACGGCACCGCCCGCGAGCGCGGCGTTGCCATTCTGCGCGGCGCGGGATATCTAGGAGGTTTGTGGCTCCTAGCGACAAGAATCTGCATCGCGCCGCGCAGCGGGTAACCAAGGCGCTCGTAGACGGAAAGATCGTCGCGGCGACGGCATCGCCGGCCGAGATCGAGAAGCGCGTGTACGACGCGCTGCGGGCGAACTTCCAAGAAGAAGCGGCGATCGAGCGCGAGGCCGAGCGCATTCTCGACCAGAACAAGCGCCAGACCACCGGCATGGACCAGCGCACGCTTCTCGTGAAGATCAAGGAGAGGCTCGCGCGTGAGCGCGGCTTCGTGCTCTGAGCGTTTGGCTGTCAGGTTTTGCCCCGAAGACATGAGGCACGAGGTCACGTCACTGTCACGCTTTTCGGTTCCTGGCGCGAGGTTCCGCTGATCGGTCGCTTCGATGGCGCGGCTTTCGGACGATCGCATCTCTCATCTTGCGCGCAAAGTGGTCGAGGCAGCGCGCACGATCGGCGGGGTCCTCGACGAGCGCCGCGCGCTCACCGTAGCGAAGCAGGCACTCGCGGAATGCTTCCAGATCGAAGACCGACTTGACGCGGTGGTGCGATCAAGGATACCCCGAAGGGTCTCGCCCGGGACGGAGGAATGGGAGATCCTCTACCGCCGCTACATGGACGAGGAGATAAGGAAGGTTCACGGGTAGCTGATGGATCGCAGGTGGAAGGCGCTCATTTAGAACTCCGTTATTTCAGCACCACCGTTGACAACACTATGTCGATGATTAGCTTGCTTCTGCTGTTTTCCAAACAGCGTCAACTCGATCGAAAGAAATTGCCAGAAAGCGAAAGGAGAGTGTTGCTGTCATGAAGATCAGGCCGCTGGGTGACCGAGTGCTGATCAAGCGCGTCGCCGAAGAAGAGAAGACCAAGGGAGGCATCATCATCCCCGACACCGCCAAGGAGAAGCCCCAGGAGGGTAAGGTGATCGCGGTCGGGAAGGGCAAAGCGAACGAGGACGGAAAGGTCACGCCGCTCGACGTCAAGGCGGGCGATCGCATCCTGTTCGGCAAGTACTCTGGAACCGAGATCAAGCTGAACGGCGAGGAGCATCTCATCGTGCGCGAGGAAGACATCCTCGGGATCATCGAGGGATAGGATCCGATCCGACGAACGCCCGACAAGTCGGGCGCCAGGTGGAATCCACACTCTAAGGAGGCAAGGAGAAGGATGGCAGCCAAGCAAGTGAAGTTTGCCCAGGACGCGAGGGACAAGATCCTTCGCGGTGTCAACATTCTCGCCGACGCGGTTACGGTGACGCTCGGACCGAAGGGCCGCAACGTGGTTCTCGACAAGTCCTTCGGCGCGCCGACCGTTACCAAGGACGGCGTCACGGTCGCCAAGGAGATCGAGCTCGAGGACAAGTTCGAGAACATGGGCGCGCAGATGGTGAAGGAGGTCGCTTCGAAGACTTCCGACGTCGCCGGTGACGGCACGACCACGGCGACCGTGCTCGCGCGCGCGATCTTCACCGAAGGCGCGAAGATGGTCGCCGCCGGACACGATCCGATGAACCTCAAGCGAGGCATCGAACGCGCCGTGAAGAAGATCGTCGAGGAGCTCAAGTCGCTCTCCAAGCCGACCAAGGACCCGAAGGAGATCGCTCAGGTCGGCACGATCTCGGCGAACAACGACGCCACCATCGGCTCGATCATCGCCGAGGCGATGGAGAAGGTCGGCAAGGAGGGCGTGATCACGGTCGAGGAGGCCAAGGGCCTGGAGACGCAGCTCGAGGTCGTCGAGGGCATGCAGTTCGATCGCGGCTATCTCTCGCCGTATTTCGTCACCGATCCCGACCGTATGGAAGCCGTGGTCGAGGACGCGCTGATTCTCATCCACGAAAAGAAGTTGTCGAGCCTGAAGGACATGCTGCCGATCCTGGAACAGGTGGCGAAGAGCGGTCGGCCGCTGGTGATCGTCGCCGAAGACGTCGAGGGCGAGGCGCTGGCGACGCTCGTCGTGAACAAGATTCGCGGCACGCTCCATACCGTGGCGGTGAAGGCGCCGGGGTTTGGCGATCGGCGCAAGGCCATGCTCGAGGACATCGGGATCCTCACCGGCGGCAAGGTGATCGCCGAGGAGCTCGGCATCAAGCTCGAGCACGTCAGTCTCTCGGATCTCGGCAAGGCCAAGAAGGTGGTGATCGACAAGGACAACACCACGATCATCGACGGCGCGGGCAAGAAGGCCGACATCGAGGGCCGGGTGAAGCAGATCCGCTCGCAGATCGACGAGACCACTTCGGACTACGACCGCGAGAAGCTCCAGGAGCGTCTCGCCAAGCTGGTCGGCGGCGTAGCGGTGATCCGCGTGGGCGCCGCGACCGAGATCGAGATGAAGGAGAAGAAGGCGCGGGTAGAGGACGCGCTCCATGCGACGCGCGCTGCGGTGGAGGAGGGCGTCGTACCGGGCGGCGGCGTGGCATTGATCCGCGCGGCGGCCGCGTCGCTCGAGAACCTCAAGGGCGTGCCCGAAGAGGAACAGGTAGGCGTCGCGATCGTCAAGAAGGCGGTGCAGGAGCCCGCGCGGTGGATCGCCACCAACGCGGGCGTCGAGGGCGCGATCGTCCTCGACCGCATTCGCAACAACAAGGGCAGCTACGGCTTCAACGCGGCGACGGAAGAATACGAAGACCTGATGAAAGCGGGCATCATCGACCCGACCAAAGTAGTACGCACCGCGCTGCAGAACGCGGCGTCGGTGGCAAGCTTGCTGCTCACCACCGAGGCGATGATCGCCGAGAAACCCGAGGAGAAGCAGGCTCCGGCGATGCCGCCCGGGGGTGGAATGGGTGGAATGGGGGGCATGGGCGGCATGATGTAAGGCCGCGATCAGCGAAGACCGTCGTTCGAAGAGCCCTCTTCTCCCCGGGGAGAGGGCTCTTCGTTTTTCGGCCGCCTTGGAGTACAGTCGGCGGCTTATCCGATGCTGGAATCCCTGAGCGACAAGTTCGAGGCCATCTTCAAGAAGCTTCGCGGCGAGGCGAGGGTACGCGAGGCGCACATCGAGGAGACGCTGCGCGAAGTACGGCTGGCGCTCCTCGAGGCAGACGTCAACCTCCAGGTAGTCAAGCAATTCACGGAGGCGATCCGTCGCCAGGCGCTCGGCCACGAAGTCCTGCAGTCGCTCACGCCTGCCCAGCAGATCATCAAGATCGTTCATCAGGAGCTCTTGACGCTGATGGGCGAGGGAGGGCGCGGACTCGATCTCTCCGCCGCCCCGCCGGTGCCGGTCATGCTGGTCGGGCTGCAGGGATCGGGAAAGACCACCACGGTCGGAAAGCTCGCCCGTTATCTGAAGCTCGAGAAAGGCCGCAATCCCTACCTGGTGCCCGCTGACGTCCAGAGGCCGGCGGCGATCGAGCAGCTTCGGCTGCTCGGAGAGCAAGTGGGCTGTGCCGTGCACCCGTCGACGAGCGATCAAAATCCGGTCGCGATCTGCCGCGCCGCGCTGACTACGGCGAAAAATCAGGGGTATGACGTCTGTCTCTTCGATACCGCGGGACGACTTCACATCGACGAGGAGCTGATGCAGGAGCTGGCCGACATCCGCGCCGCGGTGTCGCCGCGAGAGATCGTGCTCGTTGCCGACGCCATGACGGGCCAGGATGCGGTCAACGTCGCTCGCGGCTTCCACGAGCGCCTCGGCTTGACCGGCGTGATACTCTCCAAAATGGAGGGTGATGCCCGGGGCGGCGCCGCGCTCTCGATCCGCGCGATTTCGGGGGCGCCGATCGTTTTTCTCGGCATGGGTGAGAAGCTAGATGCGCTCGAGCCGTTTCATCCCGACCGCCTCGCCTCCCGCATTCTCGGCATGGGCGACGTGCTATCGCTCATCGAGCGAGCCGAGCGCGCCTTCGATCAGAAGGAAGCGGAGAAGCTCGAACGGAAGCTTCGCCGTGCGGAGTTCTCGCTCGAGGATTTCCGTGACCAGCTCCGGGCCATGAAGAAGATGGGCTCGGTCGGCGACCTCCTCGGCATGATCCCCGGCCTCGGTAAGATGGCCCGAGCGGTGGACACCGGCAAGGCGGAGAAGGACCTCGCGCGCGTCGAGGCGATCATCAATTCCATGACCCGGCAGGAACGGCAGAATCCGAACATTCTGAATGCAGGACGGCGCCGGCGCGTCGCGCTCGGTAGCGGGACGTCTGTCGCCGACATCAACCGCTTCTTGAAGCAGTACGCACAAATGAAGAAGATGATGAAGAAGTTGACCGGTGGCGGGCGCGGCCTAGGGTTGGGCTTGCCGATCTGAATCCGCCAACCGTCAGGAGGAGCCAGAGAAATGCCCGTTACGATTCGACTGTCTCGGCACGGCGCGAAGAAGCACCCATTCTACCGGATCGTCGTCGCGGACTCGCGCTTCCCGCGTGACGGCCGGTACATCGAGCAGCTCGGTACTTACGATCCCGCGCCCGACCCCGCGCGCATCACGGTCGTGCGCGAGAAGCTCGAGGGCTGGCTGGCGCGGGGTGCGAGGCCGACCGAAACGGTGGCGAACATGCTCAAGCGGGCGGGCTTCCCCGCACGTGCCCCCGCGCCGCCCACGGCAGCCTGAGCTCCTGGTTCCTGCGATGAAGGAACTCGTCGAATACGTGGCGCGGTTCCTGGTTCGGAATCCCGACGCGGTCAGCGTCACCGAGACGGTGCGCGACGGCGTACCGACCCTCGAGCTGCGCGTCGCAGACGAGGATCTCGGTAGGGTGATCGGCAAAGAGGGGCGCACGGCAAAGGCGCTGCGGGCGATTCTCAATGCGGCGGCGGCGCGAAAGAACCAACGGATCGTTCTCGACATCGTCGAAAGGGACCGTCCGAGGGCTTAGTGGTTCCTTTCACAAATACGGTGGCGTATGGCGCGTCGAGCCGCCCCGATGGCAAGGCGCGCGACCGAGGCGTAGCCGCAGCGCTATGACGCAGGGAGCGCAACGCAGCCAGCGGGGATGGATCGGCGCGTCAGACGTCACCGTATTTCTGAAAGGAGCCACTTAGTTGGGGCGGTGGTGCGGATCGAGCTGATGGGGTCGTCGCGACGCGAGCCGGGCATCGACCAAGAAGCAGGCTCGAGACCCGCAACGTCCGGCGAAACCGGCAGGCCGCCTGCGGGAGTCGTCGTCGGTCCCGACGACGAGCGGCTCGTCGCCATCGGCGAACTCGCCGGCCCGCACGGCGTGCGAGGGGCGGCGCGCCTCAGGCCGTTCAACCCGGATTCGTCGGTGTTGGGCGAAGTCTCCGAGGTCTTCCTTCTCCACGGTGAAGCGGCGACACGTCGGTTTCGGCTCGCGCACGCTCGCCCACACGGTGGCGTCTGGTTGGTGACCCTGGAGGGCTTGAGCACTCCGGAAGCAGTACGCGCGCTTCAGGGGGGCCGCCTTGCGGTTCGCGAGCGAGAGCTCCCCAGCTTGGCGGCTGGGCAGTTCTACTGCTACCAGCTCGCGGGCCTCGAAGTCTTCGACGACTTGGGCAACCCGCTCGGCCGAGTCTCTGAAGTTCTCTCGACGAACGGCAATGACGTCCTCGTAGTCCACGACGACGGCGGGGAGCGGCTGATCCCGATGATCGATCGGGCGGTCCGCGAGATCGATCTCGACGATCGGCGCATCGTCGTACATCTCCTCGAGGGATTGCACGACTGACCCGATCGTTCATGCGCTTTCAGATCCTCACACTGTTTCCCGATTTCTTCCCTTCGCCGCTGGCGGCCAGTCTGATCGGCAAAGCGATCCGACGGGGACTCATCGAAGTCGACGTGCTCAACATTCGCGATTTCGCGCCTGGTGCGCACCGCGTCGCCGATGACGCTCCCTACGGCGGTGGACGGGGAATGGTGATGAAGGTCGAGCCGCTGGTGGCGGCGATCGAGGAAGGGGCTCGAAGCGTTCCCTCGGCGCGTCGGTTGTTGCTCTCGCCTCGCGGTCGACCGTTCACCCAGCCGCTCGCCGCGCAGCTCGCCCACGAGCCGGCGTTGCTGCTCGTGTGCGGCCACTACGAAGGCATCGACGAGCGTGTGCGACAGTTCGTCGACGACGAGCTGTCGATCGGCGACTACGTGCTCGCCGGGGGTGAGGCGGCGGCGCTCGTCGTCGTCGATGCGGTTGCGAGGCTCGTGCCCGGGTTCGTCGGCAATGCGGAATCGCTCGACGAAGAGTCTTTCGACGACGGGCTCCTCGAGTACCCGCAGTACACGCGCCCGGAAACCTTCCGGACGTTCCACGTGCCGCCCGTTTTGCTGGGCGGTGACCATGCGGCCATCGCCCGATGGCGCAGGAAGGAGCGGCTGCGCCTGACCCGCGTGCGACGACCCGACCTGCTCGAGCGGGCCGGCCTCCGCGAGCAAGACCGCAAGCTTCTCCGCGAGATCGAGGAAGAAGAGAAATGAGAGGGGCGCCGCTCTATGTGGTGCTGCTTCATCATCCGGTCTACGACAAACACGGCGAAGTCGTGGCTACCGCCGTCACCAACATGGACGTCCACGACTTGGCGCGGATCGGCAAGACTTACGGAGTGAGCGGCGTGTACATCGCCACGCCGGTGCGGGCGCTGCGCTTGCTCGCGGAAAAGATCCTCGAGCACTGGCGCACCGGGTTCGGCGCCGAGTACAACGAGACCCGCCGCGAAGCGCTCGCCTTGGTGCGCACCGTCGTCGATCTCGACGCCGCGATTCTAGAGGTCGAGCGGGGTAGCGGTGAACGACCGCTTCTAGTCGCGACCAGTGCGAAAGACGCCGATGGACGGATCTCCTTCGCCGATCTTCGCGCGCGTCTGGCGACCGGCAAGGCGCCCCATCTGCTGATTCTCGGGACCGGCTGGGGACTCACGAAGGAGATCCTCGAGCGGGCCGATCTGATACTCGAACCGATCCGCGGGATCACCGACTACAACCACTTGCCGGTGCGGGCCGCCGCGGCGATCATGCTGGATCGGCTGAGCGGTCCGGCCTGAGCTTGGCCTGACCCTTTTCTTCGAGGGAATTCTTAGCTAAGGTCCGTGGGTTACGAGACTTCCACCCGCGGGGACGGAGAAGGCATGGCCATGGCAAATCTCATCGACAAGATCGAAGCCGAGCAGCTCAAGGCCAAGGTGCCCGATCTCAAGGCCGGCGATACCGTGCGGGTCCACGTGAAAGTCGTCGAGGGTGAGAAGGAGCGCATCCAGGTATTCGAGGGGATGGTCATTCGTCGTACCCAGGGCTCGAACCGTGCGACGTTCACCGTCCGGAAAGTCTCTTACGGCGTCGGCGTCGAGCGAACGTTTCCGCTGCACTCGCCTCGCCTCGACAGGATCGAGGTGATGTCGCACGGCCAAGTGCGGCGCGCCCGGCTGTACTACCTTCGGGAGCTCTCGGGAAAGGCGGCGCGCGTCGAAGACGCCGGATAAGTAGGGCGTTCGGTCAGAGCGGACCTCGCGACCAACGGGAGCGAGGCTATTCTAGTTGAGCGTTCGGTCCGAGCTGAGCCCGCGACCAACGCGAGCGACGCCAAAGGAACGCTCGTCACCCGATTACACAGCCCACTCGCTAGTGTTTGTCTTCCTCGTTCCCGCTGGTCGGAAGTTCGTAGCGGATTACCCAGCCTAATGCGCTAATGTTCGTGTTTTCTCGCTCCCGATGGTCGCGAGGTCGTTTCTGATCGCACTACCTACTGTCTCATCCCTTCGCGCCGATTCCCGTTTGCGCAGGCTGATCCGTGAACCAGCCCTTCGGACCGACCGTGCTTTTGCCCTCGAACACGCCGCCTTCGCGAACGACGAGAAGCTGAGCGGCGACCGTGCCCACGAACGTCCCGCGATCGCAGACTTCGACCTTGCGTGTCTCGGTGATCTCACCACGCACGACACCCTCGATCCGCAGCTCGTCGGCCTTCACGCTTCCCTCGATGACGGCAGTCGGACCGATGATCAGCAGCTCGGTGCAGCGGAGCTCGCCCTTCAGCTTGCCTTCGATCCGGGTCGGGGTGTTGAACGACAGCTTGCCGTTGATGATCGCGTCGGCGCCGATCGACGTACGAACCTCCGTCTCACGGAGGAATTGCGGAGGCGGCGCCGGCGGTGCCACCGGCTGCGGCAGGCGCTCCGGCGGCGGTGGCTCGAGGTTCGTGAGCGGATTCTCGGGGGATCGCTTTTGGAAGATCGCCATCGTGGCCTCCTTGGCATCCTACGATGCTTCGGGCTCCGGTGGGAAGACGTGACAAGCAACGGCGTGACCGCGCCTCCCGCTCACGAGTTGCGGCTCGTCCTTTCGGCACACGTCCTGCGCGTGCGGGCAACGCGGATGGAACGCACAGCCGACGGGCGGTGTGATCGGGCTCGGCACGTCACCCGCGAGCGGAACCCGCTGCGCCTTTCCGTGCGGCTTCGGCATCGGCACTGCCGAGAGCAGTGCCCGCGTGTAGGGATGACGGGGTGAGGCATATATCTCTTCGCTCGACGCGAGCTCGACGATCTTGCCGAGGTACATGATGGCGACCCGGTGACTGATGTGCTCGACCACGCGAAGGTCGTGGGCGATGAACAGATAGGCAAGGTTCAGCTGCTGCTGCAAGTCCTGCAGCAAGTTCACGATCTGCGCCTGGATCGATACGTCGAGGGCCGACACCGGCTCGTCCGCGACGATGAAGCGGGGCTCGACGGCCAACGCGCGGGCGATGCCGATCCGCTGCCGCTGTCCGCCGCTGAATTCGTGCGGATAGCGGTCGTAGGCATCTTCGTGAAGCCCGACCTTGGCGAGGAGTTCGACGACGCGGCGGCGGCGCTCGGGCCCGCTGGCGAGCCCGTGAATCGTCAGCCCCTCACCAACGATCGTGCCGACGCGCATGCGCGGGTTCAGGGACGAATACGGATCCTGGAAGATGATCTGCATGAATCGACGGTTGCGACGCATCTCTGCGGACGAGAGCGAGGCAAGATCGGTGCCCTCGAATCGGACCGTGCCGGCCGTCGGCTCGATCAAGCGCAGGATGCACCGCCCGAGCGTGGACTTCCCGCACCCCGACTCGCCGACGACGCCGAGCGTCTCGCCGTGGTGGACATCGAGGTCCACGCCGCGAACCGCGCGCACGAATTCCTTGGCGGCGAAGAGACCACCTCCGACGGCGTAGTCCTTGACTAGACCGCGCACCTCGACGAGGGGCGGCCCATTCGCCGCCTGGCTCACGGACGCGCCTCGACGGAGCGCTCGGCCGTCTCGCCGTGCGCGACGCGGATGCATGCGGCGGTATGCCCCGGGAGCTTCTCTTCGAGCGGCGGATCGATCCGCGCGCAGTCGCCGATCGCCCAGGAACAGCGATCGCGGAAACGACAGCCACTCGGCAACCGGGTGAGCGGCGGCACGGTTCCCGGGATCGGGCGCAAGCGCTCGGTGCGGGAAGCGCCGATCCGCGGAAGCGAGTCGAGGAGCCCGCGCGTGTACGGATGGAGAGGGCGCATGAAGAGGTCCTCCACGCCGGCCTGCTCCACGATCCGGCCCGCGTAGAGGATCACCACTTCGTCGGCCTGTTCGGCGACCACGCCGAGATCGTGCGTGATGAGCAGCAGCGCCATGCCGAGGCGCTGCTTCAAGTTGGCGAGAAGGTCGAGGATCTGCGCCTGGATCGTCACGTCGAGAGCTGTCGTCGGTTCGTCTGCGATCAGCAGGTTCGGCTTGCAAGACAGCGCCATCGCGATCATCACCCGCTGGCGCATGCCACCGGAGAGCTGGTGCGGGTACTCGTCGACCCGTCGGCTAGGCTCCGGCATCTCGACTAACCGGAGCATCTCGATCACCCGCTCGCGGGTCTGGCGGCGCGAGGTCTTCTGGTGGAGGCGGATCGCTTCGCCGATCTGGTCGCCGATCGTGAACACCGGGTTCAGCGACGTCATCGGTTCCTGAAAGATCATCGCGATCTCGTTCCCGCGAACGCGCCGCATTTCGGCTTGCGGCAGCTCGAGGAGGTTCCGGCCTTGGTAGCGAATCTCACCGCCGACGATCCGACCCGGCGGTGACGGGATCAACCGCAGGATCGAGAGAGCGGTCACGCTCTTACCGCATCCCGATTCACCGACCATGCCGAGCGTCCGCCCCGCGTCGATCGTAAAACTCACGCCATCCACGGCGCGCACGATTCCGTCGTCCGTGGCAAAGTGCGTCTCGAGATTCCGTACTTCGAGGAGCGACGGCATGACCTGGCTAGGTACACTTCCCGTCGCGCCCGGACAAGGAGGACGGGGACGTTCTTAACCTTCGTAACCTTCGTCGCGCCGCCTTGCTTACAGGATTTCCTAGCGCGAGGAGCGCGATGAAGGTTACGAAGGTTAAGAACGTCCCCGTCCTTGCCCCGCGCACGACGACCCGGCATTAGACCGGGGTGCCTCGGCGGTTTGCGCGACTGTTGGCGAGCCTCGTCGGGCTCTGCCTGCTCACGGAGTGCTCGAACCGAGAGCCGTCCGGTCCGCCCGCCGGAGAAGGCGAATCCCCGCGCGAAGCCGCCGGCCCGCCGGTGCACGGCGACTGGCTGGTGCAATGGCTGCTCGCCGATCCGCAGAGCCTGAACCCGCTCACGTCGACCGATGCCGCCTCGGCAGAGGTCCAGGGCTGGGTCATTTCGTCGCTCACCGCGCTGGACCCCCAAAGTTTGCAACAGCGACCGGTGATCGCGACCGAGCTGCCGCGGGTGGCGCCGGATCACTTGACGTACACGTTTCACATCCGTCGCGATGCGACGTTCTCCGACGGCAAGCCTGTCACCGTCGCCGACGTCCTGTTCTCGATCAAGGCGATCAAAGACCCTGAGGTGAACGCCCCGTCTCTCCGCAACTACTACTTGTCCGTTGCGGATGCGCGCGCGGTCGACGATTCGACGGTCGAGTTCCGCTGCTCGGAGCCCTATTTCCGCAACGACGTGATCCTCGGCGGGATCTCGATTCTCCCCAAGCACTTCTATGACCCCGACGGCGTGCTGGACCCCGTCTCCGTCGCCGACTTGAACGGCTGGGAGACGCTCGTGCCGGACAAGAAGGAGCGGGCGCTTCGCTTCGCGCAATCGTTCAACCGCGACTTCCATCGCAAAATCCTCGGCTCGGGAGCCTACGTTCTCGTCGATCCCGAGCACGATCTGATCACCGGCGAACGCATCGTTCTCCGTCATCGGAGCGACTTCTGGGCGCCGGGAGACGTCACGCGCGGCGACGGCTTCGTCGACCGTCTGGTCTTTCGCGTCATCAACAACCCCGATGCGGCGCTCATCGCGCTCAAGGCGGGGACGCTCGACATCATGGGGCTCCTACCGCTGCAACATCTCAAACAAACCGACACGCCGGGCTTTCGCAGGCGCTTCACCAAGCAGATCGCCTTCACGCCTTCGTACACCTACGTCGGTTGGAACGAGCTTCGGCCGATATTTCGCGAGACGGCCGTGCGCCAGGCGTTGGCGCACCTCGTCGACCGAGACCGCATCATCGAGAAGGTGCTCTTCGGTTACGGCGAGAAGATCAACTCGCCCGTCTATCGCTTCAGCCCCGAATACGACTCCGACCTGAAGGGCTACGCCTTCGACCCTCAACTGGCGAAGAAGCAGCTCGACGAGGCCGGGTGGACGGATCACGACGGTGACGGAATTCGCGACAAGACGATCGATGGAGTGCGCACGCCGCTTCGCTTCGAGATCATCTCGAACTCAGGCAATACCACGCGCAAGAACATCGGCTTGATCGTCATCGACGAGATGCGCCGCGCGGGGATCGATGCGACGTTTCGCGAAGTGGATTGGTCGATTCTGCTCGAGAAGGTCGAGAAGTTCGATTACGACGCGGTGATCCTCGGCTGGCAGTTCTCGCCGGCCGACCCGGATCTCTACCAGGTCTGGCATTCGAGCCAGGCGGTACCCGGCGGCGGGAACATGGTCGCGTTCAAGAACGCCGGCGCCGACGAGATTTTGGTGGACTATCGGCGCGAGTTCGACAAGGAAAAGCGCATCGCGCTCTATCTCCGTCTTCAGGAGATCATCCTCGAGGAGGCTCCCTACACGTTTCTCTACATGCCGAAGTCGATCACCGCCTACGATAAACGGTTTCGCGATACGAAGTGGTATCCAACCGGCGGCCCGCGCCTCGCCGAATGGTGGGTGGCGCGCGTCGACCAGAAGTACGGGATGTAGTCCGATGCTGCGCTATGCGTTGCGGCGGACGCTGTTGATGATTCCGACGTTCGTCGGGATCACGTTCATCGCCTTCCTCATCATGCACCTCGCTCCCGGTGACCCGGTCGAGCTCTATTTCCACGGTGGCCTCGCCGCCGGAGTCCAGGGCGCAAGCACGGAGCGCTTGGCCGACATCCAAAAAGCCAAGGAGGCCGAGCGCAGGCGACTCGGCCTCGACCGGCCGCTGCCCGTGCAGTACGCGGTATGGTTCGAGCGGCTGGTCACGCTGGATCTCGGCGAGAGCTTCAAGGACAACCGCCCCGTCTGGGACAAGATTCGAGAGCGGCTGCCGGTGACGATCACGCTCAACCTCGTCTCGATCTTCCTCACGTATCTGATCGCGATCCCGCTCGGCATTTATTCGTCAGTGCGTCCGGGGTCGTGGCTCGACTCGCTGTCGACGACGTCGGTCTTCATGCTCTACTCGCTGCCGTCGTTCTGGGTGGGGACGCTGATCCTCATCTACTTCTGCGGTGGCGACTATTTCCTGTGGTTCCCGCCGGCGGGCCTTCACTCGCTCGACTACGATTCGTCCTGGCCGCTCTGGCGGCAGTTTCGCGACTACTCGTGGCATATCGCCATGCCGGTCGTGTGCGAGACCTACGCGGCGTTCGCGGCGCTCTCGCGCTACATGCGCAGCTCGATGCTCGAGAACGCGCTGCAAGACTATGTGCGAACCGCGCGCGCAAAGGGTCTCGCCGAGCCTGTGGTGATTCTCAAGCACATTCTGCGTAACTCGCTGATCCCGATGGTGACGATGCTCGCCGACCTGTTGCCGTCTCTCATCGGTGGGTCCGTGATCATCGAGACGATCTTCTCGATTCCCGGCATCGGCCAGCTCGGCTATCAGGCGGTGCTGGCGCGCGACTACCCCGTCGTGCTCGGCCTCTTCGCGATCAGCTCGGCGCTCACGCTGGTCGGCATCCTGGTCGCCGATCTGCTGCTCTCGGTCGTCGATCCACGCATCAGCTTCGCAAGCGCCGAGCGATGAACGACGAGAGGTCACAGAGCTACCGCGCGCTCGTCTGGCGGCAGTTCCGAAAGAACCGCCCCGCGATGGCGAGCCTTTACGCGATCCTCGCGCTGCTCGCCGTCGCGCTCTTCGCCGACCTCATCGCCAACGACATGCCGTACTACGTCGTGGTGAACGGCCGTACGTACTTTCCGATCGCGATCGACTATGGCGCGCGCCTCGGCCTCGTTTCGTGGCCCGCCGCGATTCGCGGCGTGGACTTCAAGACTTTGCCAAACCAAGGGGCGCTGTTTCCGCCGATTCCGTATCTACCGCGGCGGGCCGATCTTTCCGAGGAGTCGTTCTCGCCACCCACGGCTCGACACTGGCTCGGGACCGACCAGCTCGGCCGCGACGTGGCGAGTGGCATGGTCCACGGCGCGCGTATCTCGCTGACGATCGGCATCGTCGTCGCGAGCATCCAGCTCACGGTGGGGATCTTGCTCGGCGGTCTCGCGGGGTACTATGGCGGCTGGGTCGACCTCGGGCTGTCGCGCTTCTTCGAGCTGATGCTGGCGATCCCGACGTTCTTCCTGATCCTCACGGTCGCGGCGGTGTTGCCGCCATCCATCTACAACGTGATGGCGATCCTCGGGCTCACCGGCTGGATCGGCGTCGCGCGCTTCGTGCGGAGCGAGTTCTTCAAACTGCGCGGGCTCGATTTCGTCATCGCCGCACGCGGGCTCGGCGTGTCGAGCGCGGCGGTCATGTTCCGACACATCCTCCCGAACGCGTTGGCGCCCGTGCTCGTCTCCGCGTCGTTCAGCGTGGCCTCGGCGATTCTTGCCGAGTCGGCGCTGTCGTTTCTCGGCATCGGCGTCCCCGCCGATCTCGTCACCTGGGGATCGATTCTCGCCGTGTCCGAGCAGAACACGTTTGCCTGGTGGCTGGCCGTGTTTCCGGGACTTGCGATCTTCTTGACGGTGACGGCCTACAACCTGCTCGGCGATGGCCTTCGCGACGCGCTCGATCCGCGGTTGAAAATCTGAAGGCGCGGCTCGGCGCCGCAGGAAGGGGGAGTGGGGACGTTGCGGCATTAACGGAATAAGTCCGTTGCGCCAGGTGAACTCCCGATACGCCGGTGACTTATTCCGTTAATGCCGCAACGTCCCCACTCCCCAGCCGGCAGCCGCTTCAGCCCGGCGGCTGGCTGGCGACTTCGTCGAGATCCACGACCTTCGCGCCGGGCGGCGGGGCGAACGAAAAGAGGTCAGGCGAAAAACGGCCGTTCAAAGATATTTCCGAATACCGCAGATTGATCTTCGCCGACTGTTCGGGAACCTCGAAGCGCACTTCGGTAGGAACCTCGAGGCCCGACACGGTCGTGTAGCTCGCATAGGTCGCCCGGTAGAGCACGTTCCCTAGCCGATCGGCCTCTTCCGCTCGCACGACGAACAGCGTATCCGGATCGAACCACATCGTCTGCGATCCGCCGTCGACGAGCGCAGCGGTCACGCGCCAAAACCCCTGTGGCCGCTCGAAGGCGATCGACGGCCGCCCGAGCCGCTGCCGCCCGGGGGGGAGCCCGATCAGCACGTCGGCGACGTCGCGAAGATCGAGCTCGAGGCGCGTGAAACGTGCGAGGTTGTCCGCGGTCGCCTTCCCCCGGTAGTACGTTCGCTCACCCCGGTGGTATGCGGACAGGTGCTCGCCATCCGAAGCGATTTGCAGAGCAACGCCGAAGGCCGACATCATCTCGATATGCAACCGATCCGGCCGCTCGACTGCGACGATCTCCTTCACAGCGAGCTTGTCCTTGGGGCCGACGTAGTGCATGTCGGCGAGCGCACGAAACGAGTGGAGCGAAGCAGAGCGTTCGTCGACGGCAGCGAGGAGTCCCTCGGCGGAGACCGCCGACGGGGGCACCGTGCGGGGCGGTCCCGGCCGCGCCCCCAGCGCCGTGCAGCCCGCAAGGAGAGCGACGATCGGAAGCGGCGACAGCCGTCGAGCGAGCGCTCGGCTCAGAGTCTGTGAAAGAATCCCCTCCCGTCGCCTCCGGGCCGATTGCCGGCGCGATGCTTGGCACTCAACCCGAATGCTCGGTCCGGGGATTCTTTCACAGGCTCTCACGCTCCGGTCAGATGCTGCTCGACCACGCTGATCTTCCGCTTCAGCCGCTCGGTCTGGTCGGCGTCCTTGGAACGGGCGAGCGCATCACGGTAGATGCGCAGGGCGTCCGTTCGCCGACCGAGCTTCTGGTAGGCGTCCGCCAGATGTTCGGTGACGGTCGGGTCCTCTCCGGCAAGCTCGATCGCGTGCTCGAGCTGCTCGACAGCCTTCTTGAAGTCGCCGCGCTGGTAGTAGACCCACGCGAGGCTGTCGAGATAGAACCCGTCGTTCGGCTCGAGCGCGATCGCCGCACGGATCATCTTCTCCGCTTTGTCGAGCTCGACGCCGATCTCCGCCCACGTGTAGCCGAGGTAGTTCAGCGCCGCGGCGTTCTTCGGATTCAGCTCGATCGACTTTTCCATCGCGTTGATGGCTTCTTCCTTCTGCTTGTTCTCGTCGTATACCGCTCCGAGCGTGAACCAAAGCTTGTCGTTCTTCGGCTCGAGCTCCACGGTTCGCTTGAGTATCGCAAGCGCCGCTGCCTCGTCCTTCTTCTCGCGGTAGAGCGAGGCGAGAAAGCCGAGCAGATCGACCGAATCCTTCTTGACCTCGAGGGCGTGCTTGATCTCGACGATCGCCTCGTCGGTCTTCTCATCCCTCTGCTTCACGAACGCCGAGTGGATCCGGGAGTCGACGTAGTATTCGGAGGAGGCCGGAATCTGATCGAACTCTGCGCCGGCTTTCTGGTACTCCTTGTTTTCCGCGTAGACCGCGCCGAGATAGTACCGCACGCGGTCGTTCTTCGGCTCGGCCGCGAGCACGAGGTTCAGCTCGGTGGCCGCCTTGTCGTAGTCGCCCTTCTCGAAGTAGATGAGCCCGATCTTGACGCGCGCCTCCTGCGGATCGTTCTCGATCTTCTCGAGCTCTTGAAACTGCTCGAGCGCGTTGTCGAGCTTTTTCGCGCCGACGTAGAGGCCGGCGAGGCGTTTACGAGCGACGGTGCTGCGGGCGTTCATCGCGAGCACCTTCTGATAGATCTCGACTGCCTTGTCGTTTCGCTTCTCCATCTCGTAGACGAGCGCGAGGTCGAGCAAGACCAGCTCCGATTGCGGATTGAGTTGGAGCGCCTGCTGGTAATACCCCTCTGCTTCGGCGAAGCGCTGCGCTGAGGCGTGTACGCGTCCGAGATAGTAGTAGCCGAGGATCGAGTTCGGGTTCAGTGCGATCAGCTTCTGTAGCGTCTTTACGGCCTGGTCGACCTTCCCTTGCTTTCCGTAGAGCGCGCCGAGGTAGAGGTAGGCCTCCTGGTTCTCCGGGTCGAACTCGATCACCTTTTCGTAGGCCGCGATCGACCCGGCCTCGTCTCCGGTGGACGAGAGCAGACCGGCGAGGAGCAGCCGGGCATCGGTGTTCTTCGGGTCCTGCTCGACGACCGTTCGACATTGCTCGAGCGCCTTGTCGAGGTTGCCCTTGCGAACGTAGAGGGTGGCCAGGCGCAGCCGCAGCATCGGCGTTTGCGGATCTTCCTGGACTACCGCCTCGTATTCCTCGAGCGCGGCATCGTAGTCCCCCTGGTTGATCGCGATCTGGCCCTTCAGGAAGTGGCCGAGCGCGCGATCGTCGGACGTGAGGGCCGTCGGTTGCGCCGTAAGCGCGGCGGTCGCCGGGGACCAGCCCTGCAACGACGGCGGGCGTGGCGCCTCCGTGCGGGGGTTCAGGGAGCACGAGACGAGGATCAAGAGCGGTAACAGAGCGGAGATTTGAATGCGAGAACGCATGGGCGGGCGGAGAACGTCGATTCAGGTCGCGGCCAGATCTCCTGCCGACGGCGGACCGCCGTGCTGAGGGCCGATCCAGATCTCTCCGCCGTGGTAGTGCTCCTTCTTCCAGATCGGCACGATCTCCTTCAATCGGTCGATCGCGAACCGACATGCGGCGAACGCGGCGTCACGATGGGCTGCCGACACGGCGATCGCCACGCTGGCCTCGCCGATCGCGACGACGCCGACACGGTGGACGATGGCGACGGCCGTGGCGGAGAACTGGTCGATCGCTTGTTCACCAATCCGCCGCATCTCGCGAAGCGCCATCTCCGGATACGCCTCGTACTCGAGACGGATCACCCGCCGGCCTGCATTGTGGTCGCGCGTCGTGCCGAGGAAGGTCGCGATCGCGCCAGCGTCCGGTCGGCGGACCGCGGCGATCAAACGGGAGAGCTCGATCGGATGTTCGACGACTTCAAACATGGCGTCGCGGGCACCCGCCGCTCACCGGGGGAATGAACGCAACCTCATCATTATCTTGGAGGGTCATTTTGCTGTCAACGTATTCCTGGTTGACCGCGAAGGCGACCGCGCCTTGAAACTCCGCCAGGCGCGGATGCTCGAGGCGAACCTCATCCCAGAGCGCGCCGACGGTGGTCGGCCGAGCGAGCTCGCGGGTGAGCTCCGAAGCTCCCGCCCGCTCGCGCAACGACGCGAAAAATCGAAGTCGGACCCGCACCGCTAGCTCGGTAGAGTCCCTCGGCCGAAGACGGTTTCGCGACCAACGGGAGCGAATCCGTGAAGCATGTCCTACCCCTCGAGCAGAGCGAGAGCGTGGCCGAGCTCCGGGAGCGCCAGCTTTTGCATCGCGAGCTCGACGGCGGCCGTCGAGCCCGGCATGGAGAACAGGATCTTGCCCGCGACGATTCCCGCGGTAGCTCGGGACAGCATTGCCGCCGCGCCGATCTCCGCGTAGCTGAGCATGCGGAAGAGCTCGCCGAATCCCTCGATCTCTTTCTCGAAGAGGTCGCGCACCGCTTCGAAGGTCGTGTCGCGCGGCGCGATCCCGGTGCCGCCGGAGAGAAAGATCACGTGGATGCCCGTGTCGGCGAACAGGGGCTGCAACGCGTCGCGGATACGCGCGGGATCGTCTGGAACGATTGCGTAGTTCACAACGTGATGCCCGGCAGCGGCCAGCAATTCCTTGAGGCGGGCTCCGCTGGTGTCGTTCGCCTCGGTGCGGGTGTCGCTGATCGTCAAGATGGCGCATCCGGCACGCTGTTTGACGCGGTGATGATGCTCCCGAACGCTCATCCCGGGAAATCGTATCAGCCAAGCCGCGCCACGCAAGCCGGTCGGACGCCTCTCGAGGCCCGTCGTTGGCGAGGGAAGACCCGGTGGTCCGCTCTTGCTATCGGGCGGCGGTCACCCTGCGCGCCAGCGCGTCGTGCTCCTCACGAATCGCCCGCGGGAGGTGATCGCCGAACTTCTCGAAGTATTCGCGCTGGCCGTGCACGGCCTCGATCCAATCGCCGCGGTCGACCCGCAAGAGTTCGCGCATCGTGTCGACCGGCAGGCTGAGCCCCTCGCTGTCGAGAGCCTTTTCCGTCGGCACGTAGCCGATCGGGGTTTCTTCCGCTTTGCCGACCCCCCGGCAGCGGTCGAGCACCCACTCGAGGACGCGCAAGTTCTCGCCGAAGCCGGGCCATAGAAACTTGCCGTGCGCGTCTGTCCGAAACCAGTTCACCCGGAAGACCTTCGGCGGGCGCGGCGTGCGGCCGCCCATATGAAGCCAGTGCGCCCAATAGTCGGCCATGTTGTAGCCACAGAACGGGACCATCGCCATCGGATCGCGCCGCATGACTCCGACCTTGCCGACCGCCGCCGCTGTCGTCTCGGATGCGAGAGTCGCGCCGAGGAAGGTGCCGTGCTGCCAGTCGAACGACTGATACACCAACGGTACGACGCGCTGCCGCCGCGCCCCGAACAGAATTGCACTGATCGGAACGCCCTGCGGGTTTTCCCACTCGGGCGAAATCACCGGACACTGCGAAGCCGGCGCGGTGAACCGACTGTTCGGATGGGCCGCAACCTGCCCGGCGGAAGGGTCCCAAGGCTTACCTTGCCAGTCCAACATGCCGGCGACGGGCGGGTCGTCGTGGCCTTCCCACCAGACCGTGCCGTCGGACTTGAGGGCGACGTTGGTGAAAATCGCGTTGCGATTGATCGTCGCCATCGCGTTGCGGTTGGTCTTCGCTCCGGTGCCGGGGGCCACTCCGAAAAAGCCCGCCTCCGGATTCACCGCCCACAGTCGCCCATCGTCGCCGACGCGCAGCCACGCGATGTCGTCGCCGATCGTCCACACCTTCCACCCCTGGGCGGCCAAGGGCGCGGGCGGCACGAGCATCGCCATGTTCGTCTTGCCGCAGGCGGAGGGAAACGCCGCCGTGACGTAGTGGATCTCGCCGTCGGGCGTCTGGACCCCGAGAATCAGCATGTGCTCTGCCATCCAACCTTCCTTCCTGCCGAGGTAGGAGGCGATGCGCAGGGCGAGGCACTTCTTGCCGAGCAGGGCGTTGCCGCCGTAGCCGGAACCGATCGACCAGATCTCGTTGTCTTGCGGAAAGTGCAGGATGAAGCGGCGATCCGGAGATAGATCTCCAAGCGAGTGCAAGCAGCGGGTGAAGTCGGAGCCCGGACCGAGCTCCTGCCACGCGACGCTTCCCATGCGCGTCATGATCCGCATGTTTAGAACTACGTAGACGCTGTCCGTGATCTCGATTCCCACCTTGGCGAAGTGCGAGCCGGGCGGCCCCATGAGAAACGGCACGACGTACATCGTCCGCCCGCGCATCGATCCCTCGAAGAGCTTCCCGACTTTGTCGCGCGCCTCGCCCGGATCCATCCAGTTGTTGGTGGGGCCCGACTCGTCCTTCGTCGGCGTACAGATGAAGGTGAGGTGCTCGGTGCGCGCCACGTCCGAGGGATGGCTACGGTGCAGATAGCAACCGGGAAGCTTCTGCGGGTTCAGAGGGATCAGCGTTCCCTGCCGGACCGCCTCCCGCGTGAGGCGCTCTTTCTCTGCTTCCGAGCCGTCGCACCACACCACGGTGTCGGGCTTGGTTCTCGCGGCGATTTCGTTCACCCATCTCTCGACAGCTTCGTTGTTGCTCATAACGACCGAGTCTAGCGCAAAAGGTGGAGGGTGATGAAGAGGAGTGGGGACGTTGCGGCATTAACGGAATAAGTCCGTTGCGCCAGATGAACTCGCGATGCGCCGTTGACTTATTCCGTTAATGCCGCAACGTCCCCACTCCCGATCGGGCGCCTGTTTCGCTCAGTTCGTTCATTCGATATGTTGCCGATTTGCCCATGGGTCACCGCGTGTACGTCGAAACCTACGGCTGCCAGATGAACTTGGCCGACAGTGAGATCGTGCTCGGTCATCTGGGCCGTCACGGATTCGTCGAGGCGGGCTCGGCCGCGGATGCGGACATCATACTGCTGAACACGTGCGCGATCCGCGAGCATGCCGAGGAACGCGTCGTGGGCCGGCTCACCCAGCTCCTGCCCCTGAAGCTTCGCGATCCGCGCCTCAAGATGGGCGTCCTCGGCTGCATGGCCCAGCATCATCGCGCGACCCTGCTCGACCGTCTGCCGTTTCTCGATTTCGTGCTCGGCCCGGACGAATACCGGAACCTTCCGGCGATTCTCGAGCGCCAAGGCTTCGACGATCCCACGATCGAGGTTCGTCTCGGTCGCGAGGAGACCTATGCGGACGTGTCGCCGGCGCGTCGTGAAGGTGTGCGCGCGTGGGTGAGCGTCATGCGCGGGTGCGACAAGTTCTGCACCTTCTGCATCGTCCCATACGTACGCGGGCGAGAGCGGAGCCTGCCGCTACGGCTGATTCTCGATCAGTTGAACGAAGCCGCGCGGGCGGGCTTTCGCGAGGTCGTCTTCCTCGGCCAGACCGTCAACGCGTACCGCCACGACGACGTCGATTTCGCCGACTTGCTCCGCGCCGCCGCACGCGTGGCGGGTATCGCGCGGATCCGCTTCACGTCGCCGCACCCGAGCGAGATGAGCGATCGAATCCTCGACGTCATGGCCACCGAACAGGCGGTCTGCCCGCAGGTTCATTTACCGTTGCAATCCGCGTCGGATGCCGTCCTCGAGCGCATGGGACGCGGCTATACGATCGAGCAGTACGACCGCTTGCTCGAGCGGCTGCGCCGCGCCAGACCGGGAATCGAGTTCTCGACCGACATCATCGTCGGCTTTCCTGGGGAGACCGAGAGCGACTTCCAAGCGACCCTGGACTACGTACGTCACGCAGGCTACGACCACGCGTTCTCGTTCGCGTACTCGCAACGCGAGGGAACGCGCGCTGCGCGCTGGCACGAGACCGTCGATCGCGCGGAGAAGCGGCGCAGGCTGCAGGCGGTGATCGAGCTCCAGGAGCGGATCTCGCTCGAGCGGGGCCGTGCCTGGTGCGGGCGAAGTGTCGAGGTGCTGGTGGAGGGGCCTGCCAGGCGTGGGCAGGGTTGGCTCTCCGGGAAGAGCGCCGAGTTCAAAACCGCGGTCTTTCCATCGGATCGGCATGCCGCGGGCGAGATCGTCCGGGTGGTAGTGCGTGACGCAACCGCGCATACGCTCATCGGAGACGCCGTAGAGGGCCGGAGTCCGGAGGCTTGCGCGAATGCGTAGACCCCCGGGGCGCGCCATGACCGCGATCGCCGGTTCGCTGGCGCTCGCGGCAGCGAGCTCTTGTGCGTCACTCGTTTCGTCGGTCGAGGGCGATCCGCCTTTGTTCTCCGGCAGCGGCAACGTGCAGAAGGTCGACTTCGAGGACCGCGCGTTGCACGAGCCTCCCGAAGGCTTCGAGTCCCGCCTCGGACGCTGGTCAGTCGCCGACTCCCCAACCGCGGCCTCGGGTACGCAAGTCCTGGTCCGTGGCGGGGAGGGCGCCGCAGAGCTGGTCCCGAAGGACGCGGAGGGAGTCGTCTCGGCGGGCGGCGAGGTGGCGGTGCGAGTATTTCTCGGTGCGCCCGGAGCGGGCATCTGGTGCGACGCCGATCAGGGAAAGGCGGGATACCTGTTGAAGCTCGAGCCCGACGCGCGCCGGATCGCGCTCTACCGGAAGTCGGCGGACTCGATGACGACGGTGGATCAGGCCGAGGTCTCCGCGTCGAAAGGTGAGTGGACGCGCCTCGGCCTTCTCTGCCAGAGCGATCGGGTGATCGGCTATCTCGACGGCAAGCCCGCGGTCAAGAATCGAGGGCCCGTGCCGCCGTTCGACCTCGCGCTCTACGCCGATCCAGGCGTGACGGCTCAGTTCGACGATTTCAAATACTGGGCGACGCGGTAGGGTCGTCCGCCAAAAGGGGCCGACCGCATGCGTGCTTCGGCCGGCGCGCGGCGATAGACTGGCCGCTTACCCGGTGTCGATCCCGATAGGTTTGAAGTCACGTCGCTCGGCATCCCAGGCCACGACGAGATGGTCTCGCACGCGGCCGCCGACGACCGAGACGACCAGGTAGAACGCCCCCGGGTAGGCGGGTTCGTCCCATGCCAGGGCGCGCTCCTTGTCCTCGGCGGAGAAGTAGGCGTCGTGATCGGGGTGAGAATGGTAGAGAACTCGAAGCGGGCGACGCTGCTCCTCGGCCTCGCGAAGCACGGCGTAAAGTTCCTTCGGATCCATGAAATAGGCGGTCCGTGCGTCACGCGGATGCTTCTCCGGATCTTCGGCGTGCAGCCGATCTTGGATGTTGGTGATGGGCCGCACGATCTCGCGCGTCGTTGTCGCCGAGCACTGCTCCGCAGCACTCGTTGGGGTAGGACTCCGCCGCGTGGCGGTCGATCGCCTCGAGGGTCGATGCGAGGACTCGCAGCACCACGATGATTCTCTAGCGAACTTCGCGAGCCGCAGGAAGACGCCGCGATCGGTTGCGGCCGCAACCACCGCCGGGCAGCTTGGGAACGTACCCGCGTGGTCCCGCGACGAGTCGGCCGCCACTAACGCGGCGCGGTTCTACGGTTCGAGGTGAGTCCAGCAGCGATTCGTAACCCGACCGCGGATAGGGGGAGCCTGGCGAGCTCGCGCGTGGCGAACCATCGCGTCCCTGGCCGGGGTGCGGGCGGATCGCCGTCGACGCGGGCGTGGAAGATGAACGTCTCGATCCGCCGGTTCGTGATCGTGTGAAGGATCCGAGCACCTTCCCGAAGCCGCGCGCGGCGGATGCCCAGCCGCGCGAGCTCTCGTTCTGCCGCGGTCTGGAGCGTTTCGCCCGATCTCGGCTCGGCGGCCGGAAACTCCCAGAGCCCACGTAGCAGGCGGCCCTGGTCGCGATGGATCATCAACACACGCTCGTCGTCTGCGAGCACCACGCAGGCGCGCCGGACGCGCCGCGGTGGACGCCGCGGCGGCGGATCGGGAAGGCGATCGACCCAGCCCGCCCGATGGGCGGCGCAGCTCGGTTGCAGCGGGCACCGCGGGCAAGCCGGCGCTCGAGGTGTGCAGAGTCTCGCGCCGAGCTCCATCAGCGCCTGATTCCAGTCCCCCGGAGAGGATCGATCGACGAGACGCTCGGCGATCTGCCAGAGCGTTGCGGTCACCTTCGGCGCGCGAATCGAGCCGCGGATCTTGAAGTGGCGCGCGAGGACTCTCGCGACGTTGCCGTCAACCACCGGCGTTGCGATGCCAAATGCGATGCTCGCCACGGCGCCGGCCGTGTAGCCGCCGATGCCCGGCAACGCTCGAAGAGCCCGCAGATCCCCCGGTAGCTTCTCCCCCGTGACGCGCGACGATCTGGCGCGCGGCGAGACGGACGTTGCGGGCGCGAGCATAGTAACCGAGGCCCGACCACGCGGCCAGCACGGCGCTCTCCGGAGCGCGGGCGAGCGCCGACACGCTCGGGAAGCGGCGAAGGAAGCCCCGGTAGTAGCGCAGAACGGTCTCCGAGCGCGTCTGTTGGAGCATCGTCTCGGCTACCCAGATCGAGTACGGGTCGCGGCTTTGCCGCCAGGGCAGGTCGCGACGGTGGCGGCGGTACCAGCGGAGCAGCGAGGCGCGCGTGTTCACGCCGGAGCGATCACCAGCACCCGCGGCTCGGTCATCGATTCCATCGCGTAGCGAACGCCTTCACGCCCGAAGCCCGAGTCCTTGACGCCGCCGTACGGATAGTTGTCGATCCGGAAATACGAGGTTTCGTTGATCAGGACCGCGCCGACTTCGAGGCGTTGGAATGCCTCGTCGATCTTGCGGTAGTCGTGCGTGAACACACCCGCCTGCAAGCCATACGGCGAATCGTTGACGCGGGCGATGGCATCGGCGAACTCGTCGAAGGGCTCGACGGTCACCACCGGTCCGAAGACTTCCTCGCACGACACCTTCATCGTCGGCCGGACGTCCACGAGGACCGTCGGCTCGACGAGGTTGGCGCTCCGGCCCCCGCCGGTCAGAATCCGTGCGCCGCCGCTTCGCGCTTCCTCGATCCACGCCATCACCCGGTCTGCCGTGGCCGCGTTGATCATCGGCCCGATCACGGTGTTCGGATCGGCGGTGTCGCCGGCCGGGAGCGCGTGCGTCTCTGCGACGAGCGCCGCGAGGAAGGCCTCGACGATCGGTCGCTCGACGAGGATTCGCTGCACCGAGATGCACGCTTGACCCGCGTAGGCGAACGCGCCGAAGGCTGCTTTCTTCGCGGCCGCCGGGACCTCCGCGTCGCCGGCGACGATCAGTCCCGCATTGCCGCCGAGCTCGAGGGTGACTTTCTTCTTGCCCGCAGTGGCCTTGAGCTGCCATCCGGTGCGCGCGCCACCCGTGAACGAAAGCATTCGGAAGCGCTCGTCCGCGACCATGCGGCCGGCGAGCTCGTTCGGGCAGCAGACGACGTTGACCGCTCCCCGCGGAGCCCCGGCGGCGGCGACGATCTCGGCGAGCTTCAGCGCGGAGACCGGGGTTTGCGGCGCGGGCTTCACGACGACCGAGTTGCCCGCGGCGAGCGCGGGGGCGATCTTGTGCGCGACCAAGTTCGAGGGGAAATTGAACGGCGCGATGCCGAGAATCGGGCCGATCGGAAATCGCTCGTACAGCGAGCGATAGCCTTGGTAACGCGGCAGGATGTCGGCCGGAACGATTTCGCCGGTGAGGCGCTTGGCCTCCTCCGCGGCGAGCGTGAACGTGTTCAGGCAGCGCGCGACTTCCCAACGCGCGAGCGCAATCGGCTTTCCCGCTTCGGCGCGGACCGTCTCGGCGAGCTCCTCCGAGCGCTCCGCGATCGCCGCTGCGGCGCGGGAGAGGATCTCCGCGCGAGCGGCGCGCGACAGGCGCCGGGTTTCCTCGAACGCGCGGCCCGCGGCCCGCGTGGCGGCCTCGATCTCCCGTTCGCCGCCGACCGCGACCTCGTGCAGCGCCCGCCCGCTCTGCGGATCGTGCACGGGCTCGAATGTTGCGCCGTCCGAGTGTTCGCCGTCGATGAAGAGGCCGTGGCGTTTCATGCCTCTGGAAGCATGGCACCGTCCGCGTGCGCGGAAAAGAGGCTCAGCGAGCTCCCGTCACTTCTCACTTCGAATGCTGAAGGTTCCGAAGCGCTGGATTTTCCGGTCGGCCCGCATGCTGTCCGCGGGCCGACCGGAAAATCCAGCCACCGCGCGCAAGCGCGGAAGCAATAGACCGAAGTCGCGGGTGATTGCCTTCCGCGCTCCGCGCGGTTGCGGTCGGTTGTGGTCGACCCGAGTACGGGCCGACCACAACCGACCGCGTTCTCCGGCCGCCAGCATTTTCGCTTCGATGTCAGTGTTCGCCGAGCTGCGCCGACGTTTGCATCGCCGGAAGGTAGAGCTGCTCGACGTATTCCTTGATCATGCGGCGAGCCGAGAAGCTCGTCGCCACCGAGCGTATCGCCTCCTTCATCAACTCGACCCAGCCGCGCGGTACGTTGTCCGAGTCGCGCGCGTAGTAGAGCGGAATGACTTCTTCGGAGAGCACGCGGTAGAGGTCCTGCGCGTCGAGCGCGTCGTCGTTCTCGAGCGACTGCTCGCGCTTGCGCCCGAGCGCCCATCCGTTGCTGCCGCGGTATCCTTCGTACCACCAACCATCGAGCACGGAGAGATGCGGAACGCCGTTCAGCCCCGCCTTTTGTCCGCTCGTGCCGCACGCCTCCATCGGCGGGCGCGGCGTGTTGAGCCAGACGTCGACGCCCGAGACCATGAACTTGGAGACGTGCAGGTCGTAGTCGTCCACGAAGGCGATGCGTGCTCCGAGCTTTCGGTCGAGCGCCTTCTCGTAGACTTCGCGGATGAGGTGCTTGCCCGGGTCATCCGCGGGGTGCGCTTTGCCGGCGAAGACGATCTGCAGCGGACGCCAAGGGTCCTCGAGCATGGCGAACAGCCGCTCGACGTCGTGGAAGATCAGCGTGGCGCGTTTGTAGGTCGCGAAGCGCCGCGCGAAGCCGATCGTGAGGGCCTCTGGGTCGAGCAAGCGTGCCCGCCGCGAGCAGCTGCGCCGGCTCGGTGAGCCCCCGCATCCAGCGCAGGCGGGCGCGCTCGCGGATCAGCCCTACGAAGCCGCGCTTCAGTTGGAGGTGGACGCGCCAGAGCTCGTCGTCGCGAACGCTGACCAGATCTTCCCAGAGCGCGGGCTCGTCATGGCGCGTGAGCCAGTCGGGACCGAGCGTGCGGGAGAGAAGCGCGACTATCCGCGGAGCCACCCAGGTCGGGACGTGGACACCGTTGGTCACCGAGGCGATCGGCACTTGGTCCTCGCCGCAATCGGGAAACACGCCTCGCCACATCCGCCGAGAGACCTTGCCGTGGAGCTCGCTCACCGCGTTCCGCCGTCCCGACGCCCGCAGGGAGAACACGGTCATGTTGAAGCTCTTACCCCAGGCTCTCCTGCTGCTCGCCGAGCGCGAAGCAGCGGTCCTTCAACGCCTCGAGACCATCCCAGTAGCCGCGAAACGAATCCTCGACGAGCGAGAAGGGGAAGGCGTCGTGTCCCGCCGGTACGGGCGTGTGCGTGGTGAAGACCGTGGACACGCGAACCCGCTCGAGCGCCACCTCGAAAGGGACCCCCGCGGCGAGATGCTCGCGAAGCCGCTCGAGCATCATGAATGCCACGTGGCCCTCGTTGGCATGCCAGACCGTGGGCTCTATCGAGAGCGCGCGCAGCAAGCGCACGCCGCCGACCCCGAGGAGGATCTCCTGGGCGATTCGCGTGCGCTGGTCGCCGCCATAGAGCCTGGCGGGAATGTCGCGATCCCACGGGTCGTTGACCTCGAGATCGGTGTCGAGGAGCAGAAGGCGTCCGCGTCCGAGACGCACCTCATAGGCCGCGACCGTCACCGAGCGCGCCGCGAACGCGACCGAGATGCGCACGCGCTCACCTCGCGGCGGTCTCGACGGGGCGGATCGGTGCGTGACCCCAATTGATGACTTCGATCGCTTGCTCCTGCCATCCTGAGCTCGAGATCCGCTGATGGAAATAGCCGCGCGGATACATGAACCCCACCCCGACGATCGACACGCCGAGGTCGCTTGCCTCCTTGCAATGATCCCCGGCGAGCACGCCGAGGCCGCCGCTGTAAATCGGCAGCGATTTGTGCAGACCGAACTCCGCGGAGAAGTAAGCGATGTGCTTCGCCGCGAGCTCAGGTCGCTCGTGGGTCACCCACGACCCTTCGCCGGCGAGCATCTCGTCGAAGGCGAGCAGCACGGCGTCGTAACGCTTCAAAAACACAGGATCCGCGGCCGCCTTGGCGAGTCGCTCTTCGGGGACTTCGTGCAGCAGCTTGACCGGATTGTGCTCGGTGTCGTTCCAGAGGGTCGCATCGAGGGCCTGGAAGAGAGCGCGCGCCTCCTCGTTCCAGCTCCACCAGAGGTTGTACGCGAGCTCTTCGATGCGCGCGATGCGCGCTGGAATCTGGCGTTTGGTCATCGATCCGGAGCTGGGAGCCCGCGTCACGATCGCTCCCGTTGGTCGCGATCGCATCTCCGTTCGGGCATTCTCCCGAGCCAGCTATCGGTAATCCGCCATCGGACTGCAAGGGGGCCGTGCGCCTACAAGAAGCTCGCGAACACCGAGTCGGCGACCAAGAGCCCGCGCGGGGAGAGTGCAAGACGACGGTCGGCCCGCCGCTCGAGCAGCCCATCGGTCAGCAAGTGCACCGTCTCGGGGAACGTCTCCTCGAGCGGCAGCCCGAACCGACGGTGAAACGCTTCCTCGTCGACTCCTTCGCTGGTTCGGAGGTGGAGGAACAGGAACTCGCCTGCCGCCTGCCGCGGTCCGAGCGTTTCTTCGTAGACGACGGCCGCGCCGCTTCGCAGGGCGCGACTCGCGTAGAGAGCCGGGTCTTTTTCGTTCGACCAGCGACGTGCGCCGCGGCCGCCTGGCTCGTGAGAATGCGCCCCCGCACCGATCCCCAGGTAAGGTCCTGCGTGCCAGTAGTTGAGGTTGTGCCTCGCTTCGAACCCGGGCCGCGCGAAGTTCGATACTTCGTACGCCCGGTAGCCGGCATTCCCGAGTCGCCTCCGCGCTTCCTCGAACATCCCCGCTTCGATCTCGTCATCGAGCGGGGCGAGCCTACCGGTACGCTTCAGATCGAAGAAGGGTGTCCCTTCCTCGTACGTCAAGTTGTACGCGGACACGTGCTCGGGGGCGAATGCGACCGCCGCGGCGAGGTCGGCGCGCCAGTCGTCGACACTTTGCCCCGGCACGGCGAACATCAGATCGAGGTTGACGTTGTCGAAACCGGCCTCGCGTGCCATCGGTACGGCGAGGCGCGTCTCGGCCGCGGTCTGCATACGGCCGAGTCGCTTCAGTACGTGAGGATGAAACGACTCGATCCCGAAGGAGATCCGATTCACACCCGCGCGGCGGTAGCCGGCGAGCGTCGCGACGCTTGCGGACTCCGGGTTCGCCTCGAGCGATATCTCGGCGGTCGTCTCGACGGCGAACGAGCGCCGCGCCTCGTCGAGCACGCGGGCGATCGATTCGACCGCGAAGAGCGACGGCGTTCCCCCGCCGAAAAAGATCGTCGACAGTCGCTTGCCGGCGAACGGCGAAGCGCTGGCGCGGCTGCGGAGCTCGGCGATCAGCGCGTCGACGTAGCGCGCTTCCGGCCATGTCGCCGCCGCCTCGACGTTGAAGTCGCAATACGGGCACTTCGTCCGGCAGTAGGGAATGTGGACGTAGAGACCGAACGTCTCAAACACCGGCGTTCGAGGCGCCTCCGAAGATGCGCCCGACCTCGCGCACGCTGGCGATCACGTGGTCGACCGTCTCGTCCGCACCGTCGCCGTCACCTTCCGTAACCCAGATCGTGCGCATGCCGAACCATTTCGCTGCCGCGAGATTCGCGCGCAAGTCGTCGATCAACGAGCAGCGGTCGGCCGACGCTCCGAGGCGATCGAGCGCCGATCGGAACGCGCCCGCGTTCGGCTTCGGCACGTAGCCGAGGTCCTCGAGCCCGATCACCGTCTCGAAAGGCTTCTCGAGCCGGAGCAGGGCGAGCACGCGCTCGGCGTGCGCCCGAGAGGCGTTGCTGAACACCACCTTGCGGCCCGGCAGCCGCTCGAGCAGGTCGCCGAGCGTCGGGTCCGGCTTCAGGAGGTCGGCGAGCTCGATGTCGTGAACGTATTCCAGGTAGTCGTCGGCATCTACGAAATGCTCGGCCGCCAAGCCGGCAAGCGTCGTGCCGTGCTCGGCCCAAAACCGCCGCCGCATGCCGTCGACCTCGGATGGAGAAATCCCGACCCGCAGGTGAAGATAGTCGTTGATGCGCCGGTCGATGCGGGCGACCACGCCGAGGCTCTGCGGGTAGAGCGTATTGTCGAGATCGAAGAGGAGAACGGACACCGACCGATCATAGCACGAGCTCGCGCGCGTCGCTCGACGGCATCAGCGATACTTGCGCACGATCCCGACGACGCGTCCGCGGCTCGCGAAGTCTTTCTCCTTGACGAAGATCGGTTGCATTCGCTCGTTGGCCGGCTGCAGTCGGATCCTTCCGCTCTTCTCACGGAAGAAGCGCTTCACCGTCGCGTCGCCGTTGACCATCGCCACGATCGTGTCTCCGTTCTCGGGAACCGAGCGCTCCTCTACCACGATGAAGTCGCCGTCGAGGATGCCGTCGTCGATCATCGAGTCGCCCTTTACACGGAGCACGTAACTGTTGTCGCGTCGCACCAGCTCTTCCGGCACGGCGATCGATCCCGGCGTCTCGATGGCCTCGATCGGCGCGCCGGCGGCCACTTGCCCGAGCAGCGGCAGCTCTACGGCCGCTGCCTTGCGCCTTTGCGGGACTAGCTCGAGCGCCCGACTGTGGTTCCACTTCCGCCGCACGATCCCCTTGGCGACGAGGTTCGTCAGGTGCTTGTGCACCGTCGCGGGCGAGGACAGACTGAACTTCGCGCCGATCTCCTCGAGCGTCGGCGCATATCCGTTCTCGCCGATGTAGTCGTCGAGGTAGTCGACGATCTCCTTCTGACGCTTGGTGAGGGTAGCCACAGCTGCGTAGAGTCTAGGCGAAAATAAGGCGAAGTACAAGAGATCGACGCAACCGAGTGAACGTGCGTTGCGGAACGTCTCCTCTAACCCCGAAGCGTAATTCCCGTGGTGCCCTTTCGATCCGAAATTCGCGCGGGTCCTGTCGTCGGCGCAGCCCGCGCCGTGCTCGCTGGGCGCCCCTCCCAGCCGCTCCGCCACCCCGGGCCTTCGCCCCGCATTCGCTGCGCGCGGCGCGGGCGCCCAGCGCCGACGCCACCCACGCGAATTTCGGATCGAGGCTAACCGGCTCGCACTCTTCGGACGATCAGCTCCAGCAAGAAGATCGCCATCGCCGCGGGCAGCAGCACGGGGGCGAGCGGTTCCTTTCCCTCCGGAGTCGGCACCGGCTTGATTCGGTCTGGCGTCGGATTGACCTCGCCGCCCGTCGTGCGCGCGATCTCGTCGAGTAGCGTCCAATTGGGCTCGCGGCGCGGTCGCTCCACCGTTGCCGTACTCGGGACCGTGTAGCCGAGCGGCGATTCGGTGACCGATCCGCGCCCTGCGCGCACGTCGATGCGGTAGTCGCCGGCGACGCGCGTCGCGAGCGAGCCGCGGTAGTGGCCCGGAGCGACTCGTTCGAGGGGAAGCTCTGCCGTTCGTCCATCGGGCGAGGAGACCTTCGCGCTCACCGCCCCCGCCGGATCTTGGTCGAAGCGGCTGTAGTCGATTTCGAGGGCGCCGTCGCGATACTCGATTGCGAAGCGCGCTGGCGCGGCGCGGCTTTCCGGAACGAGCCAGCCGACGAGATCGCTCCACAGGCGACTCCACTCCTTCCAGCGAAGCCAGCGATCCGACCACCTGCCGTCTGCATCCGTGGTGACCGCGAGCGCACGTCCGCGCCCGTACTCCCAGGAGGCGACGAGCGGCACCGACGATTCGGCCACGCCGACGTCGCGCCGGGCGAGCGGCTTGAGCTCCGTCTCGACGAGCCCGAGCACCGCCGGCCAGCTGTGGATCGCTCTCGCGCAAGCGCGCCGACGACCGGCGAGTCGCGCATCGGCAAGGGCCGGAACTCCCGCTCGGCGAGCGTCTTTTCGCGGCCGTGCTGCTCGAACTCGCCGAGCACGATCTCGGGTAGGCTGGCGGCATCGGCGGTCTCGTGGAATGCCCCGCGCCCGTACGAGGCGAGTCGCTCCATGAAGACGGTGTCCGCGTCGCGGCCGAGCGCGATCGTCGAGATCGTCACGCCCTGTTCCGCGAGCGCGAGCGCGAGATCGTAGTAGTTGCTGCGGCCGCTGGCGCTTTCGGCATCTTCGCTGAGACCGTCGGAGAGCACGATGATGTGGCGCCGCTTCGCTTCCTCGCCGAGGAGCTGGCGCCTCGCCTCCTCGAGCGCGGGAAACAATCGCGTTCCCCCGGAGGGCTTCAGACGGTCGACGCGATACTCGAAGTCCTCGCGGACCTCGCCGACGTCGGACAGCGGCACTACCGTGAACGGCTCACGATCGAAACCGATCACGGCGATGCGGTCGCGGTCCTTCAGGTGGTCCACGAGCTGACGAGCCGCCTCGCGCGCGAACGAGATGCGGTGCTCCTCGCGCATGCTGCCCGACTTGTCGATGACGAGCGCCACGGCGTTGCGTGGCTCCTCTCGGGAGCGTTCCTTCATTCGCACCGGCAGGGCTTCCTCGATCGGTGACCCCTGGTATCCGCCGAGGCCGAAGCTTCTCGGACCGCCGACCATCGCGAGGCCGGCGCCGGCGCGGACCCGCTCGCGGAGATCCGCGGCATAGCCCCCTGGAAGATCGCCGCTCGGAACATCGTTCAGGATTACCCCCGCGAAGCCGCCGGGATCGGGAAGGGGATCGCCATTTGCACGGGCCACCGACGTCACGCGAAATCCGCGTTGCTTGAGCGCGGATTCGAGGTCTCGGTTGTCGCGCGCGTCGTGCCCGACGAGCAATATCTTCCGTCCGCCGCCGACGGCGATCCACGCCTTGGCGACGTCGTTGCGGCGATCGATGTCCGCCGCCGGATTCGCCGGCTGGAACTCCGCGACGAACTCGAGGAGTCCCTCGCCCGTCACGAGGATCGGTCGGGTGATCACGCTGTCTCCGGGCGGGACTCGGACGTCCTCGCGGACGAGCGTCTTGGTTCCCTGCCGAAGCAGCAGGCGCCCCGACACGGTCGTCGGGTTGTCACTCCGCAGCCAGACCTCCGCCCGAGCCGTTTTCCCCGCCGGGCTCTCCGCGGGGAGCGTGAGCGAGTGGAGCTCGACGTCGTTGCCGAGCGATTGCGGCTCCGCGATCGGATAGACGCGCAGGCCACGCTTCGCCAGCGCGTCGAGCGCGCGCTTCGCGTCGCCTCGCGTCTGCCAGCCGTCCGTTATGAAGAAGGCGGTGACCGGCTCGCCATCACGGTCTGCTGCCTCGAGGAGGACCGACTCGAGGTCGGTCTCGTCGTCGCCCGCCGCCCGGGCCGACGATCCGAGCTCCGCGGCGGTCGTCGCAAGCGGATGGCTGGCGAAGGCGATCACGGGATCGGCGGGATGGACGCCGATTGCGGCGAGCGCATGCGTGCGCGCTGCGTCGAGCACGCTCTTCGATACGTCGACCAAGACGAGCGGCTTCGGCGCCACACCGGCGATGGCGCGCATCGGATCGAGCCACGCGGCGACGAGCAGCGACGTCACGAGGACCCGGAGCACCCACGCAACGCCTCCGCTCGCACCGTGAAACCAGCCTTCGAGGCCGAGAAGCAGGAGTGCCGCCAGCGTCAGCGCCGGCCACAGGGGGTGCGTCCTCGTCGCGGGCTTCGCGGGCTGGCTCTCGCGGGTCGGTAGCGGCAGAGTGCCCGGATGCTCGAGGTCGGACTCCGTTCGTCCGAGCGGAACGCACTGACCCGCGCCCGCCGTCTCGCTTCCGCCGCCATGGAGCAGCCACGAGAGGATGTTCAGCGTGAGAATCGACACCGGACGATTGCGGTCGCCGAGGTAGGGAAGGAGATCGATGCCGCTGTCGACCGCCGGCGTCGCGCCCGCACGGGCGAGGATCACCGCCCCGCCGTTGGCCAGCGCGAGCGGCTGCCAACCGGAAGACTCCTTCAGAGTCAGCGCCCGGCGCGGTTGAAGCGCAGCCGGGTTCAAGTATCGCGCGACCGGGTGCGTGGCGACTGGGAATGCGATCGTCGGGCGATCCACGCGTCCGGACACGGGCGGCAGGAAGGGCGCATCGGGCGGCAAGAGGTACAGCGCGGGCGACTCGGGAGGAGCCACGGGCGCGGCGAGGTGGAAGATCACGAGGTCGCGGCCGCGGGCGAGCTCGGGGCGGTAACGCGCCGGCTCGACGACCTCGAGGCGGAAGCCGAGGATCCGCTCGAGCGCGGAGAGCCTTCCCGCATCCGCCGCGACGAGCAGCACGTTGCCGCCCGTCTTCGCGCGGGGAGCGATCGAAGCCTCGTCGTCGAGCCGCAGCGCGTCCTTGCCATCGATCTTCACGCTGAGCTCCGCCGTCGCGGGCACGTCTGCGGAGAAGCTCGCCTGCGCCCTCGGCGCCGAGCGCCAACTCGCCGCTTCGGACCAACGTCCGCTGCGTGGCGTCCTCGACCCGAATCGGCACGCTGGCGGGGCGCGGTGAGAAATTCTCGACGACGACGTTCAGCGACGCTGGTCGATCGGCGACCGACGACGGAACGACGCTGAAGTCGGTGATCCCCGGTTCGGGGTGGGCGACCCGATGCGGGTCAACTCGAAGGGGACGCTCGCGGTGGCGCTGCGATCGGTGACGACGTGGATCCTGGAGTAGCCCTGACGCGCGAGAGCGGTCGAAGAAAGAGAGCAGAACCGTCTCGTCGGGGTGGGCGCAGCTCGAAGGCGAGACCTCGGCGATTCGACTTCTCGCCTGACCCGGCGAAAGGCCTTGCGCGAGCTCGTGCGGCATCGGTGACAGCAGAAACAGATCCCAGTTGCCGGCAGGGTCTCCCGCGACCTCATGGTCGGCCGCCCGCACCGCGGCGGCAAAGCGCGTCTCGCCCGACGGTTCGATCGCCGAGAGGCTCGCCGAGTTGTCGAGCACGAGCGCCGATCGGACGTCGCTCGAGCGCAGCGCCGGCCGGCAGAGCGCCGCGATTGCCACGACTCAGAAGAAGGAGCTGCAGCAGGAAGAGCGGGCGAAGGCGGAGCCGGCCGCCGAGGCGCAGGCGCTGCGCGGGTTCGATGCCGTCGAACAGAAAGAGAGCGGCCACGGTCCTTCGGCGCGGCCGCTGGCGAAGCAGGTAGGGCAACAGAAGGAGCGGCACGAGCGAGAGCCAAAGAAGGCCCGTCGGGTTCAGGAGCTCGGGCACCGGGGACACTCGTCACTCCCGCAAGGAGCCCGAGGGCGGGAAGCTCGGTCAGCACGAAGTCCTCGAGATCGCTCGTCGTGTCGTAGAAGGCGTACTGCACTCCTGCGCGGTGGCAGAAGTTCCGCAGGTCGCGGCGGTGGCGGGTCAGGTTCTGAAGATACGTCGCTCGCCCGCGCTCGTCGAATCGCAGATCGCTTTCTTGACCACTCTCGGCGTCTACGAAGCGCTCTATACCCGAAGCGATGGGAGCGAGCTCCAAGGGGCCGAGGGTCTGGAGGACGAGCACGTCGAGCTTTGCTGCGCGCAGCAGGTTCACACCGGCCTGGAACTCTTTGATCGGCATCAGCAGATCGGAGATCAGAATCCCCTTGCCGGGGCGTCGTAGGCTCGCAAGGTGGGGTGCGAGCGAACGCCTCAGGTCGAGCGCTCCCGCCGGAGGCGCTCGCTCGAAAAACTCCCGGGCCTCGAGCATGCGCCGGCGGCCGAAGTAGAATGGGCTCGCATCGTTTCGGCCCTGCTGCAGTCGGTGCAGGCGGACCGAGTCGCCGGAGGAAAGAATGACGTAGCAAAGCGCGAGTGCCAGCGCCGTCGCCGCCCGGTATTTTGCGTCCTCGTCGGGATGCGCCATCGAGGCGCTGGCATCGATGAAGAGGTAGCCGAAGAGATCCTCCTCCTCCTGGAACACCTTCACGTAGAGGCGATCGGTTCGCGCGTAGAGCGCCCAGTCGACGGTTCGCGGGTCGTCGCCCGCCGCGTAGCTCCGATAGTCGGCGAACTCGAGACTGGTGCCGCGGCGTGGAGATACGTGAATGCCCTTACGGTTGCCGAGAAAGCGCCGGCGCGCGCGCAGTCGCAGCGTCTCCAGGCGGTTGAGAAAATCCTGCGAGAAATCCAAGCCCCCGCTCACGGCCGCCCGAGGCTCCGCAGGATTTCGGTGAGCAGGCTATCCTCCGTCACGTTCTCGGCCTCGGCCTGGAAGTTGAGAATCAGTCGATGGCGCAGCGCCGGTAGCACCGCGTCGGTGATGTCCTCGAAGCTCGCGTGAGCGCGGCCGTCGAGCAGCGCGCTGACCTTGGCGCCGAGCACGACCGCCTGAGCGGCACGCGGGCCAGGGCCGAACCGCACGTAATTGCGGACGGCCGCGACCGAACCGCCGCCGTTCGGCGACGAGGCCGCGATCAGCGATACCACCCAGTTCTGCAGGGGGGGTGCGAGCAGCACCTGACGGACGAGCCGGCGCATGTCCGCAATCGCTTGTTGCCCGGCTTCGCCAGCGAACACGACCGCGACGTCCGGCCGGTGCTCCGTCGTAGTCCGATTGAGAATCTCGTTCAGCTCGGCGGCGTCGGGCGACTCCACCACCAGCTTGAACAGAAAACGATCGAGCTGCGCTTCCGGAAGCGGGTAGGTGCCTTCGAGCTCGATCGGGTTCTGCGTGGCCAACAGGAAAAACGGGTCGAGCAACGGGTATGTCTCTCCGAACGCGGTGACCTGTCGCTCCTCCATTGCCTCGAGGACGGCCGACTGCGTCTTCGGCGAGGCGCGGTTGATCTCGTCCGCGAGCACGATGTGCGCGAAGATCGGACCGGGTCGGAACCGGAATTCCCTGGTTGCTTTCTCCTCCGTCAGTATCTGCGCGCCGATGATGTCGGAAGGCATGAGATCCGGCGTGAACTGGATGCGCTTGAACGAAAGCCCGAGGGCCTTGCTCACCGAGCGGACGATCAGGGTCTTACCGAGGCCGGGAACGCCCTCGAGGAGCACGTGGCCGCCGGCGAAGAAGGCGGCCAGCACCTTGCGGAGCACCGCCCGGTGGCCGACGATGACCTTCCCGACCTCGTCCTCGAGCGCGTGAAAGCGTTCGCGGAAGCCTTCGATGCGCTGCGCGGCATCGGGTCGCGGTTCGGGAGCGGCGCTCATTCGATCTCCTTCACGGCGCAGGAGGCTTGAGTGCATCGCGATATTCGAGCGGCACGGGTTGTTCGGCGCTGACCTCGCCCGGGGAGCCGGCCTCGGGAAGCGGTGCATTGCCGTAGGGAACCTGGGGATTCACATCGCCGGGCTTGGCGACTTCCTCGGTGCCGGCTAGCTCCGAGCCCTCGTCAGGGACGCGGACCCGCACGTATTGACCTCCGGCGACTCCACCCGGGCCTTCCCCGGGCTTGTAGTAGCGCTCGGCCCCCTTCGCATCGCCCTGAGTGGACGGCTTCTGGCTGGTGCCGTCGGCGCCGGCTCCTGCTTCGCCTCGAGACGCGGCATTCTGAGAATTGGGCCGCTGCTGCTCGCCCCCGCTCTCTGCTTTCGTCTCTCCTTGCTCGCTGCCGCCCTTTTCGTCACCGCCAGGCTTGTCCGGGGTCTTTCCCGGTTGATTGGCGCCCGCGTCCCGGTCGCCTGGCTTGCGCTCCTTGGCGCCGCTGTCGGGACCCTGAATCCCTCCTCCGGAGGGCTGCGGTTTTGCTTGCGTGCTCTTGTTCGGCTCGGCCTTCGCCTGCTGGGAATCGGCGGCGAGCTCGCCGGCGATCTTCTCTAGCTCCTGCTTGGCCTGGCCGCGAGCGCGACCCTCGCCGTTGCCGGTTCCAGAAGTTTGCTGCGGCTTTCCCTGGCCGCTGGCCTGCTCGCCTGCGCCGCGCTCCTGCCGATTTCCGTCCGCCTTCTGCTCTCGGCCTTGGTCTTTTTTCCCGCCGGAGCCACCGGCGGTACCTGCGGCAGAGATCTGGCGCTTACGCTCCGCCTGTTCGAGCTTGGCCAGCGCCTCCGCGACCTTCGCGCGCTTCTCGTCGTTCGAACGGCGTGGGTCGTGAAGAGCGTTGGAGACGTCGCGCAGCACGCGCGCGAGCTCCTGATCGGCTGCATCACCCGCGGCGAGCTCCGCGGCGATACGATCGAGCCCGCCGCCGCCTGCCCCCGCGAGCGAAGCCAGGTCTGGAATCACCCAGAGAAAGAGAAGCCCCACGACCGAGAGCACCGCGCTGGCAACGAGCGGTCGCCTCCGTCGAGGGGGAAGCGGCAGGTCTCCGGCGCTCGCGGCGATCGCCGCGGCACTGGATTCGACGACGGAGAGAAGCGTTGCCGATCGCTCGATCGTGGCGAGCGTCAGGAAGCGATCCTTGGCGCCGAGCGAGCGATCGAGGAAGCGCGCGGCGCGGAGCCTCGAGACGACGAGCCCCGTGAGGTAAAAGCCGAACATCGCAGCCGCGATCGTCCCGGCGACGCCGATCTCGACTGGAAGGCGGCCAGCGGCCAGCGCCATCGCGGCCGCGAGCACGGGCGGGACGGCAGGGAGGAGGAGCTCGGATAGGCGCCGGCGATGCCAGCGGAGCGCGGTCTCATCGATCAGCCGATAGGGGGACGCTGTCTTGCCGGTCGGCACGTTCGCCTTCAACCCGTTGGCATCCATCCAAGTCTCGCCAAGTCTGCCGTCTCGACGATCAACCCGTCTGAAGCCTCGGGTGGCGCGAACGCTGATATCGGTTCACCGCGCGGTTGTGATCTGCGAGGGTCGTGCTGAACTCGTGGGTACCGTCTTCTCGCGCGACGAAGTACAGATACGGTACGTCGGCCGGATGAATTGCGGCAAACAACGCCGACCGCCCCGGGTTGGCGATCGGCCCCGGCGGCAGCCCCGGTTCGGTGTAGGTATTGTAGGGCGTGCGCGTCTCGAGATCCCTGCGCGTCAGGTTGCCGTTGAAGTTCTCGATGCCGTAGATCACCGTCGGATCGGCCTGGAGCGGCATGCCGAGGCGGAGCCGGTTACGAAAGACCGCCGACACCAGCGGACGTTCCTCTTCGCGCGCCGTCTCCTTCTCGATCACGGACGCCAGCGTCACGATCTGATGCGCCGAGAAGCCGCCCTTCTGAGCTTCGGCATCCATCTCGGGGGTGAAAACGCTGTGAAAACGGCCGACGAACGTGGAGAGCACCTTCTCGGCGCTATCGAGGGGCGAGAAGAAATAGGTATCGGGGAAGAGGTAGCCCTCGAGACCGTCCGCATCTACGGCCAATGAATGCGCGAACGCGGGATCGTGCGCGAGCGTGACGAAGCGCGTTGCGGGTCCGAGGCCGCCGCGCTCGAGAGCGAGCGCGAGGTCATGGACGGTCGCGCCTTCGGGCAGTAGCACGTGGACCATCATCGCTTCGCCGGACCGCATCTTGTCGACGAGAGCGATCGGCGAGAGCGGCTCGGCGAACTGATAGGCGCCGTGCTGGATCTCGCGGTCGAGGCCCTTGAAGCGCGCCCAAAGCGTCAGCGCCAGCGCGCTCGGGACGAGCCCGGCCTCCGCTAGCTTGTCGGCGGTCGTTCTGAACCGCTCGCCCGCGGCGACGTCGATCCGGATGGGCGCGGGCGGGGGCGGCGGAGGGCGCTCGAGCAAAAGGAAGAACAGGTATCGTGCGGCTGCGCCCCCGGCGAGGGCGACGACGAGGAGAACAAGGAGCGCGCGCTTCATTCCTTCGCCCGAGAACTAACACCCGAAGGACTTGCCCGCAATGCGCGCTGCCACCCGCGTTTGACCAAAAGATCAGGAAATTGCTATGATTTTTCTTGACAAGAATTGTCGATGTTGGCAAACGGTGCGGGACCCTTCGATCCCGAAGCGGGGGTGTGGTCATGCGGACGACGGGGAGAAAAGCTGCGGTTGAGCGAGATCAAGGGGTAAGCTTGCGTGTTGGCTTGTTGGTGGCGCCATTCGTCCTTCTCTTCGTGGTCTTGCTCGCCGTGAAAGCGGCGGATTCCTCCGGCAGCTTTCAGATCGACAACCGGCTCGTGCTGGAAGACTTGAAGCGGGAGATCGCCGCCGCGATGCCGCAGCCCGAGGAGGCGGCGACTTCGGAGGAGGCGGCGACTTCGGAAGAAGGCGGCGTCGCGAGCACCGATCCCGCCGCCACGACGACCGAGAGCGTAGCCTCCGTGTCGGAGCTTCGCGAGATCCGTGAGGTCGTGCACAAGGGCGATACGCTCGGCGGCATCTTGCGGCGTATCGGATTGAGCGCAGACGAGGTGACGCGTTGGTCGGGGACGAAGCGCCGCCACGTGAGCCTCGCTCGTCTGCAGCCCGGTCGCCGCTTCACTTTCTTGGTGCCGAGCGGAACCGACCGCCTGGCGGGCTTGCAGTACGAGGTGTCTCCGGAATCCACTCTGGTGATGCGCGAGGACGGTGACGAGATCACGGCGCAAGTGGAGCGGCTACCGCGGATGGTCGGCACGCGCGTCGTCTCGGGCGTTATCGAAACGAGCCTCTATGCGGCCGCGTCCCGCCAAGGCGTACCGGACTCGGTGATCTCGAGCTTCGTCGACATCTTCGGGTGGGAGATCGACTTCTCGTCGGATCTGCAGTCCGGCGACACGTTCCGTGTCGTCTACGAGGAAAGTCGCGACGCCGATGGAAGGGCCCAGGGCGGGCGGGTGATCGCCGCGGAGGTCGTCGTCAGCGGGAAGCGGTGGGATGCCGTCTATTTCGAAGACGCCGACGACGGCGGGAGCTATTACACGCCGGAGGGGAAATCCTTCGGGCGTGCCTTCCTGCGCTATCCTCTCGAGTTCACGCGCATCACGTCACAGTTCACGTCATCCCGCTTCCATCCGTTGCTCGGGGTCAACCGGCCGCATCTCGGCGTGGACTTTGCCGCCCCGATGGGAACGCCCGTGCGGGCCATCGCCTCGGGAGAGGTCGTCTACGCGGGCTGGAAGGGCGGCTCGGGGCGCTACATCCGCATCGATCATGGGTCGGGCATCGAAACCTCGTATTCGCACCTGCAGTCTATTTCGGCTGCAGTACGCCCCGGCACGCGGGTACAGGTCGGGCAGAAGATCGGCGCGGTAGGGGCGAGCGGGCTGGCGACCGGTCCCCACCTCCACTTCGCGCTGTATCGCAACGGGGTGTACGTCAATCCGATGACGGTGAAGCTGCCGACCTCTCCGCCGTTGCCAACCCAGTTTATGAGTGAGTTTGCCCGCACCCGCGACCAGGCGATGCGACAGCTTGCGTCGTCAGGGACCGGGGAAGCCCCGGGCGTGCGGCTGGCCGGCGCGCCGGCGGTCTCGCGGACGAATTGACGGCGACCTCCGATTTCTCTCTACTTTGACCGCGATGGGTCGCGGCTACTTCACGCGCCAGCTGCCACGCCTGTTCGGCCATCGAGGGGCGGCGGGAATCGCGCCGGAAAACACGATGGCCTCGTTCCGGCAGGCTTTGGCGGACGGCGCCGACTATTTGGAGCTCGACGTACATGCGACTCGCGACGGAGTCCTCGTCGTGATCCACGACTCGACGCTCGAGCGCACGACGAACGGAGGGGGCGCGGTTCGTGATCTGACCTTCGCCGAAATCGAGCGACTCGACGCGGGGTTTCGCTTCGTGCGCGACGGGTCCTACCCGTTTCGCGGGCAAGGCGTGCGGGTGCCCGCCCTGGAGGAGCTACTCGAGGAGTTTCCGGACGTGCCCCTCAACATCGAGATCAAGCAGGCCGAGCCGTCGGTCGAGCCCGCGGTCGTCTCACTGCTCGCGCGCAAGGGCGCGCTCGAGCGCAGCATGCTCGCGGCCGAAGACGACCAGATCATGAGACGCATTCGTTCACACGCGCCCGGCGTGGCGACGAGCGCCTCGTTCGGCGAGGTCCGGGATTTCTTCGAACGCTACTTCGGCGATCGCTTCGAGGGGTATGCGCCCGCGGCTCGCGCGCTGCAAATCCCGGAGCGTTTCGGCGACATCGATCTCGTGAGCCCGCAGACGCTTGCCGCCGCCCGTCGGTTCGGCCTCGAGGTGCATGTCTGGACGGTGAACGAGGAGAGCGCAATCGAGCGGCTGCTCCAGCTCGGCGTCGACGGCGTTATGTCCGACTTCCCGTCGCGGCTCGTCACGCTTGCGCGGCGGCGATCGTTGGCTACCTAGCGATGATATCGTCGAGCTTGGGGGTGCGGTTGATCGCGGACATCAGCACGAAAATGCGACGATCGCCGGGCATACGACCAGAATCTTCACCAATGGGTGTATTCCAGGAAAATTCCGCTGTGCTAAGACACATCGGATGAAGGCGAGACTCTTCCGTGCGTTTTCGACAACGAGAAGTGGGCGCACGCCGCCGACTTGCGTCCGTTTCGCATCGCTCGCGCACCCGTGGCCAACGCCGAGTTCACGGAATTCATACCGTCAGGGGGCTACCTAGAGCGGCGCTTCCGGAGGATGACCTCATGGAGATGAACCCGCTGGTCAAAGGCATGATCCGGAGCTTCAGTCGCTTGCACATGAGCCTCTTCCGATGGCTGGGTACGGCAGGGCCCGGGGCGTTTCGCAACACCCTGATTCTCATCACGCGCGGCCGTAAGACCGGTCGCGAGGTGGCGACGCCGCTCCTCTACGTCGAGGAGGGCGGCAAGCTCTTCATCGTCGCCTCGTTCGGCGGCAACGACACGCCGCCGGGCTGGTACCTGAACCTGAGCGCCAACCCCGAGGTCAAGGTCGAGTCGAAGGACGGTTCGCGGAGCTATCAGGCACGATCGCTCGGCTCCGAGGAAGCGGGCAAGGTTTGGCCGAAGCTGCTCGCGCTCTATCCCACCTATGCCAGCTACCAGAAAAAGACCACGCGGGTGATTCCGGTCGTCGAGCTGACGCCGCGCTGAACGCCCCGAAGAAGCGCGCGGCTCCGATTCCGCTCAGGCCGGTGCCTCGCTTGCCGAAGACGCGCCGGTCGTCGACGGTGTGTCCTTGGGACGGCGGCGCCCCCGGCCCCCGCGCCGGCGCGGACGCTTGCCCTGCTTCGGCGCTGACGCGGGCGGGGCCGCCGACTCGGACGCGGGCAACGGCTCCCCACCCGGGTCGACCAGAAGCTCCATCGGAATCGGCCCGGGTGGCAAGCTCACCAGCCGGACCATTCCCGTCGGGCTCACCTCGACGTCTTTCATCTTGCGAAGCCGGGTCACGAGCCGCGGGGATCCCGGCGGGCGGCCGAATCCCTCGGCCTTCAGAGCATTGATCAGCAGATCCAAATTCACGCCCCGTTCGGGTGCCTTGGCGGTGAGCCGAGCGATGGTGGCGATGACCTGTTCCGGCGTTGCGCCATGGATGTCTTTGTCGATCCCGTTCGTCGCCGCAACCTCCGTGACGACGGCGGGCAGCGGGCGCGTCGCGCGTGTCGGAGCCTCGGTGCTCGGCACCGCGGCCTGTCCCCAGCGAGGGGGTGGCTGCGCTCCTCCGCGACGTCTTCGTCCGCCGCGGCGGCTGCGGCGCGGCGCGCCTTCTGCCCGCTCGGCGGGAGTGATCGCTTCGGCGAGGCCCGAGAGGGGGCCATAGGTCAGCCGGCGAAACTTCACGCCCAGATTCACCGCGGCATCGGCCACCGCATCGAACGCGCGATCGGCGGAAACGATCTCGATTTGATCGCCGGGCTGGGCGCGGCCTAGCCAGATGCCGGCAGCAACGGCGATCGACAGATCGCTCCAGTCTTTGACGCCGGTCGCCGGCGCGGTGTGGAGCAGCCGCGCACCGCGCTGAGCAAGCATGCGCGCGACGTGTTGGCCGATGACCCGCCAGTTTCCGACGGCGACGAGCTCGGTCGGCACCGTCGCATGATCGATGCCCAGCTGTTCCAGGGCGCCGACCAGCGCAGCCTCGCTGCTCGTGTTCTCGACGTCGATGAAGATCGCCCGTCGGGGGTGGGTGGCGGAAGTAACGACGCTCTTCGGTAGCACGCGCGCTGGCTTCTCGACGGCTGCGGTCTTGCGGCTCGGCGCGGGGGTTTTGGCGGTCGCGACCTTCTTGCGTGCGACCTTCGAATCCTTAGGCATGGCTTCGTTGTATGCTCGGAGCTTCCGCAAGTCCATTGGCGTCGTCAGCGCGCGAAGGAAGCGCACCGGCGCGGGCTGGCGAAGCGCTGGCCACCGCGGTAGGAGAGGCCGTTCTTCGTAGGCCGGAGCGGGCCGCTCGCTCAAGACGTCGCGCGTGGATCGAAAGGGCGCGGCCGTACTCGGTCGTGATTCGTCAACGAAGAGGAGACGCAGAGCATGAAATTCGGCTTCATGGAGGACTTTCGAAACCCGCGGCGATGGCGCCGACCCGCCAGCGAATCTCTATCGAGCGATTCTCGAGCAGGTCCGGCGCGCCGAAGAGATCGGCTACGACCACGTCTGGCTCACCGAGCACCACTTCACCGCGGACGACTACAATCCCTCGCTTCTTCCGACCGCGGCGGCAATCGCCGCGGCGACCGAACGGATCCGGATCGGGACGTTCGTGTTGCTGCTGCCGTTTCAGCATCCCGTGCGTGTCGCCGAGGACGCGACCTGCGTCGACATCCTGTCGAGCGGCCGCTTCGACCTCGGCGTCGGGCAGGGGTATGCGCGCGAAGAGTTCGAGGCGCTCTGCATGCCGCGCCGAGAGCGCTCGGCGAGGCTCGCCGAAGGTGTGCAGCTGATCCAGCGGTTGTGGAGCGAGGAGCGCGTCACCTTCGATGGAAAGTTCGTCCGGGTGAAGGACCTGACCCTCGCGCCGAGGCCGGTGCAGTCGCCGCATCCGCCGCTGTGGATCGGCGCGCGGGCCGAGAAGGCCGTCCGGCGAGTCGCGCGCGCCGGTTGCCATCTCATGGCGACGCTCGGTCCCGACCCGGCGCCGTGGTACCTAGACGAGCTGAAGACTGCCGGTCGGGATCCTGACGAGTTCTGGATCGCGCAGCTTCGCATGGTCTACGTCGCCGATACCGAGGATCAGGCGTGGCGGGATACGCAGGATCACATCCAGAGCATGATGGAATACTATGGAAGGATCCTGGCCGAGGCCGGCGATGTTCCCGGCGACGACCGCATGTGGACGATCGCCAAACCCGAAGACATCCGCCGCTCGGGGTTCGGGGAGGCGGTGATGATCGGCACCCCGGATCAGGTCGCGCGCAAGCTCGAGCGCTTTCAGCGCGAGTTTCGCTGCACGCACTTCATCATGAGCACTCAGCTTCCGGGGATGGATCCGCGAAAGGGGACCCGCTCGCTCGAGCTCTTCGCGAAGGAAGTGATGCCGTCCTTTCGCTGACGCCGCGGTCGAGGTTCAACAGCCGTCCGAGGTCGGGGTTGTCGCCGTTCAACTTCCAGATGAAGCCGTCGAGCACGTAGTGCGTGGCCTGCGGCATCGCCAGCAGGCCGACGACGAATGGCAAGAGCGTCGAGTCGGCCATTGAGAGGACGTGGTTGCGGCCGCCGAACAGAGCCGGGTGGTCCCCCCAGACGAGCAGGTCCCACAAGCCCTCTTCGCAAAACGCAAGGGCGACCAGCACGCCGACGAAGGCGACGACCCATCGCGGTCGCGAGATCACGGTCAGCCAGCCTCGGGCCTGAGACCCGGTCCATTTCCGCCGGCAGTAGATCCACACGAGCGCGACGTATGGGACGCCGTGAGGGATCACGTTGGTCACAGTGAACGAATAGTCCGAATCGTATTCGACGATGCCGACGTACCACGTGAGCGCCGTCGTCAGCAGGAGTAGATTCTTGCCGGCGCTCGGCGCCCGTCCCGCCAAGAGCTTCGCGCCTTCCTTCACGATGTAGACGACCGCCACGGCTGCATAGAGCCAGCCTGCGGTCGACGCGAGCCCCGCCGCCGAAATCGGCAGGAAGTCGCCATCGACGAACCAGACGAACCGCCGCGGCAGATGCGTGTGCCAATAGATCAGCGGATAGAGGGTCGCGAGGTAGAGGAGCGCCGCGTCCAGTCTAGCCTCCGCTCGCTCCCGCTCGCCGCGGCGGCGGCGATAGAGGGCGAGAAAGCCGTATTGCTGGCGAACGAAGTGCCAGACTGCCGTGTATGCGAGGAGCCGCCAGAAGAGCAGGGCGTCGACCGAATACGCGATGGTCGCGGCGAGGAAGGAGAGCGCCGGCACCGCGCAGTAGAGCGTCTTTCGCCGTTGGAACTCGCCGCGATCGAAGTAGGTCCGATAGAGCGAGGCGTAAACGTGGCTGACGTCGATCGCGGGAATGAGCAACACCCATGCCCAAACGGGCAGCTCCTGTTGCTCGAAGAGCGAGGCGGGCGAGGCGCATAGGACGGCGACCGCGACGAGCGGCGGTGCGACGAAGAACGCGAGATCGAAGCGCGCGGAAACGAGCCACTGCGATTGCTTCATAGCGACGACGCGTGGGGAACGCGTAGGCAATCGAGCACTCGCTCGGCGGCGGCCACGCCGCGGTACTGTGCCTCTTCGAAGATCGAGAAGCCGCTCAGATCCGAATGGGCGAAATGGATGTTGCCGATGGAGAGGGCCGCCAGCCGGCGCGCCTCGCCCCAGAGAAACCCCGGACGCGGACGAACCATCGCGTGCCCCCAACGAAACACGTCGAGGCGCGAGACCAGTTCACGGATCTCCGGGTGCGGCTTGGAAAGATCGCGCAGGATCGAATCCGCCCAGGTCGACCAGGAAGTCGCGAGCAGGCGGCGACGCTCCGCGTCGGGAGGGGAGCCGGCGAGCGGTTGATAGTACGTGAAGACGGTGGACTCGAGGTGCGTGCGAAGACTCTGGTGCGTGGCGACGACGTAGCCGAGCGAATCGCTGTCGTAGATCACGTTGTCCCAACAGATCGGCGTTCCGGTCCGCTCCTTGGGAAATCTGCGGAGCGTCAGGTTCGCGACCATCCACGGCGCATACTGAAACTCTTCGAAATGCCGTGCGTCCGCCGCTTCGGCAAGGAGGAACTTCAACGTGTGCTTGGGCGCGGCGAAGATGACGTGGTCCGCGAGGATCAGGGTCGAGCGGCGCTCGCGCGCATCGAAGACGCGGAGCGCCACCCGCCCGTTGGCGCGCTCCATCCGGTAGACGAGAGCGTTCGTGCGGAGCTGCTTGGCGACTTTCTGGCGCAGGCGCTCGACCAGCCAGCCGTTGCCTTCCGGCCACGTGAGCACTGCCGAATCCTCGCCGCGGCTCGCGAAGTAGTGAATTCCGGCCCACGCGGAGACGTCAGCCGCGCGGCAGCCGAAATCGTCACGGCAAGCGTAATCGACGTACCAGTGCAAGCGGCTCGACGTGAAATTTTCGCGGAGAAGATAGTCCCGAATCGACAGGCGATCGAGCTCGAGGAGCTCGCCGTCGCGAGAGGAAAACTCCATGGGGATCGCGAATGCCTTCCGCCCGTCTCTTCCCTGCCGCGCGCGCGCCGTGTGGACCAAGTCTCGAAAGCGCGCGTACTCGTCGTGGTCTTTCGGGGTTGCAGCGAGGAGTGGCAGCAGGCCCTCCTGCCAGCGACCATGGATGTACAGCCGCTCCTGTGGCGCGAAGCAAAGGAACTCTTCCTTGTAGACGGGGTGGCCGCCGACATCGTAGCGCTCGATGACGCCGAGCTCCTCGAAAAGCTCGCGCACCGCGCGCGCCTGCTCCGACGGGACCGGCACATAGTGCGCTCCCCACGGATACCGCGAAACGGAGTTCTCGCCGCTGCGCGAGTTGCCGCCGCACTCCGGCTCGAGCTCGAGGATCTCGAAGTCCGCGAAGCCCGCCTTGGCGAGCTTCCAACCCGCGCAGAGGCCCGAGATTCCTCCGCCGGCGACGACGACGGGGACACGCCGCTCTCCTGACGGCGCGGGAAGCCCCCCGTCGCGCAAGAGATGGCCGATGCCATACGACGCACCGACGAGCTCACCCGACAGCGGCGGCGTGGCGCGGCTGCGAACCAGCGGGTAGAGAGCGCCCGCAGAGATCGCCGCTGCGGACCCGATCAGGAACGTGCGACGATTCATCGCGATCGACCGCCCCGCTTACTCCGTGACTCGTCGCCACTCGGAGTCGTAGTACTGCACCAGCACTTGGTTGTTGAGCCGGTTGACCTCGGCGTCGACGGGCGACATGTCCTTCGGAAAGCGGAACAGGCTGGCGGCGGTGGCAGCGTTCAGGAAGCGAAGGCCGTCGAGATAGCTGGCGGGGGGCTCGTAAGGCGCTTTCGAAGCGATCACGAATCCCCACTCCCCGAACGACGGGACGTAGGCGTGATAGGGAGTCGCGTGGAGCCCCGCTTCCTCCACCGTCTTTACGATGCACCAGTAGGACCGCTTGGCGAAGAGCGGCGAGGTGGCCTGGATCACCGCGGCGCCGTGCTCGGAGATGTGCCGCTCGAGCAACCGGTAGAAGGCCGTCGTGTAGAGCTTTCCGAGCGAGTAGTTCGTCGGATCCGGAAAGTCGACGACGACGAAGTCGAAGCTCCCGGGGTTCTCCACCAGCCAGACGAACGCGTCGCCATTCGTCACCCGCACGCGCGGGTCGTGGAACGCGCCTTGATTCAGTCGGGCGAGCAGCGCGTTGTCGGTGAACAGCCTCGTCATCGCCGGATCGAGGTCGACGAGCGTCACCGCTTCGACCGTCGAGTACTTGAGGACTTCGCGCACGGCGAGCCCGTCGCCGCCGCCGAGCACGAGGACGGTGCGGGGATGGGCGAGCGCGGCGAGGGCCGGATGCACCAGCGCCTCGTGGTATCGGTACTCGTCGCGCGAGCTGAACTGCAGATGCCCGTTCAAGAAGAGGCGCAGATCGTCCCGCCAGCGCGTGAGCACGATGCGCTGGTAGCGCGAGGACTGGGCGAATACCACGTCGTCGGCGTAGAGCCCTTCTTCGGCGTAGGCGGTGAGCCGGTTCGCGTAGACGAGGCCCGTGAGCAGCAGCATCGTGACGCCAACGACCTGGCGCCGAACCGAATCGATCCGCGCGAGGTCGTTCCGGAAGAGCCACGCCGTCCAACCCGCGACCACGGCGTTCAGCGTGCCGAACAGAAAGCACGTGCGCACCAGGCCGAGCTTCGGCACGAGCACGAGCGGGAAGAGCAGCGAGGCGATCAGCGCGCCGAGGTAGTCGAAGGTGAGCACCTCGGAGACCAGGTCCTTGAATTCGAGCCTTCCCTTGAGAATGCGCAGCAGGAGCGGGATCTCGAGGCCGACCAGCACGCCGATGAGGGCCACGAGGAAGTAGAGGACTACCTTGAAGCTCGAGAGGTAGGAGAAGACGAAGAAGAGCGCCGCGGCCGAGCTGCCGCCGACGATTCCAACGGCAGCTCGATCGTGACGAACTTCGCGACCAAGCCCTTGCCGACGTAGCGCGACAGATACGAGCCGATGCCCATCGCGAAGAGATAGGTGCCGATCACGGTCGAGAACTGCGTGACCGAGTCGCCGAGCAAGTAGCTGGCGAGCGTGCCGGCGATCAGCTCGTAGACGAGGCCGCACGAGGCGATCACGAAGACCGAGACGAGGAGGGCGTAGGTCATCGTCCGAGCTCGTCAGCCGTGGATGGCGGCAGCGATGATCGTGCAGATGCCGAGCGACATTGCCCCCACGACGATCGCCAGGGCGACGTTGCGATCCTGGCTGATCTCTTTCCAGAGGTTGTACGGCGTAAGCCTGTCGATGGCGGCGAACGACAACCAGAAAATCACCACGCCCAGCACCGAAAAGATGATCGAGCTCAACAATGCGCCCAAGAGTCCCGCCATGCTCAGTCCTCCCTCATTTGTGGAAGTAGCCCTGTCGATAGACGCCGCGATAGGCGCCCGGGTTGTTACGGATCGACTTTGGGACGTTCTTGACCTCGTCGTAGCTCGTGAAGCTCACGCCCCGGTAGTCGGCGTAGGTCACGGCCGCGAGCACGAGGACACCGAACACGAGATACAGCCGTTCCATCGATCGTTCGTCTAGTCGCTCGATAGCGTAACGATCGGATGGTCGCTCTCCGACCAGCGCTGGATCTCGAACAGACGCCGCCTCCAGAACAGGAGCCCCGGCGGCAACAGGAGCGCGACGAGGCCGAGCCAGAAAAACGACCAGCGCGGGACGTCGCGATAGACCTTTATCGAATACGAGATCCTGTCGGGCCCTTCCGGCTCGATTCTCAGGTAGTAGCGTCCGGCGGGCACGCTCGGGAGCGTGGCCTCGTCGCTCCGCGTCCCCTCGGTCCACGAGCCGTCGCTGTCGCGACCGAAGTAGTAGCTGACCTCGCGGCCGAAGTCGTAGGCGTTGCCGGTCTCCTCGCTGATGAGCGCAAAGCTCAGGTAGATCCAGCTGTTCGAGACGTCCGCGTTGGTTCGCACGACGACGTTCGCGGTGCGCCCCGGCACGTCGAACACGTCGGTGACGAATGCCGCTGCGCCGCTCGCGACGCGAAGCGCGGACTCGCCCTGGTAGACGAAGTTGCCCTGGTAGACGAGCTTGTTGCGGGAGAGGAAGAGGACGAGCAGCTGCAGCACGAGGGCCGCGATCAGGAAGCGTCCGAGCAGTCCGTAGACCTTCGAGACCGTCATGCCGAAGGGCACGGGTTGGCAAGAGTAGACGCCGACCGGCATCGGCAGAGCCCGGCGTTGGAACGCTTGCGCAATCACGCTCGGCTGGAGGTATTGGCCGAGCGACCAGACGACTTCGTTGGCGGTCGACTCGCGGCTCAGGATGTAAGGCGGGCTCACATAGTCTTCGACGCGCGCCGTCTCACCGACCGTGACACGCCAGAAGAACTCCCCGAGCACGTAGGTGACCGATGCGTTCGCCGTCTGGAAATGCTGGAACTCGCGGTTCAGATATTCGACGCGGCTGCCCGACGCGGTCGGCCGTTCGGTGATCGTGCGGATGAACGTCCAGTGGCCGTTGTATTCCGAGAGCCAACGAAAGCCCTTGTACGGATTGAAGAGCAGGTATTCGCCCCACTCGTAGTCGACCCCTTCGACGGTGACCCTGCGCCGCATGTAGCCGATCACCTCGAGCGTGTCGCCGAGGAGCTTGCCGCGCGTCCCGAGCGGGATCAGCGGCTCGATGCGTAACTTCGACTGAACCTTCGAGATGACTTGCAGGTTCTCGTCGGTGAGATCGAGGACCGAGCCACATCCGCCGCACGCGATCGATTCGGTTTGCCGTAACCCGCGCACGGTGAGCGGCGCGCCACAGCTCGGACAGGTGAGCGCGCGGATCTTCGGCGCCTCTCGCGGGGCCGGCGCAGGCGCTGCGGGGGATCGAGACCCTGGCGGCGGCTCACCATCCATCGTGCGCCCTCAGCCCCGAGAGTGCCAGCTCGTCGAACTCGACGTACTCGCCGACAAAGACGAGCGGAGGATCCTCGCTGTAGTCGAGCGTGGCGAAGGTTCGGCCACGACCCTGCAAGTCGGCGACCGGTGCCTGGTAGCCCGCGCCGACGCGAAACGGAAGCTCTCCCTCGCCCGCGATCGTGCGCGCCTTCTGGGCGTCGACGACCTCGAACGGGCGTCCGCCGATGGTCAGCGCTCGGCCCGCCCGCAACTCTGCAAATGGCGGAAGCGTCTCCACGACCTTGGTGGGGAAAGACATCGCGTAGCTTCCACGCGCCTCGCCGAGCCAGCCCCCGCGCATGTCATCGAAGACGAGATACCACTCGTTCCACAAGCCTTGCTCGAACCGGTATTGGATTCTGCCGGCGACGGCGAAATGGGCGCCCCGGTAGGCTCCACTCGACCCGAGTTGCAGCGGCGAGCCGTCGGCCTTGAGCTCCGCCATCTTGCCGACGTCTTCGAGGTTCACGTCGTGGCGGACGAGCGTCGACCTGCAGTACTCGCATACGGCGACCACCGAAGCCGTCCCGCGAAAGACGACCTTCGCGCCGCACGCGGGACAGTTCGCCTCGAAGCTCACACCTCCTCCGGCAGCCGATATGGCCTGCGCAGCTCGCTCACATGGACGTGCGTCGCGCCGAGCCGCCGCGTCAGAGGCGCCCGCCAATCGAGCGGCGCGCGCTCGCGGCAGCAGAAGAGGTTCAGGCAGAGGGAACGAAACTCGGGGAAGGAATGAATCGTAAGATGCGACTCGGCCAGGAGCCAGATTCCCGTGACGCCTCCCGGCGCGGGAAAGCGGTGCCACGTCGGCTCGCCGAGCGGCTTCAGGTGCATCTCGTCGACGATGTCGTGAAACAGGGCCGACAGCAGCTCTGGATCCCGCAGCCCCGGCTCGTCGCAACCGAAGGCTTCCACGAGCCACTCAATGCCACTCACCGCCCCGCTCCCCATCCCATCCAACGCCGAGGCAATGTCGTGCGCTTACGACAGCTTCTTCAGTAGCTCGGTCTTTTTCGCGTCGAACTCCGCTTGGGTGAGGATTCCCTTGGTCATCAGCTCGTGAAGCTTCTCGATCGCCACGGTTACGTCGGCGGCCGACGCGGCCGCCGGCTTCGCGGCTTGTGTGGCCGAAGCGATCCCGGAAGCCATGTTCTGACCGATCGCCACACCGGCGCCGATTCCCGCGCCGATTCCCGCCGCTCCCCCTTCGTTCGCGGCGGCGATGGGGATCGACTGGGCGGTCTGATACTGCGTGTAGCGACCCATGTCGCCGACGACGCCCATGCCGATGCGCTGATCGAGGATCTTCTGTAGCTCCTCGGGAAGCGAGACGTTTTCGACCTGGAAGCGGTCGAGCGCGAGCCCGTACTGCTGAAACATCGGCTCGACCTTGCCTTTCAGGCGCGTGCCGAGCTCGTCCTGGTTGGCCGCCATGTCGAGAAAGGCGATCCCCGATTCACCGAAGAGATCGGTGATCGACGAGACGATCGTGTTGCGCAGCTGTCCTTCGAGGTCGACGATCGTGTAGACCTCCCGCGTGCCGCTGATGTTCAGATAGAACGTCTTGGGATCGGCGATCTTGTAGGAGTAGATCCCGAAGGCGCGCATGCGCACCGCACCGAATTCCTTGTCGCGGATCGTGATCGGGTTCGCGGTGCCCCACTTCTGGTTCAGCTGCAGGCGCGTGGAGTAGAAGTATACGTCCGACTTGAACGGTGATTGGAAGAGCTTGTCCCAGTTCTTGAGGTTCGTGAGCAGCGGCAGCGTCTGCGTCGTGAGCTTGTAGCGACCGGGAGCGAACACGTCGGCGATCTTCCCCTCATCGACGAAAAGCGCCATCTGCGACTCGCGCACGGTGAGCTGCGCGCCGTACTGGATCTCGAAGTCCTGCATGGGGAACCGATAGGCCAGGACGCCGTCGCCGTCCTCGGTCCAATGGATGACATCGACGAATTGTTTCCTGAGAAAGTCCGTGATTGCCATGGTCCTCCCCGTGCGCCTGGCCGCGCGGCGTTATCCGCATCTCTAGCATGCCGCAGCCGATGCCCGCCAATCCCGGCGCCGGACCGTGCCGTCTTCCCGACGGCGCCGAACCGGAACGGAGCGCCACGATCGAAAACTTTGCCGTCGGCAACGAATTCATGAAAGACTGGCGCAGTCACATGCTGACGACGCTCGATCATCTGGTGATTGCGGTACGCGACCTCGCGGCCGCGACCGACGTCTATGCGCGCCTGCTCGGGCGCCGGCCCTCGTGGCGGGGGTCGCATCCTACCTACGGAACGGCGAATACGCTCTTTCGTCTCGAGAACGTCTACGTCGAGCTACTGGCTCCGGAGCGGCAGGGTCAGATGTCGGATCGGCTCGGTGCCTGGCTCGGCGACCACGGCGAAGGCCTCTTCGCGCTCGCCTTCGGGACCTCGGACGCGGAGGCGTGCGCGCGGGAGCTACGCGCCCGCGGCATCGACGCGACCGATCCGATCGCCGGGGCCGGCAGAGAAGAGCGCTCGGGGGTGGAGCGCCGGTGGCGAAACGTCATGCTGCCCGAAGCGCAGACGCTCGGTGTGACGGTCTTCGCGATCGAGCATCTGTCGCCTGCGGCTCTCTTGCCCACCGCCGAGCCGGTGGAGGGCGCACAGAGCGCAATCTCGGGCTGCGATCACGTCGTCGTCAACACGCGGGATCCCGATCGCGCGCGCTCCTTTTTCGGCAGCACGCTCGGTCTTCGTCTCGCTCTCGATCGGACCTTTCCCGATTGGGGCGCGCGGCTGCTCTTCTTTCGCATCGGCGGCATCACGGTGGAGATCGCGGCGCCGCTCGGCGCGAAAGGTGACGAGCGGGATGGGCTGGATGATCGTCTGTGGGGAATCTCGTACCGGGTGACAGACGTGCAGACCACCCACGCGCGGCTGGCCCGACAGGGTTTCGACGTGTCCGACGTCCGACCCGGCCGCAAGCCGGGGACCCACGTGTGTACCGTCCGCGGCGAGCCCTGCGGGGTCGCCACGCTGCTCCTTGCCCGCGACTGACAGAAGGGACCCTCGATGACTCCTACCTTCAAGCGCGTACTGGTGACGACCGATTTCTCGGAGGCCGGTGATGCCGCGGTTGCGCACGCGTTCCGGGTCGCGAGCGACCACGGAGCGGAAGTCGTTCTCTGCCACGTGATCGAGACCCCGCCGACGCCGAACCCGCTCTACGCGCACTATTCTTCGACGGAGCTCTTCCGCCCGGAGGCGCGGATCCAGGCCGAACAGAAGGCTCACGAAGCGCTGCGGGCGCGGGTCCCGAAAGACGCGACGCTCGCCGCGGTCCCCTTTCGCACGCGAGTCGTGGACGGAGACCCGGTCGCTCGAATCCTCGAGCTGACGCGTGAGGAAGAGGCAGATCTGCTGGTCATCGCCACGCACGGGCGCACGGGTCTCAAGCATTTCTTCCTCGGCAGCGTGGTCGAGCGGGTGATCCGTCAGGCGCACTGCCCGGTGCTGGTGGTCCGTTGATCCCGGTCAGCGGCCCCGCCGGCGCCGCGCGAGGCTCCACTTCAGCGCGGGAGGCGTGACCATGGTCGTCACGATCACCATCACCACCACCGCCGAGTAGGTCCCTGCGTCGATGATCGTTTCGGCTCCGAGCGTGAGCCCGAGGCCGATGTTCGCGAAGATCAGCCCGACCTCGCCTCTCGGCACCATTCCGATGCCGACCGAGAGTCGGTCGACGTCCGATTCGATCACGCCGGCGGAACATGCCTGCTTGCCGACGATCGCCGCGAGCGTCAGCGCGGCGGCAGCGCCGATCACGTGCGGGTCGGCGAACGTCGCGAGGTCGGTGCGAGCGCCCATGACGACGAAGAAGATCGGTACGAGGAAGGCGGAGATCGGATGTACGAGCTCCTCGAGCGATCGCTCGCCGCGCTCGATGAATCGCCGATAGTGGAGCTTCTCGAGGGTCAGACCGGCCGCGAACGCGCCGACGATCGGTGCGAGGCCCGCCTGTTCCGCGAGCCACGAGAACGCGAAGCAGAAGGCGAGACCGGCCGCGAGCAGCACGTCGCGTGATTTGAGGGCCGCGGCGTGGTCGAATAGCCTCGGCGAGACGTAGACGCCGATCGCGACCGCTCCGACGAGGAAGACGACGGCCTTGACGACGACCGCCGCGAGGGCTCCGTAGGAAAGCGCGGCGCCGCTCTCGGCGGCGGTGATGGCCCCGGTGACCACGGCGAGCACCAGGAGGCCGAGCACGTCGTCGATCACGGCTGCCCCCAGGATGATGCGCGCCTCGCGGCCCTGCGCTCGCCCGAGGTCTTGCAGCACCCGTGCGCTGATGCCGACGCTCGTGGCGCAGAGCGCGGCGCCCAGATAGGCATGCACGTAGCCGCTGTGGCCGGGAAGCAGCCAGACCCCCACCCCCCATCCGAGCGTGAACGGAGCGACCACACCGATCACCGCGACGAGCAGCGACGACGCACCGACCTCGAGCATCTGCGCGACCGTGGACTCGAGGCCGACCTCGAAGAGCAGGATCAGCACTCCCAGGCGAGCGAGCAAATCGACCGAGTGATCGGTCGCGATCGGGTCGAAGAAGCGAACTCCGAAAAGATCGAGATTGCCGACGGCGATGCCGCCGACGAGCTCCCCGAGCACAGCCGGTTGTCCGAAGCGCGCCGCCAAATCCCCTCCGAGCTTGGCGACCACGAGAATGACCGCAATCCAGAGAGCGACGGACGCGACGGGATCTGCGTGCATGCGGCTCGCTCAGCCGGGTTAGGTTGCCTTCCTGAGCACTACTTTGGACAGGCGGGGTCGGCGCAGGTGATCGGTCTCGGCGAGTTTTCGGTGATCGTGAAGCGATGCCCGCCCTGGAGATCGGCGAATCGCGTGGTCGCGCCCGACGGCCAAGTGATCTCCATCTCGCGAATGAGATTCTCGTCGCCGAGGCCGAAGTGCTGGATCGCGCTCTGCTGGGAGAGATACGCCGATCCTGCTCCGACGACACGGGTCTGCCAGCCGTGGCTGGTGCGGAGGCGAATCTGCGCGCCGACCGCGTCGCGGTTCGACGTCGTACCGACGAGCTTCAATTCGACCCAATGCTCGAGGCCGCCGCGGTTCTTCAGGAGCTGCGTCGGTTGCTGGTAGTTGCGCAGCAGGAGATCGGGTTGCCCGTCGTCGTTGTAGTCGAAGATGGCGAGCCCCCGGCCGTCTTCTTGCCGAGCGGCGCCGTTCACGAACGCGACGTCGGTGAACGTGCCGTCGCCGTTGTTGCGGAACAGCACCTTTCGCTCACGACCGTTCAAGCTGTGAGCGCCGATGCTCACCAGCGTTCCGGTCTTCTGATCGAGGCGTCGACCGACGCCTTCGAACATGTCCATTCAGATGTCGTCGGGGAGCTCGCCGGTGACGAAGCCGTTCTCCGCGAAGATGTCGAGCTTTCCATCGTTGTCGTAGTCGAGAAACTCCGCACCCCAACCCCATTGCCCGTCGTTCACGCCGGCCGCAGTGGAGACGTTGGTGAACGTGCCGTTTCCGTTGTTGTGGAGGAGCGTCGAGCCGCGGGTCAGGTCCTCGACGATTTGATCGGAGCGGCGCTTCACCTCCGACGTGAAGTATCCGAGCAGTCGTGCGTACCAGGGCATCGGTGCCGGAAAGTCGGGGTGAAAGAGCGCCCAGCGCGAGTTCGCGTACATGGCAGAGACGTAGAGGTCGAGATTTCCGTCGCCGTCGTAGTCGCCCCACGCGACACCCATTGCCGCGGCGCGAATCCTCGCGCCGCTCTTGACGCTCACGTCCTCGAACGTACCGTCGCCGCGGTTTCGGTAGAGCACCGAGAAACCGAATTCGTTGCCGACGAACAAATCGGGCCAACCGTCGTTGTCGTAGTCGCCCCAGGCGCCCGCGAGCCCCCAACCCCGATCACCCACGCCCGCCTGCTGCGTCACGTCCGTGAACGTGCCGTCGTGGTTGTTGTGAAGCAGCTGCTTCGGCAGCCCGTTGGTCGCTTGGTAGTTGGGCTCCGGGCTCGTGCTTTCGTGATTTCCCATGCGCACGACGTAGACGTCGAGGAACCCGTCGCGGTCGTAGTCCGCAACCGTCGCCATGCTCGACCACTCGCCCTCGGGAATCCCGGCCTGCGCGGTGACGTCGACGAACCGCGGAGCGCCGTCTTCGCCCCGGACGTTGTGAAAGAGACGGTTGCCGCCCTTGATCGCCGTCACGAAGAGATCGGGCCGGCCGTCGTTGTCGTAGTCGAAGAACACGGCAGCCGTGGCGACGGCCGGGAAGGGGCGGGGAATACCCCATTGCGCGGTGACGTCCGTGAATGTGCCGTTGCAGTCGTTCTTGTAGAGAACCGCCTCGGGATCCCCGGGGAGGAAGAGATCCTCGCAGCCGTCGCCGTCGACGTCGGCGACGGCTGCCCCGGCGCTGCTCGCTGTGCCGCCGACGATGCGGAAGATCGGCGAGCCCGCGCTCTGGTGTACGTTTCGGATCCCCGCTTCCTCCGTGGCGAGCGCGAAACGCGGGTCGCGCCGCGACACCATTTCGCGTGCGGTCACATCCTCCGCTGTGATCCGCCAGTCCTTGCTCCGCTGCGCGACGTGGATGTGCATGCGTTGATCGAGCTGCGCGGCGGAGCCGTCGGCGCGCGTTCCCCTCACGATCAGGTGTACGTCGGCGGGATATCCATCGGCATCGGCCGCGTCCCAGTAGATTCGGTGAATGCGCAGCTCCGCCTTTTCGACTACGGGGAAGAGATCGATGATACGCCGATAGCGATCGCGGATCGACTCGCGTCCCGTCGATCCTTGCCAACGGATCAACTCCTCCTCTTGCTGTGTGTAGACCGGCTGGCTTCCGTCCCAGAGGAGGCCCGAACCCGTCTCCGTCGCGTACAGCGCGAGGATCTGATCCAGATCGCGCTCCTTGATGTGGGTCGGCAGGTGGCGGTGGAGCTCGGAATTGATCGGGTCGATTACGGTTTGCCGGGTCGTCTCCCAGGCGTCGGCGAGCACGACAGCCGGCGCGAGGAGCGCGACGACCGCCGCAACGCCGAACGCTCTACGTACTGAACGACCCATGCCGACCGTGACCTCCGCGGAACAGTCCGAGACCTCCGGAGAGCTCCGGCGAAGCAAGCGACCTTCCGCCGAGCGCAAACTCATGGCGAATCGCCTCGTCCAATTCAAGTCCGAACTGGTCGTGCGCGGACCGACGATCGTTGCGCATGCATTCCTGCGGAAAGCTCGCGATATCACGGGCGAGCGCCTCTGCGGCGCGGCGTGATTCCCCATTGGCGACGACTCGGTTGGCGAGACCGATTGCCAGCGCCTCGTCGGCTTTGACCGGGCGGCCGGTGAGAATCAGGTCGAGCGCGCGGGACAGACCGATCAGGCGAGGCAACCGCACGGTGCCGCCGTCGATCAACGGCACGCCCCAGCGTCGGCAGAAGACTCCGAACACGGCATCCTGCTCCGCGACGCGGAGATCGCACCACAGCGCGAGCTCGAGTCCTCCCGCCACGGCGTAGCCGGCTACCGCGGCGATCGTCGGTTTGGTGAGCATCATGCGCGAGACGCCCATCGGGCCGTCTCCGTCGTCGCGCACGCGGTTGTCGAAGTGCTTGAGGTCTGCACCCGCGCAAAAGGTTTCATTTGCGCCCCACAGGACCGCGACGCGCGCCTCCGCGTCCGCCTCGAAGGAGCGGAACGCATCCCCTAGCGCCTCGGCCGTCGCGCGGTCCACTGCGTTTCGAACCTCGGGCCGATCCAGGATGATCGTCGTCACCACGTCCTGCTTCTCGACACGTACCATGGTGGTTTTCCTCGCGTTTGGCGTTGGTGACGCTTCTCGATCGGCCTCGACCCCTGATCTACCGAGCTCGAGCGCGCTTCTCGCCGGCCCGTTTCGGACCCGCCGAAAAGACCTAAGCCCGCAGCGGCGGTGCTTCGCTGCCCGCCGGCGCGGTCGGGATCTCCTCGCGCCCCGCGGCCTGGGATGCGATGATCAAAGCTCCACCACCGCCGAGCTCGAGTGCGAACGAGAGCCAGCCGAAGATCCCCGGGCTTCCATCGACGAACACGCCGAACAATCGACCGGCGCCGGCGCCGAGCCAGAGAAGGCCGAGAAGCAGGAGCCTGCCCTGGTGCTCACGCGGGTCCGGTGCCGAGAGCAGAGTGAAGACGGCGGCGACGATCAACATGCCGCCGTAGACTGCCCGCACCTCGCCGTGCACGAGCGTCTTCGGGGCATCGCTCTTCACGGCATAGCCGACGAGATTCATGACCCATTCCGGCCGCAATAGACCGCAGAGACCCATGAGCAGCGTGATGACGCCAACGATGCCGACGACGATTCGCGCGTTCATGAATGTCCCATAGCATCATGGCGGGAAATGGCGAAGACTCCGATGTATGGGCGAGACGAGCCTCCCGACCTGGCGCTGGGTAGGAGACCGATCGATCCTTCGCGAGTTTCCCGGCGACTGCCTCGCTCGGCGAAACGAGTCGGCGCGGGCGCTCTACGATCGACTTCGCGGGCTTCGACTCGCGGAGGTCGAAGACGTGGTCCCCGCTGCAGCCTCGGTGCTCGTGCTACTGCGTGCCGGCGCCAAGCCGCCGCCCGATCTGCTCTCGGCTCTGGAGAAAGAGGAGCGGACGGCACGCGCCGCGGCCGCCCCCGCGCCCCGCGTCCACGAAATCGAGGTTGCCTACGGCGGGGACGCCGGGCCCGACCTCGCCGACCTCGCGCGCCTGCACGATCTCGACGAGCGCTCCGTCGTCGAGCTTCATGTATCGATTCAATACACCGTCGGCTTTCTCGGGTTCTCACCGGGATTCGCCTACCTGATCGGGTTGCCCGCGGTGCTGGCCACACCACGCCTGGCGACGCCTCGCACCCGGGTGCCCGCGGGCAGCGTCGCAGTCGGCGGCGAATTCACGGGCATCTATCCACGCTCGACCCCCGGCGGCTGGCGGATTCTCGGCCGTACCGGCGTCTCGCTCTTTGATCCGCACGCCGACCCGCCGACCCGGCTGGTGCCCGGCGACAGGGTGAAGTTCGTGCCGCGATGACCATCGAGATCGTGCGCGGGGGTCCTCTGACGACCGTGCAGGACTTGGGTCGGGCGGGCTACGGCGCGCTCGGTATTCCCGCGAGCGGCGCGATGGACGCGCTCGCGCTCCGCCTCGCCAATCGCCTGCTCGGCAATCCAGAGGGCTCGGCGGCCCTCGAGTTCACGCTCGCAGGACCCGAGATTCGCTTCGAGGCCCATCACTGGGCGGCGATCACGGGCGCACGATTCGAAGCGACGCTCGACGGGCGGATGGTGCCGCATGCCGAGTCTTTCCCGGTCGACCGCGGTCAAACGTTGCGAATCGGCCGGAGCCTCGAAGGAGCCCGCGGGTATCTCGCGCTGCACGGCGGTATCGAGGTCCCGCCGCTCCTCGGCAGCCGCTCCACCTGCGCCGCCGGCGGCTTCGGCGGGCTCGAGGGCCGGGCGCTTCGCGGCGGCGATCGATTGCCGATCGGCACGCCTCCGGGTCAGGGGAGACGGAGGCGGGTCGTGCCCGGCGTGTTGCCGGTGTACGCCGCGGACGCCGAGCTGCGCGCGATCCCGGGGCCGCAGACGGAGTCTTTCACCGCCGGCGGCACCGAGGTGTTCTTCGCCTCGGAATACCGGGTTTCCGCGCGGTCGGATCGCATGGGCCTGCGCCTCGATGGGCCCCCGATCGAACACGCGCGTGGCGCGGACCTTCTCCCGGAGGGACTCGCTCCGGGCGCGGTGCAGGTGCCGGCAGACGGACAGCCGATCCTGCTCGCCGTCGATCGTCCGACGACGGGCGGGTACGCGAAGATCGCGACCCTCATCACCGCCGATCTCTGGCGCGTCGGTCAGGCCAAGCCGGGCGACAGGCTACGCTTCGTCGCGGTGACCGTCGATCGCGCGCAGGCGCTCTACCGGACGCTCGAGGAACTGCTACCCTCGGCAGTCGCGGAGGGTTGGTGAAGATCGACCTCAATGCCGATGTCGGGGAGGGCTACGACGATCGTGCGCTCATCCCCTATCTCACGTCGGTGAACGTCGCCTGCGGCGGTCACGCGGGTGACGCGCGAACGATGGCGGAAACGGTCGCAGCGGCACTCGAGCTCGGCGTTGCCGTCGGTGCTCACCCGAGCTACCCCGATCGTCAGGACTTCGGCCGCCGGGAGCTCGCTCTTCCGCTCCCCGAGATCGAGTCGTCGGTTCGCAGCCAGGTGGGTGCGCTCGCCGCGGTCGCGGCCGCCGCCGGCGTACGGCTCGTTCACGTCAAGCCGCACGGAGCCCTCTACAACGTCGCCGCGCGCGAGGTTGCGGTCGCCCGTGCCGTCGCTCGCGCGGTTCGCGACGTCGGAAGCGAGCTCCGCTTGGTCGGCCTCGCCGGCTCGCTTCTGATCGAGATGGCCGAAGAGCTCGGCCTCCCGAGTGCGGGCGAGGGCTTCGCGGACCGCCGCTACCGGGCCGACGGCTCGCTCGCTCCGCGCACGCTCGCGGCGGCGGTCATAATCGACCCCGAAGAAGCGGCGGAGCAAGCGCTGCGGATCGCGCGTGACCATGAGGCGGTCGCCGTCGATGGTACCCGCGTCGGGATTCGTGCCGAAACCCTTTGCATCCACGGCGACACCCGCGGCGCGCCGGCGATCGCGCGCGCGGTGCGCGACCGCTTGCTCCGTGCCGGGATCGAGATCCGGGCGCTCTGAGCCACCACGTCACCCCTACGGATCTATGAGGTCGCGGGTACCGTGCCCTTTCCGCGCTTCGGTGGCGGGGCGTTTCTGAGCAGCTCCCCTTCGACGTACGCCCACGCGGGGACGAGCCGCGCGTCTCGTTCGCGGAGCACGGTCAGGAGCACACGAGCGTAGAGGCTCGCTTCGCTCGGGCGAAAACCTTCGAGCTCGTCGATTCGGGGCAGACGCTCCTGCGGATCGTCGAAGACGAGGATCTCGCCGCGAACGACGTCGCAATCGCCCCGCTCATCGCGCGGGTCGTCGAGTGTGCGCGCTAGCTCGGCAGGATGTTGCATTCCCTTTGATCGCGCGGAACGGGCGCGATCCGAGACGCACGCTCCTAGGGCTTTCGCCTGCGTCGCAACGTCGGCGAGCGGATCGACGCTGCCGCGGGCGAGGATGCTTGCCGCCGGCACGGTGAGGACTGGATAGCCTATCGGCAGCACGTAGATCCGCCCCCGCACGATCGCGCTCTCGACCGAACGCGCGCCCCGGCAGAATCGGTCGTGGTACCGCCCACCGCGCTTGAGCGTTCCGTATACGAAAAGGCGTAGCGCTGCGGGCGTGGTATTCACCGCGCGCACGGGTCGAGGCGCGCGAGGGCATCGCGGTACGCCTGCGGCGTATCGACGTCGAGGAGGCTCAAGCCGGATGGATCGGCGGCGAACAGTTCTTCGTCGGAGACCTCGACGAGTCGCGCGTGCTCGACGAGCCGGACCGCGCGCCGCTCTCCCGAAGCGAGCATCGTCGCCGCGATGGTCGCGACCCGCTTGCGATAGACGGCGAGGAGCGGTTGGGGGACTCCCTTGGACACGACGATTGCGCCATCGCCGTCGGCGGCGCGCTCGGCGAGGAGCCGGGCGATCCCCGGCTCGAGGAACGGATGATCACAGCCGCAGACGAATCCTAGCTCCGTGCGCGCCGCTGCGAGACCGTAGCGAATGCCGGCGACCGGGCCCTGCAGGGGAACCTCATCCGCCACGATCCGGACCTCGCCGGGCAGCGGAGGCAGCAGCACGTGTGGTCCGCGGACGACGAGGACCTCGCTCGAGCACGGGGCCAGGCGTCGCACGACGCGCTCGATCAGGGTCTCGGCGCCGAACGGGAGGAGCGCCTTCGGCCGGCCCATCCGCGAGCTCGCGCCGCCGGCGAGCACGACCGTCGTGAAGGGCTCCATTCAGGGAGACTACTCCGAACGGTCGGGACTTTGCATCCCCGCCCCGGCGTGTCACATTGCGAATCGTGAGCGTGCGGAGGAGGGCGGCGGTTGCCCTGGGAGGATGGCTCGCACTCGCGGTTCCGGCATGCACGGAGCATGTCCCCGTCGGTCCGGTGGGACAGTTCTCATGGGAACCGCAGTCACAGATGATCTGGCCGGCCGAGGGAGCCATCGTCAGCGCCTACGGCGATGCCGCGCGCGCGAATCACCAAGGCATCGACCTAGCCGCGCGCCCCGGCGACCCGGTGGCGGCAGCGCTCGGTGGCAACGTCGTCTACACGGGAGAAATTCGCGGCTCCGGCAAGGTGGCGGCGATTTCGCACGGCGAGAGCCTCACGACGATCTATGCCCACCTCGGCGAGCTCCGAGTGCACGAGGGGGAGGCAGTCGTCGTCGGTCAGACGATCGGCACGATCGGCCCGGACGGCTATCTGCACTACGAGGTTCGCGAATCCAAACGACCGGTCGATCCCGCGAAGTACTATGCCGTCGCGCCACGCCCGGTCGCGGGGGGTACGGCGGACGTCAGCGGTAAGCTCTCTCAGGAACCGACGGGCGTCGGCGAGATCCCGCCGAGCGGCCCGGCCGCGGAACCGCCGCCACTCCCCCCGCCTCCAACGCCGCAGACCCGTGTCGCGAAGCTCGAGCCGACGCCGCGTCCCACACCGACGGCACGGCCGCAAGCGACCCCGACGCCGTATCCGCGACCGACGCCCACGTCGCGGCCGCAGGTGACCCCAACGACACGTCCGAGACCGACGCCCACGGTGCGCCTGCAGGCGACGCCGACGCCTACTCCGCTTCGAACGACGCCGGAGGCGAAGCCGTCCGAGACCGAGGAGGAGGCCGCGGGCTCCAGCGGCTGGAGCGGAATCGGCCTCGCCGCGGCGCTCGTCGGGTGCAACCTCGTGTACGTGCCGGCGAAGCTCGCCTACGCCGCCGTCGGAGCCATCGTCGGCGGGGCGGCATTGGTACTGTCCCGCGATGCTGCCGTCGCGAACGACGTCTGGCGGCCCGCGCTCGGCGGAGACTACTTCGTCACCGCGGATCATCTCCGCGGCGAGGAGCCTCTCCACTTTGCGGGGCCTCGCCAAGAAACTCCCGCGCCGTCTCCTCCGCCGAAGCCTTCTCGCCGTCAACCCGGTAGTTGAGGCGGCGCATTTTGTCCGCACTGATTCGCCCGCCGAGCGAATCGAGGGCGGTACGAACCTCGGGATGGCGCTCGAGGGTGGCCCGGCGCGCGACAGGCACGGCGTCGTAGGGAGGAAAGTAGTGATGGTCGTCGGCGAGCACGCGCAGGCCGAGGCTGACGATCAACCCGTCGGTCGAATTGCCCGCGACGAGGTCGGCCTGCCGGTCGACGAGCGCGCGATAGAGGAGCCCGAGCTCCATCACGCGCGGCGGATCGCGGAACTGCAGATGATAACTCGCCGCGAGCCCGCGAAAGCCGTCGGCACGCTCCATGAATTCGTAGCCGAACGCCGCGCGCCAGTCGGGATGCGCGGCCAGGTCCGAGATCGTGCGAACGCCCAGGCGGTCCGCGTCTTCGCCACGAATCACCATGGCGAACGTGTTCTCGAAGCCGAGCGGCGCGGTCCATTCGAGGCCGGCCTCCGCATACTGTTTGCGCAGCTCGCCAAGCACCTGCTGGCGATCGGCAATCGGCGGTCGCTTGAGGATCGCGGTGTACGCCGTGCCCGTGTACTCGACGTACACGTCGATCTCGCCGGCCCGCAGCGCGCGGTCGCAAACGAACGAGCCGCCGAGGTTCAGCCGGCGGTCGACCGCGAGGCCGGTCTGCCGCTCGATCGTCTGCGCGACGATCTCGCCGAGCAGCACCTGTTCGCTGAAGTTCTTCGAGCCGACCACGATCCGGTCGGCCGAACGGCAGCCTGCCATCGCGAGGAGTACGAGTAGGTAAGCTCTAGACCTCGTGCAGAGCTCACCTAGCGCCCGCAGGAAGTTCACGAGGCGCGCCGGCGCCGATCCGGCGAGAAGCGCGTCGCCAGAGCGCCGATCCCGAGATCCGCGCCGATCGCCATGGCTGCGGCGGGCACCGCGCCGGCGAGGATCAGCCGGTTGTCGACCATCGCTACCCCTCGAAAGATGTAGACGCCGAGGCCGCCTGCGCCGATCGCCGCGCCGATCGTCGCCACGCCGACGGAGATCACCGTTGCCACACGGATTCCGGAAAGAATCACACCGAAGGCGAGCGGCAGCTCGACCTGCCAGAGCCGTTGGCGCGCATCCATCCCCATCGCCAGGGCGGCCTCGCGGACGGCGGGGTCGATGGCGCCGAGCCCGGCATGCGTGGCGCGGATGATCGGCAACAACGCGTAAACGATGAGCGCCACGATCGCCGTTCGCGCGCCGATCCCCCCGACGTAGGGAATGGGGATCAACAGCCCGAACAGCGCGAGGCTCGGAATCGTCTGCAGTAGGTTGGCGCCGCCGAGGATCCAGCGTTCCGCGCCCGGGCGGCGCGAGGCGAGAATGCCGAGAGGGATCCCGATCGCGATTGCCACCGTCGTCGAGACTAGAACGAGTTCCGCGTGCTCGAAGCTCAAGCGAGCCGCCTCGGAGCGATTGGCCGACAGAAACTCGAGAAAGCCCATCAGCTCCGTGTTCATACGGCAGGAACCCTCGTTTTTCGAGCAATATGTGGGACGCGCTTCTAAAAAAGGGGCGCGGCGATCGTACCGAAACGGATGCCTTGCTCGCCTTCGACCATCGGGCTCGCAGTCAGTGTCCGGAGTCAGAAATCCGTCACATAATCCTGCGGCTCTCGCCGCCGTCCGCCGCGTTGCTCCTTCTCGCGATACCGCAAGAGTATCGCTCGTCGTCGCGCCTTGCGGACGACGCCGATAGCTCGCAGGCTTACGCAACGGATTTCTGACTCAGGACACTAGCGGTCGCGGAGCGTTCGCACGAACGCTCGCGCTTCGGGCGCGCTGGATTCCAAGAGACTCCGCGGCTCACCGAGAAACGCGAGACGGCTGCGCTCGAGCAGCGCGATACGATCGCCGAGCGATAGCGCTTCACGCAGATCGTGGGTCACGAAGACGATCGTCTTGCGTAGGCCGCGGACGAGGGCGCGGAACTCGGAGCGAATCTCTTCGCGAGTAGGCGGGTCGAGGGCTCCGAACGGCTCGTCCATCAAGACGAGCGGCGGATCCGCGGCGAGCGCCCGAGCGACGCCCACGCGCTGGCGTTCTCCGCCGGAGAGCTCCGCGGGATAGCGAGCCGCGAAACGGTCCGGATCGAGCCCGACCAGCTGCAGCATCTCGCGCACGCGGTCGCCGACGCGATCGCGAGCCCAGCCGAGGAGCGTCGGCATGAGCGCGACGTTGCGGGCTACGTCGAAGTGAGGGAAGAGGCCTCCTTCCTGGATGACGTAACCCGTATGCCTTCGAAGCTCGACCGGATCCCACGCCGCCGTCGATTTGCGATCGACGCGCACCTCGCCGCGACTCGGCAGGAGCAGTGCGTTGACGAGCCGCAGGGTGGTGGTCTTCCCCGATCCGCTGCGTCCGAGGAGAACCACGATCTCGCCCGCTTCGATCGAGAGATCGAGATCCGCGACGCGGGGCGGCAAGTCCTGCTCGACGAACGAGACGCCTCTGAATTCCACCGGCACGCCGGTCATCGGGCGCGATCCTCATCCACGTGTTCCTTGGACGCAAGGAACTTTTGCCTACTTTGCTACTTGCCTCGGGTCGGCGGGATTCGTAGCCTCCCGCCATGGGTAGCCGTGCGGCCGTACGCCGGCGGGAGAGCGATCGACCCGCCCCGGAGAACCGTTTCTCGATCGAGCGTTTCTTCGACCCGCAACGCGATTCGACGCTTGCAGAAGACGTCCGGCGAGGGCTCGGTGGGCGGCGCAAATCGATTCCTCCGAAGCATTTCTACGACGAGGAGGGATCGCGCCTCTTCGACCGCATCTGCGAGCTCCCCGAATACTACTTGACCCGCTCGGAAGAGCAGCTGCTCGAGCGCTCGGCTCTGGAGATCCTCGACGTCGCGCGCCCGACCGACCTCATCGAGCTCGGCAGCGGAGCCGCGCGCAAGACGCGGCTGCTCTTCGACGCGGCTGAATCGCTCGGGCTCGCACCTCGATACCATCCTTTCGACGTCTGCGAGTCGATGCTACGCGCGAGCACCGAGGAGCTCCTGCAGCGCTACCCTTGGCTCGAGGTTCACGCCTTGGTCGCCGACTACGAGCGCCACCTCGACATCCTGCCCGATGGCGACCGTCGACTCGTCGCTTTCCTCGGCAGCACGATCGGCAACTTCGTGCCGTCGAGGGCGCTGGCGTTCCTGCGCGGCATCGGCGCTCGTCTGCGCCCCGGCGATCACCTGCTGTTGGGCGCCGATCTGGTAAAGCCCGTCGAGGTGCTCGAACGCGCCTATGACGATGCCGCGGGCGTGACGGCGGAGTTCAATCGCAACATGCTCCGGGTCATCAACCGCGAGCTCGGCGCCGATTTCGATCCGGCCGAGTTCGACCACGTGGCGTTCTTCCATCAACGCCGCAGCCAGATCGAAATGCATCTTCGCTCGCGCCGTACCCAGCGCGTGTCGCTCCCCACCCTCGGCATCACCGTGGGCTTTCGCGCGGGAGAGACGCTACACACCGAGGTCAGCCGCAAGTTCACTCGCCGCGGCTTGGAACGCCTCTGCCGGCGGGCAGGGTTCGAGCTGCGGCGCTGGTTCCGTGCGGCGGCGCCCTCGTTCGCGTTGTTGCTCTGCGAGCGCGTCTAGAGCGCCGTGCGGAGTCTAGAGTGGAGAGTGGGGACGTCTAGAGTGGGGACGTTGCGGCATTAACGGAATAAGTCCATGAAGCCATTGAAATCCATAGCGCCGCTGACTTATTCCGTTAATGCCGCAACGTCCCCACTCCGTCAGCCTCAGAGGAGCTGCTCGGGCCGCTCGAGCAGGTCCTTCATTCGCGACAGAGCGCGCGCACAATAGAAGCCGTCCTCGACGCGCTCGTCGTAGGTGTACTTGAGCGTGGACACGCGCCGGGCCGCAAGACGCCCATCGTCCTCGACGACGACGACGTTGCGGTACGCGCCGACGACGACGAAGATCGGAATCGTGCCATACTCGTAGAGGTGATGGTATGCTCCGGCGATGCCGACGCTTCCGAGATTGGCGACGAACGCGCTCGCGTAGAGCGGATCTTCGCGGATCATTCGAGCGGGCAACAGGTTGAAGTGATCGAGCAGACGGCCGAGCAAGACCACACCGTCGATTGCCAGCCGCGGCATGCGGGATAGGATGCCGATTTCATAGTCGGACTGCGTCCGCTGTCCAGCCCGGCCGCTCCGCACGCTCTCGCCCAGGCTGCGCGCCATCGCTTCCAAGGTCTCGTCCCGGTGGAAGACGCGCTTGCGCACGTAGAGCGGCGAGTCGCTCTCGAAGGCTTCTTTGCCGCTGAACGAGATCGCCACGTCGGTCCGCTGATAGAGGCGCCGGCCGACGACGTAGCGATTCAATCGGGGAAACTCGTCGAGCACACGCGCAATCGACCGGAGCACCAACTGAAAGAACGAGAGCCGAAGATCGTGTGCGCGCGAGAAGGAGGCCGCGAAGGCCAACGCGGGTTCCACCGTAACGTCCTGCTCGAACCAGACGAGCGACTCGTTGCGCCGCCGCATGAGGAAGGGCATGAACCGTCGCACCAGAGGCACGCGCTCGGCGAGCACCCCGTCGGGACGCCCGAAGAGAAGCATGGACTCCTCTAGCCTAAGGGACGCGCGAAGCGCCAACCACAATCGATGCGCCGCGGAGAGCGCCAACCGATGAGCGGGGCTTCTCCGCGCATCGCCGTGGTGCTCTCCGGCGGAGGAGCGCGCGGCGCTTACGAGGCCGGCGTGCTCTACTACATCGTCGAGAGGCTGCCCGCCTTGCTCGGCCGGCCGGTTCGCTTCGACATCATCTGCGGCAGCAGCGTCGGTGCGATCCACGCCTGCTTTCTCGCCGGCCACACGGGCGAGCCGGGGACCCTAGCGGAGTTGCTCGACATCTGGCGGGGATTCGAGATCGAGAAGGTGCTTCGTCTCACGCCTTTCAAGCTTCTATCGCTACCGGCTAGGCTACTCGGCATCGCCCGCAAGCCGCGGCCCGAGCGGGCGGCAGAGCCCGGCGCTCCCGTGCGCATCCCCGGCGTCCTCGATTTCTCCCCGCTCGAGCGCGTGATCATCGATCGCGTCCCGTGGCCGCGCATCGGCGAAAAGATCGCGGCCGGGGGCGTCGACTCGGTCGCGGTCGCGACCACGGAGGTGAAGACCGGGAATACGGTCATCTTCGTGGAGAATCGCGAAGGCAGGGTCGATCATTGGGCGCGAGACCCTTTCGTCGTCGCCCGGGCCACGCGGCTCGCTCCGGAGCACGCGCTCGCCTCGGCTGCGATCCCCCTCATCTTCCCGGCCATTCGCATCGGCCCGAACTTCTACTGTGACGGGAGCCTGCGATTGAACACGCCGCTTTCCCCGGCGCTCCGTCTCGGTGCGGACCGCGTGCTCGTCGTCGGCACGCATTATCAGCGCGCCGCCGGCGAGCCTCCTCCGACGGTCGCGGAAGAGAGCGTCGGGAGCCCCGCCTTCCTCGCGGGCAAGGTCCTGAACGCGCTTCTCCTCGATCGCGTGGACTACGACGCCGACCGATTGCGACTGTTCAACGCAATCCTCGAGCAAGGGCGCAGGATCTACGGTGAAGACTTCCTCGCGCGCATCAACGAGCCGATCGTCGAGAGCCGTGGCACTGCCTACCGCATCGTCCACGACCTCTTTCTCCGACCGTCACGCGACCTCGGAGTGCTCGCCGCCGAGTGCCTCGCGCATCGGCGTCCGCGACCGCAACCGGGCTCGTGGCTTTCGCGTATCTTTCTTCGCTACGCCTCCAAGAACACCGGAGGGGAGGCCGATTTTCTCTCGTACCTCTATTTCGACGGCTGCTACGCCGGCCACCTCATCGATCTCGGAATCGCCGACGCGGAGCGGCAGCGCGACGCGCTCGCGGCGTTCTTCGCCTGACCGGAGGGTGGGGACGTTGCGGCATTAGTGGAATAAGTCAACGGTGACATCGGAGTTCACTTGGAGGTAGCGGACTTATTCCACTAATGCCGCAACGTCCCCACCCTCCGCCCTATTGCCGCGCCGTCGGGGCCGCCGTATCGTAGCGGATGTGACCGCTCGTCGATTCGCGGCGCTGTTGCTACTGCTGTCGAGTTGCGCCGTTCCGCCTCCGGCGCCACGCGCTCCGCCGTCGACGCGCAGCGCCCCATCGATCGACACGGAGATGGCGCAGGAGTCGCACGTACTTCGACAACGAGCGAATTCGCGCCTCGCCGAGCAGCAGCGGCGCGTCGAGCGCGTCGGCCAGCGCCTTCTCGAGACCATCCCGGATCATCCCAAGGTCCAGTTCGTGATCGTCAACGGGGATCCGTCGATCAACGCCGGTGCCACCTTCGGACAGGTGGCGATCACGTCGGGCATGCTGAACTTTCTCCAGTCCGACGACGAGATGGCCGTGGTGCTCGGACACGAGCTCGCGCACATCGAGCAAGGTCACGTCCTGAAGGGCACGGTCAGTAGCCTGGCGCTCGGCATCTTGGCGACGGTCCTCGAGGCCCGCGTGCCGGGCGCGGGACGGGCGGCGGGGGGCGTCGGGCAATTGTTCCTGAACCACTACACGCAGACGCAGGAGCGCGAGGCGGACGACGTCGGCCTGCGATTCGCCTATCAGGCGGGTTACGATCCGCGCGCCGCCGAGCGCGTTCAGGAGCGCATGGCGGTCGAGGTACCGCAGTCGATGAGCGCTGGATATTTCGACACTCACCCGTCGTCGGTCGAGCGCGCGGTGGCGGCGCGCCACGAGGCGGAAGAGCTGCTCGCGGGCGGCGAGCCCCCCGGCCGCGCGGAGGTGCTCGCGCTCGAGCGCGCGGACGAGGACGCTTTTCGCGCGCGCCGCGTGAGTACGCGCACCGCCGCGGGCGGCTCCCGCCCGCCCACCACCGTGGGCGGAGCTCCACGTCCCTCCGGCGCTTCGGCTGCCGGCGTGGATCCGGACGACTGCCGGCGTGCATCCGTGTACGTCGACATGGCGCGGGATTCGCACGATCCCGCCGAGCGGGAGGATCTCTACAGGCGAGCCCTTCGCTACTGCCCGACGCTCGCGGAGGCGCGAGCCGGCCTCGAGCAGAGCGGCCGTGCGCCCGCGCGAAACGATCGAGACATTCCCCTGGACACGTATTGACGTGACGGATTCGCCCCGTCTCGAAGCCGCCGTGCGCGAGGTCGCGCACGACCTTCAGCGTCGGGCGGCCGGGCGTCGGCCGGCGATCTTCGAGCCCCGCGATTGGCTGCGACGGATGATCGAGCAGTCGCTCGACGACGACCGCGTGCGGACGGCTCTCTTCCGCTTCGTCGACGTACTCCCGAGTCTCCGCGGAGCGCGCGACGTCGGCGCCCATCTCGAAGAGTACTTCGCGACCGTCGACCACGCGCTCGGCGGGCTCACGCTGCTCGCCCATACGTTGCACGCGGGTTGGTTGGTGGCGCCGATCGTGCGCAAAAACGTCACGTCACTCGCGCGGCGGTTCATCGTCGAGGAGGATCCCGAGACCTTGCTCTCGGTGCTCGAGGATCTCCGCGAGGAGCCGGCGGGCTTCACGCTCGACGTGGTCGGAGAGGCCAGCGTCAGCCAGGCCGAGGCGCTGCGCATGCTCGGACGATACGAGGCGCTGCTCGCGGAGCTCGCCGCAGCCGCCGCACGCTGGCCGGCGAATCCGTCGATCGACCGCGACGATCGCGGCCCGATTCCGAGTGTGAACCTGTCGGTCAAGCTGTCGTCGCTCTACGCGCGGTTCGACCCGCTCGATCCCGAGACCGAGCTCGTCGTCGGCAAACGCTTGCGGCGTTTGCTTCGCGAGGCGGCGCGAGTCGGGGCCGCGATCACCGTCGACATGGAGCAGCACGCATTCAAGGAGACGACGCTCGCGATCTTCCGCGCCGCGCTCGAAGAAGACGAGTTCCGCGACGCGCCGACGGCCGCGGTCGCTCTCCAGGCGTATCTTCTTGAGACCGAATCCGATCTCGACGCGCTTCTCGCTTGGGCGCGGTCGCGGGGGCGGCGAATCGGCGTCCGGCTCGTCAAGGGTGCGTATTGGGATAGCGAAGTTGCGTGGGCGAGACAGCGCGAATGGCCCGTACCGGTTTATACCGACAAGGCCGAGACCGACCTCGCGTACGAGCGCCTGTCCCGCCGTTTGCTCGAAAGCCACGACATCGTCGACGCCGCCTTCGGCAGCCACAACCTGCGAAGCCTCGCGCATGCGATCGCCTGCTCCCGTGCGCTTGGTCTCTCGTCCGGCGCATTCGAGATTCAGATGCTCCATGGAATGGCCGAACCGCTGCGGCGCGCGCTCGTCGAGACCGGCGAGCGGGTACGAGTCTATCTCCCGGTCGGGCAACTGATTCCCGGCATGGCCTACCTGATCCGTCGACTGCTCGAGAATACGTCGAACGTCTCGTTTCTCCGCGAGAGCTACGCCGAGCAGAAGGATCTCGAGCGGCTGATCGCGCCACCTGCGCCGGCGCGCAAGGCGAGCGCGGCGTCGTTGGCCGCAGGTTTCCGAAACGAGCCGCCCCGCGACTTCTGCCGCGAAGCGGTGCGCGAGCGGTTCGGCGCCGCGCTCGATGGCGTTCACGCGTCGGCTGGAGCCTTGCGTCCGCTACGCATCGGCACGGAAGAGACTTTTGCAGAAGGCGTTCTCGAATCGCGAAACCCGGCCGACTTGCGCGAAATCGTCGGCCGGGTGCCGATCGCCGACACCGCCGTCGTGAATCAGGCGGCCGCTGCGAGCCGAGAAGCGCTCGCGGGGTGGGGCCGCACGTCGATCGCGGACCGTGTGGCCGTACTCGCTGCGGCCGCCGAGGAGATGCGGCGTCGTCGTGACGAGCTCGCCGCGCTGATCGTCGTCGAAGTGGGCAAGGGATGGCGCGATGCCGATCGCGAAGTCTGCGAGGCGATCGACTACCTCGAGTACTACGCCTCGCAGATGCGGCAGATCGGCGCACGCGTGGTCACGCAGTCGCTGGCCGGGGAGACCAACGAGCTTTGCTACGAGCCGCTCGGAGTCGTCGCCGTGATCGCGCCGTGGAATTTTCCGCTCGCGATAACGACCGGGATGACGTCGGCCGCGCTCGTCGCGGGGAACACGGTCGTCGTGAAGCCGGCGGAGCAGTCGCCGATCATCGGGGCGGAGCTCCATGCGATCCTCCTTCGCGCCGGTCTTCCGCCGGGAGCAGCGAGCCTCGTTCAGGGCGGCGGCGACGTCGGCGCCGCGCTCGTCCGCCACGACGACGTTCGGCTCGTCGCGTTCACGGGCTCGCGCGCCGTTGGGCTCGAGATCCTCCGTGCCGTTGCGGCCGTGCCCACGCGCGACGGGTTTCTGAAGCGCGCCGTCTGCGAGATGGGGGGGAAGAACGCGATCGTCGTCGACGAAGACGCAGATCAGGATGAAGCGCTCGCGGCCATCCTCGAATCCGCGTTCGGGTATCAGGGACAGAAGTGCTCCGCGGCGTCCCGACTCATCGTGGTCGGCGATGATTCGTCACTTCTCGGGCGGCTCGTCGAGGCGACGCGCACGCTGCGAGTCGGCCCCGCGGAAGACCCGCGGAACGCGGTCGGGCCGCTCATCGACGCCGAAGCGCGAAGCCGCGTGCTCGGGGCGATCGAGCGCGGCGGGCGCGAGGGGACGCTGCTGCTCGGCCCGGAGGGTCGTTCGGTCAATGAAGACGGCTACTTCGTGCCGCCCGCGATCGTAACGGACCTCGACCGTTCGCATCCAATCGCACAGGAAGAGATCTTCGGGCCCCTTCTCTGCGTGTTCACGGTGCCGGGGTTCGAAGAGGGGATAGAGCTCGCCAACGACACCCCGTACGGCTTGACCGGCGGCGTATTCTCGCGCTCGCCCGCGCATCTCGAATATGCGCGGCGGGAATTCCGGGTCGGCAACCTCTACCTCAATCGGGGCACCACGGGCGCGGTCGTCGGACGCCAGCCTTTCGGTGGCCTCAAGCTCTCAGGGGCGGGCTGGAAGGCGGGGGGACCGGGCTATCTGAAACAGTTCCTGGAATCGAGAACGGTGGCCGAGAACACGCTCCGGCACGGGTTTGCCCCGGAGCTGTGAGTCGGACCCGGGTGCTATGAGCAGGTAGCGCTGGGCGACGAAAGCCCGACGGTGGAGTCGAAGACCAGCGCTGGATAAGATCCACCTAGGGCGCATACCTGAAGCTGGTACGTGAGGGTCGTCTTGTCGAGAATTTTGAAACTCACACCCGCGGTGTAGCGAAAACCGTACGTGGTATTGAGGGTAGCCTCGTCCGCAGTCGTGTACGTGTCATGATCCACGAAAAAGGCTTCCATCGCGTGCCTACCTGCTTGCAGGCTGGATTCCATTTGGCTGTCGATGCCGTGCTGTTTGTAGATGGCATACTGGGCCAACGCGACGGATGCGAGGATGCCGACTATCGCGATGACCACGAGAAGCTCCACGAGAGTGAAGCCCGCTGCGGCCGAGTTCGAGCGCCTCGCCATCGCGCGGCAGAGGTGCAAGGGATATGCCCGCTACTTTCCGGAGAATTTTCCCAATTGAATTCAATGACCCCGTTAAAATCATACTCGCGCCACTGCCAAAAAACGGCAATTTTTCCCGGATTCAATAGACATTCTGTGCGCACGTTGGGTTTTCAACTAAGAAAGCGGGTACGGATCTCAGGTGGCGGAATCGAACATGCCGATTGTCTTCCGAACCAACGGTACCGGTGACGGGCAAACCAGTCGTACGCGATGTCACGCAGGGGGCGTGGAACCAGTATGAAGAGATAGAGAAGCGCGAGTGGTCCCCTGAGGCGCCGTAGGATCCGCAGCGCGGCGGTCGAGCGTGTGTAACACCGCTCCTCCTTCGACCAAAACGATGTTTTCGAGGAAACCGGACGGTAACCGACAGTCCGAGAGGATGTGCCGTGCGGGTTCGGACTGGAGCGCGGCGAACCGGAAATAGCCCGATGGATCGTGCGCGATAATGAACCTCACGGTCGAGTTACAGAAATTGCAAACGCCATCGAAGAGAACAACGGCCGCCATCTCGGATTTGTAACAGAAAGCCCGAATGAGTAAGTAGGGACCGTGGCGGGACGCGTCGAGCTTTTTTTCGACTACTCGAGCCCATGGACGTATCTGGCGTTCACGCGGATCGAAGAGCTCTGCCGGCGCTGCGACGCCGAGCTCGCATGGCGGCCGATTCTGGTCGGCGGAATCTTCAATACGATCAATCCATCCGTCTACGAATCGCGCGAGCGGCCGGTGCCGGCGAAGGCCCGTTACCTAGCCAAAGATCTCGGGGACTGGGCCGATCTCTACGGTTTGAAAATCCGGTTTCCGCCCTCGGTGTTTCCCGTCAATTCGGTGAAATCGCTGCGCGGGGCGCTGGTCGCCCTGGAGCACGGCAAGATCTCGACCTACAGCGAGGCGGTATTCGCGGCCTACTGGGGAGCGGATCGGGACATCAGCCGCGACGAAGTCCTCGCCTCGATCGTCCGAGCGGTCGGCCTCGATCAAGCCGAGTTTTTCGAGAAGATCCAGCAGCCGTCTTACAAGGAGCGGGTTCGCGCGAACACGGACGAGTGCATCAGACGAGGGGGCTTCGGCTCGCCGACGATGTTCGTCGGCGACGCCATGTTCTTCGGAAACGACCGGATGGTCCTGGTGGAACACGAGCTTCGCAAGCGTGGAGGCGGGTGATGGTTAGCCCCGAAGCGAAATTCCCGAGGTGCCCCCTCGATCCGAAATTCGCGCGGGCCCTGTCGTCGGCGCAGCCCGCGCCGTGCCCGCTGGGCGCCCCTCCCAGCCGCTCCGCCACCCCGGGCCTTCGCCCCGCATTCGCTGCGCGCGGCGCGGGCGCCCAGCGCCAACGCCACCCACGCGAATTTCGGATCGAGGTTAGGTGGCTCTTCCTCGCTCGCCACTTCTGTCGATGCCTCGCGGGACGGGACGAGCCAACCTCCGTGAGCGTGGCGCGCTCAGCGATGGGCCGCTCGCTTCTGACGTGCCTCGGGCTCGTTCTTCTCGTCGCCCCCGCGGCCGCAACGCCCCCCGAGCAGGTTCGTGTCTCCCTCGAGTTCCGGCAGTCGGGAACCGAAGCGCGCGACGACGTGCAGGGATCGACGCGCATCATCGTGACCAATCCGGGTGGAACGAGCAGCCGCACGCGACTCGGCGCCGGAAGCCAGACGACCCGTGTGACACGTTCGTCGGGAATCTTCACGATCGTTCAGGACGGCGGCGACTCGATGCTCCGCGTTGCGACACGAGTTCCATACCAGGACGTCCAGTTCTACCGAGACTACGCGACGGGGGCGGGTTACGTGACACACGGGTTCGCGTTCGAAGACGTCGGGACTTCTCTCAAGGTCCACGCCGACGTGCTGCCCGATCAGCGCATCCGGCTTCGCCTGGTACCAACGGTCAGCTATTTCTCGGCCAGTGGCTCGGGCGCGATCGAATTCACCGACGCTGCAACCGAGCTCGTAGTCGAGAACGGCAAGCCGGTGGAGATCGGCGGTGGCACGACTCGAACCGAGGAGATCACGCGCCGGATCTTGGGTCAGGGTTCGAGGACGGCCGAGAGCGAAACTTCGATCGTTTTGCGTGCCGTCCTTCAACCATGATTCGCGCCGCCGCTCGGGGCGACGGTGCTTCTCTCGCTTCCAGCGATGTTCCCGGCTATAGGTTGCCGCCACCGCTCGCGTCACCCCACCAACCGGACAAAGGAGAATCATGAAATCCACGACTGGCATCGTAGTGGCCTTTGTACTGGGCGTTGCGTCCATGGCCGTCGCGGCCGACGTCAAGCTGGAGACCGATACCGACAAAGAGATCTATGCCCTTGGCCTCTCGGTCGCGCGCAGTCTGGCGGTTTTCAACCTGAGCGAAGCGGAGATGCGGGTGCTCGAGGAAGGTCTTTCGGACGGTGTTCTCGGCAAAACGCCGAAGGTGGACCTCGCCACGTATGGTCCGAAGCTTCAGGAGCTCGCCAAGACCAGGACTGCGCAGGTCGCGGAGGTCGAAAGGAAGGCGTCCGAAGAGTTTTTGAAGCAAGCCGCTGCCGAAAATGGAGCGACCACCGCCAAGTCCGGCATGATTTACAGCGAGCTTTCACCCGGCACCGGCGCGAGCCCGAATGCCGACAGCACGGTGAGAGTCAACTACAAGGGCACGCTCCGCGATGGAACGGTATTCGACAGCTCCTATGATCGGAAGAGCCCGGTCACGTTCGGGTTGAAGCAGGTGATCCCCTGCTGGACCGAAGGCCTTCAGAAGATGAAGGTGGGCGGCAAAGCCAAGCTCGTCTGCCCCGCGTCGATCGCGTACGGCGACCGCGGCGCGCCACCACTCATCAAGCCCGGAGCGGCGCTCGCCTTCGAAGTCGAGCTCCTCGAGATCGTCGAGCCGACCGCAGGCAAGAAATAGTCGCTAGCCCGCATCCCTCACCGGCGTTCGTCGGGAAACGCGTCGAGCGTGCGTCAGCTGCGGCCGAGCGCAGTGCGACCCGACGTAGGCGTACTTGACAGTACGTCGAGGAGGGTCGCACGAGCACGGCCGCAGCTGACGCGCGATCGACGCGTTTCACAGAACGCCGGTGAGGGATGCGGGCTAGAGGTTGACGAACCGCATGCCGTCGGGAGCGTACCGCTCGCCGGCGGCGACCCCTCGGGGCGCGACCTCATCGATGCGAGCGAGATCCCGCGCGTTGAGCGCGACCGCGAGCGCTCCGACGTTCTCCTCGAGATGCTTTCGGCGCGTGGTTCCCGGGATCGGCACCACGTCGTCCCCTTGAGCCAACACCCACGCGAGCGCCAGCTGCGATGGCGTACAGGCCCTTTCGCGCGCGATCGTCTCCACGCGCCGCACGAGATCGAGGTTCTTCTGGAAGTTCTCGCCTTGGAATCTCGGGTTGAAGCGACGAAAATCGTCGCTGGCGAGATCTTCGAAGCGCTTGATCTGGCCGGTGAGGAAGCCGCGGCCGAGCGGGCTGTACGGCACGAAGCCGATGCCGAGCGCCCGGCACGTCGGTAGGATCTCGTCTTCGGGGTCGCGGCTCCACAGCGAATACTCGGTTTGGAGCGCCGCGATGGGATGGACGGCGTGTGCCCGCCGGATCGTCCCCGGACTCGCCTCGGAGAGGCCGAGAAAGCGAACCTTCCCCTCCTTCACCAGCTCGGACATCGCGCCGACCGTCTCTTCGATCGGCGTCGCGGGATCGACCCGGTGCTGATAGTAGAGGTCGATCACCTCGACGCCGAGGCGCTGGAGACTCGCTTCGCACGCCGAGCGCACGTAGTCACGCTTGCCGTTGATGCCGAGGCGGCTCCCGTCCTTGCCTCGCATGATGCCGAACTTGGTGGCGATCACGACGCGGTCGCGCCGGCCGCGTATCGCTTTGCCGACGAGCTCCTCGTTGCGGCCAACCCCGTACATGTCCGCGGTATCGAGAAAATCGATGCCGAGGTCCAAAGCGCGCTGCAGCGTGGCGATCGACTCGGCTTCGTCGCTCTGGCCGTAGAACTCCGACATGCTCATGCAGCCGAGCCCGAGGCTCGAGACTCGCAACGTGCCTTTTCCGAGGGTGCGTGCTTGCATTCCGCGATCTCCTTTCGCCAATTCCTCAAACTCGGCGAAGAGCGGAGCCAAGTCAACCGGGAGTTTCTCCGGCCGGCGACGCCGGAGGCGTTCGCCCCGAAGCGAAATTCCCGTGGTGCCCCTTCGATCCGAAATTCGCGCGGGTCCTGTCGTCGGCGCAGCCCGCGCCGTGCTCGCTGGGCGCCCCTCCCAGCCGCTCCGCCACACCGGGCCTTCGCCCCGCATTCGCTGCGCGCGGCGCGGGCGCCCAGCGCCGACGCCACCCACGCGAATTTCGGATCGACGTTAGGTCGACGCCCTTCTCGGTTACGCGTGGCACGCGATATAGACGCGGTCGATGGAAGCCGAGCGACGCCATCCTCAACCCCTGCGCGTGATCGCGCGTCTCGATTGGCTCGACGGCATGAAGGGCATCTCGATCCTGTGGATCGTGTTCTTTCACGCCTTCAATTTCCTCGGCGGGCGCGACGGGCGATTCCCGTCGCCGCTCTACGAGGGATACGTGGCGAAGTTTTGGGCCGGGTGCGCCCCGGTTTCGGCGCTCGGCGAGCTTCGCTGCGGCCTCGAGGCGTTCGCTGCGGCGGTCCCCCAGCTCGGCTTCCACGCGGTCGCCGTCTTCCTCGTGCTCTCGGGGTTCGGCCTCACGTACTCGCTCGCCAAGACCGGCGGTCCCCCGAACGGATGGATCGGATGGTACCGCAGCCGACTGCTGCGGCTGTTCCCGATGTACTGGCTGGCGCATCTCGTCTACCTCGTCCTCCCGTTCCAGGCTCGCTACGAGGCGATCGACTACCGCTTCGCGCTGAGCTTCCTCGGCGACCGAGTCTGGCCGGTCGACATGATCTTCTTTTACTTCAATCCGGCGCTCTGGTACTTCGGCCTGCTGCTCCAGCTCTACCTCGTGTTTCCGATCCTCTTTTGGATGTTGCAGAAAGCGGGTGTCGGCGGATTTCTGGGGTTGTCGGCAATCGCGACGTTCGCCTGCCGCTACGTGCTTCTTTCCGTTTGGCCGGTAGACGGCAACTACGTTCAGGGCGCGTTCTTCCTCTGCCGGCTCTGGGAGTTCGCGCTCGGGATGGCGGTCGGTCTCGTCTACCGTACGGACGGCGAGCGCGTCGAGCGGTGGCTCTTCTCCTCCGCGGCCCTCGTGGGGGGCGTCGCTCTCTACACGCTCGGGCTCTACAGCTACGGCGAGCTTTGGTCGTACAGCTTCACCGATGCGCTCGTCGGGACGGGCCTCTCCGTCATCCTCGCGCACGTCTCGCGAACCTGTGGACTCCTGCCGAGGCTCGGCTCCCTGCTCGCGACCGTCGGGGTCTATTCATACGGCCTCTACCTCCTGCATCAGCCGTTCGTGCTCTACTTCGCCGAGCGCCTGCGGCATGCGTCGACGCCGAGCTTCGTGGCGGCGACCTGTGCGCTCATCGCGGTTCTCACGATCGTATCGATGGCAGTCGAGCGGCGGGTCAATCGGCTCACGCAGCTCGCACTCGGGTAAAGAAGAGGCGTCGCGGTTCGGCGAAAGACTCCGCGGATTCTTTTCCGAAGCCTGAAACCGGCCTCTTCAGAAGATCAGCTCGATGAGCCCGGCGACGATCTTGAAGGGCAGGGCGAGGATCATGCCGATCACGTGTATGGTGCCGCTGATGATGCCGACGCCAGGGCCGCTGGCCTCGTGGGTCTCGGTCGTCGTGGTCTCGGTCTGAGGGGCGCCTTCTCCGTTCGTGGCCGGCCGCTCGACGGTATGGGTCGTGGTCGTCGACGAGCAGCCCGTGCTCACCGCGACGCTGACTGTAATCAGCAAGCCTGCAAGCAGCGGCGCGGAGGCTTGGCGCATGGTCTCGTCACCCGCGGTTATCGAGAGTGTCCGAGATCGATGGGTGGCGCAATGTGGACTATCGTCACTGCACCGGCCGGTCGGGTGAGGGCGACAGCGTCGGTCTTCGCCGGAACCTCCAGGCGCGGGCCGAGGCTCGCCAGAGCCCCCCGGCGCTGAACGCGCCGAAGCCCCACCGAAGCCAGGCGAGCAGCGCCCACGCGATCCAGAGCGCCCACGCGAGCATTGCCAGCCGGTAGACCGCGAGCGGAACGGAGATCACCCAGGTCGTGGGAAGGTGAGGACCTGCGCGATCGTGATACCAGCGAAGAGCTTGCGCGGTCGAGCCGTTGCCCCTGATCTGCATCTCGGGCAGGCCGAGGAGCCCGCGCTCGATCGAGACGAAGAGCCCGGCGAGTGCCGCTGCGGTCCAGAGCGCCAAGCCGACTTGCACGAGGTTGAACCGATTGTCGCTGAGCGCCGCGCCTCTCCGTAGCCTCCAGCCGAGCGCGAGCAACCAGCCGGCGACGATCGCCGCGACCCAGATCGGCGCCTGCGTGAGGCCGATGCCGAGCAGGAACCATTGGATGGTCCCGAGCGGCGTCGATTCGATTCGACCGAGCGCGAGCGAGGCGAGGAGGACGACGACGAGCAGGCTCCAGAAGAGCACCGCGGGACCGAGCCGCCCGCCGCCGGCGGCGAGCGTCCAGCGATCGGCCGGCACGTGAATCGTCGTGTCGGCGTTGACGCTCGAGGCGCCGAGGTCGAGCTCCGGAGAGTGGATGCGCCCGCCGATGCCGTGCGGCGATCGCCACGCGAGGCCGATCGTCTGCGCGCCCGGAACGATTGGCAGCGTCACGGCGCGCTTGTCCTGGCGGATCGGCTGCGGCGCGCCGTTGATCGCCACCGACTGGAGCTCGGCATAATCGGGTAGGGTCACGACGTGCTGCCCGCCGCGCGAGCTGCGGAGCTCGAGCGAGAGCGACACGTCCGTCGACCGCCGCCCCGGGCTCATCTCCAAGGAGCTCCGGTCGATCGTCAGGGTCTGGCCCGGAAATGCCTCGGGACGGGTGAGCGCGAGCGACACACGCTCGCCGGGCCAGGGCCGCCATTCGCGGATGCGGTGCGGGCTCGGCGGCAAGAGGATCGGCGGGATGCCGCTCGGCTGGACGTGCCAGAGAGGGCTCGCGTCGAGCCGCCAGACCTCGGTCCACGGCTCGTTCTCGGAAGCCGTGAGGTCGATCGTCGGCGCCTCCTTGAGGATCGAGCGCCAGCGCGCCTGGCTCGCGGATGGGCCGAGCACGACGAGCGCTTTGCCGTTCTCGACCCGCACGCTGCCGGTCACGGATTCGCCTTCGAGCAACGGCACCTCGAGATGAAACGCCGTACCGAGTGGCGTGAGCCTCGTGACCACGTTCTCGACCTCCCAGGAGAGTGCGAGACGAAGCTCGCGCTCGAGACGAGCGAACGGCGGTAGGGAGCCCGGCTCGAGTGTGGGCTCGGTGCTCTCGCTCTTGCGCTCGCGCACGAGACGGAGACTGTCTTCCGGAACGCCGTCATCGCGTATCCCAGAGAGCGTCCACCCCGAGACCTCGGCATCGACCCGATGCGGCTTCAGCGGCAACGGGATCTCCACCGTATCGGCGAGCGGAATCGGCCCGTCGAGGATGACCTGATGCGTGCCGGCGCTGATGGGGAGCCAGACGACACCGTTCGCATCCTGCCAAAGCGCATCCGCCGGCTCGCCGTCCAGGATGACCTTGGTCGGAGTCCAGCCTTTGGCGCCGCCTGGAAGGGGAACCGCAGTTTCGGCGGCGGCGTCGATCTCCACGCGCAGCAAGAGCGCGCTCGTCGTCGCTTCGAAACGGAGGCGCGGGCTCGCCGCGCAGGTCGGGGAACAGTCCGACCGCTCGAGGAGGCGCTGCTCCAAGGTCTTCAAGAGCTCTGCGGAGGGAAAGTCGGCGGCATCCACGGCAGAAGCGAACATGCAGACGGCAGAGAGCGCCACGACCGCGGCGGCGGCGCCGCCGCGTGGTTCGACCGCACCGGCGACGCCCCGCAGGCCCTTGAGAAGGAGCGCTGCGACGAGCGCGACCCGCAGGAACGCAAGAAAGAGATTCGTGCGTGGCGACAAGAGCACCAAGCGGATTTCCTGTCCGCGCTCCACGGGCCCTCGCCAGCGGAGCCAGATCGTTCTCCATTGCCAGGTCGGCAAGCCGGGGCCGGTCGAGACAATCGCTTTGTCGTCGACGTAGCGATACTCCTCGCCGCCGGGCCGGCCGCCGGTCAGGCCGGATGCTCCCTCGTACCCTCTCGCCTTCGCCTGCGGGGCACGCTCGAGCTCCGTCATCGCTTTGGGCGCCTCCACCGCGGCGTTCTTTGCCGCCGTCAACCCTCCCACCGGAGGCGGGCGGGAACGGTGCTATGGCACTCGGCATCTCGAGCGCCGGGTACATCCCGGAACGGATCTCGCTCACCATGAACGCGATCGCCACGATCACGAACGCCACGAGCACCGCGCCGCGATAGAGTCGCACGGCGCTCCGCAACCGCCCGGCCGGCAAGCACCGAAAGGAGCGCTTCGGCCGCGAGCAGCGCCAGCCAGAGCCATCGCGGCGCATCCGGTTCGAGGTAGGTGAGCACCAGCGTGACGAGCGCGACGCCGCCCCAGCCGAAGCCCCAAACCCTTGCCGCCGCCATGGCGATGATCAGCACGAGAAAGAGATCGAGGAGCGTCCAGTCCGTGACCCACGTCGAAGAAACGTCGTCGACACCGGAAGCGTGGAAGAGACGCCATCCCGGGGGCAGGTTCAGAACCCCGCTGACCTGTTGGAAGTCTTCATTCCAACCGACCGCGGGAATCCGCGCGCGCGATCCCTCCAGCCGGCTTTCGGCCTCCATCTGAAGCTGGCTCTGGCGGATTTCGACACCCGCCGTAGCGGGATCCTTGCTTCGAGTGATCAGCTGATCACGTCCGGCGAGCGACACGCGTCCGAGCATGCTCGGCGGTGGCATCTCGAGACGCCAGCTCTGGCTCAAAGTCCCCGAGAGCTCGTCCTGGATCGTATAGCCGTCGCCGTCGAAATCGAGCCACCAGGTACGCTGCAGATTCAACTGGTCGGGTGCGGGGACGGCGTCGCCGCGACGCTTCTCGATGAGGCGCATGATGCTGCCGGCACGCATCGGATACGCCGGCAGCCGCCTCCACTCGGCGGGGAGCTCGGTCTGCTGGGGATCGATCGCCGGCACGCCTTCGATGGACACGACGCGAAGCTGGCTGCGCGCGTCGAACACCCAGATCTCCTCAGGCGCCCAGGGACCGTCCTTCGGCAGGCATGGCGAGCGTCGCGACCGGCTCCGAGGTGGCGCGCGCGAAGCTCGATCGTCCATGTGCCGGGTCGAACCTGGACACGCAGATGGCCGTCGGATTCGAGCCGCGCCGGTAGCGGGCTGTCGAGCGCCATCGCGACGAACCCGTCGGGAAGCGCGCGGCCGAGCACCACCTCGCGGTTGTTGCCGGAGACGCGAAGCTCGACACGCGTGGTGAGCTCGAGCGGGACGTCGTCGACCACGCGCCGGTAGACGCGGACGTCGAGGCGGGCCTCTTCAGCGACGGTGCTCGGACGGCTCTTGAGCCACAGCTGACCTTGAGGGTCGCGCCGCGGGAACGGCACCGGCTTGCCGCCGAGGGAGAGCCCGACGAGACCGGTCTCAGCGGGGATCGGCAGCAGCTCCGGCAGCTCGGACCACGCGAAGCTGCCGCCGACGTCGTGTTTGCCTTTGCTCACTCGTACCGCCGGCGCGCCGTCGTGGACGACCGCGGGGGCGGGCTTGCCGTCGACGCGCACGTCTACCGGCCAGCGCCGCGCGTCGCCGGGAAGCGGGATCCACGCGTCGGAATAGACGCGCCACTGTTGGGTGAAGCGACCGCTCTTCTCATCGAGGTCGAGCGTGAGCCGCGCAGGCCAGGCGCACTGGCTTCGGTCGGCGGCGCCGTCGAAGTACGGGCAGAGCTCCTGCTCGTGGCCGCGCAGGGCCCAGTCGATCCAGGGCTTGAGCGGCTCCGGGACTTGCTCGCGGGGAAGCGCCTCGGCCTGCACGGCAACGGCGAGGCCGAAGGTCGCGAGCAAGCACGCGCACAGTACGCTGAAACCCCGTCCGCACGTCATTGCTCCACCTCCATGTACAGCCCCCCAGGTCTCGGATACTCAAATACACGTACGGGGATGGCGCTCACAAATGGACGGCGCGTCGCGCACCCGTACCGAAGGAGGTCGGCATGCTGCTCGAAGGAAGGCTCGCCCTGGTGACGGGCGCAGCTCGTGGCATCGGCCGCGCCACGGCGCTCGTGTTGGCGGAGGAAGGCGCGGCCGTCGCGGTGGCCGACCGGTTGTCCGAGGTGACGGAGACCGCCGCGGAGATCGAGGCGCTCGGACGGCGCGCGCGAGCGGTCGGTCTTCGACGTTTCTGATCCGACCGCGGTCGAGAGCGGCGTAGCGGCCATTCGCGACCAGCTCGGTGACGTCGACGTGCTGGTGAACAACGCCGGAATCGTAAACAACATCGCGCCGCTCCAACGCATGACCGAGGAAGCGTGGCAACGGGAGATCAGCGTCAACTTGAGCGGCGCATTCCACTGATTCAGGCAGTGGTGGGCCCGATGGTCGCCAAGCAATGGGGGAGGATCGTCAACGTTTCGTCGATTGCTGCGACCGGTGGCCTGCACAATCAGGCTGCGTACGCGGCGAGCAAGGCGGGTCTCATCGGCCTCACGCAGACGGTGACACTCGAGCTCGCGCGACACGGCATCACCTGCAACGCGATCCTGCCGGGGCTGATCGGCACGGAGAACGTCCAGCGGATGCCGGCGGAGATTCGCGACGCGGCGATCGCCGCGATACCGGCGCGCCGGCTCGGCGAGCCGCGCGAGATCGGCCAGCTGATCGCGTTTCTCGCATCAGATCGAGCCGCATTCATCAACGGTGCGGCGATTCCCGTCTGCGGGCGGTGCGAACCTCAACACGCTCACTCTCGGAAGCAGAAAAGAGCTTGCCGCGATCACCCGCCGCGGGCCGTCTTCGACGCCGTGAGCGCAACCTCACAAGGCCCGTCTGAGGATGCCCGCGCAAGCGCAAACCCGCGAGCTTCCGTCGGTGGCGATCCCGGCTCGGTAGGGAATCCCGCCGAACTAGCGCGCGTCGCGCCGCTTGACAATCGGGCTAGCTGGTCGCACCGCTGAGCGATGCGCCGGCGGATGGGCTTCGTTCTTTTCCTTCTCCTCTTTGGTTCCGTCATCGGGCTCACCCATTTCTACCTCGTCCTTCGGCTCGTACTGGTGCCGCAAGTTCCGTCGCCCTTCCGCGAAGCATTGATCGTAGCCGCAGTTCTTCTCGGAGCCTGCCTCTTTCTACGCCCGATCGCCGCCCGCCTCTTCGACGGCCGGATCGCCGCCGCGCTCTCTTGGCCGGCATTCGTGTGGATGGGCGTGAGCTTCTTGCTGCTCGTGCTTCTTTTCGGCTCCGACCTCGTGTTGTCCGCGCTCGGGCGGGCGGCCTGGGCGATCGGCGAGAGCTCCGAGGAACCGGCTCTCTCGGATCGGGCGCAAGCGACGATCGTGGCGGTCGGAGGGCTCGTCCTCTCGGGCTGGGGCATGACCCTCGGTCTCGGCCGACCGGCGATCCGCCGCATCGAACTGACGCTCGCCACCTGGCCGACCGCGCTCGACGCCTTCCGCATCGTGCAACTCTCCGACGTGCACATCGGCCCGCTTCTCGGCCGTCGTTTCGCGGAATCGATCGTCGCCCGCGTGAACGCGCTCGAGCCAGACGTGATCGCGATCACCGGCGATCTCGTCGACGGCAGCGTCGAGCGCCTCGCCGGTGAGGTCGAGCCGCTTCGCCGCCTCGATGCGCGGCACGGGACGTTTTTCGTGACCGGAAACCACGACTACTTCTCGCGCGCCGATCCATGGATCGAAAGGGCCCGCGAGCTCGGGTGGCGCGTGCTTCGTAACGAGCGCGTGACGATCGGCTTCGGCGAGGATACGTTCGACCTCGCCGGCGTCGACGATCGCATCGCGCATCTGTTCGGTGGCGACCATGGCGAGGACCTCGAGCGCGCGCTCGCCGGCCGGGATCGTCGCCGGCCGGTCGTGCTGCTCGCTCACAACCCCTCGACGTTCGACGGCGCCGCAGAGAGTGGCGTGGACCTCCAGCTTTCCGGTCACACGCACGGCGGACAGATCTGGCCGTTCGTCTATCTCGTGCGGCTGATCACACCGTACGTCGCGGGGATGTATCGCCGCGGCCGGTCGGTGCTCTACGTGAGCCGCGGGACCGGGTTCTGGGGACCTCCGATGCGTCTTTTCAAGCCCGCGGAGATCACCGAGATCCGGCTACGATCGACCGGCAGCCCTTGACCCGCGGCGCGTTCCCGGATTGAGAAGGAAGCCCGAATCGCCGGGCCGGAGGAAACGATGAGCTACGAGTTCTTCGAGATCGAGAGGCATGATCAGACGGCGACGCTCTGGCTGAACCGCCCCGAGAAGCGAAACGCCATGGGTCCGGCCTTCTGGAACGAGCTGCCGAGGGTCATGGACGAGCTCGAGAACGACGGGGCCGTGCGTGCGGTGGTGATCGCCGGGCGTGGCAAGGACTTCACGGTCGGCCTCGATCTGAAGGCGATGGGGGGGGCGCTGTTCGGCTCGGAGCCGCGTAGTCGCTTTGCGCTGCTCGACGAGATCGATCGACTGCAGCGTTCGATCACCGCCGTCGCCGACTGCACGAAGCCGGTGATCGCGGCCGTGCACGGCTACTGTCTCGGCGGCGGCATCGACCTCGTCACGGCTTGTGACATCCGCTACGCCTCCCGGGACGCGGTCTTCTCGATCCGCGAGACCAGGATCGCGATCGTCGCCGACGTCGGCACGCTGCAGCGGTTGCCGGCGATCATCGGCAAAGGACACGTCGCCGAGCTCGCGTTCACGGGGGACGACATCGACGCCAAGCGTGCCGAAGCGATCCACTTGGTGAACCAGGTCTTCGCAGACGGCGAAACCACGGTTGCGGCCGCGCGTGACCTCGCCGAACGGATCGCGGCCAACTCTCCGCTCGCCGTGCAGGGCACCAAGCGGGTGCTCGACTACTGCGAAGGGAAGAGCGTCGAGGACGGCCTCCGATACGTCGCCACCTGGAACGCGGCCTTCTTGGGCAGCGACGATCTACGCGAGGCGATGGCCGCGTTCGCCGAGAAGCGCAAACCGAAGTTCACGGGGCGATGAGGTACCACGCCGAGAATCTTCGTTTGGCCACGTGAAAAGCGAGGCGTCGTCGCCGTCGCGCGCTTCGGGTACGGCGGCGATGCGTCAAGGAGCTTCGGAAATGCTCGAGACACGGCTCTGTCGAACGCTCGGAATCGAGCTGCCGATCTTCAATGCCGGGATGGGCGGCGGCGTGGCAGGCACGGCGCTCGCCGCCGCGGTGTCCAACGCCGGCGGCCTCGGCGTGCTCGGCATGGGCGGCCTTCCCGCCGCGGTGACGCGCGAGCAGATCGGGATCCTGCGCGCGCGCACCCGCAAGCCCTTCGGCGTGAACGTCATCCTCGCGCTCGCCGAGGAAGGGCAGGTCGCGGCGTGCCTCGAGGAGAAGGTGCCGGTGCTGATCCTCTTCTGGGGAGACCCCAAGCCTTTCGTCGAGAAGGCGCGGCGGGTCGGAACGAAGGTGATCCTGCAGTGCGGATCAGTCGAGGAAGCGAAAGCCGCGGCCGCTGCCGGCGTGGACGCGGTGATGATCCAGGGTGTCGAAGCGGGGGGGCACGTGAGAGGTACGACGGCACTCTCGATCTGTCTTCCGGCGGTCGTCGAAGCCGTGAAACCGTTGCCGGTCATCGCCGCGGGAGGCGTCGCCGACGGGCGAGGGCTCGCCGCTGCGCTCAGCCTCGGCGCGCAAGCCGTGTCGATCGGCACTCGCTTTCTCTGCAGCGAGGAGTCGACGGCGGCGCGGGCCTACAAGGAACGCGTCGTCGCCGCTAAGGCAGAAGACACGGTGCACACGCTGCTGTTCGACGTCGGCTGGCCGAACGCCGCGCACCGCGTGCTTCGCAATAGAGCCTATTCCGAGTGGGAGGCTGCGGGCTCTCCACCGCCTGGACGGCGTCCGGGTGAGGGGATTCCCTTCGGGAAGATGACGATCGCCGGCTCGCGCGTCGAGCTTCAGCGCTACCACATCTTCATGCCACTCGAAGGATTCGAGGGCGACATGGAGTACGCCGCTCTTTACGCCGGGCAATCGTGCGCCCTCGTGCATACGATCGAGCCTGCGGCCCGGATCGTCGCCGAGATCGCCAAAGACGCGCGAGGCGGTCCTTCAGAGCAGGCTGAGCTGACGATCGCCGGGTCGGCGGAACGCGGCCGTCGAGAGCTCGACTCGACCGTCGACGACGCCCGCGCGGCGGCAGGCGATCGCAAAGAGCGCGGCGATCTCTTCGGCGAAAACGCCCCGCCCGCGCAGCCGGGAGCCGAAGCGCGGATCGTTGAGCTTGCCGCCGCGGAGATCGCGAATTCGCCGCAGAACCTTCTCCTTGCGGTCGGGGAAGTGATCCGAGAGCCAGCGATCGAAGAGATCTTTCACCGCGTAAGGAAGCCGCAGCGGAACGTAACCCGCAAAGCGCGCACCGGCCTCGGCCGCGGCGCCGAGGATCGCCGGCATCTCGTGATCGGTGAGACCCGGAATGACCGGCGCAACCAGGACGCCGACGGGCACGCCCGCTTCCGCGAGCATCCGGATCGCTTCCAGGCGCCGATCGGGCGCGGAAGCCCGCGGCTCCATCGTTCGCGCGAGCTCGCCGTCGAGGCTCGTGACCGAGACGAAGACGCCCGCCGCTCGATCGCGGGCGAGGTCGCCGAGTAGATCACGATCGCGGGCGACCAGATGGTTCTTGGTGATGATCAGCACGGGGTTTCGGAACTCCGCCAGCACCTCGAGGCAGCTTCGCGTGAGGCCGAGCTTTCGCTCGATCGGCTGATAGGGGTCAGTCACGCCGGAGATCGCGATCACCTGCGGCCTCCAGCTCTTCGGCGAGAGCTCCTCGCGGAGGAGCTTCGGCGCGTCTCGCTTGACGAGGATCTTGGTCTCGAAGTCGAGACCGGAGGAGAAACCGAGCGTCTCGTGGGTGGGGCGCGCGAAACAATTGTGAGTCGCGAGCCCGGCGGCGTAGAACGTACCCGTCGACGTCTGGATGTCGACCACGTCCGTGAGCGGCCCCTTCTCGACCGCCTCGATCCGTTCGGGATCGACGTTCATCTCGCGATCGAAGAGCGCTTCCCATTTCCGTCGGATCCCGGGCTGACACAACGAAAAGAAGCGGATCCGATCGACCTGCCGCCCGATGAGCCGGAGGGTGCTGGCACGCCCGGCTCTCGGCTCGAGCCGGAAATGAAAGCCGAGGAGACGAGCGTAGCGGGCTACGCGTTCGAGCATGGTCACGTCGACCTGCGAGATCCGGAAAGAATCTCCATTGTGGCCTTCTGCATCGAAGAAGCCGGCGAGGAATCCCCGATGGTAGCTCCGCGTGTCGTACGCTGCGTTCAATAGCTCATGAATGCGCGCGAGCCGCTCGAGCGAGCGAACCTCCACTTTCTGCATCGTCTTTCGACATGCGGATCCGCCGTCGAATGGACGAACCGTGGCCTCGATTCCGAAACCCCGTAGATAGCTCGCCAAGCGCGTGAGGGGTGCTTCGTCGGCAAGCGCCACTCGCCAGTACGCTGGCGGGAAGCCGAGCTTGTCGCTCCGCCACCCCGGCTCGTAGCGAAGCGTTCCATCGCCCAACGACATCCCGACGAGATATCCGAGCCGATAGCCCTCATCCTCGGGTTCGCTCCGACAGACGGGGATGTAGCGCAGAGCGCGACCGGGATAGAGCTGATGAGCACAAGACCAGCGGAAGTTTCGGTCCTGCAGCCACCCGTGGTTCGCCGTCGTGACCACGTCGGCATGCGAGGTGATCAGCGTGAGCGTCGGTTGCTTCGACCAGCGGACCGCTCGTACGAGGGCCTTACGAAACTTCCGCGTTCGCACACGGTCGGGAAACTCGTCGAACCCGACGAGCTCGTCACCGACTCGCACCTCGCCGATCGGTCGCCACGCCATGTCGGCATGAAGAACCGGTGTATCGGCGCCAAGGCAGTAGACGCATCCGTGCTCGCATCCCCGGTACGGGTTGATGCTCACGTCGAAGCCGACGTCAGGGCTGTCGTTCCGCGCGAGGATCGTGCGCGAGGTGTCATCGAAGAACTCGGTTTTCGGGCGTAGCGAATCTTCGTCGAGGGCTTCGGGATCCCGTTCGAAGAGAATCCTTTCGAAGCGGTTCGGCGGATTGGTCGCGCTACCTCTTCCGTGAATCGGCGGTCGCCGTGGCGCTGCCATCCTGCCCAGGAAGACGAAAATTTAGCGAAAGTCAATACGCGACAACAGGTGCGCGGCCTGCATCGCCGAATCTTCATCTGTAAAAAACGCTCCTCCAACCGCTCTTGTCGAATCTCCTCCAACCAGCGGTCGACTGCGCGAGCCGATCGGCGATCGCGTGAAACACGAACGGGTTCACGCCGAGCCCGCAATGCGAGCCGGGCACCTCGATGTTGTCGGTGTGAGGGGCTTCGCGCTCGACGCAGGCTAGCCAATGAGCGACTCCGTCCGTGCGGCTGTAGATGGCCGTCGAATGAACCGGAGGCGGCGATGCAAAACGCTCGTGAATCGCTTCCTCGCGGAACCTGCCGCTCACGATTCTGAAAAGCACGCGCGGGACGTTGGTGCGGCCTTGGCGGCTAGCGAACGGGCTGCCGAGACTGATGACCTGCCGAACGAGCGCCGGGCATTCGCGGGCCACCTCGCGAGCGAGTATGCCACCGAGACTCCAGCCGATGAGGCTCACGCGCTTACCGGAACCCGAGTGAATCTCTTCGAGCCGGTGAAAGAGCTGTTTACCGAGCGCTTTGTGACCGAAATTTCCTCCGAGTCTCCAACCGTGGGCGCGGTAGCCGAGCCCGCGAATGAATCGACGGAGCACGACGGTCGAAGTGTCGTTGGCGGTGAAGCCTGGCAAGACGAGCACCGGATGCTCATCTCCAGGAGGCGCGGCCTGGTAAAGAAACGGCGCGGCTACGGTCAGCGCGATGATCTCGAAAAACGCACGCGGAGCTTCTAGCGCCGCGAGCAGCAAGGAAGGCCGCGGCGGTAGCACCGGAATCCGGTACGTGGCCTCGCTCACTTTGCTCATCTCAGGCTTCCTCTGACCCGCAAGTACTCATAGACCTCCGCGCCACGGGGATTCAAGCAACAGGTGGGTGGGCCGCGTTCGATGAATCTGGCGCGCAGCATCGCCCGTTCTCGGAGGCAGCATCGGATCCCCCTTTTCTTGGACGTGCTTCCCCTCTAATACCACAGAGCCCGAAGGTCGAATCCGCCCACGGGAGGAGGACGTCTTGAAGAACCTGTTTTCGGTAGAAGGCAAGGTGGCGGTCGTCACGGGTGGGTCGCGGGGCATTGGCGAGATGATCGCGCGCGGGCTCGTCGAAGCCGGCGCCAAGGTCTACCTCTCGTCTCGAAAGGCGGACGTCTGTGAGGCGGTCGCGAAAGAGCTATCGGCGAGCGGGACGGCGATCCCGATCGCGGCGGACCTCGGCACCGAAGCGGGCGCGAAGCACCTCGCCGCCGAGGTCGCCAAGCGAGAAGCCGCGCTCCACGTGCTCGTCAACAATGCAGGTGCGAACTGGGGAGCCCCGTACGCCGAGTTTCCGGATTCCGCCTGGGATAGAGTGCTGGCGCTCAACCTGAAGGGCGTTTTCCACCTCACCCGAGAGCTCACGCCCCTGCTGGAGAAGGCCGCGACCCCGGGCGATCCCGCGCGAGTCATCAACATCGGCTCGATCGATGGCATTCGCGTGCCGCCGCTCGAGACCTACGCGTACTCGGCGAGCAAGGCCGCCGTCCATCATCTGACGCGGGTGCTCGCCAAGCGGCTCGCCCCGAACATCACCGTGAACGCCGTCGCGCCGGGCCCGTTCGAGAGCAAGATGATGGCCGAAACCATCCGGCGCTTCAAAGACGCAATCATCGCGAGCTGCCCGCTCGGGCGCATCGGCGAGCCCGAGGACATGGCGGGCGTGACGATCTACCTCGCGTCGCGTGCCGGGGCCTACATGACCGGCGCGGTGATCTGCGTCGACGGCGGAATCTCGATCTGAGCGCCCATGCTTGGCGGGCGCCCGCAGCGGCGCCTAGCCCCGAAGCGAAATTCCCGTGGTGCCCCTTCGATCCGAAATTCGCGCGGGTCCTGTCGTCGGCGCAACCCGCGCCGTGCTCGCTGGGCGCCCCTCCCCAGCCACTCCGCCACCCCGGGCCTTCGCCCCGCATTCGCTGCGCGCGGCGCGGGCGCCCAGCGCCGACGCCACCCACGCGAATTTCGGATCGAGGTTAGGACGCTCCGCGGGTGACCCTTCCGAAGAGCGGTCGCTCCCAACGATCGAGGAATGCGACCTCGTCGACGGGCTTTCGCGTCAGCGGGCCGTGACCTCGGCCTTCGGGGTAGCCGATCGGCACGTAGGCGGCGGTGGCCCATTTCTCCGGGATGGCCAACCGCTCGCGCACCTTGGGCTCTTCGAGGCAGAGGAGCGTCGTCAGCGTCGTGCCGAGACCGAACGCGCGACAGGCGAGCAGAAGGTTCTGCACGGCCGGATAGATCGATCCGCCGCCGACGACGGACGGTCGCCCGAGTTTCGCGTCCGTGATCGCCAGATCCGGGATGTGCACGCATACGACGACGATCAGCGGCGCCTCGTGGATGTGCTCGGCGAGGTGGCGAGCCGTCGCGTACGTGCGCTCCATGCGCTTGCGCTCCGCATCGGGGAGCTTGGCGATCGCCGGCCGGTGCGCGTTCTCGTAGGCCGTCCAGTGCGGCAGGTAGAGATCGCGAAGGGTCGTCTTCGTCTCGGGGTCGCGAACCACGATGAATCGCCAGGGCTGGCGATTGCCGCCGTTCGGCGCCCAGGTGGCCGCGGTCAGCACCTTGCGAAGCAGGTCGTCGGGGACCGGGTCCTTGCGTAGCCGCCGCACGGAGCGCAGCGTGCTCATTGCTTCGAAGAGATCGATGCCGGCGTTTTCCATGCGGCTCCTTTTACGGCGGCGGCGATCGTTCGACAAGCGTCGGTTGCGTCAAACGTGCGCGCGGGTCCATTCGTAGGCCGTGCCGATCGGGCCGGGGCGAATGAGTGCGCGCGTCGCACGGTCGCTGGCGTTGGCATTGCGACGCGACTAGGATGCGCCCGCGACGGAGGACGAGACTATGAACCGCTGGCGGATCGGAGACGCAACCGTCACTCGAATCGTCGAGAGCGAGGCGCCCTGGGATGGAACCTTCGTGCTTCCGGACGCCACCGCGGAAAACGTCCGGCGCGTCGGTTGGCTCCAGCCTCACTTCGCAACCGCGGACGGCCGGGTGCACATGAGCATCCACGCGCTCGTGGTGGAGTCGAAGGGCTTGCGGCTGGTGGTCGACACCTGCGTCGGCAACGACAAGAATCGGCAACTCGTCCCGGCCTGGCACCAGATGCACGGCCCGTTTCTGGGCGATCTCGCGGCCGCGGGCTATCCGCGCGAATCGATCGACCGCGTGCTCTGCACTCATCTGCACGTCGATCACGTCGGATGGAACACCATGCTCGTGGACGGAAAATGGGTCCCGACGTTCCCGAACGCGCGCTACTTGATCGGTCGTAAGGAGTGGGAGCACTGGTCGGTCTCCCAGGAAGCAGATTTCCGCGAGCCCGTCGAAGACTCCGTTCGCCCCGTGATCGACGCGGGTCTCGCCGACCTCGTCGAGCCCGGCCACCGCGTCAACGAAGAGGTCTGGCTCGAGCCGACCCCGGGTCACACACCCGGCCACGTGAGCGTACGGATCTCCTCACGCGGCGAAGACGCCGTGATCACGGGCGATTTGATGCACCACCCGATCCAGTGCGCCAACCCGCAGTGGGCGAGCAACTTCGACTCCGACGCCGACCTCGCCCGTAAGACGCGCCGCGAGTTTCTCGCGCGTTATTCGGATCGTCCCGTCCTCGTGTTCGGGACCCACTTCGCGACGCCGACCGCGGGACACATCGTACGAGACGGCGATACCTGGCGCTTCTCCGCCTAGGAACCAGAGTTCGCCCCACCCGGCGCGGATTTCAGACGAGCTCGACGGGATCGCCGACCCGAACAGTTCCGGCGCTGACCACGGACGCGTAAGCCCCGACGTTCTGAGCACTCTGCCTGACGATCGTGCGCAGGACGGAGGGGTCCTTCGGCAGATCGCCCTGCGGCTGTGTCGTCATCGAGCAGCGCACGACCGGCATCTCGACCTTCACGCGAACGTCGCCGACGCGAATCTCCCGGCCGCACCAATCGAGCTCGACCTTGCCGCTCGCTCGTTGCGTGTGGATCAGGAAGTTCGGGCGAAACCGACGCCGGTCGAAGCGCGCGCCCGGGTTTGCGCGCGTCAAATCGGCGAGCCAGGCGGTGGTCAGCAGATGAAGGGGAAACGCGTCGAAATACGTTCCGCGCGGGGAGGCGAAATCGAGGATCTCCTTGAGGACGTCTGGCGGAAACGTCGCCAGGTCGGGAAGCGGCTCTTCCGGAAGCCTACCGAGGATCGCTCGCAGCTCGGCCTCCTTGAGTGGAACGCGGCGACGGTAATGCTCGGTGTCTTCCGGCGGACGAATCGGCCAGAGCGTGACCCGCTTGCCGATGAGATTCGACAGGCGCTCGGATGCTTTCGGGTCATCGCTTTGGACCCGCGTGCCGTCGGGAAGCGTGATCTCTGCGGGCGGAGTCGCACCACCGTCCGGCTCCCGGAGGTAGCGAGCGCTGCACTGGAGCAAGGAAGGAAACTTCTTCCCTCCGCGGATCTCTCCCGCCTCTTCGTCGCGCAGCGCCCAGCCCCGGTCGCCGGGAATCCCTCGCTCGCCCACCCGACACTCGGCGAGCTCGCCGCCCGTCATCGATTTCACCGGATAGCGCCAGATCTCGACCACGTTGCCGACGATCATCCGATATTCTCCTTCTCGCGGGCGTGCGTCCGAAGCTCCTGGCGCGCTGCGGTCCGCGACACTACGGATACCCCGCACCCGGGACGTCGACACGAGCGGTCTCGATTCGACCCTTCGATTTCCCTTGCGTCAGTTCTTCCAGAGTAGTTTCGGCCGTGAGCAGGAAGAGTGTCCGCCGATCCTCACCGCCGAGCATGCACGCAACCGCACGCCGGCCCGGGACCGCCACGCGTGCCGCGATGTCTCCACCCTCCCAAACGCGGATGAACTCGTCCTGGCCGAAGCACGACACCCAAACCGCGCCTTCTGCGTCGAGACAGATCCCGTCGGGGGTGCGGTCGCCGAGGTGGGCGAAGAAACGTCGGCCGGAGAGCGAGCCGTCGGGCTTCACGTTGAAGGCGGTCAGCACGTTGCCGAACGACTCGGCGACGATCAAGGTCTTGCCGTCCGGCGTGATCACCGTGCCGTTCGGAAACGCGAGCTCGTCGGCGACGACGCGCGCTCGGCCGTCGGCATCGACGACAACGAGGCAAGCCGGGCGTGGCTCGGCACCCGCAAACAGGTCGTATCCGAAGTTGCCGATGAATGCGCGTCCCTGCCCGTCGACGACCATGTCGTTGGCATCGCCCGGCATCAGCCCGCTCATGTCGGCTACGGTGTCGAGCCCGCCGTTCTCGAGCCGGAGCAAGCGCCGGTCGCGCATCGACACGATTAGGAGGCGGCCGCGGGGATCGAAGCCTAGCCCTGAAGGACGCGTCGGGACGTCCACCACAGACGCGAGACGGCCCTCGGGATCCACCGTCATCACCCGCGCCCCGTGAATGTCCGAGAACCAGAGCTTGCCCGCATGCCAGCGCGGCCCCTCGGGGAAGATGATTCCTTCGGTGGTGAGGACGGTCGGCGTGTACGCGATCATGGCGAATCCTCCCTGGCGCTCCTACCATGTGTCCTAGACGCGAGGTAGGGATGCCGACCGGTTCGTTGCGTTTTTCGCGTAGGGATTCTGGGGTGAGGTCTAGGAACCTCTTTCCCCCTCGGGTAGTTTCGTCGACGGCCATGAAATCCGTCTTTCACCCCGGCGAGCTCAGTGTGCAGAGCCGTGCCGGCGTGCGCGACCAGGCACGCAAAATCGGCACCGGAATTCACGCGACGATCTCGCCGGCGGCGGCCGAATTCCTCCTCGCGCAGCGCTTTGCCGTGCTCGCGGCCGTCGATTCGCCGGGGAGGATCTGGGTGTCGCCCGTCACGGGCCCACGCGGCTTCCTCGAGCCGATCGAGGAGCGGCGGCTACGCGTTCACGCTCACCCGATCGCGGGCGACCCGCTCGCGGAGGCTCTGAGCGATGGCGCAGCCCTCGGCTTGCTCGTCATCGACTTCGCGAACCGGAGGCGCCTTCGTCTGAACGGGTCCGCCATGGTTCGAGCCGACGGCTTCGACATCGTGGCGCGGGAGGTTTTCGGCAACTGTCCGAAATACATCCAATCGCGTGCTTCCGAGGACGACGAGGCGACGCGCGACGTGGGAAGCCCGCAGCGCACGAGCGCACTCGACGACCGTCAGCAGGACTGGATCCGTTGCGCCGACACCTTCTTCATCGGCACCCGCCACGCCGAGGCGGGTGCGGATGCTTCGCATCGAGGCGGCAACCCGGGGTTCGTTCGCGTCGTCGACGCTCGTCATCTCGCCTGGGGGGACTACTCGGGAAACCGCATGTTTCAAACGCTCGGCAATCTGGAATCCGATTCGCGGGCCGGCATTCTCTTCTTGGATTTTGCGCGGGGCCGGACGTTGCAGCTGACCGGTCGTGCGACCGTAGATTGGGATCCGGCGCGAGCGAGCGGCTTTGCGGGGGCGGAGCGCGTCGTCGATTTCGCAATCGACGACGTCGTCGAGATTCGCGGGTGGAGCCGCCTTCAGTTTCGCTTGATCGGCCGTTCCCCGTTCAACCCCTGACGTCGCGTTGCTCAATGCGACACGCCGAAGGGCGGACCCGAGACGTCGTCGATCTTCCAGATCTCCCCGGTGAGGGTGACGACGTACGCGGTGTTCCCGATGAACTCGAGCGAGGTCGGCCGGTCCAGACCGTCCGTGATGACGGTGAAGGTGCCGTCCCCGTTGACCTTCACGAGCGCGCCGGTGTTCGGCAGCGCCGGAGAACCCGGAGGGCCGCCCGACAACCCCCGGGCCCTGTGAGAGCGCGTAGAGACGGCGACCGCGGCCAAATTCCACGTCGACGAGGAGGGGGGCGCCGGAGGCCACCTCCGTGGCGGTGGGCGACTTCGGCCCGAACGCCACAACCTTGCCGTTCTCGGGCAGGTGGGGGACGGGGCCGGCCTCGGCCATGTACACCGTGTTGCCCGACACCGCCAGCCCGGTCGGGACGATGTCGTCGAACGCGATCAACTCGGTGACCTCGCCGTCGAGTGTGACCCGCAGCACGCGGTTGTGGTGCCCATCGGTGACCAGGAACCCGCCACGGTAGGTTTGCAGCGCGTACTGGACTCCGGTCGGGACGATCGAACGGAGTGTTCGGCGGATTGTCCACGGTGAACTCGCCAATGTCCGCGACGACGGTGAAACTGTCTGGGCCGTCCACTCGGTAGATGCCGACGACGTCGCTGCCGCCGACGTCAGAGCCGACGAGGGTGACCAGTACGTACGCGGTCTTGCCGATGAACGCGACGTCGATCGCCCCACCGATGCCGATGGCGGATCGACTTCGGCAGACCGCTGGCGAACGTCGTGATCTCCCCGGTCTGCGGATCGACGCGCGAGATCCTGCCGGCTGCGCCTTCGGTGACGTACAGCGCACCACCGGGACCGATGGTGCTGCCCGTGGCCCCCTCCAGGCCCGTGACTAGCAGGGTGGCTTCGGTCCCTCGGTTGTGGCGGGCGCTCGCCGCGGACGGCGTGATCATCGCGATCAGGGCCGCGGCCAACAACAGCAGCTTTCGTTCGGAACCCATGGAATCCTCTCTTTCTAGCTAGCTACCAGGTTGCTCAAGACTCGCCTCGAGGCGGCGAGATTGGTGAACAGTGGGAGAAGTTGCTGCGTGCGCTTCTGCTGCGGGTCTCTAATCGATCCGCGCCGAGCGGCTCCTCATGGAAGAGCTCGACGTCAACCTTCTGTTTTGCTGGTTCGTTCTCTTTTTGATCACTCGTGGACCTCGTTCTGCCGCGCCTCGTGAGCCCTGTGCTCGACGGGCTTCGTGCGAGACTTGATTAAGGACCGGGCCGAGAGGAAAGTCCTGAAGGCAAGGCCGAATGCTTCCGGCACAGTGTCTTGTCCCGCGATTTCCCGCGTCCCCGCGTCACCCCGGCAGCAGCGGCTGCTGCGCTGCGTGGGCTCCGAAGATCCGGACGGCCCTCACTAAGCCCGTCTCATCAAAAAACTCTGACCGTCGGCGATGTCGCGCTGGCGGGTAAGCGCGCGCGACGCGGTCGCTCACCCTGAAATCTCTCGAATCCGAGGAGATGCGATCAAATGAACCGTCATCCTAATTGCCGACGATCGTCTGAGGCGGGGGTGAACGGCGGAAATCGCACGCCTCAGATGAGGACGTTAGGCCCTCGCCGTCGGCGGGGTTGAAGGAGATGAGTCAAATGGAATCGGTTCGCTTCGGCCCCTATCGGCTCGACCCTCCCGAGGAGCGCGTCTGGCGGGGCGAGGAGCTAGTCAAGCTCACTGCCAAGACCTTCTCGGTTCTGCGCTACCTGGCGGAGCGCTCGGGCCATTTGGTGACCAAAGAGGAGCTTTTCAAAGCCCTGTGGCCCGAGACGGCGGTCAGCGACGCGGCGCTGACGAGATGCATCCACGAGCTTCGCGAGGCGCTATCCGACGACCCGCGGGAACCACACTACGTCGAAACCGTGCATCGGCGTGGATTTCGCTTCATCGGGCCCGCGGCGGACGTGCGTGAACCGACCACGCGAACTCAAACGAAGTATGCCAAGAGCGGAGGCGTTCACATCGCCTATCAGATCGTCGGCGACGGCCCGATCGACCTCGTGATCGTGCCCGGGTGGGCCTCGAACGTGGAGGGGTGGTGGGAGCTCCCGCTTGCCGCTGCCTTTTACGAACGTCTCGCTTCCTTCTGCCGGCTGATCATCTTCGACAAGCGGGGGACCGGCATGTCGGACCAAGTGCCCATCCATGAGCTGCCTACGCTCGAGCAACGGATGGACGACGTGCGAGCAGTCATGGACGCGGCGGGCTTCGAGCGGGCGGTGCTTTTCGGGTACTCGGAAGGTGGACCGATGTCGCTCCTGTTCGCCGCCACCTACCCGGAGCGGACGGCCGCCCTCATCCTCCATGGGACCTTCGCCAAGATGGAGTGGGACGACTGTTTCGGAGCTTCTCTCGCAGACAACCCACGGGAATTGGAAGCGATGATCGAGGAGCGCTGGGCCGACGGGTTTCCCGGCCTCGACGTGTGGGCACCGACTTTCGCAGACAGCGAGCAGAATCGTCAGGCGTTTGCCCACTTCATGCGGTCGGCGGCCAGCCCCGCCGCGGCCGTCGGGCTGATTCGCATGAACTGGCAGATCGACGTTCGACCCGTCTTACCCGCGATCCACGTGCCAACCCTGATTCTCCACCGCCGCGGAGAACGAGCCATCGGTGTCGATCAAAACGTCCTCCGCCGCGCGCACAGCCGAGCTCCAACTCGCGCTCGAGCCGGTGCAGAGCGAGCTCGTGCGCGCCTTCGTGCGCGAAGCCTCGCTCGCCGCGAGCGTGCCCGCGGTCGCCGGCCTGATCGCCGACGATACCGCCCAAGCCTGGCAGGCGCTCTGCGGCAGCCCGGGAGGGGAGCGCGGAGCGCGCATCGTGGCGCTGTGCTCGCACAAGGACGTCAAGACCCGCATCCTGCTGCACGGCTATGCGCGATTTTCGCATATGGCGACCGCGCTCGCCGGCTGTGTCCGGCGCGACGCCGGCATCTCCTGCCACGAGCACGGCATCGACGGCTGGGAGGTCAGCCTGCATCGCAGCCTGAGCGGGGCGGCCGAGCCGCTGCCTTCGGTTGATGACACCTCGCCGGAGCCGCCGGCGGCGCCGGCGGTCGCCGCAGCTGCCCGCGACTACGTCATCGATCTGGCGCAGAAAAATGATGCGGCCGCGATCGCGCGCTACTTCCTCGCCGTCTACGGCCGGCACTACGTGCATTCGGAGGTGTTCTCGACCCGCCGGTACTGGGACAAGGTCGAGAGCGGGGAGCTGATCCCGGCGGTGGCGCGCGACCGGGAGGGCGAGGTGATCGGCCATGTGGCGCTCGAGCGCGAACACGGCAGCCGGGTCGCCGAGCGCGGCGAAGCCGTCGTGCTCTCGGCGCACCGTGGCCACGGCCTGCTCGAGCGCATGACCGAACGCCTGCGCGAGGAAGCGCCCAAGCACGACCTCATCGGCATCTACGCCGAGCCGGTGACCATCCACACCTTCTCCCAGCGCAACGACGAACGCGCGGGCATGCCGATCTGCGCCGTGCTGCTGGGCGCCAATCCCGAGAGCTTCCGGCCCAAGGGCGTTCCCTGCCCCACCGCCGGGCAGCGCCAGAGCTATCTGCGGCGCCTTCCGTTTCGTGCAGCCGCCGGCCGCGCGCACGATCCACGCTCCCGCGCCCTATCGCGAGATGCTGCTCAAGCTCTACGCCAGCCTGGACACAGCGGTGTCGGTGGCCGCACCGGGCGCCGCGCCGGCGGCGGAATTCACGCACCGGCATCAAGGTCAACGATCGCGGCTACGGCGTGATCGCGTTCGACCGGATCGGCCGCAACGCCGCCATCGAGCTCGGGCAGGCGCTGCGCGACGTGCAGACGCTCGGCGCCGTCTCGGTCCAGCTGTCCGCGCCGCTCGGCGATCCCGGCCTCCCGCTCCTGACCGACGCCGCCCGCGGTCTCGGCTTTTTCTTCTGCGGCCTCGGTCCGGGCTTCGCCACGAAGACCAACGTCACGGTGCGGTTCGGGATCAGCGGCTTCGCGTCGACGCCCTGCGGGCCGCGATCGGTGATGACCACCGGCACGTCCGTCACGACCACGTTCGGCTCGCGGAGGAGCCGGCCCTTCAGCCGGATCAGCTCCCGTTTGCGCACCACGTAGGTGAACAGGCTCTCGCGCACGACCTCGGGCACGACGACGGTCACGAAGTCGTCGGGGGCTCGATCGATGCTGCGCACGAAGTCACGCACCCGGTGGAAGAGGTCGCCGCCTCCGTCGGGCAGCGTCACCAGGTCCGGCGCGTCGCCCGCGAACACCCGCCACCGCTCGGGCAGGTCCCCGGCACCGCCGGGATAGAGGCAGATCAGGTGCGACGGACGGAAGGACCTGATGTAGCCGAGCGCCTCGGCCGTCGCGGCGTCGAGATCACGCACGAGCAACACGATGTGGTTCGTCGTCGGCTCACCGATCCGGTGCTCCCCGCGACGGAGCTGCGCCGACACGGACAGGTAGTGACGGTGGATCGAGAGCAGCAGCGGGACGATCATCGCCATCACGAGGATCGAGAGCCAGGCCCCGCCCTTGAACTTCGTGGCGGTCACGACGACGAGCACGACCCCCGTCGTGATCGCGCCGATCGTGTTGATCACGATCGAGGTCTGCCAGCCCTTCTGCGCCTCGGCTCCCTTGTGGCGCTCCGCGAGCCAGTGCCTGATCATGCCCGTCTGCGACAGCGTGAAGGACGTGAACACGCCGACGACGTACATCTGGATCAGCTTGTTCAGGTTCGCGTCGAAGGCCACGATCACGAGGATCGAGCCGAGGGCGAGGCCGATCACGCCGTTCGAGAAGACGAGCCGGTCGCCTCGGTTCATGAACTGGCGCGGCATGTAGCGGTCGCGGGCGAGGATCGACGCGAGCCTCGGGAAGTCCTGATACGCGGTGTTCGCGGCCAGGATCAGGATCGCGGCCGTGAACGCCTGGACCACGTAGAAGGCGAACGATCCCTCGCCGAACACCGCCGATCCGATCTGCGCCACCACCGAGCGCTCGGCGCTGATCGTGATGCCGTCGATGTGCGTCGTGAGGAACGAGATCCCCAGGAACATCGCGATCGAGATCGATCGCCCATCATCGCGAGCGTGGTCGAGGCGTTCTTGGCCTGGGGCCGGCGGAAGGCCGGGACCCCGTTCGAGATCGCCTCGACGCCGGTCAGCGCGGTCGCGCCGGACGAGAACGCCTTCAGGATCGTGAAGATCCCGACGGCGGCGACGCCGGTCGCGAGGTCGGCCTCCGGGATGGATGTCGGGGGGCAGCACGGACACCGGGCAGCCGTGCGAGCACTCGAGGAGCCCGACGCCGATCAGCGTGACGATGCAGAGGATGAAGCCGTACGTGGGGATCGCGAAGAGCGTGCCCGCCTCCTTCACGCCCCGCAGGTTCGCCAGGGTCACGAGGATCACGAAGAACACCGACATCTCGACGCGGTACGGAGACAGCGACGGGATCGCCGAGATGATCGCCACCACGCCTGCAACCGTCGAGACCACCACGGTCATCATGTAGTCGACGAGCAGGGCCGATGCCGCGATCAACCCCGGGGTTTGCCCGAGGTTCTCCCGGCTCACGATGTAGGCGCCGCCGCCGCTCGGATAGGCCTTGACGGTCTGCCGGTACGAGAGGACGACGATCGCGAGGAGGAGCGAGATCGCGAGCGCGATCGGCCCGACGAGGTACGCGGTCCCGATGCTCGCGATCAGCAGGACCCGAAGGATCTCCTCGCTCGCATACGCGACCGACGACAGCGCGTCCGACGAGAACACCGGGAGGGCGAGGACCTTGGGGAGCAGCGTGTGCTCGAGCTTGCCGCTGGACACGGCGCGGCCCACCAGGATCCGCTTCGTGACACCGCCGTGAGGGGTCGCCGTCTTCGACATCGCGGCCGATGCTACCCCGCGGGCTCCGGCGTGCCCGTGGCCTCGCCCACCCAGCGGTACCCGACCCCGGGCTCGGTCACGATCAGCTCCGGCGCCTGCGCATCGTCGCCGAGCTTCTTGCGCAGGGCCCGAACGTACGTGCGCAGGTAGGTCGTCTCCGTCCCGTACCCCTGGCCCCAGACCTTGCGGAGGAGCCACTGATGGGTCAGCAGCTTGCCGGGATTCGCGACGAGGGCCTCCAGGAGCCCGTACTCGGTGGGGGTCAGGTGCACCTGCTCGCCGTCGCGGGAGACGAGGCGACGAGCGAGGTCGACCTCGAGCGAGCCGAACGTCAGCACGGGGGCGATCGGCTCCTCAGGGGCCTTGCGTCGCATGGCCGCGCGCGCCCGCGCGAGCAGCTCCTCCATCCCGAACGGCTTCGTGACGTAGTCGTCGGCGCCCACGTCCAGGGCCGCGACCTTGTCGTGCTGACCCTCGCGCACCGAAAGCACGATCACCGGGACGTCGCTGAACGCGCGCACACGCCGGATCACCTCGGTGCCGTCCATGTCGGGGAGCCCCAGGTCGAGCAGCACGAGGTCGGGCGCCTGCTCGGCCACGCCGACCACACCCTCCTCGCCCGTGCCGACCGTGGCCACCTCGTACCCGTGCGCCTCCAGGCTCGTGCGCAGGGCTCGCCGGATCTGCGGCTCGTCGTCGACCACCAGGACCCGACTCACGTCCCACCCTCACCGCCGATCGGGATCTCGAACACCACGGCCGCGCCGCCGCCCGGGGCCCCCTCGACCCAGATCCGACCCCCGTGGGCCGTGACGATGGCCTTCGCGATCGCGAGGCCCAGCCCGCTCCCCGGCATCTCGGGGCTCCGGCCGCCACGATAGAACGCCTCGAAGACCCGCTCGCGCTCTTCCGGCGGGATCCCCGGGCCACGGTCGCTCACGCGCACCTGCACGGCCTCGCGGAACACCCCGGCGGACACCTGGATCTCGCTCCCCGCCGGCGTGTAGCGGGCCGCGTTCTCCAGCAGGTTCGTGAGCACCTGGTCCAGCTGCATCTCGTCGACCATCACGTCGGGCAGGTCCGGACGGATCTTCGTCTCCACGCGGATCCCCTGCGCCTGCAGCCGCGGACGCATGCGCGCCAGCACCGCGCCGACGATCTCGTCGACGGCCGCCGCCTGGCGGGTCGGGATCAGCGCGCCGGCCCGGATCTTCGCGAGGTCGAGGATGTTGCCCACGAGTCGGTTCAGACGGTCCGTCTCCTCGAGGATCGTCGTGAGGAGCTCGCGCTCCTGCTCGGGCTCGTACTCGACGGACGGATCGAGCAGGCTCGTGACGCCCGCCTTGATCGAGGCGAGCGGGGTCCGCAGATCGTGCGTGACCGAGGAGAACATCGCCGCGCGCAGCTGGTTCGTCTCGGCGTCGAGCTGCGCCATGCGGACGCGGACGTCGAGCCGGGCGCGGTCCAGGGCCGCGGCCGCTTGCTTGGCCGCCGCCTCGAGGAGGAGCTCCTCGTCCTTCGTGAGGGCCCGGCGGCCCATCGGCCGTTCAGCCTCGAGGGTCCCGAAGGAGACCGCGCCCACGACGAGAGGGACCAGCGCCTTGGGACCGCCGGGCTCGACGCCCGGACGCTCCGCCCGCGCGTGCAGCGGCTGCCCGTCGAGCTCTACCAGGATGTCGCACGAGGCCAGGCCGAACGGGTCCAGCAGGATGTTCGCGAAGTCGTCGAGCACCCGGTCGGGGATCTCGCCGGTCAGGAGCTTGGACGAGAGGTAGCCGAGGAGCCGCGCCTCGCGCTCGCGCCGGGCCGCGCGCGCACGGTCTTCGGTCGCGCCGCCGACCAGGAGACCGACGACCAACGCGACCGCGAGGAACACGATCGCGGCCACCACGTCCTCCGCCCCGTCGAGCTGCAGCGAGAACCGCTCGGTCCCGAAGAGGAACGGCAGCGCGAGAGAGGAGATCACCGCCGCCATCAGCCCGCTCCACAGCCCCCCGGCAACCGCCGCGATCACGCAGGCGAGCAGGAACACCGCGATCGCACTGGCGGGGCCGCTCGTCGCGAGCGGCACGGACACGATCGCCGCGACCGCCGGCGCGAGGAACGCGATCACCACCCCCCGCAGGGTGAACGCGTGCGAGCGGGGCTCGTCGGGAGTCGGCCGGTTCACGGATCTCACGCTAGCGGCTTTCACGCGATCTTCACGCGAGCCCCCGGATCCTTCACGCGCCTTTCACGGCTCCTGTCCGAGACTTCAAGCACGGAGTCACCCATCCTCCGAGTCTCATCGCCCGGGGGACCGCCGACACCCTCCAGTCGGCAGTCCCTCGGGCACCGTCCTGTTCGAGCCCGGATCGGGCCTCGCCACACACGACCGCGGTCCGGACGGACACGGCCTTCACGCCTTCTTCACGCCGAACTCCCTTTCCCTAGCGCGGCCCTCACGCCGGGGCGTCGACCCTTTGAGCGACAACGTCTGGCGAAGGGCACCGATGGGAACGCGCACCGAACCGCTCACCGCACCGCCGCCTGGGATCGGCCCGGCTCAGCTCCATGAGAAGGCCGGCCTCAAGCGCGTCCTCCTGGGGCCGGCACTCCCCACCGCGCACCTCGTGCACGAGCGCCTGGGAAAGATCGCGGCGCTCGCGGTCTTCTCCTCCGACGCGCTGTCCTCGGTGGCCTACGCCTCCGAGGAGATGCTGAAGACCCTCTTCATCGCCGGGTTCGGCGCCGTCGCCTTCTCGCTCGTGATGCCGCTGACCCTCGCGATCATCTGCGTGCTCGCGATCTTGATCTTCAGCTACCGGCAGACGATCAAGGCGTACCCGTCGGCCGGCGGCGCCTACATCGTGACGAAGGACAACTTCGGGTTGCTCCCCGCGCAGGTCGCGGGCGTCGCGCTCCTCACCGACTACGTGCTCACCGTCGCCGTGTCGGTCTCGGCCGGCGTGGCCGCGATCATCGCCGCGGCGCCGCGCCTCCACGTGTTCCGGGTGCCGATGGCGGTCGCGTTCATCTGCTTGATCGCGCTCGGGAACCTGCGCGGCGTCCGGGAGTCGGGGAAGATCTTCGCCGCTCCGACGTACCTGTTCATCCTCGAGCATCGTCTCGCTGATCGTGATCGGGCTCGCGCGGCTCGCGACGGGATCGCTCGAGCCGGGCAGCACCGCGGTCGCCACGGGTGACGTAGAGCCTGCGGGCTGCTCGCGCGGCGGTCCCGCCTCTTCATCGCGCTCCACGCGCTCGCCTCCGGCAGCACCGCGATGACCGGCGTCGAGGCGATCTCGAACGGCGTGCCGGCGTTCAAGCGCGCCCGAATGGCGGAACGCCCGGACGACCCTGACGTCGATGGGCCTGATCCTCGCGTCGATGTTCCTCGGGATCTCGTTCCTGGCGTCGCAGCTGCAGGCCGTGCCCGGACTTCACCGGCAAGTCGACGGTGCTCGCCAATCGGCAGGACGGTCTTCGGACAGACCGGCATCGGGTACGTGCGCGTTCCTGGTCCTGCAGGTCGCCACCACGGTGATCCTCGTGCTGGCGGCGAACACCGCGTTCGCCGACTTCCCGCGGCTGGCGAACTTCCACGCCGACGACAACTTCCTGCCCCGGCAGTTCACGACGCGCGGGCACCGCCTGGTCTTCTCGAACGGCATCATCGCGCTGCGCGGGCGCCGCCACGGTGCTCGTCGTCATCTTCCGGCGCCGACGTGACGCGGCTGATCCCGTTCTACGCGATCGGCGTGTTCACGTCGTTCACGCTCTCGCAGGCGGGGATGGCCAAGCGCCACCTCCGGCTGCGCGAGCCCGGCTGGAAGCTCGGCCTGGTGATCAACGGGCTCGGCGCCGTCGCGACCGCGGTCGTGCTCGTCGTCATCTCGATCACGAAGTTCACCGACGGCGCGTGGGCCGTGATGGTGCTCGTCCCGGTGCTGGTCTGGCTGCTGGTGCGCATGAACCATCAGTACGAGCGCGAGCACGTGCGAGCTCGAAGAGGATCTGCAGTCCTACGTGACGATCCCGAGCGCCGCGCGCCCGATGGCCCTCCTGCTGGTCGACGACGTCGACGCGCAAGACGATCCACGCCCTGCAGTACGCGAAGACGATCCGCGCCGAGGCGACTCGCGGTGCACCTGGAGCGACGACCCGATGCACACGCTCCAGCTGGAGGCGGCGTGGGCGACCGGTCGGGCTGCGACGACGTCCCGCTGCGGATGCTCGCGGGAGCGGCGACGAGGCCGAGCGCCTCGCCGGGTTCGTCGGGGCGCTCCCGACGAGCGGGACATCAACGTGCTCGTGCCCGGTCGCCGCACGACGTCTCGGCGCTCGAGCGGCTCTCCGAGTCGCGCGACGGGTGCGCGGCTCACCCGCGCGCTCCTGCCGTACGAGCACGTCCGCGTCACGCTCGTCCGCGACCACCCCGGACGGCGTCCACCCCTCGTCGCACGACGAACGCGGGGAAGCCGGTGGTCGGCTGACCCCGCGTGGGATGCACACGAGCGTGGTCCTGGTCGACAAGCTCGACCGGGCGGTGCTGCGCGCGGTGCGCCTACGCGCTCACGCTCGGGGCCACCGAGGTTCGAGCGGTCCACGCCGCGGTCGATCCCGATCGCGCGATGCACCTCGCCGACGCGTGGATGTACCAGCGGGGTGCCGGTCCCGCTCGACGTCGTCGAGTGCTGGGACCGCAACGTCGCCGCGGACGCTCGAGGACGAGGTCATCGAACTCGGCCACCGCGGGGCCGAGGTCACCGTCGTGATGCCCCGCCGCGACTTCCCGAAGCTCCGTCAGCGGCTCCTGCACGACCGAACGAGCCGACGGATCGTCCGCAGCGCTCGGGCACCATCCGCACGTCGACGTGACGGCGGTGCCGTACTACTTCGCCCCGCCGGACGAAGGCGGCGCGACCGCTGTCGACCCCGACGAGCGTCAGATAGGCTGCCCAGCATGCGCGTGATCATCATGGGATGCGGCCGCGTCGGCTCCGAGCTGACCGTCGGAGCTCTGCGAGGGCGGCCACGACGTCGCGATCATCGACAAGCGACCGAGGCGTTCGAGCGGCTCCCACCGGGCTTCACGCCCGCACGTTCGTCGGGACTGGGGTTCGATCGCGACGTGCTCGAGGAGGCCGGCATCAAGGAGGCCGACGCCTTCATCGCGGTCTCGAGCGGCGACAACTCGAACATCGTCTCGGCCCGCGTCGCGCTCGAGCACTACCACGTGCCGAAGGTGATCGCGCGGATCTACGACCCGCGCCGCGCCGAGATCTACGAGCGGCTGAACATCCCCACCGTGGCGACCACGAAGTGGGGCGTGAAGCAGATCCAGCTGATGCTGTTCCACGATCGCAGCGAGCTCCGCGAGTCGATCGGCGGCGGCGACCTGCTGCGGATGCGCGTACCGGTCCCCGAGCACCTGGTCGGCAAGTCCGTGAACGCGATCGACGTACCGGGCAAGATCCTCACCGCGGGCGTGTCCCGCGGCGGCGGCGGGTTCATCCCGACCCCCGACAGCACCTTGCAGGAGGGCGACTACCTCGTGGTGATGATGGCCAAGGACGGCATGGAGCTGCTCGACCAGCAGCTCGCGGCACCCGGGGAGCACCACTGATGCGCGTCGTCGTCACGGGCGGCGGCGCCGTCGGCCGGCATCTCTCGGCTGACCTGGCCGACCGCGGCCACGACGTCACGCTGATCGAGCAGGAGTCCGATGTCGTCGACAAGGTCCGGCCGATCGTGCCCGACGTCCAGCGTCGTGCTGGGCGACGCCTGCGAGCCGTGGGTGCTCGAGGAGGCCGAGCTGTCGCAGGCCGAGGTCGTCGTCGCGGCCACCGGCGACGACGAGGACAACCTCGTCACCTCGCTGCTGGCCAAGCAGGAGTTCGCGGTCCCCCGCGTGCTCGCCCGCGTGAACCATCCGAAGAACGAATGGCTGTTCAACGATTAGTGGGGCGTCGACGCGGCCGTCTCACCGCCGCACATCCTGACGGCGATGGTCGAGGAGGCGGTCACGGTGGGCGACCTCGTCCGCCTGATCCGGCTCGAGGGCGGGCGGGTCTCGATCGTGGAGATGACGCTGCCGGAGGTCGCGCCGTCGATCGGCCGGCCGATCTACGAGCTCCGGCTCCCGACCGACGCCGCGATCGTCGCGATCCTCCGTGACGGCCACGTCGTGATCCCGCAACCGGAGACCGTACTGGCGGCCGGCGACGAGGTCGTCGCGCTGTCGAACGTGGCCTCCGAGCGGACGCTGCGCGACGCGATCGTCGGCGCCGAGACACCGGGCGGGGTTCCGTCCGACGACGCCGCCCAGGTCGAGCTGGGCGAATAACGTCCGGCTCGCCTCAGGCGCCCGCGACCACCTGCCGCAGGAGCCGGTCCCGTTCGAGGACGAGCGCCAGCTGGTTCGCGAACGCATCCAAGATGCGGCGCTCTGACGGTTCGAGCGGCGGACGCGCGCCCCTCAGCACCAAGACCCCCAGGTTCCGTCGGCCGACGTTCAGCGTGATCCGCTCCTCGGCGAGGTCGGCCTCGTCGGCCACCTCGCCGACCATCGCGGCCCGTTCCATCCCGCCGAGATCGGCCTTCGGCGTGATCAGGAGCTCGGCCTCCCCGAACCGGAACCGCGACACGATCATCCGTAAGACCAGCTCGTAGTGACTCGTCCCGGCCCGCGGGTCGACCAGGGCTCGCGTCAGATCCTGCTGGGTCTGCAGCTCTCGCGCCCGAGCCTCGGCGATCTCTGCGCGCGACCGCGCCTGGGCGAGCAGATACGAGATCAGCACGGCGAGCCCCAGGAATGCGAACAGCACGACGACGTTCTGCGGCTCGGCGATCCTGAAGGTGTCGTACGGCGGGATGAAGAAGTAGTTGAACGCCAGGAACCCGAGCACCGACGCGACGACCCCAGGCCAGAGTCCGCCCACCGCGACGGTCAGGACCACGAGTGCCAGGAACGCGAAGCCGTGGCTGAGCGTGGTGAGTTCCTCCCTCGATGGCAGGAAGACCGCCACGAGCCCCGCGGTACCGGCGACCGCGAGCACGTAGCCGAGGATCACCCGCCGGCGGCTCCGCGGTCCGTACCCGGCCTGCTCGTTCGTGGCGCGTGCACCGTCCACCGTCATCGGGTCCTCCTTCACTCCTCTCGCTCGAAGCGGTACCCCATGCCGGGCTCCGTGATGAAGTACCGCGGACGGGCGGGGTCCGGTTCGAGCTTGCGGCGGATCTGCGCCATGTAGACACGCAGGTAGTTGGTCTCCTCCTCGTAGCGGGGGCCCCAGACCTCCTGCAGGAGCTGGCGCTGGCTGACGAGCTTGCCCCGGACGACGAACGAGCGACTCGACCAGGCCCCACTCGGTGGGGGTCAGAGTGCAACTCGTGGCCCTCGGCAGACGTCACCTTCTTCGCGGCGAGATCGACCGTGAACGCATCGGTCTCGACGACGGCTGCCTCGCCGGCCGGAGCGGCGCGGCGCTCCGCCGCCCGGAGACGCGCGAGCAGCTCGTTCATCCCGAACGGCTTCTCGACGTAGTCGTCGGCGCCCGGCGTCGAGCGCTTCTACCTTGTCGCGTTCCTGGTCGCGCGCCGAGAGCACGATGATCGGGATCGTGCGTCCACGCTCGGAGCCCGCGGATCACCTCGACCCCGTCGATCCCCGGCAGACCGAGGTCGAGGATCACCACGTCGGGCAGCGGTCGACGCCGCCACGGCGAGCGCGCGCTCACCGTCCGGCGCCGTCTCGACGTCGTACCCGCGGGCACGCAGGTTCGTCCCGAGCCCGCGCAGGATCTGCGGCTCGTCGTCGACCACGAGGACGCGCGTCATGCCGCCTCCTCGAACGACATCACCATCGTGAGCCCACCTCCCGGCGTGTCCTCGATCGAGAGCTCGCCGCCCATGGCCTCGACGAACCCCTTCGCAGACGGCGAGGCCGAGACCCGACACCGGCACCGAGGGAACGGTCGCCCAGCCGCTGGAACGGCTCGAAGACGCGATCGCGATCGGCCTGGGGGATGCCCGGGCCCCCGATCGACGATGCGGAGCTCGACGCGGCCGGCCGCGCCGACCCGCAGAGCCGGACCGGCGTCCGGTCTGGCGGCGACCAGGCCATCGCGTTGCTCGCGACGTTCGCGACCGCGCGTTCGAGCAAGCGCGGCATCGACGTCGACGCGCGGCAGGTCCTCCGGGACGTCGACGTCGACCGAACGGCCGTGATCGGGCAGGCCGGCGAGCGCCTTCGGCACCACCTCGTCAAGCCCGACCCGCCGGCGCACGAGCGTGAGCGACCCGGTCTGGATCCGACTCATGTCGAGGAGGTTGCCGACCAGGCCGTCGAGCCGGTCCGTCTCCTCCTCGATCGTCGCGAGGAACTCGGCGACCTCGTCGTCGTGTCCACGCGGACGTCGTCCTGTCGGAGGCTGCTCACCGCGGCCTTGATCGACGCGAGCGGAGTCCGCAGGTCGTGCGAGACAGCGGCGAGGATCGCCGCGCGCAGGTCGCTGACCTCCGCGAGCCTCGGCGGCGTCCGCGACCTCGCGCCGCGAGGTCCCGGCCGCGGACCGCGACCGCGAGCTGCGCGGCGAACGCCGTGAGGACGCGCCGCGACTCGGCGGGCAGCCCGTCCCCGCGAGCACGAGCATCGCGTCCGTCACCGGAGCAAGCGAATCGGTTCCCTCCTCGGGCCGTGGTCGGCGCCGCGGACCCGACTGACGCCTCCACGACCCACCCTACCGCTCGCCGTCGGGTCGCAGCACCGACACGGCCTCGAGCCCGAAGCTCGTCCGCAGGTGGTCGAGGAGGCTCGGGATCGGATCCTCCTCGGCGACGAGCCAGCCCGCCTGCCGCGCGAGCGTGCTCGCCTCGGTCCGCGCACGCTGGCCTTCGCTCCGGAGGCGGGCGGCCCGGTCGACGAGCACGCTGACCACCACGGCGACGACGACGAACACGACGATCGCCAGCAGGTTCTCCGGCTCGGCGATCGTCCACGTGTGGATCGGGTGTGTGAAGAACCAGTTGATCGCGAGCGAGGCCGCGACCGCCGCGGCGATCGCCGGCCACGAGCCCACCGATCGCCGCGATCGCGACGACGGCGGTGAGGTAGAGGAGGATCTCGCTCGGCAGGCCGAGGTCGATCCCGGAGCCGGATGAGCACGACCGTGAGGAGGGGGAGACGACCACGACGGCCAGCGCCCAGCCCGCCATCCGACGGCGACGCGACCGAGGCCGACCGCGCGCCGTGCGTCGAGCGCCTCGCGCGCCGGCCTGGCGCTTCCTGCGAGATCACGTGGACGTCGATCGAGCCCGACTCGCGGACGACCCGGTTGCACCACCGATCCGTGGACGAGTTCGCGCCAGCGCGAGCGGCGTGCTCGCACCGATCACGATCTGCGTGACGTTCTCGGCTCGAGCCACGTCGAGCAGCGCCTCGGGGACGCTTCGGCCCGACCACCTCGCGGAACGAGCCGCCGAGCGTCGAGCACGAGCGTCCGATGCTCGTCGAGCGCCGGGGGATCGCCGGCGCATCGTCGAGCGATCACGTGGACCCCGAGGAGATCGCCACCGCGACGCGCCGCCATCCGAGCGGCGCGCCGGACGAGCGCCTCGTCCTCGGGGCGCCCCGAGATCGCCGACGAGGATCCGCTCACGCGTCTCCCACGGGCCCTCGATCCCGCGGTCCCTCATGTAGTCCTGGAGCGACTCGTCGACGCGGTCGGCCATCCACAGCAGCGCGAGCTCGCGCAGCGCGCCGAGGTTCCCCTCGCGGAAGTAGTTCGAGAGCGCGGCATCGATCTTCTCGGACGGGTAGATGTTGCCGTGCGCCATGCGCCGTCGCAGCGCGTACGGCGTCATGTCGACCAGCTCCTGCTGGTCGGCCCGGCGGACGACCTCGTCGGGGACGGTCTCCCGCTGCGCGACGCCGGTGATCCGCTCGACGACGTCGTTCAGCGACTCGAGGTGCTGGATGTTCACGGTGGAGATCACGTCGATGCCGGCGTCGAGCAGCTCGTCGACGTCCTGCCAGCGCTTCTCGTTGCGGGAGCCCGGGACGTTCGTGTGCGCGAGCTCGTCGACCAACGCGACCTCGGGCGCGCGCGCGAGGATCGCGTCGACGTCCATCTCCTCGAACGACGGCCCCGCGGTAGCTCGATCCGCCGACGCGGCACGACCTCGAGGTCGCCGATCTGCTCCGCGGTCGAGCCGGCGTCCGTGCGTCTCGACGAACCCGACGACGACGTCGGTGCCGCGGTCGCGCCGACGGCGGCCCTCGCCGAGCATCGCGAAGGTCTTGCCGACCCCGGCGGCGTACCCGACGTAGATCCGCAGCTCGCCGCGCTTCGTCAAGCCGCTCAGTTCCCGAGGCTAGCCGCTCCAGCGCCAGGTTCAGCAGGAGGACGTTCACGCGCGGCTCGCCCAGGAACCCCGAGCGCCCGGCCCTCGGTGTGCCGGTCGATCAGGTGCGAGCACCTCGCCACGTCGAGGCCACGCGCCTCCGCGACGCGCGGCGCCTGCAGCCGGGCGTACGCCGGCGAGATGTCGGGTCGAGGCCGCTCCCGCTGGCCGTGACGGCGTCGACCGGGATCGGCCCGGTCGGCCGCGTCCTCGGCCGCGGATCGCGTCGAGCCGCTCTGCGGACAGCGTCGCCGAGGTCGGGGTTCGACGGCCCAAGGTTCGACGGGGCCGCTCGCGGCCGGGTCGTAGGCGTCGGGACGGCCGTGGAACCACTCCGGATCCGTCGAACGCGCTGCCCGAGCAGCTCCGAACCCACCGCTCGCCCGTCCGGCCGCGACGAGGCTGCCGTTCGGCCCGGTCCGGCGATGGCGACCTGCGCGACTGCCGGTCGACGACGAGCGGGTACGCGAGACCCAGCACGACGCGTCATCACGAGGAGCATCCGTACGGCGGCGACGACCTGGCGGCGCATCTACGTCACCACCAGTGCCGACGAGCGAGATCGATCACCTTGATCCCGATGAACGGGGCGATGACCCCGCCGAGACCGTAGATCGCCCAGGTTGCGGCGCAGCATCGCCGCCGCGGACTGCGGCCGGTACCGCACGCCCCGCAGCGCGAGCGGGATCAGCGCGATGATGATCAGCGCGTTGAAGATCACCGCCGACAGGATCGCCGACTGCGGGCGTCGCCAGGTGCATGACGTTGAGCCGTCGAGCGCCGGGATACACGGCCGCGAACATCGCCGGGATGATCGCGAAGTACTTCGCCACGTCGTTCGCGATCGAGAACGTCGTCAGCGCGCCACGGGTGATCAGCAGCTGCTTGCCGATCTCGACGATCTCGATCAGCTTCGTCGGATTGGAGTCGAGGTCGACCATGTTGCCGGCCTCCTTCGCCGCCTACGTGCCCGTGTTCATCGCGACGCCGACGTCGGCCTGGGCGAGCGCGGGGGCGTCGTTCGTGCCGTCGCCGGTCATCGCGACGAGCTGCCCGCCCTCCTGCTCGCGCCGGATCAGCGCCATCTTGTCCTCGGGCGTCGCCTCGGCCAGGAAGTCGTCGACCCCGGCCTCGTCGGCGATCGCCTCGGCGGTCAGCGGGTTGTCGCCGGTGATCATCACGGTGCGGATGCCCATGCGCCGCAGCTCGTCGAACCGCTCGCGCATGCCCTCCTTCACGATGTCCTTCAGGTGGATCGACGCCGAGGACGCGCGGCGTCCTCGGCGACGACGAGCGGCGTGCCGCCCTGCGACCGCGATGCCGTCGACGATCGTCGTCGACCTCCGTCGGGGACGCGTCGCCGCCCTGCTCCTCGACCCAGCGCCGGACCGAGTCGCGCGGCGCCCTTGCGGAGCTGCGCGCCCGTCGACGGTCGACGCCGCTCATCCGCGTCTGCGCGGTGAACGGGCACGAACTCGGCGCCCTCGAGGTCGCGGCCGCGCAGCCCGTAGCGCTCCTTCGCCAGGACGACGATCGAGCGGCCCTCCGGGCGTCTCGTCGGCGAGGCTCGAGAGCTGCGCCGCGTCGGCGAGCTGCTCGATCGTCGACGCCCGGGCACGGGGAGGAACTCCGCCGCCTGCCGGTTGCCGAGCGTGATCGTGCCGGTCTTGTCGAGCAGCAGCGTGTTCACGTCGCCGGCGGCCTCGACCGCCCGGCCCGACATCGCGAGCACGTTGCGCTGCACCAGCCGGTCCATGCCGGCGATGCCGATCGCGGAGAGCAGCGCGCCGATCGTGGTCGGGATCAGGCACACCAGCAGCGCGACCAGCACGACGATCGTCTGCTCGCGCCTCGGAGTAGATCGCGAACGGCTGCAGCGTCACCATCGCGAGCAGGAAGACGATCGTGAGGCTCGCCAGCAGGATGTTGAGGGCGATCTCGTTCGGCGTCTTCTGGCGCTGGGCGCCCTCGACGAGCGCGATCATCCGGTCGATGAACGTCTCGCCGGGCTTCGACGTGATCTCGCACGACGATGCGGTCGGACAGCACCTTCGTGCCGCCGGTGACGGCGCTGCGGTCGCCGCCGGACTCGCGGATCACCGGCGCCGACTCGCCGGTGATCGCGGACTCGTCGACCGTCGCGACGCCCTCGATCGACGTCGCCGTCGCCGGGGATCACCTCGCCGGCCTCGACCACGCACCCGGTCGCCCGGCCGCAGCTCGGTGCCGGGCACCTCCTCGCTCGGTGCCGTCGGGGCGCAGCCGTCGGGCCATGGTCTCCGTGCGGGTGCGCGCGCAGCGCCGCGGCCTGCGCCTTGCCCCGCCCCTCGGCGACCGCCTCGGCGAGGTTCGCGAACAGCACGGTGAGCCACAGCCACACGGTGATCAGCCCCGCGAACGACGCGTGGATCGGCGGACGAACGAAGAGGATCGTGGTCAGCACGGACGCCGATCTCCACCACGAACATCACCGGGTTGCGCCACATGCACGCGCGGGTCGAGCTTGCGCGAACGCGTCGCGGGACGCGGGACAGTGCCGGCGAGAGGCCGACCGGGAGCCGACCGGCTGTCGGATCAGCTTCAGGTGCGTGACAGCTCCTTCCGACGATCGGGTCCCGAGCGAGAGGGCCGGGAAGTAGGTGAGCGCGGTGACGATCAGCGATCACGCCGATGAGCAGGCCGACGAAGAGCGGCGTGGTCGTGGGGAACGTGCCCGCGGAGGCGGGGACGTGCCGCTTGCCGGCGAGCGAACCGGCGAGCGCGAGCACCAGCACGATCGAGGCGAAGCGACCGAGCGAGCATCGCCACCCCCAGCGCGGTGTTGAAGAAGGCGGTGTTGCGCGTTGAGCCCGCCGAACGCGCTGCCGTTGTTGTTCGCGCGCCGACGTGAACGCGTAGAGCACCTCGGTGAGCCCGTGCGGGCCGGGGTTCAGGATCGAGGACCGGTGCGCCGAGGGCATCGCGACCGCGATCGCCCGTGAAGCACGAGGATCAGCGCAGCGGAACCACCAGGATGTACAGCGACGACCAGCTTCATCTCCCGCGGCTCGATCTTCTTGCCCAGGTACTCGGGCGTGCGCCCGACCATCAGCCCGGCGATGAACACCGCGAGGATCGCGAGCACCAGGATCCCGTAGAGGCCGGCGCCCGACCCCGCCGGGCGAGACCTCCGACAGCATGATGTTGACGAGGACCACGCCGCCGCCGAGCGGCGTGAAGCGAGTCGTGGCACGCGAGTTCACCGCCCCGGTCGACGTCCCGGTGGTCGAGGCCGCGAACGAGCGCGCTGCCGGGATCCCGAACCGGACCTCCTTGCCCTCCATGTTGCCGCCGGCGACCGCGTCCCGGCGACCGCCTGCACCTGCGGGTTCGACTGCGACTCGAAGTGCCAGGCGAGCAGCGACCGAGCGCGATCCAGAGGATCGCCATCACGGCGCGCGAGCGCGTAGCCCTGCCGGCGGTCGCCGACCATCTTGCCGAACGTGCCCGTGAGCGCGAACGGGATCACGAGCAGCAGGAAGATCTCGAGCAGGTTCGTGAACGGGGTCGGGTTCTCGAACGGGTGCGCCGAGTTGGCGTTGTAGAAGCCGCCGCCGTTCGTCCCGAGCTCCTTGATCGCCTCCTGGCGAGGCGACCGGTCCGCCCGGGATCGACTGCGGCGCCGCCCGGACGCGTGGTCGACCTCGCGGAACCCGTGGAGGTTCTGCACCACGCCCTGCGAGACGAGCACGATCGCGCCGACGAACGCGATCGGCAGCAGGATCCGCAGGACGGTCCGCGGACGAGGTCCGACCCAGAAGTTGCCGATCGTCTCGGCACCGACGCGGGTGAACCCGCGGACCAGCGCGACGGCGACCGCGATCCCGACGGCGGCCGACAGGAAGTTCTGGACGGCGAGGCCGGCCATCTGCACGAGGTGGCCCATCGTCGACTCTCCGGCGTACGACTGCCAGTTGGTGTTCGTCACGAAGGAGACGGCCGTGTTGAATGCCTGGTCCGCCGGCACGCCCGGGAGCCCGAGCGAGAGAGGCAGCGATGCCTGGGCCCGCTGCAGGACGTACAGGGCGAGCACCGACAGCAGCGAGAACACGAGCATCGAGGTCGCGTATGACGTCCACCGCTGCTCGGCCTCGGGGTTCACCCCGGCCAGCCGGTAGATCGCGCGCTCCGCGCGCAGCGATCGCGGAGAGGTGAGCGCCCAGGCCATGTAATCCCCGAGCGGGCGGTAGGCCGCGACGAGCAGCGCGACGAGCAGCGCGAGTTGCAGCCAGCCCGCCATCAGAACCTCTCGGGGAACAGGAGCGCCGCCACGAGGTACCCGATGAGCGCGACAGCCGCCACGAGCGCAACGATCGTTCCGATCACAGCCGGTCGACCCCCCGTGTGAACGCGATCAACAGGACGAACACGGCGAGCACGAGCACCACGAGCGCCAGATCTTCCATGACCTCAGCGTAGAACCGATGCCGCCCGGAAGGGCGCATGTTGACGCGTTCCTAACGCGCTGGGGCGCAGCTATTGACGTGGGGTTGACGAGGGAGATCGGGAAGCGGTGCCTCCCTGGGTCCGCCCACCACCGCCTCCCTAGGCGCTGAACTCCAGCCTCGGGTTGATCATCCGAATCGAGCCGCGCTGTTCGCCGAGCACGCCCTCGACCACCACGCGGGTGCCCGAGCGACAGACCGCCGATGCCGCGACGGCCCATGAAGACGACGGTCACCTGCCCGGTGCCGTCGGAGACGACGGCCTCGAGGGATTCGTGGTCCTGCATCGGGAACACCGTGATGCGCCTGATCACGCCGGCGATCTTCACCTTGCCCCGCATCGGCGCATCGCCGATCCGCGTGGTGTCGGCGACCTTGTCGGCCCAGTCGCGCACCTCCGCGGCGAGGCGCGCTTCGTCGCTCTCGGTGAGTCGATCGAGCCAGCGACGAAGCGCGCCCATGCCGTGGATGTCTGCCTTCCGCCGTCTAGGCCGACGCTTTGACGTTGGCCCGCTTGATCTCCTCGCCCAGCTCCGACTTCCTGGACTTCGAGACGTAGATCGCGGCGGCCAGCACCGCGGCGACCACGATCACGATCGCCATCCGTAGCGCGGTGTCCTCGGCGTGCGAGACCACGAGGGGGGCGATCAGCAGGGCCACGAGGTTCATGACCTTGATCAGCGGGTTCAACGCGGGGCCGGCCGTGTCCTTGAAGGGATCGCCGACGGTGTCGCCGATGACCGCGGCCTTGTGGCTGTCCGAGCCCTTCCCGCCGTAGTTGCCCTCCTCGATGAACTTCTTCGCGTTGTCCCACGCGCCACCGGCGTTCGAGAGCATGACCGCCAGCAGCTGTCCGGTCAGGATCGCGCCGGCCAGGAAGCCACCCAGCGCCTCACCCTTCAGGAAGAAGCCCGCGAAGATCGGCGAGAGCACGGCCAGGAGACCCGGCGTGGTGAGCTCGCGGAGCGAGGTCTTCGTGCAGATGTCGACGACCGCACCGTAGTCCGGCTTCTCCTCGTAGGTCATGATCCCCGGGTGCATGGCGGAACTGGTTCCGCACCTCGACCACGACCTGCGCGGCCGCCCGCCCCACCGCCCGGATCGCGAGCGACGAGAACAGGAACGGCACCGAGCCCCCGATCAGCAGCCCGACGAGCACGTCGGGCCGGTCGATCCGGATCCCCTCGAACAGGAACCCGGCGCCTCGAAGGGCCTCCTCGAACGAACCGAACAGCGACGTCGCCGCGAGCACCGCCGTCGCGATCGCCATGCCCTTCGTGATGGCCTTCGTCGAGTTGCCGACCGCGTCCAGCCCGCCGAGGATCTCTGCGGGGCGACCCTCGAACTCGCCGGACATCTCGGCGATGCCCTGTGCGTTGTCCGAGATCGGGCCGTAGGTGTCCATCGAGACGACGACGCCCACCGTCGTGAGCATCCCCATGCCGGTGAGCGAGATGAAGTACAGGCGCTCGGCCGTCGAACCTCCCAGGTAGAAGCTGGCCACGATCGCCCCCGCGAGGATCAGCGCCGAGTAGACGGTCGACTCCATCCCCGTGGAGAAGCCCGAGAGGATCGTGGTGGCCGGGCCCGTCACGGTGGACTCCGCGATCTCCTGGACCGGCTTGAACTTCGTGTCGGTGAAGTACTGCGTCAGCACCTGGATCACCGCGGCGAGCACGAGCCCGATCGAGACCGCCACCGCCGGCTTGAGGTTCGGCATGTAGAGCCCGGCGATCACGAAGGCCGCGGCCGCCGAGATGAACGCCGAGATGAAGAACCCACGGTTGATCGCCTTCATCCCGGACTCGGCCTCGGTCCGGGGCGTGACCGCCATGATGCCGATGATCGAGGTCACCACGCCCACGGCGCGGATGAACAGCGGGAACATCACGCCGATGATCGCGCCCTCGGTGGAGCCCGCGTAGGCGGCCGCCCCCAGGATCAGCGAGGCGATCAGCGTGACCTCCGCGGACTCGAACAGGTCGGCCGCCATCCCGGCGCAGTCGCCGACGTTGTCGCCGACGTTGTCGGCGATCGTCGCGGCGTTGCGCGGGTCGTCCTCGGGGATGCCCTGCTCGACCTTGCCCACCAGGTCGGCGCCCACGTCGGCCGCCTTCGTGAAGATGCCGCCGCCCACCCGCATGAACATCGCGAGCAGCGCGCCACCGAAGCCGAAGCCCACGAGCACGCTCGTGGCGTCCTGCTTGTAGATGATCAGGATCGCCGTGGCGCCGAACAGACCGAGGCCAACGGTGAACATGCCGGCCACGCCGCCCGCGCGGAACGCGAGCTTCACGGCCTGGCGCAGACCCGACTCGCGAGCGGCGTTCGCGGTGCGGACGTTCGCACGCACGGCGAGCCACATGCCCACGTACCCGGTGATCGCCGAGAAGCCGGCGCCCAGGATGAACGCGATCGACCGGCCGAACCGGATCGCGAAGTCGGAGTGGATCGCGTCCTCGGGCACCGGGAGCACGAAGAAGAGCGCGACGCCGATCACGACGACGAAGACCGCGAGCGTGCGGAACTGGCGCGACAGGTAGGCGCTCGCGCCCTCCTGGATCGCCTTGGCGATCTCCTTCATCTTGTCGGTGCCCTCGGATGCCGCCAGCACCTCACGTACGAGGAAGTAGGCGAACACGAGCGCGACCAGTGAGATGCCGAGGATCACCCAGAGCGCCGTGTTGTCGAACGAGTCGAAGACGACCTTGAGCGGGCCGCCCTCCTGGGCAAGGACGCCGAACATCGAACCTCCTGTGGTGGGGTTGGGGCCTCTCTCCCCGGCCTGGGCCGGGAACCCGAGCAGTATAGGGAAGCTAACCGGCCACTGACCTGCATATATACTCGCGCTCGCCGCGGCTCGCCCGCGGGGGTGATGGGGCTCGCCCGAACCGCCGCAGCGGCTGATGGCTCCTACGGACGCACAGGAGGTGCACCACGTGCGAGCGATCGTCGGGGTGGCCGTGGCCGGCGCGATCGGTGCCCTGATCCGATGGGGGCTGGGGACCGCGATCGGCCAGCGGTTCCCGCAGTTCCCCTGGGCCACGATGGTGATCAACGTGACCGGGTCGTTCCTGCTGGGCCTGTTGTTCGTGGTGCTGACCGAGCGGACCACCGCGTCGCCCGCGATGCGGCTCACCCTCACGACCGGCCTGATGGGCGCCTACACCACGTTCTCGACGTTCTCGCTGGAGACGTTCCGGCTGATGGAGGACGGCGCGTACGCCCACGCGGGATTGAACGTCGCAGGGAACGTGGTCCTCGGCCTCGTGGCTGTGGCGTTCGGGATCGGCCTGGGGAGGGCGATGTGAAGTTCGAGGGCGAGGGCAAGCTCCTGCGGTTGTTCATCGGGGAGCACGACCGCTGGGACGGCAAGCCGCTCTACGAGGCGATCGTCCTGCGCGCGCGGTCCGAGGGGATGGCCGGTGTCACCGTGCTCCGTGGCATCGAGGGGTTCGGCGCCGCCTCGCGCGTCCACACCTCGCGGCTCCTCGAGCTGTCGTCGGACCTCCCGATCGTCGTGGAGCTCGTCGACACCGAGGACAAGATCGCAGGGATCCTTCCGGTCTTCGACGAGATGGTCGGCGACGGGATGATGACGCTCGAGACCGTCCACATCGTCACCTACCGCGCGACGCCGAAGACCGACTGAACCCGGCGATGTCGGCGCGACCGGGGAGACGCGCGACCCGGCTCGGCGTCCTTCTGTTCGCGTTCGCCTTCGCCGTGATGGCGGACCCGGTCAGTTCGGTCGCCTACGCGATCGAGGCGGGGCTGCGGGCCCTCCACGGGGATCTGCAACTGCTGATCGTCACGATGGCGATCGTCCTGGGGATCATCTCGCTCGTCCGGCTGAACTACGACCAGCTGATCCGGCGGTTCCCCGAGGGCGGTGGCGCGGTGGCGGCGACCGGAGCGGCGTTCGGCGAAGGGTGGGCCTTCCTCCCCCTCGGCGCGCTCGTGGTCGACTTCGTGCTCACGATCGCGATCAGCGTGGCGGCCGCCACGAGCGCGGTGATCGCCTACGTGCCGGCGGCGGCGCCGTTCCGGGTGACGATCGCCATCGGGCTCTGCGTGCTCGTGGCGGCCATCACCTGGTTCGGTCATCTGGGGCGCAGCGTCTTCGCCACGATGACCGTCGCCTTCCTGGCGGTCGCGCTTCCGGTGATCGCGCTCGGGTTCATCCATCCGCACGCGGTCGGGAGCGCACCCGTCCAGGGCAACGGTTCCGCGACGGTGTGGACGGTGTTCCTGGCGTTCCCCGTGGCGATGGCCCTCGCGACCGGCGTGGAGGCTCCCTCGAGCGCGATCGCACAGCTCGGTCAGCTGGACGATCGCGGCCGTGAGCACTTCGGGCGGACCACCTTGTGGCTCACGTTCGCGATCGAAGGGTCGCTCACGATCGCGATCGCGGTGCTCGCGCTGCGGCTCCGGACCGGCATCCCGGACGAGAACTCAACCCTGATCGCCGACCTCGCGCGGAACGCCGCGGGCGACGGTGCGCTCTTCGCGCTCTTCCAGCTGACCTCGGCGCTCCTGCTGCTCGCGGCCGCGTCGAGCTCGTTCCAGGCGGGGCCAGGCCTGCTGAAGGCGCTCGCGCGCCGCGTACGCCCGAACGGCGAGCAGGTGGGGATCCTGCATCCATCCCTGGGGCGGGTGAACGCGCATCACACGCCCTACTGGGCGGTCGCGGTGTTCCTGGGTGTCTCGATCGCGGCCGTGATCGCGGCGGGGGGCCGCGACCAGGAGCTCGTGCTCTTCTACGCCGTCGCGGTGTTCGTCTCCTTCATCAGCGGGCTGCTCGCGATGGCGCGGTTCTCGTGGCGCGAGCAGCACCACGCCCACGTAGCGGTGAACGCCGTGGGCGCGCTCGTGGTGCTGTTCACGATCGGGGTGAACCTCGAGCGCGGCTACCCGATCGTGTCGCTGATCGCGAGCGCCGTGATCGGCGGGCTCTTCGCGTGGCTCTGGGTCCGCCAGGGCCGGCCGCGAGGGATCGCGCAGGTGGAGGCCGAGACGGAACGCGAACTAGGCCTCGAGGAGGACTAGGGACCGAGCTCATACCCCATGCGGCGCGGCAGCTTCGCCACGAACCTCGTGAGTGGATCCGTGCGGCGGCCACGGTCCTCCGCCTCGTCCCTGCGGACGATCGCGTGCTGCGTGATCGCGGCGCCGACCGAGAGGAACGGCTCCGGCGGGAACCGCATCATCTCCAGGTCCACGAGCGGCAGCGCGGTGTGCTCGTCCTCGACCCCGAGAGCGAGGGCCGAGAGGATCTTGCCCCCGAGGTGGCACGGTCCGACGCCGCCGCCCGTGTAGCCGAGGCCGTAGTGCAGCGTGCCCCCCGGCAGCGTCCCGAACGACGGCAGGTGTCGCCCGGTGACGTCCATCGGACCGCCCCAGGCCGCCTCGATCGCGACGTCGGACCACGATGGGAAGAACCGCCGGAAGTCGTCGACCAGCGTGGCTACCGATCGCTCGTCGTACCGGAGCCGGGGTCCGAGCCCGACCCCGAGGCCGGCGGCCGCGGACGCCGCCCCGAACGCGATCCGCCCGTCGGGCGTGGTACGGAAGTACCGGAGCGCGGTCCGCCAGTCGGCGAGGCCCTCGCCCCCGGTCCAGCCGATCTCCTCGAGGCGCTCGGGCGCGGGCTCGGTCACCACGATGTACGTGCCGCGCGGCACGATCGACCGGCGGAACCGAGGGAGCGACGACGCCCACGCGCCGAGACCGAGCACGCCGTGCTCCGCGACGACGGTGGCCCCCCGGTCGGTCTCGACGCGCACCAGCGGTCCCTCCGTGAATCGGACGGCCGCCGTCGATTCGTGGATGCGCACGCCGCGCTCGAGCAGGGCGGCGCGCAACCCCAGGGCCAGTCGAGCCGGCTGCAGGATCGCGTTCTCCGGTTGGAGCAGGCCGCCCCGGAACACGGGCGAGCGGCACCGGGCGCGCACCTGATCGTCGTCGAGCTCGACGAAGCGTCCATCCAGGACGTCCAGACGGTCGGCCTCGGTCATGAGCGAGGACCAGGCGCCGTCCTGCGCCGCGGACGTCGCCACCGTGAGGTGCCCCGCGCGCGTGAACCATGCGTCGACGTCACGCTCGGCGAGCCACGTCTCGATCTCGTCGACGCTCCGCTGGGCGACGTGGGCGACCCGCAGGGCGTCCGCCTCACCGAAGAAGCGCACCAGCGCCTCGAGGTCTTCCCACAGGCCGTAGCAGAAGCCGCCGTTGCGGCCGCTCGGCCCACTCCCGCAGAGCTCGTCAGCCTCCAGGAGCACGACGTCACACGAGGGGTCGCGCTCCTTGAGGAACCATGCGGTCCACATCCCCGTGTAGCCCCCGCCGAGGATCACGACATCGGCCGCGACCGAGCCGTCGAGCGGGGGTGTCGGCTCGGGTCGGAGCACCCCGCGCGCCTCCTCCATCCACCACGACACGCGCGCCGGCCTGGGGAGGTTCATCGATCAGGCTCAGAGGCGGGGCGAGCGGGCAGGAACCGAAAGACCGCGTATCCCGCGACCCCGGCGATCACCGACGCCGCGAGGATCGCGACCTTCGCGTAGCCGAGGCGCACGGGATCGCTCTCGAAGGCGAGCCCCGCGATGAAGAGCGCCATCGTGAATCCGACACCGGCCGTCATCCCGAGTCCTGCCATGTGCCCCCAGCCGACGTCCCTGCCCAGCCGTCCGAGCCCCGACCGGACCCCCGCGACTGACGCCAGCAGCACGCCGACCGGCTTGCCCACGACGAGACCGAGGACGATGCCCAGCGCCACCACGCTGGTCAGGGCGTCGCCGACGGCGCCTCCCGTGAGCGTCACACCGGCGTTCGCGAGCGCGAACAGTGGCAGGATCACGAAGCTGGACCATGGCAGGAGCACGTGCTCCACACGGGCGAGTGGCGAGACGGCCTCGCGGGAGAGCCAGGCGAGACTGAGCCATGCCGTGGCGTCGGCGTCGGGCGGCTCCGGCTCGTCCATCGTCTCGTCGGCGACACGGTGAGCTTCTTCACTGACGGCTGCAGGACGCTGGAACGGGTGAGCCGGCGTGAGGAGGCCGAGGACGACCCCGGCGATCGTCGGATGGATCCCGGCCCGGTACGTCGCGTACCAGAGCGCAACGCCGAGCAACAGGTAGACACCGGTCGCTCGGATCCTGATCCTCTGACTCACGAGCACGAGGGCCGTCAGGGATAGCGCCGCCAACAGCCAGGACCAGACTCACGCCATCCGAATAGAAGATCGCGATCACGATGATCGCGCCGATGTCGTCGACGATCGCGAGCGTGAGCAGCAACGATTTGAGCGACGGCGGCACGTGCGGCCGCGGCGAGCGTGAGCACGCCCAGGGCGAACGCGATGTCGGTCGCCATCGGCACGCCCCAGCCACCGGGCGCCGTCCGTCCAGCGACCGCCACGTACACGAGCGCCGGCACGATCATCCCGCCGACCGCGGCGAGCGCGGGCAGCATCGCGGCCCGTCGATCGCGCAGCTCGCCGGACACCACCTCGCGCTTGATCTCCAGACCGACGAGCACGAAGAAGAGCGCCATCAGCCCGTCGTCGATCCAGAACCGGATGTCCTTGTCGAGCGACCACGATCCGACGCCCACGGAGACGCGCGTCAGCCACAGGTCGTGATACGAGTCCTTCCAGGGTGAATTCGCCCACAGCAGCGCGACGACCACCGCGGCGAACAGCAGGATCGCGCCCGACGTCGAGGTCTGCAGGAACTCCTGGAGTGGCCTCAGGATGACGCGGGGAACCGTCCGCTCCGAACGAGACCAGGTCGGTTCCATCGCAGGACGCACGGGATCGGGCGCAGGCATGCCGGTCTCAGACATTCGGGTCCTTCCTGCCGACCAGTCTTCCCGGCACACCGTTCGCGAGGGGCCATCCTAATCCGAGAGCGTCGCGGTGGCCTTCACGGAACCTTGACACGCGCTTCCACCGTTCCACGAGAGGCCGCTGGTAGCCTGGTCGCGCTTTGCCTGATGAAGGACGTCACGCGCCCGCCTCCTCCCGCCGCACACCGCTGCTGATCGCCGGTGTCGTGGCGCTCGTCGTGGTCCTCGGCATCGGCGCCGTCGTCCTGGCCGACGGAAGCGACGGAGGGATCCTCCCCGGCAACGACCTCCCGCCGGCGCCCGAGTTCGCGTTCGAGGTCGCGAAACCGACGGTCGAGACGACCGCGCAGATCGATCCCGAGGCCACCGTGGACGAGGCGAAGGCGCACGCGGCCGCCAAGCCCGCCGCCGAGCAGGTCGCCACGGAGCTGCACGACCTCTACGTCGCCGCCTTCCTCGAGCCCGCGAACTGGACGGAGGCGAACTACGAGAGCGTGAACGACTACTTCGCGCCGTCCGCGCAGGACGCCGCGACGAAGCAGGCGACGGTGCTCACGGCCGGCGAGGGCGTCACCGAGCTCGACGCGATCGTCCCCCAGCCCGGGGCGACACTGAAGCTCGAGGTGCTGCTCGATCCGCTCGGCAAGCCGGCCGCCGTCGCCGGCACGGTCAACTTCCAGGCCAAGGGCACGGGCGGTGGCTCCGTGTACATGTTCAAGAGCAAGGGGCAGTACGTGTTCCGCAAGGTGGACGGCGAGTGGAAGGTCGTGTCGTTCTCGGTGCGCCGGGCCGACACGGAGAAGACCCCCGCGAGCTCGACCGCGTCGCCCACCGAGGAGGCCTCCTGATGAAGCGGCTCGGGATCGGGATCCTCGCGCTCGCCGTCTGGGTGGCGGGGAGCACCTTGGGCGCGATCGGCGGCGGCACCGCGGCGACCGCCCAGTCCGGGTCATCGTCGGGAAGGCGCACGCGGGGTACACGCCCACCCTCGACGGGAAGGACCCGATCACGATCCTCGCGGTGGGGAGCGGCGCCCGGCCCGGCGAGGACGTGCTCCACTCGCTCGCCGACTCGCTGCACGTGATCTTCATCGACCCGGCCACCCACAAGGCCTCGATGATCGGCGTGCCGCGCGACTCGTACGTGCCGATCGAGGGCCACGGCACGGGCAAGATCAACTCGTCCCTGTTCTACGGCGGGCCCGAGCTCCTGTGAAGACGGTCGAGCAGCTCGGCGGCTTCAAGATCGACTACTGGGCGATCACCACGTTCTGGGGCTTCACCGACATGATCGACGACATCGGCGGCCTCACGATGGATGTGCCCTTCGCGATGAGCGACACCTACGCCCGGGCCGACTTCCAGCCTGGGGTGCAGGAGCTCTCGGGCCGGGACGCGCTCGCCTTCGCGCGCACGCGCCACGACCTGCAGCAGGGTGACTTCGCGCGCACAGGAGAACGGGGGGCGGCTCTTCCTGGCGGCGCTCGCGCAGTTCCAGAAGGAGTACAAGGCCGATCAATCGAGCCTGTTCACGTGGATCGGCGCCGGCATGCGCAACACCGACCTGACGCTCTCCCTGAACGAGGTGATCGACCTCGCCTACACGGCCTCGCGGCTCCCGGTCGCGAAGGTCCAGAACCTCGTGCTCCCCGGATCCGCACAGATGGTCGGCAGCCTCTCGGTGGTCGTGCTCGATACGGCGCGGGCGAAGGCGATCTTCACCGATGCCAAGACCGACGCGGTCGTGGGCAAGAAGAACGTGCCGCCGAGCCCCACCGCGAACGAGTAGCTGCGCTCTCCGGTCCGCACGGCCCTCGCCGGCCGCCGCCTTCAGACCTTCGTGATCACGTAGGCGACGTAGCCGACGTAGAACACGCCCTGGAAGAGCAGCAGCGGCGCCGAGAGGCGACCTCTGATCCGCAGCGTGAGCCAGAGCACCCCGCCCGCGGCCAGCGCGACCAGGGCCGCGACCAGCGCGCACCCGTCGAGCTCCCACGGGGTGAGCAGCAGGCCGATCGTCACCGGGAACGACGACTGGAACACCATCGCGCCGGTCATGTTGCCCATCGCCAGCGTGTCCTTGCGGCGCCGGATCCAGATCACGCTGTTGAACTTCTCCGGGAGCTCGGTCGCGATCGGCGCCACGAGCAGCGAGAACGCCAGCGGCGAGACGCCGAGCGACGTGCCGATCGTGTCCACCGCCCCGAACGAACAGCTCCGCCCCGCCCACGATCAGACGCGAGCGCAAGGGCCACCTGCACGAACGGCAGATCGCGCTTCGGTCGGCCGTCCAGGCGGCCAGGCCCGTGCGGAGCCGCCCCCACCACGCCCACAGGTAGAGGTCCTTGATCTCGGTCGCCGCCTCGTCCTCGAGCTCCTCCTCGCCCGGCTCGGGAAGTGCCGCCGGACGTAGTAGCCGTAGCCGACGACCAGCACGATCGCGAGCCGCCACGTGCAGCGCCTTGACGGGGATCAGCCCGGCCACGATCGCGAGGGCGTACATCACGAGGAAGTAGCCGCAGGTCCTGCCGGATCACGCCGCGGTCGATGCTCGAGGTCGGTGGCCGCGACCGCCGCGGCGGGCGTCGACCAGCACCGTGATCGCGATCACCACCATCGCGAGGGTCGTCAGCATGAACGGCGCGCCGAGGATCGCGCCGATGCCGATCTCCTCACCGGCCGCGTGCCCGCCGAAGGATCGCGACGAGCGGCAGCAGCGTCTCGGGCAGCGCGGTGCCGATCGCGGCGAGCACCGACCCGACGGCGCCCTCGGACAGACCGAACCCCTCGCCGACCCACTCCACGCCGTTCGTGAAGAGCTCTGCGCCGCCGAGGATCACGACGAGCGAGACGAGCAGGACAGCCAGTCCATACGGCGCGCATGCTCCCAGGGGGTGCTAGGGTGCCGCAACCGGATGGCGCCCTCGTCGGCCGACACGCAGCGACGATCGCGCGCGGCCGGCTCCGTCGCGCGCTCCGACGTCCGTCTCGCTCGCGCCGCGCTCGATCGCCCTGGCCGCGCGATCCCGCCCTGCGGTCGCTCCGGCTGGTCCGGCGCCGACGTCGCGCACACCCTCGAGGCCCTGCTGTTCGGGCTCGCGATCGTCGGCGCGGCGTTCCTGCTGTCGTGGGCGGCCGAGGTCGCGCGGCTCGACATCTCGGCCGGCCTCGCGCTCGCGGTCCTCGCGCTGATCGCGGTGCTGCCCGAGTACGCGGTCGACTTCGTGTTCGCGTGGCAGGGCGGCGCGTCCGTGCGGCGTACGGCGCGGCGTGTCCCGAGCGGCGAGCGGCACCGCGTCGCCGTGCTCGCTCGCGCTCGCGAACATGACCGGCGCGAACCGGCTGCTGATCGGCATCGGCTGGGCGATGCGTCGTGTTCATCGCCGTGTACCGCATCGCGCGGCTGCGCGACGGGCCGGCGAACGCTCCGCGAACGGGTCGGGCCTGCGCTGGGCCGACGTGCGGCTCGAGCGCGAGCCACTCGGTCGAGATCGCGTTCCTCGCGCTCGCGACGGTCTACTCGCTCACGCTGCCGCTGAAGCACTCGATCACGCTGATCGACAGCGTCGTGCTGATCGGCGCTCTTCGTGCCTACACGTCCGCCTCTCGCGGGCGCCGGCCGAGGAGCCGCACCTGGTCGGGCCCGCGCCGCTGATCGGGACGTTCCGGCGACCGAGCGCCGCGCCGTGCGTCGTCGCGATGTTCGTCGTGGTCGGCCGCCGTGATCGTGCTGTGCGCCGAGCCGTTCGCGCACGCGCTCGTCGAGACCGGCGACCAGTACGGCATCGAGGAGTTCCTCCTGGTGCAGTGGCTCGCGCCGCTCGCCTCCGAGGCGCCCGAGTTCCTCGTGGCCGGCCTGCTTCGCCTGGCGCCTGAAGACGAACGCGGGCTCGGCACGCTCGTGTCCTCGAAGGTGAACCAGTGGACGCTGCTCGTCGGCACGCTGCCGATCGTGTTCGCGATCTCCTCGGGCAGCTCGCACGGGCTGCCGATCGAGGCGATCCAGCGCGAGGAGCTGCTCCTGACGGCGGCGCAGTCGTTGTTCGCGGTGGCGGTGATCGTGAACCTCTCGATGTCCCTGCGCGAGGCGGGCTTCCTGTTCGGGCTCTTCTGGATCCAGTTCATCCTCGGGGCGATCGTCCCCGAGTCGATGCAGGCGGTCGAGCGGATCGGCGTCGGCATCGTGTACCTGGTGCTCGGAACCTGGGTGTTCGTCGGCGATCGCGGCCGGCTCCGGCACCTGTTCCACGATGGGTTCAGAGCCTCGTACGACGAGCTCGCCGGGGAACGGACAGTGGACGAGCGGGTCACGTCGCGAGCTGAGGGCCCCCGGTCGCGTCCCGGCATGCCGGTAGCCTGGCCGGGTGGACCCCCGCGCGTTCCTCGACGAGCTCACCGCCGATCCCGAGGTGGCGCCCTCGCTCGTCAGCGTCCGCGAGCTCCCGGCACGAGCGCCCCTGCCGAGCCGTTCCCGACGGACCTGCCCGAGCTCCTGGTCCCCCGACTCGCCCTGCTCGGGATCGACGGGTCTCTACCCGCACCAGGCGCGCGGGCTCGAGGCGCTGCGGCGGCGGCGAGCGACGTGATGCTCGCCACCGGCACGGCGAGCGGGAAGACGCTCGTGTACAACGACGGCGTTCGCGGAGGCCGCGCTCACCACGCCCGAAGGCCACCGCGCTGTACCTGTTCCCCACGAAGGCACTGGCGCGCGACCAGCTCCGCGCCGTCCGGGCGTTCAAGATCCCGCAGGTCAAGGCCGCCGTCTACGACGGCGACACGCCGCAGGCCGAGCGGCCGCTGATCCGGCAGAACGCGAACCTCGTGATGACGAACCCCGACATGCTGCACCTGTCGCTGCTGCCCGATCACGCCCGGTGGGCCGACTTCTTCTTCCGGCTGTCGACTCGTGGTGGTGGACGAGGCGCACGTGTGCCGCGGCGTCTTCGGCTCGCACGTGGCGATGGTCCTGCGCCGGCTCCGACGGCTGGTCGCGCACTACGGCGGCGATCCGCGCTGGTGCCTCGGCGCTCGGCGACGGTCGGCAACCCCGGGGAGCTGGCGAAGCGGCTCACCGGCCTGGAGGTCGACGAGATCGTCGACGACGCCTCGCCGCGCGGCGAGAAGCTGTTCGCGCTGTGGAACCCGCCGATCGTGGACGAGGAGACCGGGCAGCGCCGGAGCGCGCTCTCCGAGGCGTGCGTGGATGATGGCTCGCTCGTCGACGACGGCGTCCGCACGATCGGGTTCACGCGCGTCGCGGCGCGCCGCCGAGCTGCTCGCGGAGTTCGCGCGGCGGGCGGTGGGCGACGCCCAGCGTCGCGACGCGCATCAGGCCGTACCGCGCCGGCTACCTGGCCGAGGACCGGCGGAAGATCGAACGGCAGCTCGCCGACGGCGAGCTCCTGGCGGTGGCCTCCACGAACGCGCTCGAGCTGGGGATCGACATCGGCTCGCTCGACGCGGCCGTGCTGGTCCGGCTACCCGGGCACACGCGCGTCGATGTGGCAGCAGGCCGGGCGCGCCGGGCGCGCGCGACGCCGACGCGCTCGCGGTGCTGTCGCGCAGGACGACCCGCTCGACCAGTACCTGGTGCACCACCCCGAGGACCTCTTCGATCGGCCGGCCGAGGCGGCCGTGATCGACCCGACGAACCCGTACGTGATGGAGCCGCACCTGCGGTGCGCCGCTCGGGAGCTGCCGCTGCGCGACGCGGAGCCTGGCGTTCTTCGGCACCCGAGGCGGTCGCCGCGGTCGAGCGGATGACCGAGCGCGGCGAGCTCGTCGCGCGGCGCGACGCCTGGCACGAGCGCGGCACGGAGTCGCCGCACCGCGCGGTGGACGTCCGCGCCGGCGGCGGCCACGTCTACCCGATCGTGCTCGCGGAGACCGGCGAGCTGCTGGGCACCGCCGACGAGCGCCGCGCGCTTCGGCACGCTGCATCCGGGCGCCGTCTACCTGCACCAGGGCGAGCAGTACCTGGTGCGGGAGCTCGACCTGGTCGACCGCGTCGCCGTGGTCAGCGAGGCCGACCCGGACTTCTACACGCAGGCGCGCGACGTCACCGACATCGAGGTCGGCGAGGTCGAGGCGGCGCCTCGACCGGCGAGGCGGTAGCGTTCTTCGGCACGGTGCACGTGACGAACCAGGTCGTGGGCTACGTGAGGAAGCTGGTCTCCACGAACGAGATCGATCGACGAGATCCCGCTTCCGCTGCCGCCCGTGCAGCTGGAGACGAAGGCGGTCTGGTGGACGATCCCGCAGCGGGCGTTCGACCGCGCGGCGGTCAGGCCGCGGGATCTCCCCGGGGCGATCCACGCGGCCGAGCACGCGCGATCGGGCTGCTCCCGCTCGTGGCGACGTGCGACCGGTGGGACATCGGCGGGGTCTCGACGCCGCTGCACGACGACACCGGGATCACCACGATCTTCGTCTACGACGGCTACCCGGGCGGGGCCGGCATCACCGAGCGGGGATTCCGCACGAGTCGAGCGATGGCTGCGGGCCACGTTCGAGGCGATCCGCGCAGTGCCCCTGCGCGCGCGGGTGCCCGAGCTGCGTGCAGTCGCCGAAGTGCGGCAACGGGAACGAGCCGCTGGACAAGTCGGGCGCGGCCTCGCTGCTCGCCGCGATCCTCGGCATCGCCTGGGGCTGATCGGGCCCCTTGAGGGTTCTCGTCCGGGACGGCCGTACGACCTGCTGCGTTCACCGTATTGCCGCACACTCCCGGCTGGGCGACCCTTCGGAACCCGCCCCTCGGGACGGGCTTCGGAAGGTCTGGCCCTTCGCCCCAAGGAAGGAACCGAACCATGATCGGTGCCACGTTCGTCGCTCTGGCGACGGCCTGGACGGTCGTCACGGCGGATGCCATCGCCGAGAGCGCCCGCACCGACGGTCGGTCGATCGTCGTGTTCGGAACCACCTCGGCAACCCGGGGAGCCCCGCCGGGATCTGGATCCTGATCGGTGCGGCCGTGGTCGCGATGCTGCTGTGGGCGATCGCGATCTCGATCCTGCACGGGCGCCGGCTGCAGCGTCGCGTCGACGCGCAGCTCGAGCAGGGATGGCTGCCCGTCGGCTCCCGAGGGATCCCGGCGATGCCGGCAGCGCCCTATCCCTCGCGGTTCGACCCCGAGATCGTGAACCTCGAGCGCCGACGTGACGGCCTGCTGCAGGAGCTCCGCCAGGTGCAGCGCGAGCTGGAGGCCGCCCGGCGCGTCCTCGACCAGGCCGACTGGTACGACCAGATCGAGGAGGCCCTGATCGTGCTCCCCGAGTTGGACGGCGCGGACGAGCTGGCCTCACGACGGACCTCCCGGCGGGAACCGCTCGAAGGCTGACGCCCCGGTCGCGCGCCGTGCGGGAAGATGCCCGCATGGACCAGCCGTACTACCGCGACGACCTGGCACGGATCCACCATCTCGGGTTCGGCTTCCACGCGGAGGCCACCGCGCCGGGGATCCTGGCGCTGCTCGAGCCGGTTCGCGGCGGGCTCGTCGTCGAGCTCGGGTGCGGGAGCGGACTGCTCACGCGGTTCCTGGTCGAGGCCGGCCATCGAGTGATCGCGACCGACGCCTCGCCGGCGATGCTGGAGCTCGCGCGCTCGCACGCCGGCGAGGCCGACGAGATCCGACGGCTGACGCTTCCCGACGACCCGATCCCCGAGGCCGACGCGATCGTGTCGGTCGGCCACGCGCTCAGCTACCTCGACGAGGTGGTCGACGTGGAACGATCGCTCGTCGCGATCGCCGGGGCGCTGAGGCCCGGCGGCGTGCTCGCGATCGACCTGTGCGACCTCGAGTGGGCCGGCGCCCGCCGGGACCAGCGACCGGTCGGCTGGGTGGGCGAGGACTGGGCGCTCGTGACCGAGTTCTCGGTGCCGTCACCCGACCGGTACGTGCGCCAGATGGCCACGTTCACCAGGAACGACGACGGCACCTACCGGCGCGACGACGAGCGTCACGACAACGTGATGGTCGACGTATCGACCATGCCGGTGCTGCTCGCGGAACATGGCGTCGAGGCCGAGGTCCGTGACGCGTTCGGCGACGAGTCGCTTCCGGTCGGGTTGAAGGCGATCGTCGGTCGCAAGGCAGGGTAACGGCGCGGGGCCTCGACCCCGGTCCGACTCACGCGAAGGCCAGCGCGAGGCGAGCGACCGCGTCGATGTCGTACTTCGTGGCGTTCCCCATCACGGCCGCACCGACGCCCGCCGTGGGATACAGGCGGATCACGTCGAAGAAGCCCGCGCCGCCGCCGAGGTGCTCGACGAACGGCGGGTCGGCGTCGCGAGCGTCCGCGGGTCGGAACCATCCCAGCCCCAGGTCGACCCGCTTGCCGTGGAGGGTGACCCGGCGCATCTCGGTGGCGGCGTCGGTCGGGATCACGCGCACGCCGTCGAGCTCACCGTCGCTCAGGTGCATCCGCAGGAACCGCGCGGCGTCGTCGGCCGTGCCGACCAGCCCCCCGTAGGCCGCGCCGTCGAGGAGGAAGCGCCGCAGCCCGAGCCAACGGCCCTGCGTCTCGCCCCGCACCCAGCGTGGCAGCAGGAACCGCATCGGGCTGCGCGCGGCGTGGTAGCCCGTCGCGGCGGGCACGACCTCGAGGAACGTGAAGTCCGTGTGCGTCATGCCCACCGGCTCCAGGACCTCCTTGCGCGCCACGTCCTCGAACCGGGAGCCCGAGGCGCGCGCCATCGCCGCGCCCAGGATCAGCGTGCCGAGGTTCGAGTAGCTAGAACGGCTGCCGGGTTCGAAGCGCAGCTTCGGATGCTTCGCGAGGAGCCGCTGCAGGAACGTGTCGGGGTCGGGGCCCGGCGCGTCGGCGGGATGGACCCACGAGACCGGGATCGGGTTGGCGAGCCCACCCGCGTGCTGCAGAAGATGGCGCGCCGTGATCCGCGAGGCCTGGTCCGCCGGCTTCAGCAGCCGCATCGCCGGCACCATCGGGAGCACCGGCTCGTCGAGCGGGAGCACGTCTCGATCGCGCGAACGGATCGCGGCGGTGGCCGTGGCGATCTTCGTCATCGAGAACCAGGGCATCGCCGTCTCGGTCGTCATGGGGGTCGCGCCCGCCAGGTCGGCGTCACCGACGGCCGCCTTGGCGCGGACACCCTCACGACCGACGATCACCAGCGCGACCCCCGGGACTGCGTCACCGACGGCCGTCCGGAGCCGCTCCTCGAGCTGGATCGAGTCCTGCACCGTCACCTCCGCGGCTAGGTCGCCGGGTCGAGCGCCACCCGCGCCTGGGCCATGTGGAACCGGTCGTGGCCGGCGATCGATGCGGAACGCGAGGTCGAAGCTCTCGGGACCCCGCTCGGCGTGATCCGACCGCGCTCGATCGGCCACGGTCGTCGACCGCCAGAGGGCGACGTTGGCGGTCCGCAGCGCTTCGAAGAGGTCCTGTATCGCGTCGACGTCTCCCTGGTCACCGTGGAGCCGGTCGACCCACCGATCCTGGTCGTAGCCCATCAGCGGCGGCTCGTCGTGCGCGAGCACGAACCGGTAGCGGGTGCTCATCACGAGCTCGGCGTCGGCGATGTGCGCGAGGCAGCCGTACACCGCCCACTCCCCAGCCTCGGGCCGCACGGTCACGCGGTCGCCAGCCTCAGCCACCAACGCGCGGAGCGCTGCGGGGGTCGCCGCCTGCACCTCGGCGGGATCGTCGTCGCCCAGCAGGCCCAGCAAGCGTCGCCGGTACCCGCGGGGGTCGGTCAGCTCGTTCGGCGCGGCGAGAGCGGATGAAGGGTCCATCCGCTCACCTTACCGGCGTGCCCTGACGTCCGCGGGCCTTCCCGACGAGCTTGAACACGCTGGCTTTCTCGCCGGGCGTGAGCCCGTAGAGCAGACGAGCGTCACGTAGTAGACGAGGCCCCCGACCAGCCCGGTCGCCAGCAGGTCGAGCCCCCACCTCGGTCCGCGAGCGCGCATGCATCGGCCACCATCACGACGGCGCAGATCGCCGTCGGGATCAGCAGACGAGCGTAGTACCGGTCATACGGCTGGATCCGCACGAAACGCCAGACCAGATACAGGCGGAACGCGTTCGAGAAGATCAGCGTGGTCGACTGGGCGATCGCGGCACCCTTCGGTCCGAGCTGCGGCACGAGCGCGATCGCGACCACCAGGTCCAGCACGAACGACATCGCGTACACGACCAGGTCCCACACGGTCCGCCCCACCATGATCAGGACGAACCCGGCGGCGCCCACGCTGACGTTCACGATCTGACCGATCAGCAGGATGCGCAGCCAACGCGGTGCCGGCGTCGTAGTCGGACCCGAACACCTTGAGCACCGGCGCCCGGCGCGATCCAGAACAACAGAAGCAGCGGGATCGTCCCGGCGAGCGTCCATCGGGTGATCGTCTTGAACAGAGCGTTCGAGCCGGTCGTGCTCCCTACGCTCGTAGCAGGTCGGCCACGAACGGGCTGAACATGTACGAGACCGCGGTGAGGAAGAGCACCAAGGCCTGGGCGACGCGGATCGCACGCCGCGTAGACGCTCACCGCGGGATCACCTGCCGGCAGGTAGTGCGAGAGGACGGCCAGGTCGGTGTAGAAGAGCGCCTGCGATAGCAGGGCGGCCGGAGCGCGCGGTGCGCCATAGCGAACGAGCGCCTCGTCTCGCCGTGCTCGGCGGGAAGGTGCGCGAAGCCTCGCGTCGCGGAGCGCCATGAGATCAACGCGATCGCGTCGCGAGCACCCACGAAGCGGCGTACGCGAGGACCGTCACCGGCACGGTCTTGCCGATCGCCGCCCATCCGATCAGTGTGAGCAGGATCCAGCCGATCGACTGTCCGATCCAGTACGCGTACAGCGTGTGGCGCATGATCTTCAGCCCGCGGCTGCCGCCCAGGTAGACCTGTGCGACCGCGACGAAGATCAGCCCGACCGCCGCGGCCCGGTAGGCGGCCGTGGGTGAGTTGAACAGTCGCTCGATGGGCGCCGCGACCAGGAACACGAGGGCGGCGACGACACCGACACCTGAGGGCGATCGAGACCGCGAGCCGGACGATCGCGCGCGCACGACCGCCCGTCCCTTGCCGACCTCGATCGCGACGCGCCGCACCGCCGCCATGTCCATCCCGAACCGGGTGGCCGCCCCGGCCACGAACGCCAGCTGTGTGATCAGGGTGATCTGTCCGAGGGCCGCCGGAGCCCTTCCCGAAGGTCCGCGCGATCAGGATGTTCATCCCGAAGCTGGCGAGGACGAAGACGCCGAGACCGACGATGTTCTGGCCGGTGCCGGCGAGGATCGTCTTGCGGTCCCTCACCTCGTCGGCGTGCTGCGGGAGGGCGGCGTCTTCGGCGGTCGCGAGCGCGAGCGCGTCTTCTGGGGTTCCCACGGCCGGACCAGTATCCCGGACGCCCGGCCCCGTGACCGGGTTCCACGCAGGAACGTCACACCCTCCGCGGGGGCGGTTCGACCCCGCTGACGGGGGTCGGGCGGCCGTCGGCGTGGCGGGCCACCGAGGTGCGACACTCCCGTCGTGGGGACCCCTCGCGACGGGAGACGGCGACGATGCGGACGAAGCTGACGATCTCGGGGATCGTGCTCGCGATCGTGGTCGTCGTGGTCGCGTTCACGGTGCTGCTCGTGACGTGGCTCGGCCCCTGGATCGGCCTCGCGATCGTGGTGGGCGTGGCGGCGGCGAAGCTGCTCACGTACCACTTCCTGATCGGACCGCGGTGGCGGAACTGGGGCGCCACCGAGGAGGACCGGCGGCGCCTGATGCCGGGCGACGTGGCGTTCGTGGACGCCCCTTCCACGACGCGCGCGATCACGATCCGTGCGCGGCCCGAGGACGTGTGGCCGTGGCTCGTGCAGATCGGCTACGGGCGCGGCGGCTGGTACAGCTACGACTGGATCGACAACGACGGGAAACCGAGCGCGCGCGGGATCGACCCGGCCCTGCAGGATCTCGACGTCGGCGACCGGATCGAGATGGTGCCGGGCATGGGCCCGGTCGTGATCGAGATCGTGCCGAACGAGTACCTGCTGAGCGGCGGGCCGACCGATCGGTGGTGCCTCGCACTGTATCCCGTGGCCGGCGGCACGCGGCTCGTGAGCCGCTGGCACCAGGCCTGGCATCGGAACCTCGCGACGCTGTTCTGGACGATGCTCTCCGACCCCGGGTCGTTCGTGATGGAGCGCAAGATGCTCCTGAACCTGAAGGACCGAGCGGAGGTCCTCGCGCGGGCGCGGGCGCGCCACCCGTCGCGCGTCGGCCGCTGACCTACCGAGGCTCCTTCGGCCGCCACTCGGTCACGCGCCGGTTCTCGGCGGCCTGCGCCACGGTCTGGGCCACGCGCTTGGCCCGCGTCTCCGGGCGCTTCGCGTTCTCGATCCAGAAGTAGACCTGCTTCTTCGTGCTGGGCGGGAATGCCGCGAAGTGACGGTCGGCATCGGGACTCACCGCGAGCGCCTGTGCCAGATCGTCCGGCATGACCAGCGCGTCGCTCCGATCGAGCGCCGCCCACGAACCGTTCGCCTTCGCCGCCTCGATGGCGGCGAGCCCGGCAGGCTGGATCAGGCCGGCTCCCGACAACGCGGCTACACGCTCCTTGTTGATGGCCGACCAGACCCCTTTCGGCTTGCGCGGCGCGAGCCACAGCTTGTACGTCTCGTCGTCGAGGCGGTTCGCCGTCGAGTCGATCCAGCCGAAGCAGAGCGCCTCGAGCACGGCGTCCTCGTACGAGAGGGAGCCCGAGCGGCTCCGCTTCTTGTGGATCACGAGCCAGATGCCGCCGCCACGATCGTGGTGGCGCACCAACCACCGTCGCCAGGCGGCGCGGTCCTTCGCCTCGACGACCTCGGCGTCCGCGTTCATCGTGGGGCCGCCTCAGTCATGCGAGCTCGCGTAGCCGACCGCTCCCTGCAGGTGGAGCGAGACGTACGGCTCGTCACCCACGACCCAGCTGTCGTGGGTGCCAGGGAATCGAGAACACGTACACGAGCTCCACGGCGGGCCTCCTCGGTGTCGGGACCGTCCGACCGTACCGCCGACCCCCGACACCTCGCTACCGACGCGCGACCCCGTCGAGCAGGAACGTCTCCATCGGGCCCTTGCCCTTGACCTCGATCGTGCCGCGCGGGCGCACGCACGAAGCCGGGCCGAGGCGCGGCGGCCGTCCGCGCTCGGTCACCTGGATCTGCCCGGCACGCCGTGCGACTCCATCCGGCTCGCGGTGTTCACGGTGTCGCCCCACAGGTCGTAGATGAACTTCCGCTGGCCGATCACGCCGGCGACGACCGGGCCGGTGTGGATGCCGATCCGCACGTCGAGCCGTCGCCGCCTCGGCGACGTCGCGGTCGCCGCGATCTCGTCGCGCATGTCGAGCGCCATGCGCGCCATCGCCTCGGCGTGATCGGCGCGCGGCGCGGGGATGCCGCCGACGACCATGTACGCGTCGCCGATCGTCTTGATCTTCTCGAGGCCGTGCTGCGTCGGCGAGCTCGTCGAACGCGCGAACAGATCGTTGAGCAGCGTCGACCAGCTCGCGCGGGCGACAGTCGCGCCGACAGCGCCGTGAAGCCCGACGATGTCGGCGAAGAGCACGCGTGACGTCGTCGAAGCGATCGGCGATCACGTCCTCGCCTGTCCTTGAGCCGCTCGGCGATCGGCGCCGGGAGGACGTTGAGCAGGAGCCGCTCGGACCGGTCCTGCTCGGCCTCGAGCGCTCGGTGCGCCCGTTCACGCTGCGCACGAAGTACGCGAGCATCACGTACGCGCTGAGTGTGACGCCGACGATATTCAAGACGAAGAACGCCGTGACGATCGCGTCCGGGAGCGAGGCCGGATCCTGCGCGAAGCGCGGATCGAGCAGCGCCAGCAACATCAGCTCGACCATGTAAGCGACCAACCAGGAGATCGACCGACGCAGGCCGAGCAGCGCCAGCGCGGCGAGCGGAGTGAAGAGCCCCCACAGGATCATCCCGCTCGACGCCACGAACCCCCCCAGCGAAGCCTGAAGCAGTGCGGGCAGCACGAGGAACGCGACGAGCTGGGTGGTCCGGAACGTGTCGAACCGCTTCGTGCGCGATAACACGATCAAGCCGACCACGGTGGCGACCTGATAGGTGGCGGGGATCGCCGCCGACACGGGGTAGCCGTACGCCAGGTAGGTCCCCACCCACACGAACGACACGACGGCGATCAGCACCGAGGCGAGGATCAGTGTGCCCTGGCGGAGTCGGTCGTCGTGACTGTCCTCCGGTCGAGCCCCGATGTCGGCCAGTCGCTCGAGGAGGTCGATCAGCGCACGCCGCAGACCGCCGGAGGGTGCGGGTCCTGCGTCGTTGTCGGCCACGCGACGGATGCTAGGCGGGTCCCGCTCCGCGACGCTACCGGCGCAAGGCAAGAAACCGGAGAACGATGTCGACGGAAGGGCGTACCGTTCGTCGTTGGGGTAGATGCGCGGCCACCGGTGCGCCGCGCGGGAGGAGGAAACGGTGAGCGACTACGTGCTGATCTACCAGGGCGGATCGATGCCCGAGACCGAGGAAGCCCAGAAGGCGGTCATGGATGCCTGGACCGCGTGGTTCACCTCGATCGGTGGCGCCGTGAAGGACCCCGGCAACCCGTTCACGCCCGGCGCGGCCAAGACGATCGCGGCCGACGGCGCGGTCTCCGAGGGGGGGCTGGGCGCGGCATCCGGCTACACGATCCTGTCGGCGGACTCGCTCGACGAGGCCGTGACCCTGGCCAAGGACTGCCCGGTCCTCGCGGGCGGCGCCAGCATCGCGGTGCACGAGACGTTCGACGTGATGTGACCGTCGTCCTCGGACGGTGACGCAACGAGGCCCGGGCGAACGGCCCGGGCCTCACGTCGTCCCCAGGACCTCGATCAGGTTCACCGCGTGCTCGGGACCGGGCAGCGCGGCGACCTCGTCACGGACCCGCTCGGCCGCCCGGCGAAACGTCGGGTCGTCGATCACCTGCCTCACCGCTCCGGATGTCCTCGGGCGTCGACCCGATCGCGTCGAGCGTTCGGCCCACGCCGAGCGCCTCGACCAGCGCGGCGTTCATCGGTTCGGTCCGCCCCCATCGGGGTACATACGCAGCAGCGGCACCCCGTGCGCGAGCGCGCCGGTCACGCTCCCGGACCCGCCGTGGCAGACCACCGCGTCGCACCGCCGGAGCAGCGCCGATTGGGGACGAACCGCTCGACGCGCACGTTCGCCGGTACCCGGCCCAGCGCGCTCGGCGCCAGCCCGGGCCCCACCGTCGCCACGACCGACACGGAGAGGCGGCACGGAGCTCGCGGAGCGGACCCTCGATCACCGACCGCCGGGCGAACGAGCCGGCGGCGAGCACGAGCACGTTCACGTGCGGGATCTCGACGCGCTCGGCGGCCACCATCGCGCCGAAGTCGGTCTCGTCGCAGACGATCACATCGGGGCGCCACGCTTCGGCGAGCGGAACGAGTGCGGCTGCGCGCTCGCGGGCGATTCGGCGCGCGAACCCTTCGCGCAAGACCCGATCTTCGAGCCGGGGGTTCAGCGGGCGGAGCGGCGTCCGCGACTCGGAGACCTCGGCGTCCTCACCGATCGGGACGACGTCGAGGCCGAGCGCCTCGACCTCGGCCGCGTGCTGGGGCCGCCCAGCGACCGCGACCGTGTGACCCGCCGCCTGCGCGGCCCGGGCGATCGGCGCGATCGGCAGGAAGTGCCCGATCCCGCAGGCGAACCCGAAGAGGATCTGCACGTCAGGAGTCGACCCGTCCGCGCAACGGCGGCGGAGTAGAGCGGCGGCGGCTCCGGTACGCGCGCATCTTCGCCTGGCTCCCGCAGCGGTCCATCGTGCACCAGGTCCGGGAGCGGTTCCGCGAATGGTCGAAGAACAGCCAGCGACATCCGGTCGTTCGCGCAGGTCTTCACGCGATCCCACGATCCGTCGATGCGGGCTGCGGCGACGAGACCCAGGATCCGCTCGATGAACGCGTCGGTTCCGGCCGACGTCGACGGCGCCAGCGTGTCCACCGACGACAGACGCACGACCAGGGGGTGTCGCCGCGCGATCGCGTCGATCGAGGCGACCGCGTCGACTTCGGTATCCATGCCCCGCAGGCTCACGAGATCCCGCAACGCCTCCCGGAACCCGACCAGCTCGTGGAGGTCCGCCCGGCCGACCCGGACCCGCCATCCTTCGTTCCTGAGCCAGTCCGCGGCGTCCGACTGCGACGCGAGGGCGTCGGCCCCGCTCTCGATGACTCCTCTACGTCGACCTGCACGCCGATCTGAACCTGCCCGCAGCGTCCCGTGGGGCGCCTTCGACTCGATGGGCACCGCGCACGCGCTCGCCGTCGAGGGCGCCGATCCCTTGTTGGCCAAGGCGTTCCCACGCACGCCGCTGTTGGACCCCGGCGACCTCTGGCTCTTCGCGCACGGCGATGGCATGGATGGCGAACGCGAGCACATCGCTCACCTCGGGATCCGCAGGACGCCGGTCGACGAGGTGGAGGCGGACCCCGTGGGGTCGGCGACCAGGGCCCTGGACGCGTTCGCCGGCGGGGTCGACCACCTCGCGATCCATCTCGACGTCGACGTGATCGACTTCGTGAGCCTTCCGCTCTCGGAGAACGCGAACAGGAACGAGGGCCTCTCGTTCGAGGCGACCATGGAGGCGCTCGGCGTGCTGCTCGCGCACCCGGCCGTCGCTTCGCTCACGATCTGTGAACTGAACCCGGATCATGATCCGGACGGATCGGCCGTGCCGCGCTTCGTCGGCGGGATCGTCGGCGCCCTCAGCCAAGGGGGCTGATCCGGTTCGCCGATGTCGGCGGCGAGCGCGACCTCTGACCCGCTACCCGACGATCGCGACAGCCTCGATCTCGACGAGCTGACCGGAGTAGCCGAGCAGCGCCACGCCTAGCAGGGTCGATGGCGCCGACGCGATCGGGGAGCGCTGCACGACCTCCCAGACCCGGATCATCGCGTCGTGATCGTCCGCCACGTACACGGTGGTCTTCACGACGTCGTCGGGTCCGGCACCACCCGCCTCGAGCTGGCGCAGCAGGTTCGCGAGGACCTGTCGGGTCTGCGCCTGGATGTCGCCGGCACCGACGAGTTCGCCGTCGGCATCGATCGGGACGGCGCCCGCCGTAAACACGAGCGTGCCGTGCGCGATCGCGACATGCGTGTACCCAGGCGGGGCGGCGAGTCCTTCGGCATCGCGGCGGTCGACGGTCACGCGCCCAGCCTAGGGGCGACCGCGCCCGGCTGCGAACCGCCGCCGTATGCTGGCATGCGGGACGCCGATGAGGGTGGGTCGGACTCGACGGGTTCTGACGGTGGCCTCAGCCGCCGCTCTCTGGTTCGCGTTTGTCCCCGCTCCACCTGCCCAGGCCGCGCCCGTCGCCGTGGACGTGATCGCGGGAACCGGCCTCGAGTCCTCGATGGAGACCTACTCGGTCGTGCCCACGGACTACGACGGGGACGCCTTACAAGACGTCCTCGTCACCTATCACGACCAGGGTGCGAAGCTCTATCGGAACGACGGTGACGGCACGTACACGCGCGTCGCGGCGGCGGCCTTCCCGAGCAAGAACGGCGATGTCTGGATCGACCGGCACGACTGCGCGCCCGGCGACCCGAACCGTGACGGGCGCACCGACTTCTACTGCGCGATCGGGCGAACCGGGAACAACCTCGTCAAGACCGACCCGAACGACAACGAGCTGTGGCTGCAGCAACCCGACGGCGGCTTCGTCGACATGGGGACGGCGTGGGGCCTCGGCGACCCGCGCGGCCGTGGCCGCACCGCAGCGTTCTTCGACGCGAACCGCGACGGGTTCCAGGACCTGTATGTCACGAACGAGCTTCCGCGGCCCACCGACCAGGACGGCGGCGTCGGCGGAGAGAACAAGTTCTTCCTGAACGCCGGCGGCACCACGCTGGTCCCGGCGCCTTCCTACGGACTGGACCTCTTCCTGGGCATGGGCACATGCATGACCATCTTCGACTGGGACGCCGACGGATGGCCGGACGTCTTCATCTGCACGCCGGGCGCCGTGAAGGTCTTCCGGAACGTCGGGGGCACGCACTTCGAGGACGTCACGTCGGCCGCGTGCCTGAACCAGGGGTTCGCGGACGCCGATCTCGTGGACCTTGACCGCGACGGCAACATGGACATCGTGGGGATCTGGACGAAGTCGGTCGCCTATCGGCTGAACGTGGGCGGGTGCTTCCAGCCGGCGGTCACGATCGGCACCTTCCCCGATGGTGGGAACCGCGTCGCGGAGGGCGACGTGGATGGTGACGGGGACGTCGACGTCTACGCCCTCACGATCTCCAGCACGGGGAACCCTGACGATCACGTCTTCGTGAACGGCGGGAACCAGAGCTTCACGCGGCTCACGGTACCGTCCGCGGGGGGCCGCGGCGACGACGTCGATGCGATCCAGGTCCAACCGGGACCGGCAGTGGACTTCCTCGTGCTGAACGGTCGCGAGACCACGACCGGGGCGAGCCAGCTGATCACGCTCCGGTCGACCGCCCCTCCTCCGACCACGACGGTGTTCTCGGACACGTTCGAGTCGGGGAGCCTCTCGACGTGGGCCGTCCGCACGCGCGCCACCGTGCAGTCGGCGATCGTGCACGCGGGCACGTACGCGGTCCGGCTGACCGCCACCGGATCCCCGTCGTTCGCCCGAGCGAACCTGGCCGGCACCGAGCCGACGGTCCGGATCCAGCTCTGGGTCAACGTCCGAGCGCGGCCGCCGAGCGGCGCGGTGATCCTGGCGCGGGTGCAGGGCGCGTCGGTGCCGCTCGATCCGTCTACTGCTGAACGCGAACGGGACGCTCGCCTACAACAACGAGGTCGCGAAGGTCTGGCGGAGCTCATCGGTCGTGTTGCCGTCGGCCGGCTGGCACCTGCTCGAGGTCGACGTGACGGTCGGCACGCCCGGTCACGTTCGCGTGCTGCTCGACGGCGTCGTGGTCACCGGGCTCGATCGCTCGGAGAATCTGGGCTACCGCCGGGGTGCAGAAGCTCCAGATCGGCGACCAGATCTCGGGGCGCAGGGTACGACGTCGTGTTCGACGACGTGACGGTGCTGCGCGGCTGACGGCCACCCGAACCCGCTACTCGATGTAGCCGAGGCCCCGGAGGTGCTCCTCCATCTCGTCGGCCTCGGTGTCGGTGACCTGGCCCTCGTTGCCCATCCCGGGGATCCCGGCGCCGGCGGAGCTGACCTCGGTCGGCCTCGCGCTCGACGAGCGTCGCGTCGGAGCCGACGATCTCGTGGAGGACGCGGCCGGTCGGCTTCACCGCGGTGGGCGCGTCGAGCGCCGCCACGATCGTCGGGGCCATGTCGATCAGCGCCGGAGGGTGCTCGAACGGCTTCACGTTCGGACCGACCGCCACGATCGTGCCTTCGATCCGGTGGTCGCCGCTCACCCAGTCGGCGTCCTCGTAGGCGGACTTCGCGTGGGTCAGCGAGTAGCCCTCGGCGGGCACCATCAGGATGTCGGGCGCGGTGTCCGCGAACCTGCCCTTGAAGATCTCCTCGCGCTTGTGGATCTCCTTGACCGGCTTCTTGCCGGTCTTGGGGTCGACGAAGCCCGCCGAGGCGGTCCATGACCTCGCCGCGGACCTTCTCGTAGTCGCCGGGGTCGACGATGCCGTCGACTCGCGACCGGCGAGGTTGATCGTGACGCCCTCGCCGGTGGAGCGGATCGAGGTGAACGCCTTCGTCTTCGACCAGTTGATCGACTGCGGCAGCGCGACCTTCCCGTGCAGGCCCGAGCGTGTCGTAGACCTTGCGCGCGACCTGGCGGACGGGTCCCCACTGCATCGGGCCGAACACCGCGTTCGACGCGCTGAAGTCCAGGTAGCCGAACTCGTGCAGCAGGCGGTCCATGTTGATCGTGCGCGTGCACGACTGGAAGCCGTGGTCGGAGATGAACAGGATGATGTCGTCGTGCGGGCGCGCGACACGAACGGCCGATCGCGTCGTCGGCCTGGCGGAAGATGTCGGCGACCTTCTGTGCCGATCGCGCGTGTCCTTGTTCTTCGCGTAGTCGGGGTGGTCGGGCGCGATGTAGTTCGACAGGCAGTGCTGGGTGCGGTCGATCGAGACCCAGACGCTCGCCATCAGGTCCCACTCGGTCTTGTCCATCAGGAACTCGGAGACGTCGATCCGCTTCGTCGTGACCTCGAAGGCTTCGTCGAGGTAGGCGTCGGGCTTGTTGTGGTAGGTCGTCCACGACATGCCGTTGATCGGCCACTCGAGGCTCGCCTTCGCGAGCGTGTCGGGCAGGTCGGCCGGCGAGGTGAAGGTGCGGCCCTTCGGCAGGACGCCGCCGGCCAGGAGGTTCCCGTCGAACGGCTGCGGCGCCGGGAAGGTCAGCGGCACGTCCAGCAGCAGCTGCTTCTTGCCCGCGGCGGTGAGGTCGTCGAGGAACGTGCGCGCCTTGATCGACTTGTAGGTGACCGGGTACTGCTTGTGGGTGCCCGGCACGGTCTCGAGGATGTCGTAGACGCCGTGGTCCACCGGGTCGACGCCGGTGAGGAAGCGACGGCCAGGCCGACCAGGTGTGGGTGGGGACGGTGGAGCGCAGGACGTCCTGCTGCCCCCGGTCGATCAGCGCCTGCAGGTTCGGCAGCGCGCCCTGCTCGAGGAGGGGGTCGAGGATGCGCCAGTCGGCGCCGTCCCACGCGATCAGGATGACTCGTGACATCAGAGGGCCTCGTTTCCGCAGGTCAGGAACGACCGGGAGTGTACCGAAGGGCGCCGGACTCCCGATTCGCGCAGGCGCACAGCGACTCTCCGACCACTCCCGGGGTCGAGGCGGGATAGCCTCACCCAGTGACTGACTACGACGCGATCGTGTGCGGTGGTGGCACAGCCGGCCCAGTCGTGGCGTCACATCTCGTGGACGCGGGGCGCCGCGTGCTCCTCCTCGAGGCAGGGCCCGACTACGGCGCGTTCGCCGACGGACGATGGCCGACCGAGCTCCTCGAGGCCCGCACGATCCCGGTCTCCCACGACTGGGGGTACACGTCGGGCGACGAGCTACCCGGGCGGTCGCTCGCCTACGAGCGCGCGCGTGTGATCGGCGGGTGCTCGGCGCACAACGGCTGCACGGTGAGTTGGGGGCACCGGGCCGACTACGACGGGTGGTCGAAGCTGGGCTCGAGGGCTGG
>CAVQIG010000017.1:0-565168 GCA_963712515.1 uncultured delta proteobacterium
GGGCGGCCTCGCCGGTGAGCCCAGACGAAGGTTCTGATCGGTGACCGTTCTACGCCGCCCGCCGCTGCGCCACCACCACCGGCATCCCCTCCGACGGCGCCAGCGTCACGCTTCGTCGCACCACTCGCACTTGGTAGCCCGGCGCCGTTCGTAACTCGAGACGGCTCAGCACCTCGGCCAGCACGATCTTCATCTCGACCAGCGCGAACGCCATCCCGAGACAGCGGCGCACGCCGCCGCCGAAGGGTAGGAACTCGTACGGCGTCGGCTTCGTCTCGAGGAATCGCTCCGGCCGGAAGCGCTCGGGCTCGGGCCAGCGCTCGGGGCGGCGGTGGGCGAGGTAGATACACGGCGCCGCCACGACGCCGGCGGGCAGATCGACGCCGCCGATCTTCATCGGGCGCGTCAGGCGACGGCCGACGAGCGGGATGATCGGCGTGAGGCGCAGCGTCTCGCGGCAGACCGCGTCGAGGTATTCAAGCCGGATCATGCGCTCCGGGTCGAGCGGCGCGGCGCTGGCTCCAGCGAGCTCATCGAGCAGACGGGTGCGCACTTTCTGATGGCCCAGCACGTGGCTCACGGCCCAGGCCAGCGCGGTAGCGGTGGTCTCGTGGCCGGCCAGCAGCATCGTCATCAGCTCGTCGCGCAGCGCCTGGTCCTCCAGCGACCGGCCGTCCTCGTAGGTCGCCTGGACCAGCAGCGAGAGGATGTCGGAGCGGCCGGTCACGTCCGTCTGCCGGCGGGCGGCGATCTCGGCGAACAGCAGGCGATCCACACGCTCGCGCGCCGCGAAGAACGCGCGCGGCTGGCCCGGCGCCGTTGCCGTTCGCCTGCTGCGCGGCCAGCAGCAGCTGAGGGTTCGAGCCCAGGTTGAGGAGGTCGAGAAGCGCGGCGCGCAGGTCGCGCTTCGCCGGGCCCTCGTCGAGGCCGAACACGGTGCGCAGGATCACGTCGAGCGTCACGCCCTGCATCTCGGGGTGCAGCGGGAACGGCCGGCCGATCGGCCAGCGTTCCACCGCCGCGCGCGGCGATGTCGCGCATGACCACTCCGTAGGCGAGCATGCGGTCGCCGTGGAACGGCGGCTGGAGTAGCCGGCGCTCGCGCAGGTGCTCGCGGCCGTCGAGGAGAAGCAGCGAATGCCGTCCGAGGATGGGCTCGAGACGGAAGTTGGCCTCGCCGGCTCGCAGGTCCTCCTCGTCGCCGGTGAAGATGGTCTTGATGGCGTCGGGGTGGCTGAAGAAGACGATGGGCGGCGCCGAGGGCAGACGCAGCGTGAAGGTCTCACCGAAGCGCTTCGCGCACTCGTCCAGGAAGGGCAGGGGCCACTGCACCCACCGCATCGCCTGAAGAAGCGGCGGCTCCGTTGGGCCGGGCGGCAGGCCGTCCGCGGCCGGCGTGGCCTGGGCGCCAGGCGCCTGCGCCGCCAGCGTCTCCACCAGCGCGCGCTGGATGAGCAGCTGGCCGGGGGCGAGCCGGTGGGACAGGCCGTTCAGCAGAAGCATCACGCGCATGATGAGGCCGAAGTGGCTCGGCACGCGCGTGATCGGCGTCTCGGCGATGAGTCGGAGCGTGTTCGCCTGCTCGTCGCGGTCGCCCAACATCACCAGCACCAGGCCGGGGAGCGCTGTCGCCTGGTCGTCGCGCACCTCGAAGCCGGCGCGGCGCGCGGCCATGACTGCGCCCGGCACGTCGCCGGCGAGCCCGCGTGTCACCAGCTCGGCCACGGCGGCCCCGAAGCCGGGCGGCAGCTCCTTGGCGAGGCCGAAGTCGAGAAGGCCGATCACCGTGCCCGGCATCACAAGGAGGTTTCCGGGGTGGGGATCGCCCTGGAAGAAGCCCTGCTCGAAGATCATGCGGGCGTACAGGCGACCGATGCGACGCGCCACCTCGCCCAGGTCGTGGCCGGCGGCACGCAGTTGGTCGAGGTCAGTCACCTTGATGCCGTCGAGGTACTCGAGCACCAGCAGCTTCCCGGTCGTATATTGCCGATGGACGCGCGGCACGCGCACCGTGGGGTCATCGCGCATGGCGGCGCGAATTCGCTCGGTGGTGTCGGCCTCGCGCGCGAAGTCGAGCTCGAGCGCGACGAACTCGGCGATCTCGTCGATGATGGTGCGAACGTCGAAGCTCCGCGAGAGGCGTCCGGCGATGCGCGCCACGATGCGTAGGCAAGCGAGATCGACCCGTGCCAGCCGCGCGATCTCGGCGTACTGCACCTTCACCACGACTGGCGTCCCATCGCGCAGCGTCGCCTGGTGCACCTGCGCGAGCGACGCGGCAGCCAGCGCCGTCTCGTCCACTGCGCCGAAGACCTCGACCAGGGCACGACCGAGCTCGCGCTCGACCTGCGCCTGCATCTCCGAGAACGGCCGCGGCGGTACGGCGTCGTGGAAGCGGCCCAGCCGGCGGATGAAGGGCTCGGGGAAGTTGTCGGCGCGCGCTCCGACAACCTGACAGAGCTTCACGAAGAATCCGGCCAGGTGGATGCCCAGGTCGTGGAGGCCGCGCGCCACCGACTCGTGGACGCGATTCCAGGTAACGAGCGGCGCCGGCCAGCCGAGTCGCTCGCGCGTCTCGAGCCACCGGTAGGCGGCGATCGCCGGCAGCGCCACGCCAGCGATGCGGAGCACGCGGTAGACAGCCAGGCGCCGCAGCATCGTCACGCTCGTGCACGCTCGGAGACTTCGGGTTCGAAGAAGGGAAGCATCGCTGGGCTGGCTGATCCTATCGTCGCCTGGTGTCGGCGAGGCAAGCCAAAACAGTGAAGCCACCGGGCAGGAATCGAACCAGCGACCTGCCGATTACGAATCTGAGGGTTGGTATCGCTCGCACGGTAGGGGGATAGGCGGCACAAGCGACCGAGTTGACGTTAGGCTACGATATCAGACTGCCGGCTCTACAGCCCGCTTTGACGGACGCTGACCCGCGGCGAATTTTGTGGGCGTTGATGTCTCAGAAACGTCTGACTCTGGTGCACGACTGAGCGGGGTCTCTCGAGCGTCGCTTCGTCGGCGGCGCGGCAACGCAATGACAATTCCAGGAAGGGCATTACAGTTTCGGTATGCGCAGGGTCTTGCTGATCATCAGCGAGCCCGAGAGCAGGTACAACAGCACCAGCGGATGCAGCGTCCAGCCGGCGAACAGCTGCGCGCCACCCCAGATCGCCTCGCCGGTGTGGCCGCGCCAGGCCGCCAGCGCCATCAGGCCGACCAGCAGCACGCTGCTCGGGATCGGCGTGCCCTCGAAATACTTGACCTTGCCGGAAGCATCCGCGGCCAGCGCCTCGGCGGTAATGTTGTAGCGCGCCAGCCGGCTGACGCCGCAGGCGACGAAGTAGACCAGCACCAGCGCGTCCCAGGCGCCGTCGAGGCCGGCGCCGAAGCCGAGCGCGGCCGGCGCCACGCCGAAGCTGATCACGTCGGCGAGCGAGTCGAGCTCGCGCCCGAGCGCGCTCTGCTTCTGTCGCCAACGCGCGACGCGGCCGTCGAATGCGTCGAACACGAAGGCCGCCGGCACCAGCGCGGCGGCGACCAGCAGGCCATCGGGCAGCTCCCCGTTCAGGAATGCCATCACCGCCAGCACCGCGCTCATGCCACAGAAGGCGTTGGCGATCGTGAACCAGTCCGCGAGGTGGAAGCCGCGGATCATCGAGAAGTGCGGTTGCTTTTCCATGGGCGCCCGTTGCCTCTTGCAGTCGCTGATCCCGCTTACGGGTGGGTCGCCTCACGCGGAGTACCTACGGTGACACGCAACCCATCTAGATGGAACGCTGCCCATCGCTTCAAAATGTCGCGCTCCGCCTCCTCGCTGGCGATCACCCACGACTCGTGTCGGCCCCGCCCGCTGGCTCGCACGCTGATTCGCGTCAGCCCGTCCGGGCCGGCCTTCATCGTCCAGAACTCGAAGTCGCCGGTCACCGCGGTTCTTTACCATCGCGGGCCGCCGGCCGCCCAGCAGCGGGGCTGCGGGACGCCACTCGCGACTGAGGATCAGCCGGTCGTGACCGATCGCCGTGGCGGGGATAGGCTCGCCCACGCTCTCGCGCCGTCGTTCCGTCTGCACGCGCTGGCGGCCCTAATGGCGATTTGCGGGGGAGGTCGCGTGCTACGTGCGCAGCCTACCGCGAGCGGCTTATCAGATACCAGCCGTGCCGTCCCGACGGCCTTGCGCCCGAACGACCGCGTTGCTGAACGCGCTGAGCGCCCTGCACGGGGTTCCCGCTTGAGCGGCGTAGCGGCGTGCCCGCATCAGCTTCCATTACCCTTATTTCGCGCCGCTCAGGTCGCGGCAGGGCGAAAGCAGAACCGGCCTTCCTCGTTGACCTCCTAAATCCGGGGCGGAACCAAACAGGCACGAACATGAGAAATCCTACGGTGGTTTCGGGTTAAGCGCGAGGGCCGATCGCGCCCGCGAGGTTCGTACCGACGGCAGGCGCGCCGAAGAGCTGCGGGTTCGTAGCCTTCATCTGCGCCTCCTCCTTGGTGATCACCCCTCTCGCCACCAAGTCTTGGAGCGCCATGTCGAGGGTCTGCATTCCCTGCCGCTGGCCGGTCTGCATCACCGACGGAAGCTGGTGGATCTTTCCCTCACGGATCAAGTTGCGGACCGCAGGGACGCCGATGAGGACCTCGAGCGCCGCGACCCGGCCTCCGGTCCGCCGCTTGCAAAGCGTCTGCGTGATCACCGCGAGCAGCGATTCCGAGAGCATCGTCCGCACCGTTTGCTTGTGGACATCCAGACCCGCGCACCGTTCATGGATCACCTTCATCGATCACCCGCTGATCCACGCTGCCGGCGCGAAGCCCTTCTCATCGAACTCTACCAACCGTGCTCACGAACCCTTCGGCTCACGGCCACAATCCAGGGTGCTCGCAGGGCTTCGGGTCAAACTCGTTAACGGGCTGCGAGCACAAAGGCATAACGTCGACCTCGATGCCAGCAGCATGGACACCTTCTCCTACCACGTTTCATCCATCAGGGTGCGCCACGCGAATCCCAACTCGTTAGGATTCGCAGATTCTTATGCCCGCCGCCCACTCTTGAAGTCGACATAGCTCTTTAGATACTGGGCGGCTGCCCGCACATACCGCCACGTCGCGGCATCAGGAACATTCTCAGGCAGGCGCTGCGTGAAATCGCTGAAGAGCGGCTCGTAAACGAAGGGACTCGCGAGATCCTTCGGCGAGAGCCCTGTGGCCTTCACAGTCCTCTCGTTCGCGAGCGGCTTCTCCCTCAGCTCGATCAACAGGTCCTTGAAGCTCAGGCTCCGCCCCGACGGATCACGCAGCTCGCTCAGTTCCTTTAGGAATGTCCTCACTACGGAAAGTACCAAGAACAGGTCTTCAATCGTGAGCACCCGGATGGCGAGGCGCTCAGCCAGCACATTCGACGACGAATGACCGCGGTGGCAGACGAGCCATCGGTCATGGGTCCCTTCGAGATGGTCGTCCTGAAGCAGTTGCAGCTTAGAGTCAGATAGATCGCTGATTCCGGGATAAGCATGGCCGAGAACGAAGCGCTTTTGCTTTCCGAACGTATCCGACGCGGTGTGCAAGACCTGGAATCGGACGTAATCCCCCTTTCCCTCAATGCCCACAATTCCGGGGACTGAACTACGGATGAGCGCCTCAAGATCCGCGACGCTGGAAACGTAGCGCCCATCGAGGAACCAAGTCTCCCAGCTCGCCATTTTGCGGCGCTCGAGCTCGCCGGCTGTCGCGGTCCGAGAGCCTATCCGCATGTAAAGTAAGTCGGGATTGATCCCCTTCCGGGCCTGCGAAAAAGGTTTCCGCGCAGCGTACGGGCCATTGTATTGCAAGGGAACGACGATGTAGGGCGTGCGCCTCCCGTCAAGAGTGAATTCCGAATCAACAACGATGCCCTCAAGCGCTGTGTATTCTTGAATTAGCTGCTCGAGATGTTCCTTTCCGGGAAAGACGGTTGCACCGACATGCTCACGGTTCCGTTCGGCGCTCTCGCTCACCCCGTATATTACGTATGCGTACAAGGGCACCAACAATTGCGCCGATGAGAGACCGGCGCGCGCAATGCGGAGCTCGGAATAGCCGGCGATCGGCGCCTCCTCGAGAGGATCGCGCGAGTGGTTCAGCTTGAAGACGGATCCGCTCATGCCGCGGCGGTGCTGGCGGAGCCCCTGCACTATCGGAAGAAGATTTCTCGAACGGTAAAGCCGACAACCCGCTGCCAGGAGGAGAGCATCGGCTCGAGGCGATCGGTGACGATGCCGACGTCGAGGTGATGTTTCGCGAGAAGGGGGGTATCCACTTTACGCAAGTGACCCCAACATCTTGCGGTCGCCTACCAGGTTCGCCCTGCGGCCGCCGCATCCGAACCGCCGACGAGGCCCCGGTAGGGCGTCCTGGCCGTGGACGCGGCTTGCTCCATGAGTCGGTGGAAGAGCAGCCCACGCGAGGTGGATGTTCGTCGGTTGAAGCGGAAGGTGTACTCGTCGAGGTAATAGTCGAGGTGCCGGTTGCTGACCGCACCTTGGTGGGTTCCGAGGAGCCATCGCTTGAGCAAGGAGGCGATGCGATGCACCCCCGGCATGACGACGTGGGCTGGGTCGTCACTGGCCGCAAGGATGGTCACCTCGCGCTTGTAGCCGCGCTTGGGAAGATCATTGTAGCCCTTCCAGCCGTCGGTGTGGACGGTCGATCCCGGTTCGATTGCCTGACATACGAACGGCGTGAGGCTCGCGGACGACACGTCGCGAACTCGTTTGACGCGGATCCGCCCGAAGCCCTTGGGATGTTGGATCTCCACCGCGATGGCGACGATCGCCTTCTTGTACGTCTCTCTTCCGCTGGTCCCTTCTTCCTCGCCGCCGACGTATGTCTCGTCGACTTCAACATACCCACTGAGGCGCTCCCGCCCGGGCCGCACCATCGCTCGCCGCAGTTTGTGCAGCCACGTCCAAGCGGTCTGATAGCTCCCCAGGCCCAGGGCGCGCTGGAGGCCGAGAGCGCTGGCACCGTGCTTCTGGCTGGTGACAAACCACATCGCGAGAAACCACGTCCGAAGTGGCTTCCGCGTCCCTTCGAACACCGTACCAGCCGTGATCGAAGTCTCTCCCTCGCAAGCGCGGCAGTGCAGGTACTCGCGAGCCGTCACCCAAGCTCCTGCCGTGGAGCTGCAACGCGGGCAAACGAACCCATCGGGCCAGCGGAGTCGAGAGAGGTACTCACGGCACGCCGCCTCGTCGGCGAAAAACCTCTCGAACAGGTTGAAATTCCTTGGGTAGTCCCGCCCCGCCGAAGCTGTCGGTCCGTCTGCCACGGGCCGAAACACCTATATCTTGGGGTCACTTGCGTAAAGTGGATACCCCCCTCTCGCGAGATTAATGAACCGGCGCCTCCGGTGCTCACGTTATCTCGCATCACCCCGTACCACCAAGCGAGCCAGACCTCCGTGATTGCAGCATTTGTCCGCCGACCCGCTAATTACGAATTCTCTCCAGGACCAACGGAGAGCAACCAGGAACAACCAACTCCGCCTGCGGACGAGGATTCCGACTAAGGCGAGTTGCTCCTGGTTCGTGGTGGTTCGTCCTGGTGTGGTAGCAGAGCGGTAGCAGAAACAGGCACACGGAATCCGCCGCCATCATCGCAACGCTCCGCGAAGGCGGCGTTACGCAGAACCCGAAGCTCCGCTCGGCGCCGGGGCGGCGCGCCGATCCTAACCCGGCGTGCACTTCTCTCAGCGAGTCCGCACGCCCTTGGACTGCGTCAAAGCGCTCCCCCTTCAGTAGAGCACCGAAGGGAGGTACGCGCCTGCGGGCTCATTGTACAGACCAATACTCATCAGCGTCATGACTACCACAACGCGCAGACCTTGCTCTAAGCACCAGCGGAACAGCTCCGTGTTGCGCGTCGGGAGCAAAAAGCCAGGCCCCACGTAGGCTGGCGCAGCGCCTATCAGCGCCTTCAGCTCTTCGTTGCTCTCACCCACCGCATGCGCAAGCCACCCGACCGCCGTGGCATACCCCGTGATGCGGCCGTCGTGCTCAACGACAGTGGCAGTGCCCTGTTGGATCGCATCGCGTAGCTCGCCGCTGCGGTCATGGCCGTGGACACGGGTACACACCCGATTGCACGTCGCTAGATCTCCCTCCGTGGCCTGACGGACGGTGTAGCCCGGGATAGTCACCCGGATCGGCGTCCCCTGCATCCCTGCCAAGGGCTCGCAAATGGTGAAGCCGAGCTTTGCGTACAACGAGAGCGAACGATTGTGGTAGGCCGCTTGCACCAGCCGCACGCCAGGAAAGTGGCGCTGCGCCGCTCGTTCCAAGAGCGCCTCCATTAATTGGCGACCAATGCCGCTGTTCTGCCCTGAGGGCTCGACGGTGATGGGACCGAGGCCGGCGATGGTGGAGCGCTCGTCAAGGAAGTTGCTCCCCACGATGCGGCCATCCGCTTCGGCGACCACCGCGTAAAAGCCTGGATGCGACAGCAGCATGCTGAGGAGCCCCACCGCCACTTCCCGGGAAGGGAAGTCCGGAGGAAAGTTATGTTGGTCTGCGATCGCCTTGAAAGCCTCATAACAGATCGTGCCACAGATGTTGGCATCTTCTGGCCTGCCCGGCCGCAGCGTAGCGTCCATATACCAGCTCTCCTTACGATCGTTTGCATGTGCAACTCTTGTTTTCAACACCGTCGCGGTAGGGACGCCGGTTACCCGACGCCCCCTGCACAGATCCCGGCGAGCGGCATTACCGCACCGGGCTCCTGCCTTGGGTGATGACGTCGAAGCGAGCCCAGGGATAGGGATGGCAGACACGCGCGGGCGGAAGCCGGCCGACCTCACGACGAAAGGCGACGATAGCCCAGCCGTTCAGCGGGACGCCGTAGTAGCGGACGTGCCCGGCAACGACCGAGCGCAGATACGCGCCCTGCTCCGGGAGAGCTTGATGCATGCGTCGGCGAAGCTCGACCTTCAGTTCCTTGAGCTTGGCTTGCATGCGCCGTCGCATCGTCTGTCGAAGCACGATGAACTTTCCTCGACGCGTTTTACCGCTGGCGTGCGTGAAACCGAGGAAGTTGAAGGTCTGGTGGCAACCGGAAAGATTGGGGGCAACATTGGGGGCAGAGTGGCCCAAGTCGCCTCCATGCCGAAAAGTCGGTCCCGTAAGTCCGTGAAAAGGAACGGAGGGGGTGGGATTCGAACCCACGAGGGTAGTTAGCCCTGCCGGTTTTCAAGACCGGTGCCTTCAACCACTCGGCCACCCCTCCGATGCTGTTATTCCAAGTAGTTAGGCCTTCCCGCCCTGCGCTGCAACCGGCGACTGTTGGAATAGGGGTCTGACCCAGCGCTGCTACTCACCGAGACCACGACCGAGAGGACTTCATCGTCCTCTCGGTCGCCCGCCCCTCTTTTTTTGCCCAGATGGTTCCTTCCGCGAACCGCGAGCTGCAGAAAACGTGACAACTCTGCAGGTATCGCCTTGGTCACCGCTCGATCGAGGGCTGTCTCCTCTATGCGCGGGTCTCCGACCGGAGGCGGAGCAGGACGATCAGGAGGCTTGAGCAATCCCGCGAGATCGTTCCAGTCTGACCGGGTCACCACCAACCGGTTCCTACCAAGCTTCCCTTCCTTCAGTTCGTCACCAACCATTCGGTCTCGGTCTCCCTTTTTTGAAAATCGGCAACGCGGTCGTGCGGTACTTCGCGATCCACGACGGATCGCGCATCTCGATCAGATATGCCGCCATGCCGCGACTTCATCTTCAGCGATTGGTGATCGGCAGGGAAATTCACCACTCACCCGGCCGGAAGGCGGATCTCGTCGTGACGCTGCAGCTCAGGACCAGGAGAGTGTGCAGCGCCTTCAAAATCAGCAGCTACCTTCGGTGGTTGTTCGCGCATCTCTTACGGGAACGGTTCCCCGAAAACGATTGTTCGGCTATTGCGAGGCGATGGCCCCTTCGCCGGTGATGACAAAGCGCGCGTTCCTCATACCTGTGGCCGGATCGTTCGCCGCCGCAGAGGAACAGCGCATCGGCATGGAACGTTTTCCCGACCAAGGTATCTGGAGAGCGGTGAGCCGCGAAGCGAAGCTCGGGTCCGAGCCGGCAGAGCACGAGGTCACGCCCGAAGGGCTGTACCTCCGCCGCCGCGAGTTTCTAAGGAGCTCGGTGCTGTTCACCGCAACGGCCAGCGGCGTCGGCGGTTCGCTTCTCTGGCTGATGGGTGGCCTGCGCGCGGACAAGAAGCAGATCGAACAGAAGACGGCAGGCGCAGGCCCCGCGCCATTGGCGACTACCCGCAGCACAGATTACGCCCGCAGCGAGGACCGCACGCCCTATGCTGCGGTTACCCACTACAACAACTTCTACGAATTCGGCATCGACAAGCAGGAGCCCGCGCTCGTACGCCGACAGCATGCGCCCACGGCCGTGGACCGTCTCGTTCGAAGGGGAGATTGGCAAGCCCCAGACCGTCGACATCGACGACCTGTTGCGGTGGTTCCCGCTCGAGGAGCGGATCTACCGCATGCGCTGCGTGGAGGCGTGGTCGATGGTCATCCCTTGGGTCGGCTTTCCGCTCGGCGACTTGCTCCGTCGGCTCGAGCCGACGTCGCGGGCGAAGTACGTCGCCTTCACGACACTGCTCGATCCCGAGCAGCTCCCGGGTCAGCGTCGTGCGCGTTCTCGATTGGCCCTACGTCGAAGGGCTGCGCATCGACGAGGCGATGCATCCGCTGGCGATGCTCGCGGTCGGGCTCTACGGCCGGGCGCTTCCGGCCCAGAACGGCGCACCGCTGCGCCTGGTGGTGCCGTGGAAGTACGGGTTCAAGGGCATCAAGTCGATCGTGAAGATCCGTCTCACCGAGACGCAGCCGCCGACCACGTGGAACCTCGCGGCACCGAACGAATACGGGTTCTACGCGAACGTGAATCCCGACGTCGATCACCCGCGCTGGAGCCAGGCGACGGAGCGGCGCATCGGCGAATTCCGCCGCCGGCCGACGCTGCCGTTCAACGGTTACGCGGAGCAGGTCGCGAGCCTCTACCAGGGCATGGATCTGCGCAGATACTTCTGATCATGTCCCGCGTACGAGCGACTCCGCTCCCATGGCTGAAGCCGGGGGTCCTCACCGGCTCGTTGGCGCCGCTCGCGGCGATTCTCCTCGGCGCCTGGAGCGGTCGGCTCGGGGCCGATCCCATCGCGGAGGCGATGAATCAGCTCGGCCTCGTCGCTCTCGTGTTCCTCGTCGCGGCTCTCGTCTGCACGCCAGTGAAGACGATCTTCGGCTGGACCTGGCCGATGCGCCTCAGACGAACGCTCGGGCTCCTAGCGTTCTTCTACGCGAGCCTGCACCTGGCGACCTACCTGGCCCTTGATCAGCGTTTCGATTGGGCAGCGATCTGGGCAGACTTGACCAAGCGCAAGTTCATCTACGTCGGCATGCTCGCGTTCCTCACGTTGGTGCCACTCGCGGCGACGTCAACGAATGCCGCCGTGAAGCGCCTCGGCTTCAAGCGCTGGAAGCACCTCCATCGCCTCGCATACCTCGCCCCGGTGCTCGGCGTGACACACTTCGTCTGGCGGGTGAAGCGCGACATCCGCGAGCCCGTGATCTACGGGACGGTCCTCGCCGCGCTGATCGCTGTGCGGCTGTTCGACTACGCTCGAAGCCGCGCATCGGAGAAATTCTCACCGCAAGGTTCCTGACGGTGAACGCGCGTTCGACCTCACGGTGTCACCCCTCTGCAACCCTCATCATGAATGGGGGGCCCCGCCTTGGCGAATGGAGACTAGGGCTGTTTCAGTAGCGGTGCGTCCGGGAAGTACGGGAACTCCGCCGCAACCTTCGATGTTCCCCAATCGGCGGGTCGCTCAGGGAGGAATTACATGCGATCACACTCGATGGGAGCAGATTTTGGCGCGCTCCTCTCCTTGTTGGCGCTGGCGATAGTGGTCGATCGACGGGAAACACGTGCAGCGGCGGCTGAGAACGGCGACGCGCGAGGGAGGCGCCCGGTTGCGGTCCTCGTCGAGCTCTTCACGTCCGAGGGATGCTCGAGCTGTCCGTCAGCCGATACTGCACTCTTGACGCTGGCCTCCGAACAGTCGGTTCCCGGTGCCGAGGTGATCGCTCTCGAGGAGCACGTGGACTACTGGAACCGGCTCGGTTGGACCGATCCCTTCTCTTCGCGAGCGCTCAGTCTTCGTCAGGACGAGTATGGCGACGCCTTCGGTGCCGGTCGGGTTTACACGCCGCAGATGATCGTCGACGGGCGGACCGAATTCGTCGGCAGTGATCTCGCGCGCGCTCGTGAAGCGGTAGCGCAGGCAACGAGAGGCCCCAAGGTCCCCATAAGGATCAGGGGCACACCCGGCGCGCTCTCGGGCGATCTCCTCAGCGTCCGAATCGAGTCGGGGCCGTACGACGGTGACGCTGGCGCCCCGGAGCTTTGGGTGGCGATCACCGAAGACGGACTCGCCACGGACGTCCTCGGCGGCGAGAATGGCGGCCGCAAGCTTCGACATGGGGCGGTGGTCCGCTCGCTCCAAAGAGTCGGCATTCGGGATGCGAGCTTCGCCGCCGATGCGCGCGTTCGCATCGGCGAGGCTTGGGTACGAGAGCAGATCCGGATCGTCGCTTTCGTTCAGGATCGGACGAGCCATCGCGTGCTCGGAGCAGGGGCGACGCCTCTCCACGCACTGCTAGGAAGCTGATCGCAGCAATGAAGAGCGCCCGCAAGAAGACCGCTTCGCCCCCCTATCGGGTACGGACGAGTCAGTGACGGCAACGAAGCCAGGGCGGCTTGCCCGGTCCCGTGCGCGGTGAGGAAGTTTACCTCAGAACGTCACTCTTCGCTGACCAGAACCGACGACAACGCGGCTCTCTTCGTCGGCAGACAGAGAGGCTTTCGAAGCGCTGGGTACAGGTACTCTTCGCCCGTTACTACGCCCGGGTGCGTCTAGGGGATTCTCTCGGAGTCGATAGTCTGACACGTGACGCTTTAGTGCAGCGCCCGCGCTTGAACGCTTGTAGCGAGCGGGCTATTGGTGTTGGCGGCTCCAAGGGGCCTTCGATGCGTTGCCAAGCCTGCGCCTTCGAAAACGCTAACGGCACGAAGTTCGGCGGCGAGTGCGGCGCACTAGCTGAAGCTCGAGTGCTCGGGCTGCGGCTTTGGGGACGAGCGCTTTGGGCGCATCCGGGTACGGAACATCGTATCCCGCGTCTGGAGTAGTGCTCTCTGAGCTCTTTCTGCCCGGGCAGCAGACAAGGACGAATTCCTCCGATCTTCCGGACGCCGCGTGAAGTTGGTGATGACCCTGCTCGCGCGCGACGAAGAAGACATCCTCGCGGCGAATCTCGATTTTCATCTGTCACGTGGCGTTGATTTTTTCATTGCCACCGACAATCTGTCGGTCGATCGCACGCCCGACATCTTACGTAGCTACGAGCGGCGTGGACTTCTTCACTACATTTACGAACCCGACGACACTTACGCTCAGTACCGCTGGGTCACGCGCATGGCACGGCTCGCGCGGACCGATTTCTCGGCCGATTCGGTGATCAACAACGATGCCGACGAATTCTGGTGGCCCGAGTGCGGCAACCTGAAGGAGGTGCTCTTGACCGTGCCGACATCCTGTGACGCCGTCGTCGTCGAGCGCACGAATTTTCTGCCACGGCCAATGGCCGACGGGGATTTTTTCGCGAACGTGATGACGGTCCGCGAGCGGCAATCGTGCAACGCACTCGGCCGACCTCTGGCACCCAAGGCGTGCCATCGGGCCTTTCCAGACATCGAAGTGGACCAAGGCAACCACGCCGTTCGCCGTAACGGCCTGGTCCTCCCGGCAGTGGCGGCCGCAATTTCGATCCTACACTTTCCAGTGCGCACCTATCGCCAATTCGCTGAGCGAACCCGCCAAGGGCTGAGCTGCCTATACGCGTAGACAAAGAGCTGCCGGCACGCAGTGGTGCGCACCGACGGTATGCTCTACGAGCTTTGGCAAAAGGGGGAATTGCGTGCGCTACTATCAGGCGCTGCTAGCCGACAGGGCGGTCAGCGAGGGACGCGCAGTGTTCGATGATCGGCTCAAGACTGCAACGGCCGTGTCGCGGTCAAAGTAGGTGGCGACCGTCAGCGCGCCCGCGAACATAAACGCCGAATCAACGGTGGAGAGCTCACACTGCCAAACACGGCGGCCCGTTTCGATGTCCAGAAAATGGTAGAAGAAGCCATTGTAGCCAGAGGCGTCCGGCTCGGGACCCTGCGGGCAGCGGGACAGGTATCGCAGCCTTCTACGGGTGATCTTGGCCGCAAATTCCCGGATGATGATGCCCCGTTCGACGATGACTGGGATCGTCGCCAGTGCCATTTCCGCAGCCGCGATACTGACAGGGGCCTTCGGCGCAGTCTTGTCGCGGACCAGCCCGTTATCCGGGTTGGTTTCGTGCAGATAGTACAGCAGCGTGGTGAACTGCAGCCTATCCCACTCTCTGTCGGTGGGCATCCGATTTAGTTTGTAGTGATCGGTCTTCGGACTATCAGTGAGTAGCCGTCTCCGCTCCCGCCCAACTCAGTCGAATGCACGATCAGCTCGTCGAGAGCATCGGCAATCGCCGTCGTCTTCGGGTAATGTGGTGCTCGACCACCTCCAGACTGGTCCGGTGCGCCGGGCGACGAAGAGCCATCAACACCGACGACGTCAGACGGAAAGTTGCTGTAGACGCAGCGTCCGTCTCCGCCCATCGGCATCAAGCGCCGCGTGCGGCCGAGAAGACTGCCCGCCGCACGCGTTCCGCGTCCCATCCGAGCCAGCCGCACGCCTCGTTGAAGCTGAGCACGCCGACGTTGCCGTCTCGTATCCAGGCGCGCGCGGCCGCCACGTCGGACGGCTTCGCCTTCAGGGTGGCACTCGCCGTACGCGCGCCCTGCACGAGATTCGACGGCGTCTTGAATCACGTCGCGAATAGGTGCAACGCCGGAAGGTTCCGATCGACACGGTAGCCGGAATCAACACGTGAATCTCGACACGCGCATCAACGGCTCGAACAACTCACGCACCGACCCTGACACGTGCGCGGGGCGGGGGCGATATTCGGGGCCCGTGGCGCCAAGAATCTCAGGCGCGACAAGACCACGCCGAGAACGTTGCCCGCCGCATCCGCTCCGGATCGAGCGCACCGCACCGCGAACGTGAAAGATTGTCGCCGAGGAGCCCGGTACGCGGGAAGGGCCAGTGCCGCTTATTGTCTCGGCATCTTCCTGCGCATCGGAGTTGGGGACGCGACGCCGCGTGTCTCGCGGCGCCACGTCCCTAGCCGTTTGACGAGTGCCTTGTGCGCGCCAGCGATTTCTCGAGCAGGCGCGGCCACGCCGTAAGCCGGGACCATCAGGTCGCCTGCCTCCCTATTTCTACGGTGCGCACAGGCACCCGACTGTGGGAGTTCTCTGCGCAGCTCATGCGCATGCGCGCTCTCCGCGACATCAAGGACGTGCAGGCTGCGAGTGAGATCGAAGCCGCGCTCGCGGAAGCCGAGGCCTGGCTCGAGATGTCGGGCGCGAGGAGCTACGAACCATTCCTTTGCGTCGAGCGTGCCGAGTTCGCAGGGCTCAGGGGCGACGACACGGCCCGCCGGCGCGAGCTCCGCGAGGCGCATCGGCTGTTTCTCGAGATCGGCGCAGCGATCTACGCGCACCCGGCTTCGTTTCGCGAAGCAGCAAAATGCGCTAGATTCGCACGTCCCCCGATCAGATCGCGCCCACATGACCAATCTAAGGGATTCGCCGCTGGTCGTATTCGCCCTTTCCTTTGTCGTGCTCTGGCTATCGGAGCAATTCGGAGCGACGATTCTTCGCGGCAAGCGCGATCTCGATCAGGGCGTAAGCGACGACTTCGGAACCATCCTGGCCGCGACCCTGACGCTGCTAGGCCTCATCATCGGCTTCAGCTTTTCGATGGCCATCAGCCGGTACGATCTGCGCAAAACGTACGAGGAGGCGGAGGCGAACGCGATCGGAACCGAATACGTGCGTGCGGACCTGTTGCCCGCTCCCTACGGCGAACGCGTACGCGTACTGCTCCGCGACTACGTCGACCAGCGCCTGCTGTTCTACACGTCGCGTGATGCGTCGCAGCTGCAGGAGATCAACACACGCACGCTGAAGCTGCAGGGCGAGCTCTGGTCGTTGGTCCAGGGACCGGCGGTCGCGCAACCGACCCCCATCAGCGCACTGGCGGTCGCCGGAATGAACGACGTGCTGAATTCGCAGGGATATACCCAGGCCGCGTGGTGGAATCGTATCCCCCGCGCGGCCTGGTGGCTCATGTTACTGATCGCGGTGTGCGGCAACCTCCTGCTCGGCTGCCGCGTGCGGAACCCGAAGCGAGAGGCACCGCTGCTTGTCGTGCTGCCACTTATCGTGGCGATTTCATTCTTCCTCATCGCGGACATCGACAGCCCGCGCGGCGGCGTCATCCGGGTGAATCCGCAGAATCTCGAAAGTCTCGCGGAATCGCTACGCCCCCACTGATTCGGTCGCCCCCGGTACCCTTCCCGTTGCTGAGGGCGGGGGTCGCCCTCATGAATCCGAGGAATCTGTCCGCACCTGTCGCCCATGGGTGTGCGACGAGATCCGTGAGGAGAGAAGGCTCTATAGACGTTCGTGTGGGTAGTCGATCGTTGGGGTCGGAAATGGAAGCCCAGAGGGCTGTTGACAGCGAGAGTCGCCGGTTCGATTTCGGCGGGTGGCTGCAGTTATTTTAGAGTCGTTACGGACCGGGTTTTGTGGCCCGCCGCCTCCTTCACCGGATGATGGTGACGTCGAGATCGCTGTTCCGTCCCTCCGTGAGGTACGGGAAGCGCGCGACCGTCGCGCGCACGTTCTTGATCTTGCCGGCGTGGTCGCCCCACTGGACGATCACCTCGGTTCCGATCTGCGAAGCGTCGAGGTCGATGCAGGCCATCGAGAGGACTTCGCGGAAGTAGTAGCTGTAGATCGTGCCGGACGAGATGCCGATGCGCCGGCCGTTCTTCTCGATGTGATCGGCGTGCGCCTGGGGCCAGACGTTCGGCGCGTAGGGCAGATCGAGGGTCTTGTACGCCTCGCCCGGGCGAAACAGTGAAGCGTAAATGTCGATCACGTCGTCGGGATTCCAGCGCAGCGTGACCACAGTGCGCTTCGGATGTGCGACCTCGGCTTCGAGTGTGGCCCGGCCGATGAACGCGTGGTCGAACTTGCACATGTGGTGCCAACCGACCTCGACGGGCGTGCGATAACGCGCGCGCAGGTCGGTCGGATCGACGCTGCCCGAGATCCTGAAGAACCGGCCGATAAACGCGTGCGCTGCGTCGTCGGGCATGTCGGGGACGGGAATGAAGGTCCAGGTGACCTGGGGGAAGCCGCCTTCGACGTGGTTGACGAGATAGGTCCCCCACCCGAGCCGCTCGAGGCCGAACTCCTGGCCGGCGCGGTACACGGCATCGTAGATCTTGGGCCCGTCCGCGATCGGGCCGTGCAGCTCGTACGCGAGATTGCCGCTCATGCCGATGCGCGCGACCTCGACGTTCGTGCCCTCGATCTTGCTGTGCCGGAAGCGCAGGAAGCCAATGTCCCGGAGGCTCTCTCCGGTCACCTTCTCGAGCGTCGCGAGCGACGTCGGTCCCGCGATTTGGAACAGGTAGTCGTCGCGCATCTGTGCTTCGACCTTGTACGCCGTTCCCGCGAGCTTCCGGAGTGGCCAGGGCACCGAGGCGAAGAGCTCGAAGTGGTCCTCGGCCTTTCGCTCGACGATACCGTGCGCGCCGATCAAGCCGTCGTCGTTGCACATGACGGCGTGCTTCATGCTGCCGACGGGGAACCGCGCGAAGCTGTTGATGCAGAGGCTCTCGAGGAACTTCGCCGCATCGGGTCCCTTGAAGGACTGCGGCCCGGTACGGGACAGACCGGCGTGGATGTAGCAGCCCGTCTTCCACGACATGCTCTCGGCCTTCCAGCCGCTGAACTGCCACGCCCGAACCGACGGGATGCCGCTGGAACCGATCGCTTGGTAGAGTACGTGGTCGTTGTAGAACGGCGTTGCCAAGGGAGCTGTGAAGGTCGAGTTCGTCATCGTGCATTCCCCCCTAGTAATTCGCTCGCACTTCAATGATCCGCGCATCCGCCATGGTCAAACAGAAAACCGACGTCGCGAAACGCTTCGAGCGCAGGCTCCGCGATGAGTCCAACGTCGTGGAGACCATCGAGGATGCTCAGGCGGCTCGAGAAAGAAATCGCAAAGAGGAACCGTTCGAAAGAATGATTCTTCAACGACTGCGCGGAACGTCGTACAACTCCTTATTGGCGCCGAATACGCGCGAAGGAGGTGAACGATGAAGAGATACGAGCTGCGCACCACGAAAGGCGTCGAAGGCCTGAAGGCAGCAGATGCACCGATCGCGAGCCCGGGGCCCGGCCAAGCTCTCGTCCGGGTGCGTGCCGTCTCCCTGAACTATCGTGACCTGCTGGTCGTCTCGGGCATGTATCCTGGTAGCCTGCCGCTGCCTTTGGTGCCGACGTCCGACGGCGCCGGCGAGGTCACCGCAATTGGAGCCGGAGTCGACCGTGTGAAGGTCGGCGATCGCGTCGCTGGAACGTTCTTCGAGGGTTGGGCCTCCGGACGGCTGACCGAGCGCGACATGGCGACAGCTCGCGGCGGAGCGACGCAGGGGATGCTCGCCGAATACGTCTTGTCGAGGGAGGATGCGCTCGTGCGGATACCCGACCACCTGTCGTTCGACGAGGCCGCCACCTTGCCCTGCGCGGCGGTGACGGCGTGGCACGCTCTGTTCGAGGTCGATCCTTTGCGTCCCGGCGAGACCGTACTCGTGCTCGGAACGGGAGGAGTGTCGATCTTTGCTCTCCAGTTCGCCGTCATGGCGGGTGCGCAGGTGATCGTTACTTCGTCGAGCGACCAGAAGCTCGAACGAGCTCGAGGGCTCGGAGCGACGACGACCATCAACTACAAGAAAGTTCCAGACTGGGAGATCCCTGTCCGCGAGGCAACCGGTGGCATCGGGGTCGATCGCGTGATCGAGGTCGGCGGTCCGGGCACCTTCCAGAAGTCGCTCGCGTCTCTCCGCTTGGGGGGACGCCTGTCGGTGATTGGCATTCTCACCGGCTTTACCGGGGGAGTGGAAATCGTCCCGATTCTCGTCGGCAGCCTCCACGTGGACGGAATCTATGTTGGGAGCCGCGAGATGTTCGAGTCGATGAACCGAGCGATCACCCGAACGAAGTTATCGCCGGTGATCGACCGGGGTTTCTCCTTTGCCGAGGCGCCCGCCGCGTATGAGTACCTACGTTCGGGAGCCCACTTCGGGAAGGTCGTGATTCGCATCGACTGATGCGGCCAAGATGCGGGACAGATGCTGGAGCCGCCGGCAGTTGGGGGTTCTGCGCTGGCTTGTCGACTCGCTGATTGTCGCACAGTGGGCAAGAGCGAAGAAGGTGACGGCGAGTGGATACCAGAAAGTCGCTTGGGCTCCTTCGCTTGCTTCGCCCGCGTAACCCGGATGAGTACGGCCGAGTGGCTGGCGTTGGCTGGCATAGCAGATCGTACTCAAGGAGGAGGCAATGAAACCTAGCCGTGGGTCTTTCGCCGCCACCTGCCGCTTCGAGGCGTTCGCCTTCGGTTCGATTCGCATCGACGGCGTCACTTACGAGCACGACGTGCTCATCGATCGCGGGCAGGTTCGCAAGCGGAAGAAGAAGCCCTCCAAGAAATTCCGGGATGCTTTCGGCCACACGCCGCTGTCGACGGAGGAAAGGATCCCGTGGAAATGCAGACGGCTCGTCATCGGCACCGGTACAGGCGCGCTCCCGGTCATGGACGAAGTGAAAAAGGAAGCCAAGCGCCGCCATGTCCAGTTGCTCATGCTGCCGACAGTCGAGGCGATTGAGGAGCTGCGCAAGAATCCGGAGGACACAAATGCGATCCTGCACGTAACCTGCTGAGGTTTCCACGTATCGCGCCCCCGTAGCAGCCATGCCCGACGCGAGCGTACTGCTGGAGCACTGGGGCTATGCGGGCATCGTGCTCGCGGTCCTCCTCGGCTTCATCACGCCCGAGCGCCTGCAGGTCTCGCGCTTCATGGCACGCGACGGAGGCGTTGCCGTCTTCCTGGCCGGTTCGTGAGGGTGCCCGCTCCGCGGGACCCGGCGGGCGCGGCGAGTTACCTCCGCTCTCCTTCGCGACGCGAACGTGCTCGGGGCGCTTCTCTACGCGCCCATGCCGTCGGCATCGGGTACGGGATCGGGTATGGTTTCGGCGACGCCATCCAGCACGCCGTCGGGCCGCTCGGCTACCTGGCCCTCGCCGCCGGCTTCGCCCTGACGCTTGCCATCGCGGCCAGCCGTATCCTCCGCGCTCGCCGCGCCACCCACTGACGCCCTGCCGCCGACGTGCGCGCGCGCTAGCTTCGGCGTTCGCGCGGTCGCTTTTCGCGAGAGGCCACTGGGTCGGGGGCGGGTGGGTGGACGGCGGTTCGTCATCGCGGTTGACAATGCAATGCCGCACTCTGGTTCGAAGTCGATCGGTGAGAGTGACCGCACGTCAGTGATCCTTCCAGAAAGCCTCGTAGTGTTTCACGAGCTCGGCATTCACCGAGGGTAGACTGGGATGGCGCCTCGCGGCGATGTACGCCCTCCGGCTTGCCGGGTCGGAGAAGTTCACGCTTCCGCGCACGCAGCACATGACCGATCGGGGATCTGAGCTGTGCGGAAGGCCGAGGGCATGGCCGAGTTCGTGCGCCGCGACTTGGTAGAAGACGACCTCGGCAGGGGTCCGGCCTCGTGGCTTCGGAGGAGAGAGGATAATCTGAACCGGCAGGCGAATGGTTCCGTCGTCATCGACCTCCAGGTCGGTCTCTCCCATGAGCTTGGCTGGAGAGGAAGGACGGACCGCAAGGCGGATCGCGGCCTGGTCTTGTGTCGCGCTCGATGAAAAGGCGTTCACGCCGAAGGCGTTGCGAAACAGCAGGTTCCAATCGTCGACTGCACGGCGGAACGTCGCATCGAGCTTCGGGTCCGAGATCGGCGTCTCGTACAGCGGCAGGGGAAAGCGGCTTCTGGGATGACCCGCAAGCGCTGGTAGCTCGACCTCCGAGGCGCGATTCGTAGTTGTGGGCGCGGCGACCAGAGTAACGGCGAGGATCAACACCGTCCAAAGCCCTTCGCCCCGGCGTCGAGGTTCGGCCATGTCCTGCTCATCTAGCCCCCCGCGCGGGGAGCGACTAGAGCGGGTGGAGGATCATGGCTCTTGCCTCCTCACCTTGGAGGAATGAGGAGGAGCCTCGGTGAAAGGATGCGCGGCCTTCCAACGTTGCACGAAGTCACCCATGGTGCTGAATGTTACGCCCTCGTGGCTGCTCAAATGCTTGATGAATCGTTCGAGCATCAACATGCGGTGCCCGCGTCCGATCACTTGCGGGTGCATGGTGAGGATGAACACGCCTTTACCCATCTTGGTGTAAAGATACTCGAAGTCTCCCGCCCAAACATCGTATACCCGCACCGGATCTGCCAACCCCGGACTGATTCCGTGGCGGCTCGACGTATGCTCAAAGAAAGGAAAGTCATCCAGATTCCAGGAGAAGGGCATTTCCACCAGATCAACGGATCTGCCGAAGTCATAGGGCATATCGATCGACGCCTTGACGCCGTCCCGGCAGTAGTAGGGAGTAAAGTCGTTGGCCAGCATGCTGCTGTCGTACACAAACCCGTGGTCGATCAAGAGTCTGACCGTATTCGCGCTGAAACTGCCAGCAGGGGATCGGTAACCCTGGGGCGCACGACCAGTTAGATCCTTGACGAGGGCAATTCCTCGTTCCAGGATCGCCCGCTCCTTCTCGAGCTCCAATCGCCTCGGGTTCTCGTGGCAATAGCCGTGGTGCCCAACCTCGTGCCCTTCCTCCACGATGCGACGGCATTCCGTCGGAAATGCTTCAATGGTATGGCCGGGCACGAACCAAGTCGCTTTGATGTCATATTCCCCGAGCAGGTCGAGCAGCCGTTGAGCACCGACCTTGCCGAACTCGCCACGGGACAAGGCATTCGGCGATTCGGTACGGAAATTTGCGATCCACAGCGACATGGCATCGAAATCATACGACAAGCATACTGTGACGTCCTTTGACATAAGCACCTCTGTTACGTTGGGTATGGGCGGGTCCGCCATAGTGGTGCCGCTCATTGGACTTCAATACCGAAGAGGTCTGGGGCATTCTCGTCGTTGAACTCATACGCGTCGGTGGTCACGTATTGCGATAACAACTGAGTCGCGTTGCGCGCGAGCATGGCGACGAGACCGACCCGTAAACGGTCGACTTTCATAAGACTCGCCTCCGGCTACAGATTATCGTGTACGCTTCTAAACAAAACGTGCACGTACCGACCTTGAGGGACGAATCTTCAATTCGCGAAAGGGGCGAAGTCAAGCGAAATCTGTCCTCTCGCCTCTCGTCCTCTCGTCCTCTCGTTGCTATTACCGTCTGCGTCTTCGGAAGCTCCCGACGTCGGCAAGGCCCTTGGGCGAGTCGATCCGCGAGCTGAAGAAGGCGCTCAACGAGGGAACGTCGGCTCCGAGGGCGCTTTCGAGACCCGCGGCGCTGGGAGAGCGAGCGGAGCTAAAGTCGCAGTAGTCGAGACGGCTGGGGTTGGCGGACTCTTTCACTCGACCTGCTGATCCGGGCACTGGCGTCATGCTCGACTCGGATTTTTCACGGGCGCGGGAGGGCTCCACCTCAGCGCCTGTCGGCGGTACGCTCCATCCGGCGTGAATTGCATGGCGCATTCACAATCATCGCCTATTCGAGATATGCTCGTGCTTCGGCGCTGCCCGCCGACACAGGAGGTCACTATGAGCAAGATCACTGGCGGAGAGCTCCTCGCGCGTTGCCTCGCCAACGAAAGCGTAAAGTTCCTCTTCGGACTTCCCTCTCCGGAGATCGACCCGCTGCTCGCACAGCTCGCCGAGCACGACATCCGCTTGGTACCTGTACGGCACGAAGCGGCGGGGGTTCACATGGCGGAGGGGCTGTACAAGACGACGGGACAGGTGGCGGCCGTTCTCGGCAACCCTGGTCCTGGCTCCGCGAACCTTCTGCCCGGAGTGATCACGGCGAGGCACGAGGGTGTTCCCGTTCTCGCGATCACGTCGCAGCACCGCCTCGGCATCGTCTACCCATCGCCTCCCTCTACATTCCAAGGACAGGATCAGCTCGACGTGTTCAAGCCGGTGGTCAAATGGGGTGGGCCCATCCTGTCGTGGGAGCGAATCCCGGAAGTCGTACGCCTGGCTTTCCGCGAAATGTGGACGGGACGGCCCGGGCCCGTCCACATCGAACTGCCGGCGCCGGTGCTGTACGCGACGGGTGATGAGCAAACCGCCCAGATTCTAGCACCAGCCGCCTACCGTCCGCCGCGCCCGCAGGCGTCCGACGCTCAGCTGCGCCAGGCAGCCGAGATGCTTGCCAAAGCCAAGCGGCCACTCGTGGTCTCAGGGTCCGGCGTGGACCGCGCGGAAGCCAACGTCGCGCTTCTAGAGGTCGTCACGGCGTTGAACTGCCCGGTGATGACCACCATGGCGGGACGCTCATCGGTCCCTCTCGATCATCCCAATTACATCTTCGGGTTCGGGCGTGGCGGCGATGCCGTGAAGCAGGAGGCGGACGTGATCCTGGTTGCCGGTTCGCGCCTCGGCAACCTCGAGATCCCGTACGACAAGTACTGGGGCAATCCTGCAAGGCAGCAGCTCATCCAGATCGATGTCGATCCGCGCAACATGGGTGTCACCCGCCCGCTGGCTTTGGGCATCGTTGCCGATGTCAAGAATGCACTCGAGGGCCTCGTACGGGTGTTGCGGGCCATGCAGGTCCGCCCGCGCGACGGCGAGGATCTCGCGCGCTACCGGCAGGCAGCCCAAGAATGGTGGGACGATCAGCTCGCCCCGGTGAAGAGCTGGACGGGTGCGGGCATTCATCCGGCGCACGCTTTGCAGGCGGTCGGGGCGACCTTCGGCAGAGATGCGGTGTATGTAGCCGACGGGGGCAACACTTCGCTGTGGGCTCATTCCTGCCTGCCGCCGACACAGCCGCGCTCCTATCACAACATCCTCGAGCTCGGGATGCTCGGCACCGGCATTCCCTCCGCCATCGGCGCCAAGCTCGGCGCGCCGCAGCGCGAGGTGGTATGTGTCACTGGAGACGGAGCGGCAGGTTTCAATTTCATGGAGATGCAATCAGCCGCGCGCGACGAAGTGAAGATCACGACGGTGGTCTTTGCTGAAGGCTCGTGGACCATGGAGGAGCCGAACGAGCGGATGCTGTACGGAAGAACGTTCGGTACAGACCAAGGGACGGTGCGCTGGGATCGGGTGGCAGAGGGGCTCGGCTGCCACGGCGAGTACGCGGAACGGATCGAAGACGTCGAGCCGGCGCTGCGCCGTGCCAAACAGGCCAAGGGGCCGGCCGTCGTGTGCCTGAGAACGGACCGCGACGCCAACCTGGCGATTCCAAGGGAGCTGATGCTGCGGTTCGCCGAGGTGTATCAGGGACCGATGGGATAGACGAGTGTCGCTCAGGCGTGAGCGGCTGCCGTCAAGGCGCTGCAAAGCTTGCGGAACGAGATGACGTCGCCTAAGTCACCAACGGCACTGTGGCTCGGTGTCTACGTCGTGTGTGTATTGCGCGAACGTCGCCAGCCAGCCACCCGGTGGCGCGAGATCGAGGAGATCCCGTTGCCTAGATGCACGGCCCGAGATGAGATAGCGTTCGCCACGATACGCCCACACACGAAGATCCGTCCAGAGACTGTTTTGGCCGTCCCTGCCTTCGAAGGTCAGCACTGGCTTCGGGACCGTTTTTTGCGCGACATAAGCCGTTCCCCTTCTCAGCAGTTGGCGCAGGCGCCCCCTGCCAACCTGAGTACTCGTGAGTACGCCGCGACTGGCGAACCCATGCACAGGTTTGAAAAAGAACGCGGCCTTCTTCGCGGCGATCTCGTCGAGGTTTTCCTCCCGTAGGAGATGAGTAGCCGGCACATGCGCGCTCAGTACGCCTCGCTCCTCCGGGAGAATCCCGAGCTTCTCATCCCAGGTCCGCAAGGATAGAAATTCAAGCAACCCCTTGTCGCTGCGCGTGGCATAAGTAAAGGGATTGGGTGCGACATACACTTTGCCTTCCAGATAGGCCGAGCGTAATGCCGAAAAGGCCTCTGCTTCCCAGAAAAAATCGGTGGAGCGATTGATAACAAAGACCACCGGCTGCCGATCCAAAAGAAGATACTTGCCGTCCCACCTCAGATCCTCAGGAACACCGATTTCCGCCCGCCGGCCACGGTGGCGCAAAAGATCGCGCAGCAAGATGAATTCCCGGTAAAATTTGCCCTTACAGAGCGTATCCGAAGTATCGAGGACAAAATACAGACCATCGGGCACCGAGCCAAAGAATTCTGTGGTCTCTCGTTCGATCATCGTAGCCAGGTGTTCCGTAAACGCGTCCGTGGATGCCGGTTCTTCTACGGAGGGGTCCTGCCGGAGGTCCGACAGCTCGTAAAATCGACGATTGATCAAGGCTGCGAACAAAAATCCGGAACCGTTGTCGTTACATTCGATCAACTGCCATCCCTGTTCAGGTGAGAGGTGGAAATCCCAAGCAGTGAAGAAACACACTTCGCTACGCGGAGATCGCGCTACCTCTGGTGCCGATCTGGTGACGACCCGTTGCCAAGTAGCACGGGTTGTTACTCGGTCGAAAAGCCGAATGAAGTGGTCGATCTCAAGAAGCGTCGTGAGCGGAATCAATTGAGCGACCGGGGCAACGGAGAAATCCCTAGGGATCTCGGGCATTCCACTTGCGGTGAGCGCGTCGAAGAATTCTTGTCTGAGCAAAGCCATCGATTGCCTTTTAGGAAACGGGGGTTCGATTCGCATTCGCCTCACTTGGATGAGTACCTGAGTCCTGTCGTTTAGTTCGCGCGGCTGATCCTAGTTCGTAGACACGCGTCGAACATTTCCGATCCTCACGCAAGCGAGATGATTCGCCTGCAACACGACGTCGAGCGCTTGCTCCCAAGGCACGTCGACGAGCCGGACGGTTATCCGGCCTCTCACGTCGTCGGTGATTACGATGTTCTCGCCGCCGATCTCTGACAGCATGCGAAGCACATTGACGATGTCAGCGTCCTTGAAATCGAGAGTGATCTTCCGGCCGGCGTAGACCCTTTCTGCCGTGGGCCGTCCTGGCGTGGTGTCAGGCGCGCACCCTCCGCCATCAGTGAAAACCAGCTCGTCAGCTTCGAGTGAAGCGACAAGAAGTACGGCGAGCGATATCCCGATGACAAGATTGTTCCTGGGCATTGCTTTCAACAAGTACCGTAGCCTGAGCACCGGTTGAGTCAAAGAAACAACCGGCCGCCCGGCGGGCGAAAAGCGATGAACGGCAATGATCAGCAACAGAACGAGGCTCAATCGAGGTAGTCAACGACCGGATCCTGTCGTCTTGCCGTTCATCTCGGCGCGGCGGCCAGGGCCGTGTGCCCCGAAGGGCCTTCATCCTTACGCCCCGCCGCTCGTCAGTCTCCTCACGGAGAGAAGGCCCGGTTGCATGCTCCGAGCCGAGCCGCTATCTCGCCAGGGGAGGTACGTCATGCCGAGCGCGCAATCGAACGGGCTGGAGATCGCGTACGAGGATATCGGTCGCCGAGACGGACGGCCGCTGGTTCTGGTGATGGGCCTTGGCGTCTCGCTCGTCTTCTGGGAGGACGGGTTCTGCGCGATGCTCGCCGAACGCGGGCACCGTGTGATCCGCTTCGACAACCGCGACGTGGGCCGCTCGACCAAGCTCGACGCGCTCGGCGTGCCGAACGTGGTGGAGGCGATGACCGCGCTCGCGAACGGCACGACGATTCCGGGACCGTACCTCCTGACGGACATGGCACGCGACACGATCGGTCTCATGGACGCCCTTGGGATCGAGCGCGCGCACGTCGTCGGCGCGTCGATGGGAGGCATGATTGCCCAGACGATGGCGATCGAGCACCCGCAGCGGCTGCGCTCGATGACCTCGATCATGTCGTCGACTGGGAGTCCGAGCCTTCCGCTGGGCAAGCCCGAGGCGATGGCGTTGTTGGTCCGACCGCCTGTCTCCGAACGCTCCGCATACGTAGATCAGGCGGTGGAGGTTTGGCGCGTGATCGGCAGCCCCGGCTTCCCCTTCGACGAACAGCGTGTACGGACGCGTGCGGCCGCGCACTTCGATCGTGGATACCACCCGCCGGGCATCGCCCGGCAGCTCGTTGCCGTCGTCGCCTCCGGAGACCGGACGGCGTCGTTGGGCAAGGTCTCGACACCATCGCTCGTGATCCACGGCGTGGACGATCCGCTCGTCCCGATCGAGGCCGGGAAGGCTACTGCGGCGGCCATTGCGGGCGCGAGCCTCCTCCTGATCGATGGCATGGGGCACGACATGCCGCCCGAGGCCTGGCCGCGGATCGTCGACGCGATCAGCGACCTGACCGCCAAGCACTAGCTCGGAACCTGACTGCGGATTCGCTTCCGAGGGACGGCCGACCGTGCTCGTTCGACGGCGACACGAGGCCCGCCTCGGCGTCGACGGAGACTCGAGCTCGCAGAAGTCGCTCGGCGATATCCTCCGTCCCTCCTGACCAGAGGTAGAGTCGGTCCTGACGAACCGGGCCGTTTTCTCCGTCACGAACCCTCCGTGACGGACTCTTGCGCGCAAGTGCCTGCCGGGACTATCGCCTGCTGAGGCAAGCTGTCCGTCGATGCGGTGCTCATCCTGCGGTAGCGAGAATCGGGAGGGCCGTAAATTCTGTGCCGGGTGCGGCGCAGGGCTGACTCGCGCCTGCGAGGTGTGCGGCGCCAAGAATCAGCCGGGCGAGCGATTTTGCGGCGAATGCGGCAAGCCGATGGCCGACGCCCCGAAGGAATCGGCGCCACGTGAGCCACGCTCCTATACCCCAAGACATCTCGCCGAGAAGATCCTCACGTCGCGCAGCGCCATTGAGGGCGAGCGCAAGCAGGTGACGGTGCTGTTCGCCGACGTGCAAGGCTCCATGACGCTTGCCGAGCAGGTCGATCCCGAGAAGTGGCACGGTATACTCGACCGTTTCTTCCAGATCCTTTCCGACGGCGTTCATCGCTTCGAGGGGACGGTCAATCAGTACACGGGCGACGGCGTCATGGCGCTCTTCGGCGCGCCGATCGCGCACGAAGATCACGCTAGGCGAGCTTGCTACGCGGCGCTCCACCTACGCGATGAGCTGCGGCGCTACGCGGACGAGCTCCGCCGCACCGCCGCCCTCAACTTCTCCGTTCGCATGGGACTCAATTCGGGCGAGGTGGTGGTCGGGAAGATCGGCGACGATCTGCGCATGGACTACACCGCGCAGGGACATACCGTGGGGCTGGCGCAGCGAATGGAGCAGCTCGCCGAGGCGGGCCGGGCGTATCTCACCGCCGAGACGGCGCGACTCGTCTCTGGTTTCTTCCGCCTTCGTGATCTCGGGCCGTTCGAGTTGAAGGGAGTGAGCGTTCCGGTCCAGGTCTATGACCTCGAGGGAGTCGGCGCTCTGCATACTCCAATCGAAGTCTCCCGGGCGCGCGGCTTCTCACGATTCGTCGGGCGTCAGGACGAGACTGCAGCTCTGGAAGCGGCCCTCGCCAGGGCAATGGGCGGGAGCGCTCAGGTGGTCGGTATCGTCGGCGAGCCCGGCGTCGGGAAGAGCCGGCTCTGCTTCGAGTTTCTCGAGCGTTGCCGGGCGCGCGGTCTCCCGATCTTCGAGGCGCACGGCGTTCCGCATGGGAAGGCGCTTCCACTGCTGCCGATGCTCGAGCTCTTCCGGAGCTTCTTCGGCATCACGGACCAGGACCCCGATCAGGCCGCTCGCGAGAAGATCGCCGGGAGGTTTGTGCTTCTCGACGAGAGCCTGCGCGAGGTCCTCCCTCTGGTCTTCGATCTCCTCGGCGTGTCCGATCCGGAGCGCCCCGCTCCGCCGATGGACCCGGAGAGCCGACAGCGCCAGCTCGCGGCCGTGGTCAAGCGCGTCACGCAGCTGTGGGGCCGCCGCCAGCCGGCGGTGACGTTCCTTGAGGACCTCCACTGGTTCGACGGGGGAAGCGAGGGGTTTCTCGAGTCGATCGTCGAGGCTCTCCCCGGCACGCAGTGGCTCGTGCTGGTGAACTTCCGCCCCGAGTATCACGCCAGCGTGGATGCAGAGGTCGTATTACCAGCAGCTTCCGCTGCTCCCGCTCGGGCCGGAGGCGATCGCGGAGCTGCTGCGAGATCTTCTCGGCGGAGATCCTTCACTCGGCCCACTCGGCAATCGGATTCGAGAGCGCACCGGCGGGAACCCGTTCTTCATCGAGGAAGTGGTGCAGGCGCTCGCCGAGACCGGCAGCCTCGCGGGAGCGAAGGGGGCATACCGGCTGGTGCGGTCTGCGTCGGAGCTACGCCTTCCCGACACAGTACAGGCCGTGCTTGCCGCCCGCATCGATCGGCTCGACAGAGCGGGAGAAGCAGGTGCTGCAGACCGCCGCCGTGATTGGCGATCAGCTCGAGCAGGGAATCCATCTCTACGACCCACAAGCTCATCGCCCCCATGCCTTTGTTTACGGGCAAGACCCGGGGATCTTCTCCACATCCAATCTAGCTCTCGTCTTGTGGCTGATTGGTTATCCGGACCGCGCGCTGGCGAAAACCAACCAGGCCCTCACGCTGGCCCACGACCTTGCTCACCCCTTCAGCATAGTCATTGCGCTCCAAGGTGGCGCCTTCGTGCATCAGCTGCGCCGTGAGCCGAAGCTCGCGCAGAGTCACGCGGACGCAGTGATTGCTCTCTCGGCCGAACGAGGATTTTCGTATTTCTCTTGGTGGGCATTGGCCGTGCGAGGCTGGGCCGTGGCACAGCAAGAACGGGGAGCAGAGGGAATCGCGCAAATCCGAGAGGGCGTGACGGCTGCCAAGGCCGGAGGAGCAGAGCTCGCATCGCCGTGGGTCCTCGCTCTGCTGGCGGAGGCGTTGGGGAACGAGAGCCGAGCAGAAGAAGCGCTGAAGGTGCTGGCCGAAGCGCTAGCTGTCTCTAGCAAGAATGGCAACCACAACTACGAGGCGGAGATCTACAGGCTCAAAGGACAGCTGCTGTTGGTTGCTTCGCGCGCTGAGGATCGCACCGAGGCGGAAAGCTGCTTTCGCCGCGCCATCGACATTGCGCGCCGACAGCAAGCGAAGTCATGGGAGCTTCGGGCGGTGACGAGCCTGGGTCGCCTCTTGCAGAAGCAGGGGAAAAAGGAAGAACCCCGCCAGATGCTGAACGAGATCTATGGCTGGTTCACCGAGGGTTTCGACACCGCCGACTTGAAGGACGCGAAGGCGCTGCTGGAAGAGCTCTCGTGAAGAGCCGATCGCAATGAAGTGCCACAGTTGTGGCTGCGACAATCGCGAGGGCGCGAAGTTCTGCGGCGAATGCGCCGCGCCCCTTGCGGCGGCACTGGCCTGCCCGACCTGCGGCACGGCAAACCCCAAAGGCCGGAAGTTCTGCGATTCTTGCGCGCAGCCACTGGCTGAGCCCTCGGCTCCCGATCCTCGCTCCTATATCGCCGAGACACCTCGCCGAGAAGATCCTCAGCTCGCGCAGCGCCCTCGAGGGCGAGCGGAAGCAGGGTCGACGCTCGCGCAAGAAGCGATCGGTTTCACCCGGCGGCTCGGCTCCCGATTCTGGGAGCTCTCTGCTCTACTCACCCGGATCCGCGCTCTCCGTGAGACCCAGGGCCTTCAGGCGACGAGAGAAATCGCGGCTGCGCTCTCCGAAGCCGACGCCTGGCTCGAGATGTCGGGCGCAAAAAGCTACGAGCCCTTCCTCTACGTCGAGCGCGCGGAGCTGGCCCGACTAAAAGGCGACGAAGCGGCGCGGGAGCGAGAGCTTCGCGAGGCGCATCGGCTGTTCCTCGAGATCGGCGCCCCGATCCGCGCGGAGCAGGTCGCGAAGGAGCTCACCGGATGAAGTGCAGGCTGGGCATTGATCACCCGGTCCAGGCACCTCCTTGGATCAGGACACCATTGTGGATGAGGAAGCCACGCACCACGTTGGCATTGGCGACAGCATCGCGCCCACTCCAACCCTTCTTTGCCACGAACTCGGCGATGGCCTCGTTCATAGACTGCCGGGCCTTGGCGCTGATGAATAGGTCGCCCGTGGCCTTCCTGCGCAAGAAGCAGCCACCCACGAGCTCGTCGGGTGGCTTACCGGTCTGCTCGCAGAAGTCCGCCAGGATGCCCAGCAGACGCTCCTGCATCTCGGGTGGGTCTTCGTCGTGTCCTGCGCTAGCGAACCAGCGCTGGACGGTTTCGAAGGAGCGGATATCTGCCGCGTCACGGACGCTCATCCGACGCCTCCGAGTCGCTCCAAGCCTACATGGGCAGGCCGAAGCGTTCCGCCAGCTTGCGGATCTCGGCCTTGCGTGCCCGGCCATCGGGCGACATGGGATCCTGGATCAACCTCCGCTGCTTGAGTTTCTCCGTCACTGCCGGGTCCTCGGGGAACGGGACACCGTACTGTCCTAGGAAGTTGTTCTGGCCCAATGGACGCCGCGGACGCTGCCCGCCGGCCTTGGGGTCCTCGGCGGGATAGCCGACGAGGAGCATCCACATGGGGAACCAGTGATCGGGGACCTTGAGCACCTCCTTGGCCACGTTGGCGTCGAACGCGTGCAGGCCCGCCCCGAGTCCCTCCTCGAAGGCGGTCAGCAAGGCCTGGCAGATAGCCAAGCCGCACTCGACGGAAAGAAACCAGATGTTGAGCGTCGGGTCGTTGGCGAATACCCCGATGACGTTGCCCCAGATCACCTCGTCGACGTAGGCGTGGGACCAGCCGTGGGTCGCGGGGAGAGCGCCGAGGTCGACGAGCTGCTTGAGATGCGTCTTCCCGTCGCCTGGGTATTTCATGTCACCGTAGAAGAAAATCCAAACGGGGGCGAGGTCTAGAGCAACGTTGGTCGTCGGTGTCTTCAACCGCTGGCGGACGCTATCGCTGATCTCGTCGCGGTAGACGACGATGCTCTTGCAGAAGTCGACGTTGATCCCCCGAGACGACCGGTTAGCTGCCTCCAGGATGACCTGGATCTTCTCGCGCTCCACCGGCTTGTTGGGCTCGAAGAAGCGGATCGTGCGTCTGTTGCCGAGTACTTGCATGAACTCCATCGGTGTTCCTTTCGTGTTGGTGAAGCCCTCGTGAGAGGGCCTCTGCCTGGTTGTCAAACCCATTACCACCTCTTGTTCAACTCGACGAGGTGCGTGCGCGCCGGAAGCGATCGGGGTGAGTGAGGGTCGGCTAGTTCAGTCGGGCGGTGGCCGATCCGTGCGCACCTGGCGAGCCGCGGCTTCGGCGATCGAATTCTCCGTAGCGCGGGCTCGATCATCCTCTCGGCGTATGAAGAACGACATGGGGCCTATCCGCACCCGCCGGTAGTGCGAGTGCATCCAGGCGATCAGCTTCGGCGTGTGGCGGCCGTCCGTCGGGCCGAAGGCGATGACGTCCGGCTGACCTTCCATTCCCAGCGATGGGAACTCCGGGGTCCTCATATTCTCGGTTCGAGGAAGCTCGCGGTCCGGCTGCGGCGCGCGCACGCGGGGCTAGCTGACAGGATGCTCAACCACAGACGGGATCGCGACCGGCGGGAGCGATCTGTGACGCACGCTCCTAGCGCTGAGTACGCATGCGCAGCGCATGGCACGTTCCTTGGAGGATCTCGAGCAGGAGACAATTGCTCGACACGCGAGGAGGATTCGCAATGATTCAAACGATCCTCTGTCCAGTCGATTTTTCCCCGGTCTCCGAGCGCGAGCTACGCTTGGCTTCCCAGCTTTGCCGGCGCTTCGGCGCTAAGCTCGTCGTTCAGCACTGCCTTTCCGCGGTGCCTCCGGTGGGCCTCGGTGTGACCTGGATGCACGCCGAGGAGCACCTCGCCGAGGATAAGGCACGGGTTGACGAGACCCGGGAACGAATCCGCGCCCTACTTTCGAGGATACCCGCCGGGGTCAAGACGGAAGCGAAGTTCACCTACGGTCCCGTCGACCGCACGTTGCTCGCGCTTGCGGCCATGCTGCCTGCCGAGCTCATCGTCATCGGTACTCATGGACGAAGCAGCGCAGAACACAGATCAGCGACCGAGCGAGTGATCTTCGACGCGCCCTGCCCGGTGCTGGCCACTAGCGATCACAGCCCCGACGTTGCATTCGCGGAGCTCGACGGGGGCGGCCTAGCAACGATCGAGACGCTCGTTCCGGTGGACTTCAGCGCCCACTCCCAGCGGGCACTCGAATACGCATACGCTCTCTCGGCCGAGCTTCCGCTGAAGCTTCACGTGCTTCATGTCGACCCCGCCGGCGGCGAGGATCAAGGAACGAGTCTCGACCGCTTGCAAGGCGCGGTCCCCGCCGATCTCCGGGATCGAGTCGTCATCGAGACGGGCCGCGGGCGCGCGGTCGACGAGATTCTGCGTCACGAGTCGAAGCTCTCGATCCGGCTCATCCTCATGGGCACGCACCACAAGGCTGCCATCAAGCGACTGTTCTCGGGGTCCACGGCCCGCGAGGTGCTTCACTTGGGGTCCTGTCCGGTCTGGTTCGTGCCAGAGGCCGGCAACCGTTAGCTCCTGCGGCCACGGCGACAATCGTGGTCGAACCGCTTCTCAGCTCTCCAAAAACTCGAGTACCGTACGCGCGACTTCTTCAGGCTGATCGAGCTCGGCCAGATGGCCGGCGCCGCCGATTTCCTTGACTGCGGTATGGCCGGCTATGCCGGCGGCGAAGCGGTCGAGATAAGACGCCGGCATGACGCGGTCGTCGGCACCACGAAGTAACAGCACCGGACATCGAATGCGGTGGAGGCGCTGCGCGAGTCCGGTGTTGCCGGTCGGAAACAGGTAACGTGCCGAAGCCTCGAGCGCCCGCATCTGTTCGACTTTCCACTCCAGCGGGTCGGCATCTGCCGGCTGTTCGATGTAGGACTTGTAGGTTTCGCGCCCTGCGCACATCAGGCCGCTCAGGTGGCCCGGTCGCTGGCTCCAGATATCGACCGGCGGATCGGCCGGAGTGAACAGGCCAAACGGCGCGAGCAACACCAGCTTGCGCACGAGTCCCGGCCACACCCCCGCGACATCCGCGGCCAATGCCCCCGACACCGATACCGCCATGAGATCCGCGCCTTCGAGGCCGGCGGCCAGCAGCACGTCTCGCGTCGCCAGCAGCCAGTCGAAGATCGTATCGAGCTCGTCGTGCCCGGACGCCCCCGGAAAGCCCGGCAACGAGGGAGCGATTACCCGCCGCGTCGACGCTAAACGATCGAGAAACGGCGTCCACTTCGGCAGACCGCCTATGCCCGGCAAGAAGCCGAGCGGCTCGCCCTCGCCTTTACTCCACACCCGAGCCGCGTGGCCATCGAGGTCGACACGGCGCTCGGCAACTCCTGCCATCATGCGGCGGCCTCCGCCTGTGCACGCTCAGGCGCCGCCAGCGGTTTGATCCACCAGTGATCCTCCCATTCGTCGTCGAAGAGGTCGTGCAGCTGCGGCAGCACCTTCTCGGCAAAGAGCCGCGTGTTGTAGCGCACCAAATCCTTCCGCATGTTGCCGAACTGCAGCAGCAGCATGAAATGGCCGACCCCGAGATCGATGGCGATCTCGCGCAGTTTCTCGGCCACTTCGTCCGGACTGCCGACCAGCACATAGCCATTGTTGACGATACCCTCGAAATCTTGCGCATTCTGTTTGATCGAGGGCCCGCCGCCGGCCGAGACCCTGGCCGCGAGTTGCACCTGGCTCTCGACGCGCGCGCGTATGGTCGCCTCCGTCATGTAGCCCGGCGGCACGACCCAGCGCGGATCGACGTGCAGGCAGCGACCGTAGAAGTATTCCGCCGGTTCGCGGTAGATCTTCATGGCCTCGGCGCGCGACTCGGCAACGCCGACGAATTGCAGGAAGCCGGCGCGATAGGGATTCTTGTCCTTGCCGAGGCGCTCCATCTCGGCCCAGTAGCCATGCATCTGTTCCCGCGCAATCTTGTAGCCGAAATAGGAAAGGAAGCTGTAGACGTAGTCGTTCAGTGCGCAGTAGCGCCAAGTTTCGACCGAACCGCCGCCGGGGATCCAGACCGGTGGATGCGGCTGCTGGATCGGCCGCGGCCACACGTTGACGTAGCGTTGCTTGTTGAATCGGCCGTCGAAGGCGAAGACTTCTCTTGCCGTCCAGGCTCGTAGGATGAATTCGATGGCCTCGAAATAGCGCTGGCGCAGCATGCTGGGATTCTGCCCGTAGGCATAACAGGTGTCCTGCGGGCTGCCGACCGGGAAGCCGGCGATCAGGCGCCCGCCCGAGATGCAGTCGATCATGGCCATTTCCTCGGCCACACGAGTCGGCGGGTTATACAGAGCGACCGAATTGCCCATGATGCACAAGGCGGCGTCGCGCGAGCTGCGCGCGAGGATCGAGGCGATGAGGTTCGGCGAAGGCATCATGCCGTAGCCATTGGAATGATGCTCGTTGACGCAAACCGCATCGAAGCCGACTTCGGCGGCATATTCGAGCTCGTCGATGAAGTCGTTGTACATTTGGTGGCCGCGGCGCGGATCGAAGAGCGCCGGGTCGATGTCGATCCACACGGACGGATGTTTGTCTTTGAAGTCGTCCGGCAGCTCGGTGTAAGGCATCAGGTGGAACCACATCAGTTTCATGCTCGGTGTCCTCTCAATTCATTGGGAAAGGCGCTTCAGGAGCTGAATGCCGGCATCACCTCGCTGGCTAGCAGCTCTCGTGACTCCTGCGAGGCGGGAAAGACGACGTAGTACGTGATACCGAGCTCCTCGAGGCGAGAGCGGAGCTCGCGTTTCACCTCTTCCGGGGTTCCGATGAGAAGGGTCGGGGAATTCCGTGCTGCTTCCTCGCTCGGATACCCCATGGATGAAGAGGTCGCCTTCAACGCCGCAGCTGCCGCAGTCTTGTCTCGCGAGAGGCTGACCAGCACGAAACCGCCGATCACGACGGAGCCGACTTCGCGCCCGGCTTCTCGTATCAAGTTGCGAAGCTTGTCGATCCGGAGCTTCAGATCGCGCTTGTCGAACTTCACGGCAGCCTGTGGGTCCTTCAACAGATCCTTTCCATTGATGATCGGCGGAATGAGATTCGCAATGTCCGCCTCTGCCGCCGTAATCGGCAGCAGCTTCGATCCCGATCCGCCGACCATGATCGGCGGATGCGGCTTCTGTACGGGGCGGGGGTGGTTGTAGGCCTTCTCGATCGAGAAGTATCGACCGCGATAGGTGGGCTCCTCCGCCGTCCACATCGCCTTGATGAGCTGGATCCCTTCGCGGAGCTGATCGAGCCGCTCGAGGTTCGAGGGATACGGGTATCCGTGCGCGTCATACTCGCTGCGTTGCCACCCGGCGCCAAGGCCGAGCACGAGACGCCCGTTGCTGACCTGGTCGAGAGTCGAGGCCGTCTTGGCGAGCATCGGGGGGTGGCGAAAAGACATCGCCGCCACCGTCGGCATCAGACGAACCCGCCTCGTCACGGCCGCAATGGCGGTCAGGGTCGTGAAGCACTCGAGTTGTGGAGTTTCCGACGATCCGAACGGAGAGAAGAAGTGGTCGTTCGTCGAAACGGCGTCGAAGCCATGCGTATCGGCCCATTCCCCCGCGGCCCTAGCCTCGGCGAAATCTCCGGTGGGTAGAAAGAGACTGAATTTGATCGTCTGCATGACTTCGCGTTATTTCACAGCTCGAAGGCGATCTGAAGCCGTCCGAATAGCGAATCCGGGGTCGCCGGCCTCGCTTTTCCCAGTCCATCCGCTCGGCGCCTAGCTAGCTGTGCGCTTTGCTACCGGATCAGGGCCACGCATCGCCCCGGGGCATCTAACCTCGATCCGAAACGGCTCTTCGGAAAGCGCTCGAAACCGGCGCGTCGACATCATCACGGCCCTAGCAGCCTGTCGGACTTGAAATGAGCGACTTTTTCACCGCCCCGATCCGACCTAAGAATCCGAGAGCGATCAAGGCCAGCACAAGCCCTGGCCGGGGTTTGATCGAGGAGCGCGGGGGCGCGGTCCCGAGGCGTGGCTGCATTGGCGCCGCGATGCCTTCAAGCGGCCATTTGCAGCCGGTGGAGCCGTTTCATGTTCCACCCGATGCAGACCAGGGTCCACTCATGCTGCACGGCCTGCAGACCCCGGAGCAGGAACTGGCGGAACCCCAGCACGGACTTGATGATGCCGAAAGTTGGTTCCACCGTGCACTTGCGTTTTGCATAGACCTGTCGTCCCTCAGCCGTGCGCAAGCGATGTTTCATGCGATCGACCGCGCCGGCGTCGTCTGCCACCGCGGGCGGTTCACTCAGCCGCTGCGCCAGGGGCGGATAGTGCGCGTCGCGTCCGGCAGCGATGTACGGTTCCACTTTGTGAGCGTGACAGGCATCGACGTTGTCGGAACTGAAATATCCGTTGTCGGCGATCAGCGCTTCGGCTTTGCCGACCACGGCGGCCACAGCATCGAGATTCTCGAGAGCGGGCTGGAGTTCCTGCTTGTCGTTCGGGTTCTGGCTGACGTGCTGTGCCACGATCAACATCGTATCCACGTCCACGGCTGCCTGCGCGTTGTAGGCCTGCTCGAACCCGCGGCCCGAAGTCGGCATGATCCGCGAGTCTCCATCGGTCAGATTCACCTGATCCTTCGGCTGTGGCCCTGCCTGCGGCTGCGATGGCGCATGGCCTCCCGGCTTCTTGCCACTGCTCTTCTCCTTCGCCTCTCGCTCCGCCATCTTCTGTTCGTAGGCAGCCTTCTCCCGCGCATGGCGCTCGGCCGCGCGCGCCTCGATCTCGGCCTTCGCCCGTGCAATCGCTGCCAGGCGTTCTTCGCGCCGCTCCAATTCTTCCGGCACGCTCATCCCGTCGGGGAAATCGCTACGGTCGGCTTCTTCCGCCAACCGCATCAACTCCTCCACCTCGGCCCGCAGCTGCGCTTCGATCTTGCAAGCGCGCTCCCAGCTGAGCGCGCTGTGCTTGGAGGCGTTGGCGTGTACCTTTGTCCCGTCCAGGCTCACCTTCCCGACCTTCAGCACGCCCGTTTGCTGCGCAACTTGCAAAATCTGCACGAACAGCGCGCTCAACTCCTTGAGAAATCGCTTGCGGAAGTGAGCGATCGAATCGTGGTCGGGATGCTGGTTCGCGGCCAAATACCGAAACGCCACCGAGTCATACGTGGCCCGCTCCAGCTTGCGGCTGGAAAACACCCCGGTTGCATACCCGTAGAACAGCAGCGCGACCATCATCGCCGGATGAAAGGCGTCCGAACCTCGCCCCCGGTACGCTGTCGTCATGCTGCCCAGATCCAGCCGCTCCACGATCTCCACAACAAACCGCGCCAGATGATTCTCGGGCAGCCACTCTTGCACCGACGGCGGCATCAGGTACGCCGTGTCACGGTCCACGCTCACAAATCGTCCGCTCATCCTCTCCTCCACACCCACTCGAACCGCTTCGTCGTCGCGCAGTCCCATACCACGATTCCCCTACTCGAACCTACTGAAAGTCCGACAGGCTGCTAGGCGGCCCTCGTCTTCGCGAGCGGCTTGACCTGCTGCTCGATCCGCTCGAGAAGCTCATCCTCGGCGCGCTCGAGATCGTAGGTCGCCTGCGCGTTCATCCAGAATTCCGGTGTGGTCCCGAAGTAGCGGGCCAACCGAAGCGCCGTGTCGGACGTGATGCCGCGCCGGCCATGCACGATGTCGCCGATCCGGGTGACCGGGACATGGAGATCCATCGCGAGCCGGTTCATCGTGATCCCGAGCGGCTTCAGAAACTCCTCGAGCAAGATCTCTCCGGGATGGATCGGCGGAAGCTTCTCTCTCTTGGCCACAGGGCGTTCCTTTCCTCTAATGATAGTCGACGATCTCGACGTCGTACGCGTTTCCATCATGCCACATGAAGCAGACCCTCCACTGATCGTTTACTCGGATGCTGTGCTGCCCGCGCCGATCGCCCTTCAGAGCCTCGAGCCGATTGGCGGGAGGTTCAATATACCGATTTCCGGTATACGTCAAACAGTATACGTCTGTTTTGATTCCGAACGGCGTTAAATTCGTCGTCTCCGGCCGTTGGTCGATCGACACCGATCATGCCCAAATCCACGCTAGACCGCAGGGCCACGTCGGGTGTCGAGCAATAGAGGCGATCCCCGGGTCAGCGGGGCGCGATTCGCTGGAAGACGAGTTGATCGCCCAATCTTCCGTAGATGAGCTTGAAGCGACGGTCTCCCATCATTCGCTGGGTGGAGGCGAGGTCCTCGGGACTGGGCTGGCCTCGACCGAACAGCTCGGGAACCCTCGACATGTCCGTCAGCTGCGAGTGCCCCCAGACACGGTTGAACGGATGGTCGACGACCACCCACTGGACGTCGTCGGGAAGATCGAAGGGCCTGGTGGAGACCGGGGGTACGAACGTCACGCGGCGTCGCAGAGTGGGCCCGTATAGTGGGTACACGCACGAGTCGCGGCCGCCATCGAGCGCGATGTGGTCTTCGGGGCCGGCCAGCCTATCGACGAACGTGCAGGCCTTTTTCCGCAACGCGAACGCGACCCGCGTTCCGCCGGCCTTTGCTGCCTCGCGCACGTAGGCCCACGGCGCGGACCTATCGTAGCGCGCGCAATTGACGGCATACCCCGAGAAGCCGACGCCTGTGGCGAGCACGATTCCGTATGCCACCGCGCGCATCCAACGAGTCCCCGCCGTGAGCTCGCGCGCGACCGGTGCCACCGTCCAGCTCGCGAGCACCGGCGTGGCGAACACGACGAACCGCGCGAAGAAGGCGAACTTGCCGATGGGGCGGAGCCGCACGGGCAGCAGCAGCAGCAGTACTAGCAGCGTCGCGAGCGAGGTCGCCACACGTTCGCGGTGTTGGGCTGGGTCGGGCGCGTGCCGCGCATATCGCCAGAGGCAGAACGGCAAGAGCGTCGCGAGCACCGTGAAGCCTGCCCCAAGGTGGGACATGAAGAGCTCGTAGCGCGGCCAATAGTACGACTTTCCGGCCCAGGGAACCCAGACGCGATCGGCAATTGGGTCGAACGGGACTCGAAGCAGCAAATAGGGAAACTGCCAGAGGTTGCTCCAATCGCCCCATGCGGTCCCAGTCGGCGTCTGGTCCGGCAACGGGAACGGGCTGCCCATCTGGACGTAGTTCACCACGTACGTCACGCCCCCGAGTAGGGGTAACGTTGCCAGGGACAACGCGATGAGGCCGTACCACTCCTTCGGCGACAGCGCGCCGGCCTGGCGCCGATGGCGCCACGCCGCGTGGAGCACGACGGGGGCAAGTGCCAACGCGAGCATCACGCCCTGCACCTTCGTGCCGATGGCGAGCGCGGATGCCAGCACGGCCAACGCGAGCGGCGCCACGCCGCCGTAGCCCACGAACCGACCGGCCCACATGGCGCCCGTGAGAAGGTAGAAGTTCTCGAGAAGGTCGTTCTTGTGCGTCCCGCTGTGGAGCAGCACGACGGGGCTCCCGGCCACCAGCAGCAAGACCGCGAGGACTTGCGGACCCCTGCCCCACCAGCGTTCGACGAGCGCCGCCGTCGCGAGCAGGAAGAGCACGAAGCTGCCGGTGCTCAGCCACTCGGTGAGGGTATCCGAGCCCTCGAGCACGAGAAAGTTGCTGAGGAGCAGCTCGTAATCCAATGGGTAGGCAGCGCGGATGTCGGGAAGCCCGAACGTATCGAAACCGCCCGCGCGCGCCATCAGGATCGCTCTCGGCAGGTGGTACGTTACCGCGTCGTAGTTCAGCACCGGGAGCAACCAACCGCGCCAGAGAATGAATCCGACCCAGACGAGGAGCGGTGTGAGAGCCACGACGGCGAGAACCCGCGGCGTGCGCAGGCCGGCATCACCCAACGGACTTCGAACGGGCAGCCTAGCGTGCCCGAGCACCCCTCCCACCGCGGCCAGGGTGGCACAGGCGAGGAGAGGACCGCGCGTCAGGACATGCAGCCCCGCCAGCAGCCAGTTGACGCCGACCCAGAGCGCCAGCGCGACGAGCCCCGCTGCGCTCGCGCGCTCGAATCGCCCGCCCCCGCTACCACGACCCAGGCGCGCGTCGCGCCGCCACAGCCACTCGGAGATGGAGTGGCCGGCGAGCAGCATCGACACGATGAGGAAGGTGATCGCCATCGGATCCGTCGGGCCGGTTCATACCACAAGGACCACGATGGCCGCCGTTGCCGTGGCGGGGCGCTCGCCCTCCTTTTTGCCCAGATCCCGAGCAGGCGAGCCGACCAGCCCCAGGTGAAGCCGGCACCGAGGACATCGAGGAAGCTCGATGCGTTTCACATGCGGAGGCGCCGCACGAGCGTCACCCGACCGTTGCTCTGGCGCACCACCCCTCCTGCCGCCGCGTTGGGGGCGATAACGCGCGACACTGTTACTTTGCGGCGCCTCGTCGCTTTCCACTCCCTATCCGGGCGGTCCGGCGGCGAGGAAGCGCCCCAAAGTGCGATAGACTTGAGCGTTGTAAACCAGCCCGACGTGGCTCGCCTTGACTAGCACGTGTTGACCGCCGCTTATGCTCTGGGCCGTCTCTCTGACCACCAGATCCTCACTACCACTGATCGAGAGGATCGCAGTGCGCGCGCTGAGGTCGTTCACTACATCGTTCACCAGCGAGCAGCCGCAGCTCGGGTAGTTGCAATCTGGATCGAGTAGCTCGCGAAGCCCCTCACTGATTCGCATCAACATCCGGCCGACCGTCCCGGCCGGCGCGTAAAAGTTGCCGGTCGCGACCGAAGCTCTGAACGAAGCCACGGGCGAACCGAGCAGCACCAGGTGCGAAACGTTCTCTTGCAACTGGCTGGCGAGTGCCCACGCCAGGACTCCGCCCCGGCTGTGTCCGATCAAAGCGATCGGCCTCGGATCAACCTCCATCCGACGCATGATTTCCCGATGAATCTGCTCGCGCAACCGCTGCATGCATCCTGCGTTGAACACCAGCGTCGAGCGAACCGGGGAATATCCAACGCAGCCGAGCCATCGTCGAAGCGGCTCGAGATAGAGGTCACTGCCGAGTAGACCTGGAATTGCGACCACCAGCTTGCCATCCCCTCGGGGGACCCCGGTCCCGTAGAAGACCGGGTCTGCGAGCAACGCTCCCAGATCCACCATCGTGAGCATCTCGCGTATCATCACGGACGACAATCCGCTGAAGGCATTCGCCATTTGCTTACCTCCTACGAGGAACGATGTTCGCTGAACTCCATGGGAGATGCCTGAGCGGCCTGTCGGTGAAGCCGTCGAGTTCGTACGTCATTACCGGAATGTCGCGCAAGCGGCCGTTGATCCTGCACCCACTCATTTCGTGCCGGTTCGACCCGAAAACCGAGTCGTTCAGATGCTGTACGCGCGCGGCTCTGGTCCGGCGTCGATATCCCGACGGCTCGTGATTCCCCGCATTCGCCCGCTTGAGGGCTGCCCGTGGAATGGCCATCTCGCTTTGCCGTTCGACAAACTTCGTGAAGCCGCGCGTGGGAGCAGCACCCCTACGCCGTCGCCGGCCGCAGCTTCACGTGCGAGAGGTGTTCGTGCTTCAGCGGCTGGTCGTACTCGACGGTCTGCCGCTTAGCAGCCCACCGACCGCGCGGATCGACGCCCCGTCGATCGGGCGCAGGATCAGGATCGCCTCGCCCGCACCGGCGTCCGCGAGCGCGCGGAGGTGGGAGGAGAGCTCGTCCGGCTTGACCGGCGGCACGTCCTCGTCGGCATGCGGGCGCGTTACCGCCCCCGGCTCCAACTCGACCAGCACGCACGCGCTGCGGCCGATCGCGGCCGGGTCGCAGCCGGCTCGCTCCGCCGCTGCCGAGACCCGCGCGTTCAGCGCCCCAAAGCCCTCCACCGTGTTCCCGTACCAGGAGTACCAGCAGTTCCACCACTCGACGTGCGGGATCGTGATCTGGAGCATCCGCTCGCCCTGCGAGCCGACCATCAGCGGCACGCGCCGGGCCGGCCGGGGCAGCAGCACCGCGTCCTCGCCCTGCCAGAACCGCCCGGCGAGCGTCGCCCGCTCGCCGGCGACGAGCTTCCGCACGATCTCGAACGATTCCTCGAACCGCGACACGCGGTGGTCATAGGGGAGCCCGAAGGCGCGGTACTCGGTCTCGTTCCACCCGGCGCCGACACCGAGCACGAACCGGCCGCCGCTCACCTCGTCGATCGTCGCGGCCATCTTGGCGATCAGGCCCGGCGGGTGGAAAGAGGCGCACGCGACGAGCGGCCCCAGGCGGACACGCTCCGTGACGGCGGCGAGCGCCGCGAGCAGCGTCCACGCCTCCCACGGGCCGCGTTCCTCCCGGCCGTCACCCCGGTAGAGCAAGTGGTCGCCGAGCCAGATCGAGTCGAGGCCGACCTCCTCGGCCGCGCGGGCCATGGCCAGGTACTCCGGCCACCGTACGTCGCGCTCGACCTCCGGCAGCTGGACACCGACTTCCATAGCCGAGCCTTCTAGCACGCCGGCCCTGCCACGTTCGTCTACGAAGCGGAGAGATCGAAAACAACCTCGTTGACTGATCGACTCGCGCAAGCGAATACCGAGACCGCGAAGCGCTCTTCAGCTACGCGAGCTTTTTCGCCAACTGCTCCGCGCGGCGCTCCACGAACTCGGGCAGGACAGTGCCGCGATGAGGGGCGCGGCGCATTCGCCGCGGAACTTCGAGCCCTCGCGATTGTCGCATCCACAACTCTGGCACTTCATTGGGATCGGCTCGTCACGAGAGCTCTCCCAGCAGCGCCTTCGCGTCCGTCAAGTCGGCAGTGTCGAAGCCCTCGGTGAACAGGCCGTAGATCTCGGCGAGCGTTTCGCCGCGCCTCGTCTCGCCGCCCCTGTTTGTCGAGAACGCGGGCAAGGCTCGTCGTCGCGCGAAGCTCGAGGGACTTCGCGCTCTGACGGCGGGCGATTTCGATGGCATGGTGAAAGCAGGTCTCGGCTTCGGACGAACCCCCGGACTCGAGCGGCAGCTCCCCCTTCAGCCGGTATATCTCCGCTTCCCAGTGACGTTCGTCGCTCCTTTCCACCACCGCCAGGGCTGCGGCCACGAGAGCGAGGGCCTCTTCTCTTTGCCCGACCTTGCCACACTCCCGGGCAAGCCAGGCAAGATTCAACGGCAGAGCCAGCGTCGTCCCGAGGCTTGGTAGCGCATCCAGGCCTTCGCGCATCTCCGCGATGCCCTCGGCGGTCCTGCCCTGCTCGGCGAGCGCACAGGAGGGGGACTTCACGGCTAGACCCTCGTTTCGGGAACGCGAAACGGTGTGAACTGGCGCTTGCGCTGGGAGCGCGGTAGGGGAGACGCGTGCGCCTCTACCTCGACACATCCGTTCTCGGGGCATTGACCGACCGAGACGACGAGCGCCGCCTCGCTCTTACCCGCGGTCTCCTGCGACGGTTTTCCGCAGGAGCGGACGTCGGTGTGATTTCGAACGTCGTACAGGAGGAGCTCGACCGCGCCCCGGCGAATCTTCGAAACCACATCTTGGACGGGATTCGAGGACTGGAGTTCGAGCTGATCGTAGAGGATCTCGAGAGCCGAAGGCTTTTCACTGCTTATGAAGCAGCGAAAATAGTGCCGGCTCGTTATCGAGACGACTTGCGCCACGTTGCGGTTGCGACGACCGCCCGTGTGGATGCGCTCGTATCCTGGAACTTCAAACATCTCGTCAACCTGAAGACTCGGCGGATGGTCCATGCGGTGAACCTGCGTTTGGGCTATCCTTTGATCGACATTGCGTCGCCCGAGGAGGTCTGAAATGGCTCGAAAGGAAGAGTGGGATCGCGACTCCCTCGCGTGGATCCACCGGATCAGGGAGGAGCACTACCACCAGACCAAGAGCCAGCGGCTGGAGGACTGGCTCCGGCCCGTCGAACTCGAGAAGGCAGCGCGCGATTGCCGGCGCTTGGGCGTCAAGGTGAAGCCGGTTGAAGCGAGAAGACGCAAAGTAGGCTGACGGCTGAACCAGGGCGGAGGGCGAGGCCTTCACGCCCGCGATGAGGACCGTGCAGTCGGGACAGTTCACCCCCCGAGCTCTTTCGCGAGCCGCTCGGCGTACCCGCTCGCGCCCATCTCCGCGAACAGCCGATGTGCCTCGGTGAGCTCGTGCCTGGCCGCATCGGTGTTTCCCGCCAGGCGGTCCACCTCGGCACGTTCGACGTGCACGTGGGGGCGCCAGCGCTCGGCGCCGGTCTGGTCGATTAGCTGCGACACCTCCTCGAGGAGAGCACTCTATCGTTTGAAGCGCGCCGGCGCCTTCCAGCGCACGCAAGCAGCGAACGTGCGCAATCGTGGCCTCGCACTGGTGGACGGGCTGGCCCTGCCGCTTGGCGACCGCGATGGCTTCCGCGGACACGTCGTGGGCTCGTTGCACCGCCCCGGCGCCGAATAGCGCACGCGCCTGCGCCGCGAGCATCTGCGCAGCGGCGTCGCCGCAGAAGCCCTTACGCCAGATCTCGATCGCCTTCTCGGCATTCGCGATGGCCGTGTCCCACTGCCCGTCGAGAGCACCAGCGATGGACAGATATAGATGAGCCATCGCGCGCGCCTGGTGGCTGCCGGAACGCTCCGCCGCCTCCGCGGCCAGTCGCGCCCAGTTCGTAGCGCCCGGACCGCGGTCGCCCCTTGCGTCGGCGAGGGCGACCTGAACGTCGTAAGCCCAGCTTCGCGTTTCTTCCGGGCCATGCTTATTGGCCAGCTCGAGTCCGCGGCGCAGACACGCCTCCGCTTCTCGCATGCGGCCCATTTCGACGAGCGGCCAACCCGGAATGATGTAGCTGAAGACGTAAGAGCTGTAGCCAACCAGCGGCGTGTCCAGAGCTCACGTCGCCGCCGCTCCGCTCGCGGAGGTCCTGCGCAACCGACCAGGACTCCGCCAACCGTCCCTTGGCGAAGAGTGCGTAGAAGTGATCGGGGCCCACGGCGGCGTGGGCCGCACGATCGCCGGACCGAGCGGCGATCCGATCCGCCTCGACGGCGAGCGCGAGGTATTCGTCGATAGCTCCCACATTCTGTCGCAAGGCAGCGTAGGTAACCATCAAGAAGCGCAAGCGACGCATCGTCGCCGAGTCGCTTGAGCGTCGCGTTGCCCGGCGGCGAAGATGGCGGCAGCTTCGTCCTCGGAAATCTCGATGCGAAAACCGAGCATGAGGATGGTGCGCCGCGCTTCGATGCGTAGCCGGATCAGCGTCACTCGAGTGTTCCGTGTCGTCGATCAGCGTGACCACCCGCCGCCAGTGGGCGAACGCTTCGGTGTAATTGCTGAGACCGATCCACCGTGCCGCGCGCGCGTGCCAGCGCGCCGCCGCGAGACCCTCGCCCGCCTCCTCCCAGTGATGCGCAACCAGAGCCGCCTCCTCGTCGAGCCGGTCCCCCGACAGCTCTTCGATTGCGCGCGCAACCGCAGCATGGGTTTCGCCACGGCGCTCCTTGAGCTGTGAGCGATCGGCAACCTCTTGGGTCAAGGGATGCTTGAACGCATACTCGACGTGCGGATAGAGCGACTGCTCGTAGAGAAACTCCGCGTCGCTGAGCACGCGAATGGCCCCCTGAAGGTCGGCGTCGCTGAGACCGCATATACGCGTGAGCACGCGCTCTGAGAACGTCTTGCCGATGACTGAGGCTTGCTGCAGGAGCCGCTTCTCGCGTTCCGGCAGCCGGTCGATGCGCGCCGCCAGAACCGCCTGCACGGTCGCCGGCAGCGTGAGCTCGCCGACCGGCCGTACGAGACGGTAGGCTCCCTTGGCGCCTTGGAGTGCCTCCGGTTTCGACCAGGGTCTGCACGATCTCCTCGACGAAGAACGGATTCCCGCCGGCGCGCTGGTGCACGACGGCCGCGAGCCCGCTGACACTGGCGTGCTCGCCGAGCAGGTCGGCGAGCAGCTCGCGCACCGCCTCTTCGCCCAGCGGCACTAGCGGGAGCTGCATGAACGACGGCGACTGCATCCACGCCGCCCGGTACTCGGGGCGAAAGTTCACCAGTACGAGGCCGCGGGTGGTGGCGGTCGCCTCGATGATCTGCGCCAGATAGGCGTCGCTGGCGGCGTCGAGCCAGTGCAGATCCTCGAAGAGCACGATCGCCGGCTTTTCGCGCTGCCCGTCGGCGCGCACGCTGGCGCGGACGGCGGCGTAGGCGCGACGCTGCAGCGCCTCTGGGTCCGCGTCGGCAGCGGCCGGTCGGGGTCGGGCACGCCGAGCAGATTGAAGAAGATCGGCAGATCGTCGCGCATGCTCTCATCGAGCAGCAGCAGACGCCCGGCGATCTTCTCGCGAACCGCCAAGGCCGCGTCATTCTTCTCGACCCCGAAGTAAGCACGGAAGAGCTCCAGCATCGGCAACAACGGCACGCGCCGCCCGTGGGCTATGCCGCGCGCTTCCAGGACCGTGAAGCCGCGGCTGCGGCAGCGTTCGGCGAACTCGAAGCACAAACGGCTCTTGCCCGTCCCGGCCTCGGCCACGACGCCCACCGTCTGCCCGCGGCCTTGAAGACTGCGCTCGAGGGCGGCCTCTAGCGTGGCCAGCTCCGTGGCGCGTCCGACGAACTTCGAGAAGCCGCGCGCTCGGGAGCGCTCGAGAGGATTGCGCAGGGACCCGAGCCCCTCGAGCGCGTAGACACCGAGCGGCTCGCGCACGCCCTTGAGCGCAACCTTCCCGAGGGAGCGGAGCGCGAAGTAACCCTCGACGAGGCGCGCGGTGTGCGCCGTGAGGTAAGCGCTGCCGGGCTCGGCCAGCTGCTCCATGCGCTGCGCCAGACCGACGGTGTGCCCCTGGGCGGTGTAGTCCATCCGCAGATCGTCCCCGATCCGTCCGACCACCACCTCGCCCGAGTTGAGCCCCATGCGGGCCGCGAAGCTTACGGCATGGGTACGCCGGACTTCGTCCGCATAGGCGCGGAGCGCGTCGCGCAGATGGAGCACGGCGAGGCACGCGCGCCGCGCGTGGTCCTCGTCCGCGATCGGCGCTCCGAACAGAGCCATGATTCCGTCGCCGGTGTACTGATTCACCGTGCCCTCGAAGCGGTGAACGCCGTCGGTGAGTATCTGGAAGAAGCCGTCCAGGATCTTGTGCCACTCTTCCGGATCGAGCTGCTCGGCTAGATCCATCGAGCCCTTCACGTCGGCGAAGAGGACGGTCACCAGCTTGCGCTCCCCTTCGAGGGCGCTGCGGCCGCTCAAGATCTTTTCGGCGAGGTGGCGCGGGGTGTAGGCCCGGAGGTCGGCGCGAGGGGTGGCTACCTCCTGTACCGCCACGGGAGTTGCGCATTCGTCACAGAATTTGGCCGTTGGTCGAAGCTCGCCTCCGCAGCTCCGGCACCTGCGGGAAAGCGGCGCCGCACATTCCTCGCAGAACTTCGCCTGCTCGCGGTTCGGATGTCCGCAGGAGCCGCAGTTCAAAGGTCGAGCTCCTTCGCGATCTCCGAAGCGCGCACCGTTGCTCCGATCTCGGTGAATATCCGATGTGCCTCGCGGAGCTCGTGCTGGCGGGTCGCTTCGTCGCCGGAAAGCCGTGCCATCTCGGCGCGCTCGAGGTACACGTGTGGCTCGAACCCCCGCGCCCCGGTTTCTCTGACCAGGGCCAGCACACGCTCCAGCGCAGTCTCGATCGGCGGCCGCGCGATCAGGCCTTCGGCATGGCGGCGGACACGCGCCAGCGCAAGTTGTGCGTCGATTTCCTGCGTCAGCGTCTCGCGTTGCTGCGCGAGCGCCAGCGCCTCCTCCGCCCGCGCGCGAGCGAGCTCCGCGTCGCCGGCACCGGCATAGGATTCCGCAAGGTACGCCAACAATGTCGGCTCCATGATCAGGAAGGAACGGCGGTCTCGCGCCAGCGTCACGGCGCTCTCCAAGGCTGCGATGGATGCCGGCCATTCTCCGGCGAGGCCATGAGCCATTCCGAGCCCCCAGCTCGCGAAGACGCCGGCGAAGGCGTTGCCGACCTTCTCGGCCAGCTCGATAGCGCTGCGGGCATGGTCGAGCGGCCGCGCGACGTTTCCCCCGAGTCGAGCCAGGAAGACCGTCTCCGCCTCGATGTAGCAAAGGGGGTCGAGCTGCTGGTGCTGCTTGGCAATTTCGCGTGCGCGTGTGAGCTCGCGCTCTGCCTCGCCGAAGCGACCCATCAAGACGAGCGCGTAAAACCATGCGGACGCCAGGTTCAGCAACGGGCTGATGCCATAGAAATCGATGCCCGCCATCGGATCGTCTCCGAGGAGAGCCACCGCCCTCGTGTAACCTTCCTGGGCCGCGGCGAGCCGCCCGAGGTGCGCGTTCGCCGTAATGACCATGTCCTGTAGCGCTCCGATCAACAGGGAATCGCCCGTTTGCTCCGCCAGACGCACGGCCTCGAGGGCGTGCGCGACCATGCTCTGTACGGCGCCCTGACTCATCTTGATCGAGCCGTAGAAGCCCGTGAGGAGGGCCAGCGAGCGCACTTCACCGGTACGCTGAGCCAGTGCCCGGGCGTCTGAGAAGAGCGCATCCGCCTCGGCGTCGGGCACACCCGTGCGCCACGCAGCGTTGAGGAGCTCTCGACTCGCCTGCAACGCAAGCGGAACGGTCTCCGCCGACTCGGGCAGTTCCGCTACGAGCGCCCGCACCTTCTGCCAGTGACGCGTCGCCTCCGCGAGGTTCTGCTGTCCGGCCCACAACGCCGCCCGGCGGTGCCACTCGGCCGCACGGACCGCTTCGCCCGCCCGCTCCCAGTGGTGCGCCAAGAGCGCGGCGCGCTCGTCGAGCTCCGCGGGATGGAGCTCTGCGATCGCGCTCGCGACCGCCGCGTGCGTCCGCGACCGGCGCTCTCCGAGCTGCGAGCCATAAGCCACTTCCTGCGTGAGCGGGTGCTTGAAGGCATACTCCGCTTGCGGGTAGAGCGCCTCCTCGTAGATGAACTCGGCGTTCATCAGCGCATCGCAGAGCGCCGGCGCAGATCTCCGTCGCCGAGATCCGTGACACGCCGCAGAATCGGCTCCGAGAAGTTCTTCCCGATCACCGACGCCGTTTGCAGCAGCCGCTTTTCCCGCTCCGGCAGTCGGTCGATCCGCGCCGCCAGCACGCTCTGCACGGTCGCGGGCAGGCCGACTTCTTCTACGGGCTTCCCCAGGCGGTGCGCGCCCCTCGCTCCCGAGCAGGGCGCCCGTTTCCACCAGCGACTGGACGATCTCCTCGATGAAGAAGGGATTGCCGCCCGTTCGCTCCCGAATCAGCTCGGTCAAGCGCCGTAGCGATGAATCGATGCCGAGCAGATCGACGAGAAGCTCGTCGATCGCTTCCGGGCCGAGCGGCAGCAGCGGAAGCTGCTGATAGTAGGACCGCTGCATCCACGAGGCGCGGTACTCCGGGCGGAAGTTCAGGAGCACGAGCGTTCGATTGCCCGGTGAGATCGTCGACCAGGCTCTCGATGAACTCCTCGCTCGCCCGATCGAACCAGTGAAGGTCCTCGAAGAGATGGACGGCCGGCTCTCGCGCACTGCGCGCACGGCTGAGCCGGCGGATCACGGCGAAGAACTGCCGCTGCCGCGCCTCGGGACCGAGAGGCGGAGTCGGCCGCTCGGGATCCGGCACGCCGAGGAAATCGAACATGATCGGCAGCCCCTCGGCGAGCGTCTCGTCGAGCAGCACCATGCGCCCGGCGATCTTGTCGCGGGCCCTCGTGCCGTGTCTTGCTCGGTGATCCCGAAGTAGCCGCGGAGGGACTCGAGGATCGGCAGTAGGGGTATGGCCTTCCCGTGGGCGACGCCGTGCGCCTCGTAGACGGGGATCTCCCGCGCGCGGCAGCGCTCGGCGAACTCGTAGCAAAGGCGGCTCTTGCCGAGCCCGGGATCGGCGACGACACCGACCACCTGACCGCTGCCCGCGACCGCCCGATCGAGCGCCGCTTCGAGAGCCGCCATCTCGTGACTTCGGCCGACGAACTTGGAGAAGCCGCGCGCACGGGACACGTCGAGGCGACCGCGCACCCGGCCCACGCCCTCGAGCTCGAAGACCTGAAGCGGATCACTCGTCCCCTTCACCCGGCTCGCACCGAGACCCCGAAGCGTGAAGTAGCCGGAGACGAGCTTCGCCGTGTGCTCGGTCAGCAAGGCCTTCCCCGCCTCGGCGATCTGCTCCATTCGCGCGGCCAGGCCAACCGTGTGGCCCTGCGCGGTGTAGTCCATCCGTAGATCGTCACCGATCTTTCCGACCACCACCTCGCCCGAGTTGAGCCCCATCCGCACCGAGAAGTTGAGAGCGTGCTCGAGGCGCATCTCGTCTGCGTAGCGCCGCAGCTCCTGCTGAAGATGCAGCGCCGCATAACAGGCACGCTGCGCATGATCCTCATGGGCGATCGGCGCCCCGAAGAGCGCCATGATCCCGTCGCCGGTGAACTGGTTGATCGTCCCCTCGAAGCGATGAACGCCTTCGGAGAGGATCGCGAAGAAGCGGTCCATGATTCTATGCCACTCCTCGGCGTCGATCTGTTCGGCGAGATCCATCGACCCCTTCACGTCGGCGAAGAGCACCGTCACGTGCTTGCGCTCGCCCTCGAGGGCGCTTCGGGAGGTGAGGATCTTCTCGACGAGGTGTTTCGGAGTGTAGGCGCGGGGGTCGCCTGTCGCGGAAGTCTTGGGGAAGCCGACGAGGTTCTTGCCGCACTCGCCGCAGAACCGCTCTCCCGGTTCTGAGCTCGCTCCGCACGAGGGGCAGGCAAGCTCGACGCCGGCGCCGCAATGGACGCAGAATCTTCGGCCCGCGCGATTCTCGTGCCCACAGGAAGAGCAGAGCATCTACGCCCCCTCCTTGGAGGCCAGCCCCTGATGACGGGCGATAGTCCTATCGTGCACTATCGCGTCCAAGCAGGACGGAGCAAATCATCTCAACAGCCTGCTGATTTACTTCCTCCCAACGCCCTGGGCGGAAATGCTCACCCACGAAACCTCAGGAGGCGGGCATCTGTGCGGCCACGTACTGCTCCGTCATGCGCTGCAGGCGGTCGCTGACGATGCGGGTCAGGTTGAGAAAGACCTTGGAGGCGATCCGCGGATAGCGGAATTGTATACGCTCGAGGAAGCGCTCGTTGACGGCGAAGAGCTCGACAGGCTCGGTGGCCACGACGTCCGCGCTGCGCTCTTGGTGGCGAATGAGGCCCATCTCGCCGAACACTTCACCGTGACGGTATCGAGCCAGGTAGCGCCGCTCCCCGCCGCTCCCAGCGAACACGTCGACCGAGCCCTGGATGATCACGTACATCTCGTCGCCGATCTCGCCACGGCGAACGATCGTCTCGCCAGGGGCGAAGCGCTTGATCTCTCCCATCAACACGACGATCCGCGCTTGCGCAGGCCGCAGGCCGGCGAAGAACGGGATGGTTCGCGCCGGATCCTTGCCGAGCTTCACGGCGAGCAGATCCCAGACGGTGATGATCTTGGTCGTCGCGAGAAGCGCCGGGAGCAGCACCAGGTTGGCGCCGAGGGCGGTCGCCATCGTCATTGCGGTAAGCAGACCAAACTGCTGGATCGGCACGAGGCTCGCGAAGGCGAAGGTGAGAAAACCGAAAAACAGGGCCACCGTCGCGTAGATGATCGGGATGCCGACGATACGCAGCGTCTCCACCAAGGCCGAGGCCTGGTCAGTCGCTCCCTTCAGCTCGAGGTTGAAGCGCGCCATGTAGTGAACCGTAGAATCGACGGCCAGCCCGAGCGCGATCGCCGCGATCAAGCTGGTGCCGAGGTTCAGGAAGACGCCGAGCCAACCCATCACCCCGAAGAAAATGACGATGGACAGCGCGTTCGGTAGGATCGCGAGGAAGCCGACTTTGAACGACAGAAACATGAGGGCCATGACGAGGAAGATGACGGCCAGGGCGAGTGACAGACTCTTGATCTGGCCCGCAACGATGTCCGAAGCAGTGCCGGTCAGCAGCACGAGGTTGCCGGTGAGCTGGACGTGGATCTTCGGAGGGAACTGCCCGCCGACGTACTCGCGGATCTTGCCGAGCGTTTCTTCGATCTCCCGCGAGCCCGTCAACTTCGTGCGCACGAGCATCGCGGCGGTTCGGAAGTCTTCGGTGACGTAGAAGGTTTTCCATCTCTTGGCTACGAGTTTCAGCGGGTCAGCAAGGCGCTTGGGATCTTCCCAGAAGGGCTTAGGCTCCTCCTGCGGAAGCACGTTTCCCTGCTCGTCGAGCATGCCGCTCTCGGAGTACTTGTTGAGCCCCGGCTCGATCAATTCGAGGCCGTCGACGATCGACATCGACGAAGTGATTCCGGGAAGCGTGAGGAGAAAGTCGCGCAGGTCCTTGATCTGCTTCAGGACCTCCCAGCGCTTGAAGAGATCCGGCTCCGTTCCTTCGAGCACGAGGTAGAAGGTATTCGTCCCGCCGATCTCCTGGTTGATCACTTCGTACGCCTGGCGCACCTCCGAGCTTCGTTTGAAGTAGTAGAGCGGGTTCGAATCCACGCGGATGAGGCTCGCCCCGGCCGCCGCGACGATCGCGGTCGCCGCGCATGCCCAGAGGATCGGGCGGCGAAAGACGTAGGCGCGCTTGCCGAGGCGCCGCAGGAACTGCGCGACGATCGGTGAGACCTTGCCCGATCTCTTCGTCCGAAGCTCGAGCGGCATCAGCTGGAGCGCCGCCGGGATGAATGTGAGCGAGGTCACGGTGAGAAACGCCAGCCCGACGACCGCGAAGAGCCCGAGGTCCCAGATCGCGGTAATGCGGTTGACCATCAGCGATCCGAACCCGACGATGTTGGTGAAGGCCGAGATCACCAGCGGCAGCCAGACTCGTTCGAAGGCGCGTACGACCACCTCCTCGCGGGGCGCTCCCGCATCCACCTGCTCGTAGTAGCGGGCCATCACGTGAATCGCGTACGTGCTGCCGATTACCAGCAGAAGAGGCGGCAGAATGAAGGTGCCGATGGTGACCGCCTTGCCGGCGAGCACCATCACGCCGAGAGTCCACGACAGGGCCATGAGGACGGAGACCGCGGGCAGCACGACCCCGCGCACCGTCCAGAAGGACAGCCAGAAGACGGCGAGAACGAGCGTGAGGGCGATCGGCGTGAATCGGACGAGATCCTCCGTCATCAGCCCGAGCAAGGACTGCGTGATGTGCGACACTCCGGTGAGATAGAACTGCTCGGGGCCGCTCTCCTGGGCGAGAATCTCGCGAATCCTCGCGTCGATCTGGAGGTCCGCATACTGCACATCAGTGAGGTTCTCGAGAACGACGTTGATCGCTGCCCCTTTGAAGTCGTCGGCCACGAGGTTCTTTTCCAAAACGGGACTCGCCGCGAGCTTCTTCTTGAGCGCCTCGATCTCCCCCGGGGTCGGTGGAATTCGGCGAAGGAGGCCCGGTAGACGGGCGAGATCCTCGGTCAGGTCTGGGAAGTTGGTGATGCTCGCGACCCAACTGACCCCCTTGATTTTCGCGAGAGCATCGGTGACTCGCGCCATCTTCTCGAGTGTCGACGCCGCGAATAGATCGTGTGTCCGCACTCCAACGATGGCGACGTCATCGCTGCCGAAGATCTCGCGGATTTTCGAGTAGTACTCGACCTGGGGATCGCCCGCGGGCAAGACGCTCGCCGTCGAGAAGTCGACGCGGATGCGCAGCGCGTAGAAGCCGAGGATCGCGGTGACGAGCAGGTTCGCGCCAATCACCACGAGAGGGTGGCGAACCATCGACCGGGCGAAGGAATTCATCACCGCACGCGAATGGAGAAGTTGAAGACTCTCGGTACGGGACTATCGACAAGCGATGGGCCTGATACAAGCCGGGTCGATCGAGCGGAATCGTTGATCCCCGCCAGCCGTCGCAATCGCTGTCTGAGACCGGTCGAGCGCACTTTCGTCGCCTTCAGCCAGAGGCCTGAAGATCGGCTCCCTGCAAGCGGGATAGAACCTTCAATCCATGCCGAGGGCGGCGATCACGCTCTCGTAGTCCGCGGTGTTACCGGGGTTGTAGTCAGGGTTGGCGTGAAGAACCCGGCCGTCCCGCCCGATGAGGAACACCGCTCGCTTGGCACGCCGAGTATCTTCGTCGGCGACGCCGAACGCGCGAGCAACGGCAAGGTCGGGGTCGCTCGCGAGCGGGAACGGAATGCGGAGTCTGCGCGCAAACTCAGCATGACTCTCCAGGTCGTCAGCGCCGATCGCCACCACCTCGGCGCCCAGAGCCGCGAGGTCAGAGTAATCGTTGACGAAGCGCGCGAGCTCGCGCGTGCAAAGCGGTGTCGAGTCTTCCGTGTAGAAGACCGTGATGACCGCGGCGCGGCTGCGGAGTTCTGCGAGGGAGACCAAAGCGGGCACGGCCGGGAGCGTGAAGTCTGGGGCAGGCTCTCCTACGGAAATCATGTGGCTCCTGTAGCGTTCACAGAAACATCGGTGACCGACAAAGCGAAGCAGACGTCACCACATCTCACCCAGAAGAGAAGTTGTTGCCATGGAGCAGCCGGTGATACTTGATCAGCTCGCGCCCTGGCATGCAGCGGCGTCAAGGAAGGAGGATAGAAAATGGATCTTGCGGACATCGAGCGGCGGCTGACTCGCCTGGAAGACATCGAGGCCATAAAGCAGCTCAAGGCCAGATACTGCGAAATCTGTGACGACGACCACAACCCGGAAAGAATCACCTCGGTCTTCGCCGAAGACGGTATCTGGGAAAGCGCGGACTTCGGGAGCGCCAAAGGGCACGCGGCAATTCGCCAGCTGTTTCAGAAGTTCCAGAAGTTGATCGAATTCTCGCAGCACAATGTCATGAACCCGATCATCGAGGTCCATGGCGACCGGGCAACTGGCGAGTGGTACTTCATCGGCCCGTTCACGTTTCGCGAGGGCCATCAAGCCAGGTGGTTGGCGCTCCAGTACAAGGATGACTACGTGAAGCTGAACGGCCAGTGGAAGTACAAGCACCTGCGCGTCAACCTGAGGCTGTCGGCCCGGTATGACGAAGGGTGGGCCAAGCAACGGATCGCCGCCCTCAAGTAGAAATCGCAGAGCCCTAGGTCCGCGTGGGAAGCGACTGATCTCGTGGCTGATTCGAGCCGCGTGTTTCACCGTGCCGCGTCGCTCCGCGACTGGGGACGGCGCCACGGTGCCGGGTAAATTGATGGCGCGCCTCGTCGTGCAGACGGGCGCGTGGCTTGGCTTCATGGGTCTGTTGCTCTTCGTTCCTGCGGGCAATTGGCAGTGGGCACAGGCTTGGACCTTTCTCTCGATCTTCGCGGTCGGTTCCTGCGCCTTCGGCGCCTGGCTGCTGCGGCGCGACCCCGCCCTGCTCGCATCCCGCCTGGGGCCGCTCGTGCAGAAGGGCCAACCGATGTGGGACAGGATCTTTCTGCTCGCCTTCATCCTCATGTGGTGCGGCTGGCTCGTGCTCATGGCGTTGGACGCGCAGCGCTGGCACACGTCGGATGTTCCGCCGGCGCTGAATATCGTCGGCGGAGCTCTGGTGATCGCAGGTTTTCTCGCGACGATGCTGGTGTTCCGCGAGAATAGTTTCGCAGCGCCGGTAGTTCGCGTGCAGGCCGAGCGCGAACAGCGCTTGGTCGACACGGGACCTTATGCGGTCGTGCGTCATCCCATGTATGCGTCGGCTGCGCTCTATCTCGCCGGGATGCCGCTCCTCCTGGGGTCCTGGTACGGATTGCTGATCTTGCCGATCATGATCCTCGGCATCGCCCCGCGCGCGGTGTTTGAAGAACGCCTGCTGAAACGGGAACTGCTCGGCTATGCGGACTACATGAAGCGCGTGCGCTACCGCCTCGTTCCGGGTGTATGGTGATGTTGGCCGTATACCCGCCGAGGAAGCGCCTGCGGATCAGTTGCGCTCGAGGCCGGTCTCGCGGACGGTGATGCTCAGCCGCCCCGGCGGCAGGCCGAGGCCGGCGGGAGCGTTGCCGGGCAAGAGCTTCGGCACACCGTGGTAGATCCGCCGGATCGGGCCGCCGAACACCAGGACGTCGCCTGAGCGAAGCTCCACGTCCACAAAGGGAGCGGCTCGCCGCCCGACTCCTGCGAAGCGAAACACGCAAGCGTCGCCGAGGCTGATCGTCACGACGGGGGCGTCGGCCGGCTCCTCCGCGTCTTGATGGAGCCCGAGGCGAGCATCGGGCTCGTAGAGGTTGACGATCGCCGCATCCGGCGCGAAGGCGACGGCCGCGGAGCTCTCCGCACCGTAGGCTTCGCCGACCGCCTCGCGAGCGAGCTCGGCGAGCTCGCGCGGCAACGGCTTCACCGGCGCGCCGTCGGTATCGTCGGCCGTCTTCGAATACACGTACGGTTGCCAGTGCCAGCCGAGGCAGACAGAGCGCACGCTCATCAGGTTGCCGCTCGGCACGCGCGGCTGGCGAAGCCCCGCCGGGGGCAGCGCCCAAAGTCGGAAGCGGCGGACGAGATCGCGCTGCGCCTCGATGGCGAGCCAGCCGCCCAGGTGCACGGCACCGGGCAGAGGCTCGCTGCGGTGGACCGACGCTCGACCGGCTCCCGCCGTCCCGCCCTCCCCGATCGGCAGCACGAGCTGACCGCGAGCGCGCTCGTCCGGCGGCGGCACGGTAGCCGGCAGGCCGCCGAGGCGGCTCGGGGGCATCGTCGCGCGATTCGAGGGTCGCGGGCGTTCCATGGCTCTCCTTCCTCACGTCTTACGGCGGGAGTCGAGTCAATGGGTGACGGTGGCGCAACCCCGACGGAGCGAAATTCGAGGTCGAAATTGCGATCGCCGCAGTTACGGGCCCGCGAAATCGCTACGCCGTGCGTCCCGCGCCCGACAGCCGCCGGTCGAGGTCGAAGGCCGCGCTGATGAGCGCTAGATGGGTGAAGGCCTGGGGGAAGTTGCCGAGCTGCTCACCCCGTTGGCCGAGCTGTTCGCCGTAGAGACCAAGGTGGTTCGCGTAGCCGAGCATCTTCTCGAAATAGTAACGCGCCTTTTCGAGGTCGCCGAGGCGTGACAGGCATTCCACGTACCAGAAAGAGCACATGTTGAACGTCCCCTCATCCCCGACGAGACCGTCGGAGAACGCGTCGCCCAGGCGGTAGCGATACACGAGCGAATCGCTCACCAGCTCCTGCTCGATGACCCGCAGAGTCGAGACCCAGCGCGGGTCGGTCGGTGAGATGAAACGGATGAGAGGCATGAGAAGCGCCGAAGCGTCGAGCGCCGTGCTGTTCTTCGCTTGGGTGAAGACCTGCCGCCTCGCGTCCCAGAAATTGGTGAAGACGTCCTCGTGGATCTCGTCGCGGACGTCGTGCCAGCGGACCACTGGGGCCGGAAACGAGCGCTTTCGCGCGAGGCGGATGGCGCGGTCGATGGCCGCCCAGCAAAGGACGCGCGAGTACAGGAACTCCCGCCGGCCGCCCCTCACCTCCCAGATGCTCTCGTCGGGCTGCCGCCAGTGGCGGCTTACCCAGTCCACGAAGCGGACGACGTTCCGCCAGAGGTCGTAGGAAATCGGCTCGCCGTACTTGTCGTAGAGGTAGATCGCATCCATCAGCTCGCCATAGATGTCGAGCTGGAGGTGACCATAGGCGGCGTTGCCGATGCGCACCGGGGCCGAGGACATGTAGCCTTCGAAATGCGGCAGCGTCTCCTCGCCGAGCTCGTGGCGCCCCTCGATCCCGTACATGATCTGCAGTGCGCCGTCCGGCTCGAGCTCTTCGCACCGTGCCTCGACCCAGCGCATGAATGCGGCCGCCTCCTCCGTGTAGCCGAGCCGCATGAGGCCGTAGAGCGTGAACGAGGCGTCGCGGATCCAGGTGTAGCGATAGTCCCAGTTCCGTTCCCCACCGACCCGCTCGGGGAGCCCGAACGTGGGGGAGGCGACGATCGAGCCGTTCGCGCGCGAGGTGAGAAGCTTCAGTGTGACGGCCGACCGGTTCACCATCTCGCGCCACCGGCCCCGGTAGGACGAGCGCCCGACCCAGCGCCGCCAGAACCCGACCGTCTCCTTGAACGCGTCGGCAACGTAGTCCAGCGCCGCCGCAGGCGTTTCCGTCCCGGGCAAGATCTGCTCGAGGATGAACCACGCTGACTGCTCTGCGCGCAGCGTGAACTCGGCAACGGCAGCGCCGCCTTCCTCCCGAAGTGGCACAGGTGCCCGCAGCTGAAGCGCAATCTCCGGCGCACCCGCAGAGATGAAGCGCATCCCGTCGGTTGTCCGCTCCACCGTGTGGGTCGATCGGGCGTAGTCGAACCGCGGCTGGCAAACCATCCGGAAGCGCACCTCGCCTCGCACCGTTTTGGCGCGACGCACGACCCGATGTCCTCCGCGCGCGCTCTCGATCGGCATGAAGTCGGACACCTCGGCGACCCCGCCGGCAGCGAGGAAGCGGGTGAGCAACACGGCGGTGTCGGGTAGATAGAGCTGCTTCTCGCGGGCGCCCTCCAGGACCGGAGCCAACTGGAAGCGGCCGCCGCGCCGATGGTCGAGGAGGGCCGCGAAAATCGACGGCGAGTCGAACTCCGGTAGGCACATGAAGTCGATCGAGCCGTCGGTGCCGACGAGCGCGACGGTAGAGAGGTCGCCGATGACGCCATGGTTCTCGATCGGGAGGTAGCTCATGGCAAGGGAAGGCCGGGACATGTCTTGCGCAATCGAGGGATCGCGGTCAACGCGGATTCACATGTTTTCGGGTCGCTACTCGCGTTTGTTGGCACTCGCGTTTGGTTGCCTGGCCGAGCCGGATCGAGCTACGGTCGCCGGGCGAGATTCGCCGGCCGAGGGGTGATCGTGAAATGGCTCGGACGAACTTGAGCAACCCAGCCCAGAGGTACCTTGCCTTTGAGGTCAGGACACCGTCATTGGGGGTCGAAAAATGATGATCCATCAGAGGCTGATGATTCTTGTCGCAGCAGTGTCCTTTGCCGTGTCCGGCTGTGGGTACAATACTCTGCAGTCCGAAGACGAGCAGGTGAAAGCGGCTTGGTCGGAGGTCTTGAATCAGTATCAGCGCCGAGCGGACCTGGTGCCGAACCTCGTGAACACGGTCAAGGGATTCGCCGCGCAGGAGAAAGACGTGCTCCTGGGCGTGACGAACGCGCGGGCAAAGGTCGGCTCGGTGCAGGCCACGCCAGAGCTCATCAACGACCCGGAGGCCTTCGCGAAGTTCCAAGCCGCACAGCGCGATATGTCGTCGGCTCTGTCGCGCCTCCTCGTGGTCGCGGAAAACTATCCGCAGCTGAAGTCGGATGCGAATTTCCGCGATCTGCAGGCACAGCTCGAGGGGACCGAGAACCGGATCGCCGTGGCCCGCAAACGTTACATCGAGGCCGTTCAGGATTACAACGTGCAGGTGCGCTCGTTCCCGTCGAACCTCACGGCCAAGATGTTCGGCTTCAAGGTTCGGCCAAACTTCACGGTCGAAAACGAGAAGGAGCTCGCCACGCCGCCGAAGGTCGACTTCGGTTCTGCTGCTCCAGCCGCGAAGTAGGCGCGGCCCTCACGCAGGCGAGGCGCTCGTGAGGCTCGGTGCGGCCCCGGCACTGCTCCTGCTCGCACTTGCCGGCGGTGCGCCGCTAGCGCGCGCCGAGGTCCCCGTCCCGGAGCTGCGTTCGAGGGTGACCGATCTCACCGGCACGCTCGATCGCTCGGCCGAGAGCGAGCTCGAGCATCGCCTTCGCGCCTTCGAGGAGAAGCACGGGAGCCAGATTGCGGTGCTCATCGTGCCGACTACCGAGCCCGAGACGATCGAGCAATACGCGATCCGCGTGGCAGAGAGTTGGAAGCTCGGCCGCAAGGGTATCGACGACGGCGCGTTGTTGCTCGTCGCCATGAAAGACCGGGCGATGCGAATCGAGGTCGGCTACGGTCTCGAGGGCGTTTTGAACGATGCGACCAGTAAGCGCATCATCGCCGAAGTCATCACTCCCGAGTTTCGCCGCGGTGACTTCCCCGCGGGCATCGAGGCGGGAGTCGAGCGGATGATGCGCGTCATAGAGGGAGAGCCGCTGCCCCCGCCTCGCCCCCACGGCGGAGAGACTGGGGACGCTTCGGGCCTTCTCTTCTTCGTCGCCTTCGCCGCGATCGGAGCCGCAAACGCCCTTCGTCCGTTCCTGGGACGGCTCGGCGCGGCCTTGGTGATCGGGCTCGGCACCGCCATCATCAGCTCGTTCTTGGCCTCGGCCTCCGTAGCCATACTCGTTGGTGCTGTCGTCTTCGTGCTCGCCCTCTTCCTTTCACCAGCCGGCGCATGGACGAGCCGCCGGGGCTATACGGGCGGCGGAGGAGGATTCGGGTCGGGTGGCGGGTTCGGCGGAGGACGAGGAGGATTCGGATCGGGTGGCGGGTTCAGCGGCGGTGGAGGAGGATTCGGCGGCGGTGGCGCGTCGGGGCGCTGGTGACATGCAAGTAGCTCGCGTTTTGCGGCATCTCGTGACGAGTCGGCTCTCGGCGCGGCGAGCCTTCCCGCCCGAAACCCTCGACGCTATCGAGCGGGCGATCCACGACGTTGAGGCGTCCCACGAAGGCGAGATCGTCTTCGTGATCGAGGGCGCCCTCGAAACGCCTTCGCTGCTTTGCGGTCTAACCGCTCGTGAGCGAGCGCTCGAGTGGTTCGCGCGACTGCGCGTCTGGGACACGGAGAAGAACAACGGCGTTCTCATTTACGTGCTCCTTGCCGACCACCGCGTCGAGGTGCTCGCCGACCGCGGGATCAACATGCGAGCCGGCGAGCTCGCTTGGAAATCGGTCTGCCGGGAGATGGAGGTAGCGTTTAGCCGCGGCGAGTATCGTGAGGGGGCGGTCGGCGGCGTACGCTCCGTGGCCCAGCATCTAGCCAAGCACTTCGGCTCGTCGGGGCCACGATCCAACGAGCTTCCGAACAAGCCCATCATCTCTTGAGCGCGATTGGACGGCTGCTTGGCGCGCGTGACGTGCACAGCTCGTCGACAGACCGCGCATTGATTCTCGTGTCGGCGGTGGGTTATCAGCGAGTCGCCGATCGCGGCCGACAGCAGTCGATGTAGCGAGACCGTGGGAGCAAGCGCGACGCGGGCGTGCTTACACCCTTCCGAAGATTCTCGGAACGGTACCGCCTCGGCGCAAATGTCGACGACACGGGTTGCGAGCGATCCATCCGGCGCCATAAGCTGCGAGAACCTGGCAGGGGGGCTATGGCGGCAAAGGTGTTGCTGCTCGAGGACGATGCGGATCAGCTCGAGATGCTGGCGATGCTGCTGGCGCTGATGTGCGGGTGCGAATGCCTCCGTGCCCAGAGCTACGAGGAGCTCACCTCGCTCGGCGGCGCCGCGCTCGCGTGCGACCTCGCGCTGCTCGACGTCAATCTCGGACCGCACCGGCCGAGCGGTCTGGACGCCTACCGGTGGCTGCGCGCGCAGAACTTCCCGGGCCGCATCTGTTTTCTGACCGGCCACGCGCGCTCTCATCCGCTAGTGACGCAGGCGCTCGCGATGGGCGAGGTTGGGTTGGTCGAAAAGCCGATCCCGACGGAGCAGCTACGCAGACTCGTGCAAGGAAGTTAGCCCATGACGCAGTCAGAAGAGGCGCGTAAGGAGGCCTGGCGAAGCGCCGCGTGGTCGTCCGCGATCGACGTGATCGTCGGCGGGTTGGGGCTCATTGCGATCGGCATCTCGTCGCCGATGCCGATCTGGTTCATCGCCCAGTTCGTCGCCGTCGGCGCGGTGGTGATGGCGGTGCTGGTTGTCTGGAGGCAGGCGCCACGTGCCGCCTGCCTCGGCCTGCTGTCGCTGAATTTCGCGTCCGCTCTGCTGGCAGTGTGGGCGGGCGCCGATGCGCAGTCACGCCTCGGGGACGTTTCGGAGCCGTATCGTGCGCTCGTGGTCAGCATGTTGGTGATTGCGATCCTGGCGCCGTCGGTGGCGCTGGGCGCGGTATGGATCACGGCTTTTGCGCTGCTGCCCATCGTCCAGACTTGGACCTGGCCGGCCGAGACCGTGCGCCGGCTGCCGACTGGCGAGCCTTGGCTCACCACCGCGTTCGGCGTCGCGGCGATAGGGATCCTGCTCTACAGCCGGCGCAGCGTCCGGCTCGAGCGCGAGCTCTCGGCGGTGGAAGGAGAGCGGCTGGCGGCCCAGCGGCTCGCCAGCATGGCGCTGTCGGTCCGCGATCTGGCGAATACGCCGCTGCAGACGCTCACCTCCGGGCTTTCGCTGCTGCGCATGGGGCAAGCGCCGTCGGCGGTCGTGCTGGACCCGATGGAGCGCGCGCTCACCAAGCTCGGCATGCTTCGGCGAGCGCTTGGCCGCTTCGAGCAGCACCTCGAGTGGCATCCACAGGACGAATCGTCCGATCCACTATCCAGTATAGAACAGATGGCGACCAAGGCTTCCGAGCCGACGCCGCGTCGATGAAGCTTGACTCGTTCTCGGGGCGGACCGCGCGCGGAACGCAAATCGGCCTCGAACCGGCGTCACGAGCCCCGCCCATCTCGTCGGTCACCGCCGGACGTGCAATCTGCCTTTGCGATCTCGCGCAGCGTGCGAGCTATCGCGAGCTTGGCGCGCGTGGCGTCGCAGAAGGTTCGATCGGCCCGAGTCGGGGCGGTCGACGCCCTCGGTTCGGGGCGGCGAAGAGCGGCACGTATTCGAGCTCCTGCCCGGCACGCGCGCAGCGAAGCATCAACCCTCCGCGGCTCATGTCGCCGCGGCCGATGAAGCTTGCTGGAAAGCGCAGGCGCGCGCCGAATGCTGCGGCGAGGATCGAGGTGTACTTCGTAGTGGCGACGCTGCCGAGCAACACGACCTCGGAGTCTCCCGCCGCGGTCGCGAGCGCTCGGGCGTCGCGCCCGAGCGGCTCTCGATAGCGCGCGTCGGCGGCGTCGATGCCGATCGCGGCGAATTCCCGAAGCCGGAGCACGTCGATGCGCTCTTCGGGCAGGCGCAATCCATATCCGGGAGTGATCACGAAGATCCCCGAGAGCGCTCGAGGGGGTCGCGCGAAGGCGCGCGCGTAGGCGAGCTTCCCGCGAAAATAGAGTCCACTCATGAACGCGAATACGTCGCCGAGCGGCGCTCCGCCGGTCCTGCGAAGTTGTCGGGCCAGGGGAAACGACGCTCGATCATCGAGCAGGAGCCCCGAGCGTTTGCCTCCGCAATGGGCGGGGGAGAGCAAAAAAATCCGTCGCACGCCGGCCGTCAACCTAACGGACCTCCGCGGCGCACGGAAGGGGCGGCCTTTCTGCGCAATGTAGGAACGGCGGCGAAAGCCCGCCGGGTGAGGTTCAAATCGGGACGCACTGCGCGGGAATGGGCTTGTGGAAGTGCGCTCCGTCCGGTGTCGCGTTCCTTTACGTCAGGCCGGCTATTGCTGAAAGACCAGGGGAGGCCCGCTGACTCGCTCCCCTTTGAGCGCGACATTCACCTCGACGCGGTCGGCGATCTTGATGAAGGGAATGTCGCTGTCCATCCCGTAGTCCTTACGGTCGAAAGCCATCGTCCCTTTAATCTCGCCCGAGCCAGTTCCCTTGCCGGAAACCGTCAACTTCAGCTTCTCGGGTTTAGTCACTCCCCTTATCGTAAAATCGCCCTGTACCTCAAAGCTTTCTGGACCGGTCTGTACGATCTTCTTTGACAGAAACGTGATCAACGGATTGTTCTCGACGTCGAAGAACTCTTCGCTCTTCAGCTTGCTGTCCTTTATCCAGCTTCCGGTATCGACACTGTCAGCGTGAACCTTGATGTCAAGAACGCCAGTCGTGACATCGGTAGACGCGAACGTCAGAGTAGCGTCCCACTTGTCGAAAGTACCTTCGAGAGCGACCGACGCGTTCACGAGGAACTTGACCGTGCTTACTTTCCGCGAAATTGCGAAAACGGGAACGCTCTGAGCTTGACTTGCTGACGGGAGCACAGAGGACGCAAGGAGACAAAGGAGTGCTAGTCGCATGCCGGCTGTCTTAGTCTATCCCGCTTCATTGTCAATCGAAGCGTTCAGGAATGAAGCACCTGACGTTGGGAACCTAAAAAGATCCCGCGCTAGACGAACCGATCCGACCTAGCGGACGACGTGAAGCATATGACCGTACTGATCAGGTCGCCCGCCCATTGCTTGGACGGTGGAGAGCTTGTGTACGCTCCCCTCGACAAATCCGTGACCAATGACCAGTACCGGGGTCGGTGGTTCGCGGGCCTCCGTCGCAGCCACGAAGCTCGAGAATCAATTCCGGCCGTAGTGGATGATTCGGGGGTGGAAGTCTCGGTGGATCCGAGTTAGGCTCCCAAGCCGAGGCCGCGATGCGCTGGCAGCTCGGCAGACGAAGCGACAATGTCGAGGACGCACGAGGAGCCGGTCGAGGGCTCGGCTTGGGTGGGCTCTCGGGGGGGACGATCCTCGTCGTGGCTGTCGCCTCGTATTTTCTCGGCGTCAACCCGCTCGACATGCTCGGCGCCCTCGTGCAGCTCCAGGGCGATCTGCCGGTCGAGTCGCAGCATTCCGGGCCACCGGCCAACGACGAAGGCGCGGACTTCGTGCGCGCAATTCTCGGTGACACGGAAGACACGTGGAGCCAACTCTTCGAGGCCGGAGGCGTGCAGTACGAGCCTCCGTCCCTGGTGCTCTTCAGCGGCATGATTCGCTCCGGCTGCGGCGGCGCCAGTGCGGCGTCGGGTCCCTTCTATTGCCCCTCCGATCGCAAGGTGTACCTCGATCTCAGCTTCTTCGACGAGATGCGTCAGTTGGGCGGCGGCGGCGACTTCGCCCAGGCTTACGTCATCTCCCACGAGGTCGGACACCACGTGCAGACGCTGCTCGGCTTGGCGAAGGACGTCGAGAATGAGCGACGCATGGGCGGCTCCGTCAAGGGCGCGGGGGGTTTGCTGGTTCGTCAGGAGCTTCAAGCCGACTGCTTCTCCGGCGTCTGGGCCTACCACGCGCAGAAGCGTCATCAGTGGCTCGATCCCGGTGATACCGAGAAGGCGCTCGCCACGGCCGCAGCGATCGGCGACGACCGGTTGCAGCGCCACAGTCAGGGAGCCGTCGTGCCGGATGCGTTCACCCACGGCAGCTCACAGCAACGCGTCCGGTGGTTCTCCCGGGGCTTCGAGACCGGCGACATCAACCAGTGCGACACGTTCGGGGCCGGTCAGCTCTGAGCGCGCGACCGGCTCGTTCCTGACCGCGGTTTTACACCTGCCGAGCGACTAGCCACATCCATACGGCGGCGGGCCGCGCGGACGCGGGAATGGAATGCGCGGGCGACGGTCGAGCGCGGCAAAGTGGGCGCTGTTTGACTGCCACCTCGGTAGAAGCGTACGAGCCGAGGCCGGGAGCGAGCGCTCATGCAGAAATACGACGCGGTGACTGTCGGCGGTGGCCTCGGCGGCGCCGCTCTTGCGACGGTGCTCGCAGGAGCGGGCCGGAAAGTCCTCGTTCTCGAGCGGACGACCGAATTCCGGGATCGGGTCCGCGGAGAGGTGCTCGTTCCCTGGGGTCGCGTCGAAGCGCAAAAGCTCGGCCTCGAGGAGCTGCTCGGGACCGCATCGAATGAGATGCGCTACTGGGAATCGTATTTCGACGGCGCGTTGGTGTTTCGGCGTGACTTGGCGACCCAAAGCCCGCTCGCGCGGGCGATGTTCTGCTTCTACCATCCGCGCGCCCAGGATCTCCTCCTGGATGCCGCACGCAAAGCGGGCGCGGAGGTGCGCCGCGGCGTGACCGTGCGGGGAGTCGAGGCGGGCCGCCGGCCGGCCGTCGTCATCGAGACGAACAGCGGGACGGAGCGAATCGAGGCACGCCTCGTCGTCGGTGTCGATGGTCGCGAGTCTGCGGTCCGGAAGTGGTGCGCCTTCGAGGAGAAACGTGCTCGCCCTCGTCGCTACTTCGGCGGCGTCCTCTTCGACGAGCTTCCGGCCCCTCCCGAGGTGCTGGCGGCCCGCTTCTCCCCCGCCCGCGGCCTCGTCAGCTGGGTGTTCCCTCAGGGCGGAGGCAGAGTCCGCGCATACATCGGCTCGCATCTCGAGTCCGGCATCGGGCGGCTACAGGGTCAGCGCGACGTCGAGCGATTCGTGGAGATCTCCGTTGACCTCGGCGTGCCGAGAGAGTGGTTCGCCGGCGCAAAAACAGCGGGACCGCTTGCGACCTTCGACCCGACCGACAACTGGGTCGATCATCCCTATCGCGATGGTGTGGCGTTGATCGGCGATGCTGCGGCCACGAGTGATCCGACGTGGGGCCAGGGGATGTCGCTCACCCTCTTCGACGCGAGGAGCTTGTCCGAGAAGCTGCTCGCGAGCGACGACTGGGAGAGCGCCGGGCACGCCTACGCGGCCGAGCACGACTGGTGTTACGAGACGATTCGTCTCTCGGATACCTGGTACACGGACCTCTTTCTCGACATCGGTCCGCAAGCCGATGCCACGCGCGCCCGCGCGCTGCCTCTCATTCTCGCTGATCCGACGCGAGTTCTCGACGCCCCCGTGAGCGGACCGACCTGCCGGGCAGACGAGACGGCGCGTCGAAGATTCTTCGGGGAGGATTGATACCCGCGTGATGTCGAGGCGCGCCGGCGCGTTCACCGCGACGGCGGACGTGCCGAACGAGTCCGTCTGACTCAGGCGAGGTCCGCCTGCTGGGCGCTCAGGACCGAGCCTCTGAGGGCGTCCTCGGGTTGTATGCGACCGAAGTAGTACAGCACGGACGCAGCGAGGCCCGTCCAGCCGGTCTGGTGGCTGGCGCCGTTGTCGCCGTGGAAGTACTCGCCGGCTCGTAGTCGACGCGGTATTTAGGAAAAAGTACCGACAACCGTCTTCCACGCATGTAGCTTCCGACAGGAGGCGTGGCGGGGAGCGCGGGGTTCAGTCATCGGAGAGACAACCCCGCATTTTAGCCCGACGCAGTCCCCACAAACCGTCATCGTTCTTCAGTCGAGTTCGACAAAGCCTGCTTCTCTCACCGAGCGCTTGGGGCTAAGAATCATTCTGGAGCCGTGGATGCGGCACTGACGCGAGGGTTTAGATGGCACCGACGAAGGATGATGAACCGCCAAAGAAACTCCGGTGTATCCAGCGCAGCGTCGATCGTCACTGGGTGGGGAATGGGTTCCCGGTTCGGACGCTCTTCGCGTACCCGAACTTGGGCCCCGTGCTGACCCCCTTCCTCCTTCTCGACTACGCCGGCCCGATGGAATTCTCCGCGACGACCGAACGCCGCGGCGTCGGCGAGCACCCGCATCGCGGCTTCGAGACCGTGACCATCGTCTACGCTGGAGAAGTCGAGCACCGCGACTCTTCCGGTGGCGGCGGCAAGATCGGCCCCGGCGACGTGCAGTGGATGACGGCGGCCTCCGGCCTCGTCCACGAAGAGTTCCACGGGCGTGACTTCGCGCGCCGTGGCGGCCTGTTCGAGATGGTCCAGCTCTGGGTGAACCTACCGGCGAAGGACAAGATGGCGCCGCCTCGCTACCAGAGCATCACGAGCGGCGACATTCCGACGGTGAAGCTCCCGGATGGTCGCGGCACTGCGCGCGTCATCGCCGGCGAGCTCGCGGGTGCGAAGGGGCCGGCGAAGACCTTCACGCCCCTTCAGGTGTGGGACCTTCGGCTCGCGAGCGAGCAGCGGACGGACCTCACGCTGCCGGATGGCTACACGACCGCGCTCGTGGTGCTCAGAGGCACGGTGCGAATCAACGGCTCCGAGGAGCTGGGATCCGCCGAGGTGGGGCTCTTCGACCGCAGGGGCCGACGCATCGCGATCGACTGCGCCAAGGACGCGACGGCGCTCTTGCTCTGCGGCGAGCCCATCGACGAGCCCATCGTCGGCCTCGGACCGTTCGTGATGAACAGCGCAGCGGAGATCCGCCAGGCGATGGCGGACTACCAGAGCGGGAAGATGGGACGACTATCGCCCGATTGAGCGAGGGGGCGACTCTCGCCGTTCGGGGCCTGAACCCGACCCGCTCTCGGTCCCGATCCACAACTATAGCCAATACCTCAGCAAGGCGGGCGTAACGCGGGACGTGAGACAGGGGATGGTCCTTCCGGTCAGTCGCTCCATGAAACAGAAGCGTGCTCGACACAGTTCGGGCACAGTCGAGACGGCGACCAGCGCGAATGCCGTAACCCATCGTCGGACCTAGGCCAGCCGTGGCAAACCCAGGCGTCGCACCTAGGCGCCCTACAGGCCGGCGATGGTCATGATGAGGAAGAACCCGATCACGATCTCGTTGACGATCCACGAATTCGTGTCGATCCAGTCGCGCAACCTCGGGAGTACGAGGTTGGCCCTCTTGCCGAGCAGGACAAGGATGATCATCGGGCCGCCCGCGAGCAGTGCCGTAAGGAGGACGAAGGGGACGGTGTGCCACCACGGTGACCCGTGACGCGCGCGTACGCGCCAACGGTCGCCATGCTGACGATGTCACTAGGCATTACGAGGAACAGCAGGAAGCCAAGGTTGAACGAGAACATCCGAGTGGCGCTCTGCAGCTTGCTCATCCACTTCGGAGGCCGCGTGTCCCTCCGCTTGCGGAAGACCACGACCATCAGGATCAACAGCAGCACAATGATCCCGTAGTCGATCACGTCGCCCCTGGCACCGTCGGTAAAGGCGGCTGCGGGGGTCAGCAGGTACGCGGCCGTCACTCCGATCGTCGTGGCGAGGGTCGCGCCGGCTAGGAACGCGACGGAGTCCCGCAGCGCCTGCGCGCTGGTTGCGAGCAGAATCGCGCTGACGATCTGGGGCCCGGCGACCATGACCACGGCCATCGGCAGAACCCTGAGAAGATTTCTCACGATCGTCCTTCCTTCTGCCGTTCTGGGTTAGGAGAGCTGCCAGCGACCTCCTGGAGCCTTGCTCACGCCGATGCACCCCCGACGCTACCGACGCGAAGTTCCGCGGGGATAGCAGGGAGTTGCGCCCTGCGTCGACCCAGGATCAGGAGTCGCTCGAGCCACGTGAGATCGTTCGGTGGGATCTTGGGAAGGACGCAGTACCGGACGCGGATCTCGCCGTCGGCCTCGGTGAGCTCGAAGTAGTTGAGCCGGTACGATGGGACGTAGACCCCAGGCAGGCGGCCGACCCGGACCGGGACGTAGTCGAGCCGCTTGAGCCAACTACCCGTGTTGATCACGTATCGCCCGTCGACCTCGCGCAAAGACGGCACGTGGGTGTGCCCGTACACGAACAGGACTACCGACGGGTCCGCGGTGAAGATCCGCTTGGCTGCGGCGACGTATTGGTCGTCCTTCTCACGATGCAGACTCTCGCCGGTGCTGATCCCGTAGCGAGCGATTGCCGCGCGCATGTCCCGTAGCAGGAAATAGGCGGGCACGGCCAGGATCAGTAGTGTAGCGATCACGGCGCTGTTCACGAACTGCACCAGATCGATGAGCCGACCGGGGAAGCCCAGGGTCGGCTGCAAATCGATGTCGAAGAGAGACGTGTCCCAACCGAGTAGCCGCCCGAGTGCCCGGAAGCCGAAGACGGCCGCGCTCGCGGTGAACAGAAGCAGGAAGGGGAACAGGCCCCAGCGGAGCACCGGCGTCATCTCCTTGTAGAAGTGGTTCGACAGGACCCAGAACGGGATATCCTCGTTCGGGTACACGGATTGGACGTCGTCGAGCCATCTGGATTTCGAACGGTCGGCACTCCGCCCCGCCGCGGCGACGACACCGCTCGTGATGAAGTACCCGAGCGGCAGACCATAGCGGTTCCCAAAGTCGGGGAAGCGGTTGAAATCGTCGTACTGGTTCCCGTGCTCGATCCAGACCGTGTGCCCCGCGATCGTCCGGGTGATGTGCACCACCGGCTCGAGGCGGACGTTGTATCGGGCCAGCTCGGTCCGGTACTCGGGCACGCAGGCCAAGTCGTAGTCGTGGTTGCCCGGCAGGAGCGTGATCGTCACCCGCTCGCCGGTCTCACAGAGCTGGCGAAAGAGCGCGGGGCATCGTTCGGCGATCCGCGCGAGCTTGGAGGCTCCCTCGCGATCCGTCAGCTCCCAGAAGCCGAAGGCATCGCCGACGATGATGAGCTCGGCGGGCTTCGGGCCCGCAGCGATGTTCGCGAGGAACTCGATCAGCTCGCTCTCGAAATCGCAACGGGCGAGTCCCCCGTCGCCGCCGATGTGGAGGTCACTGATGAGGTAATAGGTCGTCGGCATCGCGACTACCCCCCATGCTGAATATCGATGGGACGTCAAGGTGGGGGCCGGCTCCGTGCGCGGCTCGGTCTCTCCGACTCTTGCAAAGAGCGATGCGGCGCTCCGGTGTGGCGAAGGCGCCGAAGTTCAGCAGGTGACAGTCGCCGCACGCCTGCACGCGTCGCCGGTCTTCGGCGTAGAAGCGAGGTCGGCGGCCATGATGGCGGCGCCGCGGTAGAACGTGAACGGCGACTGTAGCATCCGACCATAGCGCATCGGCAGGAGGCTCGGAATCCGTCCCGCGCTCGATTCGATGAGGATGCCGATTGGATCGCGGCGTCGACCCGGCGGCTTCCAGCCCGCGTGTCGACCGCGCGGCATCCTCTCGCGCAGCCCTTTGCCGAGCGCGTAGCGCTCCGCGAGCGTGCGCAGGTTTGGAGCGCGAAGTGCGATTCTACCAGACTCCCGCCGAGGTCGCGGGGTCGTCATGGCTCACGTGGAGAACCTGGGTCAGAAGCTTCGGCGTTCACTCTTCCAGCAGGCGACCTTATGCCTGCCCCCAGGTATCGTCAACGCGTCTCACTTCAGTAGCTAGACTTGAGGGATGCTAGCTGGCATGAGCGGTCAAGCTAAAAGGGGGACGAGCATTGCATCGAAGAATGCTCGCGAGGTGACTCGACATGTGGTCGAAACGTTCAGCGATCGTCGGACTTGCCTTCACGTCTCTTTGCCTCTCGTTCGGAACGCCGGTCGGGGCAGAGGAACCATCGGCAGATCCCTATTCGGGCGACTTTTTCTCACGCTCGACAATGACCGGCGATTGGGGCGGGGCTCGTAATGACTTGGCTGCGAAGGGCCTCACTTTCGACGCGAACCTCACCCAGATTGAGCAGGGGGTCGTCAGTGGCGGCAAGAACGGGGCCTGGGAATACGGGGGACGCGGCGACCTGACCTTTCATCTCGATACCCAAAAGCTCGGCCTCTGGCCGGGAGGATTTTTGACCGTCGAGTTGGAGGGAAACTGGGCTGACTCGGTGAACGGCAAGACCGGGGCGCTCGTACCGGTGAACACCAGTCAAATCTTTCCGCTGCCGACCGGCAACAACGTCGCACTGCCCGCGTGGAACTTCGCGCAGTTCCTTTCACGCTACGCTGGCGTGGCTTTCGGAAAGCTCCAGACGGTCTCCGGCGCCGATATGAACGAGTTTGCCCACGGCAAAGGAGACACGCAGTTCTTCAATTTGAGTTTCAATTTCAATCCGGTTGTTCTCGCCGTGCCATACTCGACGTTGGGCGCCGGGGCGATCGTTCTACCTACCGCCGACGTCAATCAGGCGCTGCTCACGGCTACGGTTATTTCCGCCACGGGCGAGGCAAGCACCGCGGGCTTCGACGATTTGGATGGACCGATCGTGGCCGGTGAAGGCCGGGTCCGCACCGACTTCTTCGGGCTCACCGGGCATCAGCTCGTAGGCGCGCTCTATTCGTGGAAGCGCTATACCTCGCTCGATCAGCGCCTCGGGTTCGTCATCGAGAACCGCCGGCTGAAAGCGAAGACAGGAACCTGGGCCGTCTACTACAACTTCGACCAGTATCTGTACCAGCCCGACAAGGGTAAAGATCAGGGATTCGGTCTATTCGGAAGGTTCGGCGCGTCGGAGGGCGATCCCGTTCCAGTGCAGTACTTCTACAGCATCGGTGTGGGGGCGAAGGGACCCATCGAATGCCGGCCCTTCGATCAAGCCGGCATCGGATACTATTATTCGAGCATCAACAATCCCGTCCTCCAGCTCCCCTTCACAACCCGGGAATTCCTGCGAGACGAGTGGGGCTTCGAGGTCTACTACAACATCGCGCTCACACCGTGGCTGCTGCTGACCCCCGACGTTCAGGTCATCGGGCCGGCCCAGAAACGGGAAGTTGTCAGAGGTCTCCTCCCGCGCCCCATTGGACAGAGTGTGGACACGGCGACGGTCCTCGGTTTTCGGGGACAAATCGTATTCTGACGAACGCCCGGCGGCTCTCCTGAGCCTAGGCGCTCGCCGCTTGCACCGGATTGCGCACCGCGTAGTGCTGCTCCGGTGCCGGGAAGCCGGCTTCGCCGAACGTCTCGCGGATCAGGCGATTGGTATCGAAGTAAACCTGCCAGTAGTGATCGTTGTTGCAGTGCGGGCGCACGCAGAGCACCGGCCCGGCGAGGTTGGCCTCGAGGATCTCGACCGTCGGCGCCGGATCGGCGAGCACGTTCGGGATCTTCGACAGGCGCTCCTTGAGAAGACGGATCGCGGCCTTGTGATCGACGCTGTGATCGAGCTGGGCGACCAGATCGACGCGGCGGTGCGGGTTGGCCGAATAGTTCTGGATCATGTCCGAGAATATCTTGTTGTTGCCGATGATGGTGCGGACGTTGTCGGGCGTGTTGATCACGCTACCGAAGAGGCCGATCTCCATCACGGTCCCGGTCACGCCGCCCGCCGTCACGAAATCGCCGACCTTGAACGGCCGCAAGACGATGAGAAACGCCCCGGCCGCGAAGTTGGCGAGCATGCCGCTCCACGCCACGCCGATGGCGACGCCACCGGCGGCGAGCACCGCCGCGAACGACGTCGTCTCGATACCGAAGAACCCCAAGATCGCGACGACGAGGACGACGTTCAGGAGCACGGAAAGGCTCGATGTGACGTAGGTGATCAGGGTCTTGTCGATGCTCTGTTGCGTCATTGCCCGGCTCACGAGCCGCATCGCCAGGTCGATGAGACGCCGACCGACGATCCACATGACGAAGGCGCCGATCAACTGAAGCGCAACTCGGGTTCCGACGTTCAAGATGGTGCGTACGATCTCGTTCACATCAGCATTCATATGCCCTCGCTCCTCTGGGTGTGATCGTTACACGGCGCCATCAGTGCTACAGCCAAGAACGATTGTGCCGTGAATTCGGCCGTCCAAGCCGGGTTTCGGATTTGGCATCACGGAGCTCTGCCTTGACCTGGTACCTGCGTCAAGAAGGAGGCAGCGCGACTTCCTCGAAGTCCTCGCAGACGGGCCGCTACGTCTCCTCGGCGACCACGGCCGGCGCCGCGGGCCGGCAGCGCTCAGTGGGTAGCCGCCGCGTGGGGAAGTCGGCACGACTGCCCGATGGCGTCGACGCCGAGCGCGTAGACGAGCCGGCCGTAGCCGATGAACACGCTCGTCCGCCAACCGAGCTCGACGATTTGCTCCTCGGTGTAGTATTTGCGGAGCTCGGCGAAGATCTCGTCGAACGGAGCGTGCTTGTGGTCGCCCGCCATGGCGTCCGCAAGCCGCATCGCCGCCTTCTCGGCCGGAGTGAAGAGCGGGCTCTCACGGAAATTCGGAACCGCGTCCACCATCTCGTCGGTCAAGCCTTGTAGCCTCGCCGAGGCATACACGGCGCCCCTTCAAAGGGTGCACGCGTTGTGGACCGCGACCGTGTGGCGCACGAGCTCGGTCAGCTTCACGCTGATGCCGTTCTCGTCCGTCACGATCCGTGTGTAGTAGAACTTGACGAACTGCTTGTAGAGCTCCGTGGGATGGCAGAAGTACTGGATCCACTCGGAGCCGCCGAGCGCCTCGTCGCTCGCTTGCACGATCGTCTGGATCTCGGGGTCCATCTTCTCGTAAGGGATTGGAGTGACTCTGGGCATCACGACCTCCGTTCCGACGGGACGTTATTTGCTGGCGATGTCCTTCAGCACGTCTTTGGCGAAATCGATGGTAACCGGCGCCTCGGCGGGGTGCGGAAGCGGACACGTCTTTCCGATCTCGAGACCGAGCGCGTAGATGAATCGGCCGTAGCCGACGAACGTCACGATCCGCCAGCCGAGATCCACGATCTCCGCCTCGGTGAAATGCTCACGCAGCTCGTCGAAGAGCTCGGCCCCCGCCTGCTGATGATCTCCCGCCAGCACCTCCGCGTAGTGCACCGCCGCCTTCTCTCGAGGCGTGAGGAGCGTGCTCTCTCGATAGTGGGGCAGCTCGGCGATCATCTCGTCCGTGAGGCCTTGTCGCGCTGCCAGCGCGAACCGAGCGCCCTTTCAAAGATGGCAATTGTTGAGCTCCGCGACCTTCAGTCGCGCGAGCTCGGTGAGCTTCATGTCCACCGTGCCGCGTGTCTCGGTGATGAGCGGGAAATAGAAGCGGATGAACGATTTGAAGACCTCGGGCGAGTGCGCGAAGACCCTCACGAAATCCGACCCGCCGAGCTCGTCGTCGTACTCGTGCATGACCGCCTGGAGCTCCGAATCGACGGCTTCGAACGGCAAATAGCTGATGTGCGGCATGGGGATGATCCCTCTCGGTCCTTCTAGACACCCCGAAACCGGTTTACAAGGATGAGATCTTCCGTCGTAGGCGGCAGATCTCGTGACGGCGTGGAATCCGGCCAGACCCGTTGAGCCTCAGGGAATCGCCGTCATACGTGGTTCCGAAGCATCAACTCCTTGGGGTGCGGTTCGAGATACGTCTGCGCCTGCAAGTAGGCGACCCCGAGAAGTCGCACGTAGTGCCTCACCAGAGTGAGCGGGACCACCAGCGGAACCACCCCCCGTCCGTAATCGTCGATGAGCTCGATGAGCTCGCGCCGCGCTGCACCATCGAGTCGATCGGACACGTACCCGAGGATGTGTTGCAGCACGTTCACGTGGCGCTTCGGGGTCGCCATCACCTCGAGGGCGCTCATGAACTTCGCTTCGTAGCAAACGCGCAACGTCGGACGTTCCACTGCTTTCGCGCCCGCCACCAGACGCCCCAACTCGGCGTACAGGCGCGGCGAGTGCGCCATGAGCTGAAGCTTGTGGGCGGTGTGAAACGAGACGATGTCGCCGACCGTCCACCGGCCGCCAAAAAGCGAGCGCAGGCGCCGATAGGCGAATACGCGCTCGACGAAGTTCTCGCGCAGGCGCGGGTCGTTCAGGCGCCCCTCTTCCTCCACCGGGAGGTGGGGAAAGGCCTCGAGCAGCGCCTCGGCGAACAGACCGCGGCCGCTCGCGACCGGGCCGTCGCGACCGTAGATCTTGACGCGCTCCATACCGCAGCTCGGCGAGCTTCTCTTGAGCACGTAGCCGCTCAGATCGTGCGCGCGCAGCGCGGCAATGCGTCGCGCGGCGTAGTGACGCATCGTATCGGTGTGATCGATGCCGGTCTTGGCTGTGACCAGACGCACCTGACCTCCGATGCGGCGCAGGCGCATCGATTCCCGCGGCACGCCGAGACCAGCCTCGACTTCGGGACAGACCGATACCCACTCGACGTAGCGTCCGAGACTCTCGACCAGGAAGACGTCGCGCTTGTGCCCGCCATCGAAGCGGACGCGTTCACCCAGCAAGCATGTCGATATGCCGATGCGAATCGGGGCGTCCGAGGGGCTGTCTTGGTAGGATGTTGCACTCCCCTTGATCGCGCCCAACGGGCGCGATTCGTGACGCACGCTCCCGGTCGCCTTCGTGAGCGGTGCGACGCGCCGCGACCCTTCAGTCGGGCTCACGCGGCACCATCTTCGCCGAGTGCCCTCATACGCACAATGTACGTGGCACTGTCGAACTTCCGTGACGCGCTCGCCCCGGCGAAGCCCGAGCCGGCTCGATCGTGCGGCGCCCGAAGCGATCCCAGAACTCGTTGGCGGGATCATCGTAGAAGTCGGCGGCGGCATCGTAGGTCGCCGCCGCCTTCGCCCTGGCGCGCTCGAGGGAGATCACGGCTCGGGGTCGCGGTTGACCGTTGCGGGGGAGAAGGCCGGGAGACAGATCGCGACGTATTCGGCCCCTTCGGGCCCCGGCGTGCTGTAGCGAACCCATTCGCCCGGATGCGCGACGACCGCTTGGCCGGCACGTACATCGAGGACGCCGCCGTCGTGCTCCACGCGGAGGAGGCCGCGGAGCACGACGGTGATCTCTCGGAACTGCGGGCGCTGCCCGGGCTCACGCCAGCCAGACGGAGAGATCATCCGGGCGACGCTGATGTCTTCCGCGCCCGAGCTTGCTCGTCCGACGTACTCCTCGATCTTCTTCGGCTTGGTTCCGGCCGCTGCGATGATCGTCGGCTTGTCGATGAGGGTAGGCATGCCGGGTATCGTGCCCCGCCGGCGTCCATAGTCAACCTCGGCGGTGGCGGCCCACCGTCCTCGGCGAGGGCTCGCGGTGGCATGCGAGCCACGAAGGACGCAGTGGCGCGCCCCGACCTGTCGAGGAGCGACTATGATGCCTTCTTCATGCTCTTCGTCGCTCGTTGCACCAGCGGTTGCCCATGTAGTACCAAAATGCTACCGGAAGGCGTGGTCAAAGAGCTCACACTCCGCCGGGCCGGCGGGTCCATCGGTGCTACGCTGCCCAAAGACATGGCCGAGCGGCTTCATTTGGAACCCGGCGATCGCGTGTTGGCGGTGGAGAGCGAGAACGGAATCTTGATCACGCCCTACGATCCCGACATCGAGCGCGCTCTCGGCATAGCCCGCCGCGCCGCGAAGAAGTACCGAAACGCCCTGCGAGAATTGGCGAAGTAGCCGATGCAGCGACGACGCCGGGAGCCGGCGTGGGTCGATCGCCTCGTACTCGATGCCGTTCACGTCGATCAACTACGAGAACACGGAGGTCTGCCGGGAATTCGAGACGAGAACGCGCTCGAATCCGCTGCGGCGCTCCTCGATAGTTACTCGCGAGCGCCGGCGTCGAGCGCCGCGAGCTGCTTCAGGAACCACCGCCGATACTGATCCAGCGAATGCGCCCCGACGGTGGCGACGAGATTCGGTTCGATGCGCACCGCCGGGACGCCGTGGACGCCGAGGTCGATCGCCTCGCGGTGATCGGCGAGCACTGCGTCACGGACGGCCGGGTCGTCGCAGAGCTCGAAGCGCTCCTCCGGCAACCGGAGGTCTCTCCACAGCGTCCGCAGGGTGGCGCGGTCGGTGATGTCGCGGTTGTCGGCGAAGTAGGCGCGGAAGAGCGCCTCGTGCATCGCGTCGAACGACGCGCGATCGAGCGCGGCGGCAGCGCGGGCGACGAGCTGCGGCGGAAGACTGTGGGACGGCGGCTGAGCGTCGCTCTGCCACGGCCGAAACGTCCCGGCGTCGGGCTCTGCAGCCGGGCGCGCCCAGCCGCGGGTATATTCGCGGAACTTCTCCACGTCTCGCGAGCCGTTAGGGGTAGGACGCAGCAGGTAGCTCTTCCACACGATCTCGATCCTCCCGCCGAGCTCGGCCTCCAACCGACGCAACCGCACGGTCGCGTTGAAGCACCACGGTCAAAGGTAGTCGGAGTAGGCGACGACGCGGAGGAACTGCGAGCCCGTCATGCCGACGAGCATGCCATGACACGGGCCCGTCCAGCTACCCGTAGAGAAGAAGTGATTTTTGCAAGGTGGGTTTCATGGAGTCGGAATCTCTGCCACGAAGTAATTCTGCGCTTCGGGTCGGCCGGGGAGGGAGACGTCTTCGAAAGAAGCGAAGCGCGAGCAGCCGCGCGCGCGGCGTCTCGCGCTCAGGAGGTGCAGATGACGTTTGCAACGGCACTGTCGCGACGCTTCAACTTGGCGCTTCCGATCATTCAGGCACCGCTGGCGGGAGGGGGAGATACGCCGGACCTCGTGGTCGCCGTCTGTGAGGCTGGAGCTCTCGGTTTCATCGGTGCGGCGTATCTGGCACCCGAACAGATCAACACGGCTTCCCAGTCGGTTCGCACACGCACGTCGAGGCCATTCGGTATCAACCTCTTCACACCCCTCCCCGTGCCCGACCCGCCGCGAAATCCAGGCCCGGCGCTGGAACGCGTGGCGCCGTACTATGCCGAGCTCGGCCTGCCGCCGCCCATGCTCCCGAGCGTACCCGCCACCGCCTTCGAGGAACAGTTCGCGGCCGCGCTCGAGAGCGGCGCCTCCGTCTTCAGTTTTACCTTCGGAATTCCTCCCGCGGACAAAGTCGAGGCGATCAAGCGGCGTGGCATGTTTCTCGTCGGTACCGCCACTACCGTGGCGGAGGCGACGGAGCTCGAGCGCGCCGGAGTCGATGCCGTCGTGGCACAAGGGAGCGAAGCGGGCGGCCACAGGGGAACGTTTGGCGGCGAGTTCGAGGCCGCCATGGTTGGAACGATCGCGCTCGTGCCGCTAACGGTGGATGCCGTCACGGTGCCCGTGATCGCATCGGGCGGAATCATGGACGGCCGTGGCATTGCGGCCGCGCTCGCGCTCGGAGCGAGCGCCGTGCAGATGGGAACGGCATTCCTGACTTGCGACGAGGCCGGTATCCCGAACGCTTACAAAGAAGCGATACTCGAGGCGCGCAGCGAGGAGACCCGCGTGACCCGCGCTTTCTCGGGCCGTCCTGCACGAGGAATCGTCAATCGCTTCATGACGGAGGTCGAACGCGCCGGTACCCTTGAAGGCATTCTTCCGTTCCCGCTGCAAAATGCCCTGACGCGTCCGCTACGGAACGCTGCCGCAAAGCAAGATCGGCCCGAGTTTCTGTCGCTTTGGGCGGGGCAAGGAGCTCGGCTAGCACGCCGCCAGCCGGCCGCTGCCCTAGTTGCCCGACTAGCAATCGAGAGCGAAAACGCGGTTCGTGGACTCGTTGAGTCGTGACGCTCGGACGAGCGGTCGCCGCTAGAGGAGCGCTGGGCCCTCTACAACATCGCCGCCGAGACTCTCGATGCGCGACCCCTGCGCGAGTACGCGACGCCCTTTCTCAGCTCGACGCCTTCCGACCTTCGAGCATGTAGGTCACGTGGATCTCCCGCTCCTTGAAGTACCACCGCCCGCCGTCCTTGATCAGACGATCCACGTAGTAGCCCAACGCGGTCCGAGGAACGCCGCTCTTCTTGGGGATCGAATCGGCGGTCAGATAGCACCGAGCCGTTGCCTCGTCACCCTTCACCTCGATCAAAGGGTTCGACACGCAGTGGCGCAAATGATCGACCGTCGAGCGGAAATCGCGGTCGTACGCCGCGTACCATTCGCGCACCGCCGCGCGGCCTTTGCAGGCCGGGCCTCCCGAGTAGACCGGGACGAGCGTAGCGGTCTCGTGAAACAAGCTCGCCACCTGATCGGGGGTGCCGCTATCAACGAGGAAACAGTAGCGGTGAAGGAGCTGCTGAATGGCGACCACGTCTTCGGTCATGCTGTGTCCTCCTCTTCTTCTTGCCGCGGTTGCCTCCGCCGCGCCAACGTTCCCGGCTAGCAGAGCGCGTCCGACGGAATCAAGGCGGCGGGCAACATCTTGACACGCGTCGAAGAGTCGCATTAGCGACAGCTGTCGGAACACGATCTTCGAATCGAAGGAGAGCTTTCTGAGCACTGGAAAAGCCGCCGTCTTTCTCGGGCCTGGAAAACCGTTCGACCTCCGCGACGTACCGCTGCCGGAGGTCGAGCCGGACGCTGTCCTGGTGCGCGTCTCGCTCGCCAACATCTGCGGCTCGGATCTCCACTTCTGGAGAGGCGACGCGCCGCTTCGCCTGCCGGAGGACGGCTGGATCTTCGGGCACGAGATGACCGGTCGGGTCGCGAAGCTCGGCTCGCGGGTGAAGACCGACTCGCTCGGCCGTCCGCTCAAGGAAGGCGACCGCGTCGCTTACACCTACTTCTATCCTTGCGGCCGCTGCTACGTGTGCCTCAACAACGAGCCAGCGAACTGTCCCGCCAAGATCGAGCGGCCGCGCGGGCCGCGCGACTTCCCGCACTTCCACGGCGCGTTCGCCGAGTACTACTACCTGCGGCCGGGCGGGGCGATCTTCCTCGTTCCCGACTCGCTCTCCGACGAGCTCGTCGCGCCGGTGAACTGCGCCCTCTGCCAGGTGATCTTCGGCCTTCGTCAAGCGGGTCTGCGCTTCGGCGGGAGCGTCGTCATCCAGGGGGCGGGCGGCCTCGGCCTGCAGGCCGCGGCGGTCGCCAAGGACATGGGCGCACAGACCGTCATCGTCATCGACCAGATCCCCGGCCGCCTGGCGCTTGCCCGCGAGTTCGGCGCCGACCACACCATCGATCTGCGCGAGATAGCGGAACGCAAGGATCGTGTGAACCTGGTGCGCAAGCTCACCGGTGGCGTAGGCGCCGACGTCGCCTGCGATTTCGTCGGTTTCCCGCAAGTGATCCTCGAAGGGATCGAGTTCCTGCGCAGCGGGGGCACGTATCTCGAGATCGGCACGATCAGCCGCGGCGCCAAGATCGAGCTCGAGCCCGCGCAGCTCGTCTGGGGCGCGAAGCGAATCGTCGGCGTCATTCAATACGATCCGTGGGTGATCCCCCGAGCGCTCGAGTTTCTCGTCCGCAACCGCGGTCGCTGGCCCTTCGAGAAGCTGGTCTCGCACAAGTACCCCCTCGCCGAGATCGATCGCGCGTTCGCCGAGAGCGAATGGAAGACGCGCGACACGACGATGATCGCTCGAGCGGCGCTGGTTCCTTGACGACGCGATCGACCTGGCGCTCGCGAAGCCGGCGAAGAGCGGCGTGACCTACGACTTCGGCGGCTGCAGCAGGTCTCTGAAATCGGCGAGGCTATCTTGAAAGCGCTTCTGGATCACCTCCCAAGCCTGGGTCTGCGCCTTCGACGCCGTCTCGGCCAGCTCACGCATGCTGGCGAACGCATTGCTCAAAGCCTTCTCCGCGAGCTCGGCCCGCTTGGCAGCGTTCGAGCTTTCACGGTCCGTCGCTTCGGTCATCGCGGCTTGCCAATCGGTTGCCGCTTTCTGCAGGATCTCCATCTGCCGCTTGGCGAGCTCCTGCATGCCTTCGAAGGCAGCTTGATTCGCCTGCGTGAGCGCGTCGATGTTCTTGCGCTGCGCCTCCGCGATCTTGCCCACGTCGATGCCCGGCAGGGTGAACCGCTCGAGCATCTTGGCGAAGTCTGGAAACGGATTCGGAGTGGTGGAATCGGTCTCGGCCATGGCGTACCTCCTTGTTTGAGCACCATACTCCCGCCACCGCTCACCGCCACCTGACATCTTCGTGTAGATCGCTATCTCGCCGTTCTGCAACCCCCCGCGGAGTTTTCCTCCTCGCTTCCGCTTTCCCCGCGGGACGGATATAGGGCAGCGGGTGGCGCAGCGTATGGACGGCGCCGGATTCCACTTCGGGGCGAGATCAAGGCGCTTTGCGCCAAAGACAGGTCCAAGGAGACGCATTGATGGCTGATACCGGGAAGACATCGAAGGTCAGCGGCGACAAGGACAAGGGCAACGGAAAGCTGACGACGAAGAAGTACGACAAGCAGTTGGCCAAGCTGCACGTCGAGCTGGTCAAGCTGCAGGAGTGGGTCAAGGCGAAGGGGATCAAGATCTGCATCGTCTTCGAAGGCCGCGACGGCGCCGGCAAGGGCGGCACGATCAAGGCGATCACCGAGCGCGTGAGCCCGCGCGTATTTCGCGTCATCGCGCTGCCCTCGCCGACCGAGCGCGAGAAGAGTCAGATGTACATTCAGCGCTATCTGCCGCATTTTCCGGCGGCCGGCGAAATCGTGATCTGGGACCGCAGTTGGTACAACCGCGCGGGCGTCGAGCGCGTCATGGGCTTTTGCCCCGAGGACGAGGTGAAGCGCTTCCTGGAACTGGTGCCGGTCTTCGAAAAGATCATGGTCGAAACCGGCATCATCCTGCTCAAGTACTGGCTGGAGGTGAGCATGGACGAGCAGACCCGCCGGCTCGAAGCGCGCATCGACGACGGGCGCAAGATCTGGAAGCTCTCGCCGATGGATCTGGAATCGTACAGCCGCTGGTACGACTATTCGCGGGCGCGCGACGAGATGTTCAAGGCGACCGACACGGCGTGGGCGCCGTGGTACGTGGTGAATTCCGACGACAAGAAGCGCGCGCGCTTGAATCTCATCACCCATCTGCTGAGCAAGATTCCGTACAAGAAGGTGGCGCGCGACAAGGTGAAGTTGCCGGATCGGCGGAAGGCACACGGCTATCGGGAGACGGACTACCCGTTCAAGCTCATCCCCGAGAAGTTTTGAGCATGCGGGCCGTTTGATCCTCGAAGCGACCGCCCGAGGCTCGATGACAGCCGTCGAATCAGGGGGCGAATTCAGCCCGGTCGACTTGCAGTTGCGAGACGGGCGGCGCGTGACGCTGCGCGCGATCCGCGCGCAAGACAAGGATAAGCTCCAGGAAGCCGTACGCGCCCTCTCCGTACAGTCGAGCTACTACCGCTTCTTCTCCGCTCTGCGCGAGCTATCCCCGCAACTGCTCGAGCGCGCGACGCGTCCCGAGCAGGAAAACGAGCTACAACTGGTCGCCGTCGTCGGCGAAGGATCGCAAGAGAAGATCATCGGCGGGGCGCGCTATGCCGCAGCCGCGGGGAGCAGCGGACTGCGAGTTTGCGGTCGCCGTAGTCGACCAATGGCACGGGCTCGGGCTCGCGCGGCAGCTGCTCGAGGCGCTGATGCGGACCGCCCGCGCGCGTGGGCTCGAGCGCATGGAAGGATACATCCTCGCAACGAACACGCCCATGCTCGGCCTCGCGAAGCGGCTCGGCTTCGCCGAGATGGAGAGCCCCGAGGGCCCGACGGTTCGCATGGTTCGCCGCGATCTCCGCACGGTCGCCTGACCTGCTTCTTCAGCGCCCGACACGCGACGCGAGATAAAGCGATGCCAAACGACCGCCGCGCGAGCTTCCCCATCCCCGCGCCCACCTGGATCCGCGACTACAAAAGCGAGTGGATCAAGCTGGACGTCATCGCCGGTCTGACCGCCGCGGCGGTCGTGATTCCAAAGGCCATGGCGTACGCCACGATCGCCGGACTTCCCGTGCAGGTCGGGCTCTACACCGCGTTCCTGCCGATGGTGATCTACGCCTTGCTCGGGACTTCACGGCCGCTCAGCGTCAGCACGACTACGACGATTGCGATTCTGACTGCGGCAGCGCTCGGCCAGGTAGCGCCGGACGGAGATCCCGCATCCCTCTTGACCGCTTCCGCGACACTAACGCTGTTGGTCGGCGCCCTCCTCGTGGTGGCGGCAATCCTGCGCCTCGGCTTCGTAGCGAACTTCATCTCCGAGCCGGTGCTGATCGGATTCAAGGCGGGGATCGGACTCGTCATCGTCCTCGACCAAGTCCCGAAGCTGCTCGGCATCCATTTTGACAAAGGCTCCTTCTTTCACAACGTCCTGGCCATCGCTCAGGGTATTCCACATGCCTCGATGACCACCGTAGCGATGGCGGCCGTGATGCTGGGGATTCTGTTGGCGGTCGAGCGCTACCTTCCGCGAGCGCCAGCGCCGCTAGTCGCGGTGGCCAGCGGAATCGCCGCCATGAGCCTTTTCGATTTGCAGGCTCACGGAGTGAAGACCGTAGGCCACGTTCCAACCGGATTGCCGTCCCTCATCCTGCCGAACCTAGCACTAATCGGGCAACTCTGGCCGGCGGCCTTGGGCATTGCACTGATGAGCTTCACCGAAACAATCGCGGCCGGGCGCGCATTCGCGGAGAGCGGCGAGCCTACGCCTGCGGCGAACCGAGAACTGATCGCGACCGGTCTTGCGAACGCGGGCGGCGCATTTCTCGGCGCGATGCCGGCTGGCGGCGGGACCTCACAGACCGCCGTGAACCGGCTGGCGGGGGCACGGACGCAGCTCGCGGGGCTCGTCGCGGCCGCAGCCGCGCTAGTGACGATGCTGCTGCTGGCTCCCTTCATGGGGCTGATGCCGGAAGCTACCCTCGCAGCGGTCGTCATCGTGTATTCGATCGGCCTGATCAAGCCGGCGGAGTTCGCGACGATCCTCGAGGTGCGGCGAACGGAGTTCGTGTGGGCCCTGGCCGCGCTGGCCGGCGTGGTGCTGCTCGGGACCCTGCAGGGGATCCTCGTCGCGATCGTGGTCTCGCTCTTCGCCCTCGCCTACCAGGTGGCCGACCCGCCAGTCCGCGTGCTCGGGCGCAAGCCGGGCACGAACGTATTCCGACCGCGTTCCGAGGAGCACCCCGAGGACGAGACCTTCCCCGGGTTACTGATGCTCCGGCCGGAGGGGAGGATCTTCTTCGCGAATGTGGAGCGGGTCGGAGAGAAGATGAGGCCGTTGATCGCCGAGGCGAAGCCGAAGGTCGTGGCCCTCCACCTCCGCGGCGTGTTCGACCTGGAATACACGGCCCTCAAGATGTTGACGGAAGCCGAGAAGAGATACCGCGAGCGCGGTGTCTTTCTGTGGCTCGTCGGCCTCAACCCCGGAGTGCTGGCGATGGTCCAGCGTTCGCCACTCGGCGAAACCCTGGGCCGCGAGAGGATGTTCTTCAATCTGGAACAGGCCGTCGCCAAGTATCAGGCGAGCTACGGGCGGTAGTCGAGGATCACCTCTCGGGCCATGGAGCGCAGAGTGACCCGCTGCGGATCAGTTGCGGCTTGTTGGCGCCCGTCGATCACGACGCGACGTATGGGTTGCGCCAACGGCGACTCCACCACGATGCCCGCGCCCGGGCACCGCAAGGCTCCGCCCAGCGTGACCCGCACACGGTCTTCGCCCTCGGCGCAGATCGTGTAGTCGAGCGACCCCGCGTGGGTCGGCAATGCACGGACACGCACGCCCGGCGGCTCCCGCACCCACGCCGCAGGCACGCCTGCGGCCAGGACGAGCGCCCCGTCGTCGGCGCGTTCGTACGCAACCATGCGCCGCACGCTACGAACGAAGCTCGACGCGATCCATCCGTGCGGCAAGTCACCGAGGAAACGCGGAGCGCGCGGGTCGCGTGTCGACACCTCCGGCCACTGGCGCCAGGCGGTCGGGCGCTGATCGTCGATCAACCACTGAAGGAGCTCGACGGCTCGGCTCTTCTGTCCGAGCAGGACGAGGGCGGGGGCGTTGCGGACCTCGTAAGCGGTGTAGGCATCCGCCGTGGTCTCGCCTCGGCGGCGGCATTCGAATTCCTCCCAGTAGCGCTCGAAGGTTCGAGCCAGCACCGCCGGCGGCAGGCGCGCTCCCTCGCCGCCCGGGTCGAGCGCGATCGCGCTCGACGTCGGATCGAAGTCGCCGAGCTCGACCGAGCCGGGAAGAAAATCGATCCCGTGGTCGGCGATCGTGCGCAAGATGGAAGCGTGCAGGTCGCCGCGCATCGCGTCCCGCAGCGCCCCGATGCGCTGGCTCGCCACGGTGTCGCCGACCACGGCGGCCGCGTATGCCGCGTCCCCGAGGCCGCGCACAGCGAAGAAGTCGTCCCAGTACGAGTGGACGGGGCGCGAAGAGTATCCTTCATGGCTGATCGACTCGGGGAGCAAACCGAAGCAGGCCTGGCCGCGGAACCGGTCCAAGGTGCGCTCTGCTCGCAGCGCCGCGATCGCGTCCACGGCACGCATCACATGAGGCCAGAGCTCGAGAAGAAACGCGCGGTCGTCGGTCAGGCGGAAGACCTCCACGATGCCCCAGATGAGCTGCCCGTGGCTGTCATGTTCGGCGACCGGATCGATTCCATTGCGGTCGACGGCGCAGGGCACGCGCCCATCGTCGAGCTGGTACGGCGCGTACCAACGCAGAAAAGCGCGGGCCTCATCAGCAAAGCCCATCTCCGTCAGCGCCGTCCCGGTGAGTGTGCCGTCGCGAATCCAGGAACGCCGGTAGCAGCGCGGCCCCGGCTGGATGCGCGGCCCTTCGCGGTTCACCAGGATCCAGGCGAGCGATGCGCGGAGGCTCGCGGAGAACGGCTCGGCGCAAGGTGGCAGCTCGATCGGAACGCGAGCGAGTCGTGCGCGCCAGTGAGCAACGGTTTCGGCCAAGGCGAGCGTCCGCCCACTCCGTAGCGTCCGCGCGGGCGATGCCCGAGACGGGTTCGGGCGCTGCGTCATTCAGCGGCACGGCGACGACGATCGACTCGCGAGCGCCGGTGGCGAGCTCCATGTCGTAGGCCAGCACGCCTTCCGCGAAGCCGACCGGATCGTCGACCCGCTCTCGCGCCGGAATGCGCCCCGTGAGCAGCTCGCGCAAACCGTCCTCCGATCGCGCCGCGCCGAAGGCGTCGGGTGATGAGACGGTAAACACCGTCCGCGCGTCGTTCACCCGCACCCGGTCGCCGCTCCGCTCGATGGTCACCACCGGCGCGACGCCGCCCACGAGGTTCAAGCTTTGCCACGCGGGATTCACTTGAAAAGGGCGGACCGCGAGGAACAACCGTACTCGGCGCGACGCGGTACCCGTATTCTCGACCTCGTAGCGGCCCACCAGGGTGCTGCGCCCGGGAGCCCCGACGGCGAGGGCCGTGATGCGTAGCCGCAGAGTCTCAGCCTCCCACTCGACCGACGGCATCGGTAGGTAGCCGTCCGCGAGGCCGACGCGCCGTTCGACGTCCGCCCAGGTCACGAGACGCCCGTCGATCCAGAGAAAAGGCTCGATCGAGAACGATTCGGCGTCGACCTCGAGCGCACCGTCCTCGCTCAGAAGTCCCTTGTGCTCGTCGCCGTCGGCGCCGACTAGCGCCCAGTAGGCCTGCTCGTTCAGTAGATGGCGCGGGAAGAGACCGCGCCGCTCCTTGCAAGCGACGGCGGCGATGTAGCGCGCCGGTGACACCGCCAGCTCGAGCGGGACGACGCTAACCTTCACGACCGCCGGGACCGCGCCGGTTGAGAACTCGATCCGCGCGAAGCGTCCCTCTCCGTCCGACGTTCGCAACCACCGCCGACTGCCGGTACCGCCGACCTCCTGGGCGACGAGCGTCCAGCGAACACCGTCGTCCGAAGCGAGCAGGCGGCTGGCCGCGGTCGCGGCTGAGCCGGCGAAATCGACCACGACACCGCCCCACTCGCACGAGCGCCCGAGGTCGAGCTGGATCCACGCACACGTATCGGTAGGATCCGGGCGCCAGTACGGACTCGTCGTCATCGAGCACGCGCTCGGGCTCGTGGCCGGCAAGGCAGCTCGAAGCGCTGACGGCCTGTATCCGCGGCGACGCCGCCTCGGCATCACGTGGCTCGATGCGCAATTCTTCGATCCACACCGCCCCCGGACCGCCCTGACCCGCCGCGAACGCGATCTCGACGGCTCCGATGCGCTCGGGGTCGCCGCCGCTCGCCGGTCCCCACGCGAACTCCAGGCTGGCCTTGCGCAGCACGAAGCGCTCTACGTCGTGCGGGAACGCGAAGGCGGGCCGCCGCCACCACCAGACGTTGGCGCCGCTCGGGTCGACCAGCTTGAACTGAAGCTGGTTGGCCGGGGCATCGCCATGCAACCGGAGGACGACGATGTAGTGCTTCGGAAGAACGGCAGCACACTCGCGCCGCGCAATCGCCCAGCTCGTGGGGCCAACGAGGTTGAAATCGATTCGCAGCTGAGCGCCGCGCGGACCGGGCTCGACGGACAGCGCCGCACTAGATCCGTCCGCAGCGGTCGACGTCCACCGACTGAGCTCCCTCCTTTCACCGCTCCAGAGCACGAGATCGTCACGCATGGGCGTTGTATCCCCTTCCCCCTGCCTGGCTTGGCCGATGATCGTCCCGCGCTCTCACGTCGTCTCGAGCGACGCGTGCCCGTCTAGTGGACGACGCAAAGCCGATATGTCGGCATTCTACCGTGAGCACGAACGCTTCGTCTTGATCCTCAAAACCTATCTGCCTATACGCGAACGTCCGGGCCCGCTGTTCGGTTGCCACCTGGTGCATCAGGAACGTGGAGAATGATGCGATGACGGTTCAGGCTTTTCCAGCCCGTTTCGAGAGCCCGTCGGGCCTGAGGGCAGAGGTGAACGCGAACGGTTCGATCCGTCGGATCGACCATCGCGACATCATGCTCAACCTGTTCCTGGGTAGCGAGATCGAAGGCGGTCCGACGAACATCTATCTTCGCCGCCACGGCGCCTCGATCGAGTCAGTCCCGCTTCTCGGACCCCGTGGCCCCGCAGCCGTCTTTGTCGACGAGAACGGGCTCACGGTTCGCGGAGACTGGAACGACATCGGCTTCACTCTCTCCCTGGCACTGGCGCAATCCGTACCCGCCTGGCGGTGGCACGGCACATTGGAGAACAAGGGTGGCGCTCCCGTCGTAGTGGATCTCATTTACGCACAAGACCTGGCTCTCGCGCACTACGGCGCGGTGCGTATGAACGAGTATTACGTGAGTCAGTATGTCGATTACACTCCTCTCACGCACGCGCGCTGCGGTCACGTGCTGGCCGTGCGCCAGAACCTCTCGATGGGTGGCCGCAACCCCTGGGTGGTGATCGGCTCGCTCCGCAGCGCTGTCAGCTTTGCGACTGACGCGCTGCAGTTGCACGGCCTCGCGACCCGCGCCGGCAAAGTCCCCGACGGTCTGCGGGCGCCCATGTTGGAAGGGAAGCGCCGTCAACACGAGCACTCGATGGCTGTCTTCCAGGATGCGCAATTGCGGCTCGAGCCGAGCGCGTCGGCGGCCTACGGCTTCTTCGGTTGGTTCGAGGAGCACCACGAAGCCGCGTCGTCGCCTGCCGACCTGACGTTCGTCGAGCGCGCACTGGCTCTGCCGCAAGCGAGCCCAGCCGAGCGCCGCGTAGAGATCGATGGCGGATCGGCCACGCTCTTCAGCGCACGTCCGATCTTGAAGAGCATCGACCTAACCGAGGCGGATGTGAGCGAGCTGTTCGGCAAGAAATTGCGCAACGTGGAGAGCAACGTAGAGAGCGAGGACCGCCGTACGTTGTCATTCTTCACCGGCGCGCATCGACACGTGGTGCTCAAAGCGAAGGAGCTCCAGGTTCTGCGCCCGCACGGACACATCATTCGCAGCGGCGATCGACTCGTTCCGGAAGAGGCATCGCTCACCTCGACCACCTGGATGAACGGAGTCGTCAATTCGCTGGTCACGCAGGGACACGTCAACATCAATCGTTTTCTGTCGACGACGCGCAGCTACTTGGGTCTGCAGCGGTCCGCCGGGCAGCGGATCTTCGTCGAGTTGCCGGACGGCTACCACCTGCTGGATGTGCCCTCCGCATACGAGATGACGCCCAACGGCTGTCGCTGGGTGTACAAGCACGAGGGCGGCTTGATCGAGGTGCGGTCCTGGGCGCCGATCGATCGCCACGAGTTGATCCTCTCGGTCGAGATTGCGGCCGGTCCGGCCTGTCGCTTCCTCGTGTCGCACCACGTCGCCCTCAACGGCGACGACGGAGCCGACGCATTGCCGCCGCAGTTCGTCCGCGACCGGGACGGCGTCGTCATCCGACCGGTCGGCGACGGCGATGTCGCCCGTCGCTTCCCCGAAGGCTTTTTCCGCATCGATGCCGGCCGCGGCACGACGTTCGAGCGGGTGGGTGGTGACGAGGAGCTGTTCCTCGACGGGAAATCACGTCGGCAACCATTCGTCACCATCGTCATCGCGAAGACCCGGAAGGCATCCCTGCGCATCACCGGTCATCTCGTCCCCGGAGGCAACGGTGGCTCTGCTGCGAAGAGGCCGACCGCCTGGCCAGCCGATCGCAGGAAGGCGGATCAATTCTGGCGGGGAATGATCGGGCCGCTGACATTGCACGCGCGTCGCGGCGACGCCGCGAGAGAATGCCACCGCCTGCAGGAGATCCTTCCCTGGCTCGCGCACAACGCCATGATTCACTACCTGGCGCCGCGCGGATTGGAGCAGTACTCGGGCGGCGGATGGGGCACGCGGGACGTGTGCCAAGGGCCGGTCGAGATGCTGCTCGCGCTCGGAAAGTGGCAGCCGCTACGGGACCTGCTGCTGCGCGTGTTCAAGGTGCAGAACAGTGACGGCGACTGGCCGCAATGGTTCATGTTCTTCGAGCGCGAGCGCGGCATCCGGCCAACGGACTCGCACGGCGATATCGTCTTCTGGCCGTTACTGGCGCTGGCGCAGTATCTCATTGCTTCCGAAGAGCCGTCGGTGCTCGATGCGATCGTCCCGTTCTTTCATCCTGAAGGCGACGAGCGCGCCGAGAAGGCCACGATCTGGGGACACGTCGAGCGCGCCCTGAAGGTGATCGGGCAGCGCGTGATCCCTGGCACGAGCCTGGCCGCGTATGGCCACGGAGACTGGAACGACTCGCTCCAGCCCTTGGATCCGGCAATGTCCGAGCGCCTGTGCAGCGCGTGGACGGTCGCCTTGCACCACCACACGTTGACGACGCTGGCGAAGGCCTTGCGGCACGTCGGTCGCGGCGTCCCGGCCGAGACGCTCGAGGCGTACGCCCGAAGCGTGAAGGAAGATTTTCACCGCGTGCTGATCGTAGACGGGACCATTCCCGGCTACGCCTACTTCGAGAAGGACGGGAGGATCGAGCTACTGCTTCACCCGCGCGACGGAGCCACCGGCATCACGTACAGCTTGCTGCCGATGATCCACGCCATCATCGACGATCTGCTCACACCCGCACAAGCCGCGGCGCACGTAGCCTGCATCAAAGAGCAACTGCTGGGTGTCGATGGCGCACGTTTGTTCGACCGACCCTTCGCATACCACGGCGGGCCGCAGCGCTACTTCCAGCGTGCGGAGAGCAGCACGTTCTTCGGGCGCGAGATCGGGATCATGTACATGCACGCGCACCTGCGCTTCGCGGAGGCCATGGCGCGCTACGGCGACGCCGACGCCTTTCTGCTCGCGCTGCGGCAAGCAAATCCGATCACCATCCGATCAGTGGTTCCCGCGGCGATGCCGCGGCAGGCGAACTGCTACTATTCGAGCTCGGATGCGGCGTTCATGGACCGTTACCAGGCCCTGGCCGAATACGAGAAAGTCAAAACCGGCGAGGTACCCCTGGAAGGGGGCTGGCGCGTCTACTCGAGCGGAGCGGGCATTGCGCTGCGCCTCATCCACGAGTGCCTGCTCGGCGTTCGCAGGCGCAAGTCCGTGCTCGTCCTCGATCCGTTGATTCCAAAAGCGCTCGACGGCCTGCGAGCAGACCTCGAGCTCGGGGAGAAGCATGTGACGGTCGTGTACCGCACCGAGAAACTGGGATACGGCCCGACGGCCGTCATCCTCAACGGGACGCCGCTACGCTTCGATCGCGAGGCGAATCCGTACCGTGCCGGAGGCGTGGAGGTATCGATGGCGGCGGTTCGCGATTTGTTGACGGACGCTACGAACACCCTGCAGATCCGACTTCGGTGAAGCCTCAACCCGACGCGCTCCGTCCGAGAATCCCCGCCTCGGGCTGACTGAGCGACAGTTCCGTCAGCCTGACTTACCTACGGGGCGCCCGACTGCACCCGACGTCGGGTTCTCCATCGACATGGCGTCACCTCCGCGCGATCATCCACCGAGTAGAGCGGCTACCCCGGCCAGCGCAAGCCCAATGGCCACCATGACCAGGCTGGTGACCAGGCGGTTGGTGCGGGCACAACTCATGGTTTTGCCAGATCGCCGGTACTGACGGCAAACGCCGCGGCTCGCGTCCACGCTTCCGCGCGGGCCGCCTGCTCGAGCGCGCGGGCACGGGCGAGGCTGCGCTGCGACTCGCGCACGTCGGGAACGTCGCGAGCCCGTGCCGGTAGGACTCGAAGGTTGCTGCCCAAGCCTTCTCGGAGGCCGCGAGCAACGCCGCTGCCGCCCGCTGCTTGGAAAGGGCGACCTTGGCGTCGTCGTACGCCGTCCAGACCTGGCGGACCGCCTTCTCCTTGGCGTGCTCGAGCTCGTCCTCCGCCTCCTTCTGCCGCGATTCTGCCAGCTTCAACTTGTTCCGGCGCTCAAAGCCCTCGAACAGATCCAACTCGAAGCGCAGCCCAGCGCCGTACTGCAGGTCGCTCACGCCCTGATACGGACTGTTCTCAACCGATAGCTCGCCGATGTTCCCGCCGACTTCACTCCGTACGGCAAGGCGGGGCCAGTACTGCGCGCGAGCCTCGCGCACCGCAGCTTCCTGGGCCTGGACGCCGGCGAGCAGTGCGATCAGGTCGGGCCGCTGCGTGAGCGCTCGGTCGATGGCCTCGTCGACTGTCTCGGTGAGCTCAGGGGGCAGCGGCCGCTGCGAGGCGTCGACGATCTCGATCGGCGTGTAGGGTGCGATCCCGACGCTCTCGAGCAGTGTCATGCGGGTATCGTGCTCAGTGGCCATCGCGTCTTCGAGCTCGTAGGTCGCTCGCGCGGCTTCCTCTTCGGCCTGCAGGACCTCCGGCTGGGTGGCGAGCCCCCGGCTCTTACGAGCTGTGACCGACTCCTGTAGGCTCCGCGCGGAGTCGAGCGCCGCCCGGTCGGCGTTCAACTTGCCGCGTGCCGCCGTCAACGCATAGAAGTCCCGCGTGACGTTGAAGACGACCTGTTGGTGCTTCGCGTTGAAGCCGGCGTTGGCCTCCACGATGAGCGCTTGGGCCGCATCCACCGCCGCCCGTCGGCGACCGAAATCGAGCAGCAGCCACTCCAGGTTGAGCGCGGGGATGACGAAGTGCGTATCGGCGCGGAAGACGCCTCCAGGGACGACCGTCTCGGGAATCGGGAGGGGGACGGACGCGATCGCAGCGGTCGCCGCCGCGGCGAGCCGGGGATAGTAGGTCCCCTCCGCCAGACCGGCGGCAATGGCGGCCTGACGGGCGCGTTCCCACGCGACGCGTGTCTCCGGATTGGTGCGCTGCGCGATGTCGATCAGCTCGGTCAGCTCGTAGGTCTTCTGGGAATCGATGGACACCCGCTCCCGACGCTCCGCCTGATTGGCGACCCGGAGCACACCTGACGCGCTCTCCAGACCCGGACCCTTCCACGGGCGGTCGGCTGACGGCGGCGCATTCGCGAGCGGCGCGTATGCGGCGCACGCTGCAAGCAGCAGGCACGCGATAGGCGCCAGCAGAAACGGCAATTCCGTTCCACGCTCATCTCTAGGTCGTTCGCTCCGAATCACCCGCTGAAGCCCCCGGACCCCAGGCGCTCGAGGCGCGGCACCAGCTCGCGATACAACGCCAGCCGACCTTCGACCTGGACCGCGACTTCCGGGTTCGCGATCCGCGGGATCTCTGCTCGCATGAGGTCGGTTAAGGCCGCGAGAGGCGCGCGCAGGTCCGGAAGGTCGCGAGACGCGACGGCCTGCGCCCGATCGGCGATCGACATCGAGACTCTCCGCCACCGCCGCGTCGAAGCGGCGCGCACCGACGACCAGCGACTCCGAGAGCTCCGCCGGCGCAACGTTCGGGCGCTGGCTCGCGATCGCCAATTGCGTCAGGAAGACAACCTGGGCTTCGGTCGTCGCCGCCTGGAATCGGTCCCGCGCCGCGTCCATTTCGGGCCTGGACGCGCTCCACTCGAAGGCTTCTTCCTCCGCCGACTGCTGCGCGGTCGCAAAGTGGCGATACGCTAGCTCGCGCAAGCCCTGGACCTCCCGGGCGACGACCGCCTGGTCGTCGCTGCGGCTGCCTACCCTGGCCAGGTCGGCCATCGCCCGCAACGCGGACCCGAGGCTCGCCCACATCGCCGCGCCCGCCCGGACCGGCCAGACGGAGAGGAACACGAACGAGATGACGGCGTTGCCGAGCAGGATGCCGATCATGCGATCGCGAATCGTGTAGAAATACCAGCTCGGCGCGAAGCCCTGAATCACACAGACGAAGAAGGCGAACGCGACCTGCACGCCGGCGTAGGAGATGCGCGCACTCCCGACGTAGACCCACGCAGCGACCGCGCTGCCGGCGGCGACGAGCAGCGCCAGCGACGTGATCGACTCGGCGCCCGGGATGACCAGCATGATGGCGAGGAATCCCAAGGCCCCACCAGCGAGGGCGCCGGCGATGCGCAAAGTCCCCTTCTGGATCGTCGCCCCTTCGCTCGTCAGCCCGACGATCATGCAGGTGATGATACAGGTGCGGATGCCTGGCCAGTCGACGGCGCTCTGCAGGAGATAGCAGATCATGACGGCAAGCGCCCCCTTGAGCGCGTACCGGACGTACTCCGGGTTCGTGAACGCGTCCGCTACGAACAGACTGCGGCGGTCGGGTTCGGGCGCGGCCGGCGCGACCGTGACCGCCTCGGGCCCGAGCGCCTGCTGCGATGAGCGCCACGACGTGCTCGAGCTCGACGATGACCGGCAGCATGGCGGAGCCGTGGGCGACCTGGAGCGAGGGATCGACGCTGCGCAGCGCAGGCGTCGGCGTCTCGCCGTCGTCCAGCGCGCGCCGTACAGGGGCGCAGGCCGCGGCGACTGCCTCCAACCGCTCACGCTCGCCCGCGCGCGGCTCGACGCGAAAGGACCTCGAGCGCGGCGGCGGCGGTAACGAGACGGTCGACCAGCGTGATCAGGGCGCTCTGCTGCGCGTGGCGCGGACGGATCGACGGGTGCAAGACCTCGGCACTGCGGAGGAGGGCGAGCAGCCTCGCGATGCCCGAGGTTGCGAAGCGCCGGGTCTGCGGTTCGTCCGCCGACCTGCCGAGACGGCGGGCGATCGCTCCCTCGGCGGCGCGCACGCGCCCCACGAGCTCGTCGCGGAGCAGCTCGGCGGGATCCGTCGGCGCGATCAGCAGGTTGGCGCCGACCGCGCCCGCGATGCCCAGCGCGAACACCGGCCAGATCCAAAGCGTGGCTCGGACGATGAGCTCCGGAGACGGCACGAAGTCCGGCACCGTCAGGACGATGGTCGAGACCAGGCCGAGAACGAACCCGAAGGTGCCGATGACGAACGTTCTCCGCAGGAACAGCGCCACCGCCGCCATTACCCCAATCAGGCAGAAGCGGAGCCACGGTTGGTCCATCGCGATGAACAGGAGGACGAGCGCGAGGACGAGCGCGACTGTGATCGCGACCAGCGCAACGATGCCCGTGAGCAGCGTTTCGCCGGACTCCTCGAGCGCGATCTTGAAGACCACCCAGACGGCGAGGTGGGCCTCCGGCACTCGGAGCGTCATGCAGAGCACGAGCACCACGACGCACGCGACCACGATGCGGCACGTGGCCACGCCACGTCCAGGGAAAGGCGCCAGCTCGCGGCGCAGAAAGTCGAGCAGCGAGTAGCGCTGCCCTGAGCGCTCGGCTCGGCAGCGCGGTCGATGCTGCAGGGGAGGCAGGCACGAGCGTAGTAGCTTTGTTCAGCGTGCGCCGTCGGCGGCGCGGGTGGAGGATCCGGCTCCGAACGATGGCGACGGCCGAGGCGCCGACACGGAACAGCGTCGGGCGGCTCCGGGTTCTCGACGCGGATGCGCACCGGGAACCGCTGCGCGATGTGCACCCAATTGAGCTCGCGCCTGATCTTGGGCAGCCCGGGCGCGATCGGTTGGTCTTCGGGGTTCACTGCCCAGCCGACCCCCTGTACCGTACCGCGGAAACGGTGCCGCGGATCGGCCAGCACGTACATCTCCGCTTCCATCCCGGGCGCGATGCGCGCAAGGTCAGTCTCGCGGTAGTTCGCCACGACGTACCAAGCGCGCGCGTCGACGAGCGAGAACACCGGCGCAGGACCGGGTGCGACGAACTGGCCGACCGCGGTATGAAGATTGACGACACGCGCGTCAAACGGGGCGCGCACGTAGCAGAAGCTTAGATCGAGCTCGGCCTTGCCGAGCGCCGCCTGTGCCGCATCGCGCTTCGCCCGAAGCGCGCTCAGAGTGCCGACGTCCTGCTCGGCCTGATCCATCTTCCGCCGCGCTTCGTCGAGGCCGGCCTGGGCGGCGAGCTTCGCGGTGCGGGCCTGGTCCACCTTGTCGGGAGTCACGAACTCCTTCGCCAGCAGCGGCTCGATCCGCTCGAGGCTATCGGTGGCGTTCTTCACCTGTGCCTCGGCGCGGCGCACAGCCGCTCTCGCCGCGTCGACCGCGAAGCGCTGCCCCTCGATCTGCCGCTGGGTCACGTCGATCTCGCCGTCGAGCGCGGCTACCTCTGCGCGCGCGCGTTGCACCGCGAACTCGTACGGGCGCGGGTCGATGACGAACAGGAGATCGCCTTGCTGTGATCGACTGGTTGTCGGCGACGTGGAGCTCGCTGATCGTGCCGCTCACCTGCGGGACTACGTCGATGATGTCGGCCATCACGATCGCGTCGTCCGTTTGCGGATTGCGCACCACGCGCCGAAGGACCACGATCCCGAGCACGACGGCTCCGATCACGAGCCCGAGAACGACGAGTCGCCCGACGGAACGGCCCGTCCTGCTCACGTCAGCTCTCGAACACGACAAGCCAGGTCGCGAAGATCAGAAGGCAGGCCAGGCTCATGTACGCGAGCGCGGCAGGACGAAGATAGCAAGCCGTGTCGGTCGCAACGAGCACCTGCCGGACGATCACGGTGAGCAGCAGGCCGATCACGATGCTGATCAACCATGCCGGGAAGAACGAACCGAGGATGCTCACCGACGGTGCCATGAAGCAATCGCATTGGCACGGCGAGCTGCGGCGCCATTAGAGGAAGGCGCCACACCCTCGGTCGTGTCGACGTAGTAGAACCCGTCTTGGGCGCCGCAGCGGCCGGGCACACGCCTTCTCGAACTCCCGTGTGCTTCCGTATTGGACTTCACATCCGTTGCACACCGGAGGTATTTCAAATCTGTGGCACAAGCACTTTGTCGCAATGATCAACCGTCTTCCCCAAGCGTCCGGGTCGCGAGGGGTTGTATGCTCGCCGTCGAAACCCTACACGTCGATGGGGATATAGACCATGGATGCAGCATACCTTTCCGCGCTCGCAGCGTTGGCCGGATCGACGATCGGCGGCCTCACGTCCCTGGCGACCTCGTGGCTGACCCAGCACGGGCAATTCAGAGCGCAACAACTCAGCCACAAAATGACCAGGCGAGAGGAATTATATAAGGAATTCATCGACGAGGCTTCAAAACTGTATGCGGACGCGTTTGAGAATGAAAACGCACCGCCGTCCAAACTGGTGAAACTGTTTTCCCTCGTCAGCACGATGCGCGTTGTGTCGTCGCCACAGATCGTCGAGAGCGCAGATAGAGTCGTGCGAATGATCGTTAAGACGTATCAAGCGCGGAATAGGACGATTCGCGATGTACCGGGGCTCATGGATAGCGGCGAGTTGGATCCCCTATGGGAATTTGGCAACGCCTGCCGCGAAGAACTGCACGCCTTTCGGTGAGCACGAGTGAGATTATCTCTACGGCGAGTGGGAGACGACAAATCGTACGCGATTCCGTGATGAAACGTAGCCAAGCTCAGCTCTTCTTTCTTGCAATGTCCCTTGCGGCTTTGCCGGCCTCGTACGCTGGCACGCCGCGCCTCTTGTCCTACCAGGCCAAAAACCACTTCGGTGAGAAAGTCACCGTATGTGGCCTCGTGGCGTCGACAAACTATGCCACATCGAGCCATCGCGCACCCACTTTCTTGTATCTCGACCGTCCGTACCCGCACCAACCGTTTACCATCGTGATATGGGGCGATGATCGAGCAAAGTTCGGATCGCCCGAAGCAACCTATGCAGGCAAGCGCCTTTGCGTAACCGGGACCATCGAGGAGTATCGCGGCGAGCCCGAAATCATCGCTACTACGCCGGACCAAATCTCGACCGAATAGGGAGTGACGGGCTTGTGGCGCACATCATCCACCGAGAAGCACGGCCACGCCGACCAGCGCGAGCCCAATGGCAACCATAACCAGGCCGGCGACCAGGCGGTTGGTGCGGGCGTACTGCGCCCACTTCTGGCCGACAATGAAGAGCATTGCGATCAAGAGGACGTTGGAGACGCGCAACGCCCGGGTTGGTTCTGAAAGAATCAGGAAGGGTACTGCCGCCGGCAGACACGAGAGGAAGACCAGCAAGAAGCACGCGAGCGCGCCGTATAGATCATCTCGCGTCACGCGGGTCCTCGGGGCTTCGGCCTGAGTAAGGTACGCAAGGATGGACCGACACAGAGCCTCACGCGCTCCGGTCCGGCCAGTGCGTCGAATCGCGGCTCGATTTGATCGCGGACGATGTCGAGCGCTGCGCGTTCGTCGGGAGCACTTTGAATCGCCTGAATGACGTGCGCCTTCTCCCCGCGTGCGTCATGCAGTTCATGACGTACATTACGCCATCGATGATCCCCCAGGCGACGTTGCAGCCGAGCGCCGCGAGCAACAGTTGGCGGACGCCGGCGGCGCCTTCCGCCACCGTGAGTCCGGCGGTCAGGGTGACGCTCAGCACCATGATGAGCCCGAATAGGACCTCGCCCAGGCGACTGGCCGGATCGAGGTATCTGCTCTATGAACGGTTCCGATTTCGGCTGGTCGGTCATAGTATTGTCCGACTGACTTGCAGAACACGTAGCGCCGATGAGATCGGCTGTTCGCCACTCATTGAGATCGCGCCTCCGGCGTCGGCACGCCATCGCCCTCCTCCGGCAGCCGCACATCTCCCACCGCCTGGTACTGCTTCCCGGTGACCAAGACGTCCGTACGGGCCCGCACCGTCAGGTCCACCGACTCGCCAATGGCCTTTGCGGTGCGTTCTTCTATGTTGCGCACGTCGTTGGGTGCGAGGACGCGTGGAGCGCGCAACGTCTGCGCGCACCGCCCAGCCCGACTCCGAGCGCACCGCATCGATCGCCGTGACGAAGGTGTTCGGCAGGCTCTGCAGGTTCGCCCGTACCGTCTCTTCAACCGTCCGCTGTCCGTTGTGCTTCCTCCGCAGACGACGCACCGAAGTGCGCCTCGCCGAACAGGACGCGTCCCTTCGAGGTGATGTCCACTGATTCGGCCACCCGGATGACAACGCGTACGCTCTGATCCCCCAAGCGCTCCCGCAACAGTGCTTCGAACCGTGCGATGCGGGCGGGGCTCGGCGGCCGCGCGCTCTCGATGATACGACGATCACGCGGGCCGGTCGGGAAGTTCACCAGCTCGACGTCCTTCAAGATGATGTCGGGCCGCGTCGCCACCACTTCGCGCGCCACTTGCTCCGCCTGTTGCAGCAGCCGCATGTCCGGCGAGACCGGCGCCGTGGTCACCTTGCCATTGAGGCTCAGGTACGGACGGAGGGTCGTCGATCCCGTCGCCGTGACATCTTTGGTCAGCGTGCAGCGCATGAAGAGGCGAACGGGCTCACCGAGGCGGCTACCCAACGCGTCTTGAATCTCATTGACGCGCCCGGGCGCGGGCACATGGGGAGTTCGCACCTCCGCGAGCACGTCCACCCCGTCTTTGCCGCGGCTGAAGTCGACGGCCGAAAGCGCGGTGCTGGGTTCGTGAGCCAGCTCTTGGTCGAGCACCGCGGTGATGGCGCGTTGCGTGTGGATGTTGCTGACCATGCGCACGAGGTACTTGGTGAGCAGCGCGGTGACGAGCAGCAGCCCGATCGCCGCCGGGGCGAAGCGCCGCGCCAGGCCGCGGACCGATCCGATCTCCGCCCAGGTGACGAACCCGGCGATGAGGAACAGGACGGCGGCGACGGCGAGGATGGCAAGCACGTTGGCGAAGAAGAGGAGGAATGCGCCCCAGGCACCCTGGTAGGCCCCGAACGCGAGGCACAGACCGATCGCCGCGACGGGGGGATTGAGCGCGGTGGCGATCGCCACGCCGGGGAGCGCCGGGCTGACGCGCTCGTCGATCATGGCGAGCACGCCGGCGAAGCCGGCAAGCGCGGCCACCAGCAGGTCGATCAGCGTCGGCTGGGTCTGCGCCAGCAGGGACGGCGTGGGATCGCCCCAAAACGGCAGCAGACCCAGCAGATACGTCAGCACGACGGCGAGCAGCGCGCCGCCGAACTCGGCGAGCAGCGCGGTGCGCAGCAGCCGCAGGTCGCCGCGCATCAGGCCGAGCGAGATGCCGATGATCGGCGTCATCAGCGGCGCCACGACGTTCGCCCCGATCAGGGTGGCATCGCTGCCGATGATCAAGGCGAAGGCGGCGATCAGCTCCGAGATGCCGAGCAATACGTAGTACGTCGCCGTCGGCTGCGAGCCGATCTCGATGTCGCTGAGCACGACGGCGCGCCGCTCGGGTGAGACCGACGCGAGGTCGAGCACCGCTCGCATCCACGTCTCCGGCCACGACTGCGGCCGCGGCCGCTGCGGCGAGCCGGTGTCACCCGAAGTCCGGGCCTCGTGTTCGGCCTGGCTCATGGCTGGCGACTCAATACGGGTTGAAGATCGAGGGGCCGACGGCGCGCGGCGTCGGCAGGGAGCTCGGGGGCGCGGTAGGCACAGGGGTCCTCGCGGGCATCGGCTCCGTGGCGGTCGCTTCGGGAGCCGACGGCACTTCTTCGCCAGGAGTGGCGACGGGCTCTTCGGGCTCCGCCTGTTCCTCAGCCGCGGGAGCGACGGGTTCTTCGGGCTGTGCCTCGACACCCGCGGCAGTGCTCGGCGCGGTCGGCAAGCGCCAGGTGAGCTGCGCGTTGTCGACCCAGCCCTTCACACCGCTCTTTGTGCTCTCCACCAGCGCATAACCACGCTCGACCTTGGAGCGCATGACCTTTTCGTGGAGTGAGAGCGTCCCGACGACCTTCGACGACGGAGGACGGTTCGCTGTACACCTTCAGCCCCTCGACACCCGCGTAGTACGCCTGCGGAGCTCGTACGCCGGTTGGGGCCGTCGGCGTCGGTGAGGGCGTCGGCGTTGCAGATCCGATCCAACCGCCGACGGTCTTCTGAGTGGCCGCGCAGCTCGCAAGCAGAATGGCGACGGCAAGCGCGGCGGCGACGCGAGCGATTCGCGAGCTCTGAGCACGACCTGCGACCATCCCGGCCTTTTGAACTGCCCGGCAGCGGAAGGTCAAGCGCGTGGGAGGATCACCACCGCGACAGTCGCGACCAAGCTCGCGACAGCCAGCATCCGCATAGTGCCGATCAGCGACCACATCGAAATGTCTCGACGCCGCATTGCTCCAAGTCGCGCCACTGATGAGGTGGCGGGGACATTGTGATATCCCCTGCCGGGAGTCGCGAGAAGCGGATCCGTGCCGTAGGAGAAAGGCCCAGGCGGAACGAGCAATGAAAGGATGGCGCGCCACCTCGATTCTCGCAGCCGTCACCCTGCTCGTGCTCGCACTTTCCATACCCGCGTCGCTGCGTGACGCCTTCGACCGAGGTGGATTCTATATCTTCTCACGCCAGTTCCTCGAGGACATCCCGAAGCGGCTGGCCGGTCCCGGCCGATTCCGATTCCTTTTCCAGCCCGTGATTGCGATCCTCCTCGGGGTACGAAGTGGCCTGGCCGACGCGAGGGAGGGACGGCCGCCTTATCTGTACGGCCTGCTCTTCCACCCGGGCCTACGGCGCGGGCTCATGAGGAGCGGTTTCGAGAGTGTCGTGAACCTGCTGATGATGGGCATTCTCCTCGATTCCCTCTTCCAATGGGTCCTCATCGGCGCCTCGTATCCCGGCGCGGCCCTCATCGTCGGACCGGTGCTCATCGTGCTGCCCTACTCTCTCGCGCGCGCTCTTTCGAATCGTCTCGTTCGGGCCCGCGGCGCCACTAGCCCGAATCCCTCATGACTGATACGAGAGGCGCCGACCATGAGGTGAGTGGAAAGACGAATTGCCTCTCCGTCGAGACGCGAACGATTCGATCACCTGCTCTGGAGAAATGCTTCTCGCCCACCTCGGCCGGAAGCGCGGAAGCAGATCCCGGACCGCGGGCAAGGAGCATCGCGAATGAGAAGCCGCAGAATCGACCGTGAGACGGGCGAAGCGATTGCCCCCGTTGGTCGCTGTCCCGTGGAAGCTGCCGTTTTCGGAGCCGCGGTCGCGGTAGCCCTCACGCTTTCCGCTTGCAGCAAGCCGGCGCCGCCCCCACCCCCGCCTCCGGATGTCGTCGTCGCCGACGTGATTCAGAAGGACGTGCCCATCTACGCCGAGTGGGTCGGTACCACCGAGGGCAACATCACGGCGCAGATTCGAGCGCGAGTGCAGGGTTATCTGCAGCAACGCAGCTACCAGGAAGGCACCCTCGTCCGCGCCGGCGACCTGCTGTTCCTGATCGATCCGCGGCCGTATCAAGTGGCGCTCGATCAGGCCAAGGGCGACCTCGGGCGCGCCGAAGCAATACGGACCAAGACGGAGCAAGACGTCACGCGCTATACGCCGCTGGCCGCCGAGAAGGCAATCGCCCAGGAGGAGCTCGACAACGCCATTCAGGCGAAGCGCGCCGCCAAGGCGGCCGTCGACTCGGCTCGCGCCGCGGTCGAGAAGGCGCAGCTGAACCTCGATTGGGCGCAGGTCAAATCACCCGTCGATGGCATCGCGGGCATCGCCGTCGCACAAATCGGCGACCTCGTCAGCGAGAGCACGCTGCTCACGACCGTGTCGCAGGTCGATCCGATCAAGGTCTCGTTTCCGATCAGCGAGCAGGAGTACCTGAAGCTCGCGGACAGAATCGACCTCAGCATGCGCAAAGAATACCCAGCGACCCTCGAGCTGATCCTCGGCGACGGCAGCGTTTACCCGGAGAAGGGGAGGGCATCGGTCGCCAACCGCGAAGTCGACATAAAGACGGGCACCATGACGATCGTGGCCCTCTTCCCGAACCCTCGCAACCTCCTGCGCCCCGGTCAGTACGCGAAGGTGCGCGCGACCACCGAGACGAGGCAAGGCGCCCTCCTCGTGCCGCAGCGCGCCGTACAGGAGCTTCAGGGCAGCCATCAGGTCGCGGTGGTCGGAGCCGACAACAAGGTCGCCATGCGCACGGTCAAGGCCGGTGCGCGCATCGGCGATCTCTGGGTAATCAACGAAGGCCTCAAGCCGGGAGAACGAATCGTCGTCGAGGGCCTGCAGAAGGTGCGCGACGGCGCCACCGTCAACCCGAAGCCGGCCGAGCCAGCGGCGAGCGCAAAGGCGGAGCCGGCGACGAGCAAGTAGAGCGGGAGGACGCCATGGCAGACTTCTTCATCCGGCGGCCGATCGTCGCGATCGTCATCGCGATCATCACGGTGATCATGGGGCTCTTCACCCTCAAGGGGCTGAGCATCGAGCAGTACCCATTCCTCGCCCCGCCGAACATACGCGTGACCGCGACCTACCCGGGCGCCTCGGCCGTGGCCGTTGAGCAGTCGGTGGCCACTCCGATCGAGCAGGAGGTGAACGGCGTCGAGAACATGATCTACATGAAGTCGTCCAACACCAGCGACGGCCGCATGCAGCTCGACGTCAACTTCGAGGTGGGCGTCAACCAGGACACGGCGAACGTTCTCACCCAGAACCGAGTCAACATCGCCCAGGCGCGTCTGCCCCAGGAGGTCATCGCTCAGGGCGTCACGGTCAAGAAGATGAGCCCGAGCATCCTGATGGTGATCTCGCTCTACTCGCCGAACGGAAGTTACGACGCGAACTTCCTGATCAACTACTGCGGCATCAACCTGCGCGACCAGCTGCTGCGCATTCCCGGCATCGCCCAGGTCGATCTCTTCGGCGGCACCGACTACGGCATGCGGATCTGGATCAACCCCGACAAGCTCGCCAAGCTCGGCCTCACGCCCTCGGACGTCATTTCCGCCATCAAAGAGCAGAACCTGCAGGCTCCCGCGGGGCGCGTCGGGAATGGCGCCCTCGCCCAAGGACCAGGAGTTCACTTACACGGTGGCGCTCCCGGGCGCCTCGTCACGACGGAAGAGTTCGACAACATCATCATCCGCGAGACCGAAACCGGCGCGATCATCCGCGTGAAGGACGTGGGGCGGACGGAGCTCGGCTCGCAGGACTACAACTCCTTCGGCCGGCTGAACGGCAAGCCCGGCGGCGCGATGGCCGTCTATCTGCTGCCCGGCGCGAACCAGCTGAAGGCCTCCGAGGCGATCTACGAGACCATGAAGCACGCCAAGGAGATCTTCCCGCCCGACCTCGACTACAAGATCGTCTACGACACGACGCCGGCGGTGGAAGCGTCGATCGAGTCGATCGTCCACACCTTCTTCGAGGCGGTCGTCCTCGTCACGCTGGTCGTCTTCGTCTTCTTGCAGAACTTCCGCGCGACGTTCATTCCCCTCGTGACCGTCCCGGTGTCGCTGCTCGGCACGTTCATCTTCTTCCCGCTGCTCGGCTTCTCGGTGAACACGCTTGTCGATGTTCGGCCTCGTGCTCGCGATCGGCATCGTCGTCGACGACGCGATCGTCGTCGTCGAAGCCGTCATGCACCACATCGAGCAGGGCCTGGCACCGAAGGAAGCGACGCAGCAGGCGATGAAGGAGGTGTCGGGCGCCGTCGTCGGCATCGCGCTCATCCTCTCCGCGGTGTTCATTCCCGTGGCGTTCCTCGGCGGTCTCACCGGCCGGATGTACCAGCAGTTCGCGCTGACGATCGCGATCTCGGTTCTGCTGTCGGCCTTCAACGCGCTGTCGCTCTCGCCAGCGCTTGCGGCGATGCTCCTGAAGCCGCACCATGCAAAGACCACCGGCCTTCTCGGTAAGTTCTATACGCTCTTCAACAAGGCGTTCGACGTGACCACGGGAGGGTACGTCAACTGGACGCGCCTCTTGGTGCGGCGGGCCACGCTCACGATCGTCATCGTCGCTGGGGTCGCTGTCGGCGCCGGCCTCTTCGGCAGCGCGCTTCCCGCGGGCTTTGTTCCCGATGAGGATCAGGGCATCATGGGTATCAACGTCACGCTGCCGCCTGCCTCATCCCTCGAGCGCACGAGCGCGGTCCTGGCGAAAGTCGAGCAGATCGTCGAAAAGACCGAGGGAATCGAGTCCTTCCAGACGGTCGGCGGCTACGGCCTCGTCACCTCGACCTACCAGCCGAACTTCGGCACGCTCTTCGTTCGCCTGAAGCCGTGGGATGAGCGCCACTCCCCCGAGCTGCACGTCACCGGCATCATGGCGCGGCTACAGAAGGAGTTCTCCCGCATCCCGGACGCGATCATCTTCCCGTTCAACCTCCCGACGATCTCGGGCTTCGGCGCCGCAGCGGGCTTCAACTTCCTCCTCCAGGACCGGAGCGGGACGCTCAGCGTGGACCAGCTCGGCGCGCTCAGCCGCCAGTTCATGGAAGCCGCGCGCCAACGACCCGAGATCGGCAACCTGTTCACCTCGTTCGATCCCCGCTACCCGCAGGTCAAGGTCGAGCTCGACCGCGAGAAGGCGCGGCTGGTCGGCGTGCCGGTGAATGAAGTCTTCCAGGCGATGTCCGCGGTTCTCGGCGGCACGTACGTGAACGACTTCAACCGCTTCGGGCGGCTGTTCCGCGTGTACGTCCAGGCCGATTCGGACTACCGACGCAAGGCTGACGACATCGGCAAGATCTACGTGCGCAGCAAGACCACGGACCAGATGGTCCCGCTCTCCACGCTCGTCCGGATCAGCACGCAGGACGGCACCGAGCTCGTCACGCGCTTCAACATGCTCCGTTCCGTCGAGCTCCAGGGAGCGTCCGGGCGCGGCTACGCCTCGGGCCAGACGCTGGCGGCACTCGAGGAGGTGTTCGCTCAGACGATGCCCAAGGAAATGGGCTACGCCTACAGTCAGATGTCATACCAGGAGAAGGTCGCACCGCCGGCGGGCCCGACGTTCGTGCTCGCGATCGTCTTCGTGTTTCTGCTCTTAGCGGCCCTCTACGAGAGTTGGCGGTTGCCGTGGGCGGTCCTGCTCGGCTCGCCGCTTGTCGCCCTCGGCTCGTTCTTCGGCGTCTGGCTCTTGGGGTACGACAACAACGTCTTCGTGCAGATCGGCAACATCATGCTGATCGGCCTCGCCGCCAAGAACGCGATCCTGATCGTCGAGTTCGCCAAGGCCAAGCACGAGGAGGGCATGCCGGTCGAGGAGGCGGCGCTCGAATCGGCACGGCTGCGCTTCCGGCCGATCCTGATGACCGCGTTCGCGTTCATCCTCGGCGTGGTGCCGCTGATGATGGCGAGCGGCGCGGGCGCGGGGGCTCAGAACGTCATGGGCACGGCGGTGTTCTTCGGAATGCTCGTCGCGACCTTCATGGGCGTCTTCCTCATCCCGGGCAACTTCGCCTTCGTGGAGGGCCTGGGAAAGAAAAAGAAGGCGAAACTCGAGGTCGCCGCCCCGGCAGTTCCCGCGCACGGACAGGCACATTCATGAAGAGCTCGCGGCTGGCGCTCGTCAACCGCGGTCTTCCTGTCCCTCTCCGCCTGCGCGGTCGGCCCGAACTACACGCGGCCGACGGTTCAGGCGCCGGCCGACTACCGCGGCGCGGCCGCCCCGTCGGACGAAAGACTCGTTCGCGGATTTGCCCTGGTGGGAGGTCTTTCAGGATCCCACGCTCAAGGGCTTGGTCGAAGAGGCGCTCGGCGCCAACTACGACGCTCGCATTGCCGCCGCGCGGGTCGAGCGGGCACGCTACAGCGTCGGCGTCACGCGCGCGGATCTCATGCCGCAGGTGGGTTACACCGGCGAGGCGACGCGCGGCAAATTCTTCGTATCCCCGGACTTCCCGAACGAGACGGGGAACGTCTTTCTCGGGGCGTTCCAGATGGCTTGGGAGATCGACGTCTGGGGGCGCATTCGCCGCGCGACCGAGGCCTCGCTGGCCGATCTGTTCGCGAGCGAGGACGTTCGTCGCGCAGTGGTGCTCAACGTGATCACCGACGTAGCGCAGGCCTACTTCGAGCTCCTCGAGCTCGATCTCGAGCTCGAGATCGCCAAGCGCACGCGCGACGCGTTCCAAGGGACGCTCGACCTATTCATGCGAAAGCTGGTCGGGGGAGTCGGAAACAAACTCGCGACCTCGCGAGCCGAGGCCGCGCTCGCCGACGCCGCGGCGACAATCCCGGACGTCGAGCGGCAGATCGTCGCCAAGGAGAACCAGTTGAGCATTCTGCTCGGCCGCCAGCCGGGTGAGATCGCGCGCGGCGCCGATCTCGGCAATCAGCCTCGTCCACCGGACGTCCCTCCGGGGCTGCCGTCGACGCTGCTCGAGCGCCGCCCGGACGTCCTGGCGGCCGAGCAGAACGTCGTGGCGACCAACGCCCTGGTCGGCGTCGCCGTCGGCGACTTTTTCCCGCGCTTCGGGCTCACTTCTTTGTACGGCGGGCAGTCGGGCGACATCGACAAGATCGTGAAGAGCGCCGGTAACGTGTGGGCGATCGGAGCCTCGATCACGGGCCCGCTGTTCCAGGGTGGAAGGCTCTACTATGGCTACAAGGGCAGCGTCGTCGACTGGCAGGCGGCGGTGCTCGCCTACGAGCAGACCGTGCTGAACGCGCTCGGCGATGTTTCCAGCGCGCTGGTGGCGCGGCAGAAGTTCGCTGCCGCGGGAGTCGAGCGCAAGCGTGAAGTCGCGGCGCTTCAGGAGGCCGTTCGGGTGGCGCTGGTGCGCTACGTGGGCGGCTTTGCGAGCTACTTCGAGGTGCTCGACTCACAGCAGGAGCTGTTTCCCGCCGAGATCTTTCTGGCGCGCAACGAGCTCAATCAGCTCGTTTCCGCCGTTCAGCTCTACCGGGCCCTCGGCGGCGGATGGCGCCAGGAGGAAGCCGCGCATCCCGACGTGTATGTGCTACGCCGGGAGGTACTCGACGCGGTCGTCCCGCAGCAAGGTTTTCCGCCGCAGCCGTAGCATCAGGCTTTAAGCGCCTTGGCTCAGGAGGGATAGCGGCGTGGAAGCCCCCGGAATTCCGATCAGCATTCCCCCGTTCCCGCCGCACTATCGTGCCTCGGGGGTCCTGCTGCACGTCACGTCTTTGCCTTCGCCTTACGGCATCGGCGATCTGGGACCGGCAGCGTTCACGTGGATCGACCGGCTTCACGAGGCAGGGCAATGCTGGTGGCAGGCACTGCCGCTCGGCCCAACGGGCTACGGCAACTCGCCGTATCAGTCGTTGTCCTCCTTCGCGGGGAACGGATTGCTGATCAGCCCGCACTTCCTGATCGAGGACGGACTGTTGCGAGCGAGCGACTGCGCGGGTCAAGTCTTCTCGCCGACGACTGTCAACTATGACGTCGTCATCCCGTTCAAGCATCGATTGCTCGAAACCGCGTGGAGCAAGTTCATCGGGGGAGCACGAAAAGATCTTCGGACCACCTACGAGCGGTTCTGCCACGAGCGCGCGCACTGGCTGGAAGACTATGCTTTGTTCCGAGCACTGAAGCTCAGGTACAACGGTGCATACTATCTCGAGTGGCCGACGGATCTGATCGAGCGCGCCCCGACGGCCCTGCGGGAGGCGAGGAGGCAGCTCGCAAGCGAGATCGATCGAGTTCGCTTCGCGCAGTTCCTGCTGTCTCGCCAAGCGCAGCGCCTCGAGGAATACGCTCGTGACGAAGGGTTTGCTATTGATCGGCGACCTCCCCTTCTTCGTTTCCCCCGACTCGAGCGACGTTTGGGCCAACCCCGAGCTGTTCCTGCTCGACGAACGGCGCCGGCCGCGCTTCGTCGCCGGTGTGCCTCCCGACTACTTCAGTGCCGAGGGACAGCTCTGGGGCAATCCGGTGTATGACTGGGACGCTCTTCGGCGGTCCGGATATCGTTGGTGCGTAGACCGCTTTCGCGCGCTTCTCGCTCACGTGGACGTGATTCGCCTGGATCATTTCCGCGCGTTCGCGGCAGCCTGGCACGTACCGGCGGGAGCTCCGAACGCCCGATCCGGCCAATGGATGCCGGGTCCCGGCGCCGAGCTCTTCCGCACGATATGGAGTGAGCTCGGCGCCCTGCCGTTCATCGCCGAAGACCTAGGACTGATCACCCCCGACGTATCTGCGCTTCGAGACGAGTTTCACATACCTGGCACAAAGGTGCTGCAGTTCGCCTTCGATGGCCATCCCGACAACCCATACCTGCCCCACAACTACGTCTCCAATACAGTCGTCTACACTGGCACCCACGACAATGCGACGACGCGCGAGTGGTACGCAGAATTGCCAGCTGCGCAGCGCGGGAACCTGTGGGCTTACCTGAAAAAGCGATCGGAGGGCGACAGTGAAGAGGTCGCACCAGCGCTCGTCGAGTTGGCATGGTCGTCGACGGCCGCTCTCGCGATCGCGCCGCTCCAAGATCTGCTGAACCTGGGAGGCGAGGCTCGGATGAACGTGCCCGGTCGCGCAGAGGGTAATTGGAGCTGGCGCTGCACAGAAGAAGCTCTCTCCGGGCCCGCGTTCGAACGGCTACGTGACTTGACCAAGACATCGAAGCGTATGACGTCGCGGTGATCGATCCTACAAGCGCTCAGGGCGCTGAGCTTCGCGAAGCGCTCGTGAGCGGCGCCGCTGCCAGCCCAGAGGGAACCTCCGTCGTGGCCGCGAGGTCATCGGTCTCGGCCAGCAGCGCGGGCATGGCGTCGACGAGGAATCGCCGGTCGCGGCTGCCGTAGACGTAGCGAGGCCTCTTCTCGAGCTCCGTGGCGAGACGCGTGAGCTCCTCTTCGAACCAGTTGGGATTGGCGACGAGTCGCTCGCGCATCTCGTCGCGGTAGCGCTCGGTGCCCGGAGCATCGGGGTAGTGGCGCTCGTAGACGTCGTAGCGGAACAGCCGCCGCAGGCGATGGAGGTTCTTGCCTCCCGTTGGTAGCGGCAGCAGCGCGACGTCGCTCTTGCCGTTTTCGCCCCGCTTCGCGAGGCGGTCGAGGACGACGTCGAGGCTGTCTTTCAAGTGGTTGCGATCGCAGAAGCACGAGAAGTCGTCGTAGAGGAGGCGCATCGCCGCGCGCGCCTCGTCGATCGGCAGGCGTGCCTGCCGTTCCCGACCCACGCGGCGGAGCAGCAGCATGAAGGGGATCGGGCGGTTACCGGTCTTGGCGATCACCCCAGGGTCGCGGAAGTCCGGTTGGCGATAGGGGAAATGGCGTGGATCGATGACGTCGAAACCGCCACGCCCGTAAAAGAGGATGCGCTGCAGCGACAGCCGGTCCTCCGGAGAGAAGTATTCCATCTCGGCTGCGAGGTTGACCTTCATCCCGAAGTACTTGGCGGGCGAATCGGGTGCCGGTACGGACACCAGTCCGCGGCTGTGGAGGTCGAAGAGGTACTGTACGGCGACCTCGAGCGGGGCGATGCGCAGCCAATAGGTGAGCACCGTGCCGCGCGTCTCGGGCAGCATGAAGATGTGCGAGAGATAGACGAGGCAGAGACCCGGAGCGTACGCCGGGTTCACCAGGACGGTGCCGTCGCGCACCCCGCGGAGGTTTCCCTCCCGGTCCATGGCGGCGATCATGAAGTAGCGGAGGAACGTGCCGGAGGAGACCGGCTCGAAGGGATCGTCCAGTAGGAACCTCCGTACGACGGGCTCGGGCTCCATCTCGCCCTGGGGTCCGAAGGCGTTCCACAGGATGCGATACGAGCGCTCGAAGTCGGGGTGGCTCGGGTGCTCGATCGAGTGCACCTCGTAACGGCGCGTCTCGCGCTCGATCATCTCGACGATGTCCTGCTGGTAGAGATCGTTCAGGCTGAGTCGAACGCGCTGGCTGAGAATCACGTGCCCTCCGGGCTCCCGGCGAATTTCTGCCAAGGGGTCAAGCAGGATGCCAGGGCGCCCATCATGATAAAAGGTGCCGAAGACGTGGAGGTGGCAGGTCGCCCACATTGGAGATCGACGAGAACCGTTCGGCCTGGGTCGCAGAGCAGCCCTCCTATCAGCCGCTACCGTCCCTTTTGCGCAGCGAATCCGCTGACATAGCGGTAGTCGGCGGAGGCTTCACCGGGGCCTCGGCGGCATGGCATCTGAGCCGGCGGTTCCCGAGCCTGCGCATCGTCCTGCTCGAGGCGAGAACGCTTGGCAGCGGCGCGAGCGGGCGCAGCGGAGGCCAGGCGCTTACCGGGATCAACGGTGTTGCGGCCGCCGAAGGGGAGCGGGCCCGGCGCATCTACGAGGTCACGAAGCAGGGAATCGACCTGATCGCGGAGCTCACCGCCGAGCACTCACTGGATGCGGGGTTCTCGCGGCGGAGCTGTCTCGAGGTCTTCACCACGGCAAGGACCGCGGAAGCGGCGCACGATCGCGTCGAGAAGAGCGCGCGGGCGGGAATTCCCCTGCGGTGGCTTCCCGGGTCGTCGCTCGCCTTTCGCGGCGCCATCGGCGCGATTCTCGATCCGGCCGCGGGCCGCGTGAACGGCGTCGGTCTGCTCCGCGGATGGCGAGACCTCCTCGTCGGGCGCGGGGTGACGATCTGGGAAGGGACTCCCGTGGTGGCAATCGAGGAGGGACCGAAGGTCAGAGTCACCACGCCGAAGGGCGAGGTGCGAGCGCGGGCGCTGGTGCTCGCGACCAACGCCTATGGCAAGGCGCTCGGCTACTTCCGGAGAGGCGTCCTGCCGCTTCACTCGCACCTTCTGGCCACGGCGCCGCTTTCCGAGACCGAGTGGAAAACGGTCGGCTGGGGGGAGTACGACGGCTTCAGCGACGACCGCGACCGCGTCGCCTACGGCTGCCGCACCGCGGGCGGCCGCGTGATCTTCGGCGGCGGGAGCAACGATGCTTATGCGTATTCATACGGAGGCCGCACGGTCTTTTCGGCACCCGCGACGCGCTCCTTCGAGGCCATCCATCGCCGGCTCGTCCAATACCTTCCGGGCCTCTCCGGCGTGCCGATCGAGCACCGCTGGACAGGGACCGTCGATCTGACGCTCGACCGCGTCTGCAGCATGGGAGTTTGCGGGGCGAGTCGAAACGTCTACTACGCCATCGGCTACAGCGGACACGGAGTCGCGCTGGCGATGCTCGCGGGGCGGGTGCTCTGCGACCTCTACGCCGGAGATCACGAGCCGTGGCGCGACCTACCGTTCTACCAAAAGCCGCTTCCCGAATTCCCTCCGGAGCCGCTGCGCTGGATCGCCTACCAACTCTATACGCGGCTCACGGGGCGTTCTCCGCGCCGAGTCACCTAACGGGTTGGTCCCAGAGCCGGTCGAGCGCGCGGCCGACTGCCGCGAACAACTCGTCAAGCTCGCCGTGCGAGATCGTGAGCGGCGGCGACAGGGCGACCAGGTCGCGGATACCGCGAACGATCACACCCTCCTCGCGCGCGAGGCGCGCCGCGAGGACGCCGAGCGGCGTTGCGGGTGAGCACGCGCCACGCCCCTCCCGTGGCACCAGGTCGAGGGCGCCGATGAGGCCATACCCGCGCGCCTCACCGACCGCACGATGCCGCGCGAAAGACTGGAGCTTCTGCTGGAAGTACGGACCGACATCCTCGCGAACGCGCTCGACGAGCCTCTCGCGCTCGAGGATCGCCAAATTCACCAGCGCCGCGGCCGCTGCAATTCACTCAGGCGGTTGGCTTCCATCCGGGAACTAGAGCACAGCTTCGCGGCCTTGGGAAAAGGCAATGGCAGGGCGTTGCATCCTCCCGCTTTGGCGCAGTGGACCGCTTCTTCAACGCGCCGGGTAGCCCGCCGCGGAGCAGGCAGCGCGCAGCACGGTGAGGTTCTCGGCAACCGACGCGTGCGCGCCGAAGACCGCCGTCCCAGCAACGGCGATCGTCATGCCGGCCTTTGCGAGCGCGGCGACGTTGTCGGCGGCGACGCCCCCGTCGACCTCGATCTCGACGCGGTCCAGGCCGCGCTCGACCAGCATGGCGCGCAGGCGCGCGACCTTGTCGATGCTTGACTCGATGAACGCCTGACCCCCGAAGCCTGGATTGACCGACATGATCAACGCCACGTCGATCTCGGGCAGGATCTCCTCGATCGCCGCGAGCGAGGTCGCCGGGTTGAGCGCGGCTCCGGGCTGCGCCCCGAGCTCGCGGATGGCGTGAGTGGTTCGGTGCAAGTGCGGGCACGCCTCGACGTGTACCGTCATGGCGGTCGCTCCGGCGCGCGAGAAGTCGTCGAGGTAGAGGTCGGGCTTCTCGATCATGAGATGGACCTCGAGGACGGCGCCGAAGCGCTCCGCGAGCGGCTGGAGCGCCGCGACGACGAGCGGTCCCATCGTGATGTTGGGGACGAAGTGCCCGTCCATGACGTCGATGTGGATGCGGCTCACACCTGCGGTGAGCGTATCCTCCACCTGCTCGCCTAACCGAGCGAAGTCGGCGGCGAGGATCGAAGGCGCGATCTGAACGGCGCGCGTTGTTGCTGGGCGGCTCATGCGAAGACGTCGGCACGGCGATCGCTCGCCGTGCCTGTACGCTGCTATCTATAGCTTCGGATGAGCAAATTGGTCGAGCAGTCGTGGGCGAGCGGCGGCTCGGCCACACTCTCCGGCTTCGGGCACGACCCGCTGCGCCACGACCTTGCCGAGCTCCACAACCCATTGATCGAAGGAGCCCGCGGACAGCACGGGCAGAAAATCGAGGTTGAGAACCGAGAAGCGACAAGTTCGGGGAAACGGGTGAGGCTGCGCGTGTTCATCTGGCCACGTCCACACCGAGCTTCGACGTGTCGCGGGGCTTCTGCGGCGGCACCCGCTCGTAAATTTCGGTCACAAACCCTTTTGTGGAGACCGCCGTCCGCGCAGGATGAGCTCGATCAGTCGCCCAATATCTTACCTGATCAGCTCCCCACGCGCCGCTACATGAGCCCCGAGAGCCGCCTCGCCGCGGCTCTCATCGAGCAGGCGATCTCCGACAGCCGCGACATACATGTGGCGAGCGGTCTCCGCAGAAGTGCGTTGAAGTGGTTGAGCGGCGCGCCGGCACTGCTGTCCTTCGATCAGGCGTGTGCTCTAGCCGGCATCGATGTGCAGGCGCTAAAGGGGGCTATTGCAAGAGGTCATTGTTGCGGTTAGATCGCCGATTCCGATGCCGTCCCAGGCTTGAGCTCCGCCGACGCAGGTAGTACCGAGAGGAAGCATGCCCACGCTGCTCGAACAGTTGAGCTCGATGACCGTGGTTGTTTGCGACACGGGGGACCTCAACTCGATCAAGAAGTTCGAGCCTCGCGACGCGACGACCAACCCATCTCTGATCACCGCCGCTGCCCAGATGCCGGAGTACGCCGACGTCGTCGACGGAGCGCTGCGGTGGGCCGAGAAGGAAGCCGGCAGTCGAGCGCCGAAGAAGGTCATCGCGCGGGCGCTCGACCGGCTCGCCGTCGAGTTCGGTCTGCGCATCCTCGACATCGTGCCGGGCCGGGTGTCGACCGAGGTCGACGCCCGCCTATCCCTCGACACAGATGCGACGATCGAGAAGGGCCGCCATCTGATCCAGCAGTACGAGGCCGCTGGTGCTTCGCGCGAGCGCGTGCTGATCAAGATCGCCTCCACCTGGGAAGGTATCCGCGCGGCCGAAGTTCTCGAGAAGGAAGGCATCCACTGTAACTTGACGCTGCTGTTCGGCATGCATCAAGCGATCGCCTGCGCCGAGGCCGGCGTGCGGCTGATCTCACCCTTCGTCGGCCGCATCCTCGACTGGCACAAGAAGAACTCCGGACGCGAAAATTACCCGCCTGCCGAGGATCCGGGGGTCGTCTCAGTGACGAAGATCTACAACTACTACAAGAAGCACGGCTACGACACCGAAGTGATGGGCGCGAGCTTCCGCAACACCGCCGAGATCACAGAGCTCGCGGGCTGCGATCTCTTGACGATCGCGCCTAATCTGCTCGCTCAGCTGCAGGCCACCGACGGCGCTCTCGAACGCAAGCTCGATCCCGCAAAGGCCGCGGCGATGAACATCCCGAAAACCCCGGTCGACGAGGCGACGTTTCGCAAGCTTCACGCGGAAGACCGCATGGCGAATGAGAAGCTCGGCGAAGGCCTTCAGGGCTTCTCCAAAGCGACCCTCGCGCTCGAGAAGCTGCTCACCGAGCGTTACAAGGCCACACGGGGCACAGCCGAGCTGGCGCAGGCCGCACACAACTTCTTCAAGATTTATGATCTCGACGGCGACGGGCTCATCACGCGCGAAGAATGGGGCGGTACGGACGCCGTCTTCGACGCGCTCGACGCCGACGGCGACGGCGCGATCAGGGTCGAGGAACTCGCCGCAGGGCTCGGCGCCGCACACGTCCTCAAGGGCGGCCGCGCTCTGAATTCGTAGCGCACCTCGGACGACCGCCAGGCCGCTGTCGTTGTCATGCAGATCCCTCGCCAGCGCTGCGAGAAGCGGCCGCTCCAGAGGCGGCCGCTACAGTCGGTTCAATCCGTCGAGACCGGCCACCTTGTACGCCTCGGCCATGGTCGGGTAGTTGAAGACGGCGTCGCGGAAGTAGTCGATCGTGCCACCGAAGGCGAGCACTGCCTGACCGATGTGGATGATCTCGGTGGCGCGCTCGCCGAAGATGTGCACGCCGAGGAGCTTGCGCGTGCGACGGTCGAAGAGGATCTTGAGAACGCCGGTGTCGACGCCGAGCATCTGGCCCTTGGCGAGCTCCTCGAACTTCGAGACGCCGATCTCGTAGGGCACCTTCTCCCGCGTCAGCTCGTCCTCGGTCTTTCCGACGATCGAGATCTCGGGAATCGTGTAGACGCCGTAGGGGATCGCGTCCTTGCGGCTTTCGCAATACGCGCCGAACATGTGACAGCTGGCCAGTCGGCCCTGCTCCATCGAGGTCGAGGCCAGCGCCGGAAAGCCGATCACGTCGCCGGCCGCGTAGATGTGCGGCACGGCGGTCTGGAAGAACTCGTTCACGGTGATCCGGCCGCGGTCGTCGGCGGAGAGTCCAACGGCCTCGAGGTTCAGGAGGTCGGCGTTCGTCTTGCGGCCGACCGTGTAGAGGAGCGCGTCGCCGTGCACCTCCTTGCCGCTCTCGAGCGATGCGACGACCCGGTTCTTCTCGTCGTAGCCGACCGAAAGGACCTTCTCGCCGAGCCGGAAGGCGGCGCCCCGCTGCCGCATGAAGAACATCAGCGAGTCGATCATCTCGCGGTCGACGAAGTCGAGCATCGTGGGGCGCGCCTCGATCACGGTGACCTTGATGTTCAGGGCGGTGACCATGGAGGCGTACTCGAGGCCGATGACGCCGGCGCCCACGACGATGAGGTCGCGCGGCAGCGCCTCGCCCTGCAGGAACTGGTCGGAGTCGATGATCCGCTTTCCGTCGAGCGGGACGGTCGGGCTGTGCGCCGGCCGGGTGCCGCAGGCGATCAGGATTCGGTCGCCGCGGACGCGCGTCGTCCCCTCGACCGATTCGACCTCGAGCGTATTGGCGTCGAGGAACCGCGCGCTGCCGGAGAGCGTCGCGACGTGGTTTCGGTTCAATTGGGCGCGGACGACCTCGACTTCGCGCCCGAGGACCTTCTGCACGCGGAAGGTGAGGTCCGCGACCGTGATCTCCTTCGACACGACGTAGTCACGGCCGTAGAAGGTGCGCTCGCGAAATCCAGAGAGGTACAAGATCGCTTCACGCAGCGTCTTCGAGGGGATCGTGCCCGTGTGGAGGCACACGCCCCCGACCATCTCCTTGCGGTCGATCACCGCGACCTTCTTCCCGAGCTTCGACGCGGCGATTGCGCCCTTCTGCCCGGCGGGGCCGGAACCGATCACGACCAGATCGTAGGAAGGAATGTCCATTGGGTCAGCCTCTCACTGACGGCCTGAAGGATCTATGGCGAGCCGGAACGGCCGAACTCCCGGTCACGGCGGCCCGGGTCGGCACGAAATCGAAACGATCCAGTCCGCAACCGATGTAGCAGCGCGAGCGTTGCGGGGGCGCAGGCCCGGTTCTTCTCGGAACGACGTTCGCCACTGCGGGCCGGGAACACTTGTAGGAGTGACGCGAGCTCGAGGTCTTCGTTGATCGCCAGCGTGAAGAAGCGCAAACAGCCACCGAGGGTGGGGCAACGCGACGGAGTCCTTCCCTTCAGCCATTTTCGGCGAGCTCCCCCATGCTCTTCACTGGCACGTCCGTCGCCACTAGAAAAGGCCTGCGGCTACAGCCCGGTGTGCGCGATTCCGGTGAACGTCTTTGACTGGGTCGGCGACAAGGTACGCCGCCTCGGGATCGAGATTCGGGCGCGCCCTCGCGCGGCCTGACCGTGGGCTCCAAACACGTTGTTCATGCTGCGCGCCGCTGATGCGGCTGGCAATTCCTCCAGCCCTCGCGTACGGGTCCGGCCCTTGAAATGAAACTGCATCAGGCGCTTTCCAGCCCATCAAAATGACGCACGACAATGATAGCGTCACTCCGGTCGCGTGAATTTTTCGAGAAGTGCAATTCCGCTCCCTCGCGCATAGACACCGAAAATTACCGACACGGTCTGAACGGCATCGAGACCCGTACCGCTGTCTACGCCTCTCCGGAGAAGGGCATCGCACTCACAACCTTCTTCTACACCCCGGCCGACACTTGCACTGAAATATCTTCGCGCCATCCACGTTATAGTCGTAGGTCAGCTCCTCGCCGGCCTCGAGGTTCCTGCCCGCGCGAATCCATATGTCGCGCCCGATGACCTGCGCGTAGCAGTTGGGCTTGCAGGAGTGATTGAGAAAGCGAGCGATGTTGCCGCCGACGTTGGCATCGCGCACCCATCGCCGGTTGACGGTGAAGCACCAGATTTCGCCCTTCTTCAGATACCTGATTCCCCGCTTGTAGCTTTCGTCGTGACTGATCAGCTCACCATCATAGGTGACGATCCGGCGGTTCTTGTTGATAGGCTCGCGCGCGAAGACTCCCCATCCGCTGATTGCGGAGCGGCGGCGCATAATGCGTGGTAACTCGATCTCTTGAGGCATCGAGACAGAACTCTAGCAAAGTGCGACGATGCAGGGCGAGGACGGCTTCCGCCACGGCCTTGGGAATCCCGTCGAGGTCAAGGATCGCCCTCACTATACGAAGATGGCTTGGAGGAAAACTTTCCTCGGCCTGCTTCCTATTGGGGGCGTGTCCAAACGGCCCGACGGCCATCCCACACTCGATGTCGGCTGCGCGCCGGGCGTCATCGATCGCTTCAAACGACTCGACCGTCTGTTGAAAGTCTTCGTAGTTTTTGTCAAATCAAGGCTAGGTCGTCACCCGGAAACCTCACTGAACAGTAATCAGCTCTTCACAATAGGGAAGTACCGTCTCAGGAGAGAATGCCGCCATCGAAGTTCATCCTTCACCACCACCACGCAAGCCAAATGCGAACCGGGGTGCACAGAGAGTGAGAAGGGAGGAGCCGCTATGAAATACCTGATCGGTGGAACTCTTCGTCCGGAAAGAACTCGAGAGGAGTTCGTCGCAAGAATCAAAGGCAATCCTCTGTCTCACGCGGCGTGGGAGCTCATCCGGAAGGGCGTGATCACCGAACACGGTTTCAAGATAGGCCGCCGGCCCGGGTTCGTTTTCATCATTGAGGGCGATTCTGAAGAAGCCGTGCTGGCCTCCGTCTCAGATATTCCTCTCATTCGAGAGGGCTGGTTTGATGTAGAAGTCGATCCGGTCAGTCCCTTCGTGTCCGATATCCGCTAAACTTTTGAAGCCTCTAACAGGGCTCTTCGACTCTCCGAACATGCTGAGAGCCTCAGCAATCAGAGCCATCTCGACGTGATCGTCGCGGAGGCGTAACCAGTGATGAACGGCTTCCAATCACTCGGCCGGAGCTCGCTGCCGACTGACGGCAGCTGGTGCATCGACTGTCGTTTCAAATAGACTCATTGCGCCCGGATCGCAATTTGGGCTGACGAGACGGTTCAGACGACTCGGAGCGGCTCTACCGTAGAGACCGCCAACAGGCGCTCATGCTGTCACTTCCGCAGACGAGCCGCGATGCCGCCGGTAGATCTCGATGACCCAACTAAATCCTGGGTGATTCGAGAGTGAATCGCGAAATTCGGCCAAGGACTTGGGGACAGGGGCAGGAAACGGGTACTGAAACTCCTTCGGCATGACGAGCGGCGAGAAGAGCGCTGCGGCCGTCAGGTCGGCGACGCTGAAGCTGTCGCCCACCAAATACCCGCTCGGTCGGAGTTCTGTAGTGATTCGATCGAGAGCAGCTCGTACCTTGGTCGGAGCCTCCGTGACGGTTGCTGGGTTGATTCTGTGCCGGAGCTTGTAGAAGGCCGAGAAGGCGGGGAAGAGCGCTCGAACGGCACTCTTGCTGCTCTCGCCGAGTCCCATGCCGAGCGACAGCGCAGCCATCACGCCGTCGGGATCGCTCGCGAACATCGGGCCAAGGATCGCCGCGCGAAGCTGATGACCGAGCTCTCGGTCGAAGAAATCCTCGAGTTCCACGGCCCGACGCCGGGAGGTCTCGTCGCGGGGGTAGAGAGGAGGTTCGGGACGGAACTGTTCGAGCGCCTCGAGGATGCGGGTCGAATCGCCGATCGCCTTGCCCTCAAGAAAGAGAATCGGCAGGGTCGGGCGGCCAGTAGCCCACAGTGCCCTCGGCATGTAGTCGAGGAAGAGCGTCTTCCGCACGTGCGAGATGCCCTTGAAGTCCAGCGCCCAGCGCACCTTCTCATTGAAGTGCGAGACCGGGAAGTGCCAAAGGACCGGCGTCGACGTCATGGACTACTCCCTCTTACTCCCTCTATCATGCGCAGCTGTCGGCGGTGAGGCGAAAGAGCTGCAGAGTTTTCACTATTCGTGTGGTCGCGCGTAAATGAGATGTCGCACCCGGGGATCAGCACGCACGTAGATGCGTATTCGGTCCTCTAGTTCGCGATCCGCCAATGTCTGGCGATCGTGTTGACGCAAGTGCTCCGCCCACGAGTTCACGAGAAACGTCTCCACGTAGCGATCCGGTGTCTCGGTGTCGTGAAAGATGCCCCAACGCGACGCCCCATCCCGACGCCGGACGCGTTGGTATTGATGCATTGCCTCCACAAACTCTGCGACGCGTTGGCGATCCACGATGTATTCGACCGTCACGAGGACCGGCCCCTCATCAAGTCCTGGTCCCATCTCTTTGAGGATCGCGGGCAGACGCCAATGGTTCCACGGACTCAGGTCCGCCGTTGCGTCCGGCAGCCGCGATACGAGCCCGAGCGCCGTGGTCGCGATCGTTCCCAGCCCCGCCCACAGCAGAGCTGTCGGAATACCTGCCCGCTCGCCGACGGCACCCCACACGGCGCTGCCAGCCGCCATGCTGCCTTGAAACACCAGCATGAACACAGCCAGGACGCGGGCGCGTACCCAGTCGGGCGCGAGACTCTGGACCAGCGCACTGATCAGCGAGATGAAGCTGATCCAGGCTCCACCTCCCACGAGCATTGCCACTCCGAGCGCTCCCATCACGTGCAAACTGCCAATCGCAACAATCGTCGCTCCCAGGATTGCCACGCCGGCTGATACTACGGCCTCCGTCGACCATCGCGAGCGGGCTCGCTGCATGGCCAGTGCGCCCAGCACCGCACCCACCCCGAAGCATCCCAAGAGGAGCCCATAGCCTATCGGGCTCTCGCTGATGCTGCGAGCGATGGTCGGCAACAGTGCGAACAGCGCGCTCGCAAAAAACATCGCCGTCCCAGCCCGGAGCATCAGCGAACGGATCGCGGGCGAGTAGCGGACGTAGCGGATCGCCGCGACCGTTGCGCCGCCCACCGTCTCGACCGGTGCGGTTCGCGGACGAATCGGCCGCTTCCATCGAGCGACCACCACGATCACTCCGAGGAACGACACGGCATTCAACGCGAATGCCGTGCCGATGCCGGCGGTCGCGATGAGGGCGCCGGCGAGCGCGGGCCCCACCGCCCGCGCGAGGTTGAATTCGATCCCGTTGAGCGCTGAGCCTGCCGCGAGATCCTCTTTCTTCACCAGTTCGGGAAGAATCGCCCGCCAGGTGGGTGTTTCGAACGCGTCTCCGGCTGAGAGCGCAAACGTCAGCGCGAGCAGCAGCCAGGGCGACATGACGTGTCCGATGGTCAGGACCGCGATCGCGGTCGCGACAACAACCATCCAGCCTTCCGTGTAGAGAATTAGTTTGCGGCGATCGACGATATCGCCAATCGCGCCAGCGGGAAGGGCAAGGAGGAAGAATGGTAGCGTGGATGCGGTCTGCGTCAGCGCCACGTAAAACGGGCCGGCGCCAAGCGAGAGCATCAACCAGGCTGCGCCGACGCTCTGCAAGAACGTCCCGATGTCCGAGACGATGTTGGCGATGAGCAGATTGCGGAATGTCGGCGCCCGCAACGGTCGCCACAGACTGCTCGCGGCGCGATCGACGGCCATGTCCCGAAATCTCACCCCGCTGGGGGAACGTAACTATCATACGCCGCTGCCGGCGGCGACGCGGGCTGGCTGCAGAGTTTTCAACTCTATCCGCATCTCCGTGCCGCCGTGGAACCGTCACTCGCGAACGATGAGGAGCTTGTGTGGCGGGTCCGACAAAGCGTCGACGGCGTCCTCCCATCGGACTACCTTGCTCGTGACTTTCGCCAGAGCGATCGCTCCGGATGCCGCCATCTCCAACACCTCGGGAAGGACTGCTCTCGAATGGACGCGCCCGACCGCCAGCGTCATGCCCGTGATGTACATCGAGAACAGCGGGATCGGCGTTGCGTCGCCCGCATGGATGCCGATGCTGGTGCAGACGCCGTCCGGCTCGGTCGCGCGGATCGCGCGATGCAAGCCGTCGAGCGTACCGCTGGCTTCCACGGTGATCGGGTAACGGCCAAGCCGCTGGCCCGGAGCTGGCTCGCGAGCCTTGGCTCCCAAGCGCTCGGCGAGATCCAGATGCAAAGCCGCGCGCCCTTAACTCGTGTCCTCACTTGGCGCGGCACGGCTTCTGCTGTCAAATCGGACACGCGCAGCAAGCGGATCTTGCTGGGGACGCTTTTGCCGGCAGCAGCCCCGAGGCCTTCGTGCCCGTGGCTGCTGCCGTCTCGCCCCCTCCCTTTTTTTGGGCGCCGAGTTCTCTGTGACGCCCGAGCGACAAGCTCAGAGAAAAGGAGCGCGGCGAAGAAGAGCAGCAGTTCGCCAAGCGCGACCGCGAGTTACTGCAGAAGTTGCGTGCCCCAGGCGGTCCGACAGACGAGATGAGGGCACAAGAGGCCGCGTCGGCGCGTTGCCCGAAATGCGGCAAGCGGCTCGAATCCGGAAGGATCGACGACATCGCCCTTGAGAAATGTGCTGCCTGTGGTGGCGTCTGGCTCGGCCGTGACGAGATCGCAAAGCTCTCGCAACACGATACGATAGCGAAAGCTTTCTCGGGCGCTTTTTTCAGCGAATCCTCGTCCACAACCCCCACTGAGTCGCCCCGCAGGTGTTCTCCGTAGAGCCGGCAGTGCCGCCGTCCGATATCGACCGTTGTAGCTTCCGGCCTTTCCAACCGCTATCCTCCGCCCTCGGCTCGTTCTTAGGCGGTGGCTCTTGGGCTACGACAATCGAGCGTGTCAACTCTCCGAAGTCTCGGATCGTCCTCCGAATTAACGGAGGAAAATTCGCGAGAAATCGACCCAATCGAAAAACGCGCCTGAGGAATCGCGGAGATTTTGGCGGCTATCGGGGCGGCACGGTTCCTGTAGACTTCACTCGGGCGTAACGGGGGCTTCATCACTTTTGTATATTCCCAAGTAGGGGGACCGTGGCGATGGCAACAGCAACAGGCAAGGATCTCGAAAGCACCGCGATCGCCCTGGTTGCCGACGGCAAAGGCATCCTGGCAGCCGATGAGACCTCCCCTACCCTCACCAAGCGGTTCGTAGCGCTCGGCATCGAGTCGACGGCCGAGACCCGGCGAACGTACCGGGAGATGCTGTTCACGCCGCCGGGCGTGGCCGAGTTCATCAGCGGCGTCATCCTGTACGACGAGACGATCCGCCAGAAGAGCTCCTCCGGGATGCCGCTCCCCGAGGTCCTCTCGAGCCAAGGCATCATTCCCGGCATCAAGGTCGATACCGGAGCGAAGCCCCTCGCCGCTCTGTGCCGGCGAGAGCGTCACCGAAGGGCTCGACGGGCTCCGCGACCGCCTCGCCGAATACAGGGAGCATGGGCGCCCGCTTCGCGAAATGGCGGGCGGTCATCCGCATCGCCGATTCGTTACCGAGCTCGACGTGCGTGAGCGTGAATGCACACGCCCTCGGGCGATACGCTGCGCTCTGTCAGGAATCGGGCCTGGTACCGATCGTCGAGCCGGAAGTTCTGATGGACGGCTCCCACACGATCGAGCGGTGCGAAGAGGTCACGAGCTTCGTGCTGCATACGGTGTTCGATGCCCTTCTCGACCAACGCGTCTCGCTCGAATCGATGCTGCTCAAGCCGAACATGGTCATCGCCGGCGCGAAATGTTCCCGTCAGGCTTCGGTGCAGGAGGTCGCAACCGCCACGCTCCGTTGCCTCCGCCGCCACGTTCCCGCTGCGGTCCCCGGCATCGTGTTCCTGTCGGGCGGCCAGAGCGATCGCATGGCCACGGCCAACCTGAACGCGATCAATCGACTCCCGAGCCCCAAGCCCTGGAAGATCGGTTTCTCCTACGGGCGCGCGCTCCAGGACCCGGCGCTCGCCACGTGGCGGGGAAAAGACGAGCACCTGAAAGCCGGCCAGGAAGCTCTGTACCACCGGGCGAAGTGCAATTCCGCAGCCAGTCGCGGCGCCTACTCCGATGAGATGGAATCGGCGTCCGGAGGTCCGAGCGTTCCGGTGCCCCACGGAGAAGACGACTGACCTCTTCGTCGAGATCAGCCGATCAAAACCCTCGACGCGAAGAAGCCCGAGAAGCCAGCGGAACCTTCGAAGAGCCGTAGTCGCAAACAGTTGGATCAAGGAGAAGATCATGGCGAAAGCGCTGTCTGACAAGGAGCTCAATCTCATCGACGCGTACTGGCGGGCCGCCAATTACCTCTCGGTCGGCCAGATCTACCTGTACGACAATCCGCTGCTGAAGAAGCCCCTGACCAAGGAGCACGTAAAGCCGCGTCTCCTCGGCCACTGGGGAACCACGCCCGGCCTGAACTTCATCTACGCCCATCTGAACCGACTGATTACGAAGCACGACCTCGACATGCTCTACATCACCGGCCCGGGGCACGGCGGGCCCGGCCTCGTCGCGAACGCCTACCTCGAGTCGACGTATACGGAGGTCTACCCGAACATCTCCCAGGATGAAGAGGGCATGAAGCGCCTCTTCACCCAGTTCTCGTTCCCCGGAGGAATTCCGAGCCACGTGGCTCCCGAGACCCCGGGCTCGATCCACGAAGGCGGTGAGCTCGGCTACGCGATCTCGCACGCGTACGGAGCCGCGTTCGACAACCCCGACCTGATCGTGGCCTGCGTGGTGGGCGACGGCGAAGCGGAAACCGGGCCGCTGGCGACGAGCTGGCATTCGAACAAGTTCTTGAACCCGGTCACCGACGGAGTGGTCCTGCCGATCCTCCACTTGAACGGCTACAAGATCGCGAACCCCTGCATACTGGCTCGCATCAGCCACGAGGAGCTCGATCACCTCTTCCGGGGCTACGGCTACACTCCGCATTTCGTCGAGGGCCACGAGCCGCAGGCGATGCACCGGCTCATGGCGGAGACGCTCGACTCGGTTCTCAAGGACATACAACAGATCAAGGCCGAGGCGCGCCGGGATGGCTTCAAGAAGCGCCCGAGCTGGCCCATGATCGTTCTGCGCACGCCCAAGGGATGGACTTGCCCCAAGGAGATCGACGGCAAGCGGACCGAGGACTACTGGCGATCCCACCAGGTGCCGATGGGCGAGATGCACGAGAAGCCCGAGCACGTCCACATTCTCGAGCAATGGATGAAGAGCTACAGGCCGGAGGAGCTCTTCGAGGCGAACGGTCGGCTCAAGCCCGAGCTCGCCGAGCTGTCGCCGAAGGGCGCGCGCCGCATGAGCGCCAACCCGCACACGAACGGCGGCCTCCTTCTCCGCGACCTGCGTCTACCCGACTTCCGCGATTATGCGATCCCCGTAGCCACACCCGGCGCGACCAGCGCCGAGTCGACCCGTGTCATGGGCAAGTTCCTCCGCGACGTGATGAAGCTCAACATGGAGGCCCGGAACTTCCGGCTATTCAGCCCGGACGAGAACAACTCGAACCGCTGGCAGGACGCGATGGAGGTCACCAATCGTGCCTGGGTCGCCGACAAATACGAGTGGGACGACCATCTCGCGCCGGACGGCCGCGTGATGGAGGTGCTGAGCGAGCACCAGTGCCAAGGCTGGCTCGAAGGCTATCTCTTGACGGGCCGCCACGGCTTCTTCTCCTGCTACGAGGCGTTCATCCACATCATCGACTCGATGTTCAACCAGCACGCCAAGTGGCTGAAGGTGTGCAACCACATTCCCTGGCGTCGACCGATCGGCTCCCTCAATTATCTGCTCTCGTCGCACGTCTGGCGGCAGGACCACAACGGCTTCAGCCACCAGGACCCCGGCTTCATCGATCACGTCGTCAACAAGAAGGCCGACGTCGTCCGCGTGTACCTTCCGCCCGACGCGAACTGCCTACTCTCGGTGACCGACCATTGCTTGCGGAGCCGCAACTACGTAAACGTCGTCGTTGCCGGCAAGCAGCCCGCCCCGCAGTGGTTGACCATGGACGAGGCGATCAAGCACTGCACGGCCGGGCTCGGGATCTGGGAATGGGCCAGCAACGATCGGGGGGGCGAGCCCGACGTGGTCATGGCATGTTGCGGTGACGTGCCGACCTTGGAGACGCTCGCCGCCGTCGACCTACTGCGCCGCCACGCCCCGGAGCTGAAGATCCGTGTAATCAACGTCGTGAACCTGATGAAGCTACAGCCGGCGAGCGAGCATCCGCACGGCCTGCCGGACAGCGAGTTCAACACACTGTTCACGACCGACAAGCCGATCATCTTCGCGTTCCACGGCTACCCGTCGCTCATCCATCGGCTGACCTATCGGCGGAAGGGGCCACGCGAATCTGCACGTGCGCGGCTACAAGGAGGAAGGCACGACGACCACGCCGTTCGACATGTGCGTGCTGAACGATCTCGATCGCTTCCACCTGGTGAGCGACGTGATCGACCGCGTGCCGCGGCTGGGGGCCCGGGCTGCCTACGCGCAGCAGGCGATCCGCGACAAGCTGATGGAGCACAAGCAGTACATCGCCCGCTACGGCGACGACATGCCCGAGATCACCGGATGGAAATGGGGGCAAGCCGCGCCGGTCGCCGGCCGACGCGGGGGCTCGACCGAAGCCGATAACGTCTGAGCCGCCGCGAGGCTGCTGTCTGCGGAGCCCGCGCATGGCGAGTCCCGACCAAGAGGTGTTTGCCATCAGGCATGGCGAGACCGAGTGGAGCCTGAGCCTGCAGCACACGGGCACGACGGACATTCCCTTGACCGAAAACGGGCGTCGACTCGCCGAGCGGATCCGGCCCGTGCTCGGCAAGGAAAAATTCGAGCTCGTCCTGACCAGCCCCTTGCAGCGCGCGCGAGAGACTTGCGAACTCTCCGGCCTCGGCGCACACGCCGTCATCGATTCCGATCTAGTGGAGTGGAATTACGGGGAGTACGAGGGGCTGACGCCCAAGCAGATCCACGAAAGGGTGCCGGGCTGGTTGATCTTCAGGGATGGATGCCCGGGCGGCGAGACACCGGCCGAGATCGGTGCACGGGTGGATCGTGTGATCGCCCGCGCACGTTCCGTCGAAGGCAACGTCGCGCTCTTCGCTCATGGACACGTGCTGCGCGTGCTCGCGGCGCGCTGGCTCGGGCTGCCCGCCCGGCGCCGGGCAGCACTTCATGCTGGATACGGGCACGTTGAACGTGCTCGCGCTACTACCGCGGGATACCCGCCGTGAGAATCTGGAATGGGCCCCTCGCAGGCTAGGCCGGGCGATGAGGGACGTCGATGGCCGACGCGATCGTCGTTCTCAACGCCGGATCCTCCAGCATCAAGTTCGCGATGTTCGTCGACCGCCAGGGCGAGCTGGAGCTCGAAGTCGGTGGGCAGATCGAGGGGCTCCATACCGCGCCGCGCTTCGTCGCCCGAGACCGCAGTGGAAAGGTCGAGGGGGAGGCGTCCTGGGAAGAAGGCGAGGCGTTCGATCACGGGCGTGCGCTCGATTACCTCCTTTCGTTCCTCCAGCGCCGGCTCGCAGGCGGCCACCTGGTCGGTGTCGGCCACCGCGTGGTGCACGGGGGGATGGAGTACACTCAGCCCGTCCGCGTCGACCCCGCCACTCTAGTCGCGCTCGAGAAACTCGTGCCGCTGGCGCCGCTGCATCAGCCGCACAACCTTGCGCCGGTCCGCCTGCTCCTCGACCGCGCGCCGAACCTGCCGCAGGTCGTTTGCTTCGACACGGCCTTCCACCGCACCAGTCCCGAGATCGCGCAGCGATTCGCGTTGCCGTCCGAGCTGCACGACGCCGGCGTGCGGCGCTACGGGTTCCACGGCCTTTCCTACGAATACATCGCCTCGGCGCTGCCGCGCTTTGACCGCAAGGCGGCGGGCGGCAAGACGGTCGTCCTGCACCTCGGCAACGGCGCGAGCATGTGCGCAATGGCGGCATCCCGGGCCGTTGCTACGACGATGGGATTCACGGCCGTGGACGGGTTGGCCATGGGAACGCGCTGCGGCGCGCTCGACCCCGGCGTCCTGCTGTTCCTCATGGACGAACGCGGGATGGACGCGCGCGCGATCGAGAAGCTGATCTACTACGAGAGCGGCCTACTCGGCATGTCGGGTATCTCGAGCGACATGCGCACACTGCTGGCGAGCAGCGATCCGCGGGCGAAGCTCGCCATCGACTTGTACATCTACCGCATCGGCCGAGAGCTCGGCTCGCTGGCGGCGGCGCTCGATGGGCTGGACGCCATCGTCTTCACCGCGGGTATCGGCGAGCATTCGGCCGTCATCCGCGAGCGGGTGTGCCTCGCGGCGGCATGGCTCGGGGTCGAGCTCGATGCCGAGGCGAACGAGCAGGGCCGCCCCGCCATCAGCAAGCCAAGCTCCCGGGTTTCGGCGTGGGTGATCCCGACCAACGAAGAGCTGATGATCGCCCGCCACACGCGGCGGGTGCTGAAGGCGCGATGAAATCGTCGATGGGAGCCCAAGCGATCGAGCCGTGCGCAGATGAGCAACGACCGTCGTGAGGAGTTGCAGCAATGAGCATCACAACGTCTCGGATACTCGCACGCACGTCGGAGTCTCCCTCGTTCACCAGCCCTTCGGAACCGGATGTGCGCACCGGTATGCAGGCCGCCACCTTGCGGCAGGCGGTTGCCGGTCACTTGCGTTATTCCGTCGGGCGCCCGGCGGGATGCTCAACAGCGCGCGCAGCGGCAAGTTCTCATCCGACCGCGCCATCGCCGAGTACTGCGAGGAGATCTGGAACGTGCAGCCGGTGCCGGTGAAGCTCTAAGGTGCAGGAGGACGGTCGAGAAATGGGACTGCAGCCTGTCAGCCAAGAGAAGCGAATTGGCTCGATTCGCAACGGCCCCGAAGTAGAGGGCACCGCGGGCTTCGTCAAGAAAGGTTCGAGTGCTCCGCTCGGAGCAACCGTTTCTGGTGGCGGCGTCAACTTCAGCGTGTTCTCGAGGGACGCGACCCTGATCGAGCTGCTGTTGTTCGACGGGGAGAACGCCGCCAAGCCGGCGGCGGTCATTCCCCTCGAGCCGAACCGACACAGAACCTATCATTACTGGCATGTGTATGTTCCAGACCTCAAAGCGGGCCAGATCTACGCGTACCGAGCTCATGGGCCGTTCGCCCCCGAGCAAGGTCTGCGGTTCGATGGCGAGAAGGTTCTCCTCGACCCGTATGGACTCGCCATAGCGGTACCCGGCAGCTACGACCGTAAAGCCGCGAGCCGGCCCGGCGACAATGCCGCGGTGGCGATGAAGAGCGTGGTGGCGGATCCCGACCGCTACGACTGGGAGGGCGACCTGCCGCTCAAACGGCCCTTTGTCGAGACTGTGATCTACGAGATGCACGTCCGCGGCTTCACTTTCCATCCCAGCTCAGGCGTCGCGTCCGGGAAGCGAGGAACTTACGCGGGGTTGATCGAAAAGATCCCCTACCTGAAAGACCTCGGAGTGACCGCCGTCGAGCTGTTGCCGGTTTTTCAGTTCGATCCACAAGATGCTCCGGAAGGCCGCGTGAACTACTGGGGCTACCAACCGGTCTCGTTCTTCGCGCCGCATCATGCGTACAGCTCGCGGAACGACCCCTTGGCAGTGCTCGATGAATTTCGCGACATGGTCAAGGCGGTGCACCGAGCCGGCATCGAGGTCATCCTCGATGTGGTCTTCAATCACACCACGGAAGGCGGGTCTGGAGGGCCGACCTTGTGTTATCGCGGCCTGGCCAACGACTTCTACTACATTCTCGAGAAGGACAAAGCGCGCTACGCCGACTATACCGGCTGCGGCAACACGCTGAACGCCAACCAGCCCATCGTGCGCCGGCTGATTCAGGACAGCCTGCGCTATTGGGTGACTCAGATGCACGTCGACGGCTTCCGCTTCGATCTCGCGTCGATCTTGTCGCGCGACGAGACGGGCCATCCGCTGCCGAACCCGCCGGTGCTTTGGGACATCGAGTCGGATCCGCTGTTGGCCGGCACCAAGCTGATCGCGGAGGCGTGGGACGCGGCGGGGCTCTATCAAGTCGGAAGCTTCGTCGGCGACACGTGGCAGGAGTGGAACGGCAGATTCCGCGACGACGTGCGGCGTTTCGTGAAGGGCGACAACGGTGCGGTGCCTTCCTTGGCGGCTCGACTCATGGGCAGTCCGGATATCTATGGTCACAAGCAACGGGAGGCCGAGCAGAGCGTCAACTTCATCACCTGCCACGACGGTTTTACCCTCAACGACGTGGTCTCCTACAACGACAAGCACAACGAGGCGAACGGCGAGAACAATCGCGACGGTTCGAACGACAACCTGAGCTGGAACTGCGGCGCGGAAGGACCGACGGACGATGGAGCGATCGAGGCGTTGCGCAATCGCCAGGTGAAGAACTTTTTCACGCTCGAGCTGCTGGCCGCCGGCACGCCGATGCTGCTCATGGGCGACGAGGTGCGCCGGACTCAGCAAGGCAACAACAATGCCTATTGCCAGGACAACGAGATGAATTGGTTTGACTGGAGCTTGTTGGAACGGCACGCCGACGTCCGCCGGTTCGTCCAGTTGCTCAACGTGTTTCGCCAGCGCCGCGACATCGTGGCGGAAGAAGGCCAGCTCAGCCTGACGCAACTCTTGGAGCGGGCCAATATCGAATGGCACGGCGTGGCGCTCGACCGCCCGGACTGGAGCGAGCACTCGCACGCCCTCGCCTTCACGCTACGAAGCCTGCTCGCGCGCTTTCTCTTCCACGCAATGTTGAACGCGTATTGGGAGCCGTTGACGTTCGAGCTGCCCCCTTTGCCCGCGGAGAGCGGGCAGCGCTGGCGACGCTGCATCGACACCGCACTGCAGTCACCCGACGACATCTGTCACTGGGACAAGGCCCCGGCAGTGCCGTCGGAGACGTATGTGGCGGGGCCGCGCTCGGTGGTCCTACTCGTGCTGGCGCTGCAAGCCCCCGAGGAAGGTGGTTTCCAGTCACCGTGATCAGATCGCGATCCACGCTCTCGCTTAGACGAGCGGATCCGAGGAAGGAGTACGAGATGAGCAAGCAGACCGAGGGCGCCGCCTTGAACGTGATGGACGTCGATCCGGTTCCGAAGCTACTCGAACAATATGGATGCGGTCCGATTCAGTTCTCGGGCACGGCCGACGGGCTCTACGATCGCCATCTGCTCTTCGACGATGTCGTCGACCCGGCCGAGGCTCGCCCGCGGGAGAAGTTCGAGGCGGTGGCCCGCTCCGTGAAGGATGTCCTCGCCCAGCGATGGGTGCGCACGGAGCAAACCTACGAGCGCGCAAACCCCAAGCGCGTCTACTACACATCGATGGAGTTTCTCATCGGCCGCTCGCTGGCCAACAACGTGACGAACCTCCTCCTCGGCTCCATTGTGAAGGAAGCCGCCGCGCGCCAGAGCCTCGATTGGCTCGGCCTTCTCGAACAGGAGCCGGACGCGGGTCTCGGCAACGGCGGGCTCGGGCGGCTGGCCGCCTGCTTCCTCGATTCGATGGCGACGATGGAGCTGCCGGCCATGGGCTACGGGCTGCGCTACGAATACGGCATCTTCCGGCAGTCGCTCGAGAACGGCTGGCAGCTCGAACGGCCGGACAACTGGCTGCGATACCCGGATCCGTGGGAGGTCGAGCGTCTGGGCGAGCAGGTCGAGGTCAAACTCAACTGCGCGTTCGAGCTGCGCGGCGGAAGCCTGAGTGCGGTTCGCGACCGCCCGTCCACGTTGATCGGCATCCCGTTCGATCGTCCGGTGGTCGGCTTCGGCGGCAAGACCATCAATACGCTGCGCCTGTGGGCGGCCGCCGCGCCCGATTTCTTCAACTTCCAGCAATTCAGCGGCGGCGAGTTCGTCGGTGCATTGGCGGAGACGCTCGCCGCCGAATCGCTTACGCGGGTCCTCTACCCGGACGACTCCACGAGCATGGGACAGGGCCTGCGTTTCGTGCAGGAGTACTTCCTGGTCGCCTGTTCCCTCGCCGATCTGGTGCGCCGCTTCCGGCGAACGAACGCCGATTGGAGCGCTCTGCCGTCGAAGGTCGCCATCCAGTTGAACGACACGCACCCCACGCTGGCCATCCCCGAGCTGATGCGGATCCTTCTCGACGAAGCGCACCTCGGCTGGGACGAGGCATGGGATCTCACGCAGCGGACGCTCGCGTACACGAACCACACCCTCCTCCCCGAAGCGCTCGAGAAGTGGCCGCTCGACTGGTTCGAGATGCTGCTGCCGCGCCAACTGGAGATCGTCCTGGAGATCAACCGACGACTGCTCGACGAGGTTCGGAGCCGCTTCCCCGGAGACGAAGGGCGGGTCGCACGAGTGAGCCTCGTCGAGGAGGGCGCCGCGCGCAAGATCCGGATGGCCAACCTGGCGATCGTCGGCTCGCACAGCACCAACGGGGTGGCCGCGATTCACTCCGAGCTTCTACGCACCATGACGGTCAAGGACCTCGCCGAGATGTTTCCCGAGCGGTTCAACAACAAGACCAATGGTGTGACGCCGCGCCGCTGGCTCGCGCTCGCGAACCCGGCGCTCGCGCGTACGATCACCGAGGCGATCGGCGAAGAGTGGGTGACAGACCTCGCCGAGCTGCGCAAGCTCGCACCGCTCGCCGAGGACAACGGCTTTCGCGACGAGGTCCGCAAGGCCAAGCGAGAAGCGAAATCCCGATTCGCGGATTGGCTCAAGGCAACGTCTGGCCAGACCATCGACCCCGATACCATCTTCGATTGCCAGGTGAAGCGCATTCACGAGTACAAGCGCCAACTTTTGAACGCCCTGCGGATCGTGGTGCTCTACAACCGGCTGCGCGAGAGTCCCGAGCTCGAAACGGCGCCACGGACCTTCTTCTTCGCTGGCAAAGCAGCCCCCGCCTACCGGCTGGCCAAGCTCATCATCAAATTCGTGAACAACCTCGCCGGCACCATCGACGGCGACTCTGCGGTGCGCGGGCGGCTCAAGGTCGTCTTCCTGCCCGAGTACTGCGTTTCGCTCGCGGAGTACTTGATCCCCGCCGCCGACGTCTCCAACCAGATCTCGACCGCCGGCTACGAGGCGAGTGGCACGAGCAACATGAAGTTCATGATGAACGGGGCGCTGACGATCGGCACGCGCGACGGCGCGACGATCGAGATGGCCGAGGAAGCAGGAGAGGACAATTTCTTCCTCTTCGGGCTGACCGCGGAGCAAGTGGCCGGCAGCCGCGGCTGGTATGACCCTCATTGGCATTACGACAACGAGCCGGAGACCCGAGCCGCGCTGGATCTGATCTTCTCCGACCATTTCAGCCGTTATGAGCCGGGTGTCTTCGCGGAATTGCGCGACACGCTGCTGACGCACGGCGACCACTACATGCATCTGGCAGACCTGAAATCCTATCTTGAGGCAGACGGGCGGCTCTGCAAGCTCTACGCCGACCCGCATGCGTGGACGCGCAAGGCCGTCCTGAACGTGGCGGGCTCCGGGAAGTTCTCGAGCGACCGCACGATCGCCGAGTATGCGGCCGAGATCTGGGGCGCGAAAGCGTGCTCTGTGGCATAGCCGAAACACGACTGCCCGTAGCCCGAGGAGCACAAGACAATGCACGTCAGTCCGCTCGCAGGAAAGCCCGCTGAACCCTCGATTCTCGTCGACGTCCCGCGGTTGGTGACGGCGTATTACACCGGGCGGCCGGATCCCTCCGTGCCCGCCCAGCGCGTCGCGTTCGGAACTTCCGGGCACCGCGGCTCCTCGTTCGACAACGCCTTCAACGAGACCCACATCCTCGCAATCACCCAGGCCATCTGTCTCTACCGCCGGGAGCAGGAGATCGACGGACCGCTTTACCTCGGCATCGATACGCATGCGCTCTCGGCGCCCGCCTTCGCCAGCGCATTGGAGGTACTAGCGGCGAACGGCGTAGAGGTCATGGTCGACGCGGGTGGTGGCTACACGCCGACCCCGGTCATCTCTCACGCGATTCTCACTTACAACCGGGGCCGCAAGGGCGGGCTCGCCGATGGCATCGTCATCACTCCGTCGCACAACCCGCCGCAATTCGGCGGCTTCAAATACAACCCACCGCACGGCGGACCGGCGGACACACAGGTGACCCGGTGGATCGAGCAGCGGGCCAACGCGTTCATCACCGAGGAGCTACGCGGAGTAGCGAGAATGCCTTTCGAGCGAGCCCGCAGGGCCTCCACCACGCACGAGCATCCTTACCTCGACTCCTACGTTCGCGATCTCCCTTCGGTGGTGGACCTGCAAGCCATCAAGGAGAGCAAGATCCACATCGGCGTGGACCCGCTCGGCGGCGCAAGCGTCGCGTACTGGGATGCCATCGGCGAACGCTACGGCCTCGATCTCGAAGTCGTGAACCACGCGGTCGACGCCACGTTCCGCTTCATGACCGTGGATTGGGATGGCCAGATCCGCATGGACCCCTCCTCCGCGTACGCAATGGCGGGAATGGTCGCCCTCAAGGAGCGATTCGATGTCGCCTTCGCGAACGACGCCGACGCCGACCGCCACGGGATCGTGAGCCGCACTCAGGGATTGCTGAATCCGAATCACTACCTCGCCGTCGCGATCGCCTACGTGTTCGCGAACCGGCCGCAGTGGCCGGCATCGGCCGGCGTCGGAAAGACGGTCGTCAGCAGCAGCATGATCGATCGCGTGGCTGCGCGCCTGAAGCGGCGGCTGATCGAAGTTCCGGCGGGTTTCAAGTGGTTCGTCGACGGACTGATCGACGGATCGGTCGGCTTCTGCGGCGAGGAGAGCTCCGGAGCGACGTTCTTGCGCCGCGACGGCTCGGTGTGGACGACGGACAAAGATGGGTTGGTCCCGAACCTCCTCGCCGCGGAGATCACGGCGCGCACCGGAAGCGACCCGGGGGAGCGCTATCGCGCGCTGACCGCAGACTTCGGAGCTTCGTATTATACCCGTATGGATGCACCGGCGACGCCCGAGCAGAAGGCGAAGCTCGCCAAGCTATCCCCCGAGGCAGTCACCAGGTCGATGCTCGCGGGCGAGCCCATTAGCGCCAAGCTGACCAAGGCGCCCGGCAACGATGCTCCGATCGGGGGCCTGAAGGTGGTCGCCCCAAGCGGCTGGTTCGCGGCCCGCCCCTCTGGCACCGAGAACATCTACAAGATCTACGCGGAGAGCTTCAAAGGTGAGGCCCATCTCGACTCGATCGTGAGCGAGGCTCAGGAGATCGTGAATGGTGCGCTGGCGTAGGACCGATCGGCGGACCTCCCAAGTGCTGGGTCCCCCCGCGGACCATTGATGGCGTATGAGCTCGGTTGAGAGCGCCGGCCGAAGCTCTCCTCTCGGCGCCACGGTGGTGGACGGAGGCGTCAATTTCAGTCTGTTCTCACGTGGCGGCGCGGCCGTCGATCTGCTGTTCTTCGACCGGGACGATGACGCGCGGCCCGCACGCGCGATTCACATCGATCCGAAACAAACCGCGCGTACCACTACTGGCACGTGTTCGTGCCTGGCGCGCGATCCGGACAGATCTACGGCTATCGAGTCCAGGGACCGTCCGATCCTCGATTCTCGCCCGCGATCCATCGGGCCATCTGATGCCGAGCCCCCCAGTCTTGTGGGATATCGAGTCGGAGCCCGCGCTCGCGGGCACGAAGCTGATCGCCGAAGCGTGGGATGCCGCGGGCCTCTACCAGGTCGGCAGCTTCATCGGGGACAGCTGGAAGGAGTGGAACGGACGGTTCCGAGACGACGTGCGAAGCTTCTTCCGCGGCGAAGAGGGCTTCGTGGGGCGTATCGCCGACCGCTGTCTCGGCAGCCCCGAGATCTATGGCCACGAGGAACGCGAGGTGGAGCAGAGCGTCAACTTCGTCGCCTGTCACGACGGCTTCACGCTGAACGATCTCGTCTCGTACGACCGGAAGCACAACGAGGCGAACGGCGAGGGGAACCGCGACGGCGCCGACGACAACCGCAGCTGGAATTGCTGCGCCGAAGGTTCGAGCGATGATCCGGCGGTCGAGAAGCTACGGAACCGACAGGCGAAGAACTTCCTGACCGTCACGATGCTCTCGCTCGGCATGCCCATGATCTCGATGGGTGACGAAGTGCGCCGCACCCAGTTCGGCAACAACAACGCCTACTGTCAGGACAACGAGACCAGTTGGTTCGACTGGACGCTGCTTTCGAAGCACGCCGACGTGCACCGATTCTTGACGCTGCTCGCTGCCCGACGGCAGCTGCGGAACGTGGAAGTCGAGCGAAGCCGCGTGAGCCTGAACCAGTTGCTGCGGGAAGCGACCAAGGCCTGGCACGGCGTCAAGCCCGAGCAACCGGACTGGCGCGATTGTTCACACAGCCTCGCGTTCAGCGCGGTGCTGCGAAGAGAAGGGATCCTCTTCTATTTGATTTTGAACGCCTATTGGCACGCGCTCGACTTCGAGCTCCCGCCGGTGGACCAAGGGGGGAGGCTCCGTGGCGACGATGGATCGATACGGCGCTCGACTCCCCGCGCGACATCGTCCCATGGCAGACGGCGGAGCCTATTCCGGGTCGAACCTATCGGGCCGAGTCGCGCTCCGTCGTGGTGGTATTCAGCCGCGTGGGAGGCGGAGCGTGACGACTCGCAGCGACGGTACCCACGCGATTCGTGGCGAGGACCAGCGGCCAGCCCCAGGCGGCGCCCCCGATCGTACGATCGACACAGACCGAAGCAGCCGGCGGGGTCGTGACGTTCGACCGTCAACGTGGCAACATGGCCGCGAGGAGTGAGCCATGGCCAAGGACATCTTCCAGAAGCGAGAGATGTATTTGGAGGAGGAGTACTTTCGCAAGAAGGAGTTCGAGCTCCTCGAGAAGCTGAAGGCGGTCTTTCAAAAGAAGGTCGACAAGGAGAGCATCAGCAAAGCGACCGGCGTGACGAACGAGCAGCTTCTCGACCGCTTGGTGGCGATGCAGCTGAACGGCGAGCTGATGGGCGCCTTCCAACTTTACCCTCTCGTCGAGATCGCCTGGGCGGATGGGGATCTCAGCGAGAGCGAGGCCAAAAGCGTGCTCGCCGTGGGCGAAAAACAAGGCCTCCGTCCCGGCTCGAGGGCGTACCGGATGCTGGAGGACCGGCTGCACAAGGGTCCGGACCCCGAAGCCAGGAAGATCTGGTTCCTCTACGCCGAAGAGTTGAAGAAGGTTCTTTCTCCTGGCGAGCTCAAGACCTTTCGCAATGACCTCTTGGAACGCGCCCGGGGGATCGTAGCCGCAACCGGCCATCTCGAGAGACTGCTCATCGACGTCGGCGGCGAGCGGAAGGTCATCGCGGCGATCGAGAAGGCGCTGACCCCATAGGTCATCACGGCCTCGCGCTGCGGTCACCGTTCCGTCCGTTCTCCGATCGGAAGCCTCTGTTTCGCCACGCGTGACCCGCAAACCCGTACACCCCCGCTCCGCCGACGCTGCCCTCGCCCGGCTCGTCGCGGGCAACGAGCGCTTCGTGCGCGGAACGGCGCGCTTCCCCACCGTGCAGAAGGAGGTGCTGGCCAGCCTGGCCAAGGAGCAGCATCCCTACGCGACGATCCTCGGTTGCAGCGATTCGAGGGTGCCGCCTGAGCTGGTCTTCGACGCCGGCTTCGGCGAGCTCTTCACCGTGCGCGTCGCCGGTAACGTCGTCTTGCCGGCGGTCACGGGCACCCTGCAGTACGCGGGGGTCCACCTCGCAACGCGCCTGTTCGTCGTGCTCGGGCACGAACGTTGCGGAGCGGTCGAAGCAGCCCTCGCCGCCAAGCTCCAGGGTGTCCGCCAGAAGAGCCGCATCGAGGTGATCATGCAGAGCATGCTGCCCGGCCTCGCGGACCTGGACCTCGCGCAGCGCCCTGACGAGCGGCTTCATGCCGCGGTGGAAGCCAACGTGCGCTGGTCCATGCGCCGGATCCTAGAGTCGCCGGAAGGGAGAGCACGGGTGGCCGAGGGCAAGATGAAGCTCGTGGGTGCGATCTACGACCTCATGACTGGCCGCGTCCGCTTTCTCGACTCAACCTGAAGCGGTGGAAACGTCTTCGTCCGCGCCGTCGCTGCGTCAAAGAAATCGCGCAGCGTCTAGCCACAACCGTTATTGGGGCCCGACCGCCGACTGACGAACGCTGACGAGCGCGCGGTTCCGGAACCTCAGTCCAATAGGCGACGCGCCGCCGCGCGCACGTGGGGATCGGACAGTCGGTAGACACTTCGGTCGAGGAGGTAGTGGACGAAGCCTGTCGCAAACCCGAAAGCGAGCAAGACAGGAACCCACGAGGACGTCCGCAATCCCGTCGCGACGGCACCGAATATCCGGTCTCCGTAGTACGTACCGTCCTGCCGGTTCGCCTTCGACCTCGAACAGCGGCAACAGGACGACCGACGACAGCACGAGAATGAATACGACGGCCCAGGGCCGCACGTTCAGCGAGTGGAACACGCGGCGCACGACGCCGTGCACCGGAGCCGGCTCCGCGACCGCCATCTGAGACGCAAGGCCCGTCGCCAGAATCCAGTGCTGCGACGTCCAGATCACGAGAAAGAGGAACGGGCTTCGCGGGCGGAGGGCGAGCGCGACCATGGTCGCGACCCCGAGAATGTAGAGTACGCGCGGCAGCGACGATCGCGGCGCGCGCAGTTCCGCGAGAAGCATCGCGGCGGTGGCGAAGAGCAGTACGAGCGTGGCGCCGGCGCGGATCCCGTCTTGCGCCGACACGAACCAGGGAAGGAGCGACCAACGATCGACCCACTGATCTTGGTAGGCGACTGCTCCGGCAAGAATGTCCGCCAGGAAGACGAGCACGCCGCCGACACCGAGCGCGAACAGCCGATCCATATTTCTCGTGCGAATGTGGGCGGCCCGTCCGACTCGCGCGCGATAGAGGGAGAGCGCGCCGAAATGCTGTGCCGCGAAGTGGTACGTCACGAAGACGTAGTCGACGATCGCGAACGCCACGAGCCGTTCCTCACGGGTGCACGGCAAGGCAGCGTCCGGGGCCAGGAAGACAGCGAAGCATCCGGCGGTCACCAGCAACGGGATGACGACGAATCGCACCGGCTGCGTGCGCAGGAGAGGCCGATAGGCTTCCGTGCAGTACGCGAGATACGTGCTGCACAACCGATGACCGATCCAAAACAGCGCGGTCAGCCCGAAGTACAGCAGATCGAGCGGGCTCTCCTCCGGGATCGGCATATCCATGGGAGAGCCATAGGACGATCGGCGCGAGCCAGAGCCCGCTGAGCATCCAGAACCCGTCCCAACCGGGACCGCGTACCCAGGGCGACCGCCGCGGCACCGTGGCGGCGGCGTCGATTTCCGTGCGTGGCTGAGCTTCGAGCATCGAGGTCCGACCCACTCGATGCCTCGTCCGTCACGACATGTCCACGGAACATCGATACGGGTGGCGGCGCCTCCGCACCGGAGCCGGCGAGCACACGCGGCAGGATAGACCATGCGGTTGCCGGCGCTGCGGAGACTAGGAGCCGCCTCTCCTTGCACGGACCTTACCGCCCGACGTAAGGTCCGCTTCCGCGTTCGGGGTCTGCGGCGAGGATCGCCGCCGACGCCCCATCCATACTCGCCCGAAGTGCCGAGGGCAGAAAGTGGCTCCCTTGACTCGACGAAAGTCTGATTTCCGTTCCGGCGTCGCCCTGCTCACCGCCTGCGGCTTGCTGCTCTCGACGGCGCCCCCGACTGGCGCGCAAGCGCCGGCCTCGGCCACGCCTCCCGGCACGAGCTCCGGCGTCGCCGCCGCGGACGCCGCCGCGGCGAAGGCTGCCACGGTCTCGCCGGGCGGGCCCGACGGCGGCTGGCCGCGCGGCTACACCACGCCGAGCGGCGGCAACGTCGTCCTTTACCAGCCGCAGGTCGCGAGCTGGACCGGCCAGAACCATATGGTCGCCCACTCCGCGGTCGCGTTCACGCCCAAGGGCGCCGCCAAGGCCGAGTTGGGCACGATCCGGATCGAGGCTGACACCACGGTCGCGGTCGAGGAGCGACTGGTCCGCTTCACGAACTTCCAAATCGCCGAGGCGAACTTCCCGACGCTCGACAAGGACAAGACCCGCGAGGTCGTGACCGAGATCGACGAGGCGTTGCCGGACGACGAGCGGGTCATCGGGCTCGACCGCGTCCTCGCCGCGATCGACCGCAGTCAGATCCTGCCGAAGAACGTCGAGGGCGTTAAGGCCGATCCACCGAAGATCTCCTTCAGCCAGACGCCCGCGATCCTGGTCAACCTCGATGGCAAGGCGATCTGGAGCCCGATCAAGGAAAACGACCTAAAGTACGCGGTCAACACGAACTGGGACCTCTTCCTGCACGACCCCTCGAAGACGCACTACCTGCGCTACGAGACCTCCTGGCTCCAGGCGAACGATCTCGCCGGACCGTGGACGCCGGCGGCGGGACTGCCGCCGAGCTTCTCCAAGCTCCCGGCCAACGATGACTGGAAGGACGTGAAGGCGGCCCTGCCGGGCAAGAAGCTCGATCCGGGCAAGATCCCGACCGTGTTCGTGAGCGAGGAGCCGGCAGAGATCATCCTGCTCGACGGCCCGCCGAAGTACCAGACGGCGGCGGGCACGCTGCTGTGGGTCAGCAACACCGAGAGCGACGTGTTCCGGCTCGGAGAGCAGGGCGCGGTCTACTACCTCGTGTCCGGGCGCTGGTTCTCGGCCCCCGACTTCCAGGGGCCGTGGAAGTTCGCGACCACCGATCTGCCGAAGGAGTTCCAGAACATCCCGCTCGAGCATCCCCGCTCGCGCGTGCTCGCCTCCGTGCCCGGCACGACGCAGGCGGCCGATGCCGTGATGCTCGCCCAGGTGCCGCAGACCGCGCGCGTCAGCCGCACGGACGTCAAGCCTCCGGAGGTCGCCTACGCCGGGGAGCCGAAGTTCGAGCCGATCGAGAAGACCAACCTCCAGCATGCGGTCAACACCGACAAGTCGATCATCAAGGTCGGCGACATGTACTACATGTGCTTCGAGGGCGTGTGGTTCATGGGCACGAGCCCGCAGGGGCCGTGGAGCGTGTGCGACTCGGTGCCGGGCGAGATCTACACCATCCCGGTCAGCTCGTCGGTCCACACCGTCACCTACGTCACGGTCGAGGAGAAGAACGACGACTGGGTGACCTTCGCCGCCGTCGCCGGCTACACCGGGATGATGATCGCCTGGGGCAGCTGCATGTATGGGTCGGGCTGGTACTACCCGCCATACGTCGGGTGGTACGGCGGCTACCCGGCGTACTACCCGTACTACCCGACCTACGGCTCCGGCGCCTGGTACAACCCGTGGAACGGCACCTACGGCGCCGGCGTGCGGGCCTACGGGCCCTACGGCGGCGCCGGATACGGCGCGCGCTACAACCCCTCGACCGGCACCTACGCCCGCGGCGCCGCCGCGTACGGCCCGGGCGGCTCGCGCTATGCCGGCACGGCATACAACCCGCGCACCGGCGCCTCCGGGTACACGCGTGGCGGCTCGAACGTCTATGGGAGCTGGAACCAGACCGGGGTCCAACGCGGTGACAGCTGGGCGCAGAGCTCCCGCTACACGAACTACACGACAGGCAACACGACGCGGGTGACGACCGGCAGCGGTGGCGGCGCGGTCACCCGCAGCGGTTCCGGCGGCGGCTTCGTGAGCCACACCGCGGGCGGCGACGTCTACGCCGGCCGCGACGGCAACGTCTACCGCAAGAGCGGCGACTCGTGGCAGAAGTACGACAATGGCGGCTGGAACAACACGCAGAATCCCAGCCAGTCCCAGATCGACCAAGCGCGCGGCCAGGCGCAGCAGCGGAGCGATCAGCTCGATCGCGGTACCTACGACGGGCTGAACCGCGACTCGGCCGCCCGCGCCGACGGGGCGCAGCGCACGCAGGCGTTCAACAACTATCAGCGGAGCGGCGGCAGCGGCACCGCCGCGAGCAGCTATCGCTCGAGCGCGGCGAGCCGGCCGAGCGGCGGCTACGGCGGAGGCCGCGGCGGCGGGATGCGCGGCGGCGGAGGCCGCGGCGGCGGAGGCGGCCGCCGGCGCTAAGGCGGTTCCACGATCGATGCCACACGGGCGCGGCGAGCACTTACTCTCCGTCGGCCCTCTAGAACCCAGCAGGCCGAGGACAGCCACCGAGGATGGCGAGCAGATGTCTTGCCACATCCAGCGTCGTGCGATCGTGCAAGTAAGGTCCGACGATTTGAATTCCGACGGGCAATCCGTTGCTCAGACACCCGACCGGCACTACCGTCGCAGGCAAGTAGCAAGCACCTGCCGGGGCCATCCAGGTCACCAGGTTCCAATACGGGCGTTGCTCACCCGCTACCCAGGCGAGTCGCGCCGATTGGGGCTCGGAGTGGTCATGAGGAATGGCGGGGCATGGCATGACCGGCAACAGGATGGTGTCCCAGTCCTGAAAGAACGCTTCCCAGCGTTTTCGCAGCTGGAGGCGCCGTTCGTTGTGGCTGAGCCAGTCGCGGTGTCGCATTGCGAGCAGGCGCCGTGTGCTGGCGAGAGGCGTATCGCCGGTCGAAGCGGCGTACTCTTCGACGCGGTCTCGACGAGTTCCGCCGGCAAGAGCCGCCTGTAAGAGCGCGAAGAACGTATCGGACACCCTCTCCAGAGAGAAGTCCGGACGCGCCTCCATATCGACCCGCGCTCCGAGGTCGGTGAGCGCACGCGCCGCCTTCTCCAGCAAAGCCCTGACTTCCGGCTCGACACGACATCGCGGATCGTCGAACCACGCAGCAATGCGGTATTCCTCGAGGGTCTGCCGCCGAGGAGGAGGAAGCTCCAGGCGCCAGGCCGCCTTTTCCCACCGATTCGGACCGGCAACGACATCGAGTGCCAGCTCCAGGTCCTCGACGGTTCGGGCCATCGGTCCGACGACCGCCAGGTCAGCCAGCGTCAAGGTCCCGGGCGGTCCGGGGATCTGCCCGTGCGCCGGCACGATGCCATAACTCGGTTTGTGCCCGACCACGCCCGACATGTGAGCCGGCAGACGAATGGAACCACCGATGTCACTGCCGAGTTCCAGTGGAGTAAACCCGCAGGCAAGCGCAGCAGCCGAACCGCCGGACGATCCCCCCGGCGTGCGCGTGCGATCGTAAGGATTGTTCGTCGTTCCGAAGATCTCGTTGTAGCTTTGTAGGTCACCGGCGTAGATCGGCAGATTGGTCTTGCCAAAAATGACGGCACCCGCTTCGCGCAGACGCGCAACGGGCCAAGCATCTTCTTCGGGTACGAAGCTCGCCAGCTCCGGTGCGCCCGACGTCGTGCGCATCCCCGCGGTCTGGAATGAGTCTTTGATCGTCATCGGCACGCCGTGCAGCGGTCCGCGCGCTTCGCCGCGCGCCAGAGCTTCGTCGGCGGCAGCTGCTTCAGCGCGCGCCCGGTCGGCGTCGATGGTGACGACGCTGTTGATGGTCTTGTCGAGCGCGGCGATCCGCGCAAGGAAATACTCTAACGCTTCTGTGCTGGAGACTTCGCGCCGGCGGATTTTGTTTGCCAGATCGACCGCGGAGACATAGGCGAGCTCAGACACGATATCCTTCCTTCTTCTTCGTCGGAGCTACGGGTATCCCACCCCGATGCCCGACGAGTCACCTCGCTTTCGCGATCTGCTCCTTGGCTGCCGCGATGATGTTCTCGGGGACGAAGCCGAACTTTTGCTGCAATTCCTTGAGCGGCGCCGAGGCGCCAAACGTCTCCATGCCGATGACTGCGACCGTTGCTCGCCGACGTACCGCTCCCAGCCGAGGGTGGAGGCTAATTCCACCGACACGCGTGCAGTGACGGACGGCGGCAGAACCTGCTCGCGATACTCGGGATGATCGCGGCTGGTGCTCGAACAACTCCCACGACGGCATGCTCACCACTCGGGCCTGTGAATCCCTCCGCCTGGAGCTGCTCATACGCGTGATGCACAGCGAAACCTCACTGCCGGTGGCGAGGAGCAGTACGTCGGGTTTCCCGTCGGCGCGATCGGCGAGAACGTACGCGCCGCGCCGCACGCCCTCGGCGGAGGCGTATTCGGCGCGATCGAGCGTCGGCAGCGCTTGCCGCGTCAAGAATCAACGCGACCGGCTCGATGGCGGAACTGCATGATGACACGCCAGGCTTCGACGACCTCATTGGCATCGGCCGGACGCAGGGTGATCAATCCGGGTATGGCGCGCAGGAGACGAGATGCTCCACCGGCTGGTGCGTCGGACCATCTTCACCCACACCGATCGAATCGTGGGTGAAAATGTAAATCACCGGAATTTCCATCAGGGCGCTCAGGCGAATCGCCCCGCGGCCGTAGTCGCTGAAGATCAGGAATCCCGATCCGAAGGGCCGTATTTTCGACAGCGACATGCCGTTCAGGATGGCGGCCATCGCGTGCTCACGAATGCCGAAGTGGAGGTTGCGCCCGCCGGAGTTCTCGGCGCTGAAATCGCCGGCTCCATCGAAGGTCAGGCGCGTCTTGGTCGAGGGCGTGAGATCGGCCGAGCCCCCGATGAGCCACGGCATGGTTCTTGGCGAGTGCGTTGAGCACCTGACCTGACGCGTCTCGCGTTGCGATGCCCTTGGCGTCGGCGGCGAAATATCGGCAGGTCGTTGTCCCAGCCGTCCGGCAGCTCGCGGCGTAGCATGCGGTAGCCCTGATCGGCGAGTTCGGGATACTGCTGTCTGATACTCGTCGAACTTCGCCCACCAGGCGTCGCTGCAATTCCTGGCCGCGCGCGCCGATGCCCGCCTGGAAATGCTCGCGCACGCCGTCGGGAACGAGAAACTTGGCATCTTCGGGCCAGCCGTAGTTGCGCTTGGCCAGCTTGATCTCCTCTTCGCCCAACGGTTCGCCGTGCGCCGCGCTGGTGTCTTGCTTGTTCGGCGCGCCGTACGCGATGTGGCTGTCGACGATGATCAGCGTCGGTCGATCGGTCGTGCTCTTGAAGGTGCGGAACGCGCGCTCCGAGCATCTCCAGATCGTTGGCGTCGCCCACGCGCGTGACGTTCCAGCCGTAGCCGATGAAGCGCGTGGCCACGTCATCGCTGAAGGCCAGTGCCGTGTTTCCCTCGATGGTGATGTGGTTGTTGTCGTAGATCCAACAGAGATTGGCGAGCTTCAAGTGACCGGCCAGCGACGCGGCCTCGTTCGGAGATCCCTTCCATCATGCAGCCGTCGCCGCACAGCGCGTAGACGTCGTAGTCGAAAAGCTCGAAGCCCGGGCGATTGAAGTAGCCCGCCATCCAATGCTCCGGCGATGGCCATGCCGACACTGGTCGCCACGCCTTGTCCCAACGGGCCGGTGGTCGTCTCGACACCCGAGGTCCAACGGTATTCCGGATGGCCGGGGCATTTGCTGTCGAGCTGACGAAAACGCTTGATGTCGTCCAGCGTCACCGACAAGTGTCCGAGCGTTTCGTACTTGGGATTGACCGCTTTCACCCCGGTCAAGTGCAGCAGTGGAGTAGAGCAGCATCGAAGCGTGCCCGGCCGAAAGCACGAATCGGTCACGATTGGGCCAGATCGGATGGCTGGGATCGAAGCGCAGGAAGCGCTGCCACAGGCAATAGACCACCGGCGCCAGCGCCATCGGCGTTCCCGGGTGGCCGGAGTTCGCCTTTTGCACCGCGTCCATCGCCAGGGTGCGGATCGTGTTGATGCACAACTCGTCCATTTTGCGATTCGTGTCATCCATCGTTTCGATATCCTCTCGCGATCTGCGTTCTCATCGGGTCTCGCGTCCGAGTCGAACTCTCGTGCGACACACGCCCTTATCAGATTCGCCCGCTCGTCGAGAGGGCCGAACGGCGGCTCAGGTGCTGGAAACGAGTCGCGAGAACGCCAATCGTCGGCGATGGGCGGCAGGGGTCGCTTGAGGATGCACCGTAGGCTATCGTCCCGTGCTCAGCAGAGGAGGAGCTGATGAACCACGACGATGCCATCCGCCTGTTCGCCAAGACTCTCCAGAACCTCGAACGATGGCTCGACAAGGCCGCCGCACACGCGAAAGCCAAATCCTTCGACGTCGACGTGCTCGGGCAGGCGCGGCTGGCGCCCGACCAGTACTCGTTCGTCCGCCAGGTGCAGTCCGCGTGCGACCAGGCGAAGTTCGCGGCCGCGTACCTCGGCGGCAAGCCGCCGCCGTCACACCCGGACACGGAGCAGACGATCGCCGAGCTACGGCAGCGGATCCAGAAGTGCCTGGCGTTCCTCGAGACGGTCCAGGCGAAGGACTTGGCCGGGGCCGAAGAGCGCAGAGTGTCTCCGCCTTGGCTCGGCGGCAAGTGGCTCCGCGGCGACGACTACCTGATGCACGTCGCGCTGCCGAACTTCTTCTTCCATGCGACGATGGCCTACGCGATCCTGCGCCACAACGGCGTCGACCTCGGCAAGATGGACTACATAGGCTCGATTCCGACGAAGGAGGGCTGACATCGGCGCCGCGGATAGCTCGCGAGCAAGAGTCCGTAGTGCGTGAGTCCTTCCCCGCCGCTCGGCTCCTAGGAGAGCTCACCGTGACCGCGCTCGCAGGCCCGTCTCCGGGACGAGCATGAAGAGCAAGGCCGACCCGGCAAAGCAGGCCGCCCAGAAGCCGATGCCCGCCAACGGCGTGGTGGAGGCAAGCGTCGACCCGACGACCGGCGAAACGAAACCGCCAGCGAAGCCCGCCGTGAGCGCCAGCCCGAGAGCGCTCCCGGCGTTGGCAGTGCCCACGCCCGCGAGCTCGAGCGGCACCACGAACAGGATCGCCACGACGCCCGCAGCTAGGCCCCACGCCACCATCACGGCGATGAGCGGCACGCCGGTGACAACGGCGGCTGCGAACACCATTCCGGCAGTCAGCAGCATGCCTGGGACGTACACCGGCTTGCGTAGCCCGATGCGGTCCGAAAAGGTCGGTAGCAGGAGGCTCCCAGCGATGTAGGTGAGAAGCACCAGGCTTATCATTCCTCCGGCCTTCGCCTTCGGCATTCCCTGCACCTTCTCGTAGTAGGTGGGGAGGTACTGGACGACGCCGATGTAGCCGCCGAGGAAGAGCATGTAGGCGGCTGAGAGGACCCACACCGACGAGATGTTCGTAACGGCGCGGAGCGAAGCCAGGGCGTTGCCGCCGCCTCCGACCGACCCTTCGCGATCGCGCAGCGTCGCGATCCAGAGCACGCCGAGTCCGAGCTGGACCAGTCCGAGCAGCAGCGTGATCGATCGCCAGCCGCCGAGCGGTTCGAGCAGGAGCGGTCCGACGGAGAGCGCAAGCGCCTGGCCCGCACCGTTGCCGGCGAGGCCTGCTCCGTTGGCGAAACCGAACTCGCTTTGGGGGAACCATTGGCCGAGCGCCTTCGGCAGGTTGGGAGCGACCAGCGCGATCGACACGCCGAAGACGATCATCGAGGCGAACATCACGCCGAAGGTCGAGGCCTGAGCGCGCCACAGGAGCGCCGCTCCCATCAGCAGGATTCCGCCACCCACGACCTTGCGCACGCCGAGCCTGTCGCCCAAGGCGCCGCCGCCGAGCGAGCTCAAGAACGCGCCGAGCGAGATCCCGGCCCAGAGCTTCGAAAATTCGACGAGCCCGACTTGCAGGTCCTCACAAACGTTGGTGACCAAGACCACGATGTAGAACCACGCCATCCCGGCCGAGAAGAAGTTCGCGAGCACGACCAGGAAGAGCACCCACCAGCGATAACGTCCCGCTTCCTCGCTCATCGTCGGCTTCCCTTCGTATCAGGCGACGCACGCTGACGCCTCCCGTTGCGGCTCTCGAGACCGGGGCGGTCACCCCAGATTCCAGCCGAAGCCCGTCGCCACCCGCAGCCGCACCCCGACCGAGGGTCAAATGGAATCGCGAAGAGCCCACGCTGCGACATCACGCCGGTAGACTCGGCAGAAAGATCGTCCGGGATCAAGTGCAGGGGTCTGCTCTGGCGAGCCGAGCTATCAGCTTACGTGACGATCGCTGGTCGCGTTTCATCTCTCGCCAAGCTGGCGCCCGCCGTGGGCATCGAGGTAGAGAGGATCGCGACATGAACGAAGCGAGGTCTGACACCGTCAGGCTCCAGCGCCTCTCCTGGTCGTTCGGTGCCTCCGCAGCACTATTCGCCGCAATCGACCTAGACGTCTTCACGAGAATCTCGGAGGGCGCCGGCACCCTCGACGAGATCGCCGGCAGGACCGGAATGGAGGTACGCAACGTCGATCGCCTGCTCACCGTGCTCCACGGCCTCGAGCTCGTCGAGCGCACCGACGATCGATTTCGAAACGCTCCCGACGTCGAGCGCTTCCTCGTGAAGGGGAAGCGCAGCTACGCCGCTCCCTGGATCATGTTCGCTGGGAAGGACTGGGCGGATTGGGGTCGGCTCGCCAGCCACCTTCGCCGCAGGGGACAGCCGAGACAGCTCGGCATGTACGAGGAGCTTACGGTAGAGGCCGCGCGGAAATATCATCAAGCGACCTACAGCGTCGGGCTGGGAGCCGGGCGTCGCTTCGCCAAGCAGGTCGACATGTCACGGCGGAAGCTCCTGCTCGACCTGGGCGGGGGCTCGGGCGCCTACTCGATCGCCGCCGCTCTCGCGTACCCGCAGATTCGTGCAATCGTGCTCGACCTGCCGCCCGTCGTCGAGGTGACCAAGGAGTTCATCGCGCGACATGACCTGTCCGCGCGGGTGATGACGGCGCCCGCAGACTTCACGCGCGACGCCTTCCCGCGCGGCGCCGACGTCGTCGTCATGGCGAGCAACTTGCCACAGTACGCCCCGGACGTCGTCCGGGAGGTCGTAGCCAAAGCATTCGAAGCTCTCGAGCCGGGTGGCGAGATGCACCTCGTCGGCGAGATGCTGAACGACGACCGAAAGGGTCCGCTTCTGGCGGCGCTCTACGGACTCTACGAGGCCATTTTCAACAGCGGCGGCGTGGCGCACACGGTCGGCGAGTGCATCGGCTACCTGCGCCAGGCGGGATTCGGCGGCGTCTGCGCGAGAGAATTCATACCCGCGATTCTCACCTGCGTTTCGGGCGTGAAGCCCGCATGAGCGTGAATGCGGCGACGACCCCGCCTCGGGACGACCAGGAGGAGGAGCCGTGACGACCAGCGCCAAGGAGCCCTACGCCACCTTCTCGCCCGACGAGCTGGCGAGCTTGCCCACGGTGTTCCGCGACGGCCTCTTCAACGACCGGGTGATCGCGGTGACAGGGGGAGCCGGGGTGATCGGCACTGCGTTGTGTGTCTTCTTCGGCCGGCTCGGTGCGACGGTCGTCGCATGCGGCCGGAGCCGCGATCGTCTCGACGAGCTCTCGCGGCACCTCACCCGGCTCGCCATCCGCCACTCTACCCATGCGCTCACGGTCCGCGACCCAGACCAGGTTTCAGCGTTCGTGGACGAAGTCTGGGAGCGCCACGGCAAGCTCGACGTACTCATCAACAACGCCGGCGGACAATTCGCGATCCCCGCGGCGGAGATCACGCCGAAAGGGTGGAGCGCGGTAGTCGAGACCATCCTGTACGGCACCTGGTATGCGAGCCAGGCGGCGGCCAGGAGATGGATCGCGAAGGACGCTCACGGCTCGATCGTCAACGTGACCACCACGCCGGGGCTCGTCGCCGTCGGGATTCCGCACACCGTGGCGGCTCGCGCGGGACAGGTGCAGCTGACGCGCGCCCTCGCCCTCGAGTGGGCGCCACACTCGATCCGCGTGAACGCGGTCGCGGTCGGCGTCGTCTCGGGACCCTCGCTGCATCACTACCCGCCGAGCGCGAAGCCCTTTTTCGAAGCCAACCCGATGCGGCGAACCGGCGACGTGATCGACGTCGCGGAGGCATGTGCATACCTCGCGGCGCCTTCGGGGAAATTCCTGACCGGCGTGGTCCTCCCGGTGGACGGAGGCGGTTCGGTATGGGGCGAGTTCTGGCCGCTCGGCAAGCCGGGCTATTTTCGAATCGAGGACTAAACGCGCGAGCTGTTCTCGCCGATCGCTTTGACTGTCAAGGCACAAAGGGGCACCCGGGATCCGAGGGCGAAGCCCCCGGCACCCACCTCATCGCCGCCGAGTTAAAAAACGGCCGGCATCGCTTTGCGACCGATCTCGCCGCCTTGCGAACGCCGCGCTCCCCGCCCGCCGCAGAAGGCGGCGGCACCGCACCGGGCGAATGATTGCCGCAATCGTGCGGCTGAGATACCACCTTTGCCCAGAAGCGAGCGACGCTTCGAGGTATGCCGTAGCCTTGGGCGGATCGAGGCCCCGGAAGACGGCGGAGCGACAATGCGCCGAGCGAGGTGGCGGGAGTGAGCGCAGTCGAGACGACCCACGTCCGCGTTGGCGACTACGACGTTTTGCTGCAGAGCGCGGGAAGCGGTCCTCCGCTGCTCCTCCTCCACGGCGCCGGGGGAGCGGGCATGTGGCTCGACCTTCATGCGCGGCTCGCAGAGCGCTTCACAGTGTTTGCTCCGGTGCAGCCGGGCTTCGCCGGGACCCCGCTTCCACCGTGGGTGCGCGGCGCGGACGACGTCGCGCTTCACACGCTTCACCTCGTGCGCACCCTCGGGCTCGAATCGCCGATCGTGGTCGGGCTCTCGCTCGGCGGATGGATCGCGACCGAGATGGCGGTCTTTCGCCCGCGGAGCATCCGGCGGCTGGTGCTGGTCGCGCCGATCGGTGTCAAGACCGAGACGCCGCTTCCGGATCTGTTCATCATGGAGCCGCTCGAAGCCGTACCCTACCTCTTCGCCGATCTCTCGAAAGCCATGGCGCTCATGCCGGCGGCGCCGACACCCGACGTCATCGTGAGGATGTGGGAAGAGCAGGCAGCCGTTGCCCGCCTCGCCTGGCATCGCCCGTACAATCCGAGCCTTCGCCGCCGGCTCGCCATGATCGAGTGCCCGACGCTGCTCGTGTGGGGCGGCGAGGACCGATTCGTCTCGCCCGCCCACGGCGACATGCTCGTGCGAGAGATTGCCGGCGCGAGACTGGAGGTCATCCCGGGGGCGGGGCACGCGGTGGCGATCGAGAAGCCCGAGGAGCTCGCACGGGCAATCGTCACGTTCGCCGGCGATCGAGCAGAGGAATGAGCATGGAGATCTTCTTCTTTCATCTGATGCCCTGGCCGTACATCCCCGAAGACTTCAAGAACCGTTATCGGAGCTCGTGGGTCGTGCTGCCGAATTCCTACTACGATCCCGTGGCCGGCCATCGCATCTACCGCGAGTATCTCGACCAGCTCGCGGCGGCAGACGACCTCGGCTTCGACGCCGTGTGCGTGAACGAGCATCATCAGAACGGCTACGGCACGATGCCGTCGCCGAACGTCATCGCCTCGATCCTCTGCGAGCGCACGAAGCGGGCGAAGATCGCCATCCTCGGCAACGGCATCTGCCTGCGGGACAATCCTCTGCGCGTCGCGGAGGAGGTCGCGATGATCGACGTGATCTCCGGCGGACGGGTGATCTCCGGATTCGTCCGCGGGATCGGCTGCGAATACTACTCGTTGAGCCTCGATCCCACCGTCTCGCGCGAGCGCTTCTACGAAGCTCACGACTTGATCGTGAAGGCCTGGACCGAGCCCGGCCCGTTCGCGTGGGACGGCGAGCACTACCAATTCCGCTACGTCAACGTCTGGCCGCGGCCGCTCCAGAAGCCGCACCCGCCGATCTTCTGCCCGTCGCAAGGGTCGAGCGAGACGATCGCCTGGGCCGCCGCGCGGCGCTACCCGTACATCTGCACGTTCACGCCGATGGAGCTGATCGTCCGCTACTACGATCAGTACCGCGAGGAGGCATCGAAAGCGCACGGCTATGAAGCCGGACCCGAATGCTTCGGTTGGACGTCGATGGTCTACCTGGCCGAAGACTCGAAGAAGGCGAAAGAGGAGGCGCGCCCGCACGTCAAGTATTTCGGGGAGCGCTGCCTGGTCATTCCGCCGCAGATGTTGATACCGCCGGGATACACCACCTCGAAGTCGCTCCGCGGCTTCATCGAGGCACGCGGGGGCGGGGTGCATGTAGATGTCGAGGAGACGCTCGCCAGCGACGAGACGCTGATCGGCACTCCCGAGGAGGTCGGCGAGCGGTTGGTGCGAAACATGGAGCGCGCCGGCGCGGGCATCTTCATGGGCGCGTTCCAGGTCGGCGACATGCCGCACGCCAAGGTGATGCGGAACATCGAGCTGTTCGCTACCAAGGTCCTGCCCTACTTGCCGCAGCGTGAAAATGCGGTGATGTCGCGCTTTCGGCATCCGGAGCGTGCGAATTCACTTGACGGGAAGACGTAACCCGATCCTCATGGTCACGGAGCTCTCTCGCCGCTAGTCGTAGTCGGTGCAGTAGAAGCACCTGGGTAGCCGCACTAACCAAGGAGAGTGATATGTCGTTGAAGGTGACCAAGTTGGACGTTTGGTCGGGTGAGATCGCCGACCGGCCGGGTGGTCTCGCCGAGATCCTCCGGCAGCTCGCGGCGACGAGCGCCAATCTCGAGATGGTGGTCGCCCGTCGCCAGCCCGAAAAGCCGGGCAGCGGGATCGTGTTTCTCGCGCCGGTGAAAGGACGCAAGGCAACCGCTGCGGCGGCCGTCGCGGGCTTGGGCCCGGCGACGGGCGTGACGGCGCTGCGGGTCGAGGGAACGGATCGGCCCGGGCTCGGGGCGGCGATGACCGGCGCGATTGCCGAAGCCGGCATCAACCTGCGCGGCCTGTCGGCGGCCGCGCTCGGTAACAGGTTCGCCGCGTATCTGGCGTTCGACACTCCCGGGGACGCGGAGAAGGCGGCAAAGGTCATGCGCGCCGTGGGAGCCGCGAGGGCGCGGGGAAAGAAGTCGCGCAGGCGCTAAGTCCGTAGGGTGCTCGACCCAATCTGTGAAACGCGCTCCCTGACTCGGTAGGGACGCGGATTCTGGGCATCTAGGCTTCGGACTTCAGCGGGGGGCTCCGCGGACCGAAGTCCGAAGCCTGATGCCTATTTCGTCGGGCGACGCCGTGCGCTCAACCGCGCCGCGCGACGTGGACGGGCGTGCGCCCCCGGAGGTCCACCTCGAGCGAGGCCACGCCGCGATCGTCCGCTTGGAACGTCGCCTCTCGAGCGCCGCGCAGCTCGTAGCTCGCGCCCGGCTTCAGTCGCTCGATCACGATCTTCTGCGGACCGCCCGCGGCTCCCGGGTACAGAACGAGATCGAGGCCGTCTCCGTCGCTGAATGCTCTGGCGACGAGCACGTCGGGATACCGTGCGCCGGTCAAGATCGGGCCGGTGAAGACCGACTCGGGCGGACCGACGACGAAGGACTTGCGAAAATCTCCGGTCCGCATGAGGCGGCCTTCGACGCCCCAGACGTTTGCCAGGTTCGATCCCTTCGCGTAGCAAGCGACGCCGTTTCGGCTGAAGCCGCAATCCTGATCCATCGAGCGCAGCGCCGCTTCGGCGAGCTCGTCGTCGCCGAACTCCCGGGCGCTTATCAGTATCGCCACGTAGGCGAACAGCGAGCCGGGGCGGTAGTTGCCCGGATCGATCTTGTCGAGGACCGACAGCGCCTCGCGGGGGAGACTCAGCCGCGGCTTTCCTTCCGCGTCCTTCGCGATGAAGAAGCCGAGCTCTTTGCGGCCGATCGCCCACAAGCGCCGGCCGAGCTCGGGCGAAAACACGTTGGCGAAGAACGCGAAGCCCGCCTCGCCCGAGTAAAAGGGCATCGCCAGCCCCGTCCAATAGGATCGCAGACCGTACAGGGATCCCTTCCCGTCCGTGAACTCCTTGTCGAGCATGTCGAGCCACTTCGGGAGAAGCTCCTTGACGTACGTCGTCCCGTAGAGCCGGTCGTGCACGGCGAGCGCTGACATGCCGTACATGTTGCAGATCGGGTAGACCCAGTTGGGCTCGCAGGGGAAGAGACAGAAGTCCGAGCGCTTGAAGTTGTCCACGACGGACTGAATCACGGTGTGGTAATCGTGCCGATAATCCGTGCGCTCGTTCAGTCGAAACGTGAGCCCGCCGGGCTCCGCATAGCGACGGTCGCCCGAGGTGAGCAGGTATTGGCCGACGTGCATGCCGTACCAGCCCGTCAACATGATGTTGCTCTTGCGCGCGGGGTCGAAGTCGATGAAGTTGAAATGCCCCCACATCGACTCGTAGACCCAGTACGACCAGACCTTTCGTTGCAGGTACGTCTCGACGACGTTTCGCTGAGCTTGATCGAGGTACCCTTGGAAGCTCGGGGCGTAGTGACAGCGCGCGAGGCCGAGCGCGAATCCCATGTGATTGATCTGGTAGCGGAGCGCCGCGGGCTGAAATTGATCGATGATGTCGTAACCCTGGTATTGCCCGACCGGCTGCAGAGCTCGGTCGAGGACGTAGCGGAGCGCGGCGAGCTGATCCGGCGTGAGCTCGCGCTCGCGCTCCGCCGCACTCGAGGCGACGCGCTCACCGACCTCGGCGAGCGAGGTGGCGAAGAAGCCTTTGCGCATCTCGAGCCGCGCCAGGTCTGCCGCCCGCTTGCGTATTGCGCGATACTGAAAGACACCGAACGTCGCCGCGGCGAAGAGCGGCGCGAGAAACTCCGCCGGCCCCCATATCGCAGGGCCGACCATCGCGCCCGCGAGCACCGCCGAGCCGAGCCACACGGTGACCGGCGCCACCACCATTCCGGCCCAGAACCAGGCCACGACGGAGAGCCAGAACACGCCGACCGTCAACGGGAAGAGCAGCACGGCCCACCCCCCGACCGCCAGAAATCCCGTCCCCGGCATGAGCAGGCCCAGCCCGAAGGCCTGCCAGCCTGCCGACATCTGCAGGAGCACCGGGAGGCTCGCCAGCAGGCAAAGCAAGCCGTAGACGACCGCATTCCTGCGGTGGCGCGACGCGGTCACCGGGCCTTTCGAGCCGCTGCGAAGATCCATCTCGCCGGCGGGGACAACCGGTTCCGCGCGCGCTGGCCTCGAGGTTTCCGGAACCTCCTGCTTCCATGCGAACGGCGGCGTAAGTGAATCTGGAATTTCTCTGATGGGGCTCGGGTGGCTCATGTGATGATCTCCCTGCGAAAGACCTTTTTCCTACCTTTTCCCCAGTGGTCGCTCAGCGCGTGAAGAACGTCCCCTGGGCCGAAGCCGCGCCGAGGTTTGGCGCGCCGTCGATGTTTCCGCGGACTGCAGCTAGATCCCGGCCGACACCCTCGACTCGGTGAGCGTGCTCCGTGTGCCCCCCGCCGTGGCCGAGATGCTCGACGACCCCGTAGATCGCGCCGAGGACGATCACGACCTCCAGAGCGGCAGCCAGCGCGAGCCCCCGCAGCGATCGGCGACCCCAGAGCCACCGGCGGGATTCGGGCACGAGATCGAGGAACGCCGGAGCAGCCGAATCGAGCCGCCACTCGACGGCAAGGTTCCGCGCCGTGAATTCGCCCGCACTCGGGCCAAACACAGCGCGCTTGATCGCACGAAATCCGAGGAGGAGCTGTGCGACGATGCAAGCGGCGAATGCGCAACAGGGCATCTGTCCAACCTTCCCGGGAAAGTACGCACAATCGCCGCCCAGGAGCAACCGGCGAGTGGTGCCGACGTCGAAGTCGCGAGTACGACTACGTTAGACTCACGAGTGGAGGCAGCGATCCCGCTCGAGCCCATCCAGGATCTGCTTGAGCCGCGCGACGGGGCGCATCTACGGAATTCGATGCTCTACTTGGCGGCGTCTCTACGACGGGCGGCGGATCCCGAGGATCTTCATGCGGTAGCGAAGCGTCGAGGGGTTCAGGTTTAGCGTTTCTGCCGCCTGCCCCCGCCCCTCGACACGCCAGCCGCAGCCGGCGAGCACGCCTTCGATGTGTTCTCGCTCGACACGGCGCAGCGTGCGGTCCGGGCGCGGCGCCATCCCGGAAGGTCCAGCGGCCGCCCCGCGCGCGAACTCTTCGCCGAGCGCGAGTGTCGTCCCTTCGGACAGGATCAGCGCACGCTCGATGACGTTGGCAAGCTTGCGGACGTTGCCGGGCCAGTCGTAGGCGGTCAGCCGCTCCATGTCCCTCGGGGAGATCTTTGTGACGCGGCGACCCAGATCACGCTGCTTTTTCTGGACGAAGGCCCAGGCGAGCAGCGGCACGTCCTCGCGGCGCTCCCGTAACGGCGGGACATAGATCGGAAACACGTTCAGGCGGTAGAAGAGGTCCTCCCGGAAGCGACCCTCGGCGATCGCACGCTGGAGATCCCGATGCGTGGCTCGGGGCGAGGTCATGTCAGCGGGGTCGCAGGCCGCGGAGCGCCCCGACGATCGCGGCCGGCTCGAGTCGCGTGGCGTAGTTCGCGTCGACGTACGCGAGGCGGATTTTCCGGCTCGGGTCGATCACGTAGGTCGCCGGGATTGGCAGCTCCCACGTGCCGCTCGCGTTCCACTCGGAGAGGTCCTTGGCGATCGCAAGGTAGACTGGCTTCAGCTCCTCGTAGAGCTGGAACACGAGCCCGTAGCTCCGCGAGACCGAGAGGTCGAGATCGCTACAGACGTCGAAGGCGAGCGCGTTCTTCTCTGCGGTCGAGAGCGAGTTGTCGGGCTTCTCGGGGGTGATCGCGACGAGCGAGGCGCCGAGCGCCTGCATCTCGGGAAGCTTCCGCTGGTAGGCCTGCAACTGCAGGTTGCAGTACGGTCACCAGCCGCCGCGGTAGAAGGTGACGACCGCGGGTCCTCGCTCGAGGAGCTCGGTGAGCTGCACGGGCTTGCCCCCGCCGTTCTGGAGACGGAAGTCCGGCGCCTCATCTCCCTCGTGGCGCGCGTGGGCGGCGATCCCGGACTTCACCTGCCGCTCGGTGGTGGTGAGGAGCGCCTCGACGACGTCCTTCGGGATCTTCGGGAACATCGCCTCCTGGAATTTGCGAATCTCTTGCTGGAGCTCTCCGTTCAACCGATCGTCTGCCATTCCACCTCTCCTTGCCTCTGTCTCGGTGCGCCTTTCGTCGGCTGGATGCTCGTCGGAGCTTCCTCTTACCCGCTCGAATGCGCAACAAGGTGTCCGCGCAACCTTCGCGGGAAAGGTACGCACAATCGATTCCACGGAGCCGTGATTGCGTCGATCCGTCGGCGCCGGGGCCGCCACACGAGACACCGTGGCGGGCTGAACCTGCGCCGGATTCTCGCGCCTTCTCCGGGTCGTGCTGGAAGTTCCGATCCGCTTCCGGCTCCACTAGGGTCCGGCGATTGTAGCCACCACGAGCCGCCGCTCTGGCGACGCGGCGGCACTGCCATCACGTCATCCGAAGACATCCTTCCGCGCCGACTCGCAGATCGCAATCACCGCCGGGTGCTTGAGCTTTCGTTCGACCGAGACGGCATAGAATCGGTGGCGGAGCGACGCGACCCGGCCGATCACGCGCAGGCGATGGCGGCGACTGATCTCCCTTTCGATGACCGACGGCGCGGCGACGATTCCCGTTCCGTCTTGGCCGAACGCATTCATCAACTCGGAGTCGTCAAACTCGCCGACCACCGTCGGGCGAACGCCCCGGGAAGATAGCCACTGATCCAGGACCCGTCGCAGCGTCGAATTCGCGCCCGGCAGGAGAAGGGGCGCACCGTCCAGAGATCGAGGGAAGCCACGGCGACAGGCGGCAGCGAGCCGCGGAGCGCCAAGAAAGGTCGTTCCGCACTCGCCGAGCAGGTGGTTGAAGGCCCGCACCGGGACGCCGGGCCCGACCGGCGCGTCGGCGAGCACGAGGTCGAGCTTGTGCGCCGCGAGTTCGCCCACGAACTCGTCGACCGACCTGTCTTCTCGGCAGACGATGCGGACCGGCTGGCCCATGCGAGTGGCGGGATCGAGCAGCCGGCGAACGACCGCCTTGGGGAGGACATCGGCGACGCCAACGATCAAACGCATCGGCCGATCGCTCGGCCGTCCCTTCAACGTTTGCAGCAGCTCCCGGCCGAGGGAGAACATTTCGTCGGCGTAACGGAACGCGACGCGTCCGACCTCCGTGAGGACCAGGTGTCGCCCTCTGCGAGCGAAGAGCCGCTCTCCGAGAACGTGCTCGAGCTGGTGGATCTGTCCGCTGATCGTCTGCGGCGCCAGACGAAGCTCGGCGCTCGCGCGAGCGATCGTACCTTCCCGTGCGACGGCCCAGAAGTAAAGAAGGTGATGGTAGTTCAGCCATTCCATGGCACCCCATGATAGTTCGGAAAAAGCGGATAATCGATACCAAACTATCTGTTTGTCGATGGTTTCTTCGCGCGCTATTCAGGGCACCCCGGCAATGGGAAGTGAAGCCGGGCAGGAGGTCCGCATGAAGGTACAACTACGTGGACAGGGAACCCAGGTGAGCGAGGCCCTTCGCTCCCACGCCGAACGGTGCCTCGGGTTCGCGCTCCGTCGTTTCGGCAACCGCATCGATCGGGTGACCGTGTGGTTGGTGGACATGAACGGTCCGCGTGGCGGGATCGACAAGTGCTGTCGGATCGACGTGCGGCTGCGGCCGACAGGAAGCGCATTCGCCGCGGAGGCCTCCTCCGACGCGTACACCGCGGTCGGTCGCGCTGCCGGTCGCATAGGGCGCGCGGTCGCTCGCCGGGTCACGAGGGAGCAGGGGAGAAGGCCGGACCTCTGCGAGCGGGGGAGGAGCGCCGATCGGCCGGCGCTGGTGGAACCCTGGGAGGGGGGATGAACATGCTTCATGCGTTTCGCTACTCTCCGCTCATACATTGCCCCTCCCTCTGCCCGTACGATCCCCCCGAGGAGCTTTTCGGCGACGACTACGATCCGGCTCGCGAGAGAGCGTCCTGGACGTCTTGCATCGAGCATTGTTCGCTGACGTCGGAATACGAGAGACCGTGCCTCGTCGCGCTCGAAGAGAGGCGAGCTCTCGCTCGGCAGGCTGCCCGGTGTGAGCAGACGTCGCGACCAGCGGGTCGCCTGACGGTCGCGAGGGACGGGAGACTCCCTTGGGGATAGAAGGCATCGGCTCTCCGGCCTTGTGGATCGGCTTCACCGTCTTCGTGCTCGCGATGTTGGCTCTGGATCTCGGCGTCATTCACCGCCGAGCGCACGCGGTGCACGTCGGGGAAGCCCTGGTCTGGAGCACCATCTGGATCTTCCTCGCCCTGCTCTTCAACGTCGCGTTGTACTTCTGGTTCGGGTCGGAGCGCGCGCTCGAGTTCCTCACCGGTTACCTCATCGAGAAGAGCCTCTCCGTCGACAACCTCTTCGTCTTCTCCGTCATCTTCTCGTCCTTCGCCGTCCCGGCGGCGCTGCAGCATCGCGCTCTCCTCTGGGGAATCGTCGGCGCCCTAGCCATGCGCGCGATCTTGATCGTCGTCGGCGCCGCCCTCCTCCAGCGCTTTCACTGGGTCGCCTATGTCTTCGGAGCGCTGTTGGTTCTGACCGGCGTAAAGCTCCTCGCCCAACGAAGCGTCGAACCCCATCCCGAACGGAATCCTCTCGTCCGTCTGTTCCAGCGGCTCGTCCCCTCGGTCGGCGACTACCGCGGCTCGCGGTTCTTCATCGTCGAGTCCGGACGCCGATACGCGACCCCGCTCTTCCTGGTCCTGGTGGCCGTCGAGGCAAGCGACGTCGTCTTCGCAATCGACTCGATCCCGGCGATTTTCGCGGTCACCTCCGATCCTTTCATCGTCTTCACTTCGAACATCTTCGCCATGCTCGGCCTCCGTGCGCTGTACTTCGCGCTCGCCGACATGCTCTGGCGGTTCCATCACCTGAAGGTCGGTTTGGCCCTCGTGCTCGTCTTCGTCGGAGCAAAAATGCTGATCGGGGGCGTCTACCAGATCCCGATCACGGCCTCGCTCGGCGTGACCACCGCGCTCATCGGCGGTTCGGTCGTCGCGTCACTGCGACGCCCGCGGGCGAAGCCGTCGGCGCCTTTCGTTTCGCCCGCGACCGCCCGGAGATAGGGGGGGGTGGCAGGGTCGGCGACTCCGCAGCGCGGAACCCGAACCGGCGACGTGCGGGTTACGAATCTGCGTTCGACTCTAGTGCTGCGCGCCAGGCCAGGACTGACGAAGCGGCTGTTTCGCCGAGAACAAATCACGCTGACCCCTTCGATCCCGTCCGCAGGCGCGTACCCGTGCCGGTCGCTATTGCTCCCCGCTCGGGAAGATGCATGTCAGCTGGACGCGGACGATCGACGACGGATCTCCGTTCGGGCGCTTCACCTCGATCGGCACCTTAATTGAGCCTCTCCTGACGTTCATGTGGGTTGAGGGAGCGGCGGATAGAGGGTGATTCCACCGCAGCAGAGGAAGAGCATAGCGATCAGCGGTTTGGAAGAATGAAAGCCGAAAGCACGGCGGGCGACCATACGCAGGCGGTTGTTGAAGCCCTCGACGACGCCATTGGTGAGGCGGTAGCTGACGTAGGCGAGGATTCCGCCGCGATGCTGGCGGATGGTGCGGGCGACGCGCACGAAAGGCTTGAGGCGAGAGCGCGACGCCCACGCGAGCCAGTCTTTCAGTGCGCGTTCGGCTCGTTTGGGCTGACGATAATCGAGGGCCTGGGCGAGCGTCTCCTTGAGCAGGTAGGCGCGGTAGAGGGGGCGGTTGGATCGCTCGACCTGCTTGAGCTTTTCGCCTTGGCGGCGAGTGAGATCCCAGGGGTTCTTCAGCAGCGCGAAGCGGCTGTGCTTGAGGGCTCGCTTCTCGACGAGGTCGGTGAGGCCACGCATCTGCTCGCGGCGCACCTGATCGACCGCGTCGGAAGCGAGCCGCTGGACGTGGAATCGGTCGAAGATCACCTGGGCGTGTGGGGCTCGATCGCGAATCGTCTTGAGGTAGCCGGCGGCCATGTCGAGCGTGATGCACTCCAGATCGCGCGTGCGTGCGGGGCCGAGCTCGTCGAAAAAGCGCGCCAGGGTCTCGGCGCTCCTGCCCTCGGCGGCCCAGACCACGCGCCGTTCGAGGTGATCGACAACGACAGTCAGGTAGTGATGCCGCTTTCGGTAGGAGAACTCGTCAATGCCGATGAAGACCAAGCCGTCGAGCCGCTTGGAATCCAGGTGGCGCTCCACCACGCGCTCGACGATGGCACCCACGCTTCTCCAGGCGATCCCGAGCAACGTCGACACGGTGGTCTTGTCGGTAGCGCGGGCGAGGTAAGCGACGAGTTCCTCGAACGCCTCGGTGAAGCGGGTCTCCAGGCTCGCGGCCCACGAGACGGCCTCGGCGTGTACGCCGCAGCGGCGGCACTGCACTCGGCGCGGCGCATAGCGCAGCCACAGGATCACACCGCCCACCGCCAGGTGCCTCCAGCGCCGCGCGGGCTGGCGATCGTAGCCGGGCGCCCGCCGTCGGCACGATCCGCAGCGCGGCACGTGCCAGCTCGGGCGCACTTCGATCGTGATCCCGTCCTTCTCGCTCTCAACACCCCGAACATGAACCCGGCTGACACCGAGCAGCTTCTTGGCTAACGTGGCAACGCGCACGGAGACCCTCCTGCTCCACTGTTTGGTTTGGCGATCAGCAGAAGAGCAGAAGTTTCCGTGCGTTTCTCTATCGGTGTTGCCGAAACACCGGCTTTGGTGCCTACCTCACGGGGGAGCCGCGAGGGGGCACCGCGAAGCGTAGCGAAGCGCCCTCTCGCGCCAAGGCGCATCCTTGGGGCGCCGCGGAGGGGGCGGGGTGGATCCGCTTACATCGCGGATTCAACCCACACGAACGTCAGGAGAGCCTTAATTGATTCGGCAAAGGGATTCAGTGCTTCTTTTGCGAGGTCACGCGCCGTCATGGTCGGCCGCGACGAGGGGGGCGGCTCGGACACATCCTGTGCCGGCGCCGCGCTCGCCGACCACAGTCCGAGGAGAGAGAACATTGCCGACACGGTCAGGTATGCTCCGCTCGGTCGCGGGGATGCATCCCCCTCAGTTCAATCCATCGGCACCGCCGTGTCACCCGGCATCCAGCAGTGCTTTGGCGTCCTTCAGGTCGGCGGTGTCGAAGCCTTCGGTGAAAAAGTGGTAGATGTCGGCGAGCATCGCGCGCGCCTCGTTGCGATGACCCTGCTTCGCGAGCAGCCGTGCGAGGCTGGTGGTAGCGCGGAGTTCCCAGGACTTCGCGTGTTGCTTGCGCGCAACCTCGATCGCGGTGCGGAACGATTTCTCCGCCTGCGCGGCATTCGACGAGTCCTGGGCCAGCAGCAGTTCGCCTTTCAGCCGATGCATCTCCGCCTCATAGTACCGTTGCCCGCTTCTCTCGATGAACGGGAAAGCCTCGTCGATTGTGCAAAAACCCTCGTCGAACCGCCCCATCCGGACCAGAGCAGTGGCAATAAAGGCAAGACAACGGTCGTTGATGTACTCGGAACCGGCGGCCTGCAACTCCAACATGTGGCGTCTCATCCGCGCGAGGCCGCCATCGAGATCGCCCGCCATCGCATCCGCCCACCCCAGATAAATTTCGCTTATGGCGCGGCCCGTGAGAAAGCCCGATTCGTTCGCTAGTGCCAGTCTTGCTTCCGCCCTCGCTCTCATCTGCTCCGGTTCGCGCCGGAGCTCAAAAATGTAGGCGGCGAATCCGTGTACGTCCGCCAGCATATCCTTTGGGGCCCCGGATTCTTGCGCGATTGCAGTCGCGATACGCACTCGCTCCAGGGCGCGATCCGGATAGCCGAGGAACCACAGATTCCATCCCGAGATGGCGCGATTGTTTTGTCGCGTTCCAAACCGCTGGACTATTCTCCAGCCTTTGGACATTTGCCGGGCGCGCTGCGGCGTCAGACCCGTTGCCGGCTCCGCTATGGATTCCAGCAGCGCCCATCCCCGCTCGAAGGCTTGGTCGGCGCGCTCGAATTCGCCCGAGACCATCTTGGTGTAAGCCAACCAGTTAATCGCTTCCGCAAGATGTTCGACGCTCGCGTGTTCCTCGGCTCGTGCAACCAGCTCGGCGACTATCACCTCCGCTTCGCGTACGTCGGGACGGAGTTGTCGAACGAAAAAACTTCCGAAGAGTACCAACCAGGTCTTTTCCCAGTTGATCCCGGGCGTCCGGCTGAGCACCATTGCGCGCGTTAGCGACTGCTCGTATTCAGGCGAGGCTAAGCCCTTGCTATCCCCCAGGGCAGGCGCGGCTGCAATCCTGAGGTCCAACTCCAGCTCGGCGCGCCGGTCGTCATCGGGGAGCTTCTGCAGTAGTTCAAGCCCGGTCTCGAAGTGCACCATCGCTTCGGCATTAGACCCGCGGCGGACGCACTGCTCGACGGCTCGCAGGGAATATGTCACCGCCTTGGTCGCATTGCCGCTGCGGGCATAGTGATGCGCCAGCTCCGCGACGTGCTCGTCGAGGCTCTCGGCATAGGTCGATTCCATGGTGGCGGAACAGATTCGCTCGATCGCGTCGGCTACTTCGAGATGAAGCCTCTGGCGTCGCGGCGCCGACAAACCGCCGATCACCGCCTGGCGAATCAGCTCGTGGGAGAATTCCAGCCGGGTTCCGGGACTTTCCGCCACCGGGAATATCAGTCCCGCCCTTTCGGCTTCCTCGACGCACTCCAGAAGTGAGTCCGCGTCGGCCGCACGGGACGTCTGCAGCAACTCGAAACTGAAGAAGCGCCCGATCGTGGCGGCCGTCGCGAGCATCTTCTGGGTCGGATCGCTCAGCCGCCCGAGTCGTCGCGCGACCACGAGCCGCAGGCTCGGCGGCGCCTCCAGCTCTGCAAGCTTGAGATCGGAGCGAAACAGGCCCGCCGAATCGTAGAGCCGATTCTCCTCTTCGAGATGGCGGAACAGTTCCTCGACGAAGAAGGGATTTCCCTCCGTCTCCGCGTATATCTCGCTCACCACGGAGGCAGGCGGCGATTTCGCACTCAGGCTCTTCAGCATCGCCGCCACTTCATCCCGTGAAAGCCTCTTGAGCCTCACCCAAGTCGCGCTCCGTCCACGGAGTAGATCTTCCAGTGTCTTTGCCAACCCACGAGTGACATTCAGCTGAGCGTCGCGGTAGGTGCCGACTACGAGCAGGGGCAGACCGGAAAGCCGCTGCGTCAAGTGATCGAGCAGAGACAATGTCGAATCGTCAGCCCAGTGAAGATCGTCGAGGATCATGAGCATCGGTCGTTCTCTGGTGACGCGCGCGGCGAAGTCGCAAAAGCAATTGAACAAGTGGCGTCGCGCCTGCGCAGGTGGGAGCTCGAGCGGCGGCGAAAGCTCCGGCAGGATGTTCTTGAGTTTGGGCAGCAAGCGCGCCAGCTCCGGCCCCTGGTCTCCCAGTGCCGAGCGCAAACGGTCCGGGTTTGCGACGCGATCGACGAAGTTCTCCAGGATTTCCACGAACGGCAGATAGGCGACGGCTTCGTCGTGCTCGGTGCAATGCCCGATTAGCAGGGCCATTCCCTTTGCGTCGGCCACGGCCGCAACCTCATCGGCCAGCCGCGTCTTGCCGACGCCGGGTTCGCCGGAAATCAGAAACAGGCGCCCCCGCCCGGAAGCCGAATCGTCGAGTCCGCTCAGCAGGGAGGCCAGTTCGCGCTCACGGCCCACCATCGCGCCCCGCGGTCGAGCTCGATACCGCTCCGCTCTAGTCGTCTTCGGTCGGGGAATCTCTGCGACGAATCGGTAACCTCTGGCCGGCACGGTAGCAACGAATCGCGGCGAGTCGGGATCGTCGCGCAAAGCCCGCCGGATCTTTCGTACGGCAGTGTTGATGCTCGTCTCGCTATCGACGAAGACGCCCTTGCCCCAGACCCGCTCGAGGATTTCCTCGCGCGTGACCAGCTGTCCACGGCGCTCTACCAGCAGGCACAAGAGCTCGAGCGGAATACGCTGGAGCGGAATGACCACACCGCCGCGGCGCAGCTCACAAGCGCCGCGGTCCAACACAAAGCCCTCAAACTCAAAGAGGTTTTCGGACATGTGTTCCGCTCGCAGGTTCTACTCCCGTCGCCAACGACCGTAAAGCCGGTTCGTTTCAAAGAGTTCAGAGAGAGTTCAGGAAATGTTCAGCCCTGGTCCATTGGCAGCAGACGCAGCCAGTCGCACGATGCGCGGCAAGGAAGGAGCCCACGAATGATCAAAGAGAGCAGCGTTTTGGGAAGTCGTTTGGCGCCTAGAGACAAGGAGGAAGCAGCCATGCGTTACGTAGCCAAACTCACTTTGCTGGCTGGGTGCGTAATTTTCGCCGGCGCGACACACGCGATCGCGGAGGAAAGGTCGTCAGGCGTCGCCCAGGTCGTGGCATTGGACGAATGCGATCCGGACACGTTCAACGCCGTGCTGGGGGAAGGAGGGACTGGCTTTTGCCACAACGTCGCGCTCGCTGCCTTTGGATACGCGACCAAGCTCGATGATCTAATCAACAAAGCGGCCGCTGGGACCCCCGATCCGGGATGGGATTTCGAACCAGACGCTTTGACCATCCACAAGGGGACCGCCCTCTCCGTGGTCAATCAAGGCGGTGAGCCTCACACCTTTACGGAGGTGTCGCAGTTCGGCGGGGGATTCATAGAGCCCCTCAACCACAGCGAGGCGACCGTTCCAGAGTGTGCTGGCGGCTTTTCCAACGTCGCGGTGGCTAGGACCAGAATTCTCCAGGGGAGTCGTCTCGATGTCACCGGCCTGTCGAAGGGAAAACATCTGTTCGAATGCTGCATCCATCCCTGGATGAGGATGGAAGTAGACGTGAAGTGAGCCACGGGTCTTGCCGATCGAGTTCTCTGCTCCGCGTGCGGGGCCAAGCTCCCGCTTCGTTGTGCATTGAGCGCGATCGAGCGCTACAATGACGGATCGAGGCACGAACGAGTCGCCCCAATAGGAGCCTCCTCATGAGTAACATCAAGTTGATGACCATGTACGGGTCGCCCTGGTCGGAAAAAGTCCGGTGGGCCTTCGCTTTCAAGGGTGTGCCGTACGAAAAGCAGAACTATCAGCTCGGTGTGGACGAGGCGGAAGTGAAGCGGCTGTCGGGTCAAACGCAGGTCCCCGTCTTGTTAGCCGACGACAAGGTGATTCCGGATTCGACCGCCATCCTGAATTGGCTTGACGACTACCGCCCGCAACCCAGTCTCATGCCGCCCTCCGACAAAGAACGTGCGCAAGTGACCTTGTGGGAGGAGGTGATCGACGGCGCGCTGGGTCCGCACGCGCGAACGCTGATCGTTGGACGGCAACTCGCCTCTGCAGCGCCGGAAGTGCAACAAGCGGGGAAATTCTTCGCGCAGAAATACCACTACTCTGCGTTCGCTGAAAAACACGCCCGGTTCAAGGTTGAGCGTATCCTGCGGAGTATCAATGATACGCTGAGAGGGCATCAGTATCTGGTTGGTGAGGCATTCAGCCGCGCGGACTTGACGGTGGCCAGCATGCTGATGCTGGTGAAGCCGGCCCCGGAGGAGCTCTTCTTTCTTCCTGAGCCATGGCGCTCGACGCTTACCGATTCGGTGTCGGAGCGTCCAGCGTTTTCGGGGCTCTTTGCGTGGCGCGACCAGATGTACCGAATGCACCGGGGCGAGCCCGTAGGGCCGTAATCCTGCCAACATCGACCGTATCGCGCGTGCGATCGCGCCTTTCTGTCAACTGCCGGTCTGTAGCGGATGTCGGGTGATACGAAGGCGGTCAGGCGTTTGGTTTACGGTAGATCGATGCGCTGCGAGAGCTGCTCGACAGAAAATCCGGACGGGGCGAAGTTTTGCATTCAGTGTGCAACTCCATTCAAGCGCCGATGCCAAAAGTGCGCCTTCGAAAACCCGCCTGAAGCCAGATTCTGCGCGCAATGTGCGGCCTCGCTCAGCGGGGAAGCCGGGCCGCCTTCCAAGCCGACGGCAGGCGCAAATTCCCCGGGTGTTCGCGTAGCCGTCGAGAGTTCTGAACCGCTAGCGGTCGACGGCGAGCGCAAGACCGTCACCGTCCTGTTCGCGGACATCAAGGGATCGATGGAGCTGATCGAGGACCTCGATCCCGAAGAGGCGCGTGCGATCGTCGATCCTGCGCTCAAGCTGATGATGGACGCCGTTCATCGCTACGACGGATACGTCGCGCAATCGACCGGCGACGGAATCTTCGCGCTGTTCGGCGCCCCGGTCGCGCACGAGGATCATCCGCAGCGCGCGCTGTACGCCGCGCTCCGCATGCAGGAGGACCTTAGACGCCATTCCGACAAACTGCGCGGGCGGGGCGAGCCTCCTGTCTCGATTCGAGTGGGCATCAATATCGGCGAGGTGGTGGTACGTACCATCAAGACCGGCGAGACCGACACCGAGTACGCGCCGGTAGGTCATTCGGTAAGCCTCGCGTCACGATTGCAGACGCTCGCATCGCCAGGATCAATCGCGATCAGCGATGCGCTGCGCAGGATGGTCGAAGGCTACTTCTCGTTTAACGCGCTGGGGCCTGCGCGCATCAAGGGAGTCAGCGAACCGGTCGAGGTGTACGAAGTGACCGGGCTCGGCCCGTTGCGCACGCGGCTCCAGCGATCAGCGGGTCGCGGGCTGGTGAAATTCGTCGGCCGCAATCGCGAGATGGACGCGATGAAGCATGCGGCCGATCAAGCCAAAGCCGGCCACGGCCAGATCGTCGCCGCGATGGCCGAGGCCGGAGTCGGCAAGTCCCGCCTGGTGTTCGAGTTCAAGGCCGTTTCGCAATCGGGATGGATGGTGCTCGAAGCATTCTCGGTCTCGCATGGCAAGGCTTCCGCATTTCTGCCAGTGATCGACCTGCTGTACTCGTATTTCGAGATTTCGTCCGACGATGACGCGCGCAAGCGGCGTGAGAAGGTTAACGGCAAAGTCCTCACGCTCGATCGTTCGCTGGAGGACACGCTCCCGTACCTCTACGCCCTGCTCGCCTTGACCGAGGAGAACCATCAGATCACGGAGATCGAGACGCTGACTCGAAAGCGCCGCTCTCTTGACGCGATCAAGCGTATCTTGCTGCGCGAGAGCCTCAACCAGCCGCTGATCGTGATCTTCGAAGACCTTCATTGGATCGATAGTGAGTCGCAGGCCCTTCTGAATCTGCTCGCCGACAGCATCGGTACCGCGCGCATCCTGATTTTGGTCAACTATCGCCCGGAGTACCGCCATGAGTGGGGCCACAAGACCTACTACACCCAACTGCGGCTCGACCCACTGGGCGAGGAGAGCGCCGACGAGATGCTGACCGCGCTGCTCGGCGACAGCGTGGAATTGGGCGCGCTGAAGCGGCTCGTCATGGAAAAGACCGAGGGCAATCCGTTCTTCATGGAAGAGACGGTGCAGGTGCTGCTAGACGAAGGGGTGCTGGTGCGCAACGGCGCCACCAAACTCACCAAGCCGCTGCGCGAACTGAAAATTCCACCTACCGTCCAGGCGATTCTCGCCGCGCGTATCGACAGGCTTTCGCCGGATCAGAAAGACCTGCTCCAGACACTGGCTGTCATCGGCATGGAGTTCAAACTCGGTCTGATCCGTAAAGTACGGCAGCACCCTCACCCGCGCGGCACCGCGCCTGCGGGCCAAGGAGCGGGCGCCGCGTCGCTGGTCCTCTCCGGCAACGATTCGGCCGAAGGGGAATCGGGATTGGAACCGATGCTGTCCGAACTCCAGCTCGGCGAGTTCGTCTATGAGCAGCCTGCCGTCGGTGACATTGAGTATACCTTCAAGCACGCGCTGACCCATGACGTAGCCTACCACTCGGTACTGAACGAACGGCGCCGACTGCTGCACGAGCGAACCGGCGCCGCGCTGGAATCGACCTATGCCGAGAGCCTCGACGAGCACGTCGCGGAGCTGGCGCATCACTATGCCCGCAGCGGCAATGCGACCAAGGCGGTGACATATTCCCTGCGAGCCGTCGAGCAGTGCGTCCGCCGCGGGTCTAATGCCGAAGCGATGGTGCACTTCGAGACCGGGCTTGAACTACTGCAGAAGCTCCCCGATGACGACCGGCGCGCCGAGCTGGAGTTGGACCTCAGGATTGCAGCCGCGCCTGCCCTGGGGGATAGCAAGGGCTTAGCCTCGCCTGAATACGAGCAGTCGCTAACGCGCGCAATGGTGCTCAGCCGGACGCCCGGGATCAACTGGGAAAAGACCTGGTTGGTACTCTTCGGAAGTTTTTTCGTTCGACAACTCCGTCCCGACGTACGCGAAGCGGAGGTGATAGTCGCCGAGCTGGTTGCACGAGCCGAGGAACACGCGAGCGTCGAACATCTTGCGGAAGCGATTAACTGGTTGGCTTACACCAAGATGGTCTCGGGCGAATTCGAGCGCGCCGACCAAGCCTTCGAGCGGGGATGGGCGCTGCTGGAATCCATAGCGGAGCCGGCAACGGGTCTGACGCCGCAGCGCGCCCGGCAAATGTCCAAAGGCTGGAGAATAGTCCAGCGGTTTGGAACGCGACAAAACAATCGCGCCATCTCGGGATGGAATCTGTGGTTCCTCGGCTATCCGGATCGCGCCCTGGAGCGAGTGCGTATCGCGACTGCAATCGCGCAAGAATCCGGGGCCCCAAAGGATATGCTGGCGGACGTACACGGATTCGCCGCCTACATTTTTGAGCTCCGGCGCGAACCGGAGCAGATGAGAGCGAGGGCGGAAGCAAGACTGGCACTAGCGAACGAATCGGGCTTTCTCACGGGCCGCGCCATAAGCGAAATTTATCTGGGGTGGGCGGATGCGATGGCGGGCGATCTCGATGGCGGCCTCGCGCGGATGAGACGCCACATGTTGGAGTTGCAGGCCGCCGGTTCCGAGTACATCAACGACCGTTGTCTTGCCTTTATTGCCACTGCTCTGGTCCGGATGGGGCGGTTCGACGAGGGTTTTTGCACAATCGACGAGGCTTTCCCGTTCATCGAGAGAAGCGGGCAACGGTACTATGAGGCGGAGATGCATCGGCTGAAAGGCGAACTGCTGCTGGCCCAGGACTCGTCGAATGCCGCGCAGGCGGAGAAATCGTTCCGCACCGCGATCGAGGTTGCGCGCAAGCAACACGCGAAGTCCTGGGAACTCCGCGCTACCACCAGCCTCGCACGGCTGCTCGCGAAGCAGGGTCATCGCAACGAGGCGCGCGCGATGCTCGCCGACATCTACGGGTGGTTCACCGAAGGCTTCGACACCGCCGACCTGAAAGACGCCAAAGCACTGCTGGAAGAAATAGGCGGGTAGTTTGGCCTCGACGGAAAGATGCGCCGCGCGAAATGCGCAAGTGTTGAAAGGGGCGTCAATCTCGCACGGGATATCGAAGCGAATCTGGGAGTAACGGAGACTGTTGAAATTGAAACGACATAACATCGTTACTGGAGGTCCGGAAAGCGCTCAGAATGCGGTAGCGCGTGCGGAAAGCATCCTTCACTTTTGGTTGGCCCCCGAACCGGGTGCCGAGGCTGGCACGATTTCGTCGCGTTGGTTTGTCCCCAATGCGGAATTCGATAGGCTGTGTAGAGTTAGGTTCCTTACCAGCTACGAAGATGCCGCGCACGGGCGTCTTGAGGAGTGGAGGAACGAGCCGCGAAGTTGTCTCGCGCTGGTGCTACTGCTCGATCAATTCCCGCGCAACATGTTCCGCAATACGGCACGAGCGTTCGCAACTGACGCGAAGGCGCGCGAACTGAGCCGCCACGCTATCGCGTCTGGATTTGACCGCAAGTTGTCGCCGACAATGCGGATGTTTTTATATCTTCCGCTCGAACATAGCGAAAATCTAGCCGATCAATTGGAGTCCGTGCGGCTCGCCCGCGCGCTGGCTGCTGAGAACCCCAACCAAGCCGAAGTTCTGAAGTCCGCAGAAGAGCATCTGGAAACAATCCGGCGATTTGGCAGGTTTCCCGCTCGAAACCAAGCTCTCGGACGGCACTCCACGCAGGAAGAAATGGAGTTTCTGAAGCTCCGGAGTTGATCAATCAGTGCATACCGCACGCATCGGGCTATGCCCTGGCCAAATATCGATACTGACTTCGCCCCACCTATCCGCTTTCGCGTCTCGTACGGCCGCGGCGACCGCATCACCGCTCGGCTGCGAGCTCGAGGACGAGGCGGTAGAAGAATTCGATCGCAGGCCGCAGGCTCGCGACGGGAATTCGCTCGTCGACGCCGTGCGCGCGCCGCGCGTCGGACTCGGCGAGCGCGATCGGATTCAGGCCGTACGCGGGGATCCCGTGCGCGCGAAGGAAGCGCGAGTCGGTGCCGCCGAGCGCGAACAGCGGTACGATCGGCGCCGCGGGCCACATCTCCCCGGCTACCGTGCGCGCGGCGGCAAGCGCCGGCCCATTGATCTCCGACGGGGGTCCGCTGCCGAAGGGGTCGAGCGGCTCGATCGAGACCGCGGGATCGTCGACGACGTGCACGAGCGTCGAGCGCACCTGCTCGATCGTCTCGTCGGGCAGGATCCGGCAGTTCACCGTGGCATGGGCTTCGGCGGGCAACGCGTTCACGCGCGTGCCCCCGGCGAGCGTGGTGGCGACGCAGGTGGTGCGTAGGGTCGCGGCCAGCACCGGATTGGCTTCGAGCGTCGCGCGCGTCGCGCGCGGAACCGTGTCCTTCGCCGCCGCCTCGCGCATCGCCGCCGCGAGCGGCGGAGCCTCGGCTGCGGCTCGGGCCTTGAAGTACTCGCGCGTGACCGGCAACAGGCGCACGGGAAATCGGTGATGGCCGAGCCGATCGAGGGCGCGCGATAGGCGATAGATCGCGTTGTCGGCGAGCGGTACCGACGAGTGCCCCGTCGGCCCCTTCGCCGAGATCCGGAAGTCCTGGTAGGTCTTCTCGGCGACTTGCAGGCCTATGAAGCTCACTCGTCCCGCGTCGTCGAGCCTCACACCGCCGCCCTCGTTGAACGCGATCTCCGCAGCGATCGATTCCGGACGGTGCTCGAGCAGCCAGCGCACGCCCGCGCCGCCTGACTCCTCATCTCCGGTCAGGGCGACAATCACGTCGCGGTGAAGCTTCGAGCCCGAGCGTTCGAGCAGAAGCACGGTCTCGAGCTCCATCAGCGCCATACCCAGGTCGTCCGACACCCCGCGGCCGGCGAGAAATCCATCGCGCTCGGTGACCTCGTGGGGTGGACTGGACCACGGCTGGCCCTCGGCGCCGACGACGTCCAGGTGCGCGAGCAGCAAGAGCGGTCGCTGGCTCCCGTCGCCCGCGAGGCGTGCCACGAGGTTTTGCCGCCCCGGACCAAACTCGGTCACCTCGTAGGGGATCTTTGCCGCGTCGAGCCGGCCGGCGAGGATCGAGACGGCGCGCGCCTCGTTGCCCGGTGGGTTCGTGGTGTCGGCCGCGACGAGTCGCGCGAGCAGGCGGCGGAAGTCCTCGACCGCGCCGTCGTAATCCGGTGCCTCGGCGGAGCTCGCGATTGCGGCGGCGAGAAGCACGCACGTCGTCAGCAACCAACGCATGCGTCCGCTTTATGGCATCAACAGATGGGCGAGCGCGAGGCCAACCCCGACCAGACCGCCGACGACGGCGCCGTTCAGGCGGATGAACTGGAGGTCGGCGCCGACGCGGCTCTCGATCTGCTCGACCAGTTGATCGTCGGTCAGGCGCTCGAGGTTCTCGCGAATCGTCACGCCGATCTGATGGTGGTTGCGGCGGACGAGGTCCACGGCCGTCTCGCGCACCCAACGGTCGAAGGCGGCTCGGTGCTCGCGATCGTCGAGGTACGACAGGATGGCCGAATGCAGCTTGTCGTCGATGAAATGCGAGAGTCGGCTGTCGCGGCGATCGAGCTCTTCTTCGACTTGACGCCGGAGGTGCGCCAGCGCTTGGCGGACGAGCGGCGCGGTCTCCAGGCTCTCCAGGATCGCCGCCCGTACGCGTTCGACTTGAGCGAGCGCCTCCGGGTCGCCGCCTGAAAGCCGATCGGAGAAACCGCGAAGCCCATCGACCGCGAAGCGCCGCAGCGGGTGATCGGGGTCCTCGGCAGCGCCGCGAAGCTCCGCGGAAGCGTAGCGCAGGGCCGCCTCGACGATCGTCCGCTGCACGATCCTTCGGCGCAGAAGGAACGGCACGAAGCGCTGACCGCTCTCGCGAAGCGCCCGCGCCGAGCGCAGGATCCACCAGTGGAGCTCCTGCGCCGTGCGCGGCCGCTCCGCGAGGTTCTTCAGCGACAGGGCCGCCGCGCGCAGAGCCTCGCCCGCCGCCGGACTCTCCGCGGCGCGGCGAAGCCAGCGACCCGATGTTGCGTCGATCGGCAGCTCGCGGAGCTGCCGATCGATCACGCGCTCGGTGAACTCTACGATCTCCGGCTCGGTCAGCACGCGCGCGAGCCGTCGAATCAGGTCGCGCAGCGGATCACCAATGCGCGCGACGTGTTGCGCATCCTTCAGCCACTCGACCACCCATTCGCTCGGCGCCACCCGCTCGAGCCGCCGCGCGATCACCTCCGGCGAGAGCCACTGGTCTTCGACCGTCGACACGATCGTCTGGATCAGTCGATCGCGCCGGTTCGGGATGATCGCGGTATGCGGGAAGGGCAATCCGAGGGGGTGTCGGAAGATCGCGGTCACCGCGAACCAATCGGCAACACCGCCGACCGTCGCCGCCTCGAAGCCCGCAGCAAGGACGCGGAGCCAGGCGGGGTTGCCGAAGACTCCCGTCACCAGCGCGGCGTGCGCCGCCGCGGCCCCGCCAACGGCCACGAGGAGCGACGCGGTGCCGACGTAGCTCCGGCGAGGAAGCTCCGCTCGCTCCGGTTGCATCGTTGCCCGTTGCCTATGAGAAGCCGTTTGGGGAAGCAAGGCTATTTCCCTCGCGGTTCCGCCGTCGTAAGTAGGGTGCCAGTGATTCCGCTCCAGCGCACCTCCGAACCTAGTTCGCACAACCCGTGGAAGACCCTCGGAGACGTGGTGCCGCAACCCGTCCTCAGGCAAGATGCGCGACGCCGAGGAATCGGCGCGGAGGTGTCGTTCGCTTGCACAGCTTGAGGGCACCGGGGACGGGACGATGAAGATCAAGATTGGCTTCGGTCTCGGCACGACGGCTGGCGCCGGCCTCGACGGCGCGAGCTTCTGGTCGATCATCGATGCCTGTGAATCGCTCGGCTGGGACTCGATCTGGTTCTCCGAGCGCGCGAGCGGCGGCACCCTCGGGCCGATCGCTTCGCTCGCGGCCGTCGCAGGGCGCACGCGACGCCTCAAGTTCGGCACCAGCGTGATGGTGCTTCCGGGACGAAATCCGGTGCTGCTCGCGAAGGAGCTCGCGACGATCGACCAGCTCTCGAACGGACGCCTGGTTGCCGCGTTCGGCCTCGGCGTGGAGGACGCTCGCGAGCAACGCGTCTTCGCGGTCGACCGTGCAGAGGCGGCGGGACGCACAGAGGAAGCTGTCGCGTTGATCACGCGGCTCTGGACCGAGCCGGAAGTCACCCATCGAGGTCGCTACTTCGACGTGCAGGAGCTTCGCCTGCTGCCCCGGCCTCTCCAGCGACCGCATCCGGACATCTGGTTCGGCGGTCATTCCCGGGCGGCGCTGCGCCGCACCGCGGAGCTCGGCACGGGCTGGCTCCCGTCGTTCGTGACGCCGGAGGAGTATCGGCCAAAGGCTGACATCGTTCGCGAGCTGGCCGACAAGGCCGGCAGACGGATCGACGCCGAGCATTTCGGGGCGCTCGTCGGGTATCTCGCCCCGGAGCACGCCGGTCGGGCTCGACCGTTCCTCCAAGCGTTGGCCGCGCGGCGGCCCGGCGTCGATCCGGAGAAGCTCGTCGTCTTCGGCTCGAACGGCGAGCTTCGCGACCGCGTGGAGGCGTTCATCGACGCGGGCGCAAGCAAATTCGTTCTCGTGCCGCTGGTCACGCCCGGCCGCTGGCAGGACGAGCTCGCCCACCTCTACGGAGCTGTCGTCCGTCCGCTGGAAGGAACCCGTTGATCGCCGACCGGAGCTTTCTCGATGCGGATCTCGTCGCGGATCCCCACCCCTACCTCCACAGCCTGCGCGCCGAGGATCCCGTCCACTGGACCGAGCATCACCAGGCGTGGCTCCTCACCCGGTATGACGACGTGGCCGGCGCGTTTCTCGACGTGCGGCTCTCGTCGGAGCGCGTCGGATCGCTGCTCCCGACCGCACCAACGGCAGAAGAGCGCGAGACGTTCGACCCCATCTACCGCATGCTCGGCAACTGGATGGTGTTCACGGACCCGCCAGCCCACAGCCGGCTGCGGCGGCTCGCTCGCGCGGCGTTCACCGGGCGCACGGTCGAGCGCATGCGTCCGGTCATCCAGTCGGTGGTCGACGCGTTGATCGACGACCTCGCGAGCCGGCGCCGCATGGACTTCGTGCGCGGCTTCGCCTACCCGTTGCCGGCCACGGTGATCGCCCACCTGCTCGGCGTTCCCGAATCGGACCTGGGGCGCTTCAAGCAATGGTCGGACGATGTCGCCACGATCGTGTTCGGAGCCTCGGATCGGGTCGGGCGACGGGATCGCGCGCCGCGCGGTCTCATCGCGCTCGAGCGCTATTTCCGAGCGCTGCTCGATCGCTATCGTCGCGAGCCCGCGGACAACCTGCTGAGCGACCTCGCCCGCGCCGAGGAGAAGGGGGACGTGCTCTCGTCCGACGAGGTGGTGGCGACCTGCGTGCTCCTCCTCTTCGCCGGCCACGACACGACGGCGAACTTGCTCGCAAACGGAGTCTTCCATCTAGGCCGTAATCCCGACGAGTGGCAGAGGCTCGGCCAGGACCGGCGCCTCGCGGCCTCGGCGGTGGAAGAGCTACTGCGCTACGACGGGCCGACCAAGATGCAGGTCCGCATCGCAAAGGAAGGCGTCGAGCTCGGCGGCAAGGGAATCCGAGCCGGGCAACGGCTGCTTCTCTGTCAGGCGGCGGCCAACCGCGACCCCGCGCGCTTCCGAGACCCGGACCGACTCGATCTCGGGCGTACCGACAACGACCACGTCGCCTTCGGGCTCGGCATCCACCACTGCCTCGGGGCTCCGCTCGCCCGTCTCGAGGGTCAGGTCGCGTTTTCCGCACTGGCCGAGCGGCTGCCCGGCCTGCGCGTCGTCGAGAGCCCCGCCTGGCGGCCGACGATCCTCGGCCGCGGCTTGGATGCGCTCCCCGTTTGCGTCGAGTGATGAGCGAGCGGTTCCGCGCGGGTCTCGTCGCCGTCGCAGCGCTCCTCTCGATCGCCTCAGGCGCCCGCGCCGACACGCTCGCAGACATCCGCGCCAGAGGCGAGCTCGTGTGGGGAGCGGATCAGGAAGGTGGGGGGCCCTACGTCTACCCCCGCGACGACGATCCGCGCGAGGTGACCGGCTTCGAGGTGGAGCTCGCCGAGCGGCTCGCCCGATCGCTCGGGGTCAAGCCACGCTTCTTCCAGGGGCAGTGGGACAAGCTGCCGGACCTTCTGCGCACGCGGAAGATCGACGTCATCCTGAACGGCTACGAGTGGATGCCGTCTCGGCTCGAGACGATGGATGCGACGGTACCCTACTTCGTCTACGGCCTACAGTTGCTGGCGCGGAAAGACGACGCCACGCTGAGCGACGCGGGCGATCTCGAGAGGCGCGTCGGCTCGGATCGCAAGCGGAAAATCGGCGTGCTCACCGGCTCGGCTGCCGAGAGCTACGCCGAGGAGCACTTCGCGCCGTGGGTCGAGGTCGTTCGCTACGACGGCAATACGGATACGCTCCGCGAGGTCGAGACGGGTAAGCTCGACGCGACCCTCGAGGACACTCCGATCGCCGTCTTCTACGGCCCGCGCTTCCCGGCTCTGCGCCTCGTCGGCCCGCCCGTCGGGCACGGCTACTACGTGATCTACGTACGCAAGGGCGACGCCGCGCTCCTCGCCGCGCTCGACCGGGCGCTCATCAAACTGGTCCGGGGCGGCGAGCTCGAGCGGCTCTACCGGCGCTGGGGGCTGTGGAGCGACGCGCAGGCCGAGCTCGCCACGATCGCCGACGCCGGGCGGTTCTACGGCCACGCCGCCGAGGCCGGGGCCGTGAAGCCACCTGGTTCGTCGGCAGACCTCGTTCCCGTGACGACTTCGCCACGCCTGCGAGGTTCCGATGTCTTGCGGCGCTACGGCCCGATCCTCGTCGAATCTGCCGGCGTGACCGTCATCTTATCCGTCCTCTCGTTTCCTCTGGCGATCATCGCCGGACTGCTCGTCGCGCTCGGGCGGCTCTACGGGCCGGGCTGGCTCCGTCCGCTCCTCGCTTCCTACGTGGAGTTCCTGCGCGGGACTCCACTCATGCTGCAGCTTTACTTCATCTTCTTCTTTCTTCCGGAGATTGGCATCGCCGTGCCGGCCTTCTGGACGGCGATCTCCGGTTTGGCGATCAACTATTCGGCGTACGAGTCGGAGATCTACCGCGCGGGCCTGCAGGCGATCCCGCGGGGTCAGATGGAGGCCGCCCTTTCGCTCGGCATGTCGCGAGCGCTCGCGCTTCGCCGCATCATCGTGCCGCAAGCCGTGCGGATCGTCATTCCTCCGGTCGTCAACGACTTCATCGCGCTATTCAAGGACACGAGCGTTTGCTCGGTGGTGACGCTGGTCGAGCTCACCAAGCGCTTCTCCGTGCTCTCGCAGAGCACGCAGGCGACCCTCGAGCTGATGGTCCTCACGGCGATCCTCTACATGCTGATGGCGACGCCACTAACCCTTCTCTCGCGACGACTGGAGAGGCGGCTCGCGGTCGAGGCGCCGGCGTGATCTCGGCGCACGCGTTAGTGAAGCGATTCGGCGCCGTGGAGGTTCTGAAGGGAATCTCACTCACCGTGCGACCGGGCGAGGTGGCGGCGATCATCGGCCCTTCCGGCGGCGGCAAGTCGAGCTTCCTTCGCTGCCTGAACGGCCTCGAGCGCTTCGAGGACGGTGAGATCGAGGTGGCCGACTGCCGCTTGACCCCCGATACGCATCCGCGACGGGACGCGGCTCTGCTCGAAAAGGTGCGGCGGCGAGTCGGGTTCGTGTTCCAGCAGTTCAACCTCTTTCCGCATCTCACCACGCTCGGCAACGTGATCGAGGCGCCGATCCACGTCCTCGGGCTCGCCAAAGACCAGGCAATCGTGCAGGCGCGCGAGATCCTCGCCCGCGTCGGGCTGTCCGACAAGCTCGACGTCCTTCCCCGTCACCTCTCCGGGGGCCAGCAACAGCGCGTGGCGATCGCGCGGGCGCTCGCCATGAAGCCCGAGGTGATCCTGTTCGACGAGCCGACGAGCGCCCTCGACCCGGTGATGACGGCCGAGGTGTTGTCGGTGATCACCGATCTCGCCAAGGCCGGGCAGACGATGGTCGTGGTCACGCACGCGATGTCGTTTGCCGCCAACGTGGCGACCTCGGTCCACGTGTTCGCCGAGGGCCTGGCGGTCGAAAGCGGCGCACCGAAGGAGGTGTTCGGGGCGCCGCAGCACCCGACCACCAAGGCATTCCTCGCGGAGATTCGGGGTTGAGACGGGCCATCGAGACCGCTTGGCCTCGGTGGGCGATTTTCCGTAGGCCCGGGAGAATTTCCCTAAGGTCCGTTTCCCGATCGAATTTTCCGTCTCGGGAGGTCCGCAAAATCACGAGCTTACGAGCACTGGGCAAGCGTGGTCCCGGGTATGGGCATTGCTCGTTCAGGGAAGTGGATTGCCCTAGGAAGCTCAATGCCAAACCACAAACAGAGGAGGATTCGATGAGAAAAGCAGTCACGTCCTTTGTGACCGCCTTGGTGATCGGCCTGCCGCTCGCGGCTCTCGCCGAGATGCCCCCGGCCGGGACGGTGGTCACCAAGGACAATCTCGACAAGTACAAGGATTCGCTGAACGCCACACAGCAGTACTTTGTAAGGAACGGCATGACGATTCCAGTCATCGCGTACCAGAAGTACGACTGGCCGCCTCTCTACAAGGAAGCGACCGAGAAGTACTCGAGCCAGGTGAAGCTGTCGCCCGACGGTCGCGACATGCTGAACTACGTCGCGGGCGCTCCGTTCCCGAACATCGACGACAACGACCCACAGGCGGGCGCCAAGTGGATGTGGAATCATGAGCAGAAGACGCCTTATACGGACAACGTCGGCTGCGGATGGAACGTCGAGCTCGTGAACAGCAAGGGCGAGCGGGAGCGGTTCTTCGGATCGAACTTCTGGCGTCGCATGATGTGGCGCGGCCGTCTGGTGATGGATCCGAAGCCGGTCGTTCCGCACGACCCGGCGGTCGGCTACACCGAGCAGTGGGGACCGCTGCACGACCCGAACGACCTGAAGGGATCGGGCGTGCTCAACTTCCGTTACGTCTCCCCGGACGTTCCGGACGATTCCTACCTGTACCTGCCGGAGCTGCGAAAGGTTCGCCGTCTATCGATGGCCAACCGCTCCGACGCGTTCTGGGGCACGGACATCGACATCGACTCGATCTGGACGTGGAATTCGAAGCTCTCATTCTGGACCTTCAAGTACCTCGGCACCCACAAGCTGCTCGCCTCGATGCATTCGGGCGGATACGCGCAGCGTGAGGCGTGGTGCGCTCAGCCGGACGGCACGAGCGGCATCAGGTCGATGATCTGGTGCGTGCCGCACGAGCCGCGCGACACGGTGAGCGTGGAAGGAACCCCGACCGGCTTCTCGCAATACGCGTTCTCCAAGCGGATTCTCCACATCGACAAGGAATCCTACATGGCCGAGTACAACGAGGGCTATGACCAGGGCGGCGAGCTCTGGAAGAGCTGGTACATGATGGCCGACACGGGCAAAACACCGCACGGCATCGAAAAGGCTCCGGACGGCTCGATGAAGGTCGTGGAGACCAAGACCATCAATCCGCCGAAGTACGACTACGACCACGTCTATCCGGACCATGGCGGCGTGGTGGACATGCAGCTGAACCACTCCTCCCACTGGGACTGCCCGGACGGTTACCTCTATCCGAACATCGGCGTGAAGCACTGGTACCACAACATGCCGCGCGACTGGAACACGCCGGACAACTTCACGATCAACTACCTGATCAAGAGCGCCGGCTTCTAGAAGCGCTCCGGGCCGAAGGCGTGAGCTTCTCGCTCTAGCAACTAGGGAATCCGCGAAACGAAGGGGCTGCCGGGTAACCGGCGGCCCCTTCGGCTTTTGGAAGTGCAGCGCGGCGGCGACGCGCTCATTCAGGACGAATATTCCGAGTTGAACTTCACGTAGTCTACGCCGAGGTCGCAGGTGAGCATCGCCGCTTGCTCGGCGCCCGCGCCGAGCTCGACGGCGATCTCGAACTCCTTACCCTTCATTGCTTGGCGCGCCTTCTGCTTGGCCGCCTTACCCGCAGGCTCGCCGGCGCGGGCGACCACGATTCCGCCGACGCGGATCACGGTACGCTCGGGACGAAACCACGCTCCCGAGTAACCGAGCGCGCAGGCGATGCGACCCCAATTCGGGTCGGCGCCGTAGAGGGCCGTCTTGACGAGGACGGAATTGGCAATCGCCCGCGCGGCACGGTCGGCGTCTTTCCGCGAGCGAGCGCCGCGCACGATGACGTGAACCAGCTTCGAGGCGCCCTCCCCGTCGGCCACGATCATGCGGGCGAGCTCGCCGAAGACCACCGACACCACCGCGCCGAGACGGCGAGCTTCGCTCGATCCGTCGCCCACCCGCACGCCCGAGGCTCCGCTGGCGAGCAGAAGCGCCGTATCGTTGGTCGACGTGTCACCGTCTACGGAGATTCGATTGAACGATTCGGCGAGGGCCGAGTCGAGCATTCGCTTCAGCGTCGATGGCTCGCACGCCGCATCGGTGAGCACGTAGGCGAGCGTCGTCGCCATGTCGGGGTGGATCATTCCCGCCCCTTTGGCGATTCCCGTCACCGTGATGCGCGAGCCGCCGATCCTCAGGGTGCGGGACGCCACCTTCGGAAAGGCATCGGTCGTGCGGATCGCCTCGGCTGCGTCCCAGAGGCCCGCGGTGGAGAGCTTCAGGACGGCCAGCCGTATGCCGCGCGACATCTTTCCCCAGGGAAGCGGCAGTCCGATCTGACCCGTGGAGCACGGGACGACCCGGCGCTCTGGCGTCCCGAGAAGCGTCGCGGCGAGCTGGCAGCACTGCTCCGCGCGCCTTCGGCCGGAAGCGCCGGTGCCGGCATTCGCGGATTTGGTGTTGACGAGCACCGCTTGGACGAGCCCGGAGCGAAGCCGCCGTCGAGCGATGACGACCGGGGGCGCCGCGAACCGATTGGTCGTGAATGCGCCAGCAGCGGCGGCTGGCTTCGGAGCGAAGATCAGCGCGACGTCCTTTCGACCGTCGTCCTTGAGGCCGCATGCCACGCCGGAGAAGAGAAAGCCGGGCACGCGAATGTCGCTGCGGCGGACCGGTAGCTTCATGCGCGCCGGTTATCAAGGATTTCGCGCGTGAAAAAGCCCGCGGCGGGAAGCTTCTCCGTTTGCGACGTCGCCGCACCCAGCAGTGAGAAGCCAGTCGCGCTCATGTCGCGAAACCGCTGACGTAGTCGGGCGGCTGATAGATCCAGTCGAGCGCCTCGTACTGACGCTCGCCCCGCCAACCGGCGTACACGTCGTTGCGCACCAATCGGCCGACACCCTTGGCGTGATAGAGGAGGCCGAGGAGGCTCGCCGAGATCTGCACCCGCGACGCGCGCACGAGCCGCGTCCGCTGGTAGCTCTGGAACGCCGCGGGGAAGTCGCCGTCGCTTTCATCCACCCGAGCGGCCAGGCAGACCGCGTCCTCGAGTGCCATCGCCGCTCCTTGGGCGGCGTACTGCAGCATCAGATGCGCCGCGTCGCCGAGCAGAGTCACGGGCCCGAGACTCCAGTTGTCGACCGGCTCACGGTAGCGCAGCATCCAGCGGCGAAACGTCTTCGGGACTCGCAAGATCGTCAGCGGCTTGTCGCAATTCGCGGCGAAGAACGGCAGCACTTCGTCGGGCGAAGCCTCCTCGTTGTGCCCGCTGCCGGCTTCCGCGCGGACGACCGTAGCCACGAGGTTGAAGAGCTGCCAACCGCGCAGCGGGTAGTGAACGATGTGCGTATCGGGCCCCGCCCACAATGTCGCCGCCGGCCAGCGGAGGTCGCTCGGCATGTCTTGAACGGCGAGCACGGCGCGATAACACATGTGCGCCGAGCCCGGCGGCTCGCCGTCGCCGACGATGCCTTCCCGGACGGCCGAGCGCCAACCGTCGGCGCCGACGAGCGCCGCGGCCCGAATGCGCTCGCCGTTTTCGAGCTTCACGATGACGCCGCTCGTTTGGAGGTCGAATCCGACGACCCGGCAATCGGTGCGCAGCTCGATGCGGTCATCACGCGATCGGCAACCGTCGAGGAGCGCGCCGTGGATGTCGGCCCGATGAGTGACGGCGTAGGGATTGCCAAAGCGCCTGCGGAAGCCGTCGTCGGTCGCGACGTCGATCACCGCCTCACCGCTGACCGCGTCCATCATCAGCAGGCGCTCGATGAAGACCGCCTGCTGCTTCACGCCCTCGCCGATCCCGAGCGCGTCGATCGCGTGCCAGGCGTTCGGCGCGAGCTGGATCCCCGCCCCGATCTCTCCGAACGCGCTCGCCTGCTCGAGTAGGAGCACACCAAAGCCCTTGATCGCCAGACCGAGCGCCGCGGCCAACCCGCCGATGCCGCCGCCGGCAACCACGATCGGCGTCTCGTTCCGCGCGGCGCTCATCACGGGACGCTCGGCCCTAGCGAGAACCTACAATCGGCTCGCTACGCGCCGTGACACTTCTTGTACTTCTTCCCGCTGCCGCACGGGCACGGGTCGTTGCGGCCGACCTTCTCGGCATCGCGCTTGACGGTCTCGGTCTTCAACAGCTGTCCGCCCGCCGACATTTGCGTCTGGCGCTGCTGCTGCTCGGCGGCCCGGCGTCGCGCCTCGAGCCGCTGCATCATGGCGACCGTCTCGGGCGATGGCTGCCCGGCCGGACCCGGCGCGTCGACCGTCTCGGCTGATGGCTCGGGGGGTTCGGGCATCCGCGCTCGCGCCGGGGTCGGTTGTTGTTGCTGCGCGACCTGCACGGTGGCCAGCCGGGTCACGGTTTCGGACTCGAAGCGGCCGAGCATGGCTTCGAAAAGATCGAATCCCTCCTTCTGGTACTCCTGCAGCGGATTCTTTTGCCCGTACCCGCGTAGCCCGATCCCCTCCTTCAGATGATCCATGTTGAGGAGGTGGTCCTTCCACAGGCCGTCGAGCGTCTGCAGCATCACGATCTTCTCGATCTGTCGCATCACCCCCGGCGTGAACTCCCGCTCCTTGGCATCGTAGAGCTGTACGAAGCCTTGCACGACGCGATCGGCGATCGCCCCGGTGTCGGCGTTCTCGCGTTCCCCGTCCGTGAAGGGAATGCGGATCGCGAACTGGCGGGCGATCGCGTCTTCGAGCGCTTTCCAGTCCCACTCTGCCGGCGCCGTGTCGCGATCGATGACCGACGCGACGGTCCCTTCCGCCAGTCCCTCGGTGATCTCCATGACGTCGTCGCGCAGCCCCTCGCCCGAGAGCAACGCGCGACGGCGGGCGTAGACCACCTCGCGCTGCTTGTTCATCACGTCGTCGTACTCGAGCAGGTGCTTGCGGATGTCGAAGTTGTGCGCCTCGACCTTCGACTGCGCGTTGGAGATCGCGCGCGTGATCAGCCGATGCTCGATCGGTACGCCGTCTTCCATGCCGAGCCGCTGCATGAGGCCCTGAATCCGGTCGGCGCCGAAGATGCGCAGCAGATCGTCTTCGAGGGAGAGAAAGAATCGTGACGAGCCGGGGTCGCCCTGTCGGCCGGCGCGCCCGCGCAGCTGGTTGTCGATGCGGCGGCTCTCGTGGCGCTCCGTGCCGACGATGTGAAGCCCTCCCGCGCCGACCACCTCCTCGCGCTCCCCGGCGCACACCTGTTTGTACTTGGCCAGGATCTCCTCGAACCGCCCCTGGAACTCCTGCGGCGCCTTGTCGAGCTGCTCGCGGATCTCGTCGATCGTCCGTACGTACTCCTGCCGCTGCGCTTCGTAGCGCGCGTGGGCGTCGCCGAGCGCCTTCTCGAACGGCTTCTCGACGGCGACGTGCTCCTCCTCCGCGGAATGCCGCGCGGCGACCGCTTGCTGATACTCGGACGCCTGCTCGGCTCCGTCGCCGTCGCCGCCGCGCAGCAGAAGCTGCATTTCGAGGTCGCCGAGGACGCGATCGTAGAGCACGCGAGCGGAGTTTAGGTGGTCGGCGAGCGTCTTGGTCTCTCCCTTCTCGACCTTCGCGAACGACCAGGTCTCGACGAGCCTCTGGAAGGCTTCCAGTGAGTGACCATTGGAGGCGCCGAGCTGCCCCGCGGCCCGCCGCAGAACCTCCTTCACCTCGGCGTCGACATTGCTCTTCGCGGAGCGTTTCTGCGGATCCGCCCACTCCTCGAGCAGGGCGTCGAGCGCGACGCGGGCGGCGGCGAACTCCGCCCCGACGTCCTCGAGCGCAGGGCCGCTCGACGCTTGGAGCTCTGCCTCGAGCTCGTGCTTGACGCGGAGATACGTGTCGGTCACCGCTCGTCCGTCGCCGAGCGCCGGGATCAGGTCGGAGGACGCGTAGCGTTCGTAGCGCTCGCGCACCTCGCGGTAGGGCGATTCCTCGAGAAGCTTCTGGCGGCTCTCGGTCTCGCGCCTCAGCGCCTCCTTGCGCTTCTCGTCGAGGGTTTGGAGCTGCGGCTCGTAGTGATGACGGATGCGCTCGAGCTCCTCGTCGTACTTCTCGCGGAGCTCGCGCAGCGTCTCCTCGTAGCGCTTGGCCGGAGCGCCTTCGGGGCTCGCGAGCTTGGCCACGCGCTGGATCCACTCGTTCTCCATCTCGGCCCGGGCGAGGAACTCGGCATTGCCGCCGAGCAGGATGTCGGTCCCGCGGCCGGCCATGTTGGTGGCGATCGTCACCGCCTCCTTCCGACCGGCCTGCGCGATCACGCTCGCCTCGAGCTCGTGGTTCACGGCATTCAGTACGTTGTGCTTGACGCCTGCCTTCTTGAGAAGCTTCGACAGCCGCTCCGACTTCTCGACGGAGACCGTTCCGACCAGCACCGGCTGCCCGCGCTCGCGGCACTCCTTGATCTCCTCGATCACCGCATCGAACTTTTCGCGCTCGGTGCGATACACGACGTCCGGCAGATCGTCGCGGATCATCGTTCGGTTCGGAGGGATCACGACGACGTCGAGCTTGTAGGTCGACTTGAACTCGACGGCTTCGGTGTCGGCGGTACCCGTCATGCCGGCAAGCTTCTTGTACATCCGGAAGTAGTTCTGGATCGTGATCGTGGCGAGCGTCTGGTTCTCGCGCTCGATCGTCACCGCCTCCTTCGCCTCGACCGCCTGGTGGAGCCCATCCGACCAGCGCCGACCCGGCATCAGCCGGCCGGTGAACTCGTCGACGATGATGACCTGCCCGTCCTTCACCACGTAGTCGACGTCTTTCTTGTAGAGCGTATGCGCGCGCAGCGCCTGCGTGACGTGATGGAGGGTGTCGATCTCCGTCGGATCGTAGAGGTTCGGAATGCCGAGGATGCGCTCGACCTTGGCGACCCCCTCGTCGGAGAGCATCACCTGGCGAAGCTTCTCGTCGATCGTGTAGTCGGCCTCCTTGCGCAGCTTCGGGATCACCCGATCGATCTTGTAGTACTTGTCGGTCGATTCCTCGGCCGGGCCGGAGATGATGAGCGGCGTCCGCGCTTCGTCGATGAGGATGTTGTCGACCTCGTCGACGATTGCGTAGTGGAGATCGCGCTGGACGTATTCCTCCAGCGAGAACTTCATGTTGTCGCGCAGGTAGTCGAAGCCGAACTCGTTGTTGGTGCCGTACGTGATGTCGGCGAGATAGGCGTCGCGGCGGCCGATCGGCCGCAGGCTCTGGAATCGGTAGTCCTTGACGATGTGGTTCGGGTCGAAGACGAAGCTCGCCTCGTGGATGATCGAGGCCACGCTCACCCCGAGCGCGTGGAAGATCGGTCCCATCCACTGCACGTCGCGCCGGGCGAGGTAGTCGTTGACGGTGACGAGGTGCGCGCCCTTGCCCTCGAGCGCATTCAGGTAGAGCGCCGCCGTCGCTACCAGCGTCTTGCCTTCGCCGGTCTTCATCTCGGCGATCTTGCCGTGGTGGAGCACCATCGCCGCCGATCAGCTGCACGTCGAAGTGCCGCATCCCCGTGGTGCGCCGCGACGCCTCGCGCACCGCGGCGAACGCCTCGGGCAAGAGCTCGTCGACCGTTTCTCCGTCGGCGAGTCGCTTCTTGAATTCGTCCGTCTTGGCGCGGAGCGCCTCGGCCGAGAACGCCTGGAACTCCGCCTCGAGCGTGGCGACGCGGGCGACGACGGGGCGTAGCTTCTTCAGCATACGCTCGTTGGCGGTGCCGAAGATCTTCTTGACGAGAGTAATCACGGGAGAGGGGGCTTCAGGCTTCAGGACCCCGGCGGTGCCGACCTGAAGCCGAAGACTGAAGCCATTTCATCATGACGCCGCGGCTCTCTTCGCGGCGGGCGGCTCTTCCAGCGGTCCGCCGAGCGTGCCCTCGGCTCGGTAACGCTCGAAGAGCCGCCCCCACTCGGTCTTGCCGAACTCGCGGATCCGCTGCTGGCCGACCGTCGGGTACCAGAGGAGGTCGTGGTAGACGTTCGACGCCATCGGCGCCCAGACGACGAGCGGCGAGTGCAGCGCCACCTTCTCGAGGAACTGGAGCGGCCCCTTGCGCAACATCTGGTCGCCCCAGATCACGAAGCTCCGCTTGGTCTGGAAGCCGAAGTTCACTCCCGACACGTCCTCGCCGACGACCTCGATCTCGCGCGGCTCGGCCACGCCGAGGCCGCGCTCGTGGCACATACGCAGATACGGAATCTCCATCGGCTGAAAACCCATCATCTTGGCGGCGATCGCATCGATCGCCACGCTGTCCGCGCTCGCCAGGACGTAGTTCTTGATCCGCGGGAACATCGTCCGCGGCCCCGCGCCGTCGCCGGCGACCGTACCGTCCATCACCGCGAACACCCCCGGATGGATCTCCTTCTGCATCATCACGAGGTCGACCATCACCTCGTGGATGTACTTGTGAGCGTAGTGGCGAACCTCCTTGAGCAGGCCGCCGAACGCATTCTTGATGGCGCCCGTGGTGATCGAGTGGCCGTGCGTCTTGACCGTGGGAAAGTGGATGACGCTCTTGCCGATGTACATCTTCGGGATCTCGATCCCTTCGGGAAAGATGTCGTTCAGCTTGAGGAGCGGCGAACGGAACTTGTAGACGGTCCACTCGACCTCGGGGAGGGGTTGGAACGTAAGACCGTAGCGGTCGAGGATCGGCTCCCAGAGGTTGTTCTTGCAGCCCTTGCGCGGGTTGGTGACGACCGTCTTGTTCTCGACGGGGAAGAGCCGCTCGCGGGCGTAGCCGTCTTCGAGGAGGGTCCGGACCACGCCTTCGAGCTGCCACGGCTCCGTCGAGCATGCCGGGAAATATTGGGTCCAGGAGAGATTCAACTTGAGCAGCGTCTCCCCTCCCGGCGAGATCGTCTCTTGGTATCCCGCCAGATGCATGACCTTCCCGTAGTCCTCGAGCACCGACTCGGGTCTCGTCTTCACGACCGCAACTAGTGAACGTACAGGAGCCATATAGCCGTTCCGATCCAGAGTAGCACGTTCACCCAAAGCGGTCGGTCGGTGAGCAGCTCTCGCGTCGGGTTGCCGCCGCCCTCGCGCTGGTGAACTAAGTATAGGTAACGGAAAATTCCGTACAAGACAAAGGGGATAGTCAGGTAGAGCGAATCGGTGTGGAGCTTCTCGCGCACCTCCGGGGACACCGTGTAGATCGCATAGGCGAGCACGGTAGAGGCGGTGACCACCGAGATCATCTGATCGAGGAAATACGGGCTGTACTCGCGCAGGCTCTCGCGGTGGGCGCTGGCAGCGCCCTCGAGCAACACGACCTCGTGGCGCCGCTTGCTGAAGGCGAGAAAGAGCGCGAGGAGGAACGTGCAGATCACGAGCCAAGGCGAGACGTACACGTCGATCGCCACGCCGCCGCCCACGGCGCGCAGCACGAAGCCGGTGGCGATCGCCATGGCGTCGAGGATCACGACATCCTTCACGGCGAACGAGTAGAAGAGCTGGAGCACCGCGTAGGCCGCCGCGATCTCGGCGAATCCCACGCCGACGCCGAGAGCGAGCGCGAGCCCCGCCGTGGCGAGCACCGCTGCGAGCGAGAGCGCCGATCGCGTAGAAATCCGATTGGCTGCGATCGGACGCAAGCGCTTGAGCGGGTGCAGTCGGTCCTTTTCCGCGTCGTGAACGTCGTTCACCACGTAGGAGGCGCTCGCCAGCAGACAGAAGCTCGCGAACGCGAGGAGCGCTCGCGTCACCGACTGCGCGACGAACAGATGGAGCGAGAAGATCAACGCCGCGAAGACGAGCAAGTTCTTGAGCCACTGCGACGGCCGCAGCAAGACGATCCAGTCCACAATTCCCGCCACGCGAAGCGGAGCGCCGACGGCCGCTCGATCGACCTCGTTCATCGCTCGATCCGTACTGCCGACTCCACGCGTTCACCGAGGAAGCGCCGGCCGACCTTGACGAAGCGGTCGGGGACGTCGGTGACGAAGAAGCTCGCGCCGCCGCGTCCCCGTCGCCGCAGCATCCCGGTTCCCTTGAGGGTCTCGCGTACCTCGCGTGCCGTCTCTTCGGCCGAATCGACGAGCGCCACCGAATCGCCGAGAAACTCGCCGATCGCGGCCTTCAGGAGCGGGTAGTGCGTGCAACCGAGGATCAACGTGTCGATGCCGCTCTTGCGTAGGCTTCCGAGATAGAGGGCGATCGTCGCCCGTGCGACCTCGTTGTCGGTCCATCCCTCCTCGGCGAGCGGCACGAACAGCGGGCAGGCGCGAGTATAGATCTCGAGGTCGGAGCGAAGACGCTTGAGCGAGCGCGTGTACGATCCGCTGGCGATGGTCACCTCGGTGCCGATGACGCCCACGCGGGCGTTCGTCGTGCGCGCCACGGCGGCCTTGGCGCCGGGCTCGATCACGCCGACGACCGGCACGGGGCATTCCGCCTTGAGCACGCCGAGAGCGACGGACGAGGCGGCATTGCAGGCGACGACCAGCAGCTTGATTCCCTTGTCGACGAGGAAGGCAGCGTTCTCGAGGGAATAGCGGGTCACCGTCTCGGGCGACTTGTTGCCGTACGGGTAGCGGCCGGTGTCGCCGAGATAGACGAGGCTCTCCGCGGGCAAAGCCTCGATGAGCTGATGCATCACGGTGAGGCCGCCGACCCCCGAATCGAAGATGCCGATCGCGTCCCTGTCCAAGCGGTAACCGCGCCCCCGATCTCACCAGATCGTCTTGAGCAGACGACTCTTACGGATTCCTCGGTCCTTCGTCACGAGCGGAAGCCCGTCGGCGATCGCGGTGGCGGCGATCAGCCGATCGGCCGGATCGCGAGGAAAGCTCGCGGGAAGCTGCACCGACAACGCCGCGACCTGTGGCGTGATCTCCTTCACCGTCACTCCGGTCGCGGTGAGCAGCTTCTGAATCGCGGCATCGATCGTGCCCGGCGCGCGCAGCCGGCCAACCGACAAGAGCATCGCCGTCTCCCAGACCGTGATCGAAGCGACACCGAGCCCGCCCAAGGAGATTGCATCGCGGATCGCGCTCGTCGCCGCCTTGGACAGGCGGCGCGGCTCGGCAGCGAACCAAATCAGCACGTGGGTGTCGAGGAGAATCACCGCAGCGCGTTCCAGGCCTCCGGCGGAAGCGCCGGGGCTTCCACATCCCCGAGGATCTCCAGCGTTCCGGCGAGACAACCGAATGCGTCCCGCGCGGGCTCGCCGGCCGGCACCAGCTTCGCGACCGGTCGACCCTTCTTCGTGATCATCACCGGCTCCCGCTTCGTGCGCACCTCTTCCATGACCTTCAGGCAGCGGGCCTTGAACTCTGCGGCGGCGATGGTCTTCATCGCGGAAACCTCATGGTCAGCACAAACTGACTATGGACATATCATGCTGGACCCCGCAAAGCCAGCTTACCTCCTCACGCAACCGAGCATCGCCTCGATCACCGCCTCCCGCCCCTCCCCGGTGGTCGCCGAGAAGGGAATCCATGCGCCGAGCCCGGCTCGGTCGAGCTCGCGAAGCCGGCGCGACCGATCGCCGCGACCGAGCTTGTCTACCTTCGTAGCGACGGGGGCGACGCCAACCGCTCGAGAGCGCGCGAACTCGACGAGCATTCGCTCCTCGTCTTCGGGGGCACGGCGCACGTCGAGCACCAGAACGAGGCCGCGGAGCAGCGGCCGTTCGGAAAGGTAGCGTTCGACCGCCGTGGCGAATCGCTCGCGATCGCTCTTGGCGGCGCGCGCGAAGCCGTAGCCGGGAAGATCCACGAGGGCGAGGCCGGCGCGGAGATCGGCAAAGAAATGGATCCGCCGGGTGCGCCCGGGAGTCTTGCTCACCCGCGCGAGATCGCGCCTCCCGGCGACGCAATTCAAGAGCGACGATTTTCCCGAGTTCGAGCGCCCGGTGAGCGCGATCTCGGCGAGCGACCAGCGCGGATACTCCGCGGGAGCTTCCGCGGATCCCGCGTAGTCGAGAGCGAGGCGGAGCGAGCTCAGAAGCTGAGCGGCTTCACTTCGATCGTGAGGCCGAGAACTTCGGTGAAGAGGAAGTAGAGCACGAGAAGCGCGAGCAACAGGACCCCGAGCGCGGCGAACGCCACCCCGGAGATCGCCACGATCCCCAGCAGGACGGCGAGCATCGTGATCGGCGAGAGCGCTTCGGGGCCCGCGTAGGGAGCCACCGGCCGAAGCAGCGGCAGATACCCTTGAGCGTCGCCCCGCTCGCGCACCTGTTGCCACAATCCGTAGAGTTGCTCCCGGAGCATCGTGAACAGCGAACTCATTCCGTCGCCTCCGCGCCGATCGAGATCAGTAGCACGCCGTCGGGGTTTCTCGGCACCTCCCACCCAGATGTTGCCGCGGTTCGGCACCGTGAAGTCCGTATCGAGAGGCGGGGGGCTCGTACCCTCGATCAGCAGCACGCGCAGCTTCAGCCGATCCTCTCGAAACTGTACCGGCAGCACCTCGAGATAGCGCCCACCCGGGATTTCGAAGTTGTTGGACCGGCCGAAGGCACAGTGCCGGTCTTCTTCCTTGACCAGACGATAGGAGCTGTAACGGAAGAGACCCCGCAGCTGTCGCCGGTAGCCGTCCAGGCGCGCGTCGAAGTCCGACCCGCTGTCGGTCGCGAGCACCGTCCGAACGTGGAGGGCAACGACCTCGTCGTCGCCGACCGCGAACCTCGGCGCGACCGCGCCGAGCACGCCGATCAAGGTGATCCCGAAGCCACGGACGAACGTTCGACCGATCGTCACGGCGCTCCCTCGGGCTCATAGCTCGCGACCCAGATCGCCGTGGTGTGCGCCGACGGCTCGCTCCAGACGGCGACGTGAGACTGGTTCGACTCGATGCGCTCGATCTGCGCACGATTGTCGGCAATCGTGACCGGCGCGGGCGTGGATCGCTGCGGCGCCGGCACCATCGGCCAGAGCAGCGCGAAGAGCGCGGCGAGGGCTCCCCCGAGCGCGAGCGCCGGCACCGGCCGCGGCCAACTCCACCGCGGGAGATAGCCGCGCAGCCGGAACTGCAGCGGCACCCGCGACGGCTCGAGGCGCGCCTCGACCTTCGCCCAGAGCGTCGACGTATCGAGCCGCTCGACCTCGCCTTCGACTGCGTCGAGGATGAGCTCCTGGAGCGTCTCCGCGTCCTCGAGATCTCGACCGCAGGCGGGACAATGGCTCGCGTGCAGGGCCATGGCGCGCAGCGAATGCGCATCCATCTCACCGTCGAGAAAGCCGTCGAAGCGCCGTGCGAAGTCCTGACAGTGCGTTTCTCGCTCGAAGGTCACGGGATCCTCTACAAGAGCTCACGCAGCTTCGCTTGCAGCTTCTTGCGAGCGTAGTGGAGGCGGCTCATCACCGTCCCCTTCGAGCACTGCATGACCTTGCTGATCTCTTCGTAGGATAGGCCTTCGATTTCACGAAGAATGATGGCGGCTTTGTGCTCGGGCGTCAACTCGTCGATCCCCTTGAGAATACGAGCGCCGAGCTCGCGGCGCTCGACCTCCGCTCTAGGGTCGACCGCGTGCTCGCCGTCACCCACGTTCTCGTCGATCGGCTCGACCTGGACGACTTCGGCACGCCGGGATTGTCGCCGGCGGAAATCGATTCCGACATTGACGGCGATCCGGTAGAGCCAGGTGTAGAAGCTCGATTCGCCGAGAAAGCTCGCCAGGTTCTTGTGCGCTCGTACGAAGGTTTCTTGGACGACATCCATGGCGTCATCGCCATTGCCGGTCAGACCCACGGCGATCGCGAGAACCTGACGATGATAGCGGTCGAACAGCTCTCGGAACCCCTGTGGATCCCCAGCCAAGGCGCGCTGGACGAGCTGCCAGTCGTTCTCAGCCAAATCACCACGTCCTGTTTGACGGCCCCCGAGCAAGCGAAATTCAGGCTAGCGGCTACCGGCGTTCGCTACCGGTCTCCGGAAAGGACTCCGCTTGCCTTACCGGTAGCTTGCAGTCGGCAGCCGGCAGCCGTCTTCAATGGATTTCTGCCCAGTTCGATCCTACCCCGACCGCGACTTCGAGGGGAACCGAGAGCCGCGCAGCACCTTCCATCTCTTCGCGGACCAGCGCGACCACCTCGGCGACGTCGGCTTCGGGCGCCTCGACGATGAGCTCGTCGTGAACCTGTAGGATGATGCCGGCGCTGCTTGCGCGCTCGGCGAGGCGACGATCGATCCGTACCATCGCGGCCTTGATCAGATCGGCTGCGGTGCCCTGGATCGGCGTGTTGACCGCGGTGCGCTCGGCGAACTGCCGCGCCCCCCCTTCCGTGCTCGTGAGATCCGGGATGAATCGGCGCCGGCCAAAGAGGGTCGTCACATAGCCGTTTGCTCTGGCCTGCTCGAGTGTAAGGCGGACGTACTGCGAAACGCCCGGGTAGCGGGCGAAGTAGCTGTCGATGTAGTTCTTCGCCTCCTCGAGCGAGATCTCGAGCTCCTTGGAGAGCCGCGAAGGCCCCATGCCGTAAAGGATGCCGAAGTTGATGACCTTGGCGGCGCGGCGCTGATCGGCGCTGACCGCGCCGGCATCGACACGGAAGACCTCGGCCGCCGTGCGCATGTGGATGTCCTCGCCTTTGCGGAACGCGGAGATCAGCGTCGGATCTGCCGATATGTGCGCGAGCACGCGGAGCTCGATCTGTGAGTAGTCGGCCGAGATCAAGCGATGGCCGGGCGCCGGCAAGAACGCCGCACGGATGCGGCGCCCCTCCTCGGTCCGGATCGGGATGTTCTGCAAATTGGGATCGCTCGACGACAGCCGCCCGGTAGCCGCGACGGTCTGATTGAAGGAGCAGTGGATGCGGCCGCTCCGTGGATCGACGAGCGTAGGAAGCGCATCGATGTAGGTCGACTTGAGCTTGGCAAGACTGCGGTAGTCGAGGATCTTCTCCGGCAGCGGATGCTCGCGCGCGAGACGGGTGAGGACGTCTACGTCCGTCGAAAGGCCGGTCTTGCCACGGCGCACTCCCCGGGGCGAGATCTTCAGCTTGGCGAACAGAATCTCGCGCAGCTGGGGCGGCGAGTTCACGTTGAATTCACCGCCGGCGAGCCCGTAGATCTCGCTGAGCAGTGCCCGCATGCGTCGATCGAGCTCCACGCCGAGCGCGGCGAGAAGCTCCGTGTCGATACGCACGCCGCGCACTTCCATGCGTGCGAGGACCGACACGAGCGGCATCTCGATCTCGCGGAAGAGGCTCTCCGCCTGCTGTTCGGCGAGCTTCTCGCGGAGCACCGCCTCGATGCGTATCACGGAGCGCGCACGCTCGGCCGCGGCCTCCCCCACCCCGTGCTCCGATTCCTCGAGACCGGTCACCAGGCTGCGGCCGAGGTATTCGAGCGCGAGATCCTCCACGCGATGGCTCTGCCGCGAGGGATTGACGACGTACGAGGCGACGCCGACGTCGAAGTCGAGGCCGCCGAGGGCGCACTCCTTCGCGCTCGAGCCGAACGAGCGCATGTTTCAGATCGGACCCCACTTTGGCGAGGGCCGGCGAGCCGAGCCACGGCGCGAGGTCGCTCGGACGGATCTCGCTCCCGAAGCTCACGACGAACGCTTCGCTTTCCTCGGGCGCGACCGCCACTCCTTCGAGGCGTTTCTCTTCTCCCTCGACGAGCTCGATCGCGATCCGGCTCCTCTCGGCGAGCGTTTGGGTGAAGAGGTCGAGCTCGGCCCGGCTCTCGATCCACCCGGTCGTCCCGCTCTTCGAGGGCTCGCGCGGAGCGACGAGCGGGATCTTCGACTGAAAGCCGAGCTCGGTGAAGAGCGTCCGGAGCGCCAGGTAATCCGGGGCCTGCATTCGAAAGTCGTCGAGCGTCACTTCGAGCGGAACGTCGCTTTTCAGTCGGGCGAGCTCGCGCGACTGCCTGGCCGAGTCGGCTTGGCCTGCGAGGAGCTCGCGAATGCGCTTGGCGCCGCGCAAACCGAGCGTTTCCACCTCGTCGAGCCGAGCGAGTAGCTCGTCGACCGAGCCGAACTTTTGGATGAGCGCCTGGGCCGTCTTGTCGCCGATTCCCTTCACGCCCGGAATGTTGTCGATCGAGTCGCCGCTGAGGCCCATGACCTCCACGACCTTCTCCGGCGGAACGCCGAATCGCGCCTCGACTTCCGCGCGGCCGACGCGGCGCGGCTCGAGCGTGCCGCCGCGGCCCCCGCTCGGCATGTAAAGCGTGACGTGCGGTCCGACGAGCTGCATCAGGTCCTTGTCCCCCGTCACCACCACGACCTCGGTCGATTCGGACGCGAAGCTGCGCGCGAGCGTGGCGATGACGTCGTCCGCCTCCACGCCGGGCACCTCGACGCAATGCAACCGGAACGCCTCGATGACTCTGCGGACGTACGGCAGCTGGGGCACGAGCGCGTCGGGCGTCGGGTTGCGGTTCGCCTTGTAGTCGCCGGCGATCTCGTCACGAAACGTCGGCCCGGCGGAGTCGAACACGATTCCCATGCGCTCGGGACGCTCCTCGTTCACGAGCTTCAGCAGCATGTTGACGACGCCGAGAACCGCGTTGGTCGGTAGGCCGTTCTTGTTGTTGAGGAGCGGGATCGCGTGGAACGCGCGGAAGATGTAGGAGCTCACGTCGACCAGGTAGAGTCGTGAGGTCGGCCTCGGCATGGGGGCAATGAATATACTCGCCGAGACATCGTCAATAGACCCGAGTGGCTTCCTTGACTTCGGGTAGCTCGATGGCTAAGCGAGGGCGCTCAACGAGGCTCGTAAATCTGGACTTTTTGGTGGCCGCAGGGATGCGTGAAACCTTGTTAGCTTCGGCCGCGCAAGCCGCAGGCGCGCCGCACGGTTGCCCCCGAGCGGCCGCCCACTCCTCATGATCGAGGTTCGCAACCTCACCAAGAGATACGGCGATCTCGTGGCCATCCGGGACGTCTCGTTCAACGTGGCGCGTGGAGAGGTCCTCGGCTTCCTCGGTCCGAACGGCGCGGGCAAGACCACGACCATGCGAATCCTCACCGGCTTCATGCCCGCGACGAGTGGCACGGCCGCCGTCGACGGCTTCGACGTCTTCGAGAACTCCTTCGAGGTCCGGCGCCGGATCGGCTACCTGCCCGAGACCCCGCCGCTCTACACCGACATGACGGTCGAGAGCTATCTGCAGTTCGTCGCACGCATCAAGGCGGTCCCGCGAAGCGACATCGCCGACTCCGTCGCACGGGTGCTGGAGACTTGTGGCCTCGTTGAAGTGCGCGAACGTCTGACCGGGCACCTCTCGAAAGGGTACCGGCAGCGGGTAGGCCTCGCGCAGGCGCTGATTCACGATCCGCCGGTTCTGGTGCTCGACGAGCCGACGATCGGCCTAGATCCCCGTCAGATCATCGAGATCCGCAAGCTCATCCGCGATCTCGCGGGCAATCGCACGGTCATCCTCTCGACGCACATTCTCCCCGAGGTTTCGCAGATCTGCGAGAAGGTCGTGATCCTCGCATCGGGTCGAATCGCGCTCGAGGAGCGGATGGAGAGCCTGTTGAAGCAGGGCCTGACCCTCGAGGACGTTTTTCTGCAGGCGATCTCCAAAGAGGAAGCGCAAGAGGAGGCGGAGGCGCAGGCCGAAGCCACTGCGGGAGCGGACGCGCCGTGAAGAACGCCCTGACGATCGCCGCCCGGGAAATCCGCTCGTACTTCGTGTCGCCCGATCGCCTACGTCGTGCTCACCGGCTTCCTGCTTCTCTCCGGCTGGTTCTTCTTCAATCTGCTCGCCCGCTTCAGCTACCTGCTGCAGATCTACGGCAGCGCGGGGCGCGGCGGCGGCGAGCTCGAGCGGCTGAATCTGAACGAATTCGTGATCTCGCCGCTGCTCCACAACCTCTCCGTCGTGCTGGTGATTCTCATCCCGGTGATCACGCATGCGGACCTTCGCCGAGGAGAAGCGCCTCGGCACTTTCGAGCTTCTACTGACGTCGCCGCTGCGGGTCGGCGAGATCGTCGCCGGCAAGTTCCTGGGTGCGCTCGTGTTCGTCTCGCTGATGCTGGCGCTGACCGCGATCTATCCGATCCTGCTCGTCATCTACGGCAATCCCGAGATGGGCATCATGCTTTCCGGGTATCTCGGGCTCTTTCTCGTCGCCGCGAGCTTCCTGTCGATCGGGCTGCTCACGTCCTCACTCACCGAGAATCAGATCATCGCCGCAGTCTCGTGCCTGGTGGCTCTGCTCCTCCTCTACGTGATCAACTGGCCGGCCGACACCTCGACGCCAACGATCGGTGCAGTGCTCCACTACCTCTCCGTGACGGAGCACTTCAGCGAGTTCGTCAAGGGAGTGGTCGACAGCCGCGCCATCGTCTACTTTCTCTCGCTCATCGCCGCGGCGCTGTTCCTTACGCACCGCTCGGTCGAGTCGCTGCGCTGGAGATGATCGCCCGGCGATTGCCTGACGGATCCTGACCCAATGCGGCGCAGCCAGACGAGTCTCGGGACGATCGGTGTCGCCGCGCTGTTCTTCGGCGGCGTGGCGTACGCGATTACGCAGGACGTCGGCTTCTTCGTCGTGGCCAACGTGCTGTTCGGCATCTTCGCGCTGATCGCGTACGTGGCGTCAGCCCGGGACAGCCTCGGCACGTTTCTCGGCGAGCGTTCGACCAAGTTCGGCGCCAACGCGGCTCTCTATTCCGTGCTGTTCATCGGGATTCTGGTAATGGTCAATTTCCTGGCGGCCCGCCACTTCCTGCGCTTCGACACCACCGAGGCCGGCGTCTATAGCCTGTCTCCGCTGTCCGCGAAGTACGCGAAGGAGCTCAACCAGGATCTCGACCTGATGGCGTTCGTCGAGACGGGCAAGGACCCGGCGATCGAGGAGCTCTTCAAGAGCTACGCCCAGGAGTCGAGCCACGTGAAGTACCAGATGGTCGATCCCGACAAGAGCCCGGATCTCGCCCAGAAGTACAACATCACGAACTACGGCACGATCCGCATCGCGTACGGCGATCAATCGACGCTCGTCACCAAAGGAGACGAGGAATCGATCACCAACGCGATCGTCAAGGTCATGCATTCGACCAAGAAGACACTTTGCCTGGTCGAGGGCCATGGCGAGCCCGACGCGGGCGATATGGAGAACCCGAAGGGCTACGGCGGCTTCAGGACCGCGCTCGAGAGCGAGAACTACAGCACGAAGGGGGTTCTTCTCGCGACGCAACCGAAGGTGCCTGACGAGTGCAATTTGCTGATCCTGCCCGCTCCGAAGAAGTCCTACCTCGAGCCCGAGGTCAAACTCGTCAGGGACTATCTCGGCGGCGGCGGCCGCGCCGTGTTTCTACTCGCGGCGCAGCGCGGGCCCGAGTTCACGCCGCTCCTCGCCGACTACGGCGTTCAGGTCGGCAACGACATCGTCGTCGATCAAGTGCTGCGCCTCTTCCAGGGGCCGGCGCTCGGCGTCGAGCCGATCGCCGACAAGTACGGGCAGCACCCGATCACCGAGGGCTTCACGCAGCGAACGATCTTTCCGTTCACCCGATCCGTGGACCCCGCCGCCGACAAGAAGGCGGGTGTGGAGGCCACCTCGATCGTCAAGACCAGCGCGTCGAGCTGGGCCGAGTCCGACATCGACGACCTCTTCAAGGGAAAGGCCACCTTCGACGCGAAGACCGACCGTAAGGGACCGATCTCGATCGCCGTCGCCGCCAGCGTGACGACCAAGCAAGGAGACAAGGACGTGCCGTCTCGGCTCGTCGCGTTCGGCAGCGACGAGTTCGTCGACAACAAGTTCCTGAACGATTTCTACAACCGCGACCTAGTGCTGAACGCCGTCAATTGGGCGGTCGGAGAGGACAAGCAGATCTCGATTCGAGCTCGCTCCGTGCGCGCTTCGCGCGTTCAGCTCACGTCGGATCAGGTGACGCGGATCTTCTATCTCTCGGTGCTGATCGTCCCCGAGCTGTTGCTGCTGCTCGGGATCTCGGTGTGGAGCCACCGCCGCACGCTCTGAAGGCGGCCCCCGCTAGATGAAGTTCCGCAACACGCTCGCGATCGCGGCCTTGTTCCTCGCTCTCGCTGGCTATCTCTATTTCGTCGAGAAACCGCGGCACCACGAAGAAGCCGAGCAGAAGAAGCTCCTGCGCTTCAAGCCGGAGGATGTGAGTCAGGTCACCCTCACCTATCCGGACAAGCAGATCGTCGTGAAGAAGACCGCCGCGGGCTGGCGCCTACAGAAGCCGATCGAGGCCGGGGCCGATCAATCCGCCGTGCAAAATCTCGTCCGCGCGGTCGCCGATGCCGAGGTGAAGCGGACGCTCGAGGGCGACGCGAAGTCGCTCGACGTCTACGGCCTCGACAAGCCCCAAGCGATCGTGACGCTGACCCTTTCGAACGGCCAGTCGCTGCCGTCGGTTCGCGTCGGCAAGGCGGCCCCGGTCGGCTTCTCGGCCTACGTCCAGCTCGAGGGCAGCACGGACGTCCGGATCGTTCCGTCGGTCTTCGAGACGGGCATGAAGCGCGAGGTGAAGGACCTCCGCGACAAGACGGTCATGGACTTCCAGGAGGCCGACGTGAAGACGATCGAGGTGACCACACCCGATTCGGCGATCGAGCTCGCGCGCGAGAGCGAGGGATGGAAGATCGAGAAGCCGAGGGCCTTGAAGGGCGACACGAGCGAAATCAACGCGTTTCTCTCTTCACTGCGCGGCGCGCGCGCCGAGGATTTCGTCGACGAACCGGGGTCGCTCGCCGACTACGGCCTCGACAATCCGCGCGAGAAGGTCGCCGTCCTCGTCGGCAAGGAAATGGCGCGCAAGGAGCTGTGGATTGGCGCCGAGAAGGCGAAGGACTCGAAGAACGTCCTCTACGTCAAACGCGGCGACGCGGATACCGTTTACGCGGTCGGCACCTGGACCTGGACGAGCCTCAACAAGGGCCTCACTGCCTTCCGCGACAAGACCGTTCTGCCTTTCGAGCTCTCGAGCGTGGCTACCGTGGAGGTGTCGCGTCGCGGGGGAGAGGTGTACCGGCTGGTGAAGGAGCCGGCCGCTGCCGCGGGCGACGCCACGCCCGGCGCGACGCCTGCGGCGGAGATCTGGAAGGTCGACGGCGCCAAGGGATCGAAGAGCGAACAGATCGGCGAGCTCGTCGGCGACCTGCACGGCCTGCGGGGCTACGAGATCGCCACCGAGAAGCCGGGCGATCTCGCGCCGTACGGCCTCGCCGCGCCCGACCTCACCTTCTCGCTCATCGATGCGAGCGGAAAGCCCCTCGGCCGCATCCTCGCGAGCCAGACCGGCAGCGACACGAACGCCAACGCCTATGCCATGGCCGAAGGCGGGGACGTCGTCTACCACGTTCGCGGGTACCTCTACCCGCACCTCGACAAGAAGAAGGAAGACTTCGTGGAGACTCCGCCAACTCCGGCTCTCGCTCCGACGACGAAGTAGCTGGGGGCTCCAGCCGGTGCCCGTGCTGCGGCGCCGATCACGCCACGCGGCCGATCCGGAAACACAGCCGAAAGCTTATTCGCCGCGCGCGTGGAGGGTCTCCCCATGCCGGCGCAACCGCGTCGGCGAGCTCGTCCAGCGGATCGGATCCGCGTTCCGCACGGAAGATCCGTACCGGGGACCAGGTGTCCACGTAGCCGAGGAGCTCCGCGAGATTCCATTCCGCCTCCATGACGAGGTGCGGCGGAGCGATTTCGTCGAAGGGGAACGGCAGATCCCGATATTCGCGCTCTACGTGGACGCGCTCCTTCGGCCAGTAGGGACCGACGACGTCGGCGTAGAACCGTTCGAGGAGCGAATCGATCGCCGGGTCGATCTCGAGTCGCGTATAGCACCACAGCGCGATGATCGCGCGGGGGCGCGCCACGCGCCGCACCTCCGCATAGAAGCGGTCGAGGTCGAACCAATGAACGGCCTGCGCCACCGTGACGAGGTCGACCGAAGAATCGGCCAGTCCGCTGTCCTCCGCGGGCGTGACACGATAGTCGATACGCGGGTGGGGTGTCGCCTGTGCGATTTGCTCCCGGCTCGCATCGGTCGCGACCACCCGTTCGAAGCGCTCGGCGAGCGCGAGCGCCGCCTGTCCGTTTCCCGTTCCACAGTCCCAGGCGAGGCGGAGCGCGGGGCTCCAAGCAGCCAAGACCTCGAAGAGCCGGCGCGGATACGTTGGGCGGAAACGCCGGTACTCGCCTGCATGCGCGGCGAAGTAGTTCTTCCAGAAGCTCAACCGTCCCCCATCCCCTGCCAAGACGGATCGCGAGCGACCGGACCGATTCGCTGGCGAGGGCTCTGCCGCAGCGTCATGTGCCCGGCGGGACGCTACAACGTCAGCGTGAAGTCCTCGATCAACGCCCCCGGGACGTGCGTGGTCGCGGTCGAGCGTTGCGAGTACGTGCTCGGGTCGAGGATCCACTCACGCTCGGCGGTCAAGCCGACGAGATTCTCTCCGAGCATACGGTAGATCGTTTCGTCGAAGCGCATGACGTCGATCGGCGCTTGCAGGGCTCCGTCCTCGACCCAGAAGGTCGCGAATCGCGTCATGCCGGTCGTGCGACATGCGACGCGGTCCGAGTAGTTCAGGTACCAGACGTTGCCGATGTAAATTCCCCTACCGAGCTGACGGAGCACATCCGGCGCGCGGGATGCTCCCGGCGCCGACCTCGAGCGACTGGGGCATCTCCGCCGTAGCCGCGCCGTTCGTCGGGACGCCGTATTCGGCAGCCGAGCGCGGCGAGACGAGGCATTCGCGATATTCTCCGCCCTCGATCAGCGCCACCTCGTCGGGGCGGAGAAATCCTTCTTCCTGGAAATCGGGCGCGAGGCCCGCACGCGTGTTCTCGACGAGCCGCACGCTCGGATGCAGGCGCTGCCCCCTGCTCGACCATGCGCAAGAGAGGGGTCGTCTTGCTGCGGTGCGCGCGCAGGCCGAACCCGCCCCAGCCGAGAAGACCGAGAAGGTCGCTGAGCGCGGCGGGAGCGAGGTAGACGCGATAGCGCCCCGGCGGGATCGTCCGCGCCGGGCGCGACAGCAGCTCGAGCTCCCGCAGGGCGCCACTCGACCTTCCGCTCGAGCTCCTCGCGCTTCCATTCGAAGCCGGCGTAGTTCGCGTTCACCGCCTGGTCGGCGGCGTGCACGAAGCTCCAGTCGAGGTTGTAGCTCGAGTTGACGTACCAGTTGCGCTGGCCGAACGAGTTGGCGAAGCCGCAGTGGACGTCGCCGGCCGCATAGATCCCGACCAGATCACGGCCCCGCGCCGCGCTCTGGATCTCCTCGAGAGCCTCGCCGCCGCTCGGCAATCGATTCGCGAAGCGGCGCGCGGTCGAGCGCGGCTCGGTTGCGTAGAGGAGGAACGGATCCTCGGGCACCACCGTCGAGCGTCTCGCGGAGGTCTTCGACGAGTCGAGCGATGCGCATCCGATCGAGAGCGAGTTCACCGCAGAGCGAGACGCTTCCCGACGCGTGCCGCCGACCGCGGATGAGGTCGACGGTCAGCGAGCGCTTCGCCACCGCGCCTGCTTGCCGCACCCGTCCCTGGTTGAGCCGCACGAAGTCGGAATCCTCGCCGTGGAAGGACGTGAGGTGGATCTCCTCGCCGCGAATCAGGCTCGTGACGATCGCGGCCGACGTCGTGGAAATAGCTCTCCATCACCGCACGCGCGTCACGCCGCCGCCGAACACGTCGACGTCGGCAAACACGCAAGCGGGCGAGGCGTGCCCCACGCGCGATCACCTGATTCGGCTCCCCCTTGCCGCAATAGGGCGTGCCGAGCACGTCGACGGTGTCGGCGTCGCCGACCGCCTTCAAGACTGCGCCAGAACGTCGCGGAGATGCCGCGGTAGTTCGGATTCTTGACCACGGCGGCGAGACGCCCGTTCTCGATGAGCCGCGCCCACTCGCAGCCGAACTGGAACTTGTTGCGCGAATCGTCGATCGACCACGAGCAATTCGTCTTCATGTAGACGCCGCGCTCGATCGCCGCCGAGCATCTCTTCGAAGGTCGACCGGCCGGCCTCGAGGTTGAGGTTCGCCATGCGGTCGATCGGCGGCCGATTCCAGCTCGATGCGCGGGCGTTGGCGACGCCGGGAACGCCCGCGCGTAGCTGCGAGACTCGCCCGCCGAGCGGGCGCAGCAGGATGCCGTCGCGAATGATCTCCGCCTTCGTCGCCGGATCACCTTCGTCGTCGAACGCGTAGCTCGCCAGCTCGCCCGGGCGCGTGGGATCGAAGGTGACGTTCAGGAGCTCCGAGCCGTAGCGATAGTGGCCGAACATGTCGAGCGTGACGAAGCTCCGGCCGGCATAGTTGCGCTCGTCGCCGAGGATGCGGTCGAGCTCGAGCGGGTGCCCGATCGATTCGTGGATCTGAAGGATCATCTGGTCCGGTGCGAGCAGAAGATCCATGATCCCGGTCGGACAGTTGCGCGCGTAGAGGAGCTCGAGCGCCTCGGCGGCGATCTGTGCGGGCGCCTCGCGGAAACCCGTTTCCTCGAGCACCTCGAACCCGCCCTGGCGGCAATAGGCGTGGCCGCCGAACGTGCGGGTCTGGGTCTCGGCGCCCTCGTTCGCGCTCGCCGAGAGCGTCGGCAGGAGGTACTGAAAGCGCTGTCGGAGCCGGCCGCCGCCCGCGCTGACGAGAAGAGTGTCCTTGTCGGTGAACCACAGACCGGCCTCCCAGTCCTCGATCCGGCGGTCGCATTTGAGTCGCTCGCTTTGCTCGCGCAGGAGGTCGATCTTGTCGCCGAGCGAAACGGAGTCCCAGGGAATCCGCACCGCGCTCGCAAACTCGCCGACGAGCGGCTCCCGAACGAGAAGCGCGGGATCGACGAGCCCGCGCCCGCGCGTCTCGCGCGCCCAGGCGAGGGCTCGATCGATGGCGCGCCGCAAGCCCGAAGCGGTGAGGTCCGAGGTCGCGCCGTAGCCCATGCCGCCGTCGTCGACGACCGTCACCATCGCGCCGACGTCGAGCGAGCTCGTCACCGGCTGCAACACGCCACGTCGGACCGAAAGATGCTCCTCTCGCTCTTCGACCAGACGAAGCGAGCAAAACTCTACCGCGGGAGCGACCTCCCGGAAGAGCCGTTCAACGTCTTCCCGCATGAGCTTCGGTCGTCTTGCGCTCGGGCGCGCAGAGCGCGATCAGCCATTCCTCGAGCGCCGCAACCGCGTCGCCGCGCCCCGTCTTGCTCGCCACGTCGAGATCCGCGAGGTCCTCGATCGCCCGCCGCAGTCGCGCGGCGGAGAATCGCCGCGATTGATCGACGATGTAGCGCACGCGATGGGGCGCCACGCCGAGGAGCGGGGCGAGGCTCGCCGAACGGGGCGCCTCGCGGGCGAGCAGCAGCCGCCGAATCTGCGCGACCAGCGCCCCGACCAGCGCCGGGGCCTCGCTACCCTCCCCGACGAGCTTGCGAAAGAGGCCCACGGCCTTCGTCGTTTGCTTCATCGACAGCGCATCCTGGAGCTCGAAGATCGCGTGCGGCCGCGAGGACTCCACGTGCTCCGTCACGCTGGCTCCGTCGATCGTCGCGCCGGCGCCCACCGCGAGCGAGAGCCGCTCGAGGGTCGAACGCAGGCGAAGAAGATCGTCACCGACGAGGTCTAGGAGCGCGGCGGCGGCCGCGGGATCGAGGCGATGGCCGAGACGCTCGCTCTCGTGCCGCACCCAAGCCGCGAGCGCTTCCCCTCGGGGCGCGTCGAACTCAACCTCCCCTCCCTCGCGCGCGATCTCCGCGTAGAGCCTCTGCCGCTTGTCGAGGGTGTCGTCCCAAAAGACGACTGGCGGGCCATTGGAAGAGGAGAGACCTGGACCAAGCTCTTCGGCGTCGGCGCGGGCGAGCTTCGCCGCCTGCCGCACGACGATCACCGCCACCGGGTCGAGGAGCGAGAGGTTCTGCTTCGCCTCGAGGATCTTCTTCGCCGCGTCGCTCTCGCCACCGAAGAAGCTCCGGACCGTCCCGCGCTCGCCACCCACCGTACGGCGGAGGTCTGCGAGCGCCTCGGCTTTCAGCAGGTCTTGCGTTCCCGTGAAGAGGTAGGCGGGAAGGATCTTCTTCTGACGGAGCGCCGCCCGAAACCCCTGCGAGTCCACGGACGGGAGTCTACCAGGAACCTCCTAAAAATCCTCCATCATCGAATTGTAGACGTCGCGCGAGAGCTGTTCGATCAACCGCTCGTTGGCCTCGCGGCGTGTGCTCTCCGAGAGCTGGATGTCGGTGAACTGAGGGATCGACTTGGTGCTCACGGCGCTCCGCTGGAACTGCGAGGAGCTGGTGACGACCGTGTCGGGGACGGCGCTGTAGTCCTGCGTGGCGCGCTGGCTGACCGTCTTCCACAAGAGCTTGCCGTTGTCCCGCCGACGGAGGTCCAGGTCCACGGCGACGCTGGCTTGATACTGCAGCGCCTCGTCATTGGAGTTGAAAGAAATAGGCCGCGAGAGGTAGTAGCGCACGATGCCGGTCATCTGCGCGTCGCCCTCCCCGGCCGGGACGACCTTCAGCCGCCCGTGGCTCGTCACCTCGTCCTCGAGAGCCTCGAGCAGCTGCTTCTCGATGCCCACCTCGCGGGTCGCATTCTGGATCGGTCCGAGGCTGACCGTGTGGACGTCCGGCGGCAACCGGTTGCCGGTGCCGGCGAACTGATAGCCGCAGCCCGCGAGCCAACCGAGCGCCACCGCGACGGTGACGAAGCCGCTCGTCCGCACCGATTCTCGCTTCATCGTTGCGCTCCACTTTCCATCAATCGACGACGAGGTTCAATAGCTTGCCGGGGACGAAGACCGTTTTCACGATCCGCTTCCCTGCCAACGCACGCGTCACGGTGGCGAGCGTCTCGGCTGCCGCGCGCACCGTCGCTTCGTCGGCCCCGCGCTCGGCCTCGACGGTGCCTCGCATCTTCCCCGATACTTGGACGGCGATCGTCACGGTGGTGTCGATCGTCAGAGCGGCGTCGTACTCCGGCCAGGGCTCCTTGCAGAGGAGCGTGTCGTGCCCGAGATGATGCCAGCCCTCCTCGGCCACGTGAGGCGCGAACGGCGCCACGAGACGGATCAGCGTCTCTTGATCCGCGCGGCTCGCCCCTTTCGCCTGGAGCTCGCCGACGTACCCCATCAGTGCCGCGATCGCGGTGTTGAACTTGAGCGCCTCGATGCGCTCGCTCACGGCGCGAATGGTCTTGTGGCGCAGACGAACATGGGGGTCGCCCGGGGCCCGCTTCGGCTCCTCGACAATGCGCCAAACGTTGTGCACGAAGCGCACGAGGCCGATGATCGCGCGCGTATCCCAGGGCTTCGCCTGCTCGAAGTCGCCCATGAACATCTCGTAGAGGCGAAGCACGTCGGCGCCGTGATCGGCGACCACGTCGTCGGGGTTGATGACGTTCAACCGCGACTTCGACATCTTCTCGACCGACGGCTCGAGCTTCTCGCCGGTCTTCTTTAAGAACGCGTCGGCGCCATGAAACTCGATCTCGTCGTAACCATGCCAGCGTTCGGCGGCGTCGCGATACGCGTAGGCGAAGACCACGCCCGGGTGCCTCAGCCTGGCGAACGGCTCGGCGGTAGAGACGTAGCCCGCGTCAAAGAGCACCTTGTGCCAAAAGCGTGCGTAGAGCAGATGCAGGACCGCATGCTCGGCGCCGCCGATGTAGGCATCGACCGGCATCCACTGCCGCTCCACCTCGCGATTCCAAGGTTCGCGATCGTTCGTCGGGTCGAGGAAACGGAGATAGTACCAACACGACCCGGCCCACTGCGGCATGGTGTTCGTCTCGCGCCGCGCGGGTCCGGCGCATTTCGGACAAGAGGTGTGGATCCACTCCTCGATCGTCGCGAGCGGGCTTTCGCCGGTTCCCGAAGGCTCGAACCGCTCGACGGCTGGCAAGAGAACGGGTAGGTCCGCCTCCGGGACCGGAACGACGCCGCAACGCTCGCAGTGGACGATCGGAATCGGCTCGCCCCAGTAGCGCTGGCGCGCGAAGATCCAGTCGCGGAGCTTGTAGGCGACCTTGGGCATCGCCAGCCCCTTCGCTGCCAGCGAATCGACCACGGCCTTCTTGCCGGCGTCGGAATCGAGCCCGGTGTGCGGGCCGGAGCGCACCATCATGACGCCGGGGCCTTCGTCGACGAAAGGGCGACCCTCGGGAACCGGCGAACCATCTTTCGGCGAGATCACCTGGACGATCGGCAGCTCGAACGTCTGGGCGAACTCGAAGTCGCGCTGGTCGTGCGCCGGCACGGCCATGATCGCGCCGGTACCGTAGCCCCACAGCACGTAGTCGGCGACCCAGATCGGCACGCGCGCGCCGTTCACGGGGTTGACGGCGAATGCCCCGGTCGCAACTCCGGTCTTGGTCTTCACCTGCTCGAGCGCGCTCGCGCTCGCTCTTCTTCCTGGCCGCCTCCACGTAGTCGGCGACGGCCGGGCGCTCCGCCGGCGTCGTCAGCGTCTCGACCAGCGGATGCTCAGGGGCGAGGACCACGTAGGTCGCGCCGTAAAGCGTGTCGGGGCGCGTGGTGAACACGATGATCGCCTCGCCGGCCCCGGGCGAGCCCTCGGCCACGAGGAAGGTGATGTCGGCGCCCTCGCTCCGGCCGATCCATTCGCGCTGCATGGTGAGCGTGCCCTCGGGCCAATCCAATCCATCGAGGTCTGCCAGCAAGCGGTCGGCGTACGCCGTGATGCGCAGCATCCACTGGCGAAGATTTCGCTTCTCGACGAGCGTACCGCAGCGTTCGCAGCGCCCCTGCTTCACCTCTTCGTTGGCGAGCCCGGTGCGGTCGTTCGGACACCAGTTGATCGGCACCACGTCTTCGTAGGCGAGGCCGCGCTCGAAGAGCTTCAGGAAGATCCACTGCGTCCAGCGGTAGTAGCCGGGATCGGTGGTGTCGATCTCGCGTGACCAGTCGTAGGAGAACCCGAGCGCGCGGATCTGCCGTTTGAAGTTGGCGATCGCCGCCGCGGTCGTCTTCGCCGGGTGAATGCCGGTGCGCACGGCGTAGAGCTCTGCCGGGAGACCGAAGGCATCCCAGCCCATCGGGTGGAGAACCCGGAATCCTTTCGCCCGCTTGTAGCGAGCGAGGACGTCGGTGGCGGTGTAGCCCTCGCAGTGGCCGACGTGAAGCCCTGCACCCGACGGATAGGGGAACATGTCGAGGATGTAGATCTTCGGCTTCGAGGCGTCGGTGTCTGTTGCGAACGCTCGCTCGGCCTCCCAGCGGGACTGCCATTTGGGCTCTGCGGTCTTGTGGTCGTAAGGCATGGACGGGTCTAGCTATGTCGCGCGGGAGCGCGCCGCAAGGCGGTCGGCGCGATTCGCAGCCGCAAGCCGACTCCCGGAGCGGAACCAGGGCTCATTCCTTGACGGCAGGCGGCGGGTCACGGCGTTCGCGAATGCCGAGGCGGTTGGCGATCTCGTCGAGGACGCCGTTCACGAACTGGGACGATTCTTCGCCGCCGAAGCGGCGCGCGATCTCGATTGCCTCGTCGATCACCACGCTGGTGGGCACGCGCTCGTCGCGTCGGAGGAGCTCGTAAGCGGCGATGCGCAGCACGTTCAGATCGACGCGGGAGAGCCGCCCGAGGCTCCAATGCTCCGTCGCGCCAGCCAGCATTCGATCGATCGCCTCGCGCTCGGCGTTCACCCCGTCGATGAGCTCGAGCGCGAACCCGCGGGCCTCGATCGGCGCTTCGAAGTGGTGCCAGAGGCGCTCGAGCGCTTCGGGCGAGGCGTCACCCGTGACCTCGATCCGGTAGAGCGCCTGCAGCGCGATTTCGCGACTCTGTCGCCGGGCTCCCATCAGGGCCGCCCTCGCCGGATTGCGCGCTGCACGCGCACCATCTCGATCGCCGTCTGGACGGCCTCGGCTCCCTTGTTCCCCTGACCTTCGTTGGAGCGTTCCACGGCCTGTTCCACGGTGTTCGTCGTCAACACGCCGAAGGCGATCGGCACGCCGAGATCGAGCATCGTCGCGCCGACGCCGTCGGCCGCCGACTGCGCGACGAACTCGAAGTGCGGCGTCTCGCCACGGATCACAGCGGCCAAGCACACGACCGCGTCGACCTCGCCGCCGCCGGCGAGCTCGCGAGCCGCGAGCGGCACCTCGAAGGCTCCCGGCACGCGGACGATCGTCACGTCGGCGTCGACGACCCCAGCGTCGGCGAGCGCGCGAAGCGCCCCGGCGAGCAAGCGCTCGGTGATGTACGCGTTGAAGCGGGCGACGACGACTCCGATCCGAAGGCCGCTACCGTCGAGCGAGCCGTTGATCTCACGCGGCATTGTCGTCGATAGATACCAAAAGAAAATTTCGCCACTTAGGTCTAGGTGATCAGCGGCAGCGTGCTGAAGAAGTGGCCGAGCTTCTCCCGCTTGGTGCGCAGGTACTCGATGTTGTCGTCGTGGGGCGTCGATTCGAGCGCGATCCGCTCGACCACGTTGACTCCGTAGCGCTGAAGCCCGGTGATTTTCCGCGGGTTGTTGGTGAGCAAGCGCACCTTGGAGACGCCGAGCTCGCGCAGTACCTGCGCGGCGATGCCATAGTCGCGCAGGTCCTCCTCGAATCCGAGATCGAGGTTCGCCTGAACGGTGTCGCGGCCCTTGTCCTGCAGCGCATAGGCGCGGATCTTGTTGCCGAGCCCGATGCCGCGCCCCTCTTGTCGCAGGTACACGAGCACGCCCCGCTCTTCGCGCGCGATCTGCACGAACGCCTGCTGCAGTTGATCGCCGCAGTCGCAGCGCAGCGACCCGAAGACGTCTCCGGTCAGGCATTGCGAATGGATGCGCACGATGACGGGATCGTCTCCGGCGACGTCTCCGCGAACCAGCGCCACGTGCTCGTAGGGGTCCACCTCGCTGCGATAGGCGATCGCCTCGAACCCGCCGACCGGGGTCTGGATCGACGAGCAAGCGACGCGGGTGACGAGAGTCTCGAATCGCAGACGATAGCGCACCAACGATTCGATCCCGACGCGCGATAGATCGTGCCGCTCGGCAAATGCTTCGAGATCGGCGCCGTGTGCGATCGCACCATCGTCGCGAAGAATCGCGCAGGTGACGGCGGTGGGGGGCAAGCCCGCCAGGCGCGCGAGGTCTACGGCCGCCTCCGGGATTTGCGCGCGCGCAAGCACGCCGCCTCGCCGCACCTGCACCGGAAGCACGTGCCCGGGCATGACGAGATCGTCGGCAGTCGCCGCTTCGGCGACCGCCGCGCGGATGGTGGTGGCACGGTCCGCCGCCGAGATCCCGGTGGAAACGCCGCACCGGGCCTCGATCGAGACGCCGAACGTCCGCCGCGTGCTGCCCTCGCCAGCCACCAGCGGGATACCGAGCGCGCGGAGCTTCTCCTCGGTGAGGGCCAGGCACACCAGACCCCGCGCGTGGGTGGCCATGAAGTTGATGGCCTCCGGGGTCACTCGCGACGCCGCGAGGCAAACCTCTCCGCTGCCGTCGCGGTCGTCAACGACGACGACCATCTCGCCTTCGCGAACTTCTTCGAGGACCTGATCGAAATCCATCTTCAGCGCGCCGCTCGGCTCCCGGTCTACGGCTGTCGGCAACGGCGCTTCGCAGTTGACGGAGTCGCTCGCCGAGAGCTTTCGGCCAATCGCGATCCTAGCGTTTCACCGGCTTCTTCGGAAGGCCGGGCGACCTTCGATCAGGAGGTCTTCGCCGAGATGCTCGAGTGCGACGTCGACGACCGGTATGGCCTCGCTCATGCGGCCGAGACCCATCGCGCCGACCATCGGCCGGCCGTCTCCACCGAGGAGCTTCGGCGCGATGAAGAGCGCGACCCGATCGACGAGACCTGCCGCCAGCGCGCGTGCCGCCAGCACCCCTCCGCCCTCGATCAAGACGCTCTTGATGCCCGATCTCGCCAGGTCGCGGAGCACTCGGCGGAGCGATCCCGCGCGGTCCCCCGCCCCCCGATGCACGGCGACCCCGCGCCCCCGAAGCCGCCTCGCCTTGGCGCTGTCCTCGGCCAGCGTATAGAGCCGGGTTCGGGCAGGGTCGTGCGCGAACACGCGCGCGGCCTCGGGGCTGCGCAGCCGCCCGTCGAGAATCACCCGCAAAGGACTGCGGCCGCCGCGGATCCGGCAAGTCAGTTGCGGGTCGTCGCGCAGCACCGTCTCGGATCCGACGATCACGGCATCGGAACGGTTGCGCATCTCGTGGACCCTGCGCCGCGAGGCCCGGCCGGTTACCCACCGCGAATCACCGGCCGCGGTGGCGATCCGGCCGTCGAGCGTGGCCGCGAGCTTCAGGACCACGAAGGGAAGGCCGGTCAACACGTATTTCTCGAAGTCGACGTTCAGCGCGCGACACTCCGCCTCCCGAACGCCGACGGCGACGGTTATGCCGGAGCGGCGCAGTCGCCGGATGCCACGTCCGCGCACCCGCGGGCTCGGATCGAGCGTGCCGACCACGACGCGCGCCACGGCGGAATCCAGCACCGCCTCGACGCAGGGCGGCGTACGACCGAAGTGGCAGCAGGGCTCGAGCGTGACATAGAGCGTCGCGCCGCGGGCGTGACGCTGAGCCTCGCGAAGCGCGAACACCTCGGCGTGCGGTCCGCCTGCTCTCCGGTGAAAACCGCGTCCGACGATCGTTCCCCTGCGCACCACGACGGCGCCGACCGCGGGATTTGGGCTCGTGCGACCGAGCCCACGACGGGCCAGGCGCAGCGCCTCTGCCATGTAACGGGCGTCGGCAGGCGTCACGGCCGCGCGCGCCCGCGCCGGCGCGCTCACGCCTTCGCCTTCCCTCTGCCCCGCCCGCTCTTCTTGGCGCCTTCGCCCGTGCGGGTCTGCTGGATCAGGTCCTTCAGCTCGCGCATGAACTCGTTCACGTCCTCGAAGGAGCGGTAGACCGAAGCGAAGCGTACGTAAGCCACCTTGTCGAGGTCGTAGAGCGCTCGCATGATCGCCTCGCCGATCACCGAGCTGGATACTTCCTTCTCGCCCCGCTCCTGCAGCATGCGCTCGATCCGGTCCGCGGTCTGCTCGATCATCTCCATGCTGACGGGACGCTTCTCGCACGCCTTCTTCAACCCCGCGATCACCTTCAGGCGCTCGTAGACTTCGCGACGACCGTCCTTCTTGACGATCATCGGCAGCATTTCTTCGACGCGTTCGTAGGTGGTGAAGCGCCGCTGGCAGCGAAGGCACTCGCGGCGGCGGCGGATGATGTCGCCGTCCTTACTGAGGCGAGAGTCGATGACCTTGTTTTCGAGATCTCGGCAGAAGGGGCATTTCATCCGGGGAACGAGCGGCTGCGGCAAACGGCCACGGGCTTCCGCGAAGCGCTCGTAGTGTCTTTGCCGGTCGCCGGTCGCCCGTAGCCGGTAGCCGTCATTTCTTGTGCTCCTCGATGTACTTCACGACATCCCCGACGGTGCGGATCTTCTCCGCGTCTTCGTCGGAGATTTCCATCTCGTATTCTTCCTCGAGCGCCATCACCAACTCGACGATATCGAGCGAATCCGCCCCGAGATCCTCGATGAACGAGGCCTCCGGCGTGACTTCTTCTTCTCCCACTCCAAGGTGCTCGCAGATGATCTCCCTCACCCGCGCTTCGGTGTCTTTCGCCGCCGCTTCAGCACCTGCCATTTTCGTGTGACCTCCCGTTAAGATTCCGGCGTCCCTATCACATCGACCTAGCGAGGAACAGGGTGGGGACGCAGGGTGGGGACGTTGCGGCATTAACGGAATAAGTCAGCTGCGCATCTCGATCTCACCTACCGCAAACGGACTTATTCCGTTAATGCCGCAACGTCCCCACCCCCCCCACCCCCCACCCCCCGTCAATCGCGTTTCGGAGCGTCCTCTTCCTCCGGCACGCCGCTGTCTTCGGCGCTCTCGCCCCGTGCATCGCCGCTCCGATCCGCTTTTCCGTCGCGGAGGAAGCGACCCTTCAGCTGTTGCCAGAAGCGGCCTCCACGTCGCGGACCCGCACCGGGAAGCTCGTCAATCTCGGGCACGGCCCGCAGCCCTCCCGCGATCTGCGCGATCAAGTTCTTCTTCGCGGCCTCGGCCGCGACGCGGATCGCGTTCTTGATCGCTTTCGGGCTCGACGAGCCATGGGCGATGATCGTCACGCCATTCACGCCGAGGAGCGGTGCACCCCCGACTGCGTCATAGTCGAGCACTTCACGGATGCGGTCGAGATCCTTCTTGAGCAGCAGATATGCGAATTTGGTCTTCAGATTTCGCTCGAACATCTGCCGTAGCAGGAACTGCACGAAGCTGCCTAGGCCTTCAAGCGACTTGAGAATGGCATTACCGGTGAAGCCGTCGGTAACGGCCACGTCGACATTCCCGGCATTGATGTCACGCCCTTCGATGTAACCGACGTAGTTGAGCGGCAGCTGGCGCAGCGCATGGTCCGCGGCACGGGTGAGCTCGGTTCCCTTGCTCTCCTCCGCTCCGTTGCTGACGATTCCGACGCGCGGCGACAGGAGCCCGCGCACGCTCCGGCCGAACATGTCTCCCATGACGGCGAACTGCACGAGATTCAAAGGCGCGCATTCGACGTTGGCGCCCCCGTCGATCAGCGTGACGTGGCCCCGCCGCGACGGCAGCTCGAGGCCGATCGCCGGACGGTCGACGCCCGGTAAGTTGCCGAGCAACATCACCGCCGCCGCCATCACCGCCCCGGAATTGCCGGCGCTGACGAAGGCATCGGCGTCGCCGGACTTGACGAGCCCGAAGCCTACGCGGATGGAGCTATCCCGTTTGCGTCGCAGCGCCTCGACGGGACTGTCTTCCATTTCCACCGCCTGTGAGGCGTGGCGTACGTGGATCGGCAAATTTCCCGCACGATGCCGGCCGAGTTCGTGGGTGATCTTGTCGCGATCACCGACGAGCGTCACTGGTATGTGCAGCTCGCGGGCAGCAACGATGGCGCCCTCGATGACCGCTTCCGGGGCGTGATCGCCCCCCATCGCATCGACGGCAACGGTCTTCATCGATCACGGCGTGTGGGCGCCGAAGCGCCGCGCCACGCGTTCACTCCTCGGCGACCTCGACGACTTGCCTCCCGCGGTATTGCCCGCAATGGGGGCACGCGCGGTGTCGTTGCGCGGGCTCGCCGCAGGCGGGACAAGCCACATATTGCGGGACGACGAGTGCATCGTGTGCCCGCCGCTTGTTGCGCTTTTGATGAGACGTTCTTCGCTTCGGTAGGGCCATTGCGATCTCCAGTCGGTCGCGGGATCACCGTTTCAACGAGCGCAGCACCGCGAGGCGGGGGTCCACCCAATCGTCGTGACAGCCGCAGGGACCGACGTTTCGATTCGCACCACAATGGGAGCAGAGCCCACGACATTCGTCGCTGCAAAGCGGCACGGTGGGCAGCGAGAGAATCATCGCCTCGCGTACGAGCGGCGCGAGATCGACCTCGTCTCCCTGATAGAAGCTGAGCGACACATCCTCTTCGGTGAGCTCCTCGTCCGCCGCCTGCTCGGCCTGCGGCTTCAATACGAACGTGAACTCTCTGTGCACGGAGAAGGGATAGTCGTCGAGGCAGCGCGCGCAGGTGCCGGCGACGCGGCCCGTGAATTCGCCCCGGAAGAAGAGGTCGGCGCCCAAGCGGTAGTAGCGGACGTTCACCGGCACCGCGCCTTGGAATTGATAGTCGACCGCGCCCGTACGCGCGAGCGCTTCGTTGATCTCGGAGACTTCCTCCACGAACGCGGCGTCCTTCTCGGTGTCCTTGATCTCCTCGACGCGAATCTTCACGGCAGCCCCCGTTTATCCGCCGGATGGAAAGGCGAGCAGGATTGGCGAATATAACGTGGACCCCCGAGCAAGGAAAGCCCGCGGCCGCAAACTCGGTAGGATGGCGCATTCCCTTTGATCGCACCCAACGGGCGCGATCCGTCACAGACGCTCCTGGCTCAATCGCTGGTGTCGGCGCGAATTCCAAGCCGGCGTTCTATCAGGCGCACGCGGCGAAGGAGGCCGGGAAGGTGAAGCAGAGCCGCGACGGTTCGGCGCCAGGTGCGAATATCTACCGCAGGATATCCGGAATAGACAGCTCCCGGCTCGACGTCGTTGGGAACCCCCGATTGTGCGGCGATTCGCGCTCCCGCGCCGATCGTCAAGTGACCGGCGGCCCCTACCTGACCGCCGAGCTGCGCGCCGGCGCCGACCTGCGTGCTTCCGGCCAGACCGACCTGCGCGGCGAGCAGCGCGCCCTCGCCGACCTCGCAGCCGTGACCGATCTGCACGAGGTTGTCGATCTTCGCCGAGCGGCGAATCCGCGTCACGCCGACCGCCGCGCGATCGATCGCGGTGTGGGCGCCGATTTCGACGCCGTCCTCGAGCACGACGCTTCCCGTTTGGGGAATCGCGTGCACGCCGCCCTTCTCGTCGGGAAGGTAGCCGAAGCCGTCGCCGCCGATCACCGCGCCCACCTGGAGCTTCACGTCGTGGCCGATCTTCGAGCGCTCGCGGACCACCGCGCCCGCATGCGCGGTGAAGCGGTCGCCGATCGTGACGTCGGGATAGATCACGACATGTGGATCGATGCGGGCGTCGGCACCGATCGTCACGTTCTCGCCGACGACCGCGTAGGCGCCGATCGACGCGCGCGGACCGATCGTCGCGCTCGGCGCAATCCGCGCCGTGTCGTCGACGCCGAGGGGAGGTCGATACGGCTCGTGAAAGAGCGTGAGCAGGCGGACGAAGGCGGCGTAGGGCTCTCTCGAGCGCAGCACGGCAACGCCGGGTGCCTCCATTCCAGGGGCGAGGATCACGGCGGCTGCCCGCAAGCTCTTCAGCCTCGATTGGTAGCGGGGATTGGCGACGAAAGTGACCTGGCCGGGACCGGCCTCGCCGATCGGCGCGGGGCCGGTGACGTCGATCGTCGGGTCGCCCTCGAGCTCACACCCGAGCTGCCGCGCGAGGTCACCGAGCTTCATGGCACGCTGATTACCGAATCGTGTCGCGAAGAAAAAGAGCCGATGACCGAGCGTGTCCGTGCACCTGCTTGCCCGCCGCATGCCGGGGGTCTAGAGCGGCGTGTCGGCGGCGGGCTGAACAAACTCTAGCCGCGGCGTGCGAAAGACGCCCCGCCCCGTTCGCGGGTCGCGCGATGAGGGCGCATCTCGAGGAGGTGGCGTTGCGTCGCTCCCGTTGGTCGCGACGTCGGCTTCGGACGAGCGTGCTGCTCAAATAGCGTCCTCGGTCCTCCGGTCGTCAGCGTACAGGAAGTACGCTTCCTCCCTACGGCCCTGCGCGCGTGTCGATCTGCACCCTCCTCCCGCGACCCGCCCCCTCCCCTCCAGAAACTCGGTTTGCCGTCTCGCTTCGCTTACGGCGGGAACCTTTCATCCCCACCCGCCCCACCCGCCGCGGCTCCGGACCAGCGGCTAACAAAGAGCCCCTGCGCTGGTTGCGATTTGTAAAAGCGACGCGAGGCGCAATTGTCACTGCACATCGGGGAGGCGGGGCGGTGCTAAGAATCCTAGTTCGTGCCGCGGAGCGAAGCGACGAGGCACACCGAATTCCCGGCGGGGAGGGGGCAATCGCGGGAGGAGGGCCCAGATCGACACGCGCGCAGGGCCGTAGGGAGGAAGCGTACTTCCTGTACGCTGACGACCGGAGGACCGAGCACGTGGCGAGATGGGCCCTCATCGCGCGATTGCGCACGGCGCGGGGCCGGTGCAGCCACGATTCGACCTCGACGGAACGGCGCCATCGGGCGTGCAGCGCGCTGATAGTAGGCCAGTTTGCTTTTACCCGCCCCGTACGGAATATTCGCCCGCTTAGCCATGGACGACGTGAAAATAGACTTCGAGAAGGGCGGAGGGCTCGTGCCGGTCATCACCCAAGACGCCGATAGCGGTGAAGTCCTGATGCTCGCATACATGAACGAGCAGGCGTTTCGTGCGACCGTGGAGTCCCGGCGGGCCGTGTACTGGAGCCGCTCGCGGGGCCTTTGGCGCAAGGGAGAAGAATCCGGGAACTATCAGGACGTCCGGGGCATCTACGTCGACTGCGACGCCGACACGATCCTCTTGAAGGTCCGCCAGCACGGCGGGGCCGCGTGCCACACGGGGCGGCGGCATTGCTTCTATCGCCAGACCGAAGACGGCGCCGCCTGGCGGACGATTCTCGAGCCGGTGTTCGATCCCGCGACGGTCTACGGAGCGAAGAAGAAGTGAGCGCCGAGCGGGTGCTGAAGCTCGGCCTGCCGAAGGGGAGCCTCGAGCAAGCGACGATCGAGCTCTTCCGCAAGGCCGGCTGGAAGATCTCCGCCGGCGAGCGGAGCTACTTTCCGTCGATCGACGATCCCGAGATCCGCTGCGCCCTGATGCGCCCGCAGGAGATGCCGCGCTACATCGCCGACGGCACGCTCGACGCAGGCGTGACCGGCAAGGATTGGATCGTCGAGAACGGCGTCGAGCTCGAAGTGGTCGCCGACTTCGTCTACTCGAAGGTGAGCCGCCGCCCGACGCGCTGGGTGCTCGCGGTACCGACCGATTCGCCGATTCGCACGCTCGAGGATCTGGCCGGCAAACGCATCGCCAGCGAGATGACGAATTTCTCGCGCCGCTACTTCGACGAGCGTGGCATTCCCGTCCATGTCGAGTTCTCGTGGGGCGCGACCGAGGCCAAGGCGGCCGAGGGCCTGGTCGACGCGATCATCGAGGTCACCGAGACGGGCTCGACGATCCGCGCTCACGGTCTGCGGATCGTCGCCGATCTGCTCGAATCGAATCCGCAGCTCGTCGCCAACTCAGCCGCCATGGCCGACCTCTGGAAGCGCGAGAAGATCGCGCAGATCGAGCGACTCGTCGTCGGAGCGATGGCCGCGGAGAGCCAAGTCGGCATCAAGATGAACGTGCGCGAGGATGATCTCGAGCGGGTGATCGCGTTGATCCCTAGCCTCACCGCCCCGACGGTGGCCAACCTCCATCCGACGCCGAGCCTGCACGGCGAGCATTGGCTCTCGGTCGAGAGCGTGATCTCCGAAGCGATGGTTCGAGAGCTGGTGCCGAAGCTGCTCGCCGCGGGCGCTCGCGGGATCATCGAGTATCCGTTGAACAAGGTCCTGTGAAGCGTCTGCCGTGATCATTCTCTTGAAGCCTGAGGTCTCGGTGAATGGTCCCGAGGTCGAGCAGCTGATGCGCGCGCTCGCGGCCTACCCGGGCGTCTCCACGCGAGTCCATGCCGAGCACGGACAGACCCGTTCCGTGATCGAGATCCACGTGATCGGCAGCACCGCGGCGATCCCCAAGGAGCCGCTCGAAGAGCTTCCCGGCGTCCAGCAGGTGGTGCGCGTCTCCGACCGCTACCGGCTGATCGGCCGCCACCGCGGTCAGGTCGAGTCGTTCGGCTTCGAGTACAACGGCGTGCGCTTCGATCAGGAGTCGCTGCACGTGTTCGCCGGGCTCTGCGCGGTCGACGCGCGCGAGCACACCGAGAAGATGATGCGGGCGCTGTCCGACGCCGGTCAGGTGACGACGCGCATGGGCGCGTACAAACCGCGCACCAGCCCGTACGACTTCCAGGGCCACGGCCGCGAGTGCCTTCCTTACGTCTTCGAGCTCGCCGGCAAGTACGGCATCCGCGTGATCGCCATGGAAGTCACCCACGAGCAACAGATCGGAGAGATCCGCTCCGCGCTCGCGGCGGCCGGGAACCCGACCGGTGTCATGCTGCAGACCGGAACCCGCAACGCGCAGAATTTCGAGCTTCTCAAGGTGGTCGGGCAGCAGACGGAGTTTCCCGTGCTCTACAAGCGAGGAATGGGGATCACGCTCGAGGAATCGTTCAACGCGTGCGAGTACGTGGCGAGCGAGGGCAACCGGCGGATCGTCTTCTGCCTGCGCGGCGTCAAGTCGAACCTCGGCGATCCGCACCGAAACTTCGTCGACGTCGCTCACGTGCCCGTCGTCAAGCGACTCACTCGGCTGCCCGTCTGCGTCGATCCGTCCCACTCGATCGGGCGGCGCGAGGCGGCGCCCGATGGGCTGCTCGACATCCAGCACGTCTCGGCCCAGGCGGTCATCGCCGGCGCCAACATGCTGCTGGTCGATTTCCACCCATCGCCGGAGGTCGCGCTCTGCGATGGACCACAGGCACTTCTCGTCCGTGATCTGCCCGCTTACCTCGAGGACGTCGCTGTCGTTCGCGAAGCCTACGAGAAGCGGCGCACGCTCGGCGCCCGCTGAGCCACGACGGAATTCCGGCACGAGTAATTCGCCGGCAATGGGGACGTTTCTGCGCGGCGCATCTCCGCGGACGTTCCGAGTCACGATCTCGCTTCTACACGAAGACATGAGATAGGATGCGTCAGCAGGTCGAAGACGCTCCTGTTGGGAGAAGGTCGCGCGACGGAGGACGCCATGGAAGAGATCATTCTTCACCACTACGACGTCTCGCCGTTCTCCGAGAAGATCCGCAAGATCCTCGCGTTCAAGAAGCTCGCCTGGCGAGGCGTGCAGCAGCCGGTCATCGCCCCGAAGCCGAAGCTCACGCCGCTGACCGGCGGCTACCGCAAGATCCCGGTGCTGCAGATCGGAGCCGACGTCTACTGCGACACCGCGCTCATCGCCCACGTGCTGGAGGAGCGAGCGCCCTCGCCGTCATGTTTTCCCGGAGCCAGCGAGGGCATCTGCGAAATCATCGCCCACTGGGCCGATCACTGGCTGTTCATGGCGGCGGTTCCGCCCGCAATCGTCAAGGCGATCGACCGGCTGCCGCCGGATTTCATGAAGGACCGCGCAGCGATGGCGCCCGGCTTGACGCTCGAAAGCTTCAAGGCTGCGTTGCCCGACTGTCGCAGCCGTCTGGTTACGGCGATCGATTGGCTCGACGCACAGCTCAGCACCCGGAACTACCTGCTCGGCTCCGCCTTCAGCCTCGCCGACGCCGCCTGCTTCCATCCCCTGTGGCTCCTGCGCAGCGATGCCGACGCGTTTGGTTGGGTGATGGCTTGCCCGGCTCTGAAGCGCTGGTTCGAGCGCGTCGATGCGATGGGACACGGAGAGATGACGCCGCTCGATCCGGAGGAAGCCTTGTCGATCGCGCGTCGCAGCCTGCCGCTCACTCCCGAGGGGGTGGACGGCGACGATCCGAACGGACTCAAGCCGGGAGACCGCGTCAGCGTCGTGCCCGACGACTACGGCGTCGAGAAGGTCTCGGGCGACCTCGTGCGCACGAGCGCACAAGAGATCTCTCTGCGCCACGAAGACCCCTCCGTCGGCGAAGTGATCGTCCACTTCCCGCGCGTCGGCTATCGGATCCGGCGCGAATGAAGAAGCCCCGCCGATGACGACGCGAGCGCTCGTCGACGAGCGGTTTTCGCGAATCGTAGAGATCCGGCGAGCGTTGCATGCGCGGCCGGAACTGAGCTTCGAGGAGCACGCGACCACCGCGCTCGTTCGCGCGGAGCTGCGCGCTCTCGGCGCGACGGAGCTCTCGTGCCCGACGCGGACTGGCGCCGTCTTCGCCGTGGACGGCGGCCGGCCCGGACGGACGGTTCTGTTGCGCGCCGACCTCGACGCGCTACCCGTGCACGAGTCGGTGGAGCTGCCGTTTCGCTCCAAGGTGGCGGGCGTCATGCACGCTTGCGGACACGATGCCCACACGGCGATGCTTCTCGGCGTCGCGGAGATCCTCGCTGCACGCTCGAACGAGATCCCGGGGCGGTACGTGTTCCTCTTCCAGCCTGCCGAAGAGCGGATTTCCGGAGCGCGGGCGATGATCGAGGGAGGGCTTCTCGAGTCGGTTCGCGCCGATCGCCTGATCGGTTGCCACGTGCTGTCGGTCTTCCCGGCGGGAACGGTGTGCTTGCGTCCCGGAATCGCTTTGGCGGGGGGCCAAGGCCTGCGTTTCGATCTACGCGGGTCGGGGGGCCATGGCGCGTTTCCGGGCCGACCGGGCAACGTCGTGACTGCGGTCGGCGAGCTGCTCCGCGGGTTGCCGTCGGTCGTCGACGGCCTCGAGCACGAAGGCACGTCATGTGCCTGCTCGGCGGGAGTCGTCCAAGCCGGCACCGCGTTGAACGTGCTGCCGGTCTCGGCGATCGTCGAGGGCACGTTGCGAACGTTCTCGGAAGCCCAAAAGGCCGAGGCGCTCAGCCGCCTCCGCGCGCTTTGCGGGCGCATCACGGAGCAGACGGGGGTCGAGGTCGCCATCGGCGCGAGCCCCTTCCACGCCCCGCCCGTCGTGAACGACGCCGCCGCGAGCGCTCTCGTTCGTGCGGCGACCGAGCGTGCCCTCGGCTCGGAACGGGTGCTCACCGGGCCGCCCTTTCCGGCAAGCGACGACGTGAGCGAGTTCCTGCGCCGCGTACCCGGCTGCTACTTCTTCGTCGGCGCGGCCCGCAGCGACGGGACGAGCGGGATGCACCACAGCCCGACCTTCGCGATCGACGAGGAGGCGCTGCGTACGGGGATGGTCGCGATGGCGGACGGCGCGGTCGCGCTAGCGGCGGACTGACGCCGGTTACCGTTGCATCAAAAAGACTCTCGCGTAACCCGTAGCCGGCGATCTCTCATCCCTGCGTGATCGGGATGTGCCGCGGCTCGGCGCGTACGCGATCGAGCCATGCCCGCACGGCCGGAAAACGACCGAGATCGAACCCGCCCTCGTCGGCGACGTGCGTGTAGGCGAAGAGCGCGATGTCGGCGATCGAATAGCGCTCGCCGACGAAGAACGAGCGAGCCGCCAAATGCCCCTCCATGACGCCCAGCGCGTCGTAGCCGAGCCGCTGTTTCTGCGGCAGCTGCCGCCGGCGCTCCTCGTCCATCCCGAAGAGGTGCAGCCAGGCACGAGCCACGGCGACGTACGGCTCGTGGCTGTATTGTTCGAAGAACATCCATTGCAGCACCCGCGCGCGCTCCAGCCGATCGTTCGGCAGAAATGACGTCCCTTCGGCAAGGTAGAAGAGAATCGCATTCGACTCGGCGAGGAACGTCCCGTCCTCGAGCTCGAGCACTGGAATCCTGCCGTTCGGATTCTTGGCGAGAAATTCCGGCGTGCGCGTGGCCTGCTCGAAGATGTTCATCTCCACCCGCTCGAACGGAATCGCGAGCTGGGAGAGCAACAGCCGAACCTTGTAGCCATTGCCTGAAGAGAGAAAGTCGTAGAGTCGCATGAATCACCTCCAAAAACGGCTCGCGGCTTTCGGCGAGCGCAACGACTGGTTGGATCCTTGCGGCAGGCGATCGTCGGTAGCCCCCTACGGCGGGAGCTCTTTGAACTGTCGGTACGCGTCGAGCGTCGCCCGCGCCGTCGCCTCCCACGTGAACCGCTTCGCTTGCCGCTGTCCGGCCTCGGAGAGCTCCCGCCTGCGCTCCGGATGATCGAGCAATGAGAGGATCGCCTCGGCGAACTCCGCCACGTCGTGCGGATCGACGAGCAGCGCCGCATGGCCGAGCACCTCGGGGAGCGCGGTGCGATCCGCGGCGACGACGGGCGCGCCGCACGCCATCGCCTCGAGCGGCGGCAGTCCGAAACCCTCGTAGAGGCTCGGATAGACGAATACCGAAGCGCCCGCGTAGAGCGCCGCGAGCTCCTCTTCCGCAACATAGCCGGCGAGCCTCACCGAATCCTCGAGGCCGAGGCGCTTGACGCGTACGACGAGCTCGGCGAAGTCCGGATCGTCGCGATAGGGACCCGCCAGCACCAGCTCCGCATCGGGACGCTGGGCGACGATCGCGCGCATCGCCTCGAGGAGGAACGGGATGTTCTTCCGCCGATCGATCCCGCCGACGTAGAGCAGGTAGCCCGCGCGAAGGCGGTGCCGTCGACAGAAGGCGGCGACCTCCGGCTCTCGAGCCGGCGCGAGGCCGTCGCGCACCGCGAGCGGTGTGACCGCGATGCGGCTCGGCGCGATGCCGAGCAGGCGCACCAGATCGTCGGCTGTATATTTGGAAATCGCGATCAACCCACGCGCACGTCGCAGCGCGCGCCGCTCCAGCCAACGACCGAGCAGGAAGCGCGCGCGATTCTTTCCCTGACGATAGAGCTCGGGTAGGCGATGGGGAATGAGATCGAGGACGGTCACGACGTAGGCGGAGTCGAGCGTCGCCGGGGCATCGGTCTGCGAACAAAAGTGAAACAGATCGAAGGGCAGCGTAGGCAGCGCGCGCGGCCAGTAGATGTGCTGGCGAACGTGCGCCGCCTCCGGCCCGAGCCGCTCGATCCAGCTCGGCGCGGCGATGCGATGAAGTCGCTCCGAGCTGCCGCGGCCGATGCCGTCTAGCTCGCCGACGGCGTCCGCGAGGAAGCCGATACGGCGCTCGAGGTCGAGCGGGACCATCGCCTCGAGGAGCGAGCGCACGTAACGTCCGATGCCGCGGCCCTGATGGGACTTGAAGCCCTTCTGCAAGCCGCGGATGTCGACTGCGACGCGGGGAAGCGGCGTCACCGGCCAGCTCCGCTCGCTCGTTGGATCGCGCGCCGATAGACGCCTACGATGCGATCCCACGAGCATTGCTCCGACACGAAGCGTCGACCCTTGTTCCCGAGCTCTCGTCCCTCGGACGAGCGCAGCCGGTCGAGCACCGATCGAAACTCCTCGTAGGTCGAGTAGACGAGCCCAGCCCCGCTTCGGGCGCACTGACCGACCACGGCGCGGCTCCGCGCACTGGCAGCGACCGGCGTCCCGACGGCCCAACTCTCGAGCGCCACGACGGACAAGCTCTCGAAGGGAGAGGGGATGACGGTCGCGGCTGCCGCGGCGAGCGCCTCCATCTTCTCCCCGTCCTCGAGATAACCGAGGGAACGACACCCGCCTGCGCCGGCAGCTTCATGTGCCGCTTGCCGGCGAGCACGAGCGTGAGCTCTGGAGCACGCTCGGCTCGGTAACGCCCAAAATGATCGAGCAGCTCGGGAATTCCCTTCCACACGTCGAGACGGCCGACGTAGAGGAGGAACTCGCGGAGCCCATGACGACGGCGAAAGCCGTCGGTCGCTTGCCGCGCCGGCGAATCGATGCCGATTCCCGCCACTTCCCCGTCGTCCTCGATGCCGAACATCTCGCGCGCGAGATCGCGCTCCTCGGGCGTGTTCCACACGAACGCACGCGGCAGCCAAAAGAGCGTGCGGAAGATGTCGAAGCGCGCGGGCGGCTCGTCGTGCAGAGTCGGAACGAGCACGCTCTTGCCGGCGACGAGCGGTAGCCCGAAGTACGTCGGGTAGTAGAGGTACGTGAAGAACACGAAGGCGTCGAAGCGAGTTCGCGACTCCTTCAGATAGCTCAGGAGCTCCGGCGTCCGCGGCCCTTGGCGGATCATCCAGTCGAGCTCGTCCTCGATCGTATGTGGTGTTCGGTACAGACGCTCGGACAGGCGGCCGAAGCTACGCACCCAGCGGCGGCTCGCGACCGGGAAGCGCCGCACGACCACGCCCCGTCGTTCGGTCACCCCGGCGGGGAACTCGTTTTTCCAAGTGAGGTAGTCCAGCGCCGTAGTGGTCAAGACCTCGACGCTCGCCGAGTCCGCGAGCCGCTCGGCCACCTGCCGGCAGAGGGTTTCGGATCCGCCGTCCACCTCGGTCCCGTAGCGCTGCACGACGAGAGCCACCGACGGCGTCGAGGAGGGCAACTCGCTGCCTGGCGCGAGCGGGCTCATAGCGAGCCGAGGAGCCGCTCGAGCCGCGGAGTCACCGCCTCGGGCAGGAAATCGCGGGCTCGGGCGCGGCCCTTGACGACCAGCGCCTCACGGAGAGCCGGGTCCTCGCAGACCGTCGCGGCGAGCTCCGCGATTTCGGGAAACTCCTTGCGCAGAACCAGCGCCCCGGCATCGCCGAGCGTCTCGGGAACCGCCCCGGCGGCGTAGGCGATGATCGGCACCCCGAAGTGCATGGCCTCGACCAGCGGCACGCAGAACCCCTCGTGCTCGCTCATGCATAGGTACACGTGAGCGAGTTGGTAGTAGGTCACCAGCTCGCGCTGCGACACCCGCCCCGGGAAGGCGACGCCCGATAGGCCGAGGTCGTGGATCATTTGCCGCAGCGCCACCGAGTAGATCTCCATGTCCGTGTCGATGCCGACGAGAAAGAGCCGGCTGTCCGGGTTGATGCGCCGGCGGTAGAAGTAGAAGACTTTGAGCACGTCCTCGATCCGCTTGTTCGGCACCAAGCGGCCGACGTGGAGAAAGTTCACGTGGCCGTCGCGGTACGGCCGCTCGAGGCGGCGCACGGGCCGGACGCGGTATCGCTCGGGATCGAGAAGGATCGGCAGCACCGCCGTGCGCTCGAAGCCGAGCTCCGCGAGCTCCCGCCGGTTGAAGTCGGAATCGGCGAGCGCCAGCGTACAGTGCGCGCGCAAGGTCCGGAGCTCTTCCCGCCCGCGGGCGCACAGGCGAGCCACCTCCGCGTTCACTCCGCGGAAGAACTCGGGCGGGGTGATGTTGTGATAGACGAGGATGCGCGGGTTCGGCAGCAGCCGGTAGAGATCGGTAACCTCGGAGCCGATCGAGAAATGGTAGAGCACGATCCCGCCGTCGCGGGCTTCGTCCCGCAGCTGCCGGTACGGCCTCGCCTCGCCGCGAAGCTGGGCGTCGACGTTCTGCGCGAAGATCTCCGAGCGCGCGCCGAGCCCGCGCAGGATCCCGCGCAGCGTCAGGGCCTGTTGTGAAATCGCGTCGCCGAAGGCGAGATTCGGCACGAGCTGATGAACGGATCGTTCCAAGCGCTCAGTAACCCCGCCGGCCGTCCCTCTCGAGAAGCTCGCGCAGCACCAGCAACAGGTTCCAATTGAAGTCCCGCTGGCGGGAGAACTGCGCTTCGGTCTGGAATCGAAGCAAGCGCCGGGCGACGCGCTTGACCGCGACGAGCAGCGGACCGACCAGCGGCCGATGCGAGGTGAGCGTAGGCACCCGGTCGACCTCCCACGTGACGCAGCAGCGGCGGAAGATCTCCGAGGCTGCGTCGTCGCCGACGAAGGTGCGCAGCGGCATCGTCGAGACGCGCGCGATCTCGTCACGGTCGAGAATGCCGCGCGCCAGCCGTTCGGCGAGCCGGGCGCGCACCGTTTCGCCGACGGTCCCGCCGATCTCTCCAGCGATCCGAAAGGTCGGTCCGCGCTCGCCTTCCATCGCTCGCTCTCAGTTTTCCAGAACGGTTTGGAGGGCGCGCTCGAACCGCCCGAGCACCGTCGGCCACGAATAGTTCTCGATGACGTAGCGTCGTCCCTGACGGCCGAGCTCGAGGCGGTCGTCGCGGTGCACGCGCAGGTAGTCGACCTCAGCGGCGAACTCCGTGGCGTCGTTGAAATAGAGCCCGCCGTTCGAACGCGCGACGTGATGACAGGTGACCGGACAGCGCGCGTTCACCAGCGCCGGCGTCTCTTGAAGCCATGCCTCCATCAGGACGATCGAAAACGATTCGTTGACCGACGGCTGGCAGACCGCGAGCGCGCCCGCGCACGCCGCGCTCTTCTCGTCTTCGCTCAGGCGAGGCAAATCGACGAGGCCGGCGATTGCGGCCGAGGCCTCGATCGATCCGTCGCCGGCGACGACGAGCGACAACCCCCGCCCCGCGTCGCGGCAGGCACGGAAGCATTCGAGGAGCAGCGGGAGATTCTTTCCCCCTTCTTTGCGGCCGAAATACAGAAGATAGTCGCCGTCGATCCCGTATCGCCCGCGGAAGGCACGGCTCCCCTCTTTGGCCGGCTCGCCCGGGTCGAAGCCGAAGCCGACGACCGGTGCCTCGTTCGAGCCTCCGTAAAGGCGGCGCGCGAGCGACCGCTCGGGCGCGCTGTTGAACAGCACGGCGCGCACGCTGCGAAACAGATGGCGGACGACTCTCAAGTAGGCGAAGGGCTCGTCGTGCAGACAGGGGATCAGTACGGAGCGTGCGGGGGCGATTTGCGCCCCGAGCAGCGTCGTTCCGAACAAGTAGGGCAGGAAGATCAGCGCTGAGAAGCGCTCGCGCTCGGCATCGAGGTAGTCGTAGAGATCCTCCGAATTGACGCTGCCCGCGGCCCAGGCCAGCTCTTCCTCGAGCTCGAGCGGAAAGCCTTCGGACATCCGCTGTTGGATCGCCAGGAATCTTCCCACGTCCCGCGCCGACACCGCGAAGCGGCGCACCGTCACGCTGCCGCTCTGCTCCTCGCCGCTCGGCAGCACGTTGGTCCAGGTGTGATGATCGCGTGCGCAGGTCGTCAGCACCTCGACCGCGAAGCGCTCGGCCGGAAGCTTCTCCGCAAAGCCCCTCGCCAACGTCTCGGCCCCACCGACGATCTCCGCGCCGTAGCGCGGCACGACGAATCCCAGCGTCGCTCGGTCACGTGGCATCGGACCGCTAAGTAGCAGATGGCACTGCCGCGGACCACGGCCACCGTCTGCCCAAATCCCCAAACGACCACGACCCGGATTGACAATCCGGCGGCTCGGTCTCGATAACAAGCGCGCATGATCGACGAGCGCGCGCCGGAAATTCGCCGCCTCCTTTCGGATCTCGCCGACAAGATGCCGATGTCGGAAGCCGAATTCCGCTATCGCGTCGAGCCGCTCCGGGCAGCCCGCGAGGCAGCGGTACCGCTCCTTCTCGAGCTCCTCGGGGGAGAGCCGTCCGTTCACGCGGTGGCAGCCGCCGCCCTCCACGAGATCGCCACCCCTGCCGATGCCTCGGTGCTGACCGAAGCGTTTCGCGATCCAAGACGATCCGAGGGCGCCCGAGCCGAGATCGCGCAGGTCTTGACCGGCGTCGCCGCCGACCGGCTCGAGCGGCTGCTCGAGCCGGAGGAGATCCACTACCTGAGCCTTTTGTCGATCGAGACAGTGCTCGACCGCTTGCGCGACCGCGCGGGCGTGGTTCAGGTCGTCGAGCTCTACCGCGGATCGTCTCCGCGCGAGCGTCGAGCGCTCCTCGATGCCATTTTCGTCGCAACCGCGCGACCCCACGCACAAGTGAGGCTCGGCGCGGCGCTCGACCCGTTGTTTCCGCACGAGAGCGACGAAGCGCTGCGGGCGCTGATGATCCAACGGGTCGCCGACCGCGGCGAGCCCGCGGGGGCGCGCGCGCTCGGCCGCTGGCTCGCGTGCGCGCACGGCACCGAGCGGCGCCGCGTGCTCGAGGCTTTGCGCCGGCTCGAGCGCCTCGGGATCCGGCCGGGGACGAGAAGCCTCGAGGCCTGGGTGAGCGGGGTCGACGCGACGGGAAGCTTCAACGTCGGCATCTCGTTCCCCGGGGCGCTCGAGCTTCGTGACATCGTCCTCGCCTGCATCAGCGTCGACGCCGGCCTGCGCGCCGTGAACCTCATCACGGCCGTCGCGCCCGAGACCAGCCGCGAGATCGGGCGAGCGCTCGAAGAAGGTCAGGCGATTCCGGTGGCGCCGATCGACGTTCCGGCGGCCTTGAGTCACATCGAAGCGGCGCGCCGCCGCACGCTCGAGCTCGGCCGCGCGTTGCCGGAGGGATTCGCGCTCGCCCTGCCGTATCTTCGCCGTCCGCTGGCCGTCGCCAAGACGGCGGCATTGGGCGCCGTCGTCCCCCCGGCGCCCCGAGGCCAGCTGGCGACGCTGCTCGACGCGCCCGCGTACGCGACGTGGGGGTTTGGCGGCGCAGAGTTGGGTGTGGCTCGCTCGCTCGCCGGCGAGGCGGCGCCGACCTCGCATCGTCTGCGGGCGGCCGCGCGCGTGGCGCTTCACGACCTCGAAGGTAGCGGAGGCGCGGCGCGGCTCGTGGCGATGCTTCGTCACCAGAGCAACGTCCATCGTCTGCGTTCGGAAACCTCACTCGCCGCCCGCAGCCTCGCCGCCGCCCGGGAAATCGAGGAGCGCGGCCTCTCCGCGAGCGGCTTTGCACGCCGCATGGTCGAGCGCTCGATGGTGGCGAGCCTGGTCCACGGGCCGAAGGCCCCGCGTTGCGACGTGCGTGACGGATTCAAGCGAACGATCGAGGCGACCATGGCGCTCGCGCGGCGAGCCGTGGCGATTCTCGATCTCGCCGAGGCGCTCCACCGACAGCTCGAGAATCTGAACGAGCGCGCCGCGCCGAGCGACCGCCTCACGCTCGCGCAGATGGAGAGGGCGGCGATCGCGGCGGCCCGCGTTTGCGTCGAGGAGTTCTCACGCGACGCGAGCGAGCAGCCGCACTTGCCCGGGATGGAGGTGCCGCAAACCGCCCCGGCGGCGGTCGTGCGGCGGCGGATCCGCAGCGACGACACGCGGCTGCGGCTCGAGCAGCGAATCGGCGCGGAGATCACCGCGCTGACGGCGGCCCCCGATTCGGCGGCGCGACTCGCCGCAGCGCTGGTCAGCGCGGGTCGGTGGTTCGCCGACGAGGTATGCCTGCGGCGATGCCGTCGGGGGTGCTTGCTCGATCCCGAATCCGACGGCCGCGCGCTGTTCTTCGATCACGGCCATCCGGCGGGCTTGGACCTGGTCCCGAGCAACGCCGAGAGCGGGCGCTCCGCCGGCGGACTCGCCTTGCGGCAGCATCTCGCGCGTCGCCTCGATGAGCGGATCGTCGTCGCGGAAGCGTTCCACGAGGCGCTCGAGAATCTCGGACGTCCCGCGCGGGGCGACGGTCGCGCCCGCCTCCGGCGCGCGGGCGAGCTTCTCGAGCGGCTGCGCGTCGTTGCGCCGCGAGGTCGGACTCATCGACGAGGATCCCGCGTGGCTCTACGCGCTGGTCGAAGAGACCGAGCAGTCGGTGCGCGAGCTCCGCGTCTTGCACAAGCACTTGCTCGGCGCGGCGCTCGGACGGCTCGCCCCCAAGCCCGAGCAGTTCGCGAGCTTTCAGCCGTACCCGCAGGCGCTCGTCGCATGGCGGCGTCTCGAGCGTCGGACTCGGCGTCTCGGACTGATCGGGCTCCCGCTGCGGTCGCTGCACGCCGCCGTCGATCGCTTGGCGAGCTCCGCGCCGCTGCTCGCCTTGCTGCGGGCGGTCGGCGAGCCGTGCTCGGGCGTGGCGCTGAGGCGGCTCGAGGAAGCGACCGTCCAGTTCTGGTCGCATACGCCGCGAAGTACCCTCGGCTCGCTCACACCGGCACAGACCCTGGGTGAATCGCGTCCTTGCCCGCCGTGACCGGAGAAGGGGCAGCAACCGCGCGACGAACGGACGCCCTACGGAAGGGTTCCGCGCCAACCACCTCCGATCGCGCCACCGACACAAGATCCGGGGTTGGGCTTCCGCAGTCGACTTTGCTACCCTCGCATATGTGGCCGTATCGGCGCAGGAAGGAGTGACCTTTCATGCGTACAATCGGCGAAATCCTGGCGAGCAAGCGTCTTCGCGACGTCGTCACGATCGAAACGCATGATTCCGTGCTCGAAGCCGTGCGCCGCATGGACGACGCGAACACCGGTTCCGTCGTGGTCCTCGAAGGGACCCGTTTGGCCGGCATCTTCACGGAGCGGGACCTCATGCGGCGTGTCGTGCTCCCGGGATACGACGTCACGTCGACCCCGGTTTCGCAAGTCATGACTCGTGACCTCATCTTCACCACACCCGACGCGGCGGGTGAAGAGGCGATGAGCAAGATGACGCGTCATCGCTGCCGGCACCTCCCCGTCGTCGAGGGAGAGCGGCTCGTCGGACTGGTTTCCATCGGGGACCTGATGAAGGACATCAGCGACGAGCAATCGGTCGAGATTCACTTCCTGAAGGAATACATCTACTCCCGCTGACGCGCTCGCGGCCTCTGCGGCGGCGGGTGCACGACGGGCTCCGTCACCGCCTCGAAATGAGGCCCCTCGGTTTTCGTCGGGCCTCGCATCCCGCGAAGTAAAGCGCAGTCCGGCGAGTCTTTCGCGGGATGCGAGGCCCGGCGAAGACCAGGGGGGACGTCACGAAGAGGCTTCTCGGGTTGCTTCGCGGCGAAGCGCGGTCGGAGCGGGTCGGCGCCGCGACTTGAGGGGCACCGGCAGAGGATCGATTCTCATTCCGTCGTGCAACCGCTATACCATGAATGCCCGGCGATGATCGCCCCACAACCCAGGGCCGACGAGCCCGCGCAGATCCGAATCGACGATCTCGGCCTGCTGTTCGCCGTGCTCCCCGAGCGCTTGCGCCGACCGCTCGAGAGCGAGGATCCCTCCACGCTCCTCGAGGTCATTCTGGATTTCGGCCGTCCGCCGGAAGCGCGATACACCTACGGAGCACGGTCGCTCGGTGACGACCCGGTCTCGCGCGAGGAGATCGCCTACACGATCTCACGGATCGGCAGCTTCGGATCCGACAATCGGGCGGGGATCGAGGGCACGCTCCACCGAATCGCAGCGCTCTGCAACCGGCGCGGAGAGATCGTCGGACTGACCTGTCGAGTCGGCCGAGCCGTGAGCGGGACGATCAACATCGTTCGCGACCTATTCGCCCGCGGGGAGAGCGTGCTACTGCTCGGCAAGCCGGGGGTCGGCAAGACCACCCTTTTGCGCGAAGCGGCGCGCGTCCTCGCGGACGACCTCGGCAAGCGCGTCGTCATCGTCGATACCTCCAACGAGATCGCCGGCGACGGCGACATCCCGCATCCGGGGATCGGCAAGGCGAGACGTCTCCAGGTGCCTTCCTCGGAGCTTCAGCATTCGGTGATGATCGAAGCCGTGGAAAACCACATGCCGGAGGTGGTCGTGGTCGACGAGATCGGCACCCACGCCGAGGCGCTCGCCGCCCGAACGATCGCGGAGCGGGGCGTCCAACTGATCGCGACCGCGCACGGCACGACGCTCGAGAACCTGCTCGCGAACCCGACGCTCGCGGATCTCGTGGGCGGTGTGGAAGCCGTGACCCTCGGCGACGAGGAGGCTCGCCGTCGCCGCTCTCAGAAAACGGTTCTCGAGCGCCGGGCCTCGCCGACGTTCGATGTTTTGATCGAGATCCAGAGCCATCGTCGTTTCGCCGTCTGCGACAACGTCGCCGAGGCGGTCGACGCCCTGCTCGGGGGTCGCCCGGAGCCGCCCGAGATTCGCGAGCGGCGCGACGACGGAAGCGTCGAGATACACGCCCCGGCTGCGCGGCCGACCGGGCGAGTCGCCGAGGCATCCCGGCGCGAAGCGCCGCGAAGGATCTTTCCCTACGGCGTGAGCTACAGCAGGCTCGAGCGGGCGATCCGCGCCCTCGGGGTCGCCACGGCCGTCACGCCCCATCTGAAGGACGCCGATCTCGTGCTGACGCTGCGCAGCCAGCTCCGCAAGTCGCCACCGAAGCTCGCCGAGGCGCAGCGTCGGGGTCTTACGGTGACGGCGATCAGTAGCAACACGCAAGCGCAGATCGAAGAGCTATTGTCGCGGCTCTTCGCGGTCGAGCACTCCTACGAGGCCGCACGAACCGAAGCGGAGCGCGCCGCCGAAACAGTTCTGGCGGAGAATCGACCGGTCGTGCTGCCGCCTCGACCGGCGCCCGAGCGGCGGCTCCAGCACTTGCTGGCTGCAGAGCGCGGCCTCGGCTCGGAGAGCCGCGGTCGCGAGCCGTTCCGCAGCGTGACTCTCTATCCGACGGTCGCCCCAGTGCGCCCTGAGTGAGCGTGAGGATACACTCACTTCTTCGCTTGGATCGCCAGCAGCAGCCAGCCGAACAGAAACAGCACGCCGCCGAGCGGCGTCACGGCTCCCAGCCAGCGCTGCTCCGTCAAAGCGAGCAGGTACAGGCTCCCGGAAAACAGCACGATTCCGCCGGAGAAGCACCACCCCGCTCGCTGCGCATCGAGGATCCCGGCGAGGACGAGTGCGATCGCGTGATACATCTGATAGCGGACGGCCACCTCGAAGATCTCCAGGCGCTCGGCGCTCACGTGGGACTTCAAGCCGTGCGCGCCGAATGCCCCCGCCGCGACGCCGACGAGAGCGGCGAGTGATCCGATCGGGATCCAATTCACCTTCGCCCTCGGCGACACCACGGTACGGTCAGGGGTAGCACCACGGCCGCTACCCCTGGTTGCACCCTCTGGTCGTTCGAACGCTCGGTCGAGCTACGCCGTCGAGACCGAGATCCGACGGGGCTTTGCGCGTTCCGACTTCGGCAGCTCGAGCTCGAGCACGCCGTTCGTAACCCGCGCCTTGATCGCGTTTGTATCGATGTCGCTCGAGATCGAGAACCGGCGCAAGTAGTTTCCGACGTTGTATTCGGTGTATGTGGGCGACAGATCCTTGTAGTCCTCGAGAGCCACCCTCCCCTCGAGCGTCAGCACGCCGTTCTCGAGGTGCACGTTGATCTGCTTTTCATCGACACCAGGCATGTCCGCCCACAACCACAGTGCACCAGAGGTCTCGTAGATGTCGACGTCGGGCTGATAGGTACGACCAGGTCGCGTGGGTTCCTCTCGGCTGACTTCCTGCTTGCCCTTTACGGTCAATTCTTGTTCCGTCATGCCTCGTTTCCTCCTATTTCGAAGCGGTCTGCGAGCCTCACGCGCTGTGGACAGTGATCTGGCGCGGCTTGGCCTCCTCTTTCTTCGGGACGCGAATCGTCAGAATTCCATGCGCGCACGCGGCCTCGGCACGCGAAAGATCCAGATCGGACGGAAGCTGCAGCGAACGCGAAAATTCGCCGCTGCTACGTTCGCGCCGGTGGAAGCTCCCGTCCCCGGGAGCCTTGGTCTCACGCTTTCCAGAGACGGTCAGCGTCCTACCATGGGTCTCGATCGCGAGATTCTCCGGAGCGATTCCGGGAACCTCCATGTGGAGCACATAGCCGTCGCGAGTCGAGAACGCGTTCATCGGTGGGTAAACGCCGCGCCCCGACGGACCGAGGTCGAAACCGAAGGGGCTCTCGAAGACGCGGCCGAGCTCGCGCTGGAGTGTCAACAACGCATTGACCGGATCGAGTTCGGGAGAGAATCGAATCAGCGCCATAAATGATCCTCCTTTTCACCAGTCGCGCCTTCGAACGGGGCGCTGGTTAGTGAAGAGGTAAGTCCGACCGAAGCGTCGTCAAGGGTCCCTCGAGCGGAGGACCGATGTCGGCCAGCAGACTTGACTCTTGGGCTGCGGTCTTCTCGCGGCTCGCCGCGACGTCGCTCACACCTTCTTGCGGCGCCGTCCTAGATAGTCGATCAAGAGGTATTCGCCGAGATGGTCGGGTCGGGTATAGAGTGCCCGGCCCTTGTTGATGCGGGTCATGCGCTCGACGAATGCGCGCAGCGGCGGGCTGTCGTCGAGCATGAACGTGTTGATGACGATGCCCCGGCGCGTCGCCCGCTCGACCTCCTTCAGGGTCTCGGCCGCGGCGCGCGTACTGATGCCGCCGAACGACAGCGGCCATTCGCAGTAGAGGCGGCCGCGCGAGAAATACGCCGTCGGTTGCCCGTCGGTGATGACGATGATGTGTCGGTTGCGGCTCGGATGCTTCGCGAGCAGATCACCCGCCAGCCGCAGGCCGTCCTGGAGGTTCGTGAAAGGATCGCCCATGTTCCAGGAGGCCTCGGGCAGGTCCTTCAGCTTCAGCTCCACGGCGCGCGTGAAGAATCCGACCATCCCGAAGTAGTCGCGCGGATAGCGCGACCGGAGCAGGCTCTCGAGCGCCATCGCCACCTTCTTCGCCGCCGCGAATCTTCCCTCCCAGCTCATCGACCAGCTCATGTCGAGGAGCAGGACGGTGGACGTCGTCGTGGTCGCGTCCGTTCGGAAGATCTCGAAGTCTTGCGGCTCGAGCGCGAGCGGCGTGCCGCGGCGGCGGGCGAGGGATTTCTTGAGGGTAGCGACGAGGTCGAGGTGGAGGGGGTCGCCGTACTCGTATGGCCGACTTTCGTCCAGACGGATCTCGACCGGCCCGCGCCGATCCGCCGAGTGGTTCCCGAGTCGGTCGCGAAGCAGATTCTGGTAGATGTCCCGCAGCGCGAGCTGCCCGATCTTGCGGACACCCTTCGGCGAGAGCTTCTGCCGACCGCTCTGCTGCAAGACGTAGCCAGAATCCCCGATCATCTTCATGATCCGCTGCAGCGTCCGCACGTCCTGCCACGCTTGGTCGCCGAGCATCTCGCGGATCGACTCGAGGTCCAGGCCGCCGAGGTTCCCCGAGAAGAGATCTTCTTCGAGCTTCTTCAGGCGCTCCATCTCGCGCATCAACTCGACCGCCTCGCCGTAGTCGAGCGACTGTTGGCCGTGGAACAGGTCTCCATAGCGCCGGCGGAACTCCTCGAGATCGCGGATGTTACCGAGCTCCTCGAGGAGATTCTGAAAATCCCGCTCCGCATCGGCATCCTCGAATCGGTATTGCCGCAGCTGCTCGATCGCCTGGCTGACGCGCAGCGGCAGCCGATCGAGGAATTCGCGCTTCTCGTTCCCGCGCGGACGCCCATCTCTTCCAGCGTCGAGCGCTCGAGATCGACGATCTCGTCGAGCTTGTTGCGCACGTCGTCGAGCGAGTGGTCCAGGTTGAACTCGCGGTATCGCTTGCGCATCTCCTCGCGCAGCTGCTCGAGCAGATCGTCGAGGCCGACGACCCGTGCGCCTTCCCACTCCATGCCCTGCCGCAGCAGCCAGTCCATCGCCTGCTGCAGGTCGTCGGTGAACGAGAGGTACTCCGAGAGCTTTTCGAAGACTTGCGACGGCGTCAGTTGGATCCGCTGACTGCCGTCCCAGCGGGTGAAGCGCGAGCGAAACATGAGCAGGCCGGCTACAGGCTAAAGGCTAGCGCAAAATGTCCCTCCGTCTTCACCGGGGCTCGTCTGCGCGAATGGCTCGCCGGCCCGCGGCCATCCTAGGCCCGGTACACGTACCGAGCACCTTCCTGTTCCTTGTTGAGCTTCTGGTGGAGATGAAGCCCTTCGAGCAGGAACTCGGCGGCGGCGGCCATCAAGCCCGGGCTTTCGAACGAACCGAGCGCGAGGATGCCTTCGCGTAGGCCCGGAATGGCACGAATGCCCTCGACGATATTCCTCCGACGGCATCGCGTCGGACACCTCCACTCCCCAACCCTGCTCGAAGTATTCGATCGCCTTCTTGAGGTCATCGATCTTCACGTACTTGTCGAATATCTTGAGGATTGCACGGTTGAGCAGACGCTCGATGACCTCCTCCTCCTTCACGTCCTCGCCGACGTACTCGACTTCGATCTTGCCCGCCGTCGACGCGAACAGGCAGGCAGGTCGGAGAGGCGCGGCACGATCTCGGGCTCATGAAGTCGCAGCGCGCGCTTCTCCGCGTTCGAAAGGATGCTCTCGTAGTTGTTGATGGTGACGCGTACGCTCACGCCCGACGACTGATTGATCTCGGTGCGAGGCCCGCGCTTCCATCGTCAACTGGGCGAGGATCTCCTTCAGAAACGGCGGAACCCGTAGCGGCGCGGCCGGCGCGGTCGCGCGCCGGCACCTCCTGTTCCATGATGGCGATCTCGTCTTCGATGGTCTTCGGATAGTGCGTGCGGATCTGCACGTCGAAGCGATCCTTGAGCGGCGTGATGATCCGGCCACGGCTGGTGTAGTCCTCGGGATTCGCGCTGGCGACGATCACCAGGTCGAGAGGGAGTCGGATCTTGTAGCCTTTGATCTGGACGTCCTTCTCCTCCATCAGGTTGAAGAGACCGACCTGCACCTTCTCGGTCAGATCCGGCAGCTCGTTGATCGCGAAGATCCCGCGGTTGGTGCGTGGTACGAGCCCATAGTGGATGGTCTCCTCGTCGGCGAGGTAGCGGCCTTCGGCGACTTTGACGGGGTCGATCTCGCCGATCAGGTCCGCGATCGAGACGTCAGGGGTGGCGAGCTTCTCGCCGTAACGCTGCTCCCGGCCTAGCCACGCGATGGGCAGCTCGTCTCCGCGCTCGGCGGCGAGCGCCGTACAGCGCTTGCAGATCGGCATGTACGGATCGTCATTGATCTCGCAGCCAGCGACGACCGGGACCTCGTCGTCGAGCAGGCCGATGAGACCTCGGATGATTCGGCTTTTCGCCTGACCTCGCTCGCCGAGAAAGACCATGTGGTGACCCGCGAGAATCGCGTTCTCGAGCTCGGGGACGACGGTCTCGTCGTAGCCGATGATGCCGGAGAGGATGCGCTCGCCTCCCGTCAAGCGATCGATGAGGTTGCGGCGCAGCTCCTCCCGAACCGGGAGAACCCGGATGCCGTCGCGCTTCAAGTCTCCGAGGGTCTTCTGTGATCTCGTCATGTGAGAACCGGGGGAATCGTCGAATGCGAAGGATTATAGGGGCCGCGTTCCACAGGGGCAACCCAGCGGGAATCAGCGTCGTTTCGGCGCTCGCCGCGCGCGCGGCGCGAAGTGCGCATGGAGGCGATCGTAAGTTTCGAGCAGGTGCTCCGGCATCACCTTCACGGAGCCGAGCGTGGGCATGAAGCTCGTGTCGCCGTTCCAGCGTGGCACGACGTGCCAGTGAAGATGATCGGCGATGCCGGCGCCAGCGGCCGCTCCGAGATTCATGCCGAGGTTCATGCCTTGAGGATGGAACTCGCGCCGGACGATCGCCGCCGCGCGATGAAGCGCGTCAACGACCTCTCGACGCTCGGCGGCTGTGAGGCGCTCGAGCTCGGCGACGTGGCGCCGCGGCGCAACCATTAGGTGGCCGCTGTTGTACGGAAACTTGTTGAGCATCACGACCGTTGAGCGAGTGACTGAAAGCACCAAGCCCTCGCGAGCATTCTCACCGCGCGGCAACCGACAGAATATGCACCCCCTCCGCTTCGGTGCGGAGATCAGAGTCATCCGCCAGGGCGCCCACAGCACCTTCATGGCGTCTTCGACGCCCGATCGCAGCGGCAATTGGCCAGATCGCTCCCGTTGGTCGCGATCGAAGGCGACGGCCGACGAAGGGCGTTAGCCCTCGTGGAATTCCTCTCCGCCGCTGATCGTGCTGCCGCCGTCGTCGGAGTCGGGAACCGGCCGGCCGTCGACGCGGAGCTTCAGCTCTTTGCCCACTTTGAAGAAGGGAAGTCGCTTGGCTGCCACCGATACGAGCTCGCCGGTCTTCGGATTGCGGCCCTCACGCGCCTGGCGATGCTTGACGACGAAGCTACCAAACCCTCGGACTTCGATGCGCTCGTCGCGCGAAAGCGCCTCGGTCATGCTGTCGAAGACCGCGTTGACCATGATCTCGGCGTCGCGTCGTGAGAAGCGTGGATAGAGCTTCATCACCTCGTCGATCAGCTCGCGTTTGGTCATCTGGCGCCCTCTTGCCTCCGATTTGTCCGTTACTTTCGCTCCGTCGGCCCGGCGACGTCAACCCGCCAGGGGTACCCCACGAGATGCCCGCCCGTCGCTCCTCGGCGGGGAGACTAGCCAGGGCCGCTCCAGGGGCCCGAGAAGAGAAATTGCAGCCCACCGAAGGTTTCCGGCCCGTTTTCCATGAGGCCGGTCAGGCGCCGCCACCACCATGGCGGCTGGTGCTTCTCGATCTCGATCCAGCTCGGCTCGCCCGAGATGCCTGCACGCTCCGCCGCGAGCTGGACCGCGTCGCGGAGCCCGCCGAGCTGGTCGACGAGCTTCAGCTCCCGCGCTTGCTCGCCCGAATAGACCCGGCCGTCGGCGAGCGCCCGCACCTGCTCGAGCGGCAGCTTGCGACCCTTGGAGACGGCGTCAATGAACTGCGTGTGCACGTTTTCCAGCAGGCCGTCGAGCAGCCTCTTCTCTTCTTCGGTCATCTCGTGCAGCGGGGAGCCGATGTCTTTGAACTTGCCGGCCTTGACGATCACTCCCTGGATTCCCACCTTCTTCAAGAGCTCGGTGACGTTGCCCGTCTGCATGATCACCCCGATCGAGCCCGTGAGCGTCCCTGGATTGGAGACGATCACATCGCATGCACTGGCGATGTAATAACCGCCGGAAGCCGCGACGCCTCCGAGCGAAGCTACGATCGGTTTTTTCTCACGCATCCGCAGGACCGCCGCGTAGATCTCCTGCGAGGGAGCGACCCCTCCACCCGGCGAGTCGACGCGCAGCACGACCGCGCGGACGGCGTCGTTCTTCGCCAGCCGATCGAGCGTGCGAACCGTGTCACGGGAATCCTCGATCACGCCCTCGACGGTGACGACCGCCACGGCGTTCTTCTCGAGCAGAGCGATGCCTTCGCTCTTCATGTACGAGAAAACCGCGAGCGACACGATGACGACGAACCCGAAGGCCGCCAGAACCAGCAGGCCTCTTAGGATCGGGTGACGTCGTGGCATGGCGACGACGGAGCTCGGATCTCGTCCGATTGCTCGGACGAACTCTAGGGTTTCTTCGTCTCGGCGTTCTCGTCGCGGTCGAGCGGTAGTTCCTCGCTCAGGATGTCCTGGAAAGAGAAGCGCGCGTTCTCGCGCTCGCGGCGAAGGTAGCTCTCGACTTCCGCTCGCTCCTCCGAGCGACGCAGCGCCTTGATCGAAAGCGCGATGCGGCGCTCCTTCGGGTCGATGCTGATGACTTCGGCCTCGACTTCATCACCGGGCTTGTAGAGGCCCTGGGGCTTGTCGACCCGCTCGGTGGAAAGCTGCGAGATGTGGATGAGGCCTTCGATGCCCTCTTCGATCTCGACGAAGACGCCGAAGTCGGCGACGCTGGTCACCCTGCCGTGCACGCGGCTGCCGTCAGGGTAGCGCTCACGGAGCGTCACCCACGGATCGGGCGTCATCTGCTTGATGCCGAGCGAGATTCGCTCGTTCTCCACGTCCACCCCGAGCACGACCGCCTCGACGTCGTCGCCCTTCTTGTAGAGCTCGGAGGCGTGTTTGATCTTTTTCGTCCAATGAAGGTCCGAGACGTGAACCAGCCCGTCGATACCCTCGGCGACGCCGACGAAGATTCCGAAATCGGTGATGCTCTTGATCTTGCCCCGAACGTGGCTGCCGACCGGGTGGTTCACGCGCACGAGGTCCCACGGATTCGGCTCGGTTTGTTTCAGTCCGAGCGAGATCCGCCGGTTCTGCGGATCGACGTCGAGAATCTGCACGTCGACGTCTTGCCCCTCGGACAGGACGTCACGCGGATGATTGACTCGCTTCGTCCACGACATCTCGGAGACATGGACCAGGCCTTCGACGCCCTTCTCGAGCTCGACGAAGGCGCCGTAGTCGGTGAGGCTCACGACCTTGCCGTGCACCCGCGCGCCGATCGGGTAGCGGTCGCGCGCGTCGCTCCACGGATCCGGTAGGATCTGTTTCATGCCGAGCGAGACCCGCTCGCGAGCTGGGTCGTACTTGAGAATCACCACCCGCAGCTGATCGCCGACCTTGACGACTTCCGAGGGATGCGAAACCCGCCCCCAGGACATGTCGGTGATGTGGAGCAGTCCGTCGATGCCGCCGAGATCGATGAAGGCGCCGTAGTCGGTGATGTTCTTGACTTGGCCTTCCAGGATCACGCCCTCTTCGAGGACCTTGAGCGTCTCTTCCTTCAGGACCTCGCGCTCGCGTTCCATCACGGCGCGGCGCGAAACCACCACGTTCCCCCGCGAGCGATTGAACTTCAGGATCGCGAATCGGCCGCGCTGCCCGATGTAGCGGTCGAGATTGCGGGCGGGACGGATGTCGGCGTGGGATCCCGGAAGAAAGGCGCTGACGCCGATGTCGACCTTGAGGCCGCCCTTCACCTTTCCGACGATCGTGCCCTCGACGGTGCTGGAGGCCTGGAAGGCTCGCTCGATGTCCGTCCACACCTTGAGCTGCTCCGCCCGCGAGCGGGAGAGCGCGATACCCCCATTCTCTCCTTCGCTCGAATCGAAATAGACGTCGACCTCGTCGCCTTGAGCGACCTCGACGTGGCCGTCGCGGCCGAGAAACTCCTGGATCGGGATTTGGCCTTCGGACTTGTAACCGATGTCGACCGTGACGTAGTCGCGCGTCACTTGCACGACGTGTCCTCGTACGACTTCCCCGGGTTTGATGGTCTTCAGGCTGTTTTCGAACAGCGCCCCGAAATCTTCCACCTCCTCGCGTCTGGGCGCGGATGATTGTTGGTCCTTGTCACGATCCATTTAGTTTGGAGATCCCCTTTCCCATTTCTTGAAAGACGCTCGTCACCGCTCGAACACTGCGGTCGAGAATGTATGGGCTTTTTGCGGCGTCGGCAGCTTAAGCCTTCTTTCTCTACCTCTGCGCCTCGTTCGATTCAAGGCTTTTGTGGTCTGCGAAGCCGCTCCCGGCACCGCTCGAGCAGCAGGGCGACGACCTCTTCCATCGACAGCCGTGTCGTGTCGATCCGTTCGGCGTCGGGAGCAAGACGCAGCGGGGAGTGGGCGCGCGAGCGATCGCGCCGGTCGCGTTCCTCGATCTCCGCTACGATCTCGGCGAGCACCGCGGGCTCGCCGCGGTTGCTGAGTTGACGGTAACGACGCAGTCCCCGCTCTTCTTCGGAGGCGTCGAGGTAGAACTTGAGGTCGGCGTCGGGGAAGACTACCGTCCCGATGTCGCGGCCCTCGAGGACCGCGCCCCCCTCGCGCGCGATCCGCCTCTGCGCGGCCACCATGCGGTCGCGAACCTCCGCTTGGGTCGACACCTTGGAGGCCCACTCGCCGATCGGTTGGCCGCGAATCGCCGCCGTCACGTCCCGACCGTCGACGAAGACCGCCTGGCTATCGTCTGGCCGTGCCTCGAAGCGAATCTCGAGGCGACCGGCGAGCTCGCCGAGCCGCGTCCCCTCGTCGGGTTCGATGCCGTGCTCGCGAGCGAGCAAGCCGACGACCCGGTACATTGCGCCCGTGTCGACGTAGACGTAGCCGAGCCGCTGCGAGAGCTCGCGAGCCACCGTGCTTTTCCCCGCCCCAGCGGGCCCGTCGATGGCGACGATCAAACCCTTCGGCCGCACCCGACGCACTCTAGCCCGCCTGTCGCAGCGACTCCAAGCATCGAAAAAATTGGGGAAACGTCTTGGCGACGCAGCCGGGATTGCGGATGCGGATCCCCGGCACCCGCAAACCGATCAATGCGAAGCTCATCGCCATGCGGTGATCGTCGTAGGTCTCGACTTCGCCGCCGTGCACCGCGGAGGGCTCGATCCACAGCTCATCCTCCGACTCTCGAACGCGGACGCCTAGCCGCGAGAGCTCGCGCGCCACCGCGGCGACACGGTCCGTCTCCTGCCGACGGGTATGCCCGATGCCGCGGATCCGGGTCGGCGAAGCGGCGAACGGCGCGAGCACCGCGGCGGTGAGAAACGTGTCCGAGATGCCGCGGAAGTCGTAGTCGACGCCGCGAAGCTCTTTGCCGACCACGACGGTGCGATCCGCCGCCCGGCGCACCTCGGCGCCCATGCGCGCGAGCACGTCGACAAAGGCGACGTCTCCTTGAAGAGAACCCGAGCCGAGCCCCTCGACCCGCACCTCGCCGCCGACGAGAGCCGCGGCTGCGAAAAAGTACGACGCAGCCGTTGCGTCCGGCTCGATTTGCGATTCTCCGCCGCGATAGCGCTGTCCGGGCGCCACCACGATCACGTCGCCCCGCCTCTCCGCCACGACCCCGGCACGACGCATCAGGCCGAGCGTCATGTCGACGAACGGAGCGCCGACCGGCACGCCGACGATGGTCAGACGCACGCCGCGCGCGGTATATGGCGCGACCAACAGGATCGAGCTCGTGAATTGACTCGAGACCGCGCCGGCGACACGCGCCTCTCCCCCGGGGATCCCCCTCGCCTCGACGATCACCGGGGGACAGCCGTTGCCGCGTTCGCTCGCCGCCGCGACTCCGAGCGCCGTCAGGGCGTCGAGCAAATCCTGGATCGGCCGCTCCCGCATCCGCGCGTCGCCGTCGATCCGGAACCGCCCGTTCCCGAGCGCCACGAGGCTCGTGAGGAAACGCACGGTCGTCCCGGCGTTGCCGCCGAAGAGATCCGCCCCGGGAGCGGGAATCGATCCGCCGCGGCCGCCGACCTCGATCGTGGCGGCTCGACGATCGCTCCGGATCGTGAAGCCGAGCCGCTCCAGGGCCGCGACCATGTGGCGCGTGTCGTCGCTGTCGAGAACCCCGCGAACCACGCTCTCGCCTTCCGCCAGGGCGGCGATGATCAAGGCGCGATTGGTGAGGCTCTTCGAGCCGGGAAGCGAGGGCGACGCCCGAAGCGGGCCGGGGATCGGCCGGATCTCGAGCGCCGGTTCGGCTTCGGCCGTCACGCGGGCCGCTCTCTCGACAGGCGGCTGCGCGCGCGCCGTGCGCGATCGAGCTCGGCCTCGAGCGGAGCGGCCTCCTCGCGATCGATCATCTTCCGGAGCTGCTCCACGGCCGCGCTGAACTGCCCGATCGCCCGCAAGACCTCGGCGCGATTGTCGAGAAAGATGTCTCGCCACATCTCGGCGTGGCTCGAGGCAATGCGGGTCGTGTCGCGCAGCCCGCCTCCCGCGTACGATAGCGGATCGCGATCCGCCACTCGCTCGCGCTCGATCGCCGTCACGAGCGCATAGGCGACGAGGTGAGGCAGGTGGCTGACGAGCGCCAACAACCGATCGTGCTCCGCCGGCGGCATCGATTCCACCCGCATGCCGAGCCGTTCCCAGAGACGACGGACGCGCGAGAGCGCCCGTGAATCAGTGCTCGAGGTCGGCGTCACGATGCAGAGCTGGCCGTCGAATAGGTCCGGCAGCGCGTTCGCCGCGCCGGAATGCTCGGTGCCGGCGACGGGATGGCAACCGACGAACGCCGCGGGCGGCCGCACGAGCGGGGAGAGCGATTCGACGACCTTGCCCTTCACGCTGCCGACATCGATCACCACGGCGTCCTGTCGTGCATGCGGCAACATGCGTTCGGCAACCGGCCGAAGCGACCGGACCGGCACGGCGAGGACGACGAGGTCGGCCCCGTCCGCCGCTTCTTCCGGCGAGCGGCTGTAGCGATCGATGGCGCCACGGTCGCGTGCGATCTGCAGGTTCTCCTCGCCGCGGCCGTAGCCGACGACCTCGCCGACGAGCGATCGGCCGCGGGCGGCCAGGCCGAGCGAGCCGCCGATCAACCCGACACCAGCGATGACCATCCGTTCGAAGAGCGGGTTCACCGGCGTTTCGTCTTCGTGTGTGACGGCATAGCGAATCGAGCCTCCGGGTTGCGGCGCGTCGCGCCCATCACGGTGTTCCTGGCAGGCGGCTCGTCCGCCGAGCGCGCCTGCACGGCTCCGGCGCGGCCGTCATTCCCGGAGCGTGGCGCCTCATCCGAGTGCCTTCTCGAGCGCATCTACGAACCGTCGGTTCTCTTCCGGGATGCCCACAGTCACCCGCACGTGCTCCGGGAATCCATAGCCCCCGACAGGCCGCACGATCACTCCCTGGCGTAAGAGTCTTTCGTAGATCTTCTCGCCATTGCCGACACGCACGAGAACGAAGTTCGCCTGACTCGGCACATAGGCGAGACCGAGCCGCGCGAATTCGCGCTCGAGAAAGCGCATGCCCTCCCGGTTCGTTCGGCGGCACCGCTCGACGTGCTCCTCGTCGTCGAGCGCCGCCAGTGCGGCGACCTGTGCGAGGCTGTTTACGTTGAAGGGCTGACGCACGCGCTCGAGCACGGCGATCACCTCCGCCGGTCCGACCCCGTAGCCGATGCGCAAGCCGGCTAGGCCGTAGATCTTCGAGAAGGTGCGCAGCGTGACGAGCAGCCGATCGGGCTTGTGGTACTCGAGGGTTGGCGGGTATTCGGGATCCTCGACGTACTCCGCATACGCATCGTCGGCGACGATGATCACGTCCTTCGGGATCCGCGCGAGAAACCGCTCGAAGGCGGTGCGGCGGTAGATCGTGCCGGTCGGATTGTTCGGGTTGCCGAGAAACACGAGCCGTGTGGACTTCCCGACCGCCGCCGCCATCGCGTCGAGATCATGCGTGAACTCGCGGAGCGGAACCGCGCGCGGGATACCCGCCGCCGCTTGCACGATGGAGGCGTAGACGACGAACGCCTGCTCGGACATCACGGCATCTTCACCCGGACGGAGAAAGCTCCTCGCGAGGAGCTCGAGAATCTCGTTCGAGCCGTTGCCGAGCGCCACCTGGTCCGCGCCGACACCGAGCTTCTCGGCGAGCTTCTGCTTGAGATAAAAGCCGCCGCCGTCGGGGTAGCGGTGGACGGCGCCGATCGCCGCGCGCAGTGCGGCGACGGCTCGGGTCGAGGGTCCGAGCGGATTCTCGTTCGAGGCGAGCTTGATCGAGTCGCGGATGCCGTACTCGCGCTCGACTTCTTCGACCGGCTTTCCCGGCTGGTAGGGAACGAGCGAGGCAAGCCATGGCGGGACGAGATGCTGAATGGACACTGGCTTCATCTCCACACCGGGTAGCTCCCGAGCACCTTCAGCATCTGGCAGAGGCTTTCGAGCCGCGCCAGGGCGCGCGCCACGCGGCGCTCCTTGCGGTGCCCGAGGAAGTCGAGAAAGAAGACGTACTCCCACGGCTTGCCCTTGAGCGGGCGCGATTCGATGCGCGTCAGGTTGATCCGATTGTCGGCGAACGGCTCGAGCATGTGGTGAAGAATGCCGACCTCGTCGCGGATCGAAAAGACGGCGGACGTCTTGTCGTCTCCGGAGGGTTCCGCCGAGTCGTCCGGTCCGATGACGACGAAGCGGGTCGCGTTGAAGGACAGATCCTGGATGTTTTCCGCGAGGATCTCGAGGCCATAGACTTCGGCGGCGAGCGCGCTGGCAATCGCGGCGGCATTGCCATGTCGCGCCGCTTCACGCGCCGCTCGGGCGGTGCTCGCGGTCTCGTGGAGCGATGCGCCAGGGTAGTGGGTGCTGATCCAGCGACGACACTGCGCGAGCCCCTGCGGATGCGAGAAGATCCGCCGTACACCCCGCGGATCCGGTCGCTTCGACAGCAGGCAGTGGTTCACGTCGAGGCAGATCTCGGCAGCGATGCGAAGCGGAGACTCGAGGAAGCGGTCGAGCGTATACGTGACCACACCGTCGGTCGAATTCTCGATCGGAACGACGCCAAACTCCACGACTTCCCGTTCCACTTCCTCGAAGACCTGCGGGATCGAGTCCGCCGGCACGAACGTCACGGCGGCGCCGAACTGCTCGCGAGCGGCCATATGCGAGTACGTCGCCTCGGGTCCGAGGTATGCGACGCGAATGCCGTGCTCGAGCGCGCGGCAAGCGGAGATCACTTCGCGGAAGACGGCACGCACGACCGGCGCGGGAAGCGTGCCGCGTTTGCGGCTCAGGCGGTCGAGAATCTTCTTCTCGCGGGCAGGCACGTAGACGCCGCGACCGCCGGCCGCCTTGGCGCGGCCGATCGCCTGAGCGGCTTCGGCCCGCCGGGCGAGCAGGCCGAGCAGCTCATCGTCGATGCGATCAATCTGACGCCGTATCCGGTCGATGGTTTTCGCTGACAACGATGGCCCCTCGTCAAAAAGGACGTGGGTAACGCATGCCGCGAACGACTGCAAGGCGGCATGCCCCGCCCCGTTCGCGGGTCGCGCGATGAGGGCGCATCTCGCCACGTGCTCGCCGCTCCGGTCGTCAGCGTACAGGAAGTACGCTTCCTCCCTGCGCGGCTGCGCGCGTGTCGATCTGCACCCTCCTCCCGCGACCCGCCCCCTCCCCTCCAGAAGCTCGGTTGCCGCCTCGCTTCGCTCGCGGCGGGAACATTTTAGCCCCACCGCCCCACCGGCAGAGGCTTAGGGCCAACGGCTTACCAGGTGCCAACTCGGTGGTCGCAAATTGCACCAGCGAAGCGATGTACAAGCGTCACCGTGCTTAGGGGAGGCGGGGCGGGGTTAAGAATCCTCTCCGTGCCGCGGAGCGAAGCAACGCGGCACTCCGAATTCCCGGCGGGGTGGGGGCAATCGCGGGAGGAGGGTCCAGATCGACACGCGCGCAGGGCCGTAGGGAGGAAGCGTACTTCCTGTACGCTGACGACCGGAGGACCGAGCACGTGGCGAGATGGGCCCTCATCGCGCGATTGCGCACGGCGAGGGGCCTCTGCGGCCACGATTCTACCTCGACGGAACGGCGCCATCGGGCGGCGGCGCGCAGAGAGTAGGCCGCCCCTCTCCCCCCAGCACCCCGATGCGCCGAAACTTCTCGTACCGCGCTTCCCTGAGACGGTCGCGCGGTACCTCCGAGAGTTCGAGGAGGTTGCGCGCGAGCGCGGCACGCAGTGATTCCATCGCTTCGAGCGCGTGCCGATGTGCCCCACCCTGCGGCTCTGGAACGATCTCGTCGATCACGCCGAGCGCGTGCAGGTCCTTCGCCGTTAGGCGCAACGCTTCGGCCGCCTGCGCGACGGACTCGGCGGTCTTCTGTCGATAGAGGATCGATGCGCACCCCTCGGGCGTGATCACCGAGTAGCAGGCGTACTCGAACATGAGGATGCGGTCGCCCACCCCGAGCGCGAGCGCGCCGCCGCTTCCGCCCTCGCCGATGACGCACACGATCAATGGAACCCTGAGCGCCGCCATCGCACGCAGGTTGCGCGCGATCGCCTCCGCCTGTCCCCGCTCCTCCGCGTCGGGCCCGGGGAACGCGCCCTGGGTGTCGATCATGCAGATGATCGGCCGCCCGAAGCGCTCCGCGAGCCGAAACAGGCGCAGCGCCTTGCGATATCCTTCCGGCTTCGGCATCCCGAAATTACGGCGGATCTTCTCCTGGGTCGTCCGGCCGCGCTGATGACCGACCAGCATGACGGGCTCGGTGCCGAACCAAGCGAAGCCACCGACCACGGAGGGATCGTCGGCAAACGCTCGGTCGCCGTGCAGCTCGGTGAAGTCGCGAAACAGCCGAGCGGCATAGTCCAGAGTCTGCGGGCGGTCGGGATGGCGGGACAGCTGCACGCGATACCAGGGGCTCAAGTCCTGGTAGATTTCGGCCTCGAGCTGCCGCCGGCTCTTCTCCAGCGGCTGGAGCTCGGCCGGACGCGGCTTTCGAGCGCTGAGCTCCTCGACGCGCCGGTCGAGGTCCTCGAGCGGCCGTTCGAAATCGAGATAGGTCGACTGCATCGCGGTTCGACGATGATCGATCAAGCGCTTCGCGTTTACAATGGCGCCCTCGAAGGCTCCTCGAGGAAGCGTTCAATCCCTTCGAAGATGCGGACCCGACCCTCGTCGGGACGAATCCGGACGGCATCGGATTCGCCGCGAAACCACGTTCGCTGCCGCTTGGCAAACCGTTGCGTGGCGCGCACGACGTCTTCGACGGCTTGCGCGAGCGACCGTTCGCCTGAGAGCACGCGACCGGCCTCGAGATAACCGATGCTACGCAGCGCCGGTAGCTCCGGCCCGTAGCCTCGTTCCCAGAGTCCGCGCACCTCCTCGACCAAGCCCCGCGCGAAGAGGTCGGCAGAGCGCGTCCGGATCCGGCGCTTGAGGTCCTCCACTCCAGGATCGACGATCAGGTACAGAACCGTGCCGATCCGGTCGGCGAAGCCATGCCGCGCCTGCAGCTCCGACATGCGTTCACCGGTCGTCAGCGTCACTTCGAGCGCGCGGATCAACCGCACGCGGTCGTTCGGGTGCACTCGCTCCGCGACCGGCGGGTCGAGCCGCCGGCACCAGCCATGCAGCGTGCCCGGGATCCGGTCCTCGAGTTTCTCGAGCGAGCGCCGCAGGCGCACGGAGGCGGGAGGCGCAGCGAACAGCCCGCTCGTGAGCGCTCGAATGTAGAGGCCCGTTCCACCCACCACGATCGGGAGCTTTCCGCGCTCCGCGATCGCGCCGAGGGTGGGGCGAGCCAGATCCCGGTAGCGCGCCGCGTCGAATCGTTCGTCGGGGGTCGCCACGTCGAAGAGATGGTGCGGCGCGCGCAGCCGCTCGCCCACGCTCGGCTTCGCCGTGCCGATGTCCATGTATCGGTAGATCTGTCGCGAGTCGGCGTTTACGATTTCGCCGCCGAAGCGCTCCGCGACGTCCAGCGAGAGAGCGCTCTTGCCTGACGCGGTCGGGCCAGCGATCACCAGCCAGCGAAGCGTCGTCACCGCGCTCCTACCGACCGAATCGCCGCTCGAGCTCCGCGCGCGGCATCCGGCGCGCCACCGGTCGGCCATGGGGGCAGGTGGAGCTGAGATCGATCGAATCCATCGCCGAGAGGAGGCCTCGCATCTCCGCTTCGGAGAGCTTCTGACCGACACGCACCACCGAATGACAGGCGATGGTAGCGAGCACACTGTCGGTCCGCGCGTCGAGAGCACGCGATCGCTCGACCTCGCCGAGGTCGGACGCGATCGCACGAACGAGTGGAGCGATCGCCTCCGCAGGCAGTAGCGCGGGAACCGAGCGCACGAGCACCGTGCGGTCCCCGAATGGCTCGAGGTCGAGGCCACAGGCGGCGAGGTCCTCAGCGGCTGCGGCGAGAAGCTCCGCCTCGCCAGTCCCGATCTCGATCGGTTGCGCGACGAGCATGCTTTGCGACTCGACCCGCCCGCGCTGTCGCGCCGATCGCAACCGCTCGAAGGCGATCCGCTCGTGCGCGGCGTGTTGATCGATCAGCACCACCTCCCCGTCGCCCTCGCACACGAGGTAGCCGTCGAATACCTGGCCGACTACGCGCAGCGACGAGAAGAGGCCAGCCGGCTCGAAAGGCAAGCCTTCACCCTCCGCCGTTGCCGCCACCATGCGCAGCCGCGCTCCCCCGCTCGACGCGGGCGGCAAGACGGCGTCCGGAGAATACGCGGGCGAGGCTTCCGCTGCGACGAGCGCAGCGCTCGCAGGCACGCTCCGCAGCGCGTCTCGCACCGTCCGACGAATCGTATCGTGGATCGACTGGGAGTCACGGAAGCGAACCTCCAGCTTCGCCGGGTGCACGTTCACGTCGACTTCGCCGGGCGGGAGGTCGAGGAAAACCACCGCGGCTGGATACCGCCCCTGCGGTACGAGGGTCGCATAAGCCGCGAGAATCGCGTGCTGGAGCAGACGATCTCGGACGAACCGTCCGTTGACGAAGAAGAGAATGCTCCGCGAGTTGGCAAAAGAGGAGTGCGGGTGCGTGACGAACCCCGAAAGTCGAAGCGGACCCTCGCATTCGACCGGACGCATCGCCGCTTCGATCTCTCTGCCGAGCACGCGGCGGATGCGTTCGCGCCGAGTTCCGGGAGGGAACGACAGCCCCTCGCGGGTCTCGTACCGGAGCTCGAATCCGACATCGGATCGCGCGAGCGCGAATCGGCCCACGAGCTGCGCCACGTGTCCCGCCTCCGTGGCCGGTGCCTTCAGGAACTTCCGGCGCGCGGGGGTCGCCGCGAACAGCTCTCGCACCTCGACGCGACAGCCTACGGCCGTACCAACGTCCTCGGCAACGCGCGGCTCGCCGCCCCTCATCTGCAGATGGGTCCCCACGGTCTCGCCGCGTCGGCACGTCCAGAGCTCGACTTGCGACACGGCGGCGATCGACGGCAGCGCCTCACCGCGAAAGCCGAGCGTGGAGATGCGAAGCAGGTCCTCCTCGCCGCGGATCTTGCTCGTTGCATGGGGTTGGAACGCGACGAGGACGTCTTCGCGCGCCATGCCCTCGCCGTCGTCCGTGACCGCGATCCTGCCGCGCCCCCCTTGATCGAGCTCGACGACGATCCGCCCTGCGCCCGCGTCGAGCGAATTCTCGACGAGCTCCTTCACTACGGACGCCGGTCGTTCGATGACCTCACCGGCCGCGATCTTGCGAGCGACCGAATCCGGAAGCACTTGGATCTTCGACACGGCAGGGTTCGCCTCAAATGACGTATCTCGGACTCTTCTTCTGCATCCACGCCTCCACCTCCGCGCGCTTCTCCTCGAAGCCTCGCCGGCCTGCCATACCGTAGGTCAAACGCTTTCCGGCCTCGATGCCGGGCTGATCGAAGGGATCCACGCGGTACAGCGCGGCCTCGAGCACCGTTTGCACCTCGAGCAGGTAGAAGAGCTGCCCGAGCGTGAACGCGTTCACCATCGGCACGTGGAGAGTCGTCGTCATTCGGCCGCGCTCCGCGAGCGAGATCTCGGTCGCTCGTTGCTCGAGATTCAAGAGCTCGCCGAGGGAACGCCCGCCCAGGTAGCCGACACTTTCCAGGTCGCCGTAGCCCCGCGGGATTTCGAGCCGCTCACCGTGGTCTTCGACTCGGACGAAGGTGAGGATCGTGTCGTTCGGACCTTCGGCGAAGAGCTGAAGGAGTGAATGCTGGTCACCCGAACCGACCGCGGCGAGCGGCGTCTGGCCGTTGCGAATCACCCGACCGTCGAGATCGAGCTCTTTGCCGAGGCTTTCGGCCGAGAGCTGCGCGAACCAGGCGGCGAGACCAGCGAGCGCGTCGGAGTACGGCATCATCACGCGCACCGTCTTTTGCCGTGCGATGTGCGCGAGATAGTGCACGGCGCCGTGCAGATAGGCGGGATTCTCGAACAGCGAAGGCGACGAGCATCGCTCGTCCATCGCCGCGGCGCCCGCCAACAGTTCGTTGACGTCGATGCCGGCAACGGCCGCGGGAAAGAGCCCGACCGCCGTCAGCACCGAGTATCGCCCTCCGATACCCGCGGGGATCGCGAGGGAACGGAACCCCTCGTCGTTGACGATCTGCCGCAAAGCACCGGCGTCGGCGTCCGTGGTGACGACGACCCGACGATTGTAGTCCACCGCGCCGAGCACCTTGAGAAGGCGCTCGCGGACGATGAGAAACTGGCTCATGGTCTCTGCCGTCTCGCCCGACTTGGAGATCACGTTGAAAGTCGTCTGGTGCGGATCGACCTCGTCCAGGATCGCGCCGAAGCTTTGCGGATCGATGTTGTCCGCGATGATCAGGCGGGCACCTCGTTCGGGCGATCCGGGACGGTGGCCATGGAAGGGCGGGCAGAGCGCCCGATAGAGCGCGCGCGTCCCGAGCGCCGAGCCGCCAATGCCGAGCACCACGAGCGTATCGCCCTCCGAAAGCACCTCGCGAGCGAGCTCGAGGATCTTCTGTACCTCGCGCTTCTCGTAGGGCAGATCGCGGAATCGCATTTCCTTCGCCTTGCGCCTGGCGTCGAGCGCCGCGTGCGCTCCCGCGACGTTCTGCTCCAAATTCGCGAGTTCGGTTTCCCGTAGCCCGGCGTCGCCGATCAGCGAATCGAGGGAGCCGTTGACGTCGACGCGCACCGCCATTTCCGTGCGCCAGCGCTTTCGTCGATAATCGGCCATCGGGCGGAGGCGAAGTCTAGCAGCAGCCGGAGCGACTCCGAAATAGCTCGCCACCTGAAGCCGGGGCGGCTACACTCGCCGCGTGGGCCGTGTCCTGGGTCGTGCCGAGCTTCGGGAGGCGCTCGCCGAAACGCGGCGGGGTGGACGGACGGTCGTCTTTACGAACGGATGCTTCGATCTGCTCCATCCGGGACACGTCCGCTCGCTGCGCGAGGCGCGGGGCTTCGGTGACGTCCTGGTCGTCGGCCTGAACAGCGATCGGTCGGTGGCCCGCCTCGGAAAAGGACCCGGACGCCCGGCCCTGAGCGAGGACGAGCGCGCGGAGCTGCTGGCAGCGCTCGAAATGGTCGACTACGTCACGATCTTCGACGAGGATACGCCCCTCGAGCTCATCCGTGCAGTCGAGCCGGACGTGCTCGTCAAGGGTGGCGACTGGAACGAGGCTGACATCGTCGGCGCGGCGTTCGTTCGCAGCCGCGGCGGGCGCGTGGAGCGGATGACCTACCACCCAGGGCTGTCGACGACAGAGGTCCTACGACGGATCCGTGGCGCTTGACGGCCGGCCCAGAGCGTTGCGTGACGATGCCTTGCAGACGCGGGCGATCCGCACGCGGACCCTTGCCATCGAGAAGCGAGTCCGCGAAACCGACGCTGCGGCTTCTAGCGATGCCGAAGCGCGTTCTCACGCGGGCAAAATTGACCCGAGCGACGGAACCGGCTACATAGGGCGGCTTCGACGCTCGCGAAAGGAAGAGACCGCCCGATGGCCCGAACTTGCGAGATCTGCGGAAAGCACCGTTCGGTTGGCAACAGCGTCAGCCACGCCAACAACCGCACCAAACGGACCTGGCAAGCCAATCTCCAGACGGTCCGCGCCAAGGTCGGCGGCGGCGTCCGCCGCGTGCTGGTGTGCACGCGCTGCCTGCGGTCGGGAAAGGTGACGAAGGCAGCCTGAGGGCGGCGGCTGTCCGGACCGCCCTCGGCTCTCGATCGCTCACGCGGCCACCCGGCTGACGCGCAGCACGCCGCGGAGCTTGCCGATCGCCCGCATGACGCGGTTCAGCGCCTCGGCGCTCGTGACCATCAGATGAAAGCTGGAGACCGCCTGCTCCTGGCCGTCGGTCCGCACCTCGGCGCGTGCGATGTTGATGCCGCTCGAGCTGATCACCTTCGAAATCGAGGCGAGCATCCCCGGCTGGTCGACGGAAACCACCTCGACCTTCACCGACCGCGGCGGCGTCGCCAAACCGTCCCACACGACGTCGACGCGGCGCGCGGGATCGCTCTCCATCACGCGCGGGCAGCTCGCAGAGTGCACCGTGACCCCGCGGCCGCGGGTGATGAACCCGGCGATCGACTCCCCCGGTAACGGACTGCAGCAGCGCCCGAAGCGAACCAGCACGTCCTCGACCCCGCTCACGCGCACGCCGCCGACGTGCCCTCGCTGGCCCGGGGCCTGCTGGCGCGCCACGAGGCGAAAGAGCTTCTTCAGCGCTCCCTCGGGCTTCGCGGCCGGCTGCTCCTTGAGCTCCCCAGGCGGCAACAGCTTGGACAGCACTTGGTGCGGGGTGATCCGGCCGTACCCGACCGCCGCGAGGAGCCCCTCCTCGTCCTTGAGGCTGAAATCCTCGAGAAGCGTTTCGAGCCGACCGTCCTTGCGAAGCTTGGAGAACTCGAGCTTGTAACGTCCGAGATCGCGCTCGAGGATTTCGCGGCCGAGGTCGACGCTGCGCGTGCGCTGTTGGGCCTTGATCCAAGCGCGGATCTTCGAGCTCGCGCGCGGGGACTTGACGATCTTCAGCCAATCCTTCGAAGGCGTCTGCTGCGGCGTTGTGATGATCTCCACCGTGTCGCCGCTCTGCAGGCGGTAGCGAAGCGGAACGAGCTTGCCGTTCGCGCGCGCACCCGTGCAGTGATTGCCGACCTCGGAGTGGATCCGATAGGCGAAATCGATGACCGTGGCGCCCTCGGGAAAATTCAGGATGTCGCCCTTCGGCGTGAAGCAATAGACCTCGTCGGCGAAGAGGTCTCCCTTGACGGACTGCAGGAACTCCTGCGGGTCTTGCAGATTCTGCTGCCACTCGACGAGCTGCTTCAGCCAGGCGAACCGCTGCGGGTCTTCGGGACGGATCCCCGCCGCTCCCTTGTACATCCAATGCGCGGCGATCCCTTGCTCGGCCACGCGGTGCATCTCGTGCGTGCGGATCTGCACCTCGATGCGCTCGCCGTAGGGACCGATCACTGTCGTGTGCAAGCTCTGGTAGAGGTTCGCCTTGGGTAGCGCGATGTAGTCCTTGAAGCGGCCGGGCACCGGCTTCCAGTTCGCGTGCACGATGCCGAGCGCCTCGTAGCACTCGCGCAGCGCTGTCGACGAGAACCCGGAAGGCGACGAGATCGTAGATCTGGTCGTACATCAGGTTCTGCTGCTGCATCTTCTGATAGATCGAATAGAAGTGCTTGGGCCGGCCGGTGATCTGCGCTTCGACGCCCGCCTCCTCGAGCCTCTTGGCGAGCACTCCATTGACTTCCTTGATGTAGCGCTCGCGCTCTTCTTTCTTCTTCGCGATCCAGCGCTTGAGCTGGTAGTAGACCTCCGGATGGAGGTAGCGCAGAGCGTTGTCCTCGAGCTCCGTCTTCACCCAGTAAATGCCCAGGCGGTGAGCGAGCGGCGCGTAGATGTCGATCGTCTCTTGGGCGACCTCGAGCTGCTTGTCCGTCGGCAGGTGGCCGAGCGTGCGCATGTTGTGCGTTCGGTCGGCGAGCTTCACCAGGATGACGCGGATGTCGCGCGCCATGGCGAGGATCATCTTGCGGAAGTTCTCGGCCTGTTTCTCCTCGCGCGTCGTGAAGTTGATTTGGCTGATCTTGGTCACGCCGTCGACGAGCGAAGCGATCTCCGGCCCGAAGATCTGCTCGACCTGCTGGATGCTCGTCAGCGTGTCTTCGACGGTGTCGTGTAGCAGCCCGGTGGCGATGGAGGGCACATCGAGCTTCAGCTCGGCGATGATCCCGGCCACCTCCAAAGGATGGGTGAGGTAGGGCTCCCCTGACAGCCGTTTCTGGCCGCGATGGACGTCGGCCGAGAACTCGTAGGCCCGCGCTATCGTGCCGGTATCGGCAACCGGATTGTACGCTTGGACGCGATTGATGAGGTCCTGGAGGGTCATGGCGACCGGCCCAGTCTAGCACTGGAATCGCGGGTGAAAAGCGCGCGGCCGGCCCGACCGACCCTCGCTATCGCGGAAGCAGACGCGAGGTGCGAACCCGCTCGGCGGCGACGATCGCCGCGAACAGCCGGACGCTCTCGTCGACGTCGTGGTTGATCAGGTAGTAATCGTAGCTACGATACTCCGCCATCTCCGCCCGGGCCCGCTCCAAACGGCGGCGGATCACCTCTTCGGAGTCCGTACCGCGCGAGCGCAACCGTCGCCCGAGCTCCGCCTCCGAGGGCGGCAGGACGAACACCGCGACCGCGTCCGCGGGGTAGCCCGCCTTCAGCTGTCGAGCCCCTTGGACGTCGATGTCGAGCAGCATGTCCCGCCCGGCCGCGAGCGTCCGATCGATCGGCGCCCGCGGCGTGCCATAGAGGAAGCCGTGGACCTCGGCCGACTCCGCGAACTCGCCGTGGCCGAGCCGGCGTTCGAACTCTCCCCGCTCGAGGAACGCGTAGTCGCGGCCGTCGACCTCGCCCGGGCGTGGCGCGCGCGTGGTCGCCGAGACGGAAACCTCGAGGCCTTCGATGTCGCGCGACGCACGACCTGAGATCGTCGTCTTTCCCGCGCCAGAAGGCGCGGAGACGATGAAGAGGATGCCGCGGCGGCGCAAATCGATGGGTGGGATCGACGACGCGCTATTCAATGTTCTGCACCTGCTCGCGAATCTTCTCCACCTCTCCCTTGGCCTCTACGGCGAGCTGCGTGAGGCGAAGATCGCTCGACTTCGACGCCACCGTGTTGACCTCCCGCTGCACTTCCTGAAGGAGAAAATCGATGCGCTTGCCGACCGCGTCGTCGGCAGCGGTCAGATCCCGCAAGCCGCCTAGGTGACTGCGCAACCGCACGATCTCTTCGGTGACGTCGCTTCGCTCCACTTGGAAGGCCGCCTCCTGGACGATGCGCGACTCGTCGACCTTGCCGTCGAGCAACTCCTGCATGCGCTCCGTGATCCGCCGCCGGGTGTCCTCGCGGCTCGCCGCGGCGCGCTCGGCCATCCCCGCGGCGAAGGTTTCGAGCGCGCGGATGCGCCCGCCCATGTCGGTGGCGAGGTGCTTGCCCTCGCGCAGACGCGACCGATCGAGCTCTCGCAGCGCCGCCGTCAAGGCGCGGGCGAGCAGCGGGCGCTCGGCTTCGGGGACCGCGACGACGTCGCGCACGCGGTAGAGGTCGGGGATTCCCTTGAGCAGGCCGAGGTCGACGTCGCCGGCCAGGCGCAGCGTGCGCTTGAGCCGCCGCCACTCTTCGACGTACGCGCGCGCCAGGTTGTCGTCGAGCTCGATCGACGGACGGTCGTTCCCGGAGACGATACGGCCGACGTACACTTCCACGCGGCCGCGCGCCACGTGCTCCTGAACGATCTTCCGCACGTCGCCTTCCCAGACTGCGTACTCCTTGGGAAGCGAGAGCTTGAGGTCGAGAAAGCGCTGGTTGACGCTCTTCACCTCGACGGAGATCGAGCCTCGCGAGCGGGCCCCGAGCCGTACGGTCGAGGCCCCGAATCCCGTCATGCTCTTCACGCCGGCGCAGTCCTTCGCAGGTCGGCGACGAGCTCGTCGGCCGACGCCGTGGCGGTACCGAGCTTGCCGATGACGATGCCCGCGGCGCGGTTCGCGAGCACGGCCGCACGCTCGAAGGTGGCGCCAGCGGCGAGCGCGAGCGCGACGGTCGCGAGCACGGTATCGCCCGCGCCCGTCACGTCATAGATCTCGCGCGCGGCCGTCGGGAAATGCTCCATGCGGCTCTTGCGGAACAGCGTCATGCCCTCCTCGCCCCGCGAGATCAACACCGCCTGGCAACGCCATTGCTCGAGCAATCGCCGGCCAGCTTCGGCGAGCGAGCGCTCGTCGACGATCTCGATGCCCGAGGCGAGCGAAGCAGCCTCCAGATTCGGCTTGACGAGCGTCGCGCCGACGTAGTGCGGAAAGTTGCCCTTTTTGGGATCGACGAACAGCATCGGCTTGCCGTCGGCCCGCTCACCAAGCCGCTCGAGGAGCGCGCGGCTCACCACCCCTTTGTTGTAGTCGGAGACGATGACGGCGTCGAACCTTCCGAGCGAGCGCAACACGCTAGCGGTGACTTTCCGCGTCAGGCGCTCGTCGAGCGAGCGCGGCTCGCGGTCGAGGCGGACGACCTGCTGCTGATGGGCGATGATGCGTATCTTGCGGATCGTGGGATACGAAGCTCCCCGGACGATCCCGGTAACACCGACGCCGATCGACTGAAGGTCGCGCGTCAGCCTCGCGCCGTGCACGTCGGTGCCGACGACGCCGACGATCGCCGCCTGCCCGCCGAGCGCGCGGATGTTCGCAGCCACGTTCGCAGCGCCGCCGAGATGAAAGCTCTCGCCCGTCACCTGCACGACCGGCACCGGCGCCTCCGGCGAGATGCGACTCACCCGTCCGGAGATGAACTGGTCGAGCATGAGGTCACCGACCACGAGCAAGCGCACGCGCGGGAACCGACGAATGAGGGTGACCAGAGCGCGCGCTTCTGGCATCCGCACGTGGCCCGCGCTCACCGGCGCAGCAGCCGCCACAGCTGGCCCTTGATCTTCTTGTCGCGCAGCCGCTGCAGCATCTCGATGTTGGTCTTGATGCCCTTTCCCGGGACGATCCAGTTCGACCGCCTCGCCGCGTGGTTCTCGATGCGTCGATCACCTCCTCGCCGAGCGACTGCGCGATGTAGAACTTCGGGTAGAGCAGGTTGTCGTCGGCGTCGATCTGCCCGTCGCGAAGAGCGATCTCCACCATGCCCGTGCCGGGCAGGACGCGGATCCCGGTGAAGGCGATCACCGCGGTCGGCTCGAGCTCGTCCATCAGCCCGATCGTCTCCGCGACGGTCTCGCGCGTTTCTCCCGGGCCGCCGAAGATCAGGCTGTGGCAGAACTTGAGGCCGAAGCGGTGGCAGAGCCGGCTCGCGCGGCGCAGATCGTCGGCGTCGAACTCCTTCTGCAGGTTGGCGATCATGGCCGCAGACCCCGAGTCGGTGCCGAACTCGACGCCCTTGCACCCCGAGGGCGCCATCAGCCGCACAGCTCCTCGTCGATGAACTTCGGATTCAGATAGCCCGACCACTCGATGTCGAGATCTCGGTCGCGAAGCTCCTCGCAGATCTCCTTGGCATGGCGCATCGGCATATTGAAGATGTTGTCGACGAAGAACCAGTGCCGGATTCCGTTCCTCGCGCGCAGCTCGGCGATCTCGTCGACCACCGCTTGGGACTGCGCATGCGCACCTTGCTTCCCTCGATCAGCGGATAGCTGCAGAACACGCACTCGAAGTAGCAGCCGCGCTTGGTCTGGATGTTCAGCGCGCCGCCGCGCTCGTAGTAGCGCTGTACGTCGAAGAGACCGCGGTCCGGCTCACCCGCCAGATCGAGCTGCTTGATGCGCGCGGTGGCGGAAACCAGCATACCGCCGTTCACGGGCTGGCAGCTGAAGTCCGCCCGTCCCGCAGCGGCGCGCCACGCTCGATGCGTCGAGCAACCAGGGAAACGCGAGCTCGCCCTCGCCGACGACGCCGACGTCGGCGTGGAGGTACTCGAGGATCGTCGCCGGCATGACGGTGAAGCCGGCGCCGCCGAGCACGACCGGCGCGTCCGTCGTTCTCGCACCCACGACACCAGCGCCCGGTAGTCGTCGATGTAGGAGGTGTTCTCGGGATACGCCGAGGAGTCGAGGTTGCGGAGCGAGAGTCCGACCACGTGCGGCGCAAAAGCGCGGATCGTATCGACGACCTCCGTCCGCGCATCCTCGGCGAAGCAGAGATCGAGCGCCGCGACCTCGTGGCCCGCTCGCCGCGCAGCCCCGCCCACCGCCGCCGCGCCGATCGGATAAACTGGATCGGGAATCTTCTCGGTATTCGCCGAAACTAGAAGCAGCCGCACTAGCGATGACGTTAGCGAAAAATGGGCTGCGACTCCAACGAGGGGGACGTTCTTAACCTTTCTAACCTTCGCCGACTCCAACCGCCAACAAAGGTTAGAAAGGTTAAGAACGTCCCCCTCAAAACGGCTGGCCGACTCCGAACAGCACCTGCACGCTGGCGGATTTGTCGGCGCGGGTGGCGATGTCGAGATAGAAGGTGGTCGGGAAGAATCCCATGAAGTCGTAAAACAGGTTTAGGCCCCCGCCGACGCCGACCGCGAACCCGGAGGGATCGAAGAGCCGGCGCGAGGAGTTGTCGACGCGCCCCGAATCGACGAAAACCTTCGCCTGAAGGCGGCGTGCGATCAACACGTCCTCGAAGTCCCAATCGAGTCGCCAGGGCAGCATGTGGCGGAGCTCCGCGCGCACGACGAGGATGTCCTTGGCGAGCTCTTCCTCCGCTCCGATGCCGCGGATCGACCGGAAGCCTCCGAGGCTGAAGAGGCCCTGGTTGGGGATCGTGGTGTTCCCCGTAGTGGCGCTGTAGCCGTTCAGCAGCTGCGCTGCGAGAACGGTATCTTCGCGCAACGGCAGGGTGTAGGCGAGGGTTCCCCCGCCCTGCACGAAATCGAAGTCCCCGCCGAGCGCGCGGTCATAGCCGTCGAAGAACAACCGCAGATGGTGCGAGCCCATTGGATTTTCGAACCAGAAGGCGTCGTACGAATTGAAGCGCAAACCGAAGCCGCCGAGTCGCCCCCGCGTACGGACGTCGGGCTCCTGCTTGTTCTCGAAGGAGGAGTCGAGTTCTTCGAACGAATAGTAGGCGAAGAGGTTCTGGCGGTAGAGGTTGGCGTCGATCGGCCGTCCTCCGTGCAGCTGAAAGCCGGCGTCCACGCCGGAGCCCCGGCTCGTGTAGAAGCCGGCCACGGCAAGGTCTTTCCGGTAGTCGTAACGCCGACGTCCGACGAGCAGCGTCGAAATGCCAAACTCCGTCGACGAAACCTCGACGTCGGCGCTGTCAAGCAAGAACTGGTACTCGGAGGGCACGCGATCGTCGTCGAGGCGCGTCTCTACGGTTTCCCTTCGCGGGTCGAGCTGCACGGCCCGGACACCCTCCCGCGCGGGCAAGTCGACCGCGGTCGAGACGCCGCCGAGATCGACGAACGACGTCTCCTCTCCCGCATCTTCCTTTTCTTCGAGCGCGACCTCCAAGCTGTCCGGACGGGCCTCGGGGCTCGCGCGCTCGATCGTGAAGCGCGCGCCGGGCCTGCCGCCGGGATCCAAATCGACCTCGCGCAGCGCGTAGTTGACCGGCACAGGGGGACGGAGCCAGATGGTGAGGAAGCGATCAACGTCTTCTCCGCCGGCCATCTTGAGGAGGTCTCTCAGCGGGTCCCGGCCGCGGCGGTATCGCTCGAGCACCGACGCAAAGGCGGCGGGGCGGAGCCTGGCCGCGAGCTTGTCGAACAGGAACCGTCCAGGCGGCCGATTCGCGCAGACGCCCTCCAGGCGTATGCCGAGCGGGTCGTCCAATGCAGCGACCGGGAAGAAGGGACGCACGAACGGGATGCGCGGCGCCGTTTCGAAGCGATCGACGATCGCGAACACGTCGAAGAGGCGGATCCAGTCCTTGACCTCTCGGCCGCCGCGAAAGCGGGCGCGATACAGCGCCTCGGCACGGCGCCAGGCGAGCCCCTCGGCGATCCACGACGCATCGGCAGGAGGCTCGCGCGCCGCGGCGGTCCTAGTTTCCTGCTCGAGAAAGACCGCATAGGCGAGCTCACGCTGGTGGAGCGGCCGAAGAATCGGAAAGATCTCGAAGAGTCGGTCCGACACGAGCACCATTCCCGGCGCGGACGCGGACGGATACCAGCGCAGCGGCAGCCGCACGATGCGCACCGGTCGTTCGTCATTCGAGTCGGCGAGAATCGGCGGAAGTGTGTCCGTGAGCGCCTCGAGGGGCGTTTGACCCGGCGCGATGCGATGCGCGAGCTCCTGACTCGGTACGGAATCGATCTCCACGGTTTGCTTGCCGACGCGGAACGAGCTCGTCTCGAATGGCGCGCGAGAAAGAACGAGCGAGAGCCGTTGCCCCGCCGACGACGAGACTTCGATCTCACCGCCGCCGGCGAAGCGATCGCCGTTCACGAGCAAGCTGCTTCCCGCGGGAAGCGAGAGCGCGGCACGGGCTGCGCCGCTCGACGCGCAGGGTTCGTTTGCAGACGCCGCATCCGCGGCAAGCGGCAGCGGATACCAGCCGCCGTCGGCGACCACGAGCCCGTCGACGGCGCCGAAGGTATCGAGGAGATTCGGCAGCCGCGTGCGGAAATCGATCGTGACGGCGATCTCCACGCCCGGCGGAACGTCGCGACCGAGGTCGACCGCCGCCACGGTGTCGGGCGGCAACGATGGCACGTTCTCGAAATGCCAGGAAAGCGACTTTCCCTCCTCCTTCACGGACACGAGATCCGTCTCCCCCGGCTGAAACGTTTGGCCTGCGATCAGCATGTGTCGCGCCAGATCGTTCAGCGAATCGATCGACCGAAAGCGATTCGCGAACAGGAAGATCCGAAGCGTCCGCACCGGCTCCGCGCCCGCGTTCCGCCAGCGAATCTCGGCGGTGCCGGCGAACTCCGGCGCGTCGAAGTCGATTCGCGCGCGAATCGCGACCTCGGGACGATCGTCCGCCGCGTGCGCCGAGAGCGACACGACGGCCACCGCGAGCGCGGCTCGGAAGAGAAGGCGTGCGGCTCTCAAGCGGCGTCTACACAACAGAGGGCGACGAGCAAATCAACGGGCATGAACCTGCTTCATTCGGCCTCGCGACGACGAGTGCGAGGCGAGTCACAGGCTGGCGCGCGAAGCGAAGAGCTTCGGCGACCGCGACGGCCCCAGCGCACCCGGATTCTTTGCGTGGAGCCGGTCGCGCGGAACGTGCCCGGTTGCCCTCGCAGAGCGTCCGTGGTGTTTATCAGAACGTGGAGTCAGGCACCGTGCTCCCCGACTGGCTGGAGCGGATCGCGGGTGGAGAGCCGCTTCTCTTCGTAGCTCCTCATGGCGGACGCAGCACCCGCGCCACGGCGCTCGAGGAAACCTCGCGCAAGGTCAACGATCTCTACACCGCCGAGCTGACGATCGAGCTTGCGAACCGCCTCGACGCCTCGGCGATCGTCAACCGCGGCGAGGACCGAAACCGGCTCGACCTGAACCGCGTGGGCGACGTACGCAAGAGCGCGCCCTGGTTCATCGATCTGCTCCTCGAGGAAGTTCGCCGGCAAATCGCCGAGGCCGGCGAAGCGACACTGCTCTTCATGCACGGCTGGAACGCCATCCAGCCGTGCTGCGACATCGGTATCGGAGCGCGCTTTGGCGGCGGGGTTTTCGTGCCCGTCAAGCAGGGCGTACCGACGGTGCCGGCGCGCTTCTTACCAAGGCTCGCGAGGTTCGCCGACGCATGCCGTCGGGCCGGAATCCACGTGACGGTCGGCGATCGATACCCCGCCGCCGGGCGCAACAACGTGCTGCAGCTGTTCACGGCGCGCTTCGCGGACGACCTCGATTCGCGGGTTCGAGAGCTCGCTCGCCTGGGCGCCGCGGGAAAGATTGCAGCGGTCCAGATCGAGCTGGCGGTTCCGCTGCGCTGGCCGGGAGCCTTTCGCGCCCGCCTCATCGAGGCCGTGGCGACGCTCGCGGAAAGCGCCCCTTCCGACGCGGTGCTGACCCCGCTCGAGGCGGCGGAGCTACAGAGCGTCGCGCCAGAGCAGCTTGCCCTCGAGTTCCACGACGGCGAAGCAGGAGTTGGCGGCTTCGCCGCAGCCGAGCGTCTTGCGACCGGACGCCGCCAGGGACGCTTTCTTCTCTGCCTCGGGGCGGCCCGCCTCGGGCTGTTCACGGGAGAGGACGCGCGCTCCATCTCGGGTGACAAACTGCACTGCGCGGGCCTCGCCTGGACCCGCGGAGCAGCGGGAGCGGTCACACTCGAATACGAAGGGCCGTGCCTGACGTTCCCGCGCATGGACCCCTTCCTCGACCTCGAGTTCGGCCTCTGCGAGGCCGAGCTTTCGCAGCTCGAAGCGAAGCTCGAATGGCGCCCTGCCGCGGCGGCGGGAGCGAGCGGCAGGCACGCGCAAATCGGTCTGCTCGAAGGTCTCGTTCGCCACGACGGATGCACCACCACGATCCGTGCCGCAGCCACGTTCGACGAGGGTCGCCGAGCCGATCCGCGGCGTTGGCGAGAGCGTCGCGCCCTACGTATCCCGCTCGGCCCGGATCGCTTCCTGTCGTTGTCCTCTCACGTCGACGGCGATGAGCGCGTCGAGGGCGAGATCCTCCGCGACGGCCGCATCGAGCCGCTCCTTTCGGGTCGGGTCTCGGTTCGTAACTCCGCGGGTGGGCACGCTCCCGAGGTGCTGCGCGTCGAGGTGATGAGTCGATCGGGCAGCCTGCGTGTTTTTGGACAAGTGACGCACGCGATCCCCGTGGTCCGACCCGCCCCGCAAGGAAGGGTCCTCACCGTCTTCGGACTGGCCCGCTTCGGCGCGGGCGACCGTGTTGGGTTCGGCACCTTCGAGCAGTCGCAAAGGCTCGGCGGTGAATCGAAAGGAACGGAGCCATGACCGGACGAAAACTGTCCTGGACGGTCGTAGCGCTTCTCTGCGCAGCGAGGCTCGCCTCAGCAGGCGCTCTGCCGCTCGTCGTCGACGTCGAGAACTCCAAGGGCCTACGTGCAGGAGATGCGGTGACCTTCGAGGGGAAACGAATTGGCGAGGTGACCGACGTCGGGTTCGGCGAGCGCAACACCGTCGAGATCAAAATCACGATCGATGCCGAAGCTCGCGAACGTATCCACACGTCGGCGACGTTCGTCGTCAACGAAGCGGCCGCTGGCAAGCGCCCGAGCATCGAATATTTCGTGATCGACTCGAAGAGCACGTTGGCAGAGCCGAACACGCGCTTCCAGGGAGCACGTTCCCTCGCGGAAGTCTGGCTGCGCCGCGGACGGATCAGTGCCGATGAACTCTCACGGGCGATGTCCCAGGGCGTCGAGCAGCTTCGGCGCAACCTCGACCAGCTCCGGCGCTCTCCGGAATGGGAAAAATTCAAGGATCAGGTCGCGCGACTTTCCGCGCAGCTCACGGTCACCGGCGGGGAGCTGACTCGGCTGCTGAACGAGCAGCTCCCCAAGCTGCAGAAGGAGCTCGACGACCTCTACGGTCAGTACCAGAGGGAGCTGCAAAAGGCGGAATCGGAGCGGACGCCGACGCCGTGAGGAACCGAGCACGGCCATCAAACCCGCGAGCTGCAGATCCCTTGGGCATCTCACAGCTCGCCGGCGCCATCGCGGTGCAAAGACGCGGCGGCGCGATACCTCGATCGCGACGCAGGTTTCCTGACGAAGGCCGACGTCGGATGAGGTCGCGCCGCAGGGTTTCTTCCCAGCCCTCGCCGTCGATGTTAGGTTCCGTGAAGCGATGCCGGATCAGCGTGCATACAGTTCCGACGCGTTCAATAGCCTGCCGTTCCGCGAGCAGCTCGACGCGCTCTATGGGATTTCCGCGCGGGACCGGCGCGACCTGATCCTCAGCGCACCGAACGCACAGCGGCTCGTGCGATCGTTCGCGGCCGAGAGCCTCTTCCACACGCTGAAAGAGATCGGCCTCGAGGACGGGGCCGAGCTGCTCTCGCTCGCGTCGGGCGAGCAGGTCTGCGCGCTCGTCGATCTCGACTGCTGGAAGAAGGATCGTTTGGAGACGGCGACGCTCCTCAACTGGCTCGAGGTGATCGTCGAAGCCGGCGGACGAGCGGTCGGCGAGCTGCTCAACTCGATCGACCGCGATCTGCTGGTGCTGCTTCTCCGCCGCTTCGTGCGGATCCACCGCCGCGAGGATCCCGAAGAGCCTGAGGAGGACGCCGAAGGGCCCGAAGTGTTCGAGCTCGACGAGCACTACCAGATCTTCTTTCACCGTCCCGACGCTCGCGTGCCGCTCGTGCGGAGCCTCATCGAGTCGCTCTACGAACGGGACTACAGCTACTTCGTGACGGTCATGGAGGAGGTCTGGTGGGGCGTGGACAGCGACCTCGAGGAGGCCGCGTTTCGGCTACGCAATGCTCGGCTGCAGGACCGCGGGTTCCCCGACTACTACGAGGCGCAGCAGATCTATCGTCCGCTTCCGGCGGGAGAGCTCGAGGAGCGCTCCGAGCCACTCGGCCGCTTCGTCGGCGACGGATCGGGGGCTCTTCCCCAGGACCGCGCGCTGATCCTTCCCGAGGACGGGGCGTCATTCTTCTCCCAGGTGCTGCATGCAGGCTTCTCCGGAGAAGCGGCGAGCGAGCTTCGCCACGAGCTCGCCTATCTCGTGAATCGCGTCCTCGTCGCCGAGGGCGTCGATTTCGCCGATCGCGACCGAGTCGCAGAAAACATCCGGGTCGCGCACGACACCGTGAACCTCGCGCTCGAATCGTTGTCCCACTCCGAGACCACCGAGGCGATTCGCCTGCTGCAACGTCACTATGTCCAGCACTTGTTCCGTGTCGCATGGGACATCCTGCTCGGGCTCCGCAAATCGGCGAAGCGAGCGGTGGAGGCGCTCGGCATCGATTCGCCGACTGGCGAGATCGCGTTTCTCGACACGCCGTACCGCGAGGGATTGGCCGGGATTCTCGGCATGAAGCCTCGATTCTACGAAGGCATCGTGAAGCCCGGGGGAGATCCGCTACCGTCCGTTCGCATCACTCGACGATCTCGATCGCGCGCGAACGCTTCTGGCCGACGTCGCCGCGCTCGCCGAAGTGTGCCCGCGGCTGCTCGGCCAGTCCCCGGCGCAGCTCACGGCGTTGCGTCCGAGCGACGCCGACGATTTCCGCATCAGCGCCGTGCTTCTGACCGGATTCGCAAATTTCGCGCTTGGGCGCGCCCCGAGCATCGAGCCGCTCGGGGATGACGACCTCACGGAGCTTCGGCGGGCGACGCTCGATCCGCAGACCGGCCGCCTCCGCGCGGCCGTTCGCAAACGCTTCTACGAAGCTCATCCCGTCGCACACGGATTTCTGGATTTCAGCCTGCGACGCTTCGAGGAAGAATTTTTGGCCGTGGCGCCGAATCGGCCGATCGATCCGCGGTTCGTGACCTGTCTGATGATTCGCCCGCGGCGAGCCGGGCTGCCCTCCGAAGACGCCACGACGAAAAAACGTGTCGCGCCATTCTGAGGAGGAACAACGCCGGCGGCGGCGGTGAGAGCGGCGGAACTACGGCACGTGCTCTGCCCGCACGCGCCGGGATGCGTTCCCTGCCCGCTTCGCGGGCTTCCGTACCGCGAGCAGCTCGCGCGCAAGCGCCGACGCGTCGAACGGACCATGGCATCGCATCCCAGCCTGCGCGACGCGTGCATCGAAGACGTGATCGGATCGCGCGATCTCTTCGGGTACCGCAATGTGGCGAAGCTCGCGGTGCGCGCGGGGCGCGGCGGCCGACTGCGCGCGGGGGTGTACGCGCCGGGCAGCCACCGTCTCGTGGATGCCGAGCGCTGCGCCGTGCAGCACCCCGGCCTCACCGAAATCGTCGTGGCCGCGCTCGAGGAAGCCGCAAGGCTCGGGATCGAAGCCTATGATGAGCGTCGTGGTACGGGAGAGCTCCGCTACCTCGTCGCCCGCTACAGCGCATGGATGCGACGCGCCCTGCTCGTGCTGGTGAGCGCTCGCACCGACGACCGTGCGTTGCGTGAGCTCTGCCGCCGGCTCGTGCACCGTTGCCATTCGCTCGGCGGTGTCGTCGTCAACCACAACGGCGACCGCGGCAACGTGGTTCTCGGACGCCGATTCGCCACGCTCCGCCCGCCTGCCGAGCTCGTCGAGCGGATCGGCTTCCTCAAGCTTCGGGTGAGCCCCGCCTCGTTCCTGCAATCGAACGTGTGGACTGCACGCCGAATCTACGAGAAAGCGCTCGAGTGGGCCGCTCCGGGCGCGGCGGATCGGGTAGTCGACCTCTTCTGCGGCATCGGCCCGCTTTCCCTCTACCTAGCGACCGGCGCGAAGGAGGTCGTCGGCGTCGAAGAGTCGGCGGCCGCGATCCGTGACGCCCGCTCGAATGCGCGCCGAAACGGGTTCCACAACGCGCGCTTCGAGGAGGGCCGCGCCGAAGAGGCGTTGCCACGCATCCGCACGCGCCTCGGGCGGGCCAGCGTCGTCACCTTGAATCCCACCCGCAAGGGAGCGTCGCCAGGCGCGCTCGAAGAGATCGCGCTGATGGAGCCGCGGCGCATCGTCTACGTCTCGTGCGACGCCGCCACGCTGGCTCGCGACCTCGACCGTCTCGCCGGGCTCGGCTACCGAGCCATTCGGCTGCAGCCGTTCGACATGCTACCGCAAACGGATCACGTGGAGGTCGTCGCGTTGGTCGAAAGGTCGGCTCCCGCGAGACCCATTTCACTCGCCGACACGACAAGCGAATCTAGAAGGCCTCGATGATCCGGCGGCGCATCCAGGTTCCGAGCGACCACGCCGTGCGAGCCGACCGCGTGCTGGCCGAGTCGCTCGGCGGCCTCTCGCGTCGTCGTATCCAGCGGCTCCTCGAGAACGGCTCGATTCGCATCGACGGGCGCAGCGTCCGCAAGGGCCAGATGCTTCGCGGCGAGTGCATCGTCGAAGTCGACGCGGCCGATTCAACAAGAACGGCCTTGCCGGCGGAGCCGGACCTGCCGATCGCCGTCCTGTTCGAGGATGAATGCTGCGTCGCGCTCGACAAACCCGCCGGGCGTGCGGGACATGCGCTCCGATCGGACGAGCGCGGCACGATCGCCAACTTCCTGACGGCGCGCTTCGCCGGCTGCGCGAGCGCGGGCGACACGCCGCTCGAGGCGGGGCTCGTGCATCGGCTCGATACCGAGACCTCGGGGGTGTTGCTCGCGGCGCGGACCCGCGGCGCGTGGGAATCGTTGCGGCGGCAGTTTCGCAGCCGAAGGGTCCGCAAGCTCTACCTGGCCGTCGTTCTGGGTACGCTGGCGAGCGCCGGCGAGGTGAAGCGAGCGATCGAGCCTCACCCGCACAACCGCCGCAAGGTGCGAGTGCTCGAGAAATCCTCGCGCCGGGCGCGGCCTGCCCTGACTCGCTTTCGGCCGGTCGGTAGCGGTTCGGACGCGACGCTCCTCGAAGTGGAGATCGAGACCGGCGTCATGCATCAGATCCGCGCGCATCTCGCCGCGATCGGGCATCCGGTGATCGGCGACACCCTCTATGGGGGGAGTCGCATCCCCGAAGGGCGTCACCTCCTCCATGCGCGACGTATCGAGTTCGATCATCCCGAGAGCGGCGAGCGGATCGTCGTGGAGAGCCCGGTGCCCGAGGACTTCAGCATGGCTGCTACGCGTCTGGGTTTGGTCTCCTCACCACGCAGCCATTCGCGCACGTAGCGCAACCGCCTCCGGCGTCTTCACCCGAATCGACCACGTAGCCGAGGGCTCCGAGATCCGTCACGTCTACCCAGCGGAGCTCACCAACAATACGGGTATCGCAGTGAAGGCAACGCCGAACGCTCTCCGTTCCCTGGCCCCCCGCATCCGGATAGGTGAGCACTTCGCGACGGCACTCCGCGCAACGGCCGGCGGCGAAATCACCGACCTCGAGATAGACGCTGGGGGTGGCGCTCACCGGGAGTCCTCCTGCGCGTCCGCTGGGATGGCGCCGCAGCGGAGGCCCATCCGGGACAGCTCGTCGCGCACGCGTGCGACGTGCGTCGCATCCCAGTAGAGATGCCGACAACGGGGGCAACGTCGGAAGCGGGTCTGGGTCGCCTGCACGAACGCCGGAACCCGTCCCGTGACCTCCTCGCGCGTCGCTTCGACGAGATCGGCGTTGCACTCGATGCAGCGCCGGAAGAGCGCATTCCCCGGGTCGATCGCAAAGGCGTCGATGACCTGCCGAAGCTGTTCGCGGAAGCGGTCGCTCTCGACGAGCAGAAATGGGGGCATGCCCGACCCGCGTGCGACCCGACGGTCACGAGTCAGGACGATGCGGTCCTCACGCCGAGCCGCCGAGAGGAGTCCCTTCCCGGAGAAGTTCGGCCCGTAGAGGACGTCGCAGCCGACGATGCGGAGCCAACGGACCAAGCGGCCGAGCGTCTTGTCCGCGACGAAGCGTGGAAGCGGTTTCGAGGTCACGATTGCCGAGGCTAGAGGAAGCGACGCGCGCCTTCAACGGCAGGACTTCGGACTTCAGAAGAAGATCCCGCGCGCCCTCGTGCCCGAAGCCCTCCCGGTGAAGCGTAGTCGAGGAGCCATACGCTGTTTCGGAGGCTACGTGCCGGAGGTTCGTTTGCCGAACAAGCGGCGCAGCGGGTCGTAGAACTCGTCGACGACCCGCTCCTTCAACGGGATGATGGCATTGTCGGTGATCGTGATGTGCTCCGGACAGACCTTCGTACAGCACTTGGTGATGTTGCAGTAGCCGACGCCTTGGGCCTGGCGCAGTTCGTCGAGACGGTTCTCTGCGTCGAGCGGATGCATCTCGAGCGCCGCCGTGTAGACGAAGAACCGCGGTCCGATGAACTGTTCATGGAGGTGATGGTCCCGCAACACGTGGCAGACGTCCTGGCACAGGAAGCACTCGATGCACTTGCGAAACTCCTGAACGCGATCGACGTCCTGCTGGGCGATCCGCCAGGTGCCGTCCGGCGCGTCCGGAGGCCGCGGGGCGAAGGGCTTGATCAGCTTCTTGACGCGAAAATTCCAGGAGACGTCGGTCACCAGATCCTTAATGCGCGGAAATGCCTGCATCGGCTCGAGGGTGACCGGGCGCTCGAGCGGCAAATCCGAGAGCCGCGTCATGCACATGAGCTTGGGCATGCCGTTGACCTCGGCCGAGCACGAGCCGCACTTGCCGGCCTTGCAGTTCCAGCGCACGGCGAGATCGTTGGCTTGCTCGGCCTGGATCTGATGGACCGCGTCGAGCACGACCATCCCTTCGGAGACCTCGGTCGGATAATCCTGGAACCCGCCGCCGGACGCGTCGCCGCGCCAGATGCGGAACGTGGCCTTCATCTACTTGTTCTCCTCGATGATTTGCTTCAGATCCGAGCGCATCTCGGAAATCGGCTCGCGGAGGATGCGCAGTTCGCCGTCCGACCCCTTTCGACAAATCATGTTGAAGCTCGCGCAGGCGGGATCCTTGTTCGGATGGTCCTCGCGGAAATGCCCCCCGCGGCTCTCCTTGCGCTCCAATGCCGAGCGGGTGACGGCTTCGGAGCACGTGAGCAGGTTCGCCAGATCCATGGCGGTGTGCCATCCAGGGTTGTATTCGCGATTGCCGGCCACGCCGACCTCCGCCGAGCGCCGTCGGAGCGCGCTGATCGACTCGAGTGCGCGGCGCATGTCGGCCTCGTTCCGCACGATGCCGACCAACTCCTGCATCATCTCCTGGAGGTCCTGCTGCACCTTGTAAGGACCCTCGCGTCCCGCGCGATCGAACGGTGCGAGCGCCGCCTTCGCGGCGGCATCGACTTCGGCGCCGTCGACCATGCCTGCGCCGTGCTCGCGCGCGAACTTGGCGCCATATTCTCCTGCGCGTTTCCCGAATACGAGCAGGTCGGAGAGCGAGTTTCCGCCGAGGCGGTTCGCTCCGTGGAGCCCGGCGGCGCACTCACCCGCGGCGAAGAGGCCCGGCACGGTCGACATCTGGGTGTCCGCGTCGACGCGAACGCCGCCCATGATGTAGTGCGTGGTCGGTCCGATCTCCATCGGCTCCCGCGTGATGTCGATGCCGGCTAGCTCCTTGAACTGCTGGAACATGCTCGGCAGCTTCTTCTTGATGTGGCTCTCCGCGTTCGGAAGCTTGGCCTTGATCCACGAGATGTCGAGATACACGCCTCCGTGCGGGCTACCCCGACCCTCGCGCACCTCGCGGATGATGCAGCGCGCGACGTGGTCGCGGGTGAGTAGCTCCGGGGGCCGACGCGCGTTTCGGTCGCCCTGCGTGTAGCGCCAGCCCTCCTCCTCGTTGTCCGCCGTCTGCGTCTTGTAGAGCTCCGGGATGTCGTCGAACATGAAGCGCCGGCCGTCCTTGTTGCGCAACACACCGCCCTCGCCGCGCACGCCTTCGGTCACGAGGAGGCCCCGCACGCTCGGCGGCCACACCATTCCGGTCGGGTGGAACTGCACGAACTCCATGTCCATGAGGTCGGCGCCGGCCTCATAGGCGAGCGCTTGGCCATCGCCAGTGTACTCCCAGCTGTTGCTGGTGATCTTGTAGGCCCGGCCGATGCCGCCGGTTGCCAGCACCACCGCCTTGGCGCGGAAAACGCGGAAGCGACCGCGCTCGCGATCGTAGCCGAACGCCCCGACCACCCGCTCGCCCTCGCGTAGAAGCTTCAGCACCGTGCACTCCATGTGCACGTCGATGCCGCGATGGATGCCGTGGTCCTGGAGCGTGCGGATCATCTCGAGCCCCGTGCGGTCGCCGACGTGAGCCAGACGCGGATACTTGTGCCCGCCGAAGTTCCGCTGCAGGATCCGTCCGTCGCCCGTGCGGTCGAAGAGCGCTCCCCAGGCCTCGAGCTCGCGCACGCGCTCGGGCGCCTCCTTGGCGTGGAGCTCCGCCATCCGCCAATTGTTGACGTACTGGCCACCGCGCATGGTGTCCGCGAAGTGGACCTTCCAGCTGTCGCGGTCGTCGACGTTTGCGAGCGAGGCCGCAATGCCGCCTTCGGCCATGACCGTGTGCGCTTTGCCGAGCAACGACTTGCAGACGAGGCCGACCGAGACGCCTTCCGCCGCCGCTGCGATCGCCGCTCGAAGCCCGGCTCCGCCAGCGCCGATCACCAAGACGTCGTGCGCGTGCGTGTCGTACTCCGCCATCAAAAGATCCTCAGGTCGCGAAAGACCCCCATCGAGCACATGCGGATGTAGAAGTCGGTGAATCCCACCGAACAGAGGCTCATCCACGCCCACAGCATGTGCCGGCCATTGAAGGCACTGACGCAGCCGTAGCACTTCTCGCGGAGCGGAGCCTTGGAGAGCAAATCGAGCCGGCCGCCGACGAGATGGCGAAGCGAGTGGCATCCGAACGTGTAGCCGGCGATCAGCATGACGTTGACCGCCATGATCAGCGTGCCGAGGCCGAGCCCGAACGAAACCCGCCCCGAGCTCGGATCGGGGAACCACAGTGCCTCCCAGACGTCGTACGATAGGATCACGATGAAGACGAGCGCCGCGTAGAGGAAGTAGCGGTGCACGTTCTGGAGAATCAGCGGAAAGGACTTCTCGCCCCAGTAGCTCTTGCGCGGCTCACCGACGGTGCAGGAAGGGGGATCGGCCCAGAACGCCTTGTAGTATGCGCCACGGTAGTAATAGCAGGTCAGGCGGAATCCGGCCGGGAACACGAGGATCAAGAGCGCCGGAGAATAGCGGAGGAACGACGGCCACCATCCGGGCTTCGGCCCGAACCACGCATGCGGGGAGCCACCGAAGACCTCGGGCGAATAGAACGGGGATAGATACGGTCCGTAGGTATAGTGCTCGCCCTGCAACCCGGCCCAAGTCGTGTAGACCACGAACGCGCCGAAACCCACGAGCACAGCGAGCGGCTGAATCCACCAGGCGTCGCGCCGTGAAGTTTCGCCGAAGCTTCGCGACCCGAATGAAGTTGCTACGGTCGCCACCGGGGCTCCTCTCTTCGCACGTTGCCTCCTTTGAACCTCAGTTGGCCTGACTGCCAACGTTCTAGTAATCTTTGGTGCGGCCTTCAAGACACCTCCGACGATGGGCAGAGATCCGTGCTCCAATCGCGACGTCGATCAGAATTGACCGACCAGACGATCTGAGCCGACGGGATCGGGCAGGCCAGAACAACTAGAGATCTTTTGCGAACGCTCGCACGAACCGCCGTCTTGATCGCCTGGGCCGCAGTGATGGCAGCCCTCGTCGCTCGCAACAGAGGGCCTCGCGAGCCGCTCGCATCCCCCCGGGCGCTCCCCGCCGAAGCGAACGAGCAATGGCACGGCATCTACGGCGAGGGGAAGAAGATCGGCTACTCGCGACGCGTCCGCAAGCCGACCGAAGACGGCTTCACCGTGGAATCCGACGCGCAGATCGAGCTCAGCATGATGGGCACGATGCAGCTCGTGCGCACGAGCCTCCTGGCCGAGACCGACCGCAGCTTGGTTCTGCGCCGGTTCGTGTTCCACCTGCGTTCGGGTAGCACCGAATTCACGCTCCGTGGCGTCGCGCAGGGAAACGAGCTCGCGCTCAGCTCCGACTCCTTCGGCGCACGCGTCGTGCGCTTGCCGATCTCGACGCCCATCGCGCTCTCCGAAACGCTCGGCGACTTCATCGGTCAGGAGCGGCTCGAGACGGGTCGAACGCTGCATTACTCGCTCTTCGACCCTCTCAGCGACGCGCCCGCGCCGGTCTCGTTGACGGTCGGGCCGATCGAACGCGTCACGTTGCCGTCCGGGGCTCGTGCCGCATACCGGGTAGACGAGGAGTATCGTGGAGCGCATTTTCGCATGTGGGTCGACGCGAAGGGCGAAGTCGTCAAGGAGGAAGGGCCGCTCGGCATGACGATCGTTCGCGAGAGGGACGCGAGCGCCGCGATGAGCGGGATCGAGAGGGGCGCCAGCGTCGACCTCGGCGCCAAAGCGGCGATCAAGGTCGCGGGCACGATCGCGTCGCCACGCAGCGCTCAGCGGCTCCGACTGCGGGTCGCCGCGGCGCCGGCGCTTGCGGCGCTGTCGTTTCCCCCGCGTCAAAGGCTCGAAGGCCAGGTGCTGGTCGTCGAGCGCGACGACGAGCGAGCGCTGCGCTCGTATGCGCTGCCCGCACGCGATCCCGAGCGCGCCGACGATCTCCGCCCGACGGCATTCTTTCAATCGGACGACCCGGCGATCCGCGGGCTTGCCGACGAGATCGTCGGCGGCGATTCCGATGCGATGCGCAGCGCGCGCCGGATCCTCGATTGGGTGCACGTGAACCTCGCCAAGGTGCCGACGATCAGCGTGCCGAACGCCGTGACCGTGCTCGCCGAGCGCAAGGGTGACTGCAACGAGCACGCCGTGCTGTACGCGGCGCTGGCCCGCGCGGCCGGCCTGCCGGCGCGGATGGTCGCCGGAGTCGTGTACATGCCCGCCGACGAGGCGACGCCCGCCGGGTTCTACTATCATGCCTGGAACGAAGTCTGGCTCGGCGCCTGGGCCGCCGTCGACCCGACCTTCGGTCAGTTTCCCGCCGATGCGACCCACGTTGCGCTCGTCGAGGGTGGCCCCGACAAGGACATCGCCCTGATCGACACGCTCGGCCGGCTCCGCTTCGACGTCGAGGAGGCCGGATGATCGAGCTCGTGCGGCTCACCAAGCGATACGGCGCGTTCACGGCTGTCGACGATCTGTCTCTGGAAGTGGCTCGAGGCGAGATCTTCGGCTTCCTCGGTCCGAACGGCGCGGGTAAGACTACGACCATCCGGATGATGATGGGTTTGCTACTGCCCACCGTCGGCCAAATCCGGCTGGGCGGCTACGACCTCGCCGCGCAACCGATCGAGGCGAAGCGCCTCGCGGGGTTCGTGCCCGACCGTCCGTTCCTCTACGAGAAGTTGACCGCCGTCGAGCTCCTGCGCTTCTGCGGCGATCTCTACGAGGTGGATCCGATCGCCCGCGAGCAGCGGATCCGCAAGCTGCTTGCGCTCTTCGATCTCGACGAGTGGGCGGGCGAGCTCGTCGAGAGCTTCTCGCACGGCATGAAGCAGCGGCTCGCCTTCGCCGCCGCTCTGCTGCACGAGCCGCGGCTGCTGGTCGTCGACGAGCCGATGGTCGGTATGGACCCGCGTGGCGCGCGCTTGCTGCGCTCACTGCTTCGCTCACTCGCTCTCAAGGGTACGACCCTGTTTCTTTCGACACACAGCTTGGAGGTCGCCGAGGCGCTTTGTGACCGCATCGGCATCATCCAGTCTGGCCGTTTGGTCGCGGTTGGGACGCTCGACGAGCTCCGCCTGCGAGTCGGGGACGCGCGCGGCCTCGAAGAGATTTTCTTGAAGCTCACCGGCGCTGAGGATCTGCTCGACGTCATCGAGGCGCTGCGGGCATGACCGGTATCGCGCTTCTGCGCCCCCGCTGGCTCGCGCTGCTCGGGCGATTTGGGCGGGCCGAGCGCTCGGAGCGGCGGCGCGGCGCCGCGCTCCTCGGCCTCGGTGTGGTTTTTTGGGCGGCGATCTTTCTGTTCTTCGCTCGCGTCCTCGCCTACTTTCAGGGCATCCCCGAGCTCGGGCCTGTACTCGCCGAACGCCTGCTGGCGATGGTCCTGCTCTCCTTCTTCTCGCTCCTTCTCTTCTCCAACATCGTTACCGCCCTGTCGACTTACTACCTGTCGAGCGACCTCGGCCTCCTGCTCGCCACGCCGATCTCTCCCGGAGCGCTCCACCTGGCTCGCTTCATCGAGACGCTCTGGGATTCGTCCTGGATGGTCCTCCTGTTCGGCACGCCGATTTTCCTCGCCTACGGAGTGGTTCACCACGCGGGCGTCCCCTTCTACCTCGCCGTGCTGGCGATCCTGCCGCCGTTTCTCGTACTGCCCTGTGCGCTCGGAGTGACGGCCACGATGCTCGTGGTTCGCGTATACCCCGCGCGCAGCACGAGAGACGTCTTCGTGCTCCTGTCGGTCATCGCCGTCGCGCTGCTCTATACACTCCTTCGCTTCCTCCAGCCCGAGCGCCTGCTGGAGCCAAAGGCATTCGAGGACTTCCTTCAGTTTCTCGCAGCCGTGCAGGCGCCGGCTTCTCCATATCTGCCGAGCAGCTGGGCTGCTGCCACGCTCATTCCTTTCTTCGCCCCGCGTGCCGCGCAAGATCCGCTGCTCCAGTACCTCGCGCTCGCCACCAGTGCCGCTGCGGCGTTCGTGGTCTGCGCCATGGTCGCGGAGCGGTTACACACCGCCGGCTGGTCGCGGGCACAGGAGGGGCGGCGCGTGCGCTTGACCCTCCTTCGCTTCTGGGACCGGGTCTTCGCCCTGCTTCCAGTAGCGCCCCCCGTGAGAGCATTGGTGCTGAAGGACCTGAAGACCTTCTTCCGCGACACGGCTCAGTGGTCGCAGCTCATCCTGCTTGGCTCGTTGGCGGTCGTCTACGTTTACAACTTCCGCATCCTGCCGCGCGCCGGCGCGCTCATGGCCCAGTTCTACCTCGAGCACGCGCTCGCCTTTCTCAATCTCGCGCTCGCGGCCTTCGTGATGGCAGCCGTGGCGGTGCGGTTCATCTATCCCTCGGTGAGTCTCGAAGGGCAATCGTTCTGGTTGGTGCAGAGCGCACCGATTCGGCTCCGCCGCGTGTGGTGGGGCAAGTTCTGGAGTGGCTTCGGGCCGCTGGCCGCGCTCGGCATCCTGCTCCTAGTGCTCGGCAATCGCGCGCTCGGCGTCGGCGGCGTGACGATGGTGGTGTCGGTGGCAACCCTGGCGTTGATGACTCTCGGCATCGCCGCGCTCGGGCTCTGTCTCGGCAGCCTCTACCCGCAGTTCGAGTACGAGAATGCCGCGAAGATCCCGTCGAGCTTCGGCGGCGTCGTATACATGATCCTGGCGATTCTGTTCATCGGAGTGAACGTCGCGCTCGAGGCCTGGCCGCTCTGGGTGCTTCTCTTCGCGCGGCTGGTGCACCGACCGCTGTCTACGATCGAGGTCGCCGGGATCGCGGCGAGCTTCGTGGCAGTCGTCACCTTCGATCTCGCGGTCTTCGCGGCCGCGACGGCGCGAGGAATCCGCGCGCTCGAGGAGCTAGCTCGGTAGAATGCCTCTCGTCAGTTCGAGCCCTCCGACGACGTCACGCGCAGCACCTCTTCGACGGTCGTCAGGCCTTCGCGCGCCTTCTGCAACCCGCCCTGGCGCAGCGTCGTCATTCCCGCGGCGATCGCTCGCTTGCGAAGGTCGTCGGTGTTCGTGTGCGCGAGGACCAGGCTCCGCATCTCCTCCGTCATCGGCAGCAGCTCGTAGAACGCGAGCCGTCCCTGGTAGCCGGTCTTGGAGCACTCCTCGCATCCGATGCCGCGATAGAGGGTGAGGCTCGGCAGCTCCTCCTCGGAGAACCCGACTTCGAGCAGCCCTTCGCGCGGGTAGTCGTCCACTTGCTCCTTGCAGTGCGCGCAGATCACCCGCGCCAGGCGCTGGGCCACGATCAGGTTCAACGACGCCGCCACGAGGAAGGGGTCGACCCCCATGTTGACCATGCGGCCGACCGTCGATGGGGCGTCGTTGGTGTGTAGCGTCGAAAGCACGAGGTGTCCCGTCAGCGCCGCCTTGACCGCGATCTCGATGGTTTCGAAGTCGCGGATTTCGCCGATCATCAGCACGTCGGGATCTTGCCGGAGAACCGAGCGCAGCACGGCAGCGAACGTGAGGCCGATGTCCTCGCTGATCTTAACTTGGTTGATCCCCCGCATGTAGATCTCGACCGGATCCTCCGCCGACGAGATGTTCCGCTCCTCTTGGTTGAGCACCGCCAGAGCCGAGTAGAGGGTCGTCGTCTTTCCGCTGCCCGTCGGTCCCGTGACCAACAGCATTCCCGACGGCTCGGAGATGGCCTTGCGGAAGACCCGGTAGGCGTCTTCGCTCATCCCGAGCTTGTTGAGGTCGTATTGCAAGCTTCCCCTCGCGAGCAGCCGCAGCGCGACCTTCTCGCCGAAGACGGTCGGGAGCACGGACACGCGGAAGTTGATCTCCTTGCCGCTCGCGGTCTTTACCTTGATCACCCCATCCTGCGGCAAGCGCCGTTCGGCGATGTCGAGCGACGCCATCACCTTGATGCGGGAGGCGATCGCGGCCCGCAGACGGACCGGCGGCTGCATGATTTCGTGGAGCACGCCGTCGATCCGGAACCGTACGCGCAGGTCGCCTTCGTAGGGCTCGATGTGGATGTCGCTCGCCCGCTTCTCGATCGCGTCCGACATCAGCGTGGAGACGAGCTTGACGACCGGCGCCTCCTCGCTCGCGCGCTGTAGGTCGTCGAGATCGACGCCGAGTTGGGTGGGCTTCTCGACCTCGAGCTTGGCGAGCACCTCCTCGTAGGCCTGCGCGCTCTGGCTGTAGTGCTTTTGGATCGCCTTCTCGATGGCCCCGGCCTGAGCGAGCACCACCTTGACGTCGCAGCCCGACAGAAACTTGATCTCGTTGAAGGCGGCGAGATGTGAGGGATCAGCGACCGCCAGCGTGAGGATCGAGCCGCTGCGGTTGATCGGCAACACATGATGCTTCTGCGCCAGCGCCGGAGGAATCAGCCGTAGGACTTCGGCGCTCGGTTCGATCGATTGAAGATCGAGGATCGGCAGTCGGTACTCCTGGTGGAGGCACATCAGTAGGTCTTCGTCGCGGACCAAGCCGAGCCGGATCAGGCTCGTCACCAGCGGGCCGCCTTGCTGCTGCTGATCGTTCTTCGCGCGAGTGAGCTGGTCCGAAGTGAGGATGGACTTCTTGATCAGAAGACCGCCGAGAGTCGACATCAAAAGCTCCTGTATGAATTCATAGACATATCGCTCCGATCCTTCATGTGAAAAGTTCCTTCAAAATGAATGCCATCCAGATCTTTTCGAACTCTTTTACTGAACTCTCTACTTTAACTTGATTTTCCTCACGTCATTTTATTGACAGTACCGAAAAATTCGAAGATCTCGGCATACAAATGACTATCTGGCGTCCAATTGGCGAGAATGACGAAGATATCAGGGATCAATTTTGTACCGGATAGTCGCAATTAGACGCTGGAAAAACCTCTCATTTCGCGAGAAAGACGGGCGAATCTAGCGTGTGCGGCATGGCACGGGATCTGCTCCCGAGACCGCCATGCACGATCAGGCAAGAGTCGGGCGGACTTCCGTGAGGAAGTCCCAAAGAGGATTCACGCTTCTCGAGACGTTGGTTACCGCGGGCATCGCCGGCACGCTCGCCGCGGTCACCTTCCCTGGTATGTCGAGCGCTTTGAACAGCCATCGCTTGACCGCCGGACTACGCAGCGCCGTCGGGTCCATTCGGGTCGCGCGAAGCGCGGCGGTCACCCGAAACGTACAGTCACGTGTATCGGTGAGCGAGGATGGAACGACGCTCACGGTGCAGGTAGATCCCTCCGGCACCAGTACTTGGGTCTCGACCGGCACCCCGCTCGTGCTCGAGGGCGGCGTCACCGTGTCCTCGGTGTCCCCCGCCAACGGCCTGGTCTTCACGGCCAAGGGCACCGTGGCCAATGCGGTCACCGTGACTCTCAGGAACGCGCGAGGAGACACGAATACCATCTCGGTCGGGCTGATCGGCTCGGTGGACATCTCGTGATCGAGCGGCTTTTGCTCGGAGCGCGGCGGTACGTTCATCGAGGTTCTCGCGGCGATCGCGGTCTTCGCGGTCGTCGTCATCGGCCTCTCCCCGACCTTGCTCAACACCCGCAAGGTGGCCGATCTCAGCAAGAACCAGTCGATCGCCGCCACGCTCGCCGAAGACAAGATCGAGCAGATCCGTACCCTTTCGACCATCGCAAGCGGCAGCGACGGGCCATTCAAGCCCGACGGCACGAGTGGAGGGATCTTCAGCCGCAGCTGGACGGTGACGGCGAATTCGCCGACCACCGGGGTCAGCCGTGTCGAGGTCGTGGTCTCTTGGCCAGACCGCCCGAACGCGGGCTCCGTGCGACTGGTGACTCTGGTGCCCCAATGAGCGTGACGGAATCGGGACGTGCGCGTGCGACCGGCTTCACCCTGGTCGAACTGCTGGTGACGATGGGGATCTCGTTCGTGCTCGGCTCGGCCGGGTTCCTGTTCTTCCGCAGCCAGCTCCGTTCGCTCACCGATCAGTCCGCGGGCCTCGACGCGATCGAAGGTGCGCGTGCCGCGCTCGACTACATGGCCAACGAGATTCGCATGGCGGGCGCCAACCCGGGCGGCACGTGGGCGCAGACCGGAACTTGCGGCGCGGGGCTCAGCAGCGCGCAGACGAGCCAACTGACGATCGCTTGGGACGGTGCCAACGGAAGTAGCATCGATGGGACCATCGACGCGAACGAGTCGATCACCTATCGCTACGATTCGGCGAACAATCGAATCTTGCGCACCGTGAACGGCGCCGACACGCTGCTGATTCGCAACGCAACGGGCCTCACGTTTCAGTACTTCAAGGACTCCACCGCCGCGGCGATGTCGGGAGGGCAGGTCACCAGCGCGGACTGCAACGGCGTGAACAACATCCAGGTATCGGTGCAGGTACGAACGGCCCGCGCGACCACGGTCACCAACGTAAACCTCGCGGCGCGCGTCGCGCTGCGAAATCGGGTTCTCGCAAAGCTATGAAAACACACTCCCGCCGACCGCTGCTTCTCGGAAGCCAAGGCTCGTCGATGGTCTTCGCGCTGCTCCTGCTGCTCGCGATCCTCACGCTCGGAATCGCCGGTTTGTCGGGTGCGAGCTTCGGCCTCACGCTGGCAAACAACTACAACACGGGCATCCAAGCGACGCAGGCCGCCGAGTCGGGCCTCGTCCACGCCGTCACCAACATCAACGGCTACGGAGTGGTGAGCTTCGCGACCGACATCGCTCCCACGAACAACTGGAACGCGATCTTCGGCAGCTCGGCGATGCAGATGCCCGGATACTCCAGTATCACGTATACCGTGACGCCGATGACCAACCCCGCCGCAACGTCCACCAATATGTGGATCTCTGCCATCGGCCAGGCACCCGGTCAGTCCTCACGCACGCTCAAGGCCCGGCTCGGCCTCACCCAGCCCTTCACCTGCGGCGCGATCGACCTGCCGAGCACGGGGGTCAGTGCCAATTTCAACGGGAACGCGTTCGAGATCAACGGCAACGATTACGCGATCGGAGCCACGCAGCCGACCGCCGGCTCCACCCCCACGCTCGGCATCAGCACCCGCACCCAGACCGACGCCAATTCGGTGATCAACGCGCTGAGCAGTCAGGAATTGGACAACGTCACGGGGGCGGCGGTGCCGAACCAGGTCGCGAGCGTCGGCACCTGTCAGGGGCCGTCGAGCACCCGGATCCGCAACGAGATCGTGACGAATATTCTCAACTCGGGGCCGGTCGTCACGCTGTCCGGAGGGAAGATCAACGGCAACGCGACCTTCGGTTCGCTCGCCTCGCCGCAGATCACGTATTTCGACAGCTCCACCACGCTCAAGGGCAACGGCAACGCAAGCGGCGCGGGCATCTTGATCGTAAACGGAGGCCTCGACATTCAGGGAAGTTTGGAGTTCACCGGGCTCATCATCGTCGACGGCACCACGCAGGTCACGACGGTCACCGGGAACGCCACGGTCTATGGCGCGATCTGGACGACCGATCTTTCGCTCAGCGTCGGCGGCAGCGCCGCCGTTCGCTATTCCAGCCCCTCGCTCGCGCTGGCGAACTCGATTCCGGGCGTGACGCAACAGCTCTTGCCTCAGAAGGTGGCCGTCGTCGCATGGAGCAGCGGCTGAAGAACACAAAGATCTCTCGGCTAGTACCCACGGCCCTTGCCATCGGGATCCTCGGCACAGCGACGAGCAACGCCTACGTCGACATCGAGCTCGACGGTAACCGCCACGTGATCGGCGAGTATTATTCCGCGCAGGGCGACAAGGTGGTCGTCTACCGGCCGTCCGGGGCGATCGAGGTCGATCGCGCCGCGGTCCGGTCGATCCAAGAACGCTCCGGCGCGATGCCCGCGGAGGTACACAGCGCCCCGTCCGGGGCGGCAACCTCGTCAGCCGTCCCTTCGTCAGCCGTCCCTTCGTCCGCCGCTCCGTCAGGAGGAGTCGGCGCCTCGACCCAGACCGTAGTCAAGGATCCAAAGGCCCGAGACGAGGAGCTCGCTCACGAGCTGCTGGAGATACGCCTCAACCGCCTCGCGGCCAAGCAACGCGGCGACGATGAGACCATGAAAACGCTCGACAAGGAGATCAAGACCCGCCAAGGCGAGCGAGAGTCGATCTGGAAGAAACAGGAGCAGGCGTCCGGGAACAGCGGATCGACTGAATAGTCTCTGCTCTTGCCGGCGACCTGCAACCGGGTCGAAGCCTCGAGCGCCTCCCGCACGCGTTGGAAGGGGTCACCGCCCTTGTCGACCGCGGCCTCGATCAGCGTCACGGTCGCGCGGAGATTACCCTCGGCGCGGTAGAGCTGATCGAAGAGCGCCAGATCCTCCAGGTAGATCCGCTCCTGGAGCAGGCTCGCGTTGTTGATGGTTCCGGCAGCGAAGTCTGCGTAGCGGCCCGGATGGAGCTTGAGCGCCCCGAATTGTTCGCGGATCTCTGCAAACGCCCGTTGGCGTCCCTCCTCCAGCGCCGCGCCGGTCGGCTTGGTTTCGTAGAACTTCTGCAAGCGCGCGATACTCTCGGCGAAGAAAGCCGAGATCGTCAGCGTATCCTGCCAGTCGGCGGTCGCGCCGTGGCACTGTTCGCTCGTCGAGCGCTGTCCGTCGCAGAAGAACTCGACCGTCGCGCGGTATCCGGCGAAGGTCGCCAACGACTCGTCGAAGGAAGTCTCTCCGGCGAGGAACAGCGTATTGTGGAGGAGCTCGTGGAAGACCACCTGCGCGAGAGTTATCTCGTCATGTTTGAGCAGGGAGGAGGGTAGCGGATCGTCGAACCAGCCGAGCGTCGAGAAGGCGATCGCAGGCCGGACGTAAGTGTCGTAACCGTCCTTCTCGAGCTCGGCAGCGGTCGCCAGCGCCGCCCGCTGCGAGAAGAAGCCCTTGTAGGGAACGCGCCCGACGATCGGAAACCACCAGGTATAGGCCTCGAGCCGGTCACGCGGAGCGGCGGTCAGCAGCTGGACGACGGCTCCGCGGTCGACGGGAGAGATCGACCGAAAGCTGCCGCCGACGCGGAACCCAAGGCGAGTGGCGGCGAACTCGCGCACCTCGAGCACGAGCTCGAGCTTGCGCTTCACGGCCGGAGCAAGGTCTGGCTGCTTGAGCACGGTTTCGATCGGCTCGCGCTTCCAGAGGATGCGCGCCTCTTCGTAAGCCGCACGCGCCACGTAGCCGGCCGAGCAGCTGAAAAGTGCAGGCGCGCTGACGAAGAGCGCGACGGGGACGGCCGAGCGGATCTTCCACCGCGCAAATCGCTTCACTCGCAGCATGCCTCTTTGCTCGGCCTCGATCGCTCGAGGGACCAGCGTCGGCGAATGCCGGCTTATCGCTCGAACGCCTCGCGCGCGACGAGCTCTCTCGCAGCATGCCCGGCGAACTGCAGCCGGTAAAGCTTCGCGTAGACCCCGTCTTTGGCGAGGAGCTCGGCGTGTGTCCCGATCTCGCGCACTTCGCCGTGATGGAGCACGATGATCCGGTCGGCGCGCTCGATCGTCGACAGCCGGTGCGCGATCAGAATCGCCGTGCGCCCCGCGAGCAGCCGGTCCAGGGCGTCGCGAATCAGCCCCTCGGTCTCTGGATCGACGCTCGACGTCGCCTCGTCGAGCACCAGGATGGCGGGGTCGTAAGCGAGCGCCCGGGCAAAGGAGAGCAACTGGCGCTGACCGGTCGAGAAGTTGTTCCCCCGTTCCCGCACCGGCTCGGCGTAACCCGACGGGAGGCCCGAGACGAAGGCGTGCGCATGGACCGCCTTCGCCGCCGCCGCCATGCGCTCGGGGCCGATCTCGCTGCGGCCGAGCGTGATGTTGTAGGCCACGTCTCCGCGGAAGAGCGTCACGTCCTGGAGCACGATCCCGACGCTCCGTCGCAGCCGCTCGAACCGCCAGTTCCTCACGTCGACGCCGTCGATCTTCACGGCACCGCGCTGCACGTCGTAAAAGCCGGCGAGGAGCTTCACGAGCGTGGTCTTTCCGGACCCGGTGGCGCCGACGATGGCGATCGTCTCTCCCGCGTCGACGGAGAACGACACGTCACGCAGGACCCAATCGTCCGTCGCGATTCCGCCGTCCTTCGGGCGCTTGTAGGAGAACCAGACCGATTCGAAATCCACGCGGCCAACGACCTTCGCGGGGGTGTATCGGCGCTCGGCCTCCTCGGGTGGCTTCGTGTCGAGCAACTGAAACACCCGTTCCGCCGCCGCCATCGCCGATTGCATCACCGCGTACTTCGACGAGAAGTCGCGGATCGGGATGAAGAACTTCTGGATGTACTCGACGAAGGCGACCAGCGTGCCGAACGCGATCGCGCCCGCGACAATTTGGCCGCTCGCGTACCACACGGTGAGCGCGATCGAGATCGAGCTCACGGCCTCGACCAGCGAAAAGAGCGAGGCCTCGTAGACGTTCGACATGTGGTTGGCGACCCGGTGCGAGTCGTTCAGCTGGTCGAACTCGCGGAAGGTGCGCGCTTCGCGCCCGAAAAGCTGGACGACGGCTATCCCCGAGATGTGTTCCTGAAGGAACGCGTTGATGCGCGCGATGCGCTCGCGGATCAGCCGATAGGAGTGCCGCGCCCGGACCCGGAAGAAGTTGATCGCCAGTGCCATGACGGGCATCAGCGAAAGCGTGACGAGCGCGAGCTTGAAGTGCAAGTGAAAGAGGATCGCCACGATGCCCGCGAGCGTGAGACCATCCATGGCGATGGTGAGCGCGCCGGCGGCGAACATCTCGTTCACCACGTCGACGTCGGTCGTCATGCGCGTGACGAGGCGCCCCACAGGGTTGCGGTCGAAATAAGCGATCGGCAGGCGCTGCAAGTGTGCGAACACCTCCACGCGCAGGTCGGAGAGCGCGCGCTGGGCGACGAGCATCGTCAGGTAGTAGTTGCCGTAGAACGCGGCGAGTTCCACGAGCGCGGCGGCCACGAAGAGCACCGCCATCCCCGAGAGACCCGCGAGATTCTTGGCGCTCATGTAGCGGTCGATGGCGATTTTCAGGAGATAGGGCTGCGTGAGCAGCGCGATCGAGGACACGAGCAAGCAGACGAGCGAGAGCAGGAACGTCCGTCGGTAGGGACGGACGTACCCCCAGAGTCGAAGCATCAAGCGGAGGTCGTAGGCCTTGCCGGTGATCTCGTCGCGGTCCATGGGGAAAGATCGCTACCGACTTCCGAACGCCGACGAGGATTCCGCGCTGCCGTTGCGGTTGCGGGTAGGCGGTCGCCTGTAGCCGTTCTTCACAAAGCCTCCAGCTCGTTTTCCACCATCTGTTCCAAGAAGATCTCCGCATACACGCCACCGCCGCGCAGCAGATCCTCGTGTTTGCCGACCTCTACGATACGACCCTGGTCGAGCACCACGATCGTCTCCGCACCCCGCAGGGTCGAGAGGCGGTGCGAGATCACCAGCCGCGTCCGGCGCGGGAACGACTCGCGAAGCTGGCGCAGAATCCGCCGCTCGGTCTCGCTGTCGACGCTCGACAGCGCATCGTCGAAGATCAGAATCTTCGGATCGACCGCCAGCGCGCGGGCGAGCGTCACGCGCTGCTTCTGCCCTCCGGAAAGCGTGATCCCGCGCTCGCCGACCGAGGTCTCGAGGCCGCGCGGCAACGCCTCGAGATCCTTCTCGAGGCCCGCGACCGTCGCGGCCCAACGCACCCTTGCGTCCACTTCGCCGTTGCCGGAGAGGCCGTACGCGATGTTCTCGCGGATCGTGGTGGAAAAGAGGAACGGGTCCTGCGGCACGACACCGATCGCACGGCGCAGCGTCGCGAGCGGCAGCTCGCGAACGTCCCGGCCGTCGATGCGGACGCTTCCCGAGGCAGGATCGAAGAGGCGGGGAATCAGATTGACGAGCGTCGTCTTCCCCGCACCTGTCCGGCCGACGATCGCGACCGTCGAGCCCGCGGGAATCCGCAGCCGCACGCCGGAGAGCACGTCGCGCGACCTGCGCCCGGGATAGGCGAAGCGCACGTCCTCGAATTCGATCTCGCCGCGCTCGATCGGCGCCTCACCGTCGCTCGGCGGTCCGACGATTTCGGGCGCGGCCACGAAGATGTGCTCGAGACGCATCATCGAGGCCCGGCCGCGCTGCAGGATCGACAGCATCCAGCCCAGCGCCATCGTCGGCCACGCGAGAAGATGCAGATAGGCGATGAAGGCGACGAGGTCGCCGATTCCGACCCGCTCGCGGATCACCAGCCAGCCGCCGAACCAGAGGACGACCAGAATGCCCGCGCTCGAGACGAGCTTCATCACCGGCGCGATGATTCCCCGAACCCGCGCGAGCGCGATGCCCTGCTCTTGGAACTCGGCATTCATCCGCGCGAAGCTCGCGATTTCGGAGTCCTCGAGCGCGTAGGCCTTGACGACCGTCATGCCCGAGAGATTCTCCTGTGCGCGCGAGGAGAGCAGCGCGAGACCTTCCTGGACCTTGACCGTCCGCTCCATGAGCTGCCGCGAGAGCCGCTTCACGATCCAGAGCACGATCGGATAGGCCGTCAGCGAGAACATGGTGAGGGGCACGCTGATCGTCACCATGATCGATACGGCGTAGATGTAGTAGACGGGCGTGTTGATGAAGTTCAGGATCCCCGGACCGATCATCATGCGCACCGCGCCGATGTCGTTCACCAGGCGCGACATCAGGTCTCCCGTCTGGCTCTTCTGGTAGTAGCTCTGCGGAAGCCGCTCGAGGTGAGCGAACAGGTCGTTTCGCAAGTCGTACTCGATGTCGCGACCGATGTTGAAGATGGTGAAGCGAGAGAACGTCCGCGCCACGCCCTGGACGAGCGCCAAGCCGACGATCAGCAGGACGTAGAACCGCACTCCGCTGAGCTCGCGGTCGTGCTCGATCACCTCGACCGCACGCTTCAGGAAATACGGGATGATCATCGCAACCGTCGCGGTTGCGAGCAGGCACACGAAGCCGAACACGTAGCGCCACTTGTAGCGGAGCATGTAGACGTACAGGCGGCGCATATCCGGATGACTCTAGCGACCCGGCGGCGCTGAAACCAGCGCTCCGCAGCGCGGCCCGGTATCCGGACGAGTGCCCTCGCCGGGCCGTCCGGCGGGGGTGGAGGAAACCGAACCGGCCGTCCACCCAGAAGGAGGTCCCTCCTGCGGTCGAGCGTGGAGCCGCCCGAGGACGTCCCTTCTCCGCCCGCTTCTTTGACATCTCGCGCCCCGTCTCTTAGAGCCTTCGCCCATGCAGCGCCCCAGCGGTCCGCTTCGCGCCGGCGATTCGGTCCTCTTCATCGACCGCAAGTCGCGGCGGTATCTCCGCACGCTGCGCGCGGGCGCGAAAATCTCCGTTCGTGATGGCACCGTGGCGTCGGACTCGCTGATCGGGCGCCCGGATGGCTCGCGAATCACCAGCTCCGTCAACGAGATTTTTCTCGTCCTGCGGCCGAGCTATGCCGAGCTGGTGCTCCACCTGCCCCGCGAGGCACAGGTCATCTACCCGAAGGATGCCGCGGCGATCCTCCTCTGGGGAGACGTCTTCCCGGGAGCGACGGTCGTCGAGGCGGGTGTCGGCCCGGGAGCGCTGACGATCGCCCTTCTCCGCGCGGTCGGTACCGAAGGGCGCGTCGTATCGTACGAATGTCGCGAGGATCACATCGAGATGGCGCGCCGCAACGTCGCCCGCTTCTTCGGCGAGGCCTCGAACTGGACGGTGAAGCTCGCCGACGTGTATGCGGCGATCGACGAGCCGGAGGTCGACCGCGTCGTGCTCGACGTCCCGGAACCGTGGCGGGCTCTCGAAGCCGGCGCGCGCGCTCTCGTTCCCGGCGGCATCCTGGTCGGCTACGTACCGACGGTCTTGCAGGTCAAATCGTTCGTCGACGCGCTGCACGCTCATCCGGGGTTCGGCGCGATCTCGACCTTCGAGATGCTGCAGCGGTTCTGGTACGTGCGCGAGATGTCGATCCGGCCGGAGCACCGGATGGTCGCGCACACCGGTTTCTTGACCGTCGCACGGCGGCTGGCGCCCGCGGGTGTCTAACCTCGATCCGAAATTTCGTCCGTGCTCCGGGGGGTGTTGCCTTTTTTCGACGATCGCCCTTGTCACCCCCGGGGTCGTGTACTAGCTTTTGACCTCGATCTCGTGGCGCGCGAGTCGCGCGCCTTCGCAACACGCGCGGTCGGGCCACATGTCGAGCACGCGAGACCCAAAAGAGCTCTCCCCCGAGGAGATCAAAGAGCAGAAGTTCTACGGCTTCGAGGAAGACGTCAGCGGGATCGCCGTACCCGAGACGCTCGCGCTGCTGCCTTTGCGCGGCGTGGTCATTTTCCCGTCGGCGATCGTGCCGCTGCTGATCTCACGCGGCAGCTCGCTCCGCTTGGTCGAGGACTGCCTCGCCGGAGAGCGAATGCTCGGCCTCATCGCCCAGAAGAATCCGGAAGACGAATCGCCCGATCCGACCGGACTCTACCCGCGCGGCACCGCCGGTCGCATCCTGAAGATGCTCAAGTATCCGGACGGGAGCATCCGCATCCTCGTTCAAGGGCTGCGTCGCATCGAGGTCGCCGAGTACGTCCAGCGCGAGCCGTACTTCCGCGCCCGGGTGCGGCAACTCCAGGAGCAGTACCAGCCGTCGAAGGATCTCGAGGCAGTGCAGGCGAACATGGTGAACCAGTTCGCCAAGTTCGTCTCCATGATTCCGTACCTGCCCGACGAGCTGCAGGTCGTGGTGATGAACATCAAGGATCCCGGCAAGGTCACCGACCTCGTCGCCTCGAACCTCAACATCTCGCTCGAGGAGAAGCAGGACCTGCTCAACACCATCGACGTCCGCTCCCGCCTCGAGAAGCTCTCGGCGATCCTCAACCGCGAGATCGAGCTGCTCGAGCTCGGTCACAAGATCCAGTCGCAGGTGCAGACCGAGCTCAACAAGAACCAGAAGGAGTTCTACCTGCGCCAGCAGATGAAGGCGATCCAGAAGGAGCTCGGCGAGGGCGACTCGCGCTCGGGGGAGCTCGAGGAGCTGCGCCGCAAGATCGAAGAGGCGGGCATGCCGGAGGAGGCCCGCAAGGCCGCCGACAACGAGATGGAGCGACTGAAGATCATCCCGCCGGAATCGGCCGAGCATAGCGTGGTCCGCACCTACCTCGAGTGGCTCGTGAGCTTGCCCTGGTCGAAATCGACGGAGGACAATCTCGAGATCCCGCATGCGCGCGGGGTGCTCGACGAGGACCACTACGACCTCGAGAAGATCAAGGATCGCATCCTCGAGTATCTCGCCGTGCGCAAGCTCAAGAAGGACCCGAAAGGGCCGATCCTCTGCTTCGTCGGTCCGCCGGGCACCGGCAAGACCTCGCTCGGACGTTCGATCGCGCGCGCGATCGGACGGAAGTTCCAGCGCATCTCGCTCGGCGGCGTGCGTGACGAAGCGGAGATTCGCGGCCACCGCCGCACCTACATCGGCGCGCTTCCCGGCCGTATCATCCAGGCGATCCGCAACGCGGGCGTCGAACAACCCGGTGTTCATGCTCGACGAGATCGACAAGCTCGGCATGGACTTCCGCGGCGATCCCTCCTCGGCGCTGCTCGAGGTGCTCGATCCCGGAGCAGAACTTCACCTTCGTCGATCACTACCTCGACGTTCCCTTCGACCTGTCGAAGGTGATGTTCATCACGACGGCGAACTATCTCGAGCCGATGCCGCCGGCGCTGCGCGACCGCATGGAGGTCATCGAGCTCGCCGGCTACACGGAAGAGGAGAAGCTCGAGATCGCGCAGCGCCACCTGATTCCCAAGCAGCGCGACGAGAACGGCCTCACCGAGGACGAACATCGACTTCACACCCGAGGGCGTCCAGGAGATCGTGCGCAGCTACACTCGCGAGGCGGGAGTGCGCAACCTCGAGCGCGAGATCGGCCGCGTCTGTCGCAAAGTCGCGCGCGGCGTGACCGAAGGAAAGACGGACCGCGTGGTGATCGACGTCGCCAAGGTCCGCGAATTCCTCGGTCCCGAAAAGTTCTTCTCCGAGATCGCCGAGCGCGTCCACGAGCCGGGCGTGGCCACGGGCCTCGCCTGGACGCCCGAACGGCGGCGAAATCCTCTTCATCGAGGCGACTCGCATGACGGGCAAGAAGGGCCTCACGCTGACCGGCCATCTCGGCGACGTGATGAAGGAATCGGCGCAGGCAGCGCTGTCGTTCATCCGCGCGCGCGCGGAGAAGATCGGCATCGCGCGGATTTCTTCGAGCAGAGCGACATCCACGTGCACGTGCCCGCCGGCGCCATCCCGAAGGACGGGCCGTCCGCGGGCGTGACGATGGCGGTGGCGCTCGCCTCGCTGCTCACCGGTCGGGTGGTGCGCCACGATCTGGCCATGACGGGCGAGATCACGCTGCGCGGAAAGGTGCTGCCGGTGGGCGGCATCAAGGAGAAGGTGCTGGCGGCCAACCGCGCCGGCATCTCGACGGTCATCCTGCCGAAACGAAACGCCAAGGATCTCGAAGAGCTCGCGGACAACGTTCGGCAGGCGATGACGTTCTTCTTCGTCGAGACGATCGACGAGACACTCGAACACGCCCTCGAGCCGAAGCAGGAAGCACCGAGCGCCGAGCAGGCGCCGGTAAGCCGCGAGGCGAGCCGAAAGCGCGCGGCGTCCTGAGACGAGCCGCCGCCACCGCGTGAAGGCTCGGCATTCCGACTACGACGTAGCCGTCATCGGCGGCGGCCCCGCAGGCTCGACGGCGGCGAGCCTGCTCGCGCGCGCCGGCCATCGCGTGGTGGTCTTCGAGCGAGAGCGATTTCCGCGCTACCACATCGGCGAATCGCTGCTCTCCGCCACGCTGCCGATCCTCGACGCACCTCGGCGTGCTGACCGAGGTATCGAGCGCCACGGCTTCGTCAAGAAGCCCGGCGGCACGTTTCTCTGGGGCTCCAGCGCGAGCCGTGGAGCTTCTGGTTCCGCGAGGATCCCGGCGGCTGTGCCCACGCCTACCAGGTGCTGCGCGCCGAGTTCGACGCCATTCTGCTCGGCATCGCGCGCGCCACGGCGCCGACGTGCTCGAAGAGCATGACCGTCGACTCGATCGAGGGCGACGGCCCCGTTCGTGTCCGAGCACGAGCGGCGGACGGTGCGGCGTTCGGTCGTCGACGCGCGCTTCGTCGATCGACGCGAGCGGCCAGCAGGCGCTCCTCGGGCGACGGCGAGGGCCTTCGCGAGTACAACGAGTTCTTCAAGAACCTGGCGATCTTCGGCTATTTCGCGGACGCGGAGCGCCTGCCAGGCGAGCTGCGCAACCACATTCTCTCCGCCGCGCATCAGCGACGGGTGGTTCTGGTACATCCCGCTGCACGACGGGACGATGAGCGTCGGCGCGGTCGTCGATGCGTCGCGCTGGAAGGAACGAGCGCGGCCGGAAACGCTCGAAGAGACCTATCGGTCGCTCGTGGCGCGCTGTCGACCCGTTACCGAGCTAGTGCGGGGCGCACGCCAGGTCGCGCCCGTTCGCGTCATTCGCGACTATTCGTATTCGAGCCGCCGCTTCTATCACGCGCGCGGCCCTGCTCGCGGGCGACGCCGCGTGCTTCATCGATCCGGTATTCTCTACCGGCGTTCATCTCGCGCTACTCGCCGGGTTGCTCGCCGCCGATACGCTCGAGGACGTGCTCGCGGGCCGGCGTCGCGCCGTCGACCGCATTCGCGGACTACGACGTCGCCTATCGTCGCGCTTTCGAGCGCTATCGTCGCTTCGTCACGTTCTTCTACAATCACCACGCCGACCCGGACTCGTACTTCTGGCAGGCCCGCAAGCTCGTCGATTCGCGGGGCGGGCTCGAGCTCCGCGAGGCATTCGTGCGCTTGATCGCGGGCACCGGCGATCTTCCCGATGGTGCAGACGGCATCCGCCAAATCGATGACCGCTGGTCGGCGAGCCTCGCCACGGCCGAGGCTCGCACGGCGCCGGGAATGCATCTCTTGCGGGTCGCCGCTACGCTCGCCGAGATGCGCCGTTTGACGGAAAAGTCGCGACCGCGTTAACCTCGCCCTGGGACGAACCCGAGCGCAGAAGCGTCAGCGCGGACCGCCCGGCTTTCCACGTTGCCCACCCGGTCGAAAGCCGAAGGCGATGTCCCGGTTGATCTCGACGCGAGGCGTCTTGGGAGGCGGCACGGGCGCCCACATGCGGTCGTAGACGCGCTTGATCTGCAGTCGAAGCGCCTCGAACTGAGCGACATCCTCGCGTGCGGCCTCGAGCGCAGCCCCGCTCACGCGGGTCTCCGCTTTGCGTGGTCCCTGGCTCAACTTCACCTCGATCGATCCGTCGGCCAAGTGATGGAGTTGCAACGAGAGCTTGCGGTCGATCCTCCGCGCGATCTTCTGCATCAGCTCGATTTGAGCACTGCTAACCGTGAGCATGAGTCTCCTTCCCCCCGGCCTCGAATCCCCCGTCGTGCAGGTGGATTCGACGCCCTGGAAACTCCCATCGCTACCATTCCATCGTGGCCGCGCGCAAGATGGCCTGGCCCGTGAGTCGCGCCGCGAAACGACCCGCTACCCGCTGATGGCCCGAAAGATGAAGCTCGTTTTGCGGGATCGTCTCGCCGAATGGTGTCTGGCCGCGCTCGTGGATCCCGCGGCCGAGGCGCCGGTCGAGGCGCTCGCCGCATTCGCGCGGCAAACCGCGCGAGGCGGCACCGCCGCAGGGCTTTCCCCGGACCAACGAAGCATCCTCGCGGGCTCCGGGCTCTTCGAGCGGACCGGCGAGGGCGTTCGGCTCCGCGGCGACTTCGCCGCCGACCTCGAGCCGCTGCGTTGGCGAGCGACGAGGTTCGTCGAGGCGCTGTCGGCGTGCCGAGATCGGTGCGGCCCCGCCCCGGCTGGCGCCCGCCGGGTCTCCTGGGCGCTTTGCGCAGCGGCTGCGCTCTTCAACGCACGACTGTTCTTCGAGGTCCACGAGCTTCTCGAGGGCTGCTGGCGAGAAGCGGAGGGCGACCTCAAGACGTTCCTCCAGGGGGTCGTCCAAGTGGCCGTCGGCCTCCACCACCACGCCAACGGAAACCTCCGTGGCGCGATCGCTCTCCTCGAAGACGGGAACGCCAAGCTCGCACGCTTCGGCCGCGAAGCGCACGGCGTGGAGCTCGCGGCGTTCCGGCGGGCGATCACCGAGATCTCACGCCGCTTGCGCAACCCGCAGCAGCCGGCGGACGTCGTGACTCCGCGTTTGATCGTCGCTCACTCGTCGGCAAGCAGACGGTAGCCCGCGGCGCGCAGCCGACGGACGATTTCCGGCACGTGCTCAGGTCCGCGGGTCTCGATCTCGGCGGTCACCAAGGTTTCGAGGACGCCGACTCCGACCCGGCCGCGATCGTGGTGAATCGTCTTGATGTTGGCGCCCGCCTCACCGACCACCGCCGTCAGCCGCGACAGCGCGCCGGGTCGGTCGGCGAGGACGGTCGCGAAGCGGAACACCCTGCCCTGCTCCGCGAGACCGAGATTGAGGATACGGTCGAGCACGTTGACGTCGATGTTGCCTCCGGAGAGTACGAGCGCGACGCGCCGGCCGGCGATGGCGCGGCGCAGCGGCCCCAGGCACGCAGCGAGCGCGGTCGCGCCGGCGCCCTCGACGACCAGCTTGGCGCGCTCCAAGAGCAGGAGGATCGCCGCCGCGATCTCGGCTTCACCGACCGTCACGGCGCGACGCAGATGGCGGCGCAGGATTCGCCACGGTCGCGCGCCGATCGACGAGGTCGCCAGCCCGTCGGCGATCGTCGGCGCAGGCGTGGCGGCCACCCGGCGCCGCGCGCGGAGGCTCGGCACCAGCGTGGAAGCGAGCTCGGCCTGAGCGCCGATCACCCGCACCCGGGGCGCGATCGGGGCGATCGCCGCGGCGATACCCGCGGCGAGCCCCCCGCCACCGACGGGCACGACGACGATCTCAACCCCGGGAAGATCCTCGAGGATCTCGACGCCCACGGTTCCCTGGCCCGCGATCACACGATCATCGTCGAACGCCGGTACGAGCGTCGCATGCGCGCGGCGGGCCAGCAGCGTCGCGTGGCGAAACGCCGCCGCGTAGTCTTCGCCGGCGAGCACGATGTCTGCGCCGTAGCCCCGGGTGGCTTCGATTTTGGCGATGGCGGCGCTCACGGGCATCACCACCGTCACCTTCACGCCCGCGATCGCGCCGGCGTACGCCACCCCTTGTGCATGGTTTCCGGCCGAGGCGGCGACCACTCCGCGCCGCCGCTCGCTATCCCCGAGCTGAAGGATTCGGTTGAGCGCGCCGCGCGCCTTGAAGGAGCCGGTCTTCTGAAGGTTCTCGCACTTGAGGTGGATCTCCGCCCCCACCATGCGGCTGAGCGTCTGGCTCCCCTGCAGCGGCGTGCGCAGAACGTGCGCGCGGATGCGCTCGTATGCCCGCCGGACGTCGGCCTCAGACATGGGCACGAGAGCTACAGGCTACGAAAAGACGCCCGGCGATTCCTTTCCCGTAGCCGCTGGACGCAAGCCGGTGGCCCACCCTCCGCATCCTTCACACGTTGAACCGAAAGTGGATGATGTCGCCGTCGGCTACCGGATACTCTTTGCCTTCGAGCCGCGCCTTCCCCGCCTTCTTGCACTCCGCTTCGCTGCCGTAGCGGATGAAGTCATCGTAGGCAATGACTTCGGCGCGGATGAATCCCTTCTCGATGTCGCTGTGAATCTTGCCCGCCGCCTTCTGCGCGACGGTGCCGCGCGTGATCGTCCACGCTCGTACCTCGTCCTCCCCGGTGGTGAGAAAGCTCACCAGGTCGAGCTTGCGGTATGCCGCCCGCACGAAGCGATCTCGAGCGGACGCCTCGAGGCCGGCGTCGCGTAGGAAGGGCGCCTGATCTTCGGGTGCGAGCTCGGCGATCTCGCGCTCGAGCCGGCCGGCCATGGACAGGCAGTCGCCGCCGCATCGCTCGACCAGTTTGACAAACGCGGGTGGCAACGGTGCGGCGGCCTCCTCGTCGGCGCGGTTCAGGACGACGAGGAGTGGCTGGCTCGAAATCAGCTGATAGCCGGCGAGGAGCTTCGCCTCCTCAGGCGCGCCAGCCAGCGTCCGCAGCGGCCTTCCCTCGCCGAGCGCGCCCACCAGTCGTTCGAGGAGGGCGTGCTCGCGGTCCCTCTTGCCTTCCTTGTTCAAGCGCTCGAGCCGCTTGTCGAGCACGGCGAGGTCGGCGAGAATGATCTCTTCGTCGAATCGCGCGAGCTCGGACTCGGGCTCCGCAGGCGAGCCCGCATACGGATCCACGAAACCCCTGACCACGGCGACCACGGCGTCCGCGTCCTTCAGCTCGGCCAGCAGGGGCGCGGACAGCAGCGCCGACCGTTCGGCGCCGGTCGCTTCCGGAGCCTGCACGTCGACGAACGCGACGGTCGCGTAGGCGGTCTTTCTCGGCCGATAGATCTCGGTGAGCTTGTCGACGCGAGCATCGGGAACGCGAATCACGCCGCGCGCGGCTGCCCCCCGCGCGGTCGTCGAGTCGGCCAGACCGGTCAGGGACTGGAAGACCGTGGTCTTACCGACGCGGGGGAAGCCTGCGAGAACGACCTTCATCTCAGCGCAGCCTCGCGGCCGCAACGCCCCGCCAAATTGATTCGCCCCGTCAATCCGGCTTGCGGGGAACCGCCGGGCTGCCATCCGCTGTTTTGCGGCGACGGCGGCGCGGCGTCGAGCCCATCACTTCCACCGTCTCGAGATCCTTCATGTCGGCGAGCAAGAACTCCCGCAGCCGCCGCTTCAACCGCTCCTCGATCTGGCGCACCCGCTCGCGGCTGATGTCGTACATCTCGCCGATCTCCTGAAGCGTCATCGGCTCCTCGGTGAGCAGCCGCTTCTCGAAGATCGTGCGATCCTTCCCCGCCAGCGTCTTGCCGAACTCGCGCATCTTCTCGGCGACGACCTTCTGGTAGTGCGCGTCCACCACGGTCTCTTCGGTCGTCACCTGGCTGGGCAGCAGATCGAGCATCGTTCCTTCTTCGTCGGCGCCGATCGGGCTGTCGACCGAGACGTCGCGGCCGCTCATGCGCTGCTCCATTTCGACGACTTCGCTCGGCTTCACGTCGAGGCGGCGAGCGATCAGCTTCGGGGTGATCTCGAAGCCCTCGGCCTCGAGTCGTTGTTTTTCCCTCTGCAAATTGAAGAACAAACGGCGCTGCGCCTGCGTGGTCCCGATCTTGACCATGCGGAAGTTGTTCATCAGGTAACGGATGATGTAGGCGCGGATCCACCATACCGCGTAGCTCGGAAAGCGGATCCCGCGGTAGGGGTCGAACTTCTTGACCGCCTCCATGAGACCGATGTTCCCCTCCTGGATGAGATCGAAGAGGTTGCGGAACGCGTTCTCATAGCGCCGCGCCATCATCACGACGAGACGGAGGTTCGCGGTAACCAGGCGGTACGCGGATTTGATGTCGCCGTACTCCTTGTATGCGACCGCCAAGCGGTGCTCCTCCTCGGGGGTGAGCAGCGGATAGCGGCGAATCTCGGTGAGGTAGCGACCGAGCGGGTCCCGAGGGACGAGCGCGGTCTCGCCGGAACGCTCTTCCTGAGTCGAATCGACGAGCTCGGGCTCCACGTCTCCGTCGACTGTGTGGAGCTCGTCGTCGGCCAAATCGGCCTTTTCGGGTACGTCCGCCATCGTCGGGCGCCGCACGGCGTCAGCGTCCAAACGTAGGGCAATTCGCGAGGCGGCTCAACGCCCCGCGGCGCGACGGATCTCCTCGATCAGCGTCTCGAGTATCCTGCCGAACTGACGCTGCATGGCGAGCATCTCTTCGCGCATGTGGACGATCACCTCGGCGCCGGCCAAATTCACGTCTAGCTCGTTCATCAACACCGTCGCCAGGCGCGCCTTGTCGACGTCGTCGCACGATACCACCGGCTCCTTGTCGAGCGTGTGCTTGATCTCGATCAGCTGTTCTCGCGCCAAGATCTCCAGCTCGTCGCGGCCGATGCCGTAGCGCTCGGCGATCTCGCTCAGGCGCAGGTATCTCATAGCTTCAGGTTCTTGCGGGGGCTCTCGCCGTAGAACTGTTCGAGGTCCTCGACGGCCCGGCGGACCTTGTCGCCGCCGTCATGGGGCACCTGCACGAGCAGGCGGACGTAGAGGTCGCCCGCGACGTTGCCTTTGGTGTCCTTCACGCCGCGACCGCGCAAGCGCAGGCGTTGGCCGCTCTGACTGCCGGGCGGAATACGGAGGCTGACGTCGCCGTCCGGGGTTGGAACCGTGACGGAAGCGCCGAGCGTCGCCTCACCGACGGTGACCGGCAGATCTAGATAGAGGTCTTGACCGCGACGCTCGAGAAACGGATGCGGGCGGAGCCGGACGTTGATGAAGAGGTCCCCGGGCGGTCCGCCGTTGCGCCCCGCCTCGCCCTTCCCCGCCAGCCGGATCTTCGAGCCCTCGTCGACGCCGGGGGGGATCTTGACGTTCAGCCGATCGACTTCGTCGACGCGACCGCTCGTCCCGCAGCGCGGACACGGCTCTTTGTAGACGCGCCCGCTTCCGGAGCAGCGTGGACACGCGCGACCGAACGCGATTGGGCCAGCACCGACGCGTACCTGACCGGTCCCTTCACACTGCGGGCAAGCCGTAGGCCCCTTGCCGCCGGCGCCGCCGCACTGGGGACAGGCCACCGGCCGCCGCAGCGCGATCGTTCGCGTGACGCCACGGATCGCGTCGAGCAGGTCGAGCTCGAGCGAGTATTCGAGATCGGCGCCGCGTCCGGGACCGCGAAAACCGCCGCCTCGGCCACCGAACAGATCGCCGAGATCACTGAAGACGTCCTCGAAGCTCGAATACTTGCCGAATCCCGGGCCCTCCGCCCCGGCGCTCGACTGCCATTCGCGGTACTGCCGGGCGCGATCGGCGTCGAATCCGCTTTGCAGTCCCTCGAAGCCGAATTCATCGTAGATCTTCCGCTTGTCCGGATCGGCGAGCACGTCGTTTGCGAACGAAATCTCCTTGAATCGCTCCTCGGCTTGCTTGTTGCCGGGATTGACGTCGGGATGATGCTTGCGGGCAAGCTTGCGGTACGCCTTTTTGATCTCGTCGGCCGACGCTTTTCGGCCGACCCCGAGCACCTCGTAGAGATCCTTTCGCGCCATCGCTCAGGATCCCCGCGTGCTTGCGCTCGCCGCCCTCGCCGGATAGAAATGGCGGGACCGGAAGAAGGATACGGACATGGCTCGCATTACCGTCGAAGATTGCCTGGAAAAGATCCCGAACCGCTTCGAGCTCGTACTGCTCGCGTCGAAGCGCGCCAAGCAGCTGCTGAAGGGCGCCCGGCCGCTGGTCGAAACCGACAACAAGGACATCGTCACCAGCCTGCGCGAAGTCGGCGCCGGCAAGGTCCGCATGGTGTACCCGAAGTAGCTCGCCGGGTCATCGTTCGGAAAGAAGTAATCACGACCGGCGGGGATGCAACCGCACCGCGCGCGCAGACTCAATCGTCGCTCTCTTCGGGTTTTTCCCGAATGTCACGAAATCCGGCGCGGAACCCTCGGCCCGTCGTCTCGATACGCTTTTCTTCGACCTCCCGCCGGCGCTCGCATTCCACGCAGCGGGTAGCGAACGGCACGATCTCGAGGCGCTCCTCGGCGATCTCGGCGTCGCAGTCCTCGCAAAGACCGTAACCGCCGAGATCGAGGCGCTCGAGCACCTCATCGATGCGCCGGAGCTCGCGCCGCTTCATCTCCAGCCGTTCGAGCTCGACGTCCTGGCCGAGCACCGAGACCGAGCGGTCGCCGATCTCGATCTTTTCGTCTTGAGTCCCGAGCGCGTCTTCCTCCAGTCGCTCGCCGAACTCCCGCCGCAACGCCAGGAACAGCTCCGCACGCTTCGCATTCAGCATCCGAGCAAGACGATCACGGCGAGCGTTCATGGTGGCCAAGCGTCGACCCCTGGTCGCTCACTGTCAACCGTCGGTGGACAAACAGAGGAAGAATTCCCGGTTTCCGCTCGGGCCGCGAAGCGGCGACTCGACGAACCCGCGCTCGACGAAGCCGAGCGCGTGCGCAACCTCGCGGACGGCGTCTATCGCCTCGCGGTGCAGCGCGGCGTCGCGCACCACTCCACCCTTCCCGACCTTCCCCCTGCCGACCTCGAACTGCGGCTTGACGAGCGCGATGACGGTGGCCGTCGGGCCCGCCAGCTCGCGGACCTTCGGCAGCACGAGACGGAGCGAGATGAAGGAGACGTCGACGACGGCGAGCTCGACCGCCTCAGGGATGGACGATGGCGACAGCGCACGCACGTTCTGGCGCTCGATCACCACGACCCGCGGGTCCTGGCGAATCCGCCAGTCGAGTTGACCGTAGCCGACGTCCACTGCATAGACGCGACGCGCGCCATGCTGAAGCAAGCAATCCGTGAAGCCGCCGGTCGACGCTCCGACGTCGAGGGCGACGCGTCCCGAAACGTCGAGGCCGAACGCGCGCAGGGCGCCGTCGAGCTTTTCTCCACCCCTGCTGACGAACGGGGGCCGCCTGCCGATCGTGAGGGCCGCGTCCGGCGCTACGTTCTCCGACGGCTTGGCGGCCGGGCGATCGCCAACGCGCACTGCGCCCGCGAGGATCATGCGCTGCGCCTCTTCACGCGACCTCACGAGACCGCGGGAGACGAGGAGGACGTCGAGGCGAGTCTTCACGGGCATCGGGCATCAGGCTTCGGGAAACACCCCGTGTCCTTTGCCGAAGCCTGGCCCGGAGCCATTCCTCACAGCGCCCGCCCTACGATCCGACGTGCAATCTCACGCAGCGGCTCGGCCGCCGAACCGAGTTCACCGAGCGCCGCGACGGCCTGGTCGAGCAGCTCGTGGAGCAATTGACGGGCGCGGTCGACCCCGAGCGCTGCTGGGTACGTCGATTTGCCACGCTCGCGGTCGCGCTGCGCCGTCTTGCCCGTCACCCGCGTGTCGCCGAGCTCGTCGAGCAGATCGTCGGCGATCTGGAAGGCCAAGCCGATCGCTTCACCATACGCCGAAAGGCTCGCGAGCGCGCGCGCGTCTGCGCCGGCGAGGATGCCGCCGATGCGGACACAGGCGCGCAGCAGCGCACCGGTCTTGCGGCGGTGGATGGATTCGACCCGGCGCGAGTCCGCTTCGACCCCTTCGGCGAGGATGTCCGCGGTCTGCCCTCCGACCATTCCCTCGGCGCCGGCTGCGACGGCGAGCTCTCGAATCGCCGCGACCCGGCGCTCGGCGGCGAATCCGTCGTCGCGGCTGAGGACGGCGAAGGCCTCGGTCAACAGCGCGTCTCCCGCGAGGATCGCAACGGCTTCGCCGAAGACCTTGTGGTTCGTCGGCCGACCGCGGCGGAGATCGTCGTCATCCATCGCCGGCAGATCGTCGTGAATCAGCGAGTACGCGTGCACCATCTCCGCTGCGCACGCAAAGGGAAGAAGCGGACGAGGGTCGGCGTCGAGCGCTTCCGCGGCGGCGAGCACGAGGATCGGTCGGATGCGCTTGCCGGGCGACGTCAGACTGTACTCCATCGCCTCGAGCAGTCGGGGCTCGACGCTCGGGCGCTTGTCGCGCAGGAGATCGGCGAGGGCGGCGTCCACCTCGGCCGCACGCTGACGCAGATACTCTTCAACCGTCACGCTTCGGCTCCTCCATCTCGCGAAGCTCGACGTCGCCGGCGGCGTTCCGCGTCAGCACCTCGAGCTTGCGCTCGACCCCTTCGAGGTGTGCGGAGAGCTCGCGCACGAGCCCGATGCCCTTCTCGAAGAGCGCGAGCGCCTCTTCGAGCGGGAGATCGGAGCCCTCCAGTTTTTGGACGATCCCCTCGAGATCGCTCAGCCGTTCGTCGAACTTCATCGATCGGACCTCCCGGCTACCGGCTTGCGGCTACAGCCTACCCGAAAAGACTCCACGGCTCCTCTGCGGTAGCCGGCCGGCGGTGGCCGTCCTTTCAATCGAGATCACGTTCCAGCAGCGCTTCGGGATCGATGCGCGCGTCCGCGACGCGCGCCGCGAAGTGTAGGTGCGGACCGGTGGCGCGACCGGTCATACCGACTTGGCCGATCTGCTGGCCTTTGTCCACCATCGCTCCGCGCCGAACCCCGAGCTTCGACAGGTGCACGTAGAGCGTAAAGACGCCGCACGAGCCACAGACCGGCCGCGAGCGCTCCGAATCCGAGCCGTTCAGCCATCCTCGTCCTCGCAGGACTCGACTCTCGCACGAAGCCCGCCACGCGCGAGCCGGATGCGCAGCTCCTCACCTGGGCGCGTCTCACCTGCGGCGCGCAGCGGCGCCGACCCTCCGGCCTTCCAGACCACCGCATAGCCGCGCTCGAGGACGCCGAGCGGCGAGAGGTTCGACAACGATGCCGCAAGCCGCGCCAGCCGCTCGCGCGCGAACGCCGCGCGATGCCGCATCGAAGCCGAAAGCCGCGGAATCGCCTCATCGATCCGCGCCCGATCGCCCGCGACGCGACGCGCAGGAGAGGAAAACAGCAGCCGTTGCTCGCAACCGATCACGCATTCGCGTGACTCGGCGAGGGCGCGGTACGCGGCGCGGACCAACCGAAGGCGGATCTCGCCCGTCCGAGCCCGTGCCGAGCGAATCGCTGCGCGCGGGTCGCGCAGGCGTGCACGCAACGAGTCGACGATCCGACGGCGCTGCTCGAGATGGCGTTCGAGGGCGAGCTCGAGCGCGGAGCGGTGCTCCTCGAGCTTTCCCGCGAGCTCGCGTTCGAGCGGCACGACGAGCTCTGCGGCCGCGGTTGGCGTGGGCGCGCGAGCATCGGCGACCAGATCGGCGATCGTGACGTCGATCTCGTGCCCGACCGCCGACACCACCGGTACCCGACACGCGACGATCGCCCTCGCCACGCCTTCGTCGTTGAACGCCCAGAGATCTTCCACCGAGCCGCCCCCGCGACCGACGATGAGCACATCGACCTCGGGCAACGCGCAGATCTCGTGGATGGCGGCGGCGATCTCGCGCTCGGCGCCGAGCCCCTGGACGCGGACCGGCCGTACGATCACGCGGAGATTCGGAAACCGAGCGCGGAGCATGGCGAGAATGTCGTGAATCGCGGCGCCGCCGAGCGCCGTGACGACGCCCACGCAACGCGGCAGGTAGGGCAGCGGCCGCTTGCGCTCCGACGCGAGCAGACCCTCGGCGGCGAGCTTGTCGCGCAGCTGCTGGAGCTGGAGGCGAAGAGCGCCGAGCCCCCGCGGCTCGAGGGAGTCGACGTAGAGCTGGAGGGTTCCGCGCGCTTCGTAGAGTCGCACGCGCCCGCCGACGACGACCTCGAGGCCATCGCTCGGGCGGAAGCGGATGCGCGCGGCGGCGCTGCGGAAGAGCACGGCGCCGAGCTGCGCCTCTTCGTCCTTCAGCGTGAAGTAGTAGTGGCCGGAAGGCGCCGCGCGGAGGTTCGAGATCTCACCGACCACCCACACCCCGTCGAGACCGCCTTCGAGCGCATTCTGAATGCGGCGCGCGAGCTCACCGACGGTGAGGACACGCGGAGAAGTAGACGCCGAGCGAAGACGGCCGTTCACCCCGTTTCCGTCGACTGGTTCGTCAGTGCCTTGAAGACCTTCCAGCTCTTCAGGAGCTCGAGCGCTCGGTCGAGCTGTGGGTCGCGGCCGATCTCACCCTCGCGCACTTCCGTTGCCGACGCCGGTACCGCCGAGGGCCCTGCCGGGGGTACCGCGGGTGCCTTGGACTCCGGTTCGGTCGCGCCATCCGGCTTTTCCCCTTCGCCCGGTTTGGCAGGCTTCTCGGGTTTCTCCGGCTGCGGGTTCCCGTTGTTGAAGTGACCGCGCAGGTTCTCCTCGCGGAGGAAGTCCCCGCCCTCGCTCTGCGCGCCCGTGGGCTTGGCCGCCGCGACCTCGTTGCCCATGATGATGTCCGGGGTGATGCCGGTGGCCTGGATCGAGCGTCCCCGTGGCGTGTAGTAGCGCGCCGTAGTCAAGCGCAACGCCGAATTGTCGCCGAGCGGCAGGATCGTTTGAACCGACCCCTTGCCGAACGTTTGCGTGCCCAGGATCAACGCGCGCCGATGGTCCTGCAAGGCGCCCGCGACGATTTCGGCCGCGCTGGCGCTCCCGCCGTTCACCAACACCACCATCGGGCACTCGACGTGATTCTTCCTCTTGTGCGCGTAGTATCGCTGCTTCTGGCTTTCGAGCCGACCGTCCGTGTAGACGATCATGCCGGCATCCAGGAAGAGATCGGATACGCGCACGGCCTGAGTGAGGAGGCCGCCCGGGTTGTTGCGCAGGTCGAGCACCAGGCCTTCGAGCTTGCCCCCGCTCTGCTTGCCGACCTTGTCGATCGCCTTCTCGAGATCCTCGTCCGTGCGCTCCTGAAATTGCGTGAGACGTACGTAGCCGTACCCCTTCTCGAGCGGCCGCGACTTGACGCTCTGAATCTGAATGATCTCGCGCGCGACCTGCACGTCGAAGAGGTCGGGCGCGCCCTCGCGCCGCAAGGTGAGCGTGACCTTGGTGCCCTTCGGACCGCGCATCTTCTTGACCGCTTCCACCAAGCTCATGTCCTTGGTGAACTCACCTTCGATCTTCAGGATCTGGTCGCCCGGCTTGATGCCCGCGCGGAAGGCCGGCGTGTCTTCGATCGGCGAGACCACCGTGAGGATGCCGTTCTTCACCGTGATCTCGATGCCGAGGCCCCCGAAGCTTCCCTGCGTGTCGACCTGCAGCTCGCGGTAGAGGTCGGGGGTGAGATACGCGCTATGCGGATCGAGCGAGGTCAACATGCCGTTGATCGCGCCCTCGATCAGCTGCTTGGTCGTGACTGCGTCGACGTAGTTCTTCTGGACGATTGCCAGAATGTTGGTGAAGACCTCGATGTTCTCGTAGCTCTCGCGCGCGACCGCCCCGACGGTCTTGACCGCGCCGCCAGCAAGCCAAATCGCGGCGACCAACACGACGGTCGCGAAAAGACGCCGCCGCGGGTTCAAAAAGGACATCGATGTCTACCTCCAACGTGCAATTACACGATCCTACACCGCGCAAAACACACCTGCAACGCGGATCTCCAAAACGCGGACATCCAGATGGTGATCGGCAAGACGCGGAACTGGCCGCAGACGTCTTCGGGCCGCGCAGTCGTCCAACGTCGTGGTGCTTCCGTCGTCCGACCGCAAAAACGGCGAGCCGCGGCCGAGCGACTCGGAGTTCAGCTTGCAAGGTAGCCGCGATTCTTTTATAGATCGGCGCACTTCGCTTGCGTAGGTTGAATGATCTCGCCACGTACTTTGGTCACCGCGAGCCAGCTGGCGCTCCTTGGGCTCGCGGCTTTCTTGTTGGCGAGCACGGTTAACGCCTGGATCGCGGGTCGCTTCCGTAGCCATCCGACGCTTACGTCGACCGGGCCGCCGGCCGACGCGGCGCCGGCAAACAAGCGGGTGCTCGCGTACTACGCTCCGATCACCGCGAGGGACATCTTCAACCCGCCGCGTGCCGCCGAACCGGACGCTCAGCCGCAGACCGCTCCGCTCAACGCCAAGCTCTTGGGTACGGCGCCCGGAGCCGGCATCGATTCCTTCGCGGTCATCCAAGACGAGGCGAGCAAGAGTCAGCAGCTCTACCGCATCGGCGACAAGCTGCAGAACCGCACGCTCATCGGGGTGGAATGGGACAGAGTCGTGCTGAAGAGCGGTCAGGGAGAGGAGGTCCTCAAGATCGTCGAGCCGTTCGGCAAGCCGAGCGTTCCAGCCGCCGTGCCCGTGCCCGGGAGCGATTCGGTCCAGCAACGTGGCGACAACGACTTCGTCATCGACCGCACCGAGGTCGACAAGGCGATGGAGAACATGAATCAGCTCTTCACCCAAATCCGCGCGGTGCCGCATTTCCAAGACGGGAAGGCATCCGGATTCAGACTGTTTGCCATCAAGCAGGATTCGGTGTTCGAGAAGATCGGCTTGAAGAACGGGGACATCGTCACGCGCATCAACGGGAACGAGCTCACGGATCCAGCTCGCGCGATGTCGCTCCTGCAGGACCTCCGCAACGAAGGCCGCATCACGGTCGACGTGAACCGGAATCGGCAACTAACGACTCTCAACTACGAAATCCGGTGAGATTGCGCACGGTCGTCCTCGGGCTCGCGGGAATCCAGCTCCTGTGGGCGGTCGCGGCTCAGGCTGAGGCGCGCAAGTCGCCGCCCTCCAGACCCGCCTGCCGGATCCGCCGCGCCCGGAGCGACTCGAGTCGCGCCTGGGGGCGCCACCGCAAAGGTACCCGAGAAGCAGCTCATCACCATGGACTTTCAGGACGTCGAGATCGGCGTGCTGGTCAAGTTCATCAGCGAGATCACCGGCAAGAATTTCATCCTGGACGAAAAAGTGCGCGGCAAGGTCACCGTGATCTCGCCGACGAAGATCTCGATCGACGAGGCCTATCGCGTCTTCCAATCGATCCTCGAGGTCAAGGGCTTCACGACGCTGCCGGCCGGGCCGGTCATCAAGATCGTGCCGGTTCGGGAGGCCAAGGAGGGCGGCGCTCCGCTCGCGCCCAAGGCGGCGACGGGTGATCAGTACATCACCCAGCTCGTGCCGCTCACCTTCGTCGATCCGAGCACGCTGGTACCGGTGCTGCAGCCGATGGTGTCCAAGGACGGCCTCATCAGCGCATACGACGCAGCCAACACGCTCGTCATCATCGACACCGCATCCAACATCGAGCGGTTGCTCAGCATCATCTCCGAGCTGGACATCGAGATGCCCGCACGCGGAATCGAGATGGTCCATCTCGAGAATGCCTACGCGGAGACCGTCGCCAAGACGCTCCAGGAGGTTCTCGAGGCGCAAGGCGAGCGCGGCGGGGCCAAGGCCGGAGGAGCGCCCGCGCCGGCCCCAAGGCCGGGACAGCCCGCCGCCCCCGGGGGAGCGCCGGGCGCGGCCACATTCAAGGTGATCCCGGACGAGCGCACCAACTCGATCATCGCGCTCGCCAGCCCGTCGCAGATGCGTATGATCCGAAAGCTCATCAAGGATCTCGACAAGCACCTCGAGGGCGTTTCGAAGATCCACGTCTACGCCCTGAAGTATGCCAACGCCACGGAGATGGTACAGGTCCTCTCGGACCTCGTCAGCGGCGGGGGTGGTGCCGGCGGATCGCGCGGGGGAACCGCCACGGCGGGGCTCGCCAACACCCGACGTACCACGCGCGAGCAACAGCGCCAGTCGAACATATCACGAACCCCGATCGGCTCGCGCTTCGGCGGCAGCACGGGGCAGCCGCTCGGCGGTACCGCCGGCGGAACCGGCGCCCCACCCGGTGCAAGGGGGCCCGACCAGCGTGAGTCGGAGGCGGCGGCGAGTTCGTCGGCGAGGTGCGCATTACCGCCGACCCGTTCACCAATTCGGTGATCATCAGCGCAGCCCGCAGGACTATGACGTGTTGAAGCGCGTGATCGGCGAGCTCGACATCCCGCGCAAGCAGGTCTACGTCGAGGCGATCATCTTCGAGATTTCGCTCGACAAGTCACTCGCGCTCGGCTTCGAGTACCAAGGCGGCACCCGCTCGCCACGGTGTTCTGGGCCTCGGGCCGCTTGAACTTCACTAACTTGAACCAGGCGGTCACCACGCCGCAGACGCTGCAAGGTCTGGTGATGGCGGCCGTCAGCAACCAGACGATCACGCTCCCCGACGGCACGACGGTCCCGGCTCAAGTGGCGCTCTTCACCGCACTCCAGAACGACCGCGACGTCAACGTTCTCTCCGCGCCGAACATCCTCACGTCGGACAACCAGGAAGCGGAGATCCTCGTGGGGCAGAACATCCCGTTCATCGCCAGCCGCGCGACCGACACGGCCAATCTGGCGAACACTTTCGCGACCGTAGAGCGCCAGGACGTCGGCATCACATTGCGCCTGACGCCGCAGATTTCCCAGGGCGACGTGGTACGCCTCGACCTCTACGAGGAAGTGTCCGCCGTGGTGCCGAACCCGCTCGTCGACGCGAACGTCGCCGGCCCGACCACGACCGTGCGCTCGGCTTCGACGACGGTCGTCGCTCGGACGGGTCACACGATCGTGCTCGGTGGCTTGATCTCGGACAACGCGGTATCGACGCAGGGAAAGCTCCCCTTCATCGGCGACATCCCGGTGCTCGGCAACTTGTTCAAGCAGAACGCCGATCAACGCAACAAAATCAACCTGCTGATCTTTCTGACACCTCACGTCTTGCACGACGACGCCGAGCTACAAGCGCTCTCGCTCGACGAGCGCAATCAATTCAAGCGCTACCTGCACCAAGAGAAGCTCGGGCCCCGCCACTACGAGCAGCTGAACGAGCCTTCGTGGTACGCCGCAACCGCTACTCCGACCGGCGGTGCGCCGCCGGTGCTCGCTCCGGGCGCCGCCGGCGCACCGAGCGTGGCTCCCCCGCCACCGGCGATTCGAGCCGAGCCGCTGCCGACACCTCAGGAGCAGGCGGCGGTGGCGCCTCGACCGCTGGCGCCGCCGGCGCCGCCAGCGCCGATCGTCCCGAGCTCGCCGAGCGCCCTCGGGATCCCGAGCACCGGCCACCGCTTCGCCGTCTTGCTGAGCGTCTTCGAGAAGGGCAACGCACCGCCCGAGCTCCAGTCCACAAACGGCTTCGTTACCGTCTATATGCCGATCGAAGCCGGCGAGTTCTTCGTCAAAGGCGGCGCCTACGAATACAAGTCGCCGACCTACGAGGCTCGATATACGTGCCTCGAGGTTTTCCCCGACGCCACGACCGCGCTTTCGGTCTACCCGGAGGGCCAGCCGCTCCAGCGCTGGGGAGGCGCCGTGGTGCGATGGCGGCCGATCTCGGCCGAGCAGATGCGCGCGATGATTGCGGGCGCATCGCCTTGGAAACGCGCGCGCTGAACGGCGGCGGCCGGCTACGCGGGCGCTGTCAGCGAAGTCTTTGCTGGTAGCCGTTCTGGTACGCGCGCATGCTTCTCGATAGAATCATTTTACGATGAACGGGCTTGAAGCCAATCTGGTCGAGCAGGGGGGCATCTCTCCCGAAGTCCTCGATCGCGCCCGCGAGCGGCTGCGCGACGGCAAGGACATCGGCGACGTGCTGCTCGAGATGGGGGCGCTCACGGCGGATCGCTGGGGAGAGATCGTCGCACGCTACTACGGCTTGCCGTTCGTCGATGCCCTGAAAACGGACTCGGTTCCGCTCCACTTGGTGGCGCGCTTACCCATTCAGTTCGCCAAACGGCACAACCTTCTACCCATTACCGACGACGGCGAGGTCGTCGTCGTGGCGACGGCCAACCCGTCACTGATCGGCCCCATCGACGATCTTCGCCTGCTGTTCGGCAAGGCGGTGCGCGCCGTGGTGGCACCCGCGCCGCAGATTGCCGATGCCATCAACCGCGTCTACGACCGCGCTTCGGGTTCGACCGCGGAGCTCGTCTCCGGGCTCGACGTGGAGCGCCTCGACCTCATGGCCACCGAGCTCGAAGAGCCCCAGGATCTGCTCGACGCCAATGACGAAGCGCCGATCATCCGCCTCGTCAACCAGCTCATATTCCAAGCGGTCAAAGACCGCGCCTCGGACATCCACATCGAGCCGTTCGAGCGGCAGCTGGTCGTGCGGTTCCGCATCGACGGGATCCTCTACGACATCGTCAAGCCGCCGAAACGCTTCCAGCCCGTCATCGTCTCGCGCGTCAAGATCATGGCGGGTTTGAACATCGCCGAGAAGCGCCTGCCCCAGGACGGCCGCATCCGCACCAAGATCGCCGGCAAGGACGTGGACATCCGCGTCTCGGTCATCCCGACGGCCTTCGGCGAGCGCATCGTCATGCGACTGCTCGATCGCTCCGCGACCCTGCTCCCGCTCGACGACCTCGGGCTCGCTGGACAGAATCTGAAGACCGTGCAGCGACTGATCCATCAGAGCCACGGCATCATCCTCGTCACCGGCCCGACCGGCAGCGGCAAGACGACGACGCTCTACGCGGCGCTGCAAAAGATCAACTCCAACGAAAAGAACATCATCACGATCGAGGATCCGATCGAGTACCAGCTCGCGGGCGTCGGCCAGATGCAGGTGAACCCGAAGATCGAGCTCACGTTCGCCAACGGTCTGCGCTCGATCCTGCGCCAGGATCCCGACGTCATCATGGTGGGCGAGATCCGCGACATGGAGACGGCCGAGATCGCCATTCACGCGGCGCTCACCGGCCACCTCGTGTTCTCGACGCTTCACACCAACGACTCGTTCGGCGCGGTCACGCGCCTGGTGGACATGGGCATCGAGCCCTTCCTCGTGTCTTCGTCCGTCATCGCCGTGATGGCCCAGCGCCTGGTCCGCCGCGTCTGCACGAAGTGCCGCACGCCGGTCCAACCGAGTCCGAGCAGCTGCGCGAGCTCGGCATCTCGCCCGCTCGACGCCGCCACCGGGTACCGTGTTTCACGCCGGACCGGGCTGCCCGCAATGCAAGCAGACGGGTTACCGCGGACGGATCGGGATCCACGAGCTCTTGGTCGTGGATGACGACATTCGGGCGCTCATCATGAAGAACAGCCGACGCGGCAACGATTCGCCGCGATGCCACCTCGCGTGGCATGCCGACGCTCCGCGACGACGGCACGCGCAAGGTGCTCGAAGGCCTGACGACGATCGAAGAGGTCATGCGCGTGACGCAGGAAGACACTGGTCCTCGAATGACGGAGGTCAGGCTGTAGACGCCCGCGCAGCAGGGGATTGCGGAGAGCAGTTTGCCGAAGCCTGAAGCGGAGTCGATCATGCCCGTCTATTCGTACGTCGGCCTGAGTCCCGACGGCAAGAACGTCACCGGGGTCATCGACGCCGACAGCCCGCGCGCAGCACGCCTGAAGCTCCGCCGCACGGGCGTCTTTCCGACCTCGCTCTCGGAGAGCCGCCAAGCCGAGTCGACGCCGCGCGCTTCCCGCTCGCTTTCGCGCTCTTCGAGCGGGTCGGCGCGCAGGAGTTGGCGGTCATGACGCGTCAGCTCTCGACGCTCGTTTCCGCGGGTCTGCCGCTCGTCGACTGCCTCTCGGCGCTCATCGACCAGGTCGACTCCGAGCGCTTGAAGCGCATGCTCACGCAGACGCGCGAGCGCGTGAACGAAGGCACCTCGCTCGCCGACGCGCTGGCGGAGCATCCTCGCGTCTACAGCGATCTCTACGTCAACATGGTGCGCGCGGGCGAGGCGAGCGGCGCGCTCGACGTCGTGCTGCTCCGGCTCGCCGACTACACGGAATCGACCGCGCGCCTGCGGAGCAAGGTCCGCTCGGCGCTCACCTATCCGGCGGTCATGCTGATCATCGGATCCGCGATCCTCTTCTTCCTCCTGTCCTACGTGGTGCCGAAGATCACGCGAATCTTCGTCGAGTCGAAGCAAGTCCTCCCGTTGCCGACGAGGGTCCTCATGGCGTTCTCGGGCATGCTGTCGACTTGGTGGCCGCTGTTCGTCGTGGTGCTCGCGGCGGCGGCGCTCGCCTTCCGCTACTACGTACGCACCGAGGCGGGCCGCCAGCGCTACGATCGGTGGCTGCTGCGGGTGCCGGTTTTCGGAAAGCTCCTGCAGAAGATCGCCGTCGCGCGCTTCTCACGCACGCTGTCGACGCTGCTGCAGAGCGGCATCGGGCTTCTCCCGTCGCTCGACATCGTCAAGAACATCGTCGACAACCGCGTACTCTACGATGCCACCGAGGCCGCCCGCGACGCCATTCGTGAAGGCCAGTCGATCGCCCCCCCGCTCAAGAAGAGCGGCATCTTCCCGCCGCTGATGATCCACATGATCGCCGTGGGCGAAAAGAGCGGCCAACTCGAGGAGATGCTGTTCAAGACGGCCGAGACTTACGAGAGCGAGGTGGACAGCACGATCGCCACGTTGACGACGCTTCTCGAGCCCGTGATGATCGTTTTCATGGGGGGGATGGTGACCTTCATCGTGCTGTCGATCCTGTTGCCGATCTTCCAGATGAGCCAACTGATTCGATGATCCGCGCGTGGTTTGCCCGCTCCGAGCCCCGCTGGTATCGTGATCCCGCCGACGCACGAATTTTCGATCGCGCTTGACGTCGAAATGTCTGGAGACACGATGCGCCGTACTGCCGGCTTCACGTTGATCGAGATTCTGGTCGTGGTCTTCATCATCGGCCTGCTCGCGACGATCGTGTCCGTCAACGTGATCGGCCAGACCGACAATGCTCGAATCACCAAGGCCAAGGCCGATCTCAAGGAGATCGAGCAGGGCCTCCATCTCTACAAGCTGGACAACGGCATCTATCCGACCACGGACCAGGGTATTGGCGGCCCTGGTGCACAAGCCGTCGGGTGGGCCGCAGCCGCGGAGGTACAATCCAGAGGGCTACATCGGGAAGATTCCCGAGGATCCCTGGGGAAGTCCCTACGTGTACCTGAGCGACGGGCAGAACTTCGTGCTCAAGTGTCTTGGCGCCGACGGCGAGCAGGGAGGCGAGGGAAAGAACGCAGACATCGACAGCAAGGATCTGGGATGAGGGGATGAAGAGGGCTTCGGGCTTTGGGGTGCGCACTCGCGGGAAAGACTCCGTGAGGTCGGTCGCCGAAGCCCGAAACCTGAAGCCCGAAATCCGTGTCCGAGTCCGAAAGGCGAAGCCGGCTTCACGCTGGTCGAGCTGTCGATCGTCATTCTGATCATCGCCATCGTCGCGCGAATCGCGATCCCGCGGCTTCGCAGCGTGACTGGAGCCGAGCTGACCGCCACCACGCGACGCCTTGCCAACACAACCCGTTATCTCTACGAGGAGGCCGCCCTCCGGGGTACCGTCTTGGCGCTGTATTTCGACCTCGACCGACAAGAGTACTGGGTGGCGCACACGGAAGAGGCGACGGGAATGCTCGTCGAAGACACCGATCTGCTCGCGCGCAGGGTCATCCTGCCTCCGGACGTGCGCATCTCCGACGTGTTCGTGCCGGGGGTCGGCAAGTTCGAGCAGGGATTGGTCCCGACACGCTTCTATCCGGAGGGCTATGCGGATCGTTCCGTCATCGGCCTCGTCGATGTCGAGGGACACTCCTACACGCTACGCATCGACCCCATCCGCGGCCGAGCGGAAATCTCCGAGGGACGCTAGCCTGGTAGGGCCTACAGGACACAAGCGCCACGCGACCAACGGGAGCGCACACACCGTTCGTATCGCGACCGACGGGCGCGATCCATGACGCAAACTCACGGTGTCTTGCAGGCTCGCTCGGCACGATGGTCGATCGGAGACGGGGTCGCGGCCAACGGGAGCGATCCGTGACGCAAACTCCTCGCTCGCAGCCGAGCGGATTCACGCTGCTCGAAGTCCTGGTCGCGGTGGCGGTCATCGCAACCGCCCTGGTGAGCCTGCTCGCCCTGCACGGCAGGAACATCCAGATCGTCGCGTACGATCAGCGCTGAACCGTGCCACGCTGCTCGCGCAGGCCGTGATGACACGCACGATCGTCGCCGAGAGCTTTCCCGACCTGACGCGTTCGAGCGGGGACTTCGCCAACGACCCCGACTACCATTGGGAGCTCGAGATCCTGCGCGGCCCGACGCGGGAGCTCGAGGACGAGATCCGGGAGATTCACGTTCGCGTGTACTGGGACGTCGATGATCCCGATGCGGTAAGGCTCGTGACGATGGTCAGGAAGCCGGAACAATGAAGCGAGAAAGGTGTCGGCTTCAGGCTTCGGGTATCCGGGAAAGACTTCGGGGAGTCTTCTGTTGAGGCTCCAAGCGCGACGCCGCAAGCCCTACTTCGGGCTTTACTCTTCTGGAAATCACGATCACGCTGGCGATCCTCGGCGTGGTGCTGACGATCATCTACGGCGTCTTCGCGCAGACGATCGCCGCCAAGGAGCTCGCCGAACGTCGCGCCGACGAGGCCGCCGGCGCGCGCGCGGCGCTGACGCGTATGACTCAGGACCTTCAGAATGCACGCGCGACGCTCCCCGTGGTGCGCGCACAGTCACAGCCGCCGGCACCGGGCGTCATGCCGACGCCACGCGCGAGCGGAGCACCGAAGGGGCCTCCCGACCGTGCGCTCTTTCTCGGGCGCGTGCGCAGCGAGGGCGGCGTCCCGATCGACGACGTCGCGTTCACGACGATCGTACGCCGTCCGACGGCAGCGACATTCGCGGGGGTGGATCTCGGGATCGTGCACTATTTCATCGCCCCATTGAGTCCGCAGTCGCCGATTCTCGGTCTCTATCGCGAAACGACCTTCTCGCTTTCCGGTGAAGAATTCGATCCCGACAAGGCGAATCCCGCGAGCTCGGTCCTCATCCTGCCCGGCGTCAGCGGTCTCGACTATCGCTTCTTCGACGGCAGCGACTGGGTCCAGGAATGGGACTCGACCGACATCCCGCAACTTCAGCGCGGCGCCGCAGGCAGTGGAGATCGCGCTCACGGTGACGAACGACGCCGGCGAATCGGAACGGTACGAAACCGCGGTCGACCTGCCGATGATCCGCAGCATTCGCAATCCGCAGGTGGCCGGGCGGCCGACTCCCCGCCGATGACCCGCAAGAAAAAGCCTTCGGGCATCGCCTTGCTGATCACGCTGCTTGGTGGTGTCGCTGCTCACGATCCTCGTCGTGGAGTTCACGTATTCGACGGAAGTCGAGGCGCACCTCACGCGCAACGCGCTGTCCTCCCTGCAAGCGCGCTATCTCGCGAGGGCCGGGCTCGCGCTCGGCGAAATCCTGTTGACGCTCGATACGACGGAGAAGGCAAAGAACGGTGCACGCCAACGTGGATACGCTCTCCGACCTGTGGGCGCAGCCGTTTCCGCCACGCCCGATCGGCGAAGGTGTCGGCGATGCCTGCTTTCCACATCGACGACGAATCGGCGCGCTTCAACGTCAATTCAATGGTGCTTCGGACGGGAGTCAGCCCGGTGATGCTCGAAACGCGAAAGACCCTGTTTCAGGGCGTGCTCGCCGCGCTCGGCCTCGACATCAATCTGCTCTTCCCGCTTCTCGATTGGCTTGATCCAGACGACGAGGTGTCCGGGCAGAGCGGCGCGGAACGAGACTACTACGAAGACCTCAATCCTCCCTACGAGCCGCGCAACGGGCGGATGCTGAATCTCGACGAGCTTCAGCTGGTGCGGGGCTTCAGCGAGCTCACGCGCGACCAGTGGGCCGCGTTGCGAACGGTCGTGACGGTGCTGCCGAACGAAGAGTTGCAGATCAACGTCAACACCGCGCCGGAGCTGTTGCTGACGACGCTCCTCGGTGCGGTCGACAATCCCGCGGCGGGCAAAGCGATCGCCGCGCAGCGGCAAGATCACCCGTTCCAGAACGCTCAGGAGCTCAACCAAATCCCGGGATGGGGTCAGTTGCCGCCGCAGATCCGGTCCGTCTTCACGATGCGAAGCGCCTATTTCACGATCCACGCCGCCGGGATCGCCGCCGAAGTCACTCGCGGTCTCGCGGTGCTCGAGCGGCGAGCCGGTACGCGCCTCGAAGTTCTCGATTGGCGCGAGGAGCCCGGGAGCGTTGCCTTGACAACCTCGCTACCATCCGATGGAATCGATCTCTTTCGGTCGATGAACCGCTGATCATGCCGAATCGGATTTTGGCACTCGACCCGCACGGCGCGCAGCTGGTCGCGGTGGTCGTCGAGACGAGCTTTCGCAGCTATCAGATCGTCGGGTACTACTCCGAGCCGCGGGATCCCTCCGTGCAACTCGGCGCACAGCTGAGAAGCTTCGTGTCCCGCCATCCGATGGCAGCGGACACGGTGCTGTCGGCGCTTCCGGGAGACGCCGCGGTCTATCGGTTTCTCGAGCTGCCGTTCCGCGACTGGCGGAAGCTCGCGCAAACCGTTCCCTTCGAACTCGAGAGCCAGGTCCCGTTCGCCATCGACGACGCGATCGTCGATTTCCAAGTTCTCGACAAGACGGCCGACGGCACACGTGTGTTCGCGGCGCTGGCGCCGAAATCGCGGATCGACGATCATCTGAAGACCCTCTCCGAGGCGGGTCTCGATCCCGCGGTGGTCGACTTCGCACCGCTCACGACGCTGAACGTGCTTCAATTGTTCGAGGGCGATCGGCCGGAGCGCTACGCTTTCCTCCACGTGAGCGCCGGCGGAGGCACGCTCGCGATCTATCGCGGCGGGCAGCTCGAGAACTTGAGAGTCATCGACGTGGCGGGCGAGCCGCCGGTGCCCGCGCTCGTTCGCGAGATCGCCTGGAGCCTGAAGAGCCTCAACGGCGGCCCCCCCAGCGAGAGCGAGTCCGAGCTTCGCGCCCTGCTGGTCGGCGGCGCGTCGGGCCCCGAGTTGCTCGAATCGCTACGCAGTCGTGTCGGTCTCACCGTCCAGCGACTCGAGGACCTCCCGCTCCGTCAAGTTCCGGCGGCGCTACACGGGCGCCAGGGGATCTATGCTCCGGCGCTCGGCCTCGCGCTGCGGGAGATCGCGGACGCGCCCACGCTCGGTCTGAACTTCCGCCGAGAGTCGTTCTCCTATCGCCGCGGCCAAGAAGAGCTGCAAGGAGCGGTGACGCGACTCGGCGTACTCGGCGCCGTCATCGTCGCGCTGTTCGCTCTCTGGCAGGGAGTATCGTACTATCAGCTATCGGCTCAGTACGAAGAGCTTCGCGACGTCGTCCGCCAGGCATTTCGCGCAGCGTTGCCGAACACGCCGATCGTCGACGAAGCGGAGCAGCTCCAGCAGGAGATCAAGAAGCTCCAGAAACAACAGCAGCAACTGGGCTTCGGTCCGACCGGCCCGGTTTCATCGCTGGAGATCTTGCGGCAGATCTCCGAGCGAGCCCCCACGGACCCTCGCATGAACGTCGACGAGCTGGCGATCGATCCCGACGGCGTCCATCTGCGAGCCAAGACCGCGTCGTTCGAGGCCGTGGAGACCATCCGGAAGAAGATCGCCGAATCGCCGCTCTTCAGCGAAGTACAGGTCAAGGAGCCGCGCACGACCCCGGACGGCAAGGTCGAGTTCCGGATGAATCTGCTGTTGGGGAAGGGAGCCGAAGGATGAGGGGGCTCTCGTTCGCCAACCTCCAGCACGCCTACGCCCGGTTGGCACCCCGGGAACGTCTGTTCGTCGCAACCGGCGGCGCCGTGTTCGCGGCCTTCGTGCTCTTCCTGATCGTCTACAAGGCGCAAGCGGTAAAGAGCTCGCTAAGGGCTCGGATCGTCGCCAAGCAGCATCAGTTGGAGCAGGTGTTGTCGTTCCGTTCCGCCTTCCTCGAGCTCAAGCGCCAGACCGATTCGCTCACGAGCAAGGGCGTCGGGCCGAACGGACTCTACGCCACGCTCGACGGCATCGTCACGAAGAAGATCAGCCGCGACAAGGTCTCCTCGATGGCCCCGTCATCGCCGAAGACGATCGGGGATCAATATGTCGAGGAAGCCATCAACGTCCAGCTCGTGGGAATCACGCTGCAACAGACCGTCGAGCTGCTCTACGAGCTCGAGCAAGCGTCGGCCCCCCTTCACGTTTCGCGCCTGCAGATGAAGAAGCGGCCGGCCGATCCCTACCAGTTCGACGTGACCTTCGCGGTGACGAGCGTCAGCACCAAGACCGCGAGTTGACACCCATGAGCTCCTCGATCGCGGGCCTAGCGGGCCAGTTCAGTCGTCTCCTCGCCCCGCGCCACGTCGGCCGATGGTCCCTCGCATACGTGGCCTGGACCGTGGGCTTGTTCGTCGTGTTCTTGGCGCTCACCTTTCCCCACGACCTCGTCGTCCGGCGGTGGACCGACGACATCGCCGTCCAATCCGGCTGGAGCGTCCGCTATGACGAGGCCTGGTTGCGCCCGTGGAACGGCTACCATCTGTCGCAGGCGACATTGACCGCGCCGGGCAAGGACGCCGAGCCATGGCTGTCGGCGTCGGAAGTCGTCTTCCGGCCGTCGCTCGGCGGCGGTGGCTTCCCCTTCTATTTCTGGGGTCGAGCGTACGGGGGCGACTTCGCCGGGTCCGTCGATCAGTCCGGCGCGCTCGCGCTCTCCTGGCACCAGTTCGCCCTTTCGCAGTACCCGCGTCTCAGGGCGCTGCTCGATGGGAGCTTGGAAGGAACGCTGTCGGGAGACGTTCACTTCAGCGGGCGAGGGGAGCTCAAGAACATCGAGGGACGCGGCAAGCTCGGCTTGAAGAGCGCGTCGCTCACACAGGCCAAGGCGCAGGGATTCACGATCCCCGATCTCCACTTCGCCAACGGCGACGCCGAATTCGATCTCAAAACAGGGAGACTGGACGTGCGCTCACTGAAGCTCTCCGGATCCGAGCTGGACGCGGAGCTGCATGGTCAGCTCTCGCTGCTGACGCCAAACCAGATGCCGGTGGTCAACGCAGTTCTCAGCGTGAAGCCGATCCCCGGCGCGCCGGCGGGCTTCGAGCCGCTATTGACGCTGCTGAATCACAACCAGAAGCCGGCGAGCGGATCGTACACGTTCACGCTTTACGGGCCATTGAACGCCCTGCGCGTCCGATGAGCGACGGTCCGTACTTCGGCTCCGGCTAAGAGGCGACGTGCGAGGGCTCGTAGCGCACGTTTCAGTTGCCGCGACGCTGCGGTGAGAGAATCAGTGCGAGGTGTTCTCGACGGGCTTCAGCTCGTTGTTCTCGACCGTGATGCCGAGGTAGACACCGTTGACCGCGGGGCGCGCCCACGCCACGCGGCCTTCGAGCAGCTTCGGCTTGGCGCCCTCCAGCGTCAAGGACGCACGCTTGCCGACGAGATTTCGACTGGCACGCTTCCCGTCGATCCGCACCTGGGCGCCCGTATCCGAAAGCTCGATGACTCGGCAGCCCAACGCCTCCTGGCCGAATGAGATCGTCCCGCCGCCGTCAGCGTGCCGCCGTTCGGCTCCTCGACGTTCTTGTGCCTCGCTCATGGATACTCTCGGCGCTTCCCGACGTTCCAACGAACCTCCCTCGACCCGAGTGGCAGAATGCCAGTCTACCACCTCGGGTCGAACACACAAGCCATTTTGTTCCGAGCGCCCGTGCGGATCGGCGCGCGGCTCTCGCTAGCGTGGTAGGATCTACGTACGCGCCACGCGACCAACGGGAGCGCGCTCACAGTTCGTATCGCGAACAACGGGAGCGATCTGCGACGCTCGCTCTCAGCTCGCCAGCTGCTGATGGACTTGTTTGAGAAGCGCGATGTTGTCGCCGTGGCCGGTCATCCGCGCGACTACGCGACCGCGAATCGGGCGGCCGAGGAGGAAGAAGTCGCCCATGATGTCGAGAATCTTGTGCCGTGCGAACTCGCAATCGAGGCGAAGCTCGGTGTTGATGACGCCGTCGTCGCCGATCAGGATGCAGTTGTGCAGGCGTCCGCCGCCCGCGAGGCCCATCTGTTCGAGCGCGGCGATGTCCTTCAGGAATCCGAACGTGCGCGCCGGGGCGATCTCCGCGCGAAACGTATCGGCGCCGCCGTGCTTGTACACGACGTGCTCGCGCCCCACCGGCCGAGGATACTCGAGCGTGTAGTCGACTTCGAATCCGTCGCAGGGCTCGAGTGCGATGTACTTGCCGCTGTCCGGATCGCCGATCGCCATGCGGTGATCGATGACGAGCTCGGCGATCTCCTCCTCCTGAACCTCGACTCCGCCCGAGTCGACGAGATCGCAGAATTCACGGGCCGAGCCGTCGAGGATCGGAATCTCCCCTTGCATCTTGATCCGTAGGTTCGTGACGCCGAATGCGTGCAATGTCGCCAGGAGATGCTCGACCGTCTGGGCGGCGGCACCACTGCGAAAGAGAGTCGTGGCGTAGCCCGTCGACCGAACGTAGGAGACGAGCGCCGGGATCTCGACGTCGCCCGAGATGGTATCGAAGACGACCCCCGTCCCCGGAGGCGCTGGATGGAGGATGAGACCGGTGCGGACGCCGGAATGGAGCCCGTGGCCGTTGATCACGACGCTGCGCGCAAGCGTACGGGCGCGCGAGGTGCGACCGACCGCCGCCGTCGCCGGCAAGGGGGCCGTCGTGACGGCTTCGTCCTCGAGCCGCGGCGGCGGTCGTCGCCCCGAGCGCGCGCTCGACCCGCTGGAGAAGCCGATCGATCGAGAACGGCTTCTCGATGAAGTCGATCGCGCCGAGCTGGGTGGCGCGCACCGCCGTCTCGATGTTGCCGTGGCCCGAGATGACGACCACTCGCGTTTGCCGGATGATGCTTCTGGATCTCGCGCAGGGTTTCGATGCCGTCGATCTCCGGCATCCAGATGTCGAGCAAGACCAGTCGAGGGCGCTCCGCGGCGATCACGGCGAGCGCGGTCCGTCCGTTGTCGGCCTCGAGCACCCGGAATCCCTCGTCCGCAAGCACCCCGCGTACACTGGTGCGGATCTGCTCCTCGTCATCCACGATCAGGATGGTCTCAGCCATGAACCTCCTCTTTTACTGGAAATTCGACGATGAATCGACTCCCCTTCGGTTCGTTGTCGCGCACGCGGACGAAGGCGCGGTGGTCGGAGAAGATCGCGGAAACGATCGCCAACCCAAGACCGGTGCCGTCCTTCTTCGTCGAGAAGTAGGGCTCGAACAGACGCGCCTTCACCTCGGGCGTCATTCCCGAGCCGTTGTCGGAGAGCTCGAGGCGAACCAGGCCGAGCGATTGGAGATACGACGTCGTGACCTCGATCCGCCCGCTCTGGCCGTGGCCGTTGGCGCATGCGGCAACGGCGTTGTCGAGCATGTTGATCAGCGCGCGTTTGACCCCCTCGCGGTCGAGCATCAACGGAGGCACGTCCGGGTCGGTGCGAACGTCGAAACGGATCTTGCGGTGCCCTTCGCGAAACAGGACGACGGCCTCCTCGACGAGACCGTTCAGATCCTCGGGGCGACGCCGCCCGGTCGGCAAGCGCGCGAAGCTCGAGAACTCGTTCACCAGCGCCTTCAGGTCCTCGACCTGCTTGATGATCGTGCGCGTGCACTCCTCGAACACGTCTTCGCGCACGATCTTCGCGTAGCGTTTCTGCAGGCGTTGGGCGGAGAGTTGGATCGGCGTCAGCGGATTCTTGATCTCGTGCGCGATGCGCTGCGCGACCTCGCGCCAGGCCTCCATTCGCTGCACCTTGAGGATCTGTGAGATGTCCTCGAAGAACAGCACCGCACCATGCGGTTCGTCGATCGGTGATCCAGGATCCCGCAGCGGCGCCGCCGCCGCGAGCAGCGTGAATGCCTGCTCGGCGTGCACGACATCGACCTGTCGTTCGCCCTGGATCGCGCCGGTGGCGAGGAGCCGCTCGAGCATCTCCCGTACGGGCGCCAGCGTGGCGCCGCTCAGCACCTCGACCGCCCGGCGCCCCCGCGCCTGGCGCGCCGGGATGCCGAACAGGTGCTCGGCGGCGGCGTTCCACGTGGTGATGGTGCCGTCCGGAGACACCGAGACGACGCCGGCTCGGATGTTGGCGAGAACCGTCTCCATGTGCCGGCGTCTCTCCTCGAGCTCGGCATTGAACTTCTTGAGGTCGCCGGTCATCTGGTTGAAGGCGGACACCAGAGTGCCGATCTCGTCCCCACCTGCCCCCTCGATGTGCACGTCCCAGTTTCCTTGCGCGACTTCCCGCGTGCCCTCGGCGAGCTGCTGGATCGGCACGGTAATGCCCTTGGCGAGCGAAAGTCCGTACCAAGTGGCCGCGAACACCACGACGAGCGTGATCAGGGTGAGCGTCAGCAGATAGGTGTTCTTGATCGGCTGCTTGAGAATCTTCAGCTCGCGGTATTCGCGGAACGAGCGTTCGATGTCCTCGGCGCGATGGGAGAGGCTCACCGGGATGTATTGGTCCACCGCCACGGCGGCGACCGTCCGGCCGTGCTCGAGAATCGGAGAGGCGCCGCGCACGACGTCGCCGTCGCCGAGCGGCTCGACGCGCATCAGGCTCTCTCCGCCGATCAGATGCTCGAATGCGGCGCTGTCGGGTGCCACCGTGATGCCGCCCACGGCCGACCCCGAGAACGCGACGCTCAGCAGCTCCCGCGCGGGCGAAAAGACTTGCACCGCGCTGACCCCCGCTCCGGCCCGGCGTGCTTCGAGCAAGCGCTGGAGCTCGGCGCGGCGCTCGCGGAGCGAGCAGCCCCCGCGCGGCGATCGTGCTCGCGATCTCGCTTGCGCGGCTCTGCATCGACTCCGCGGTGCCCTTGTAGAAGGCTTGCACGACGTCGTGCGACCCTTCGAGCGACTGCTCGACTTGCACGTCGAACCACTTCTCGATCGAGTTGTCCATGAAGTTCGTCGACGCGATGAACAGCAGCACGGCAGGCGAGAGCGACAGCCCGACGAAGGCAAGCACGAGACGCGTTCGAAGGTGCGAGCCGAGAATCTGCTGGCGGCGCTCGAACATGAGCTTGACGAGGTTCCGCACCACCAGGAAGGCGAAGACGACGAGCAGCAGCACGTTCAAGTTGATGAGCAGGAAGAACGTGAGGTGATTCATCAACGACTGCGCGCTCGAGAACTGCGGCAGCCGCGCCTCGAAGACCGCGAAGAGGAACACGCCGACCGCGACGATCGCGATCAGCCAGGCGTCGCGACGGTGGACGCGCGGATCGGGAATGCTCTCGGCCTCGACCGCGCTGATTTCGTCGGCGTTCAACGTCGTCACCCGTCGTTCCTCGGCCTTCAACGGCGAAGCAAGTAGAGGACGAGGCTCGCGAGCGCGCTCAGCAGCAGACAGCTCGTCAGCGGAAAGACGAAGACGAAATCGTCCCGGCGAAAGACGAAGTCGCCCGGCAAGCGACCGATCCACGGGACGCGGCCGATCATCAGGAGCACCACGCCGGCAGCAATCGCCAGCGCGCCGAGCAGAATGAGCGCTTTCGCTAGATCGACCATCGGCCGTCGGCTGCGGGCTTCAAGCCTCGGGCTGGCCCAGGGCGACCATCCGTTGAAGCCAGAGAGCTGAAGCCTTCCTCAAAACAAGCCCCCCTGCGGTCCCCTACGGGGTTCCCGGCCAAGATGCCGCCACGCGCTCGAGGTTGCAACTCGGCCCTTGGGAGTCCGCTGCAGGAAGCCGATTTGCAACAGGTACGGCTCGTAGACGTCTTCGAGGGTGTCTCGCTCCTCTCCGATCGAGGCGGCCAACGTGTCGATGCCGACCGGGCCGCCGTCGAACTTGTCGATGATCGTGACGAGCAGCGTTCGGTCCATGGGCTCGAGGCCGATGTCGTCGACGTCGAGGAGCTTCAGCGCGTCGCGCGCGACTGCCAAGCGGATGACGCCGTCGGCGCGCACTTCCGCGAAGTCGCGAACGCGCCGAAGCAGGCGATTGGCGATGCGCGGAGTGCCGCGCGAGCGGCGCGCGATCTCCGCGCCGCCGTCCGCCTCGAGCCGCACCGACAGGATGCGCGCCGAGCGGGCGAGAATCCGTTCGAGCTCCGCCTAGCGTGTAGAACTCGAGCCGGAAATCGTTGCCGAAGCGATTGCGCAGCGGCGCGGAGAGCAGGCCCGCGCGCGTCGTCGCGGCGATCAGTGTGAAGGGCTGAAGAGGAATCTTCGACATGCTCGCGCCGGGACCGTGCCCGATCACGAGGTCGAGCTTGAAGTCCTCCATCGCCGGATAGAGGACTTCCTCGATCAGCCGGTTCAGTCGGTGGACTTCGTCGATGAACAGAACGTCGTGCGGCTCGAGGCTCGTCAGGATCGCCGCCAGATCGCCGGCGCGCTCGATCATCGGTCCCGACGTGGTGCGGATGTTGACTCCCATCTCGCGCGCGATCAGATACGCGAGCGAGGTCTTGCCGAGCCCCGGAGGGCCGTGGAAGAGCAGATGGTCGAGCGCCTCGCCGCGGCTGCGCGCGGCCGTCACCATCAGCTGAAGGTTCTCCTTCACGCGCTCCTGTCCCACGTACTCCTCGAAGCGCAGCGGACGGAGCGATTGATCGACGACGCGATCGTCTTCGACCGCGGCCGGACCGAGCGCTCCTGCGCGGGTGCGCGTCATCGCCGGGTACTCCGCAGCGCTTCACGAACCACGTCCTCGAACGCCGCGAGGCCGGTCCCCATCGCCGCTTCGACGGCACTGCTCGGCCTCGGCCGGGCGGAAGCCGAGATTGACGAGCGCCGAAACGGCCTGCTCCGCGACGCCGTTCGTCCGCCCGTCGCGCCGCGCGGGACGGCTCTTCGGGAAGCGCGAGCAGCTTGTCGGCGAGCTCGACCGACAGGCGCTCGGCGGTCTTCTTGCCGACGCCGGAGATGCGCGTGAGACGAACCAGATCGCGGCGACGGATCGCCTCGCGGAGCTCGGCCGTGGGCATTCCCGAGAGGATGTTCAACGCCAAGCGAGGCCCGATGCCGGATACCGAATGGAGAAGCTGGAAGAGCGTCTTTTCGGCCGCGTCGACGAAACCGAAGAGCTGAAGCGCGTCCTCGCGCAGATGGGTGACGATCAGCAGCTCGACCTCGCTACCCTCACCGGGAAGCGCCGCCAGCGTCTGCGCGGACGCAAAGACTTGATACCCGACGCCGGCGACGTCGACCACGACCTCCTCCGCGGTCCTGTCGCACAGCCGTCCGCGTAGGCGGGCGATCACGAGACCGCCCCGCCACGGCGGCGCACCGCCGCTTGCACGCTCACGTGCAGCCGAGCGCCGATCAGATGGCAGAGAGCGAGAGCGAGAGCGTCTGCCTCGTCGGCTTGCTCGGCCCGGGGCATACCGAGCCGTAGCGCGACCCCACGCACCATCTGTTGCTTGTCGGCCCGCCCGTAGCCGACGACCGTGAGCTTCACCCGTGCGGGAGCATACTCGAAGACCGGCAGCCCCGCCTCGGCGGCGGCGATCAGCACGGCGCCGCGGGCCTCGCCCAGGCGAAAGGCGCTTTGCACGTTGTGCGCGACGAATGCCTTCTCGAGCGCAACCGCGATCGGGGCGTGCGCGCGGCAGAGGTCCCCCACCGTGACGCGGATTCGGCGCAGCCGCTCTCCGAGCGGCAAGCGGCCGGGTAGCCCCACGGTGCCGCTCGCGACGCAGCGAAACGCCGCCCCCGCGGGCTCCACCACCCCCCACCCCGTCACCGAGGTGCCCGGGTCGATGCCGAGCACCCTCACCCTCTCTTGGTTCACGCGTCTCGCTTATGCGGCGGACAGCTTCTCGAGCTCGGCGGGGTCGACGTCGAGATTCGCCGAGACGTTCTGCACATCGTCGTGGTCCTCGAGGGCTTCGAGGAGCTTCAGGGCCGACGCCGCCGGCGGTCCGGTCAAATGAACGGTGCTCTTCGGGACCATCGTCACTTCGGCGCTCGTGAGCTTGAGCCCGGCTCCTTCGATCGCCCCGCGGACGGTTTCGAGGCTTTCCGGGGAAGAGACGACCTCGAAGCTCTCGCCGGCGTCCGAGACGTCGTCGGCGCCGGCGTCGAGCGCCAATTCCATCACCCGATCTTCGTCGATACCGGTCTTGTCCACGTGGGCCACGCCACGCTTCTGGAACATCCATGCGACACTGTTCGCTTCACCGAGGTGGCCGCCGTACTTGCTGAAGAGAAAGCGCAGCTCGCTCACCGTCCGGTTGCGATTGTCCGTGAGCACACGAGCCATGACGGCAACCCCGCCCGGTCCGTAACCTTCGTAGTCGATCTCTTCCAGCACCTGCCCGTCGAGCTGTCCGCTGCCCTTCTTGATCGCGCGGTCGATCGTGTCGTTCGGCAGACTCGCCGCGCGGGCGGTGAGGACGGCGGTTCGCAAGCGGGGATTCGCGTTGACGTCGCCGCCGTTCCGCGCCGCGACGGTGATCTCCTTGATCAGCTTGGTGAAAAGCTTGCCGCGCTTGGCGTCCTTCGCGGCCTTCTTGTGCTTGATCGACGACCACTTGGAATGACCGGACATGATCGACTCCTCGGTTCTTGCTACCACAATCGGCGTAGAGCGGCGAGTCAAAGACGCCCCGCCCCGTTCGCGGGTCGCGCGATGACGGCGCATCTCGCCACGTGCTCGGTCCTCCGGTCGTCAGCGTACAGGAAGTACGCTTCCTCCCTGCGGCCCTGCGCGCGTGTCGATCTGCACCCTCCTCCCGCGACCCGCCCCCTCCCCTCCAGAAGCTCGGTTTGCCGCCTCGCTTCGCTCGCGGCGGGAACATCTTAGCCCCTCCTCCCCACCCGCAACGCTTCGGGTGAGCGGCTTTACCAAGGGTGACGCGGTGGGTGCAAATTGTAAGAGCGAAGCGATGTACGAATGTCACCGCGCCTCGGCTCGGGGCGGGGTGGAGATAAGAATCCTCTTCGTGACGCCGAGCGAAGCAAGGCGGCACACCGTTTTCCCGGCGGGGTGGGGGCAATCGCGGGAGGAGGGTCCGTCCCGGCGCGCGCGCAGCGTCCGCAGGGAGGAGGCGTACTCCTTGTACGCCGACGACCGGAGGACCGAGCACGCGTCGAGACGGGCCCTCATCGCGCGATTGCGCACGGCGCGGGGCCAGTGCGGCCACGATCCTACCTCGACGGAACGGCGCCCTCGGGCGGGCGGCGGGCTGAGAGTAGACTGTTGAGACTAGACCAGCGGCGCCAACCGATTGAGCACGAGCCCTAGTATGAACAGCGCGCCGGCTCGGCGGGTTAGCCTGAAGGCCGCCGCGACGTACCAGAGCGGCCAGATCGGGTAGCCAGGAGGAGGTGCCGCCGGCTTCGGCTTCGAGTAGAGCTTCAGCACTTTCGCAAGCAGCGGCAGCGACGCGAGCACGAGCAACACCCACGGGCCGAGCGTTCCCGAGAACACCAACGCCGCGACAACTACGTAGAAGGCGATCATCAGCCAGCGGTTGAGCGAAAGGGCCCGTGACTCGCCGAGCAATACCGGCAGGGTACGTATGCCCTTGCGATCGTCGTGCTCGAGCTTGTCTACGTGCTTTCCGATCAGCACCGTGGTGACCAGGATCGCGTAGGGAAGCGAGGCGATCCAGACCCACGCGGGCAGCTCGCCCGTCGTCACGTAGTACGTGCCGCCGATCATCAGTGGTCCCCAAACGACGAAGACCCCCGGCTCGCCGAGCCCGTGATGCTTCAGCTTGAGCGGCGGCGCGACGTAAAAGACGCTGACGAAGAGGCCCGCCGCAGCGAAGCCGACGACCGGCCAGCCCCGCACCGTGAACAAATAGAGGAGAACCAGCGCACCGAGGCCGTTGAAGAATGCGATCGCGCAAACGAGCCCGGCCTTGGTGATCCACCCCGCAAGGATCGGATGCGGGGCATAGAGCGCCCGAGGCGAGTCGGACTGATCTACGCCCCCCTCCAGGTCGAAGTAGTCGTTCATGAGATTGTTGCAGGCGTGCGCCACGACGAGCCCGAGCAAGCTCACACCGAAGTAGACCCAGTTCGCCCGCGGATGTCCCGCCGCCAAGAGGCCGCCGATCAAGCCGGACGTGAGCGTCATGGGGAAGACCGCGGCGCGTGTCAGAATGAGCCACCGGGATACGAAATCGACGGGCTTTCCCGCAGACAGATTGGTGGTGGTCAGGACTTCCTTCCAGTTGGCAACGTACGAGCTCATACAGACCGCGACCCTAGCAAGCGGCGCAGGCGACGCCAACGACGTCACGGTGCTTGAGGGTATGCGGGGGCTTCCGATAGCCTAGTGGTGGGGAGGTCATCATGCGGCAATTTCTTTGGGGATTGGCGTTCGGAGCGGTGGTCGTCTATTTCTACGCCAACTACGGCGACAATCTGCAATCATTTCGGCGCTACACGCTCCAATGGCGCGACTGGGCCGTCGGCCAGACCGGTGGCTACTCGGCGGGGCACGTGAAGAAATAGGCACCGGGGCCGGGCCTTGACGGTCGTCGCGGTGTCTCTCCTCCCCGGCGCCTTCCACCCGTGAATCGCAGAGCACAGATCGCGATGACGCCCGAAGCGCAAGCGGCGTTCCTCGCCGGCGCGAAGACGCTGATCCTGAGCTCGATCGATTCCGGCGGTTACCCGCATTCGGTCGCCATGTGGTTTTCGCTGATCGACGGCATCGTGCACATGACGACCTTTCGGAAATCGCAGAAGGTCGTCAACCTGCGACGCAATCCCAGGGTCTCGCTGCTCGCCGAATCGGGGACTCGGTACGAGGAGCTTCGTGGGTTGATGATCCGCGGACGCGCCGAGATCCTCGAGGACGTCGACCTCTGCGTCGACATCCTCGCGGACATTCAGTCGCGCTACTTCGGCTCGGACGACCCGTCGGTCCGTGAGGTGCTTCGGCGTCAGGCTGTCAAGCGCGTGGCCATCCGGGTCCGCCCGGAACGCATCGCGAGCTGGGATCATTCGAAGCTCGGTGGCGTCTACTGATGTCGAGGCGCCGGCGTCCGGCCCTCGCAGCGGAAACCTGATGCGCGCGGAGCCGCGCCCGAGCCCGGAGGCGAGCTTTACGCGAGCCGCGGGCGGCGTCAGCCTCGCCGTGCTCGCGAGCCGAATTCTCGGTCTGGTTCGCGAAGTGGTATTCACGAGCCTCTTCGGCGCGAGCCGCGAGCTCGACGCGTTCATCGCCGCGTTTCGCATCCCGAACTTGCTTCGCGATCTCTTTGCCGAAGGAGCCTTGTCGGCCGCCTTCGTCTCGACCTTCTCGCAGAAGCTCGAGCGCGAGGGGGAGGAGCCCGCTTGGGAGCTGGCCAATCGGGTGCTGAACGATCTCCTCCTGGTCGTCGGCGCCGTCGTGTTCGCTGGAATACTCGCCTCGCCGTGGATCGTGGATTGGATCGCCCCCGGCTTTCGCGACGAGCCGGGCAAGCTCGAGCTGACGATCACGCTCACGCGCATTCTCTTTCCGTTTCTCTGGCTCGTCGCGCTCGCCGCTGTGGCGATGGGAGTGCTGAACGCGCGCTCGGTGTTCCTGATCCCCGCGTCCGCCTCGTCGTTCTTCAATCTCGGCTCGATCGTCGGAGGTCTCCTCTTCGTTGCCTGGCTCGCCCCGGATTACCTCCGCGGGACGTGGGCTCACCTTCACGGCACCGCTTACGTCTCCTCGACCGAGGTCGTCCCCGCGCTGATCGGCATGGCGATCGGCACGCTGCTCGGCGGCGCCCTGCAGTTCTTCGTGCAATTCCCCGCCCTGCGGCGGGTTGGATTCCGCTATCGCGCCATCGGCGGATTCCGCGACCCGGGCGTGCGCCAGGTACTGCGGCTGATGGGTCCGGCCACGATGGGAGTCGCCGCGGTTCAGATCAACGTCATGGTCAACACCAACTTCGCGTCCGGTCTCGGCAATGGACCCGTCTCGTGGCTGAGCGTGGCGTTTCGCTTGATGTATCTGCCGATCGGCATGTTCGGAGTCGCGCTCGGCACGGTCGCATTGCCCAATCTGGCGCGCTCGGTGGCGCGCGGCGACATGGTCGCATTCCGCACGCGGCTCCGCGAAGGCCTCCGCCTACTGCTCTTGCTTTGCGTCCCTGCCGCGGCCGGCCTCGCTGTCTGCTCCGAGCCGATCATCGCCCTCATCTACCAGCACGGCCGCTTCGGAGCCGCGGACACGCGAGCGGCAGCGATCGCGCTCGCGGCGTATTCGGTTGGCCTCACGGGCTACGCCGCGATCAAGATTCTCGCTCCCGCTTTCTACGCGCTCGATGACGCGCGGACGCCGATGCGGGTGAGCGCTCTCTCGGTCATCGTCAACCTCGTTTGCAATTGGACGGCGATCCGGCTGCTCGGACTCGGCCATGGCGGTCTGGCGTTGTCCACGTCGCTCGTCGCGCTGTGGAACTCGGCGTTGCTATTCGTGCTGCTGCTCAAGCGGATCGGCGGCGGCACGCTCGATCTCGGAGCCGACCTGCGGCGAATCGCCATCGCGACGACCGTCATGGGGGTTACCTGCTGGCTCTGGCTCGCCTGGCTCGGCGGCCTCCCCCCGGGTTTCCCCGGCGACCTACTGCGCGTGGCGACGACCGTCACGCTCGGCGCGGGGGTCTTCTACCTCGTCGGGCGCGGCCTCGGGCTGACCGATCTCCAACGGCTCACGTCATTCGTCCGACGCAGCCTTCGTCGCTAGTGCCTCTACCGTCAGGCTCCGCCCTTTTTCGCGTTCGGGTTCCGGAGACGGGATTGCGACCAACGGGACCGATCTGTGACGCGGGCTCTAGCTCTCGTCGGACTCCCCCTGTCTCACGACGGAAACCTTGAGCGCCGTCCGCACACCCGCGCCGAGATCCACCGTGATGGAATGCTCGCCGAGCGCCTTGATCGGGCCCTGCAGAAGGATCTTCTTGCGGTCGATCTCGACCCCCTGGGCGGCGAGCGCCCGCTGAATGTCGAGGTTCGTGACGGAGCCGAATAGCTTGTCTTCCTCACCCGCGCGCGCGGCGACGACGATCGTGAGCGCAGCCAACCGACCGGCCTCTGCTTCATTCGCCTTTTGCACCTTGGCGCGCCTCGAGGCCAGAGCACGCTTGCGATGCTCGAGCACGGCGATGTTCTTCGCGTCGGCTTCGAGGGCGAGCCCGCGGGGAAAGAGGTAGTTGCGCGCGTAGCCCGGCTTCACTTTGACGACGTCGCCGATCGTGCCGAGGTTATCAACGTCTTGCTGCAGGATGACTTCCATCTCTCGGTTCTCCTCGCGTCAATCTTCTTCCACGGCGCGCGGGTTCAGACGGCGAAAGTCTGCCCACAGATCGAACACGCCTAGCAGCGTGACCCCGGTCGCCAGCAACCATTCGATGACGATGAACAGGTAGACGAGGCCGACCACCCAGAAGGGTGAGCGCCAGCGACGCATGTAGAACTGCGCGATCGTCAGCCCCTGACAAAAATAGATCGCGAGCAGCACCGCCAGAACGTTCGTCGCGACCGCTGCGAGCGCGCCGCTGGAAAGGAACGAGCCGTAGCCGCTGGCGATGAGGAGCCACACGAGCTCTGGGGGGCACTTCCAGCGCGTGAGATCGCCAAAGACAGGCACGAACCCGCGAACGCGCTGGACACGTCGCAAAAGCTGGACGTTCAGCAGCACACCCCCGGCGATGGACACGAGGAAAAAGGCGGGGGTGAGGCGCAGTACCAATTCGACGACGCGGGTGCTTCCGTCCTCGAGGTCGTGGATCATGTTCGAAGCGAGACCGGCGTGGGCATAGACCCGGATGGCTTCCTCGCGCACTTGCTCCAGCGCGGCCCGCACCGCGACCGAGAGCTCGGCTGGAGTCGAGGCACAGAGGGCGACGACGAGAATCGTCATCGCCACCCCGGCCGTCGCGAGCCCGACCGTCACTTCGATCGACCAATCGCGCCGCAGGAGCGCCGGCAAGGCGAGGGTTAGAAGCCCGCAGCTCGCTAGATAGGCGATCGCCGGCGCCACACCACCGGCGAGCCCCACCCCGGCCGCCGCGAGCGCGACGACGCAGGCTGACGGGTATCTGTTTTCGACCAAAGACAGCCGCAGTCCCGGCTGCGGTGCGACCACCATCAGGAGGGGACCACCGATCGGCAGCAGCAGCCCACCGAGGAAGAGCGCCGCAGTGGCTGCGGAGGCGCGCACCACTCCGATCACTCCTACGGCTGCTTGCGTGGTCGCTCGGGGCTCGGACATGGGGGGGTCAGACGGTCGCCGAGGTGAACGGCAGCAGCGCCACGTTTCGGGCGCGCTTCACTGCGGTCGTCAGCTCTCGCTGATGCCGGGAGCAGTTGCCGGTGATCCGGCTGGGGATCAATTTGCCGCGCTCGGTGACGAAGCCGCCGAGCAGGCGAATGTCTTTGTAGTCGATCGGGATTCGCTCGGCGCAGAACCGGCAGATCTTCCGCCGCTGGATGCGGCGGCGGTGTGGCATCTTGTCATCGCCTGGTCTTCCCCGGCGTTTCGCGCCGCCTCCGGCGCGTCCTCTTCCTGACTCCATGAGCTCCCCCTAGCTGCTGAATCGTCGTTTCTACAATACCCGAACGGCGCGGGCCAGTATCTCGAAGCGGCTTTGGCGAACGCCGCCTGCTCCCCGCCACCGCCGTTCCGTCAACGAGCCTTCGACTTCGACCTCGCGCCCTTCCTCGACTTCCACAAAGGCCGCCTGCTCGCCGAAAGCGACCACCGGGATGACGCATCCTGATACGGCGGCCTCGTCCGGGCTCGGCGGCACACGTAGCCGGAATACCGCCACCGGAGTGCCCGCCGGGGTGCGCCGGCGCTCGGGCGCCGCAACGATCGTTCCGACGAGCTCGACCCGGTTCTTCCAGGCGTTCAGCCCATCTCCTCGGCGGACTCCAAATCGCCCACCTGCTCTTCGCGATCAGGGCGCGGGCGGCGCGGCGGCAGCGCCTTCTTGTGGATCTGGCGCACCGAGAGGAATCGCAGCACCTCGTCGTTCAGCTTGAGTTGGCGCTCGAGCTCCCAAACGGCTCGCGCCTCCGCCTTGTACTCGACGAGCACGTAGATCCCTCGGCGTTGCCTGCGGATGGGGTACGCAAGCTCACGCAACCCCCATTCGTCCACTTTCTTGATTTCCGCACCCCCTCCCTCGAGCACGCCACGCACCTTTTGGACCATCTCCTTGGCGCCGGCTTCCCCGAGGTCGGGGTGCAGCACCGTCAGTGTTTCGTAATCGTACATTTCGAGCCTCCCTTTGGTCTTCCGCCCCCGTCATGCAAATGGACGAGAGCAAGGAGTCAATGCGGTCATCGGCGATCGATCGCTTGCGATCTGCGGTCGCCTTTCGGTTGTCCATTGAATCGGTTCATAGCGGCCGGTACTCCTTCCGCGAGTATCGACTCGACCGCATCCGCTCCGCGCACGATTGCTTCCGCCAGAGCCTCGGCCTCTTCGGTCGTCATCGCGTCGAGCAGGAAATCCACGTTGCCGCCCTTGCTCGTCGGCCGGCCGATGCCGATACGCACGCGCGGAAACTCCTTGCTGCCGAGCGCCTCGATGATCGACTCGATTCCGTGGTGGCCACCCGCACTGCCGCGCGCCCGGACGCGCACGCGACCGACGCCGAGGTCGAGGTCGTCGTAGACGACGATGAACTGCTGCGGGTCGAGACTGAGAGCGCGTCGCGCCCGCCCGACGGATTCCCCGCTCAAGTTCATGTACGTCTGGGGCTTCATCAGCAGAGCGGCGCCGGCGCCGATCCTTCCCGCGGCGACCTGCGATTTGTAGTCGCGCTTCGAAAAGCGCAGGCCGTGCCGCTCCGCGAGCGCGTCGATGACGCGGAACCCGACGTTGTGACGGCTCCGCCCATACGAGGAGCCGGGGTTGCCGAGACCGACGACGACATTGGTCCGCAAGCGCGCGCGCCCAGGCTACTCGCCTTTCTCGCCCTTCTTGCCGCCCTCGGCGCCGCCCTCGGCCGCCTCCGCGGCGGGCGCTTCGCCCTCCGCCGCAGGCGCCGCAGCCCCCTCGACCGGAACGCCTTCGACCGGCGCCTCGACCTTCACTTCTTCCACGGTCGGCGGCGATACGGTCACGACCGTGAAGTTGGTATCGAACACCGGCTCGACCCCCTGCGGCAGCTTCAGCTCCTCGACGTGAATCGAGTCGTGGATGTCGAGCGCGCTGACGTCGACGTCGATGAAGGCAGGGATCTCCGTCGGCAGGCACATGACGGTGACCTCGCGCACGATCGGCTGCAAAATCCCTCCAGCTTCGACGCCGACGGCCTTCCCCGTGAAGTGCAACGCTACCGTGACCTCCAGCTTCTTCTTGAGGTCGACCTCGTAGAAGTCGGCATGCAGCACCGCTCCGCTCACTGGGTGGCTCTGCACTTCGCGCAGCAGAACCATGCGGCTCTTCAGCTCGGGAGCAGCGGAGTCGAACTGAATCAGCGCCGAGCCCTCGAGCACCGCGATCTTCTTCGAGAACTCCTTCTCGTCGAGCTGCAGCGTGATCGCGTCGCGCTGGTTCGGCCCGTAGAAGACGCCCAGCACCTTACCCGCGGCGCGCACCCGACGAGCGGGCCCCTTGCCGATGGTCGGGCGCTTTTCGACGGTCACGGAAACGATTTCCATTCCTTTTCTCCCAAAGTTCCGAAAAGTAGCTCAGGGTTACGACAGAAACAGCGAGCTGATCGACTCCTCATCGTGGGTCCGGCGGATTGCCTCGGCAAGCAGGTGCGCGACGGAGCGAACGCTCACGCGCCCGCTCTTCTGCGCGTCGGGGCGGAGCGGGATCGTATCGGTAACCACCAGCTCTTCGATGTCGGAGGCCATCAAGCGCTCGATGGCGGGACCCGATAGTACGCCGTGCGTACAGCAGCCGATCACCTTGCGCGCCCCCGCTTCGCGCAGCGCGGCGGCGGCGGTGACGATGGTGCCGGCCGTATCGACGATGTCGTCGACGAGAATCGCGCAACAGCCCCCGACGTCGCCGATGATCCGCATCTCGGCAACTTCATTCGGACCCGGGCGACGCTTGTCGATGATCGCCAGACCCGCGTCGAGCCGCTTGGCGACCGCCCGCGCGCGCTCGACGCCTCCCGCGTCGGGGCTCACGACCGCCACCTCGAGTCCGGCTACCCGCTCGCGCATGTAGGGGAGGAGGACGGGAGTCGCGTAGAGGTTGTCGACCGGGATGTTGAAGAAGCCCTGAATCTGCCCGGCGTGGAGATCCATCGTCAGCATGCGGGAAGCGCCCGCGGTGGTGACGAGATCCGCGATCAACTTGGCGCTGATCGGTACGCGCGGAGCCACCTTGCGGTCCTGGCGAGCGTATCCGTAGTACGGCATCACGGCCGTGATGCGCTTGGCCGAGGCTCGCTTCAGTGCGTCGAGCATCAACAGGAGCTCCATCAGGTGATCGTTCCCCGGCGTGCAGATCGACTGCAGGACGAAGACGTCGCCGCCGCGGACGTTCTCCTCGATCTCCACCAGGATCTCGCCATCGCTGAAAGTCCGGACCGTGGCGGCGCCGAGCGGTACGCCGAGGTCTCGCGCCACGGACGTAGCAAGGGCGGGGTTCGAGTTGCCCGCGAAGAGGATCAGCTCGTCCTTGGCTCGCTCGTTCATCGAGACACGCGTCGAAATGACTGGGCGGGAAGGATTCGAACCTTCGATACCGGTTCCAAAGACCGGTGCCTTACCACTTGGCGACCGCCCACCGGTTGGACTCTGGCGTTAGCAGGCTGTCTAGAACGGCTTCCCGTCGCCAATGCGCTCGATCTTGACTCCCGTCGGCTGCAACCCTTCAACCCATCAACGCGAAACAATGTATCGTATCCGCGCCCCGAGAGGCTGTCAACGACGCGTAGACTTGCGCAGTTCGCCGTGGCAGAAACGCGGGGTGGAAGCGTTCGAATCGGCGGCGAGAGTCGCCGCCGATCGTGCGGGCGTCATCTTGAAGCGGCGTTGGCACGAGCACGGGCGGATCGACGTCAAGTCCAGCGCCATCGATCTGGTGACCGACGTGGACCGGGCGTGCGAGGCGGCGATACTCGACGTGCTCTGCTCGACGTTCCCCGACCACGCCGTGCTGGCGGAGGAGTCGGGAGCGCGGGGCGAGCACGAGTTCCTCTGGCTCGTCGACCCGCTCGACGGCACCACGAACTTCGCGCACGGGTATCCTCAGGTAGCTATCTCGCTCGCCCTCCAGCGCGGCACGCAAACGATTCTCGGCCTGGTCTACGATCCCATGCGCGAGGAGCTCTTCGTCGCCCGTCGCGGCGGCGGGGCGTTTCTCAATGACCGGGCGCTGCGGGTCTCGTCGGCCACGAGCTTGGCCTCGTCTCTGCTCGCCAGCGGCTTCCCCTACGACCGACGCGAGCATGCCGACTTCTACCTCTCCTTCTTCAAGGCCTTCATGCTCCGCACGCAAGGCATCCGTCGCGCCGGATCGGCCGCCCTCGATCTGTGCTGGGTCGCCGCGGGGCGCGTCGATGGCTTCTGGGAGTGGAAGCTGAAGCCTTGGGACACCGCTGCTGGCGCGCTGCTCGTCGAGGAGGCCGGCGGGATGGTCAGCGACTTCCGCGGAGACCGCTTCCAGGCATTCGGCGATCAGACGCTGGCTTCAAACGGACTGGATTCACGCGGAGATGCTCGCGTCGATCGGGCCGCTGCTGTGAGGCCAGGGCCGGCCGTCGACGAGCGCAGGTCGATGTAGTACTGGTCGAAGCTCGGCGGAGCTTGGGAGCGTGGGTCACCGATCGCTCCCGCTGGTCGCGATCAAAGGGAATGCAACATGCAACCGAGCTAGCCCCCGTGGTGAAATGGATATCACGGCAGCCTCCGGAGCTGCAGGTCCAAGTTCGATTCTTGGCGGGGGCATTCCTGGTAGAGCCTACGCGCTAGGAGTCCGTCCGAGTAATCCGGACCGCGACACGCCCCCCTAATCACGACGCGTCGCATCGAACCAAAGGGTCGGGGAACACGATTTCCCGTCCGGTCTTCGGCCATTTCCGCTTCTTGCGTTCGTAATGACCCGCCACTACACTCGCGTTTGGCTGGGCGGCAGCGTCGATCTGCCGGGAAAGGAGGGGGGAGATGGACCTTCCGAAGTGTCAGAAATGCAACAACGGAATTCTGATACCTCTTTCGGACTACGGGCAGGAGGGCTCGTCGGTGCTGTTCAAGGCGTGGGTCTGTACGAACCCCGACTGCGGCTTCTCACTGCGAGTCGACAAGGGTGAAGTCAGCTACGGTAAGAGAGTCGAGCACAAGCATTAACATTCGTCGTCGCTTCCGTGCGTCACCGAGTCGGCCGATCGCCTCGGCTGAACACCCCTCTCCAACGCTTGCGACGTGGTGTCGACTCGTGCTCCTCTCGCATTCCACGCGAATCGAACTTCAATCTCGCTGATAGCGGAGGAGAACCATGGCGCCGCGTACGCTGACGATCGACGAGCTGAAGGCTATGAAGGGCAAGGAAATCGGCACTTCCGAGTGGCATCTCGTCACGCAGGAGGAGATCAACAAGTTTGCCGACGCAACCCACGACCACCAATGGATCCACGTGGATCCTGAACGGGCGAAGAAGGAATCGCCCTTCGGCGGGCCGATCGCTCACGGATACTACACATTGTCGCTTGCGCCCTCCCTGATGGAGCAGATCGTGGCGGTGAAGGGCATTCGGATGGGAATCAACTACGGGCTGAACAAGCTCCGCTATCCGGGCCCTGTGCGGATCGGCAAGCGGGTTCGTCTGAAGGCGACGCTGGTCGATCTCGAGGAGATCGCGAACGGTGCCGGCGCGCAGGTCACCGTGGGTATGAGCTTCGAGGTCGAGGGTGAGTCGAAGCCCGGCTGCGTCGCGGAAGCACTCTACCGCTACTACAAGTAAGCGAGCAGCAGAAGACCTGGTGAGGCATGCAGGTCAAGCTTCTCCGATCACCCGGACCTCGAACACGCCTTGCGGCTTGAAGCCGAGCCACGAGCCTATCCGCGCCGCCCAGTACTTGGCGGCGATGAGAGACGCGATTCGGGCGCGCTCGTTCTCCTCGCTCACTTGCTGCACCCGGCCGCTCAGGCGTAGGTCACCGATCTCGAGAACGACTTCCGGATTGGCGGCGACGTTCTTGGGCCAGTCGCGCCCCATCTTCAAAGTCCCGAGGTGGATCCGGCCGCCGTCTCCGACCACGAACCAAATCGTGACCGTGTGCGGCCGACCCGTGCGGCGGCCGCGCGTGGTGATCCGGCACGTGCTCCGCTCCTTCAGCGACTCGAGCCTCTGCTGCCAGTGGATCACTACGCAGGCGCTCGCAAAGTCTACGTCAGGCGCGGCCGCCGCGCGTGAGCTTCTTCAAGTTCAATATCTCGTCGAGCTTCGCAGGCGACATCAACTTTTCGTCGAGGATCACCTGGCGGATCGACGTATTTCGGGCGACTGCCTTCTTGTAGACGGCCGCCGCCTTGTCGTAGCCGATGACGGGCGCCACTGCGGTCACCAGCTGACCGGTGAGCTCGGCGTACTCCGCGCAGCGTTCGACGTTGGCCTTGATGCCAAGCACGCATTTCTCGGCGAACACCCGGCACGCCGAGGAGGTGAGCTCGATCGATTCGAGGAGATCGTGGGCAATCACCGGCATCATTACGTTCAGGTCCAGGTTGCCGTTCATCGCCGCGACCGCGATCGCCGCGTCGTAACCGATGATCTGCGCGGCCACCATGTTGACGGCCTCGGCGATCACTGGATTCACCTTTCCCGGCATGATGCTCGAGCCCGGCTGGGTCGCCGGCAGCTCGATCTCGTTGAAACCCGTTCGCGAGCCGGACGTGAGCAGGCGAAGGTCGTTGGCGATCTTCATGAGCCCGACTGCGATCGTGCGGAGCGCGCCGGAGAGCTCGACGGCGGCGTCGCGATTCTGCATCGCTTCGAACGCGTTCTCGGCGCGCCGGAACTCGAGACCCGTCAACCGACTGAGCTCCTGGATCGCGTGCGGAGCGAACCGCGGGTCCGCATTGATCCCCGTGCCGAGCGCCGTGCCACCGAGCGGCAGCTCGGCCACGTGCGGCCGGCAATTCTCGACGCGGCGAAGACCGTGACGGATGACGCTCGCGTAGCCCGAGAACTCCTGACCGAGCGTGACTGGAACGGCGTCCTGCAGGTGGGTGCGGCCGGCTTTGACGACGTCGGCGAACTCGCCCGCCTTGGCCTCGAACGCCTCGGCGAGCGCGCGCAGGGCGGGGAGAAGTTGCCGTTCGACGGCCTCGAGCGCGGCGACGTGGATCGCGGTCGGGAAGACGTCGTTGGTGGACTGCCCCATGTTGACGTCGTCGTTGGGGTGCACCGACTTGTCGCCGCGCTTGCCGCCGAGGAGCTCGATCGCACGCGTGGCGATGACCTCGTTCATGTTCATGTTCGTCGAGGTGCCCGACCCCGTCTGGAAGACGTCGACCACGAACTGATCATCGAACTTTCCGTCGACGACCTCCTGCGCCGCGGCGAGGATCATCTTCGCCTTGGCTTCCGAAAGCAGGCCGAGCTCGGCGTTGGCCTTCGCCGCCGCGAGCTTGACCAGCGCCAGCGCCCGAATGAACGGCCGGCCGAAGCGTAGCTTCGAGATCGGAAAGTTCTCCACGGCGCGTGCGGTCTGCGCGGCGTAGTAGGCATCCGCCGGGACTCGCATCTCGCCCATGCTGTCGCGCTCGATTCGGAAGTCGGACATGAGGAGCTCCTATCGGCTACTGGTTGCCGGCTACCGTAAGGGCCCTCGAGCTCTTCGCCGGTAGCCGGAAGCCTCTCAGTACTTCACCACCGAATGCACCTCGAACGTTCCCAGGCGCTTGCGACCGGCGAGCCCGGCGAGCTCGATGACGAAAGCGCAACCGACCACGCCACCGCCCGTCCGCCGCACCAGCTCCACGGTCGCGGACGCCGTCCCCCCCGTTGCCAGCAGATCGTCGACGATCAGCACCCGGCTTCCGTGACGAAACGCGTCTTGGTGAATCTGCAAGCCGTCGCTCCCGTATTCGAGATCGTAGCGAGCCTCGAACGTAGCGGCGGGCAGCTTCCCCGGCTTGCGCACGAGGGCGAGGCCCGTGCCGAGATGGTAGGCGACGGCCGCGCCGACGATGAAACCGCGCGACTCGACCCCTACGACCACGTCGACGCGATTCAGGAAGGGCAGGCAAATTCGCTCCACGGTGTCGCGAAACGCCGCCGCGTCGAGTAACAGCGGCGTGATGTCCCTGAAGATGATCCCCTTCTTCGGGAAGTCGGGGATGTCACGAATGAGCGCCTTCAGATCTCTCAAGACGTCTCCTGCGGGCCGGTCCATGGCGGGAGATAGAAGAGCGGATTGCGCGCGACGTTCTGACTGCGGATCTCGAAGTGGAGATTCGGCCCGCTCGTGCGCCCCGTCCGCCCCACGCGCGACAATTCCGCACCTTGTCGCACGAAGTCGCCCTGCGAAACCTCGTTCCGAGCATTGTGGGCATAAACGGTCGACAAACCGTCGGCATGCTCCAAGATCACGATGTTCCCATAGCCAGGGATCTCATCGCTGTAAATGACGTGCCCGTCGCGAGCAGCATAGATAGGGGTCCCCTCCGGTGCGGCGATGTCGATGCCGTCGTGGAAGGTGCCATTACGAGGACCGAAGCGAGACGTGAGCGTTCCGACGCGCATCGGCCAGAGGAAGCGCCGGTTCCCCGCGGGAATCTCGTACGCCTCGGGCGGCCGTTCGGACGCGGAAAGTGGCGCGATGATCTCGACGGGTAGTCGCCGCGTTGCGCCGGGAATGAAGATTTTCTGTCCGACCTCGATCTTCGCGGGATCGTCGATACCATTCTCGCGGGCGAGATCGCGGTAGTCGACGCCGTAGGCCTTGCCGATGCGAAAGAGATTTTCGCCGCGGCCGACGACGTGGTTGACGCCGCGCCCGCGGGCGACCGTGCGCGTGGCACAGGCGGCGATACTGAGAGCAAGTGAAAGGACGAGAACGGCACGAAGGGTTACGATGTCGAGTGGGGACGTTGCGGCATTATCGGAATTGTTGGACGTGAACGCTCGATCGCCAACAATTCCGATAATGCCGCAACGTCCCCACTCACCCCGCCCAGCCATGGCGGCCGATCAGCTTCACGAAGCGACACTCCCCGAGTGCTTCTTCGTGGAAGCCGTCCTCGTCCCTGCGAACGCGTACCAGCATCTGCGCGTCCTCGGGACCCAAGGGCATCACGAGCCGCCCGCCGAGCTTCAGTTGGTCGAGCAGCGGTCGCGGTATCTGAGGCGCGCCGGCGGTCACCACGATCGCGTCGTAGGGCGCGTGCTCGGACCATCCGATCGTTCCGTCCCCGACCTTGATGAGCACGTTGTAGTAGCCGAGCGATTCGAGCCGCGCGCGCGCGAGAGGAACGAAGCTGGCGATGCGCTCGACCGAAAACACGCTCTCGGCGAGCTCGGCGAGCACCGCGGTCTGGTAGCCCGAGCCGGTGCCGATCTCGAGCACGCGATCGCGCGGTTCGAGCTCGAGAGCCTCGCTCATCGCGGCGACCATGTAGGGCTGCGAGATCGTCTGTTTTTCGCCGATCGGCAGAGCCTTGTCGAGGTAGGCGCGGTCGCGCAGCGCCTCCTCGACGAACAGGTGGCGGGGTACCTTGCGGATGGCCTCGAGCACCCTCGCGTCGCGCACGTCGCGCGCGCGAATTTGCGAATCGAGCATCTTCTGCCGAGCGCCTTCGTAGTTCAGGGCCACCGGAGATCCATGTCCGAAAGGTGCTCCCAGCAGGCGTGGTTGGTGAGATCGAGATGGATCGGCGTGACGGAGATCAGGCCGGCGGCGATCGCCGCGAAATCGGTACCTTCATCGGCCGGGCCGTCGACCTCGTCCCCGCCGATCCAATAGTACGTCTGCCCTCGCGGATCGACTTTCTCGGCAATCGTGTCGCTGTAGCGGCGTCTGCCGTGGCGGGCGAGCCGAAATCCGCGCGGCGACTCGCCCTCTTCGGTCGGCGGCACATTGACGTTCAACAGCGTGCCTTCCGGTAGGCCGGAAGCGAGCACGTACGCCGCGAGCCGCTCGGCAAAGCGAGCCGAGGGGCCGTAACGGAAGTCCCTTCGCGCCGCGAGCGAGACCGCGATCGAAGGGATGCCGAGCAGAGTTCCCTCCATCGCCGCGGACACCGTTCCCGAGTAGTGAAGATCGTCCCCGAGGTTCGCGCCGCGGTTGATCCCCGAGACGATCAGCCGGGGCCGCTCCGGTAGAAGGGCATTCACGCCGAGCAGCACACAGTCGGTGGGAGTTCCATTCACCGCATACCAGCCGGCGCGAAGCTCTTCGACGCGGAGCGGGCGGTGGAGCGTCAGCGAGTGGCTGACGGCGCTTCGCTCGCGATCCGGCGCCACCACCACGACCTCGTCGAGCGAAGCCAGAGCATCTCTGAGCACCCGCAATCCTTCGCAATGGATGCCGTCGTCGTTCGAAACCAGGATCATCGGGGCGCTCTTTTATAACTAAAGCAAAGCAAGAACTTTGTCGATCAAACCATCGGCCAACCTTAGTACCCTCGGACAGAAATACGGCGGCGTAGGCCGAAGGTCATCGTGGTCGTCCGCAAGGCGCGACGACGAAGAATAGTCTTGCGCTATTCTGAGGAGGAGCAACGCAGCGGGCGGCCGCGAGGACCGAGGAATACGTTGCCGTATTTCTGTCCGCGGGTACTTAGGCTCATGAATCTGATGAATGCGCCTCTTCCACCCGGCGAGCGACAGCGCTACGCTGACGTCCATGAGGAAGACGATCTGGATCGTCTCGGTCGTGGGGTTCGCGGCCTGCACGTCGAGCCAGAAACAGGCCTGGCAGGAAAGCGGCAGTTCGTGGGGCGAGAGCGGAAAACAGACGATTCGCGCCCTCGGCCAATCGGTCAATCCCGACGCCACGAATCGGAAGGAGGAGTGGAAGCAGGTCGGCCGCGACTTTGGGGAAGCCGGAAAGGACACGGGCCGAGCGATCAGCAAGAGCGTCACACCGAAAGACTCGGAACAGCAAACGCCGCAGTAGCAGCGCCTCAACCCGCGACCGATCTTCAAGCTGGTAACGATCCCGGAGAAGATCTCGCCGGCGCTCAAAAAAGGGGACGCACGTGTGCAATCGATCAGACGCTCCGCTTGGACGGCGGCAGCGGGCGCGGCGGGCCCTTTTCGACGCGTTTGGCAGCGCGCAAAGCGCTGTGGTAGGAACCCGGGAATCAAGGTCGGGGTTACGAGGATCCATTTCGCAGAAATAGCCGGTTCACGGCGCCTGGACTCGTCCTCGCGTCGCCGGGCCTCGTGCGCGGCCCCCGCCCCGCCACTGCGGATCGGCACATCGCTGATTCGCCTGCCCGCCGCCTGATTTGGCGCGGGCTCAGGAAAGGGAGAGAGCATGAAGATCTACGTGGGGAACCTGTCCTACCAGGTCACCGAAGACCAGCTCCGCGAGGTGTTCGCGGCGCATGGACAGGTCGATTCGGCGACGATCATCAAAGACAAGTTCAGCGGACAGTCCAAAGGCTTCGGCTTCGTCGAGATGACGAGCAAGGAAGAAGCCGAAGCAGCGATCGCCGCCCTGAATGGCACCGATCTGCAAGGCCGACGCATGAACGTCAACGAAGCGCGGCCGCGTCCCGAAGGTGGCCGGCGCGAGGGCGGCGGCGGCCGAGGCGGTTTCGGTGGCGGCGGTGGTGGCGGTGGCGGGCGCGGGGGCGGCGGGCGACGCTGGTAACAAGTTCAGGCAACCTCTGGGGCCGGCCGCCGCGCGCCGGCTCCGAACGGCCTCTCCTCGATCACCCCGCCTTCTCCGCTCCGGAAGTCTCCATCAGTCTCGTAGCTGATGGATTGCCCCCTTTGGGGTCTGCTATTCAGGAACGTGGATGACCCCGGAAGCTTGGACATGAAGCGCCTCGATGGTTTCGTCCCGGCGTTGATCCTGGTCTCGGCGACTTTCCTCGTGACCGAATGGGTCCACTACCGCGTCGGCGTACCGCCGGTCTTCCAGTACCTGTTCGGCTCTCCCGAGGCGGCGACAGGGTCTGCCGCCAAGAACCGCGACTCGGACAGCGTGACGGAGTCGGAGTTCCAAATCTACTTGCGCGTGCTCGAGGCCATGCAGGTCGATCGCTCGCTGTCGATCGAAACGGCCGTCGACCACGAGCACATCCCGCTCGACAAGTTCCGCGAGCTCGAGCAGCGGGTCCAGCGAAACGAGGGGCTCGTCGATCGCGCCCGGCACGTCCTGCGGGAGCGCGCCGAGAGCCTTTGGAACGCGCGCAGCGCGGCGCGCGACCACGGCTGAATTCGCCGAAAGCGGCGCGCGGGAGAGGGGCGGCTTACGGCCTACGGCTTGCGGGGCTTGCGGCGCCGCCGCTGCCGCGCAGCCAGCGATGCGAGCACGGCGGCAACCGGCCAAAGATCCGTGGCTCGCCGTGCGGGTGACAGCGTACACCCCCCGCCTCCCCCGCCCCCGCCTCCTCCGCTGCTCGCGCAATTGGCCGTCGTCGTCCCCGCGCCGAGGATCGCGGGCTCTGGATAGATCGTCTGCACGCCGTTGACATCGTCGGAGGTGAGCGTGCGATGCGTAGTGTTACCGCTCGTGTCGCTGAAGTACATCACGACTTGCGGACCGAACCGATTCTCGTGGTCGAGGCCGACCAAGTGACCGGCCTCGTGCGTCGAGACGGCTTGCAGGTCCACACGACCGTCGAAGGGATCGTCCTCGCCGGCCGGCAGCACCGCGAACGGTTCGTCGCTGTTCAACTCGACGTCGACGTCGAAGATCTCCCCGGTATTCCTGTCGAACGTGATGACCGCCTGGGCAAAGGTGTCCACGGCGCCCTGACCGAGCTTCTGCCACGACACCACGTTGCAGCCATCATCCCCGTTCGAGCTCCGCTGCGTCTGGCCGCCGAACTCGAACGCGATGCCGTTGGCGCTCCCGCTTTGCCACGTCGAGAACGCCGCGGAGATCGCGTCGCGGGCCGAATCGAAGCTCAGCCCGGACCCGTCCGCATTGACGAAGAAGTGGACGGGGAAGACGCTCCAAGAGAGCGGAATGCCGAGGTGCGGACAGTCGACACCCGGACCTTCGGCGCAGTTCGGATCGTTGGTCGTCTCGTGCTGGAATGCGCGGAGCGGCGGAACGACCGCCAGGCTGGCCACGAAGACGATCGCCGGGATCGCGCTCTTCAACTTCCACCTCCCAGCTGCCGGATCACTTCGTCGAGCGGCTCGCCTCCGACGGTCTCACCGAGGTCGCCCGACTCCACCACCCGATTGACTCCTCGCGCGGTCGGCGACCACACCCCCTCGGCATCGCGCGCCAGGAAGAGGAGGTAGGTTTCCCCCGGTTCCAGCAGCGACGTGTGCGAGATCCGCTGCACGATCCCGTCCACCTCTCCGCCGCGCTGTCGTACCACCAGCCCCAGGTCTGGAGTACCACGCACGGTGCGCAGCACGGTGACCTCGCAGTAGCTGTAGATCGCGTGCTGTTCCCAGCGGCTCGAGCGTGAATCGCAACGACCGACCACCTGCAGCGTTGAGTTGCGGGCCAAATCGAGCCAAGCGGGGCCGCCGAACGCCGGCGGCAGTGCAGCGAGCCCGATCAGGGCCGCGACGGCCAGGTATGGGTTTTTCATCGCCGCGGATTGTAGCGGTGGGCCGGCCTCGTGGAAACAGCAAAGCCAGCAAAGCGGAAGTTGGTTGACTCGAGCGGGGAGACGCTCTATCGCTTCGAATTTCGATGAAGGTACGGGACAAGTTCGCGGCGGAGCCCCGCACGTTCTCGTTCGAGTTCTCGCCGCCCCGCACTCCAGAGGCCGTGGTCCGTCTCTTCGAGACCGCCGCGCGTGTGCGCAGCCTCGCACCGACCTTCGTCTCGGTCACCTACGGCGCCGGCGGCTCCACCCGCCGCAATACGATCGACGTGGTGACTCGGCTCCAGCAAGAGCTCGGTCTCACGGCTGCCGCGCACCTCACCTGCGTCGGACACTCTCGAGCGGAGCTTCGCGAGATCCTCGACGAGCTCGCCGCACGAGGCATCGAGAACCTCATGCTGCTCCGCGGTGATCCGCCCCGCGATCAACCGAGCTTCGTCCCCGCGCCCGACGGCTTCCGCAACGCCTACGAGCTCGTGCGGCTGGCTCGATCGGTCGGCGATTTCTCGATCGGCGTAGCGGGCTACCCCGAGGGCCACCAAGAATGCCCGGACAAGACGCGCGACCTCGAGCACCTGAAGCTCAAGGTCGAGAGCGGCGCGGATTTCGTGGTCACGCAGCTCTTCTTCGTCAACCGGGACTACTTCGCGTTCGTCGAGCGAGCGCGGCAGATCGGCATCCGCTGCCGCATCGTGCCGGGCGTGATGCCCGCGTTGTCCTGGCCGCAGATCCAGCGCATGGCGACGCTTTGCGGCGCGAGCATTCCGATCGAGCTGGCGCGCGACCTCGAAGCGGCGGGGGACGATCGCGCCCGCTCCGAGGCGATCGGCATCGCTTGGGCCAGGGCTCAATGCGAGGACCTCCTCCGCCGCGGTGCGCCCGGGATCCACCTCTATACGCTGAACCAATCGCGGGCGGCCGAGGAGATCTTCGCTCACTTGCGGAAGAACCTCTCGGCCTTGATGCCTCGGAATCCGTGAAGCGATCCCGGACGGGTCCTCAATCCAGAGGCGGCTCGAGCTGACAGCGATCGCGCTTGCCACGCGCCGCATTCCGCGAGGATCGCCAACGCCTGCGCCCCGGGATCGAACGGCTGAGCGCGCTGGCAGCCCGCCGCCGCGACCCCGGCCCCGATCACCACGATCAGCAATCGTTCAACGACGCCGCGCGCGCTCACGCAAGACCCGGTCGAGATTCTCGCGGTCGGCGTCGTCGATCTGCTCGCTCGGAGTCGGCGACGTGACGATGGATTGCAAGCTCTGTCCGGGAATCGGGATGGGGCCGGACGGGTGGCGATGGTACACCAGGTAGGCGGCGGCTGCGCCCGCCCGCGGCGCCGAGGATCCACAGCCATGGGCGCGCCCTCGAGGACTTTCGTCGCCGCCGAGTCACGCGGCTCCCGAAAGCAGCCTGGCGAGCGCCGACCAGCCGCTGATGCGGTCCCAGTCACCGACACCGTTGTACCAGCGGATGCCGACGTCCTGAAGACGGCGAGAGCGCCCGGCCAGCGCGAATCCCAGCCGCGCCCCCCGCCCGTAGAAGAGCCGCGCGACCGCGCCGAGGCGCTGTAGCTTGCGCCCGAACCAAGAGCGCTCGACGGCGGCGCGGTACGGCGTGAAATCGAAGCGTCCCGTGGCAAAGGCGTGCGCGATTTCGCCGGCCGCCAGGCGCGCGTACTCGAAGGCATAGGAGATGCCCTCGCCCATCAGGGGATCGCAGCCCGCCGCGTCGCCGACCAGCAGCACGCCGGGCGCGCCGATCGGCGCGCGCCGCTCGTACCACCGGATCGGAAACGCTTCGAGGCGAGGCGATTCGACGCCGAGCTCTCGCGCGCGCCGACGAACCAGCGACGGCAGCGAAACGACGACGCCGCGGTCGAGCGCATAGGCCCCGAGATTGACGTGGAGCTCGCCGCCGATCCAGCACGGGAACTCCCAGAGGTAGCCCCTCAGGCCGTGCGGCACGGCGCCGAAGTCGAAGACGTAGCGCTCGGCGTCGAAGCCGCCGACGTCGCTGGCGCGAAGATCGCACATCACCGCGCGGCCGATCGTTTCCCGCTCGGCCCCGAAGACTCTTCGGTGAACGATGCTGCCCGACCCATCGGCACCGACGAGCACCCGCGGTCGAATCTCTCCCCGATCGGTGAGGACGCGGATCGTCCCGCCGTCGCGCCGTACCTCGAGCACTTTCTCTTCCTGACGAAGCTCCACGCCGGCGCGGCTCGCGTGCGCCGCGAGCAAGGCATCGAACTCGCTGCGCCGCACGACGGCGCAGAGGTCGTGGCCGCTGTATCGTACCTCGCCTCGGGGAATCCGCGCCGTCGCGCTTTGAACGAGCGCGTGCGGCACCGTGAGCTCGATCGAGAGCTCGCGCAGGCAATCGAGAGTATGGGGGATCAGCCCGCCCGCGCATACCTTGTGTCGCGGGTGGCTTCGCTTCTCGACGATCGACGTGCGTGCTGCCAGCGCCGGCGCGATCCGCGACAGGTGAAGCGCGAGCGCCGTTCCCGCCGGTCCGGCGCCGACGATCAGGACATCAGGAGACTCGATCACGAATGGGCACCGGGTCCCGGCTACGGCGTCCCGGTAGGGAATCGGATGCGCCCTTCCGGAAGCTGTAGTCGGTAGCCGAAGCCTCCCCTATCATCCGCTCGCCCGCACGCGGACGTTCTCGCGCACCCACTTGACGATATCCTCGGTGGTCGCACCGGGGCGAAAGATGCCGCGGACGCCGAGGGTGGCGAGCTTCGGGATGTCTTCCTCGGGGATGATGCCGCCGCCGAAGACCACGACGTCACCGAGCGCGCGCGCCTTCATGCCTTCGAGAATCGCCGGGAAGAGCGTCATGTGCGCACCCGAGAGGATCGACAGGCCGATCGCATCGACGTCCTCTTGCAGCGCCGATTCGACGATCATCTCGGGCGTCTGATGGAGGCCGGTGTAGATGACCTCGAACCCCGCGTCGCGGAGCGCGCGGGCGATGATCTTGGCACCGCGGTCGTGGCCATCGAGGCCCGGCTTGGCGACGAGGATGCGGAGGTTTCTTTCGGCCATCGCGGAATCTCGGCTACCGGCTTCCGGCAAGGGCATCCAGGTGTCTCTCGCGATAGTCGACAGCCTGAAACCCTTTTGTCATAGCCAGGCCGGATCCCGATACTCTCCGAACGTTTCCCGGAAGACATCGGAGATCTCGCCCATAGTGACGCCTTTCTTCACCGCCGCGAGGATCGGCGGCATCACGTTCTCGTCACTCTCGCACGCCTCGCGCACCCGCAGCGTGGCCTCGCGGGCCGCCGAGGCATTGCGCGCCTTCTTCCACGCCCGCACCCGGTCCGACTGCTTGCGCTCGGTCTCCGGATCGATCTTCAGGGTAGGAATCGGCCGCTCCTCCGGCACCTGATGCTTGTTCACCCCGACCATCACCTTGTCGCCGCGGTCGAAGGCCCGCTGGAAACGATACGCCGCTTCGCCGATCTCCTTCTGCGGGAAGCCCTGTTCGATCGCTTTGATGATGCCGCCCATCGCGTCGATGCGCTCGATGTAGGCCCATGCCTCACGCTCGATCTTGCTCGTCAACGCTTCCACGGCATAGCTTCCCGCCAGCGGATCGATGGTGTTCGTCACCCCGCTCTCTTCGGCGAGGATCTGCTGCGTGCGCAGCGCCACCATCACGGCTTCTTCGCTCGGCAGCGCCAGCGTCTCGTCCATCGAGTTGGTGTGCAGGCTCTGTACGCCCCCGAGAACCGCAGCCAACGCCTGCACCGTGACGCGCACGACGTTGTTCATCGGCTGCTGCGCGGTCAGACTGACGCCCGCGGTCTGGGCGTGCATGCGCAGCCGCAAGGACTCTGGCTTCTTCGCCGCGAATCGCTCGCGCATGATCTTCGCCCACATGCGCCGCGCGGCACGCAGCTTTGCGACCTCCTCGAAGAAGTCGTTGTGGACGTCGAAGAAGAAGGACAGCCGCGGCGCGAACGAATCGACGTCGAGGCCGCGCTTGACGCAGGCGTCCACGTAGCCGATCCCGTCAGCGAGCGTGAAGGCGAGTTCCTGGATCGCCGTCGAGCCCGCCTCGCGGATGTGGTAGCCCGAGATCGACACCGCGTGCCAGCGCGGAGCGTTCTTGGCGGTGAACTCGATCATGTCCGCCACGATCCGCACCGACGGCTCGGGCGGCGAGATCCATTCCCGTTGAGCGATGAACTCTTTCAGCATGTCGTTCTGGATCGTTCCGCCGACCTTCTCGAGCGGCACGCCCTGCTTTTCGGCCAAGGCAAAGTACATCGCGAGAATCGCCGAGGCCGAGCAGTTCACCGTCATCGAAGTTGTGACTCGATCGAGCGGGATGCCGTCGAAGAGGCGCTCCATGTCCTCGAGCGTCGAGACCGACACGCCCTCCCGACCCACCTCTCCCAGCGAGCGCGGATGATCCGCGTCGTAGCCCATCAACGTCGGCATGTCGAAGGCGGTCGAGAGCCCGGACTGGCCATGCGACAGCAGGTACTTGAAGCGCTGGTTGGTATCCTCCGGGGACCCGAACCCGGCAAACTGGCGCATGCTCCACAGCCGAGTCCGATACATCGTCGGATACGGACCGCGTGTGAACGGATATTCGCCCGGTTCGCCGACCTCCTCGGCCGGAGGTAGATCGTCCGGCATGTAGATCGGCTCGATCTCCATGTCGGAAACGGTGGAGAACCGACCGAGGCGCTCCTTCGTCGGATAGTTCTTCTGTAGCCACTCTCGCTTCTTCATCGTGCACCTATCGTCGAGATTACCCGCGAAAAATTAGCTGGAACGAGCGGCTTTGGAAAGCGGTTGCGATCTTGCGGTCCGGATCGCTCCTGGGGCCTATCGCCCGCCGAATTTCGCCGGACGCTTTTCGAGGAACGCGGCCATGCCCTCGGAGCGATCTTCGGTAGAAAACGTGACCGCGAACGCTTCGGCCTCGAGACGGAGCCCGCTCTCGAGGTCGACGTCGAGCCCGTGCCCGATCGCGAGCTTGGCCTGTGCGATCGCGATCGGCGGCTTCAGCGCAAGCGCCGCGGCGAGCTTTCGCGCCTCGGGGAGAAGCGCCTCGGGCTTCACCACGCGATTGACGAGCCCCCATTGTCGGGCGGTCTCCGCATCGATCATTTCGCCACCGTAGATCATTTCCCGCGCCCGCGGGAGACCGACGCGGCGCGCGAGTCGCTGCGTGCCTCCGAACCCTGGGATGATCCCCAGGTTGATCTCCGGCTGGCCGAAGCGCGCCTTCTCGGAGGCGACGACGAGGTCGCAAGCCATCGCGAGCTCCATCCCGCCTCCGAGCGCGAAGCCGTTGACCGCGGCGACCACGGGGAAAGCGAGGTCTTCGAGCGCGGTGGTCACGCGCTGGCCGAGCCGCGCCATCTCCTTCGCCTCGATCACGCTCATCGCGCTCATCGCAGCGATGTCGGCGCCGGCGACGAAGGCCTTGTCGCCCGCGCCCGTGACGACGAGCGCACGGAGCGCTCCCGCGCGCCGAATGTCGCGCAGGCACCGCAAGATCTCCCGCAGCGTGTCCGGATTGAGCGCGTTCAACGCCTTCGGCCGATCGATGGTGAGAAGACCGACCGCGTCGGCTGACTCGAAGCGAATGTTCTCGTAGGCCATGTCGTCTCCTTGGGATTCGGGTTAGGTCAGGCTTCAGCAAACGGCTCCGCGGCGGCTTCCGATAGCCTGAAGCCCAAGCTTGCGGTCTAGTATTCCGGCTTGAAGTCGAACCGGTGCGTGGCCTCGATGCGCCGCAGCGTCCGGGTCCTCGAGCGCATCACCACCGAGTTGGTCGTCGCGCCGCCGCGGAAGAATCGCACGCCTTCGAGAAAATCTCCGGTGGTCACGCCCGTGGCCGCGAACATGACGCTGCCCTGAATGAGGTCGCTGACGAGCAGCTTCTTCGCCGGGTCACGGATGCCTGCCGCGGTGAGGAGATTGGCCTCTTCGGAATTCGACGCCAAGAAACGCGCCTGCAGCGTCCCGCCCGCGCAGAGAAGGCCGGCGGCGGCGAGCAAGGCGGCCGAGGCGGTGCCGACACCCACCATCAGATCGACCCCGCTCTCTGGACGCGAGGTAGCCAGCGCCATCGACACCTCCCCGTCGGGGATCAGGCGGATGCGTGCCCCCGCCTTGCGGACTTCGGCGATCAGCTTCTCGTGTCGCGGCCGGTCGAGGATCGCCACGGTGAGATCCTCGACGTACACGCCTCGAACGTCGGCCAGCGCCTTCAGGTTGTCGCTCGGTGAGCGATCGAGGTCGACGACGTCGCGGCCGTCGGGGCCTACCACGATCTTCTGCATGTACGTGCGCGGGCAGCGCTGGAATCCACAGACGGGATCGTCCGAGATGGCGATGACGGAGAGCGCATTCGCCGCGCCCGTCGCGCAAGCGATCGCCCCGTCGATCGCGTCGACGGCGATCGAGAGCCTTGCCCCGTCGCCGCCGCCGAGGCGCTGTCCCTCGAAGAGCGGCACGCCCTCATCCTCTTGTCCCTCGCCGATGACGACCGAGGCTTCCACCGGGATCGCGCGGAACGCGCGCTCGATCGCGCGCGCCGCCTCGAGGTCGGCCGCCACCTCGTCACCCCGCCCGACGAACCGTGCGGCGGCGAGCGCCGCGGCTTCCGTGACGCGCACGACTTCGAGCGCCAGGTTGCGGTCCATCCGCCGACAGACTGGGGCGGGCGGGCGCAGCTGTCAACCGGAAAGGAGGCTTCAAGCTTCGGCAAGACGCCGTGAGATGCCGCCGAAGCCTGACGCCGCGAGGCCGAAGTCTCTCTTACAGCCGATCCTCGATTCTCACGTACAGCGGTTTGCCGCTGACCACCGCGAGCTGGCCGATCTCCGCCAGCGCGCGCATGAGGTTACGCTCGAGCGCTTCGTGCGTCCGGATCACGATCGGCACCGAGGTGCCACGCTTGCGATCCTTCTGGATCACCGAGGCGATCGAGATCTGGTGGCGGCCGAGGATGCCGGCGATTCGGCCGAGCACACCCGGGCGATCGAGCACCAGGAAGCGCAGATAGTACTCGGCCTCGAGGCCTCCGATCGGGCGAACGCGCGCGCGGCGAAGCGCGCGCCAGGGCATGCCGAGCGGCGCCGCCGGAGGACTGTCGCGCCGGCTCCGCGATTCGGCCACGTCGAGAATGTCAGCGAGCACCGAGGTGGCGGTCGGCAGCATGCCGGCGCCCTCTCCCACGTACAGGGTCGGACCGAGCGCGTCGCCCCGGACGTGTACGGCGTTGAAAGCGCCGCGCACGTCGGCGAGCAGGCTCGAGCGCGGGATCATCGTCGGATGGACGCGCGCTTCGATCGATCGGCCGTCGTCCTTGGCGATCGCCAGGAGCTTGATCACGTAGCCGAGCTCGCGGGCGAACGCGACGTCGAGCTGGCCGACGCGGCGGATGCCCTCGGTGTGGATCGACGCCACCGGACAGCGCGCTCCGAACGCCAGGGTCACGAGCAGCGACAGCTTCTGCGCCGCGTCCGTGCCGTCGACGTCGAGCGATGGGTCGGCCTCGGCGAGCCCCGCCGTCTGCGCTTCGGCGAGCGCCTCGTGGAACTCGGTGCCCCGATCGGTCATCGCCGTCAGGATCGAATTGCAGGTTCCGTTGACGATTCCGTAGATGGCGCGGTTGCGATCGCCGGCGAGCGCCTGGCGAAGCACGCGGATGATGGGGACGCCGCCGGCGACGCTACCCTCGAAGCCAAGCCGCACCCCGGCGCGCTCGGCAGCCTGGAACACCTCCTGGCCGTGCGTCGCGAGCAGCGCCTTGTTGGCGGTGACGACGTCTTTTCCCGCGGCGATCGCCTCGAGCACGAGGCTCTTCGCCGGCTCGATTCCGCCGATCAGCTCGACCACAACGTCGATCGCCGGATCGGCGCAGAGCCGGCGCGGATCGCGGACGATGCGCACGCGATCGAGCGCGACGTCGCGCTTGCGGGCGGGATGACGCACCGCCACCGCGGCGAGCCGCAGCCCGCGCCCGAGACGCTTGCGGATGTATGCATGACTGCGCTCGAGGAGCTTGACGACGCCAGTGCCGACCGTGCCGAGACCGAGCAGCCCGATCGAAACGTCCTCGCGTGCCTTCTTCAGCTCCATCCGGCGAACGCCGACGGGATCTCGCCGACGTCCGCGAGGAGCTCGCGGACGAGGCCGTCGGGCGTGCCTCGGGGAAAGCCGAGCGCGATCCGATCCGCGAGGCCGCCGAAGCGCTCGGAGAGCGTCGGCACCAGCCGGTCGTACGTCGCCACCGCGGTGAACGCCTCGACCATCTCGTCGCTCACCACCTTCGCCATGTCCGCCCACTGCCCGCGCTTGGACAGCTCGTGGAGCTTCGCGGCCTGGTCGTCCCATCCGTGCAACGAGAGCACCCCGGAGTATGTACGGGTCGACCCGTAGAAGGCGATGCGGTAGCGGGTCTCCTCGACCGAGCGACGTACTTCGTCGGCGTCTTTCCCGGTCGCGACGAATCCGCCGCCCCAGACCTCGAATCGGCTGCGCTCGCGTCCGGCGCGCCGCAGGCCTTCCTCGATCGCCGGCAAGGCGACCTCGGCGAGGTAGCGCCTCGTGCAAAAGCCGTGCAGACGAACGCCGTCACAGGCTTCGCCCGACAGGCGCAGCATGTACGGCTGGACGGCCGCGATCGTCACCGGAACCGGCGGCATCCCGGTCGGCGGCGGAGCGAACTCCGGAGTCATCAGCGTGAACTGATAGAACTTGCCCTCGTAACGAAGCGGCTCTTTGTGCTCCCACGACCGCCAGATCGCGCGCAGCGACTCGACGTATTCTTTGAGGCGTGGCCCGGGCGATTCCCAGCGCACGCTGAAGCGTCGCTCGTTGTGGCCCTTCACCTGCGTACCGAGGCCGAGGACGAATCGTCCCTTCGAGTTGCGCGCGAGATCGTAGGCGAGATTCGCGACGACCATGGGACTGCGCGGGAACGCGATCGCCACCGCCGTGCCGAGGCGAATGCGCTCCGTCGCTGTCGCCGCGAACGCGAGCGGGATGAACGGGTCGTTCTGGATCTCGGGCGCCATCACGCCGCCGAAGCCGAGCGCTTCGGCGCGTTGCGCGGCTTGCGGTACCGCCCGCCAGTCGTCGAGCGGAATCGACGTGTCGATCTCCATCTTCGTGGCTCCTTCCGGCGAGTCGGTTAGCGCCGCACGGTTCGTCGCGCAAGGGCGCGCGCGGTCAGAACGAATCGAGCGCGCGCTGGCTCGGCCGTCTGCATCCCCGGAAAGGGGATCGCATCCAACCGGAGCGATCCTTGGCGCACGCTCCTCGGCGGCGGTCTAGTCTGTCGCCGCTCATCGCGCGGCCGCGATCCTGCTCTCGCCGACACCCGCACCGCCGAGGGCGCGGCGGATGCCGCGCACCGCCTGGCGGGTACGATGCTCGTTCTCGATCAACGAGAACCGCACGTACTCGTCGCCGAACTCGCCGAAGCCGATCCCGGGGGACACGGCGACCTTCGCGTCGCGCAGCAGGAGCTTCGAGAATTCGATCGAGCCCATGGCACGAAACTCTTCCGGGATCCGCGCCCAGACGAACATCGTCGCTTTCGGCCGCTCGATCGGCCAGCCGGCGCGGACGAGCCCGTCGCAGAGCACGTCGCGCCGCCGCTGGTAGGTGCGGCGAATCTCGGCGACGCACTCCTGCGGGCCGTTCAACGCGTGGATCGAGGCGATCTGGATCGGCGCGAAGATCCCATAGTCCATGTAGCTCTTGATGCGCGCGAGAGCGCCGATCATCTCGCGGTTCCCGACCGCGAAACCGACGCGCCATCCCGGCATGTTGTAGCTCTTCGAGAGCGAGAAGAACTCGACGCCGAGGTCCTTCGCACCCTTCACCTCGAGGAAGCTCGGCGGCTCGTAGCCGTCGAAGGTGAGGTCCGCGTATGCGAAGTCGTGAACCACGAGCATGCCGACCTCGCGCGCGAATTCCACGACGCGCTCGAAGAACGGGCGTTCGACGACGGCCGTCGTCGGATTGTTCGGGAATGACAGCATGAGGAGCTTCGGCTTCGGCCAGCACTCGTGGATCGTCTGCTCGAGTCGGCCGAGCAGCTCCTCGACCGGCAGCATCGGCGGCATCCGCAGGTCGGCGCCGGCGATCGTCGCCGAGTAGGGATGAATCGCATACGCCGGGCTCGGGCAGACGACCATGTCGCCGCTGCCGAGGACGGCCAGCGCCATGTGCGACAGGCCTTCCTTCGCGCCGATCGTCGCCACGACCTCGGTCTCGGGATCGATCTCGACGCCGAAGCGTCGGCGATACCAGTTCGCTACCGCGAGCCGGAGCTTCGGCAGCCCCTTGGAGAGCGAGTAGCGGTGGTTCGGGCCCTTCGCCGCCGCCTCGATGAGCTTCTGCACGATGTGCGAAGGGGTCGCCCCATCGGGGTTTCCCATGCCGAGATCGATGATGTCCTCGCCGGCGACACGAGCGCGGTGCTTGAGCTCGACGACCTCGGCGAGAACGTACGGGGGAAGGCGCTTGATTCGCGGAAATTCCATATATTTTGACGATTCTTGATGGACGCGCCGCGTAATGTCAATTGAAGGTCGCCCGCTGGTCGACCCACATGAGCCTCGACCGCCTGCCTATCGCGCTCGGCTCCCTTCTCTGCGCCGCGCTCACGTTCTTCTGGATCCACGCCCCGGTGCTCCCGGACGGCGGCTCGAGCGCGGCCTTCGCCACCGAATTCGTCCGCGCCACCACCCGCCAGCGGCTGATCGTCTTCCCCCTCGGCGTGGCCACCTCGATCGCGACGCTCGTCGTGCTGCTGCGCCACGGCGGGCTACTCTCTCGACGTGGCGGACTGCAGATCGCCGCCACGGTCGTGCTCTTCGCCTCGGGGCTGATCTCGACGCTCGCCACAGAGCCGACGGCCAAGGGGATCGTAGCTGCGATCGCCGGCGGCCCGGCGAGCGATCTCGAGACGTCGCTTTCGCGGCTAGGATTCTACTATGCCCTTCACGTCGGCCTCGCCTTCGCGGCGCTCGCGTGCCTCGTCGTCGCGGAGCGACAGCCCTTGCCACCCGCATCGGAATCGACGAGCGGGCTCGCGCCTGCCCACCGTCGCCTTCTCTTCCTCCTCGGCACTGCGACGCTCTTTCAGGGCTACGACACGTTCATCGTTTCGATGGCGCTTCCCTACATCGGGCGCGACCTCGGGGCGTCCGAGGGCCGGCTCGGGCTCGCGCTCTCGGCGATTCGCGTCGGCGCGCTGGTCTCCGTTCTCCTCGGCCGTGCGGCGGACCGCAGCGGGCGGCGGCGGCTGCTGCTCGCCACGGTGCTCGCCTACACAGTCGCCACGGCGGCGACCGGCCTGTCGAGCGGCATCGCCCAGTTCGTCGTCTGCCAGCTCGTCGCCGAGGTTTTCCTCGTCACTGAGTGGTCCCTCGCGCAGGTCGTGATCGCGGAGGAGTTTCCCGCGAGCTTTCGCTCGCTCGGACAGGGCCTCCTCGGCACCTTCGGCGCGCTCGGCGCAGGCCTCGCCGCGCTGCTCTTCCCGATCTTCCAGGAGACGGCGATCGGCTGGCGAGGCCTCTACTTCGTCGGCATCGCACCGCTCCTCCTCGTCGCCTACCTCCGCCGCTCGCTGCCCGAGACCGCCCGCTGGCAAGAGGCGCGGCGACGGGGAGAGACCCAACACGGCCGGCTCGCCGATCTCTTCGGAAGAGCCCATCGCCTCCACTTCCTCGTGCTCGTCGCGCTCTCGTTCGCGCTCGGGGCGTGTGCCGCGCCGGCATTCGGCTTCGCATCGTACCGGGCGACGAACGTCTTCGGCTGGACGCCGTCGGAGGTGAGCGCGATGGTGCTGCTCGGCGGCGGTCTCGGTATGGTGGGCTGGTTCGTGTCCGGCCTCGCCGCCGAACGGCTGGGTCGGCGGCGAGTCGGCATGCTCTCGTTCGCGGCAACCGGCGGGGCCGCTTGGCTCTACTATACGAGCCGCTGGTTGGCGCCGGCGTTTGCGGCGCTCGTCTTCATGGAGGCGGGCGGAACCGTCGCGCTGAACGCCCTCGGCACGGAGCTCTTTCCGACCCGGCTGCGCAGCACCGCGAAGTCCTGGATCACCAACGCGGCGGTCGTCGGTGCGGTGGCGGGGATGGCGTCAGTCGGTGCCTTGAGCGGCGCGCTCGGCGGGGCGGACGCGGTGATGCGCCTGCTCGCCGCTCTGCCGATCGCCTGCGCCGTGAGCCTCGTCGCGCTCCCCGAGACCCGTGGGCTCGAGCTCGAAGAGATCTCGGCGCGCGCTACTTGAGCGGCGCGGGATCGTAGTAGAACTTGATCGAGCGGATCGTTCCGGCGGCGAACTCCATGAGGTCCATGCCGGGGATGACGACTTTCCCGCGCGGCCCGGTGCCCGTCCAGATCCATTCCACCGCGCCGCTCTGGCCATCGATCACGTATCTCTTGGGCTCGAACGAGACGTCGGGCATCTGCTGGAAGAGACCGGCGAATGCGGCGGTTACGGCATCCTTGCCGCGCAGCTCGCCCGCCAAAGGATCCCACGACACGATGTCGGCGTGGAAGCTCTCCGCGACCGTCTTCGCATCGCGACTCTTCAGACGTTCGAAATAGCGGGCTGCAACCTCTTGACTCATGTTGCGTCCTCCTCTGCTCTCACTCGGGAGCGTATGCCACGGAGCGATTCCGTTAGTCGCGATCCCGGCTCCGGCCGTGCAGACTGCGGAGTTAGCGCGTCACGGCTCTCACGTCCACTTGGCATCCGCGGCGATTCGGGACGGGGCCGTGCCCTGGAGCGTCGCGAACACGTCCTCGACCGAAGACACGATCGTCAAGAGGTTGGCGTGCTCGGGATGCGCGAAGCCCTGACCGACGATCGCCGCGATCAGCGCACGCAGCGGCTGCCAGAAGCCGCCGACGTCGACGACGATCACCGGCTTGTCGTGTAGACCGAGCTGGCGCCAGGTGACGATCTCGATCGTCTCGTCGAGCGTGCCGAAGCCGCCGGGGAGAACCGCGAATGCGTCGGCGAGCTCGAACATCAGGCGTTTGCGATCGTGCATCGTGGGGACGATGTGAAGCTCGGTCAGACCCGTGTGCGCGACCTCGAGCCCGCGAAGAAATTCCGGGATGACCCCTACGACCTGTCCACCGCCGGCGATCGCGGCATCGGCCAGAATTCCCATCAGTCCAATCCGTCCGCCGCCGTAGACGAGGCGCATCCCGCGTGCCGCGATCGCGGCGCCGAGCTCCGCGGCTGCGCGGCGATGAACCTCCCCGACGCGCGACGAGGAGCCGCAGAAGACGCCGATCGCGCTGGCCATGGGCTTCCGGCTATCAGCTTTCGCCGACCGGCTGAAGGCGCCGAGAGCGCGCAGGCGCAACGCGTCGCGCCGCGCCGTGCTCCTCGAGGCGATCCGCGACCACTTCGATGGGCGGGCCGAGGTCTCGGGCGCCAAGGCGGGTCTCCACGTGCTCGCCTGGCTCCGCGGCCGCAGGGGCGGTCCGATCCGCTCGCTCGCGCGCAAGGCCGAGGCCGCGGGAGTCGGCCTCTGCTCGGTCGCACCGTGCTACCTAGAGCCGCCGCGACGCACCGGTGTGCTGCTCGGCTACGGACCTCTCCGCGAGCGTGACATCCGCGAGGGCATTCGACATCTGGCTTCGGCGCTGAGAAACTCCTAGCCCCCGCGCTAACCCACTTGCGCGAGCCCGAGCCGCCCGCGCCAGCGGTGCTCGAGCACTTGTCGCAACCGACGCGAGACGGGTGCCCGCAGCACGGGATCGGATTTCAGGTAGGCCTCCGCGTCTCGACGCGCTTCGTCGAGGATGCGCACGTCGCGCACGAGATTCGCGGCGCGAAAATCCGGCAGGCCGGACTGACGAAGGCCGAGTAGATCGCCGGGGCCGCGGTGCTCGAGATCCGCTTCTGCGATCGCGGAGCCGCGGGGCTCGCGCTCGAGGAGCTTCAATCGCTCGTGGCCCTGAGGCCCGGCTCGGCCCGTCGAGATGAGCACGCAGAGCGACTGCTTCGCGCCGCGCCCGACGCGGCCGCGCAGCTGGTGGAGCTGCGCCAGTCCGAACTGCTCCGCGTGATCGACGACCATGAGCGTCGCGTTCGGCACGTCGACGCCGACCTCGATGACCGTCGTCGCGACCAGCAGCTGATGGTCACCGGCTTGAAAACGCCGCATCACGGCGTCCTTCTCGTCGCTCTTCATCTGACCGTGGAGCAGGCCGAGGCGGTAACCGCGGAATGCACCCGTGGCGAGGTCGCGCGCCATCGCCTTGGCACTCCGGAGGTCGGTCGCCTCGCTCTCTTCGACCAGCGGAAAGACCAGGTACGCCTGCTCGCCGCGGTCGAGCGCTGCCCGCACGCGGTCGTAAGCGCGCTCGCGGTCGCGCTCGCGCACCACGCGGGTCTCGATCGGCCGACGTCCCGGCGGCAGCTCGTCGAGGAACGACAGGTCCAGGTCTCCGTAGAGCGTCATCGCCAGCGTGCGCGGGATCGGCGTCGCGGTCATGAGCAGGATGTCGGGATTCTGCCCGAGGCCTTTCAGCGCCTTTCGTTGCAGCACGCCGAACCGGTGCTGTTCGTCGATGATACCGAGACCGAGGCGAGCGAAGCGCACGCCCTCCTGGATGATGCGCGTGCGTGCCGACGAGGAACGGCGCGTCTCCCGAAGCGAGCGACGCATAGACCTGCTTGCGGGCGGCGGCCTTGACCTTGCCGGTGAGCAACACGGGCTCGATCGCGAGCGGCTCCGAGCCACGCGCGCGACGGTCGCGTAGTGCTGCTCGGCGAGGATCTCGGTCGGCGCCATGAACGCGACCTGATGCCGCACTCGATCACGATCGAGCGCGGCGAGAACCGCGACGATCGTCTTGCCGCTGCCGACGTCGCCCTGCACCAGGCGGTTCATCGGATGAGGCCGCGCCATGTCGCGGGCGAGCTCGCCGAGCACGCGCTCCTGCGCATCGGTCAAGCGGAAAGGCAGCCGCCGGCGGAGCCGGTCGCGGAGCTCGCCGCGCGGCCGGAACGCGATGCCAGGCTCCTCGGCGATCGAATGCTTGCGAAGCATCATGCCGAGCTCGAGGAAGAAGAGCTCGTCGAAGACGATCGAGCGGTGCGACTCGGAGCGCCCTTCATTGAGCGGCGCCACGACGGCGTCGCGCCCCGGCTCGTGGACGGCAGCGAAGGCCGTCGCCAAGTCGACGAGCCGGCGCCGCGCGGCAACGTCGGCGGGGAGCACGCTCGGCAGCCGCTCGCCGATCTCGGCCCGCGCCGCGTGCACGATCTTGCGCATCGCTCCGACCGACATCTCGGTCGGCTTTTCGTAGACCGGGACGATCCGACCGAGCTCGTCGTCCGCGCCCTCGAGCACCTCGACCTCGGGATGGATCATCTGCCGGCGGCCGTAGCCCGTCTCGAGCTTGCCGTGGAGAACGATTCGCGTGCCGACTTTGAGCCTCTGCTCGAAGTAGCCGATCTGGTGGAACCAGGTGAGCGTCAGCACCCCGCCCCCGTCGCTCGCCTTCGCCTCGAGAATCCGTCGCCGCCGCCGGCCCGCGTACGACGTGCCGACGGCGACGATCTCCGCGGCGACGGTGGCCTCCGATCCCGGAACGAGCTTCGCGATCGGCGTCAGCGAGCGGCGGTCCTCGTAACGAAACGGCAAGTGGTAGAGGACGTCCTCGGCCGTGGTAATGCCGAACCGCGCGAGTTGCTCCGCTCGCTTCGGCCCCACGCCCTTCACGAACTGCACCGACGCCGTGAGCAGCGCCAGCGCGGGACCGAGGTCGCCCTCCGTCGGCGTATAGACGCTGGCTGGCGAGGGAGGCTGCTTCAGGCGCTCGATCTCGGCGAGACCCTCCACGGCGCGTCGGTGGCGCGCGTCTTCGGCGTCGAGCGGGAAATCGGCCACCAGCGCGCGCAAGCGTTCGAGCGCTCCCCGATCCACCTGCCCTTCTTCCGCGGCCCGGTCGATCAGCTCGAAGATCCTCGCCGTCGGCAGTGCGTTCGGAGCGAGCCGTTTGGGATGCGCGTTGGCGAGGTAGCGCAGCGGCGGCTCGACGACGCGCAGCAGCTGATCGACGGCCGAAACGCCGTGAGTCTCCATGAGGAGATCGATAGCCGTCCCGGGAGAGCGCGTCGAGCGGTCACCCTCGCGTCCTGGATCCGCGAGCTGTTCCGCCGATCGTCTGGAATCTCCCACGCTTTCACGGTCCCGCTGGGTCTCTCGCTTCCTCTCGGTGGCGGAGTACCTCTGCGGGCACGTATGATGTGTAGGATGAAGTACGCGGCTGTGGTGGTCTTCACGTCGATCGCGAGTTTCCAGTCCGTTGGAATCGGCTTCGCCCAAACGGCGTGTAATGCGCCGCAGCTACCTCTAGCGGGCACTCGCATCGTCAACGTTGCGACGCCGCCGGCTCTGCAGGCTGCGATCAACAATCTCCAGCCCGGCGATACCATCCTGCTCGCCGACGGCACCTACGACCTGACGAGCACGCTCTACGTCAACGGGAAGGACAACGTCACAATCCGCGGCAGCTCGGGATGCACGGGCGTCGTTCTGGTCGGGAAGGGGATGAATACGTTCAGTGCCGACGTTCCGTTCGGCATCTGGTCGAATTCGCGAAACACCACGATCGCCCATCTGACGATCCGCGACACGTGGGACAACACGATCATATTCAATTCCGGGGCGCAGGCGCCGCACATCTACAGCGTGAAGCTGTTGAACGCCGGGTCGCAGTTCATCAAATCCAACCCGACCGACATCGCAATGGGAATCGGCGTCAACAACGGACTCGTAGAATACTCGTGGTTGGAATACACGAATGGTCCTCCTGCGGATCACGGCGTAGGAGCCGGATACACGAACGGCATCAGCGCACACGCCGCAGACGATTGGATCATCCGCGGCAATGTGTTCAAGAATTTTCATGCGCCGGATTCCGCGGCGTATCTCTGGAACCCGGCGGTGCTCATGTGGAATCACTCCCGCAACACCGTCACCGAGCGGAATACGTTCATCAACGTGGACCGGTCGATCGCCTACGGTCTGCAGTTGAACCCTCCTGGCAACGATCATTCCGGCGGCACGATCCGAAACAATTTCGTGTATCTCCAGCCCGGCTTGATGAGCGCGGCCCGCAAAGCAGGCTCGGACGGCACCATCATCGTCTGGGATTCGCCCAACACGAAGGTGTACCACAACACGGTCCTGGCGAATGCGAACATCTTCTACTCCATCGAGTTCCGCTTCAACACGACAACCAATGGCGAAGCGCGCAACAATCTCGCGGATCTTCCGATTCACCTTCGGGACGGAGCCGCGGTTACGGAATCCGGAAATCTCGAAGCCGCGACGCCTGGAATGTTCGTGGCTCCCGCATCCGCGAATCTCCACCTGCAAGGAACGGCCACCGCGGCGATCGATCAGGCGCCGTTTCTTGCCGCGGTGGTGGATGACTTCGATGGAGACGCCCGACCGCAGGGGCCTGCCTACGACATCGGAGCCGACGAATTTCTAGGGCCGGCCAACACACCGACCCCGAGCAGTACGCCGACGAACGCTCCGACCAACACGCCGACGAATACGCCGACGAGAACGCCCACGAGCACACCCACGCCGACACGCACGCCGACCAACACGCCCACGCGGACCCCGACGAACACTCCGACGGTCACGCCGACGCGCGACCCGACCGGCACGCCGACGAGCACGCCGACGAGGACGCCGACCAACGCACCCACGGCGACCCGCACACCGACCTCCACGCCGACCGGAAGACCGACTCGAACGCCGACTGCGACGACGACCCCAGCGCCGACCACGACGCGGGGCACCGGGATCTGCCGGGGGCCGGCGTTCTGGGCCACGTACGCGCGCTTCGATCCGAGCCAGCCGCGAAGCCGCAACATCGCTTCCGCGGCGATGCTCGCGGGCGGCGGCTGCCTGAACATCTGCGGCGAAGTCATCGTGCCCACAGGTATCCACTCGAGTTCTCCGGGCTGCTCGAGCACCGGCGCCAACTTCAGCTGCCCGAGGATCGTCAACGATGCCGACTCGGCGGAGGAAGCGCTGTGTGTGTCCCAGGGCGACACACGGCTGCAGCTCGTGCGGCACCTGACGACGGCGGCTCTGAACTGCAGCGTCAGCAACGGATCGAGCGACTGCACCGGGACAAGCGGTGAAGACGCATTCAAGGCGTGCAATGCGGCCTGCGCGCAGGGACTGACGAGCGCCTCGATCGACGGCAGCGCGCCCGTGGATTGTGTGAAGGCGGTGAGCTGCTTCAACAATGGCGGTGAGTTCGATCCATCGATCGGGTGTGTGCTCGGGACGTGCTCGACCAAGAAGGCTCAGCCGTGCGGTCCGACGTTGCCCTGCCCGAGCGGCTCGAGCTGTGTGCGCACTGCGGGCAATTGTCGCGATACGGTATTCGGGGCCTGTTCCGACGCTCCGAGCGATGGCAATCCCGCGGTCCTGTGTGGCTCGACAATCGATCCCGGCACGGGGTTCGGCACGTGTAAGAACGGATCCACATGCGCCCCGGGCCTGGCGGGAAGCTCGAACCAATGCAACAGCGCCATCGGTAGCAGCTGCACGGTGATTCAGCCGGGTGAGGCGCTCTGCGCGAAGGGGAACGTGTGTCCCGATTCCGAGGACTGCTGCGCTCCCGCCGCCTGCCCCGCCTGTCTCAGCGGCGACGTCTGCTCCAGCAGCTGTCCATGATTGGCGAGAGGTGCGCCGGCAAACGGCGCGCCGTCACGCGGCGAGACGTTCCCTCCGATCCGGTCAGCCGCGAGATCGGCCGGCGTTCGCGGAGGGGAGCCCGTCCGATTCCTCGGCCGGGCTCGCCGCGTGGTAGTCCTGCAGCGCGCGCACCTTGAGCGCGCCCCGCTGCAGCATCTCGATCCCCTCGGCGGCCGCCGCGGCGCCGGCGATCGTCGTGAAGTACGGCACCTGGCGCTCGAGGGCCGTGCGGCGGATCGAGAACGAGTCGAGCGAGGCGGCGGCGCCTTCGGGAGTGTTGATCACCATGGCGATCTCGCCCCGGTTGAGCGCGTCGACGCTGTGCGGGCTTCCCTCGCGGAACTTGTTCACACGCTCGACGTGCAAGTCCGCGCGCTCGAGGAACGCGGCTGTCCCGGACGTCGCGATCAGCTCGAAGCCGCACCGGGCGAGGCGGCGCGCGATGTCGACCGCGGCCGGCTTGTCGACGTCGCGCACCGAGACGAAGACTCTGCCGGAGAGCGGCAGCAGCGTGCCGGCGCCGATCTCGGCCTTCGCGAACGACATGCCGAACGAGCCGTCGATCCCCATCACCTCGCCGGTCGACTTCATCTCGGGCCCGAGCAGCGTGTCGACGCCGGGGAACTTGAGGAACGGAAAGACGGCCTCCTTGACGCTCACGTGGCGGGGAACGATTTCGCTCGTCACACCGAGCTCGCGAAGGGTCTTCCCGACCATGACGCGCGCGGCGATCTTGGCGAGCGGCCGGCCGATCGCCTTCGAGACGAACGGCACCGTGCGCGAGGCCCGCGGGTTCACCTCGAGGATGTAGACGACCGAGTCCTTGACGGCGAACTGCACGTTCATCAGGCCGACGACGCCGAGCTCGCGCGCGAGCGCCGCGGTCTGCCGGCGGATCTCGTCCTGAACGTCCTTCGCGATCGTGTTCGGCGGCAAGCTGCACGCGCTATCCCCGGAGTGGACGCCGGCGCGCTCGATGTGCTCCATGATGCCGCCCACCACCACGTCGACGCCGTCGGCCACCGCGTCGACGTCGACCTCGATCGCGTCGTCGAGAAAATCGTCGATGAGAACCGGATGCTCGGGAGAGACGCGCACCGCCTCGCGCATGTACCGCTCGAGGTCCTCGCGCCGGTAGACGATCTCCATCGCGCGCCCGCCGAGCACGTAGGAGGGCCGGACCAGCACCGGATAGCCGATGCGCTCGGCTACCGCGACCGCTTCCGAAGGCGAGCGCGCCAGGCCGTTCGCCGGCCGCTTGAGGTCGAGCGTGCCGAGCACCTCCTCGAAGCGCTCGCGATCTTCGGCGCGGTCGATCGAGTCGGGTGAGGTGCCGAGGATCCTGACGCCCGCGCGCTCGAGCGGCACCGCGAGCTTGAGCGGCGTCTGCCCCCCGAACTGCACGATCACGCCTTCGGGCTTCTCGCGGTGGACGATCTCGAGAACGTCCTCGAGCGTGAGCGGCTCGAAGAAGAGCTTGTCCGACGTGTCGTAGTCGGTCGAAACGGTCTCGGGGTTGCAGTTCACCATCAGCGTCTCGAACCCGTCCTCGCGCAGCGCGAACGCCGCATGCACGCAGCAGTAGTCGAACTCGATCCCCTGTCCGATGCGGTTCGGCCCGCCTCCGAGGATCATGATCTTCCTCTTGCCCTTCGCGTCGAGGAGCGCGGACTCGTCCTCCCCTTCGTACGTCGAGTAGAGATAGGGGGTGAAGGCCGCGAACTCCGCGCCGCAGGTGTCGACGGTCTTGTAGACGGCGCGCACGCCGAGCGCGAGACGCCGCGCGCGGATCTCGTGCTCCGTGTCGTTGCGCAGGGCCGCGATCGCGCGGTCGGCGAAGCCCATCCGCTTCCAGCGCGCGAGCCGCTCCGCATCGAGCGGGCTCGGCGCCGCGGCGATCGCCCGCTCTTCGGCGATGATCCGGCGGACGTTTTCGAGAAACCAGGGGTCGATCTTGGTGAGCTCGAAGAGCTCGGCCGTCGTCATGCCGCGACGGAGCGCATCGCCCAGGTACCAGAGGCGGCGCGCGTTCGGCACGGAGAGCTTCTGCTCGAGCTCGGCCCGCGAGAGATCGTCGGCGGCCTCGGGCTCGAATCCGTAGCGGTCGACCTCGAGCGAACGGATCGCCTTCTGGAGCGACTCCTGGAACGTCCGGCCGATCGCCATCGCCTCGCCGACCGACTTCATCTGCGTGCCGAGCACGTCTTGCGCCTGGCGGAACTTCTCGAAAGTGAAGCGCGGGATCTTCGTCACCACGTAGTCGATCGTCGGCTCGAAGGAAGCGGGCGTCTCGCGGGTGATGTCGTTCGGGATCTCGTCGAGCGTGTAGCCGACGGCGAGCTTGGCGGCGATCTTGGCGATCGGGAAGCCCGTCGCCTTGCTCGCCAGCGCCGAGGAGCGCGACACCCGCGGGTTCATCTCGATCACCACCAACCGACCGTTCTGCGGATGCACGGCGAACTGGATGTTCGATCCGCCGGTGTCGACGCCGATCTCGCGGATGATCGCCAGCGCCGCCTGGCGCATGATTTGGTATTCCTTGTCGGTCAACGTCTGCGCCGGGGCCACGGTGATCGAATCACCGGTGTGAACGCCCATCGGGTCGAAGTTCTCGATCGAGCAGATGATGACGACGTTGTCGCGCGTGTCGCGCATCACCTCGAGCTCGAACTCCTTCCAGCCGGCGATCGATTCCTCGATGAGCACTTGTCGGATCGGCGACGCCTCGAGCCCCCATGCGACGGCCGCGTCGTACTCCGCGGCGGTCTCGGCGATCGAGCCGCCGGTGCCGCCGAGCGTCCGCGAGGGGCGGATGATCGCCGGCAGCCCGACGTCTCGCAGCACCGCGGCCGCCTGGTCGGGGCCCGTCGCGAAGCCGCTCTTCGGCACGTCGAGGCCGATCTTCAGCATCGCTTCCTTGAAGAGATCGCGGTCTTCGGCCTTGCGAATCGCGTCGACGTTGGCGCCGATCAGCTCCACGCCGTAGCGCTCGAGCGCGCCGCGGGCGGCGAGCGCGAGCGCGAGATTGAGAGCGGTCTGCCCGCCGACCGTGGGCAGCAGTGCGTCGGGGCGCTCTGCTTCGATGACCTTCTCGACGACCTCCGGGGTGATGGGCTCGATGTAGGTACGATCGGCGAACTCGGGGTCGGTCATGATCGTCGCGGGATTCGAGTTGACCAGGACGACTCTGTACCCTTCTTCCTTGAGGGCTTTGCACGCCTGCGTCCCGGAGTAGTCGAACTCGCACGCCTGGCCGATGACGATCGGGCCGGCGCCGATGATGAGAATCGTTTTCAGGTCGTCGCGTCTGGGCATGTATGCCTGGTGAGCAGTTTCGGCGTTGCTTCCTACGGCCTCAGTCTTCGCGCCGAATGCTTCGCGCAGGCGGAGAGCGCGGCCCTACCCTGCCTCACATCTCCCCCGTGTCGATGAGCTTCATGAATCTCTGGAACAGGTAGTTCGCGTCATGCGGCCCCGGCGACGCTTCGGGATGGTACTGGACCGAAAAAGCTCTCTGCTTCGGCAGGCTGAGGCCCTCGACGGTCTTGTCGTTCAAGTTGATGTGGGTGAGCTCGGCAAGGCCGGCGAGCGAATCTACGTCGACGGCGAAGCCGTGATTCTGGGCCGTGATCTCCACCTTCCGGGTCGTCAGGTCCATCACCGGCTGGTTGCCGCCGTGGTGGCCGAACTTGAGCTTGTACGTCGTGCCGCCGAGCGCGAGGCCGAGAATCTGGTGGCCGAGGCAGATCCCGAAGACCGGCTTCTTGCCGACGATCTTGGCCACGTTCTCGATCGCGTAGGTGACCGCATCAGGGTCACCCGGGCCGTTCGAAAGAAAGATCCCATCGGGATTCATCTCCAGCACGTCCTCCGCGGGTGTGGCCGCCGGCACGACCCGCACCCGACAGCCCGCGGCGCAGAGGTTGCGGAGAATGTTCCACTTGATCCCGTAGTCGTAGGCGACCACGAAGCGGTGCACGTCCCTGATCGTCGGGTAGCCGTTCTCGAGGTCCCAGCGGCCCTGATGCCAGTCGTACGGAGCGACACAAGTCACGTCGCGCACCAGGTCGCGGCCGATCAAGGTCGGGTGGTCCTTGGCCTTGCGGACGAGCCGATCCGCGTCGAGATCGACCGTGGAGATCACGCCGGTCTGGGCGCCCGTCGTGCGGATGTGACGCACGAGCGCGCGCGTGTCGATTCCCGAGATGCCGACGATCCCGTAGCGGTGGAGATAGTCGCCGAGCGATTCCCGCGCGCGCCAGCTGCTCGGATCCGACCAGTACTCCTTGACGATGAACCCCTCCACGAACGGCCGCCGAGACTCGATGTCTTCGGGGTTGACGCCGACGTTGCCGATCTCCGTGTAGGTCATGCAGACGAGCTGGCCACGGTAGGAGGGGTCGGTGAGGATCTCCTGGTAGCCCGTCATCGATGTGTTGAACACCACCTCGCCCGCGGTCTCGCCGCCGGCTCCGAACGAGCGCCCGCGGAAGACGGTGCCGTCGGCGAGGGCCAGAGCGGCGGACCGGATCGGCCCTTCGCCGTCGCTCATCGTTCGCTCCGGCTCGGCGAGGACGGCGCGAGGGCGACGTCCTCGAACACCACCCGGCCGCCGACGATCGTGCAGATCGCGCGCCCGCGCATCGTCCAGCCGAGAAACGGGCTGTTCTTGCTCTTCGATCGGAGCTCCGCCGCATTCACTCGCCATTCGATCTCGGGATTCACCACCGTCACGTCCGCCAGCGCGCCCGCCCTGAGTGTGCCTCCCGCCACGCCGAGGATCTCGGCGGGGCTGACCGACGTGCGGCGCACCCAATCGGCGGGGCTGAGAACGCGCCCTTCTACCAAACGCAGCGAAAGCGGCAACGCGGTCTCCAACCCCACGATGCCGAACGCCGCGTTGTCGAACTCGACGTCCTTTTCGTCCCGGTGATGGGGCGCGTGGTCGGTGGCGATCGCGTCGATCGCGCCGTCCGCGAGCGCCTGCCGCAGCGCCTCGCGGTCTTCCGCCGCTCGCAGCGGAGGATTCATCTTGGCGTTGCCGTCGTATTCGGCGACCGCCTCGTCGGTGAGCGTGAAGTGATGCGGCGTGGCTTCCGCCGTGACGCGAACCCCCCGCGCCTTGGCCGCCCGCACGAGCGCCACCGTGCCGCGCGTGCTCGCGTGCGCGACGTGCAGCCGACCGCCGGTCAGCTCCGCGAGCAACAGATCGCGGCTCACCATCGCTTCCTCGGCGGCGGCCGGAATTCCCTTGAGCCCGAGCCGTATCGACGTCCGCCCCTCGTGCATGGCCCCCGCGGCGGAGAGCCCCGGATCCTCGGCGTGATCCACCACCGGGATCCCGAACATCGCGCAATATTCGAGCGCGTGACGCATGAGCCCGGCATCGGCGACGGGCTTGCCGTCGTCGGAAACCGCGACGATCCCCGCGGCGCGCATCTCGCCGATCTCCGCGAGCCGCTCGCCGCGCAAACCCTCCGACAAGGCGCCGATCGGGTAGACGCGCGCGAGCCCCGCCTCCGCGGCGCGCTCGAGGATGAACCGCGTGACCGCGGCGCTGTCGTTCACCGGATCGGTGTTCGCCATGCAGGCGACGGCGGTGAAGCCGCCGGCGACGGCGGCGGCCGCACCAGTCGCGACCGTCTCCTTGTACTCGTAGCCGGGCTCGCGAAGGTGGACGTGCAGGTCGACGAGACCCGGCACGACCCAGCATCCGCTTGCGTCGATGCGACGCGCGACCTCCAGCGAGCGAAACGCCCTCGGGGCCTCTACCGCGCGGACGACGCCACCCTCGAGCAAGAGGTCTCGCGGCCCGTCGATCGCCGCCGCCGGATCGATCAGCCTCCCCCCTTCGATCGCGATCGCGCCGTTCCTCGTCACGACGCGGCTCTTTCCTCGGCGTCGCGCTCCGCGTCGCTTCGACCGCGAGCCGCCAGCAGGTAGAGCAGCGCCATGCGGACCGCCACGCCGTTCGTGACCTGGTCGAGGATGACGGAGTACGGTCCGTCGGCGACCTCGCTCGAGATCTCGATGCCGCGATTCATCGGCCCCGGATGGAGAATCACGACGTCGGGCTTGGCGACGGCGAGCGCGGCGCGATCGAGGCCGAAGAGCCGGGAATACTCCTCCAGCGAGGGGAAGAAGTTGGCGCCTTGCCGCTCGCGCTGGATGCGCAGCATCATGACGACGTCGGCGTCGGCGAGGCCCCGCCGCAGATCGTGGTGAACCGCGACCCCGAAGCTCTCGAACTCGCCGGGCAAGAGCGTCGGCGGGCCGACGAGGCGCACGCGCGCGCCGAGGGCCGTGAGGCCGTAGAGGTTGGAACGAGCCACGCGGCTGTGCAGGATGTCGCCGACGATGGCGACGTCGAGACCGGCGATTCGTCCCTTCTTCTCTCGGATCGTGAAGAGATCGAGGAGCGCCTGGGTCGGATGCTCGTGCTGGCCGTCCCCGGCGTTGATCACGGGGCTCGAGACGGCGCGAGCGAGCAAGTGCGGCGCGCCCGAGGACGGATGGCGGATGACGATCGCGTCGGGCCGCATGGCTTCGAGGTTGCGCGCCGTGTCGGCGAGCGTCTCGCCCTTCTGCGCGCTCGACGTCGAGCCGGTGATGTTGATCGTGTCGGCCGAGAGCCGCTTGGCTGCGATCTCGAACGAGGTCCGGGTGCGGGTCGATGCTTCGTAGAAGAGATTGATCACGGTCTTGCCGCGCAGCGTCGGCACCTTCTTGATGTCGCGCTCGGAGATCTCGACGAAGGACTTCGCGGTATCCAGAACGTGAACGATCTCTTCGGCGGTGACGCCTTCGAGGCCGAGCAGGTGTCGTCGCGTGAACGGCATGCGTGTCATTTCGTGGCGTGCGGGTGGCGCCGGGGTGCGCTGCGGCATCCCTCTGGAAAAGAGCGGCTCCACGGCCGATCGTTGGACCTCGTCCAAAGCGTCGGGGCCGCTCTTTTCGATGACGGGGGACCCTGCCGCTGCGCACCGCGGCGCCACCCGCACCCCGGTATTTCTCCGCCTTCGTTCATCCCTCCAGCACCACGTCGTCGACGCCGTCCATCTCGACGAGCCGCACCTGCACGGATTGCTGCTTCGAGGTGGGCAGGTTCTTCCCCACGTAGTCGGCGCGGATCGGCAGCTCCCTGTGCCCTCGGTCCACCATCACGGCGAGCTGGATGTTCTCCGGCCGCCCGAAGTCCATGAGCGCATCCATCGCCGCGCGGATCGTGCGCCCGGTGTAGAGTACGTCGTCGACCAGCACGATCTTCTTGCCTTCGATCGCGAACGGGATCTCCGTGCCCCGCACCTGCGGGGTCTGGTCGCCGCGCGAGAGATCGTCGCGGTAGAGCGTGATGTCGACGATTCCGCGTGCGACGTCCGTGCGCTCGATCGTGCGCACGGCGGCGGCGATGCGGTCGGCGATGTGCACGCCGCGCGACCGGATCCCGACGAGAGCGAGGTCGTCCGTCCCCTTGTTGCGCTCGAGGATCTCGTGGGCGATCCGGGTGATGGCGCGCCGTACGGCGTCGGCGTCCATCACCGTCACGCCCTTCGCCGCGGGTTTGCCGCCGCTCATCGGCGAAGCCCCCCGCGCGCGAAAAAAAACGCCCCCTCGGCGCTTCGAGGAGGCGTGGTGCCAGCGTTGACTGCTCTCTTCATCTCACCTTCCTGGTCTCGCGGGACCAGCTTAAAGGCTCTCTTGCGTTAATAGGGCGTGCGCCGCTCGATGTCAAATGCCGAAGAAGAGGATCACCGTTTTCGGCCATCGGAAGGGAGCCGTCTTGCGGTAGCGATAGCCTCCTTTTCAACGCGCAAACTGGGCCACGAACCGGTCCGCCGGTCCTTTGGCCGAGATGCGCGAGGGCGAAGCCGTGTCCGAGTTCTGGAAGAATAGCGCCGGAAAGCCCATCGCGCCGAAGCGCTCCTCGAAGATCTCCTTCTCGGCCTTGCCATGCTCGGGATTGAGCCGGACCTTTATGTACGGGCTGATTTGCGAGCGCACTTTCGGGTCCTCGAGCAATCGGTCGAAGGCACGACAGTGCGGGCACCAGTCGGTGCGGAAGTAGACGAGCATCGGCGCGTGCAGCACCTTCTGCTGGCGCAGCGCCTCTTCATATCCGCTCGCGTCTTCGTACCAGGTCGAGGAGAGATAGGCGCGGGCAGCCGGCGCGACGATCAACGCCGCCGCGATCCCGATCCAGCCGACGATCGGCCTGCTTCGAAACCCGAGCGCCATCCTCGAACGCCTCCTGCTCGAGCAGCGTGACGGGTCGAGCGAGGTCGAGTCAAGCGGGTCACATGCCGACGCGTCGTCGAGCGTGAGCGGCCGCCCCTCGTCGATGACTACATCGTCGGGTCAACCCGCTACCGCGCCGTGCCGTTGAAGTAGGCCTGGTACTTCGGCCAGCAGTACGTCGCGATGCGCCGCCCGAGAATCAGGCCCTCCTCGTTGTCGGTGCGGATGTGATAGCCGCCCCACATCCGGGAGATGGCGGCCATCTCGGCGGTAGCGGTGAAGGTCGGCAGCGATAGACGCACTTCCTTGGAGGCGGGCACATCGATCGCCGGCCGGCCACTCGCGCGCCTGCATCTGCGCAGTCGTGACGTCTGGCTCGGTCATGTAGCCCGCTTGCTGGATTGCCACGGCGCCATAGCGGTCGCTGCCGGTAAAGAGCTCGAGGATTCGCGACGCGGCCCCGCTAGCGGTCGCGTGACCCGATGTGTATCCGGGAAAGGGCGGCGTCAGAAAAACGTCCGGCGAGTACGGCCTCCAGTTTTCTCCGGCCATCCGCACCACACCTTTGCCCGGCCCCGCCCAGCCATCGATCTGCTTCCCATTGTAGTACATGCGCGCCCACCAGTACGGACGGCTCGTGTCGTAGTAGCGCTTGGCCTCCCAACAGGCGATGAACGCGTCCGCGACCACGCTGCTCACCGCGAAGAACAGCTTCACGTCCTGATCGAGCGTGTGGTGGTCGCGACGCGATACGTCCTCGGCGAACTGCAGCCAGTGGCCGGACTGCCCAGTGGAGTGCGGCCCCTCGCGCATGAACTCGACGACCGTCTTCTGCTCGAGCGTGAGATCGGCGTTGACACGCACGACTTCCTCGATGTCGCGGTTCAGGGTCTCGGAGCCCCATTTCGGCGGCTCGGGAGGACGGAACTGATCCGGGTGCTCGAGCGCGAACGGCCTCACCTTGCCCCACTGCGGCGTGAGGAACCCGGGCGAAACGGTGCCCCCGCTTCCGTCGGAGAACGGGATCGGCATCCAACGGATCGGGTCCACGACGTGGCCGGGCGTGTTCTTCGGCGCGTAGCCGGTGTAGTCCGCGTACGGCTTGCCGTTGCCGCCCGGCTCGTCACCCAGTTGATTGGCACCGTCGTGGCGGCGGTATTCGATGACGGCGTTGGCGGCGGTATTGCCGATGCCCTCCGGCGTCGCCACGTCGGTGGAGCCGTCGTCGGGATCGAAGCCTCGTCTGCGGAGCTGATCGCGAATCCATGCCGCGTCTTCCGGATACACGAACAGCAGCGCACGATACGCCGCGTAGGCAATCGCCTTTTCTTTGGCGGCCTGCGTGCGCTCGGCGGGCGGCCGGCGCAGGCGGTCACCCAGGCGGGTGCCGACGGCGACGTCGTCGTACGCCGCCCACGCGTCGTACATCGAGGTCAGGACGATCGCCATGGTACGCGATAGGATCGTGGGGCGGGGACTGTTGCGGTCCGCGTCGCGGCCCGACGCTTCGAGAAGTACGTCGAGCCACAGATAGGCTGCCGTCGGCTTGAAATCCGGCGCCGGCATCCGGTGGATCAGCGTGTATCCAGGCGGTGAAACGAGCACCTGGCCCGTGTCCTTGGCGATGGACGCGGCGTGCGCGGAAAGCTGCAGGGCGGCTAGAGCGAAAACCGTCGAGAGCACGAGCCGTCTACTCATGACTCTGAGGTTTCGACCACAAGTGAATACGCTCGACAAGCCAGCGACATCCTGTCGAAGCGCTTCGCATCGGCTTCGTCGACCGCATCGTTCGGCCGGCGCCTCGGTCAAGCGCTCGTTCGCGTGGCGTGCGGTGTCAGTAGATCAGCTCGCCGATTCGTTCCCAGCGCACCCAGCGACCTCCGCCGTCCCACGACCAGTAGATCAGGAAGGCCTTGCCCTTGACCTCGTCGAGCGGCACCGGCCCCCAGAAGCGGCTGTCGTAGCTCCGGTCGCGGTTGTCGCCCATCACGAAGATGTAGCCCGGCGGCACCGTGAAGGGCCCGTAGTTGTCGCGCGGCGCGACCGCGCGGCCGTCCTCGCCCTCGGCGAAGTGCGCGTGCGGATCGTCGACCGGCTCGCCGTTGACGTAGAGCCGCTTGTCGCGCACCTCGACGGTGTCGCCCTCGACGCCGACCACCCGCTTGATGAAGTCCTTGTCCTCGTCCTTCGGGTAGATGAAGACGACCACGTCTCCGCGCCGGGGCTTGCCAACCGGCACGATCTCGGTGCCCAGGTAGGGGAGCCGAACGCCGTAGACGAACTTGTTCACCAGGATGTGGTCGCCGATCTGCAGCGTCGGCATCATCGAGCCCGACGGGATCTTGAACGCCTGTACGACGAAGCTGCGGATGAAAAGCGCGAGCAGCAGCGCGACCGCGAGCGCTTCGCCGTACTCGCGGATGACAGACTTCTGCCCCCGGAGCCGGCTCGCGCTGGCCGCCGGGCCACGGTTCGTCTCCGGGCCGAAGACGGCGCGCTGGGGTTCGGAGGGCATCGCGATCAGCGGATGTTAAACGATTCGCGCCGGGGGCGTAAGTGCCTCAGCTCCCGGTGCCGGAGCTTCTTCCGGAGCTCCCGAGCACCGGTCGTACGGTCGCTCCCCCTCTCAGGTCTCGACCTTCAACATCGCCAGGAAGGCCTCCTGCGGGATCTCCACCCGGCCCACCTGCTTCATCCGCCGCTTCCCTTCCTTCTGCTTCTCGAGCAGCTTGCGCTTGCGCGTGATGTCGCCGCCGTAGCACTTCGCGGTGACGTTCTTGCGCAAGGCCTTGACCGTCTCGCGGGCGATCACCTTCGACGCCGATGGAGGCCTGGATCACGACCTCGAACATCTGGCGCGGGATCAGCTCCTTCATCTTCGCGGCGAGGTCGCGGCCGCGGTAGTACGCCTTGTCGCGGTGGACGATGACCGACAGCGCGTCGACGGGATCGCCGTTGATGCGGATGTCGAGCTTGACGAGCTCGGAGGGCCGGAAGTCGACGAGCTCGTAGTCGATCGACGCGTAGCCCGCGAGACCGACTTCAGCCGATCGTAGAAGTCGAGCACGATCTCGCCGAGCGGCAGCTCGTACTCGACGACGACCCGGTTCTCGCCGATGTAGCGGAGCTCGCGCTGCCGGCCGCGCTTCTCCTCGCAGAGCGCCAACACCTCGCCGACGAACTCCGCCGGCAGGTGGATCGAGGCGAGGATGTAGGGCTCCTCGATCTCCTCGACCTCCTGCGACGGCGGCAGCTTCGCCGGGCTGTCCACCATCACGATCTCGCCGGCCGTCTTGGTCACGCGGTAGGCGACGGTCGGCGCGGTGGTGATGAGCGTCGAGGCCGAACTCGCGCTCGAGCCGCTCCTGGATGATCTCCATGTGCAGCAGGCCGAGAAAGCCGCAGCGAAAGCCGAAGCCGAGCGCGAGCGAGCGTCTCGGGCTCGTAGGTGAACGGCGGCGTCGTTCAGGCGGAGCTTCTCGACCGCGTCGCGGAGCACCTCGTACTGCGCGCTGTCCGACGGGATAGAGGCCCGAGAACACCATCGGCTTGACGGGCTTGAAGCCGGGCAGCGGCGTGCGCGGCCGGCCGCGTCCGCCTCGGTGACGGTGTCGCCGATCTTCGTCTCGTCGACCTCCTTGATCCCGGCCATCAGGAAGCCGACCTCGCCCGGGCCGAGCTCTTCCACCTCGAGCGCGCGCGGCGCGAAGACGCCGACCCGCGTCACTTCGAACTCGCGGCCCGTCGACATCATGCGAATGCGCGTGCCCTTGCGCACCCGGCCGTCGACGACGCGGCACGAGGATCACCGCCCCGTGGTAGGGATCGAACCAGCTGTCGAAGATGAGCGCGGCGAGCGGCTTCGTCGGCATCGCCGGCGCGGCGGCGGAATGCTCGCGGACGATCGCCTCGAGCACGTCGTCGATGCCGATGCCCTCCTTGGCGCCGAGACGAGCAGCGCGCTCGACGGCATCGAGGCCGATGATCTCCTCGATCTCGCGCTTGCGCGCGGTCGGGGTCGGCGCTCGGCAGGTCGATCTTGTTGATGACCGGCAGGATCGTCGAGGTCGTTGTCGAGCGCGAGATAGACGTTGGCCACGGTCTGCGCCTCGACGCCCTGCGCGGCGTCCACGACGAGCAGCGCGCCCTCGCAGGCCGCGAGGCTGCGCGACACCTCGTAGGTGAAGTCGACGTGGCCCGGCGTGTCGATCAGGTTGAGCTCGTAGTCGCTGCCCGTCGCGCGCCCGGTAGCGGAGCCGGACGGCGCTCGCCTTGATGGTGATGCCGCGCTCGCGCTCGAGGTCCATCGAGTCGAGGAACTGGGCCGACGCGCTCGCGCTCGGAGAGCGCGCCGGTCATCTCGAGCAGGCGATCCGCGAGCGTCGACTTGCCGTGGTCGATGTGCGCGATGATCGAGAAGTTGCGGATGTCGGCTGCTTCGGTCACCGTGGCGTCGTGTGGACGAGGTCGGGAGCGCGGCGCGTGCTCAGGCTCGCAGAGCCGCGAAGCGCTCGGCGAACCACTGATAGGTGCGTCGCAGCCCCTCGTCGAGCGCGACGCGCGGCTCCCAGCCGAGCTCGCGCTTGGCGAGCGACGGATCGATGACGCTGCGGCGCTGCTCGCCGGCCTTCGCCGGGCCGTGCACTCGGCTCGATCGCCTTGCCGCAGAGCGCCACGAGCTTCGTCGCCAGGGTCACGACGTCGGTCTCGTCGCCCGGTGCCGATGTTCATCGGGCCGACGAAGGAGCTCTCGAGACCGCGGAGGTTGGCCCGCACGAGGTCTTCGATGAACACGTAGTCGCGCGTCTGCTTGCCGTCGCCGTTGATCCGCGGCGGCTCGCCGCGCAGGAGCTTCTCGCAGAAGATCGCCACCACCCCCGCTTCGCCGTGCGGATCCTGCCGCGGGCCGTACACGTTGGCATACCGCAAGGCGATGTACGGCAGTCGATGCTCGGCGTGGTAGTAGAACAGGTAGTGCTCGCCCGCGCGCTTGCTGACGCCGTAGGGCGAGACCGGGTTCGTGCGGATCGCGTCTCCTGCGCGGGAAAGCGCTCCTGCTCGCCGTACACGGCGCCGCCCGACGACGCGAAGAGGACCTTCTTGACGCCCGCCTTCACCGCGGCCTCGAGCAAGTCGGATCGTACCGACCACGTTCACCTCGGCGTCGAAGGCCGGCGAGGCGACCGACAATCGAACGTCCATCTGCGCCGCGTGATGGCTGACGACGTCGGGCCGCTCCGCATCGAGCACGTCGGCGAGCTTCGGCGAGACGATGTCGATCTCGTGGAAGCGCGCTTTCGCCGGTACGTTCTCGCGTTTTCCGGAGTAGAGATTGTCGATGACGACCACCTCGTGCCCGGCCTCGAGGTAGGCGTCGGCGATCGTCGAGCCGATGAACCCGGCTCCGCCTGTGACCAGGATCTTCACGATGAAATCCTTTTCGCTAGCGCGACGTCGCCGTAACCGAAACGCGCGATGGCAACGATGCGTCGTATCTCATAGGCTCGTCGGAAACGGAGAATTCCCTACCGTCGTAGCTCAGATCTTGCCGCGGAAGTAGTCGATCGTCGTGCGCAGCCCGTCCTCGACGCCCACCACCGGCTCCCAGCCGCAGCAGCTCTCGCGCCAAGCGGATGTCGGGCTGGCGGACCTTCGGGTCGTCGATGGGCAGCGGGCGGTGGACGATGCGGCTCCGCTGGCGGTCAGACGGATGATCGTCTCGGCGAAATCGAGAACCGTCATCTCACGCGGGTTGCCGAGATTCACCGGACCGTCGTAGTCCGGAATTCAGCAGCCGAACGATCCCCTCGACGAGATCGGTGACGTAGCAGAAGCTGCGGGTCTGCTTGCCGTCGCCGTACACGGTGAGGTCTTCGCCGCGCAGCGCCTGGGTGATGAAGTTCGGCACCACGCGCCCGTCGTTGGCGCGCATGCGCGGGCCGAAGGTGTTGAAGATCCGCACGATGCGCGTGGGGATCCCGTGCGTGCGGTGGTACGCCATGGTCAGCGCCTCGGCGAAGCGCTTGGCCTCGTCGTATACGCCGCGCGGCCCGATCGGATTGACGTTGCCCCAGTACTGCTCGTTCTGCGGGTGCACGAGCGGGTCGCCGTAGACCTCCGACGTCGACGCGAGCAGGAAGCGCGCGCCCTTCTCCTTGGCGAGGCCGAGCGCCTTGTGCGTGCCGAGCGAGCCGACCTTGAGCGTCTGGATCGGCAGCTCCAGATAGTCGACGGGGCTCGCCGGCGAGGCGAAGTGCAGGATCGCGTCGAGCGGACCCTTGACGTAGATGTACTCCGTGACGTCCTGATGGATGAACGAAAAACGCCGCTCCGGAAGCAAGTGGGCGATGTTGTCGGGGTTGCCGGTGACGAAGTTGTCGACGCACAGAACCTCGTGCCCGTCCGCCAGAAACCGCTCGCTCAGATGAGAGCCGATGAATCCCGCTCCGCCCGTGATCATCACCTTGGCCATCTCTCTATCTTATCGGCTCCCTCGCCTCGGGAGAAATGGGGGATTTATTCCACGCATGCTCGCGGTCTTCGACGATGCGCGCGTCACGGCGTAGACGACCGGCACGGGGTGGTCGCAGGCCTCGCGAAGTGCTGGATCCCCCATCACCCTACGCGAGGTGCGTGGGCATCCGTATCCCAGTAGACAATCGGACCGCACGCGCGCTGTCCGCCGCCACCGCCGTACGGCACGCGTCGACTCATGGGGAGCGCGACTTGTCTCAACTGCCGGGATGCACTCGGCCTTTTCAGCCCTTGCCGACCAGGCTCCGTCCGATCGAGTGATATACGAAGCCGAGCTCGGCCATGTCGGCGGGCTCGTAGAGATTTCGACCGTCGAAGATGACGGGCTGCTTGAGGAGCCGCTTCATGCGGGCGAAGGCGGGCCTTCGGAACTCGTTCCATTCGGTGAGGATCAACAGCGCGTCCGCCCCGTCGAGCGCGTCGTAGTTGATCTCGTGGTAGCTCACGCGCTCGTTGAAGTAGCGCCGGGCTTCGCGCAGCGCCTCGGGGTCGTGGACGCGCACCTTCGCGCCGGCGTCGAGAAGGCCCTCGACGACCGTCAGCGAGGGCGCTTCGCGCATGTCGTCGGTGCGGGGCTTGAACGAGAGCCCCCAGATGGCGAACGTCTTGCCCCGGAGATTGTCGCCGAAGCGGGCCTTCACCTTGTGCACGAGCACGTGCTTCTGCCGGTCGTTGACGGCGTCGACGGCCCGCAGCATCGCGGAATCGAGCCCGTATTCCTCGGCCGTGTGGATCATCGCCTGCACGTCCTTCGGAAAGCACGAGCCGCCGTAGCCGATCCCGGGAAAGAGAAAATGCTGGCCGATTCGGCGGTCGGCACCGACGCCGCGGCGAACCAGATTGACGTCCGCGCCGACGCGCTCGCACAGGTTCGCCACTTCGTTCATGAACGAGATGCGCGTGGCGAGAAGCGCGTTGGCCGCGTACTTCGTCATCTCGGCGCTGCGGTTGTCCATGACGAAAATCGGGTTCTCGGTGCGCACGAACGGGGCGTAGAGCTCCTTCATGAGCTCGATCGCTTTCGGAGAATCGGTACCGATCACCACGCGGTCCGGCTTCATGAAGTCGTCGATCGCCGCCCCCTCCTTGAGAAATTCGGGGTTCGACACCACGTCGAACGGTTGCGACGTGACCGCCCCGACGGTTTGGCGGACGCGGTCCGCGGTGCCGACGGGAACCGTCGACTTGTTGACGAGGATCCGGTAGCCGTCCATCGCCTGGCCGATCTCCCGCGCCACGCCGAGTACCGAGGCGAGATCCGCAGCGCCGTCGGTCCGCTCCGGCGTGCCGACCGCGATGAAGCAGAAGAGCGACTTCTTGACCGCCGCGGCGAGGTCGTTGCTGAACGACAACCGCCCTTCCTTCTGGTTACGCCGCAGGAGCTCCTCGAGGCCGGGCTCGTAGATCGGCGACTTGCCTTGCCTCAAGAGGCCGAGCTTTCGCTCGTCGACGTCGATGCCGATCACGTCGTTGCCGCATTCGGCGAAGCAGCGTGCCGGCGACCAGGCCGACGTAGCCGGTTCCGACGACGCAGATGTTCATGAAATGGCTCCTGGGAGGCAGCTACCCCCGAAGCGAAATTCCCGTGGTGCCCCTTCGATCCGAAATTCGCGCGGGTCCTGTCGCCGCGAGACCTTGTCCAGAGCTTCCCGAGCCGTCCTAGTACGCATTCGGATTGTTGAACCCCCGAAACAGCGTGAGCAGCAAGATCTTGAAGTCCAGAAGCAGCGACCAGTTTTCGATATAGTAGAGGTCGTAGCGGATGCGCTGCTCGACCGAGGTGTTGCCGCGGAGCCCGTGCACCTGCGCCCAGCCGGTCATCCCGGCGCGTACCTTGTGCCGCAGCATGTATTTCGGGATCTTCTGCCGGAACTGTTCGATGAAGATCGGCCGCTCCGGTCGCGGGCCCACCAGGCTCATCTCTCCGCGCAGCACGTTGAAGAGTTGGGGGAGCTCGTCGAGGCTCGTCTGCCGCAACCAACGCCCGAGCCGCGTGCGCCGCGGATCGACCGGAGATGCCCACACCGCCCCGCTCTCCGCTTCGGCGTCGGCCCTCATGGTGCGGAACTTCCAGACCAGAAAAGTGCGCCCGTCGAGGCTCATTCGCTCCTGGCGGTAGAAGACCGGCCCCCGCGAGGTGAGCTTGATGGCAGCCGCGATCAACACGAGGAGCGGCGCGATCAGTGTGATCAACGTCGTCGCGAGCACTATGTCGACGCACGCGCTTGAGAACGTCGTTCCAGCCGCCGAGCGGCGTGTCGAGCAGGCTGATCACCGGCATGCCGTCGAAGTCTTCGATGCCGCCGCGCAGACTGATGAACTTGTAGATGTCGGGAATCACCTTGATGTCGACCATCGACGGACCGATGCGTTTGAGGATCTCCTCGAGGATACCCGATCGAGTCGAGCGGCAGCGCGATCAGCACCTGGTCGATGCCGTTCTGCTCGAGAATCGATTGCACGTCGGCGTAGGTGCCGACCACCCGGGCACCGTCGATCGCCCGGCCGATCTCTTCGGCGCGCTCCGCCAGGAACCCGCGGATCCTGAAGCCGAGCCCGGGGTGCTCGGCGATCTTTCGCGCCACGCTTTGCGCGAGCTCACCCGAGCCGATGATCAGCACGTGGCGCTGGTTGTAGCCGCGCGCGCGGAAAATAGTGAGGACCTGACGGAGCAGGATGCGCTCGGCGACCAGCATCACGACCGCCAGCACCCAGAAGTAGAAGAAGACGCCGCGCGAAAACGAGTAGTTCTTCTCCCAGAAGAGAAACGCAACGGCCATGAACACTAGAACCGAGAGCGTCGAAGCCTGCGCGACACGAATCACCTCGTGCATCGCCTGCGTACCGCGGGTCACGTGGTAGAGGCCGAACAAGCGCAGCGTCACCCCCCAGATGATCCACACGAACAGCACCATCGGAAGGTAGTTCGCCATGGGTGGCGTGCCCTTGGGCGCCGGGATCGGCCCCCATTCGAATCTCAGGAAGTAGGCGAGCACCCACGCGGCCGACACGACGATCATGTCGGAGAAGAAGAAGAGGCCCTGGAAGAGCTGGTGATGTTGCTTCAGCACGCGCGGATCCCGGGCGCGGCGAAACCGCGCAGCTCGTCGAGGAACCGATCTCGCCGGAACGCCGCGGCGTGCCGGCGCAGCTCCGCCGGGCAGAAATCCGCCTCGTGTCTGCGGAACGTTTCGAGCCCCTCGAGAAGCCCGTCGGGCGTCGGATCGCGGTAGAGAACGCCGGTCGGCTCGCCGCCGTCGCCGACCGGACGTACGGTCTCACAGAGCCCCCCGGCGCGGCGCGCGACGACAGGACGCCCCATCGCCTGGCACTCGAGAGGGGCGATGCCGAAATCTTCGATACCCGCGAAGACCAGCGCGCGGGCGTTTCGGTAGAGCTCGGGCAGCCGCTCGGCCGGCAGCCATCCGAGAAAGCGCGCGGTCGCAGGCGCCAGCGCCTTCAGCCGACGCTCTTCCGGCCCGCTTCCGACGATCCACAGCGGATCGCCCGAGCGACGGAAAGCCTCGAGCACCACGTCGATCCGCTTGTAGGGTACGAGCGACGAGACCACCAAGAAGTAGTCACCCTTCTGGCCGGGCAAGCGCTCCTCGAAGTACGCGTCTCCGACGGGTGGATAGATCACCGTCGCCTCGCGCCGGTAGTAACGGGCCACGCGGCGTTCGACGTGGCGAGAGATCGCCGCGATGCGATCGACGCGCGCCGTGGCGCAGACGTCCCAGGTGCGCAGCCGCGTGGCCGCGAAAGAGACCAGAAGCTCGATCGGCTTCGCCGTCTTGCCGAAATAGTCGTCGTAGAGGTCCCAGACGTAGCGCATCGGCGAGAAACAGTAACACGCGTGCGGCGCGTCGGGTGGCGGAATGGCACCTTTGGCGACCGCATGGCTCATGCTGAGCACCAGATCGTAGCCAGAAAGGTCGAGGCGCTCGATCGCCGCCGGAAAGAGCGGCAGTAGATAGCGATAGTATCGGTGAACTTCCGGAAGCCGCTGCAGGAAGGAGGTGACGATACGGTGGCGCTCGATCGTCGCGCTGACCGTTCCCTTGCGGTGGAGCAGAGTGAAGATGTCGGCGTCGGGGAAGAGTTCGCAGGCGGCCTCCAGGCACTTCTCTCCGCCCCGCATTCCCATGAGCCAGTCGTGGACCAGGGCTACCTTCAAGGGTTCGCCAGAGCCTCCTCGTAGACCGAGAGGGTCTTCTCGGCAGCCTCCGCCCAGGAAAAGCGCGCCGCCTGCTGCTTGCCCCTCTCCACGAGCCCCTTGCGAAGATCCGGATCTTTCAGGAGCCGATACATTTCGGAGGCGATCGTGTCAACGCGACGCGGCGGAACCCGGATCGCCGCGTCGTCGGTGATCTCCGGCAGCGCGCCGCAGTCGGGCGCGAGCACCGCAGTGCCGCACGCGAATGCCTCGACGACCGGCAAGCAAAATCCCTCGTAGAGCGACGTCGAGGCGAGGATCTCCGCGCCGTTGTAGAGCGCTACGAGGGCGTCGCGGTCGGCATCGATCGATCAGGCGAACCCGTTCGCCCCCGCGCGCCTCGGCGATCGCGGCGCGGACCGTCTGCGACCGGTCGAAGCCGCTCCCGCAGAGAACGAGCGCCGGGCGCGGTTCGGGCAAGCGATCCCAGGCGCGAACGAGGGTGTCGACGTTCTTGTGCGGCAGGCAGTTGCCGACGAAGAGCACGTACGGCCGTTCGACGCCCAGAGAACCGAGCGCTTGGTCGATTGCCGCCGGCGGCAGCGGCCGGAACCGCGGCGCCACGCCATTTGGGACGACGCGGATCTTCTCGGACGGGACTCCGAGATGCTCGCGGAGATCTCGGGCGGTGGCTTCCGAGACCGTGATGACACGCCGAGCGCGGCGGCACGCCGAGCCGATCATGAAGCGCGCATAGAGTCGGTGAAGCGCCGAGCGCGGAAAGAGCACGTGGATGAGGTCGTGTACCGTCACCACCGCCGGGATCGAGAGCGCGAGCGGCAGGACGTAGTGCGGGGCATGAAAGACGTCGATTGCGCGACCGCGGGTCGCGGCCGGCAGCGTGAAATGCTCTGCGATCGAGTACTTTCCCGCCGCCACCGGCACCCAGTCGACCCCATCGATCGGCAGCAGTGCCTGCGCGCCGGGCGTTCCGAATGCGACGATCTCCAGCTCGGGGCGCGCCGCGCGCGCCGCGATCAGCGTTTCGCGGATGTACTCTCCGATGCCGCCGTCACCGAGCTTGCGGACGTCGATGCCGACGCGCATCCGCGCCACGGGCTCTACTCTGCTGCGCAAGACCCTCGGACGGGCGCGCCGCACGCCCCGCAGGGCCCCGGCTCCGCTGGAGCGGCCGACGCTCGCCCGCCCGCTCCCGACCGCGAAGCGCGACAGCAGCTTGACGACGTCTTCTGCCGCTGCAACCGCGGGCACGTCACGGCCTCGGAGCCACGCACCAGCTCTTCGAACCGGATCCCACATCCACGGCATTCGTACTCGAACAGCGGCATCGTTCGGAATTGACCTCTCGCGGCGGGAATCCTACCTAACGGCGCGATGAAACTGAAGCGAGCGTCGCTCGCTGCGCGGCTGCTTGGCCCTCGCGCTCGGCGGCTGCCGGGTTTCCCGGAGAGTTCGTTACGTGACTCCTGCCCCGATGGCTGGAGTTTTTTTCGTAGCATAATAAGCCGCTTCGTACTCGACCGGCGGTAGGTAGCCGATCGGCTCGAGCAAGCGACCGTTGTTGAACCAAGCGACCCATTCGAGCGTGGCCATCTCGACCGCTTCGAACGAACGCCACGGTCGGCGCCGGTGGATGACCTCGGTCTTGTACAAGCCGATCACCGTCTCGGCCATCGCACTATCGTACGAGTCACCGACGGTACCCACCGACGGCTCGATGCCCGCTTCGGCCAGGCGCTCGGTATAGCGAATCGAGAGGTATTGGACGCCGCGTTCCAGCATCATGCGATGCCCGGTGTGAGGCCGGCCGATGGTCGCGCGGTATCCGACTGAACACGGCGGAGGATGCCGGTCAGTTCCCGCGCGGTAGCGGCATGACTGCGCACGACATCGGGATTTTCGCAGACACGCGGCAATGGCGATTTGAGCGCCATCCCGATGCGCTGCGCCAGCTCCAGCACGTCGCCTGGTGCACAGAGCGAACTGCTGTCAGCCCCGATGAGTTCTGGAATGCCTCCGACACGCGTCGCGACAAACGGGATGCGGCAGGCCAGCGACTCCTGCAGGACAGTCGGCAGTCCCTCCGAGAGGCTGGGGGAGAACGACGAGGTCCGCCGCGCGATACCAGTCGGGTAATTCCTCGTTAGGTTGTTCTCCCATGAAACGCAGGCGGTCAGTGAGCCCCAATGAGGCTGCGAGTGACTCCAGGGGCCCGCGAAGCGGTCCATCCCCGATGAGATAGCAGCGGAAGTCCTGCCCGCTCGACGCGACTCTCGTGAGCGCCCGGAAGAGCAGGTTGACTCCTTTGATCGGCACCAGGCGCCCCACGAACAGCAGGATCGGCGCACCCGGGCCTATTGAGAGGCGCGCACGGGAGACGGCCTGCGGTCCCGGAACGAAGCGCGCCCTATCGATCCCGAGGTAGAGCACTGACAGCCGCGCACGCTCTACGCCGAGGGCTTCGGCTTCCGCGGCCAGATGGCGACTGACCGCCACCACGTGGCTTGCGCCGCACAGAGCTTCGCGGGTCAGCGCGCGCACGCGCGCATCGGAGGTGCGCTGCCTGCTCAGCAGATCGCTTCCATGCACCACGGCGACCACGGGGAGGACATGCGCCCGCGCCAGCTTCACTGCCGCCCAGGTATCCGGGTAAGCCCAGGCCGCCAGGACGACATCGGGGGAAAACTCACCCACGGCCCTGGTGAATTCCGGAGCAATCGACCACCGGTAACAAGCGCCGTACGTCCAACGCAGGGTTCCGGGGGGATAGATGTAACGCGGATGGCTGACGCTGAGTCCGTCGATGTCTCGCGCGCGGCCCAGCCGTGTCGCGTCGCGCTTTCGTACGATGGCGCGCAGTTCATCGGTCCACGCGACGGGTGCAATGACCCTGACGTCGTGCATCCCGGCCAATGCGCGGTACAGAGCCCGATTGAAGGGCGCGCGCCCCGGATCACATGGACTGGGATAGATGCTCGTGACAATGAGAACTCGCATGCCCGTCACATGGTTCGTGCGTCAAGGGGCAACGACCGGCTCTCGTGGCCGGCAATCGAACCGGGGTGCTGGAGCTTTGCGAGTAGGGGCTTGGGCATGCCTTCGTAGCGCCTGCCGAGCCCGAACCAATGCATACGTACAGCGCGGACTCAAGGCGAAGCGAATCCAAGGCAGGAACCAACTCCTGCGGCCGCGCAATTTGGACAACGGTGAACAACCTGAGAGCCAGTATCGACCACGACATCCGGACCCTGCGTTTCCGGCGGTTAGCTAGGAGCCGTTGTTCGATCCACCATTCCCTTCGGAGTCCCCTCGCTACCCCCGGACGATCTCTCCCACGCTGGCTCTAGGGCTCGTTTGTGTGCCCAGAGTACCGTCTCCCCGCCTGCATGTCAGGCTCCGTTTCCCACAGTCGAGTCTTACGTTCGCGTTTCACTCGTTCACCGCTCCTTCTCCAGGATAAGGATGTTGCCGAACGAAAGCTGAGGCATACCAACGTGCCGGAAATAGAGACTGTTGACGCGATGGATCCACTTCGCCAGGAACGGAGATGACACTCGCGTATAGGCTTCAGTGAATTGTCCTGCCACGCGCCGCTTTAGAATCAGTCCATCTTCCCTGAAGCGCTTGATCAGCCATGGTATGTTTGTCTCTCTCGTGACCAGCGCCCCATCGGATACTTCACCCAGTGTTCGACGCCAGCCGCCAGTCGCCTGACGTCTGCTTTCTTCCGCCCGAGAAATTGTCTCGCGTGCCTCAACACCACGGCCTGTACCGACCGCATGTTGACCTCACTGACCACACACATACCACCTTTTCTCAGCACGCGCGTGAGCTCGGACACGGCCTTGCCGAGCTCGGGGACATGCATCAGCACACCCCAACAGAGCAGATAGTCCACACTCCGGTCCTCGAACGGCAGTGCGAGGAGGTTTCCCCGAAGTATCGTGATCCGGCTACTCAGACCACTTTCACTAACGTTCGCCCGCGCCAACGCCAACACGCTCTCCGAGCAGTCAACGGAACGGACGACGAAGCCCCGTTTCGCAAGTCGAACGGAATGAGCGCAGGCCCCGCATCCCACATCCACAAACGTCGCCCCCTCTTGACGCTTTCACCACGCGTCCAATGTAACAAAGGCCTCGTCGAAGAACTTCTCGTTTTCCGCTGTCCGATAGGCGTCCTCCCACTGCTGATGTATGAACGGTCTTTCACATAAAATACTTTTCGACTTTCCACGACTTCACGTCCCCGCTACCCATATCGCTCCCCGATTAGCACAAATCCCAAGAATCTCAGAAACCGTCACGTACAGCGCAACCGAAGCCTCGTTCCCCCAGTCGAGCGATCGGCGGGACGCCGCCCGCGGCTCCAAGTCGCCCGCTGCGCACGACGGCGCTCAACCGCCGGGGCGGTCTCGGTCGCAGCCGCGTCCTCACACCCCACTGCGGCGCACGTTCGAGATCGACGTTCTCGCGTGCCCAGATTAAGCCCTCGCTCGCCCGTGAACAACCGGATCGAGTAAGACGCCAGTCCCGGGTCAGCAGGTTGAGTGAAAGAGTCCGCCCACCCGATAGGAGTCCCTTCGAAGCGGTGGACACCGCCGCAAAACGCCAGCGCGGCTGCCAAAAAAGAGTGCTTACAAAGAAGACTCTCAGATGTTTCACGTTAATCGGTCTCAAATTACGGGTTTCAGAAGACGAGGAGGACTTTCGCAGGCCGGCCTTTCCCGAAAGGTGGCCGAGCCGATCGCTCAAGACGCGCAGCCGTCGACCGGATCGTGGTCGTAGTGTTCGGCAAGAATCGCCTTGCTCGTGTCTTCGGCTTCGAGGAGTATCTGAAGATGAAGGAGCTGCCGAGGAAGGTGAGTACCGGGCACGCAGAGTCGTCGTGGGGCTGTCGATCGGCTTGCGGTCCGCGCTGCTGGTCGACAAGGCCTTTACGGCGTTGGCGCAGGCGGAGACGGAACACTCATACTACGTCGGCTTTTGGAAGGTCGACCCCGACGTCGACCCCTTGCGGGTCCGACCTGCGGTTCGCGGCGCTGCTGAAGAAGGTGGGGCTCGAGCGGTGAGAGCAATTCGATGAGGAGACGGAACCATGCAAGACCATGTGTTCGAGATCGAACGATTCACCGCTCGATCGGGCGCGACGCTCGAATCTGAGGCTCGCCTATCGCGTTTCACGGTGAGCTGAATCGAGCAAGAGCAACCTGATCGTCTATCCGACTTACTACTCGGGCGGCTCGGACGAGAACGAGTACTTGATCGGCGCCGGCAAGGCGCTCGACCCCGACCGGTACTGCATCGTGATTCCCAATCTGTTCGGCAACGGCGTGTCGTCCTCGCCGAGCAATTCTCCCGAGCCCTGGTCTGGCAGTCGATTTCCGATGATGACCTACTTTGACAACGTCGCGGCTCAGCACCAATTGATCGAGAAGGTGTTCGGCGTGTCGCGCGTGTTTGCCGTCGTCGGGTTTTCGATGGGGGCGATGCAAGCCTATCAATGGGCCAGTCAGTACCCAGCCGGGGTCGAACGTTTCGTCGCCATTTGCGGGAGCGCGAGAACGGCGGAACACAATCAACTGTTCTTGGACAGCCTCAGAGCCGCCGTAGCCGCTGACGCTTCCTTCAACGGCGGCGACTACGAGAGTCCGCCGCGGAAGGGTCTGGAAGCGTTCTCCACGATCTATGCGAGCTGGTTCGCGTCGCAAAAGTTCTTCGCGGACCGGCTCTATCGAGGCCTCGGACTGGGCATCGAAAATTTGGATGGACTCGTCGAGTTCGCGAAGCAGTTCTTCATGCGCCACGACGCCAACGATCTCTTGGCGATGCTGGCGACGTGGCGGGCCGGAGACCCGAGCGCGAACGAAACTTATCGAGGTGATTTCGAGCGCTCGATGCGATCGATCCGGGCCAAGGCATTGGTGATGCCGTGCGACACCGACCTGTATTTTCGCCTGAGCGACAACGAGGCCGAAGTGGCTTTGCTGAGCGATGCCGAGCTCGCGCCGATTCGATCCGATTTCGGGCACCTCGCCGGCGGCGGCTTTGATCCCGCGGCGCTCGCCTTCATCGAGGCCAGGATCAAAGCGTTTTTGTGAGCCCGTGGGCTCGCGTGGCTACTGTTTCCGTGACGAGCCTGGCTCGCTGAGACTGGACAGAATTTCTGGCCACATGTACAGTGGCGCCATGAAACGCATTGGCGCCGCGCAGTTCAAACAGGAGTGCCTCGCGGTGCTCGACCGACTGAGTCCGGAGGGAATCATCATCACCAAACACGGCCGTCCGGTCGCCAAGCTCATTCCACTGGGTACAGATTCGGCCAGCATGATCGGTTGCCTGAAGGGGAAGCTGAAGATCCGCGGCGACGTTCTCTCGACCGGGCTGCGCTGGCATGCTCAACCTTGATACCCACATCCTCTTGTATGCGCTGACCGGGGAGCTCACCGCCAAGGAATCCCGGCTTCTCGGGGCAGATACTTGGAGCATCTCGGCGATCGTGCTCTGGGAGATCGCGAAGCTAGCGGAGCTCGGGCGCATCGAGGTCGACCTGGATGGCGTGGAGCTGACACGCGCGCTGGCGCGCGTGCACACCTGGCCCATCACGTTGGAGGTCTGCCGCGCGCTCCGTACGCTCGACTTTCGCAGCGACCCCGCCGATGAGCTCATCGCGGCAACGAGCATCGTCCATCGCGTGCCACTGGTCACTCGTGACCGTGTCATCCGGAAGTCGCGCCGGGTGCCCCTCGTCCGCTGACTCGACGCTCGAGTCGATTCCCTGCTGCGTGACGATCGTGCCGCCGTTTACGGCCCGATCATGGCCCTAGTGACGTCGCTGTTCAGATCTCGTCGTCGCCGGTCGCACCTGACGGCGAACCTCCAATCGCCGTTCCTGCCATCGCGCCCGTCGTGCTAGTCACTCGAGCGGACACGCGATGCGCTGCCCTTGCCTGCAATCACGACAACCGCCCCGGGCCGAGGTTCTGCGAAGAATGCGCGGCGTCGCTGAAGCGTCTGTGCGCGAGCTGCGGGTCGGAGCTGCGTCCAACCGCGAAGTTCTGCGATGAGTGCGGAAGCTCGACCGGGACCGCCGCCGACGGCGCGAGGCACAAAGAACGCCCTCTTCGCCTTCGTGACCCTCCACGGGCCTCTGTGAGCGGAATGTCACTCCACCCCGGATACCGGCGCCCGTGGCGTAGTCGGTCAGGCCCGCCTGTTCTTCCGCCGTGAGCCTTGGTCGAATCCGGGCGGCAACAGGTTCGTGAGAACCTCGAGATCGTGGATCCTCGGAAACTCGACCCCCTCACGCACGAGGAGAGCCTTGAGGTCTTCTCGACAGACTCCTGCGCGTGGAAACAGACTGTATCGGTTGGGCATTCTCTTCCCAGCGCAGGCGGCTTCCAAGCGCTTCTCTCCGCCCCGCATTCCCGTGAGCCAGTCGTGAACCAGGGCTACCTTCAAGGGTTCGCCAGAGCCTCCTCGTAAACCGAGAGGGTCCTCTCGCCACCGCTCGCCTGGCACGACCTCGAGAGCCTCCGCCCAGGAAAAGCGCGCCGCCTGCTCCTTGCCCCTGTTACGGTCTCTAACAGGACCTGGCCGCCGCTCGACACCTCGATGGTGGTCTTCACGCACCGGCCACGAACGTAGTCGGCGTGGAAGTGCAGCCGGCCGTGGGTGAATTCCAGATGCTGGAGCATGTCGGCAACGGTCCATTCGTCCTTGGTCTCGAACCACTTGTCGGAAACGCCACGGGGGCGTGCGTCTTGAAAGGAGAGCATCCCGAGCGTGAAGATCAGCCCGAGCGCGCAGGTTTCGATCAGATCCTCTTTCAGCCTGGATTCGGACTCGGACGTGCCAGTCTTCGTTGCCGACGGTAGGCTCGAGCTTGGTGTCGATCTCGAGGTCGAGCAGCGCGGCGTCCTTGATGAGCTTGAGCTCGATGCGCGGTTCGTCGCTCATCTAACTGCCACTGGCGGATCTCTCCACGGAGCCCGAGCTCTTTCTCGCGAGAAGATCCGGATCTTTCGGGACGCCGATACTTCGGAAACGATCGTGTAACGCGACGCGGCGGAACCCGGATCGCCGCGTCGTCGGTGATCTCCGGCAGCGCGCCGCAGTCGTTGCATCGGATTCCAAGACTGTTCTGTCCACACTCACCTTTCGGCATCTAGGCATCTTCAAGCTCACTCCGCAGAAGGGCGAGGAAAGAACCGAAAAAGTGCGCCTACGTGCCGAGATGTACTGCGACGACATCGGCTTTCAATACGGAGCTTCGGTTGGATCCGCGAAAGACGCAGGTACGGGGGCAGCAACAGACGCGACGAGGAAGAGCACGCCGGTGTACTCGGGGCGGAGGTAGTCAGCCCGGTGTACGTCGTGCCCTACACTCCGGAGAAGGTCCAGCCCGTGCAGACTGCGGACCTGGCCGCCGTTCCTCTGCGTCTCGGGCGTCCGCTCAAGTTTCGGAGCTGAACGTCTTTCGGGCATTCGTACTCGAACAGCGGCATCGCTCCGAATTGACCTCAACCGGCGGGAATCCTACCTAACGGCGCGATGAAACTGAAGCGAGCGTCGCTAGGCGTCGGCTGCTTGGCCTTTGCGCTCGGCGGCTGTGAACGAGCCACGACCGGGGAGCGCATTCCGATCTACGAACATCCGCAGGTCGCGCTAGTCCTCGTCGACCTCGAGAAGGAGTTCCTCGACCCCGGCGGTCCTCGAGCCGTGGCGCCGAGCCAGGTCGCCCCGATGCTGGCGGCCGCCAACCGCCTCGTCGAGAACGCTCGGTCGCTCGGCGTCGAGCTCGTGTACGTGGAGAGCGGAGCTCCGCCGGACGGGGAGCTCGACCCGCGCCTTCGGCACCCGAGCGGGCCGGTATTTCGGAAAGACCGTGCCGACGCATTCTCGAATCCGGAGCTCGACAGGTTCCTGCAGTCGCGCGCAGTCGATCACTTGCTGCTCGCCGGCTCCTTCGCGGAGCGCTCGGTCTACTACACCGCCGAAGGCGCGATGAACCGGGGTTACAAGGTCCAAGTGGTTCGCGACGCCGTCGCGGGGGGGAGCGACGAGCGACGCGCTAACGCCCTCGCGGCGCTCGAAAGAAAGGGTGTCGAGCTCATCGACAGTGAGCGGGTTCTCGCCGAGTGGACGCGTCGGAAGAAGTACCTGGGGTCACGCTAAGGCTAGCCCCGAGGACGGTAGAGACGGGCGTAGAGCGGATCGCAGCCTTGTGCCCCGAGCAGTCAGGCCGAGCGCGTTCGATGGACTCGCAACGCCGTTCCCGGGTGCCGCACCCACGCATCGAGCCGCTCGAGCGCTCGCGCTTGCGGACGTCGGACCGGTCGTCCGCGTGGACGTTCAGACTTCTATCGGTCGCCACGTCACCCGCGCACAAAACACTGCCGCTACTTCAATCATGGCTCCACGCAACTGGCGACACCGGTTGTGCAGAAGAAGCCCTCCGAGATGGTCTGGTTGCCGCTCGCCTCGGTCGACAAGACCTCGAAGTTGTAGAAGGTGTTCGGCTTGAGGTACTCCGCCGGAACGGTCACGCTGGTGTCAGTGGCCGGGACATCGACGTCGAGCTGCGGCAATGCTTCGCCGCCGCCTTCGACGACGACGACGTGGTAGCCGACGATATTGACCGGTCCAAGGTCTGGGTTAGCCGTCAGGATCGCTTCGGTCACCGGATTCCAGTCGATGACAAGCGGTGCGTCGGGGACCACGGTTCCGTCCGCCGGCGCCGTAATCTCCGCGCCGGCGGGAATGGCGTGGGACAGCGTCGCTTGATCTGCAAACCTCGCGCCGTGGCGTTTACCCTTGAATGTGTAGACGCCGGCGGGAAACGCATCGAAGAGTTCGGCGATCGAGATTTCCTCCTCCTCATCGGAAGGATCACATCCGAGCGCCGACAGCAGTTCCGTGATCTGCGGTTCTATGCCTTCGAGGAACCCCTCGGTCTGGCCGCCGATCGATTTCAAGCCGCCCTTGGAGCGGAATTGATAGACCATTTGGCCCTTCGGGGACTGTACGAAGCCGTCGGTGATGCCGCCGGTATCGAAGATGATCTGAATGCCCATGTCGCAGGCCGAGGCGTTCGTTTCGAAGTGAATGTTCGCCACCTTGAACGGCTCGGCCGGGGGCGCCGAGTGGGCCGCCCGCAGGGCGATCCCGAGCGACGAGAAAGCGGCCGCCACGGTGAGAGCGGCCATTGTCATTCCGGTAACGCGGAACCTACATGCGTGCCTTTTCATTTTGATTGCTCCTGTTCGTTTGTTGGTCGGAGCGAGAGCGGCTGAGAGAGTGACGGGCGACATTCGCAGGGTCATCATGGTTCTCTCCTCTCTTCCGAAAGTTCTTGCTGAAGGTACTTGCCCTCGGCTGAGCAAGAGGCGGGCCATTGGATTCGGCCGAAAAGCTGTAACTATCGCGGTCGAGATCCAAGTGTTTCGCCGCGTTGGTGCCGGTTCCAGCACGCGAGTTTGCCGAAACGAGCAGAATCGCTATCCGTCGGCATCCGATCGGCGTCGCTACTGGAAGCCTTCGTCGCTAAGCACGCCGCCGAAATGCGGGGAACGCTCTGTTGCTTCGATCGGGTTCTCTTTGTACTTCGAGTTGAACTTCACGACGGCGGTTCGGAACGACGAGCGCGTGTCATGCGCCGACAGGAACACCATCACACCGAGCCGGTTGACGAGCGCCTCGTGCGCGAAATGGGCGGTCAGCGGCGTGCTGCCGCAATCTCGATTGCTCCAGCGCGATCTCGAACGTGAAGAGAGTTTGTCTAGCTGCGAGTCCGCCGGAGTGCGATCAACCCCAAGCCCGTCAGCAGCATCGTCATAGTCGCTGGTTCAGGCACAGTCTGCAGGGTGTCGTAGCTGACGCCGAAGTAGGCGAGTCCTCCTGGGTCGTTAGCGTAGACGGACACTCCAGCGATGTCCGCCAAGCCGCCGTCACGCTCGAATCCGAAGAAGCCGCCGAAACCTAGGGAAGCGGGAACGAGGTTAAGCGTCAGCGAGTCGAGGAGCGATCCGTTGGCGGCAAAGGCTTGGACCACCACCGTGGAATTGTGGTTCTGGCCGAATTCGGCCTCGAAGCCAAATCTGTCTGTTGGATTCGGAAAGAGTACCGCCCACGAGCCTTCGCCATAACCTTCCGGTAGAGGGGAGCCTTTCCAACCGTACGGATAGAGGCCGCTTCCGCCCGTATCCGTGCCCACCGACAAGTTCCGCCCTGGCCGGCCAACCCGCAAGCTCAGCGGACCCGAGGGAGTGCCGCTCAACACGTCCAGATCGCCATTAGAAGAGCGCGTCTGGCCCATGAAGCGTTCCGCGAAGCTCGCGCCGCCGGAGACCAGGATTCCATCGTACAACGTGCCAGGAAACGGTGCGCCGGGAACATCGCTGAAATCAACGATCGTGTTTCCCGAATTGGCGTAGGAAATCAGACTAATAGGTGCCGCATTAGCCAAAGAGCAACTAACGAGAAACAGAAAAACCCAAACTAAACGCATGTTTCCTCCACCTCCTCTTATGGAGTACTGGGTCTTTGATTCCCTTGAGCCGCTGACAATAGATCGGCCCCTCCAGAAGGGCAATCGAATTAGTTGCAAGTGTGGCCCGGAAGACCGGATCTCCAAAATCGTAATCCGGTTTCACCATTGGGTGGCGTAGAGCCTCCGAGCAAGCGCGCTGTCGTCGGTCGACGCCGGAGATCGACCGCTATGACAACTCGGCCGCCTGTGCCGCATATACATCACGCGTCGCCCCTAGCCACGGAGCGACGCGGATCTCGTTCGAGCGAACGATCGGCTTGGGTGCGGCGTCGCGCGCCGATTACGACTACGCGAGGAAAAAAGGCTACGATGTGACCGTCGTGATGGCCGGCAACAACAAGGACTTTCCGGAGGAGATCCGGCGTCATCGCTCGATCGACTTGCAGAGCGGCCTGGCGAGACTCTGAAAGAGGCTGCACATCGCCGGCTCGTCCTCGCGGGCTACGTGGCGCTCGTCGCGCTCGCCGCATGGCGGCGCGCCCCGGGACTCGATCCCCCGTCGCTCTGGGTGGACGACGCTTGGGTGGGCTTCATCGTTCGTTACGCAGGCCCCCTGGATCTGCTCAATTACGCAGCGAGCGTCCCCTTCGGACTCTGTGCGATGCTGAAGCCGTTTCACGCGGCGCTGGCCGACCCGGAGCTTTCGCTCCAGCTCTTCCCGTTTCTGTGCGGGCTCGCGGTGATTCCTGCGGTCGCTCGTTTGGCGAGCCGGCTCACGGGATGGAACTCGCTCGGGCTCCTCGCCGCCGCGCTGCTCACCGCCGATCCGCGGCTCGCGCAGGTGTCCGTTCGAGTGAAGCAGTACTCGAGCGACGCGTTGGTCGTCACGCTACTCCTCCTCGCCGGCCTCGGGGCCTCGAGGCTCGCCGACGCGCGATGGCAGCGGCTCCTGGCATTGGCCGCTGGATCATTCGCCGCTGCCGTCGTCTCGTACGTGAGCTTGGCCGTGAGCGTTCCACTGCTTCACCTGCCCCTCGCGGGGTCGTTGCGCGACCTTTTCACTCGACGGCGCTCCATTCCTTGGCGCTCGATAGCCGTTGCCGCCGGGTTCGACATGCTCGTGGCCCTGCTCTATTTCGGTCGATTGCGCGGCCAGTCGCGGTTCGACACCCAGCGCGCCTGGACGCACCGTTTCGTGCCGACCCACTCATGGGACGACCTGACGACCTTCTTGACTCGCCAGGTTCCGCGGGCGTTCGCCGAAGTACTGCCACTCAGCGGACTGTCGTCGTGGGGATTCACGACCGCGACGTTCGTGCTCCTTGCCATCTTAGCTTGGGGCTTGGTTGGTCTCCTCTCGCGCCCGAGCCGGCGTCTCGAGGGATCGTTTTTCGCGCTCTTCTTCGCATCGCTGTTCGCAGCTTCAGCGGCGCGCATTTACCCGCTCGGCCGTAGGCCGTGGGTGTTCGCTCATCCGGTAGTCGTAACGCTCGTCGTAATCGCGATCGGCCTCGTCCTCGACGAAACGCGTCGGCAAATTGCGGGAACGGAAGCATGGCTTGCTGGGATGGTTGCGGCGACCGCTCTCAGCTTGGCGCTGTTTCTTGCACCCGTCGCAGGTTACCCGCCGGATTGTGCTGCGGAGCTCGTGCGCCGACTCGACGCAGAGGCAAAGCCCGACGATCTCGTGATCCTCTCTCGGCAGGGAACCTATTCCTTCGGGTACTACACGACGAAAGCGATCGAGCCTGTTTTTCTGAATGAGGGGAAGAAATTCACACTGCGCCCGATCGGCTGGAGCGCTCTCGTGCTCGAACAGGACTCGCCGAAGGCGTTGCCAACCCACCCTCTGAAGGATCCAGCGCGGGCGCTCTACTTCGTCTCGCGCGGTCGAAACCTCGAATGGAAGGACCGGAAGGGAGCCGATCGATCGCTCGTCGATGCGGGGTTCCGCCAGATCGACCTCGCGAGCTGCCCGCGCACGCTGCTCGTCACCTACGAGCGCTCCGGCCGAGACGACGCGCGCGCGGACTCAGGCGCGCAGTAGCTCGCCGCGCTTCGACGAGCCCGAGGCGCGCGTTTTCAGGCGCGGAGCGTACCGCGTATTAGAAACGGACTACCAGAGCGTGACGAGCACGAGGCCATGCCCACGAGCGTCCCATCGATGGACGCAGCCGCTCGGGTAATCGTACGGGAAATCGGACCTTCGTCGGGCCGACTACAACATCTCAACCGTACGGACCCGCAACGTGGGTCTGGTGGCGCTTCCTGTTCAACACTGGACTTCGGCGGTGACGCAAGCGGAGCATGTAGCCGACACCGGACATGGCGAAGGTCGCGGCGCACGGCGCGGGCGGTGCTTCACCTCGGCTTTCTCGAGCTGGTGCTCCTCAGGTGCTCCGGTCGCGTTTGGTGCGTCGCCATCGGTCACCTGCGCGATCGAAGGGAGGGGCTTGCGAGGCCCCGTTACGCCTTCGGCTATCGCTATCCGACAACCCTTCCACCAACGCAGGCAATTCCGCGCCATCACCAACGGTACGAGCCATCGAACGGAACGGCGTCTCGACTGGAGGAGGAGGAAGAGATGGGGCGCAAACCTGCGCTGGGCGTGGCCCCTGCGAATTGTATGGAAAAATAAATGCGGCATCCCGCGCGTTTCTCGGGCGCGGCATCGTCGCCGCCGTGGTAAGGGCTCGATGAAGTACGAAGCCGAAGCCGAACGAGACGCCTTGCCGCATCACCGCGACGGTCGACAATGACGGCAACCGGACGGTGGTCAACTTCGACGATACGTGATGGAGGAACCATGAAGTCATGGAAGTACGTCGTCGTCCAGATTCCTGCGCTGCTCCTGCTGCTCTACGGGCTCGCCCGTGCCGGGGTGATGACGTGGAGCCTCACCGACGCGGTGCTGAAGGTCGAGAGTGATGGCGTCGAGCTGCTCACGGGCGACGGCTACTATCCTTACGGCGTCTGCGCGGTGAACACGGGCGAGGTGTATCTTCCATCCGGCACGGTCGACGACGCTCCCGGCGATCCGTGCCAGGGAGCCGATTTTACCATCACGATCACGCAGACCGGGCCGAACACGCTACACTCGAAGGTCGAAATTGGACCGCTCGAAGTGAACTACTCGTCGCTTCAGATGCGGCTCGATCTGCTCACGGCGGGGAGCATCAAGCGCAAGCTCAGGCTCGCGAAACCGCCCGGCAAGCTGAAAGTGAAGGGCAAACGCTCGCGCGTGTCGTTCGGTGCGGTTGCTGCGGGAAAGGTGGTCGTACTCGAAGAAGACCTGATAGTGAACTAGCACATGCCGGTCTTCTCAGCGTCGGACGTCACTCAAATCCATAACGACCATGCTCCCGTAGCGAGCACCCACGCGGCCAGCAGGGCGTTGGTCGTCGCATGTGCAACGACCGCGTCACTCATTTCGCCGCGCCGGTAGAGCACGAGGGCGTAAGCAGCGCCGGCGAGGGAGCCCGCCAGTAAACGGCTGTGCAAGGCACCGAACAACAGTGACGATCCAAAGAACGACAATCCGGTGAATCGCTGAAAGCTCACCCTCTCGAAATCGACAGCGATCAGCCGGCGCAGGGCATACCCTCGGAACGCCAGCTCCTCGGCAAGCGGCACGGTGACCACGGTTCCCAGAACGCGAAACGCCAACCAGACAGCCAGCCAGCCGGTTGGTAGCTGCCCAGATCCCTCCTGGAGTGCGTGGTCGCCGGCGGCGGGTGGCGTGCCTTCCAGTCCCATCCACAGAACGAAAACCGCCACACCTACGCCCACGGCCGCCCATGACCAGGTCCATCTCAGCCCCTGGTACTGCCGCCGGAAGATCCAGAGCGTTGCGGCGACAGCCAACACGCGTAGCGGGTATAGAATCTCGAAGCCGCCGCCCCCTCTTGAAAAGGCACTGCCGAGCATCGACACCGTTAACAGCGCCAGCAGGGGCCCCAAGTACGCCGCCGTCGAATTTGAACCGATGCCCTCGCCACTGACAAGCGGCACTGCGGTGAAGAACGACGAGCGACGTGTCGTCGCAACCATTCCCAACGCCACGCCGCAGAAGAGTAGCCAGCCAGCGTAGGAGTGGAACCCCCCGATCGCGATGTCGGGCGATACCCAGGTCCCGACGGCGATGAGGGCGGCAATGCGGAGCACATTGAGGAGACCCATCAGGACCGCTCCGAGCGGCAGGAGCAGCAACGCGCGCGGCAGACGCAACGACCTCCGGAAGGCCCACAGGTACACGCCTAGAAACACCCAGATCATTCCGATGCTTTCGTACCCGGAGCACGCCGGTGAGATCTGGATCGAGAACCGGGGCGTGCCCACGACCATGTGCGCCGGCTCCATGAACCCGTCCGTCGCCACGCCTGAGATGACGGCGGCGACCATGCGCAGCGTCAGACCGCCGAGCGGACGCCAAGCGGTGTCCGTGAAGCTGCCGGCCAGCAGAGCCACGGCGCCGACGGCGGCGCTGATCAGCAGTATTCCCGAAGCCCGGCGAACGAATGTGAGCACGGCGCGGCCCGACAGAACGACGCCCGCACAGCAGGTCACGGCGACGATGCCGGTCAACAGCCAGATTCCGACCCACAGCCCCGGATTCGCAGACGCACGCAGATCGCCTTCCACGACTACTGCGGTCAGCCGATAGAACACTGCGAACGCCAGCAGGTGCGCCAGAAGCCACGGCCAGACCGGACGCGGCTCGGACGTCTCGGGTAACGCCTGCTTCGCCCAACTGCGCAGCTCTTCGCCGCCGAGCAGCAGCGCGGCCGCCGCAAGCGCAATCACGAGACGCAGCGCGACGTGCGCCTGAGCCAGCACGACCGCCCACCAAGCGCTTCCGAGGTCGTCGGGGGCCTCGAAGCGGCCGCTCAGGAAGACGCCTTCGGCGACCAATAACGCGCCGATGCCACTCAAGAGGACGAGCGGTCTCGGCCGCCCTGACTCAACGCTCGGGCTCTCTGACCAGGTAGGGTTTCGGAGCACGAACTCTCATCGGGGCCCCGCGCCCCATCGCTCTCAGTGGGAATGGTGGCGAATCAAATCGGGCCGGCGACGTCCCAGGACCACGTCAATGCGCCAACGCTCGGGTCGATCTCCGGCACCGGTGCTGGAGGAGTTCGCCAAGCCAGATCGATGGGAGGACCCGGCGAGATCAAACGCTCTGGCGACGTCCCAGCAGAACGAGCACCCCGCCGACGAGCACCGTCAGCGCACTTTGGGCAACGCTCGGGTCAATTTCCGGCACGGCGGTCACAATACACTCTGCATTGGCAAACGGCGGCAACACTAGGCCCATCGTGAGAACTGCGAGACCCAGCCCCCAGGTCAAATATCGCTGCATGACTTGCCCTCGCAATCTACCGGATACCCCTCTCCGGCAGCAGGTTGGTTTTTCTACCTAATGTTTTCCGACCGGGACCATCCCAGCAGGAATGCTCCGATAGACTGGCGTTCAATCGGCGTGAACAATTCGTTCAATCCGCTACTGCTCGACGCGGAATTTAGGCTGAGAGCAATTTTACGGCACCTCCTAGGCAAACGTAAGCTTCGCCGCCGATCCAATCCGGTACCGTGTCAGGAAAATCGACAAGTAGCTTCGAGCCCACTCGGCGTTTTCCCACAGGGGCGTGCGGTGGTCCCGTAAAGCGAAGGTCGTCCAGGTCCTCGCGCAATGCGGCCGAGGCGCCGCTTGTTTGATCAGTTGAGGGGTCGCCTTCCCTGGCCGCCAACATCCGGAGTCCCGGCGAGACGAGCAGCGACGGGCGCCAAGCGCAGCAGCTCGTCGTGGATTCGTTCCGCCACCCAGTCGTTGCCCGCGTCGGTGTAGTGCCCGGCTGCGGGAGAGGTTTCCGACAGGAACATGGCGGCCCTTTGCTGCGCCGGTAGCTGCCGTAGCGCCGGCACCAGGTCGAGGTAGGAAAAGCCGCTCTTCTCGGATTCCGCGCGCAGCCGTTCGCGCCACGCGTCGGCCTCGGGGTCATAATCCATAGGAAGGTAGACGATCAAGAGCGTGCTACCCACGGCGCGATCCATCCGCTGCAAGGTTTCGAAGGTCTTCGCGGTGACTTGCCAGGTCTCCTCGTCGAAGTGCATGCTCTCATCGCGAGGGCCGGCGCCGCGAGCGGCGCCGGCGTGGGCCAATCGGTTGCGAGCCCGATTCACCAATTCGGCAGTGCGGAGCGCGTGAGCGGTCTTCTTCAGGCGGTAAAGGAGAGTGGAGAACAAGGGGGCGAATCGAGATCGCGGCACCGGAACGTTTTTGGTCACCAGCAAGCCGTCCTTGACCGCAAGCAACGGTTTGCCGTAGCCGGAGAACGTCGCACACCTCATCCTGTAGAAGTCTAGCGTGATGAACGCGAACACGTGGACGGCGTGCTCTAGCGAATGCCCCGCCCGAACGTACCTCAGGTAGGCTTGGTCGATACCGTAGCCCGCCACCCCCAAGTTGACTGTATCGAATCGGTGGTCCATCGATCCCAGCAGGTGACACCACGCGTGGTAGTCATCGACGCCATAACCGAGAGTGAACGAGTCCCCTGAACAGATGACCCGAAGGCGATCGCGCGGAGCCTCGCGCGTCACCTCTTGGTCACCTCGAAAGCCCCGTGCGTTGGTTCGAAGAAAAACTCCAGGCCCATACAGATCGGCCAAGAAGACATTCGGCCGGTTCACCCAGCCGAGCTCAGAATCGTAGCGCATGCTTGGCCAATCAGCGACGCCCGTCTTCGAGAGAAAGTCAGTGGAGAAAAGGGCCAAGCTGCTCATGCCCTCTAAAACGCAGAAACCAGCGACGGACCCAAAGCCGATCAACACACAAATCATCGTAAACCGTCGAATCTTGGCGAGTTTTAGCAGGAGAGGCACGTCGAGGAACCCGAGAAAGAATGATGAGGCGATCGCGAAGGTCGCGGGGAAGTACCTGGGGTCACGCTAAGGCTAGCCCCGAGGACGTTCGCGTGGCCTCGTCGTGGAACCGGAGGATCGGCTCGACCTCCCCGTGCACGCGGTCCGCGCCGACGGCCGAGACGTACGCGCACGTGGCGAAGCGCGATGACGTACCGTCGTAGCGCTCGAGCCATCGGCGAAACGCCTCCTCGCGCTCGGCGCTCTCGTGCGGGAACCGCGACGGGGGCGCCGACGATGCCGCAGCGCCAGGGCTTGGGAGTGAGGCGCGCGCGGAAGCTCTGCTGCGCGCGGCAGAGACGGACGTAGAGCGGATCGCAGCCGAGCGCCCCGAGCAGCGCTTCCGCGCGATCGCTCGCCGGTTCGTGGAGGCCGCTGGTTTCGAGATAGCGCAAGCCCGCGCGCGTTCGATAGACTCGAAACCCCGTTCCCGGGTGCGTCCGCACCCACGCATCGAGCCGCTCGAGCGCTCGCGCTTCGGCGCCATCGCCCGCTCCCTGCCCGCCTCGACCGAGGAGCCGCGCCAACCAGCCGCCCGAGGACGTGGCCTGGCGAGAGCCCGGGAGATCGACGTCGACGAACATGACGCGCGCGGTGTTGAGCACGAGACAGCCGAAGGAGTTCCGCGTGACCACCGCGGCGGGACCGCCATCGCCCGCGGCGAGCTCGCGCACCACCTCCTCGCGCATGGGACGCTCACCGTAAAGATACGCGCGCGGCGGCTCGCCGCTTTGCGCGGCGCGCGCGGCGACCTCTTCTGCCGCCATGCGCGCCGAGGTCCGCGCGTCGTCGACGCTCAGGTCCGAGCCCCGCCAGCAAGCGAACGCGAGCACGCGGCCGTCCGGTGCGGTCGCCTTCGCGGTAGCCTTGCCCCAGTAGCGTGGAAACTTCACTCGAAGACTCTTCGGCCGGCGACGTCACCTTCGCCGCTTTCTCGGCGACGCGGCGTCCGATCGTGTGGTGCTCCCAACGTTCACTCGAGAATCTCGCGGATCACGTACGTCGGCTTGTTCTGGCTCTCGTGATAGGTGCGGGAGAGCATCTCGCCCAGGAGCCCGAGCGTGATGAACTGCATACCCGTGAACATCAACAGCACGGCGAGAAAGAGCTGCGGTCGGCTGCCCATCGGGACCCCGTAGACCTGACGCTCGACGACGAGCCACGAAGTCCACAACACCCCGAGCACGACGGCGATCAAGCCCCAAAGGCCGAATACCTGGATTGGCCGCGTCTTGAAGCTCGACAGAAACTTCACCGTGATGAGATCGAGAATCACCCGCACCAGGCGCGAGAGCCCGTACTTGGACGTGCCGTAGCGGCGCGAACGGTAACCGACCGGCACCTCGACGATCGAAGCGCCGATGTCGTGAGCGAGCACGGGAACGAAGCGGTGCATCTCGCCGTAGAGCTTGAGGCTCGACGCGAGCTCGCGGCGAAACGCTTTGAATTGGCAACCGTAGTCGTGAAGGCGAACGCCGGTCGAGTAGCCGATCAGCCGGTTGGCCGCCTCGCTCGGCATGCGCCGGGTGAAGAAGGCGCCTCGCCAGCGCCCCTGCCGCCAGCCGCAGACCATGTCGACGCCCGTCTCCAGCGCAGAGAGGAGCTTCGGGATGTCGGCCGGGTCGTTCTCCCCGTCTCCGTCCATGGTGATGAGGATGTCGCCTCGGGCGTGCGAGATCCCGGCCTGGAGCGCGGCCGTCTGACCGAAGTTTCGCCGGAAGAAGATCACCCGCAAGCGCGGCACGCGAGCCTTCAGCCGGCGAAGCACGTCGGCGGTACCGTCGATGCTGCCGTCGTCCACGACGACGATCTCGTACTCCCGGCCGAGCGGGTCACAGGCGCGAACCACGTCGTCGACGAGCGCGTCGACGTTGCCGGCCTCGTTGTAGACGGGGAAGACGACGGAGAGCTGCACGGCGGGCTTCTCAGCGGGTTAGCTCAAAACTCCGTGAGCGCGACGAACTGGCGGTAGCGGCGCTCCACGTCCTCGCCCGTGAGCGCGCGCAGTCGGTTCAAGCTGAAGTCCTCGACCACGAAGGAGGCCATCACGCTGCCGTAGACGATCGCCCGGCGCACGCTCGAGGCGGAGAGATCGCCGCTCTTGGCGAGCGCCCCGACGAAGCCGCCGGCGAACGCGTCGCCCGCTCCCGTCGGATCGAAGACCTGCTCGAGGGGGAAGGCGGGCACCGCGAAGACCGAATCGGGAGAGAAGTGCAGGACGCCGTACTCGCCGCGCTTGATGAGCAAGCTCTTCGGCCCCATGCCGAGGATCTTCCGCGCCGCCGCCACGATGTTGCGCTCGCCCGACAGCATGCGCGCTTCCTCGTCGTTCACGGTGAGGACTTCGACGTGGCGGAGCAGCGCCTCGAGGTCGGCACGCGTGTCCTGGATCCAGTGCGTCATGGTGTCGGCGCCGACGAGCTCGGGTCGCTCGAGCTGCCGAAGCACGTTTTGTTGGAGGCTCGGGTTGATGTTGCTCAGGAAACAGATCTCCGCAGCGCGGTATGACTCGGGGAGCTGTGGCCGGAACTCGGCGAAGACGTTGAGCTGGAGGTCGAGGGTGTCGCGCACGTTCATGTCCTCGTGATAGCGGCCGGTCCAGCGAAACGTACGTCCCTCGGCGATCTCGATCCCCGAAGTGTCGATGCCGCGCGAGCGCAGGAATTCGAGCTCCGCCGCCGGGAAGTCGCGGCCGACGATCGCGACCACGGCGACCGGCGCGAAGAAGCTCGCGGCCACCGAAAAGAAGGTCGCCGAGCCGCCGATTGCGTTCTCCACCTTGCCGAAGGGCGTTTCGACGTTGTCGAACGCCACCGAGCCGACCACGACGATCTTCAAGTGCGCCTCCCCACTCGCGCAGCCCCGTCCCCGAACGGGCAGAGCGACTCACGGCGGCTCCGCGTCATCCGAGGTATCGGCCGGCGATCGGCCGCAGGCGAGCCCGCGCGCTCGCCGGAATCTGCGCACGATCGGTGATGATGGCCTGCGCGAGCGCCGATTCGCAGGCGCAGGTCCGCTCGGCGGGAAGCTGATCGACGATCGTGGCGACGATCCGTTGTGCGCGCTCCGTGCTCTGCTGGAGAATGCGCAGTACTTCGGCGATGTCGACGTCTCCGGCGCTCACGTTCCAGCAGTCGTAGTCGGTGACCAGCGAGACCGAAGCGAAGCACATCTCCGCCTCGCGCGCGAGCTTCGCCTCTTGTACGTTCGTCATGCCGATCACGTCGGCATGCCATTGCCGATGCAGCATCGATTCCGCTCGTGTCGAGAACTGCGGGCCCTCCATGCAGACGTACGTGCCACGCTCGTGGACCGTCGAATCACCCGCCGCAAGCGCGGCCACGACCACGAGCCGCGAGAGCACCGAACAGACCGGATCGGCGAGGCCTACGTGCGCAACGACGCCGTCTCCGAAGAACGTGCTCGCCCGCCCGTGCGTGCGGTCGATGAACTGGTCGGGAACGACGATGTCTCCCGGACGAACCTCCTGCTTCAAGCTGCCGACGGCACCCACGGAGAGCAGAAACTCGGCGCCGAGTTGCTTCAACGCGCAGACGTTGGCGCGAAAGTTGATCTCGCTCGGAGGGATGCGGTGGCCGCGGGCGTGGCGCGGCAGGAAGGCGACGCCGACGTTTCCGACCATGCCGACGACGAGCGCATCCGAGGGCGCGCCGAACGGAGTGCGCACCGAGACCTCCTGCGCACCGTCAAGCCCCGGCATCCGATAGAGCCCACTCCCCCCGATCACGCCGAGGCGCACACGAGGCGTGCTCGCACGGCGGGGGGGCGGTGCACCCTTGCGCTTGGCGACTGCCATGTCCGGGACCATCTAGGGGAGGCGGCCGAGCGATGCAACCGTCGGGGACGTTCTTGACCTTCGAAACTTTGCTCAGCCTGGCGCCGCCTTCGGAGCAAAGTTTCGAAGGTCAAGAACGTCCCCGCCCGAGGCTGCGAGCTGCCCGCAGGCCGCCTGGATGTCGCGCCCGCGGCTCTCGCGAATCGTCGCGTGCACGCCGTGGCGCAGCAGAGCGGCGCGGAACGCCTCGATCCCCGCGCGCTCCGTCGACTCGAATCCGCCTCCGGGGAACGGGTTGAACGGAATCAGGTTCACCTTGGAAGGGATGCCACGCAGGAGGGTTGCGAGGCGGTGCGCGTCTGCAAGCGAGTCGTTTTGTCCCGACAGCATCACGTACTCGAACGTGATCCGCTTGCGCCGCGGCAGCGGCAGCTCGCGACAAGCGCCGAGGAGAGCCGCCAGCGGATACTTGCGGTTGACGGGCATGAGACGGCCTCGGACTTCGTCCGTCGTGCCCGAGAGCGACACGGCGAGGTTGACCTTGGTTTCCCCGAGCAGCCGCTTCATCTGCGGGACGAGGCCAACCGTCGAGACGGTGATCCGGCGGGGCGAGAGACCGACGCCCCAGTCCGCGGTCAGGATCCCGAGCGCACGCACGACCTCGTCGTAGTTGTGGAGCGGCTCGCCCATGCCCATCAAGACGACGTTGGTGATCGTCGACTGCGGCTCGCCGGACCGCGCGGCATCGGCGAGCCCGCGGCGGGCTTCCAAAACCTGGTCGACGATCTCGTGCGCGGCCAGGCTCCGCTTGAGGCCGAGCCCCGCCGTCGCGCAGAAAGCGCAGCCCATGCCGCACCCGACCTGCGACGAAATGCACAGCGTCAGGCGGTCACCGATCTCCGCCGGGATGAGCACGCTCTCGATGCGGCCGCCGTCGGCGAGCTCGAAGAGAAACTTTTTCGTGCCATCGGCGGCGCGGGCGAGACGGACGACGCGGGGACGCGAGATCGCGAAGGAGTGCTCCAGCGCGGTACGCAGCCCCTTCGAGAGGTCGCTCATCGCGGCGAACGAGTCGACCCCCTGTCGATAGAGCCACTGGAAGATCTGTTTCGCTCGATACGGCGGCTCTCCCCGCGAGGAGAGCCAGCCGGCGAGCTCCTCGTGCGAGAGCTCTTTGATGTTGCGATTCACGGATCGACGCCCAACGCGCGAGTATGACAGAAGCCCGGCCCGCCTGGAACTTCGCGGCCGAGCGCCTTGATCCGCGAGCCGCGCGATGAGACCCTCGCGCGCTCGGGAGGAAGGACCATGGGCCAGGGCACCGCACTGATCACCGGCGCGTCGAGCGGAATCGGCGCCGAGTTCGCGCGGCAGCTCGCACGCGACGGCGTGAACCTGGTGCTCGTCGCGCGGCGGGCCGATCGGCTCGAGGAGCTCCGCAACGCGATCGAAAGCGACACCGCGGCGCGTTGCCGAGTCATCGCCAAGGACCTGAGCCGTCCGGACGCGCCGCGCGAGGTCTGGCAAGAGTTGCAGATCCACGACGTCAAGGTCGATTGGCTGGTGAACAACGCCGGCTTCGGCACCAATGGCTTCTTCGCGAGCCTGGCGCTCGAGCGCGAGATCGAAGAGGTCCAGCTCAACGTCGGCGCGCTGGTCACGCTCACGCGTCTTTGCCTGCCAGGCATGGTCGAGCGGCGCGCCGGCTACGTCGTCAACCTCGGCTCGGTTGGTTCGTGGGTACCGACGCCCTACATGGCCACTTACAGCGCCACCAAGGCGTTCGTCCTGAGCTTCTCGGAGGCCCTCGCCATCGAGCTCGCCGGCACCGGGGTCCGGGTCCTCGCCCTCTGCCCGGGTGCGACCAAGACCGAGTTCCAGCAGGTCGCGGGGGTGAGCGAGAAGGTCCCGAAGTTCACGTACATGAGCGCCGAGGCCGTGGTGCGGCAGGCGATTGCGGCGGCGAAGAGCGGCAAGCGGACGCTCGTCCCGGGTTTGCTCAACAAGGTGCTGATCGGCTCGACGCGGCTCACCCCGCGCGGCGTGCTCGCGCGCGTGGCCGCGTCGATGTTCACGCCGAAGGGCGAGCCGAGCCGCGGCGGATGAACGCGTTTCACGGGGCGGGCCTCAGCGCTCATCCCATCCGCAGCACGGTCAAATCGAGAGCGCGCGTGCGTGCCGCCGCGTCCATCGCCGCCTCGAGCGCGTCGAGCGGGAACGCTCGAATGCGGATCGCGCCGAGATCGAGCAGGCCGCCGCGCACCATCGCCGCGAGACGCGCCGGAGCATCCTTCGGGTACATGAAGTTACCGATCACGCTCCAATCGTTGGCGAGCATCTCGCCGACCGCGAGCGGCAACGGCTCCGACACGCTTCCCATGAGAATCAGGCGGCCACCGCGACGGAGCGCGTGGAGAGCCGCAATCGACGAAGCCGCGCTCTTTGCGCGGCCGACGAGATCGAGGGCGAGATCGGCGCCGCCCGCTGCCGCCTGACGGAGGCTCGCCGCGTCGGCGTCCGCGTCGCCCGAAAGGCTCACCGCAGCGACCCGCGCGCCCGCGACCTCGGTGACGGCGCGGAGAGCATCTCGATCCCGGCCCGCCGCGACTACCCGCTCCGCGCCCATCGCGAGGGCGAGGAGTACCGCGGCCGAGCCGAAGTATCCCGTCGCGCCGTTGACGATGACCGTCTCTCCGGCCGCGAGCGCGCCGCGCAGAAACCCGCCGTAGGGGACGGCGAACTTCGCCAGAGCCGCGAGCCGCTCAGCCGGAACCTCGTCGAGCCCGTCGAGGGGGGTCACGACCGCCGCCGGGAGATGCGCGTATTCGGCGAACACACCATCTGGCCAATCGGTTTGGAGCGCGTTGGTCGCCGCGTCCAGACCGGTGAACCGCGCGGAGCCCATGGCCGTCAGTCCGATCAGAATCTGCGCCGGGTCGCGAACGCGCTCGTTGGCGAGGTGATGCGGGTTGAGCGCCACCCGCTTTCCAGGCTCGAGATGGTAGACGCCCTCGCCGACGGCTTCGAGCACGCCGATCCCGTTGGTACCCGGGATGAACGGACTAGCTGGCAGCGCGTAGCCGAGCGAACCGTCGAGCACCTGGCGCATGTAGCTGAGGACCGGCGCGGCCTCCATCTTCACCACGACGCCGGCCGGCCGCGGCAGCGGCTTCGGAACCTCGTCGAGCGTGAGGAGTCCTCCCTTGCCGTGAAGTCGCCAGGCCTTCATCGCTGCCTAGATCGCACCGAAGCGCGGGCCAGCGCAATCCAGTGGCCGGCGGAAAACGATCCGCTACCGCACGGGATCTTCGCCGAGTTTTCGCGAGGCGGCGGCCGGGCTACGATCCGTAGCGACAGTTATCCAAGTCGCGCCGCGCGTTCTCGAGGTCATCGCGATACGACTGGGGGGTGTCGGTGTTCTGTCCGGTCGGATCGATCTGGTCGATCTTCTCGTGATCCCGGCTGATTCGATCCTCGATCTGCGCGCAGCGGTTGTCTGCGGATCGACGAAACACCCAACCGTCGCGGTTCTCGGCGCAGCCCGTAGACAGCAACGCGGCGAGTAAGGCCACAGTTGGGATGCACGACCTCAGCGACGGAGTCATTGTCCCGAGTCCTCAGAAGATAAACCCCGAACCGGCGGCATTCACTCGATCAATTTTTTTGGGTTTCCGAATCGGATATCTGGAAACCGTTCGAGCTCTGGCACGAGTGAGCGGGCGTAGCTCCCCGCCCAGGATGGACAGCGCTGCTCCGATCGGGGAAAAGGCTGGTGGCGATGTCGATGGAATACTTCGACGTGTTGATCGTCGGCGCGGGTCTTTCCGGTGTCGGCGCCGGCTACCACCTCCAGACCGACTGCCCGAAGAAGACCTACGCGATCCTCGAAGCCCGCGATGCGATCGGCGGGACCTGGGACCTGTTTCGTTATCCGGGCGTACGCTCCGACTCTGACATGTACACGCTTGGCTACTCTTTCCGTCCCTGGAAGGACGCCAAGGCCATCGCCGACGGATCGTCCATCCTGGAATACGTCCGGCAAACCGCGAAGGACGCCGGTATCGACCAGAAGATCCGGCTCGGGCACCGGGTCAAACGTGCGAGCTGGTCCTCCGCCGATGCCAAGTGGACGGTGGAGGCGGAGTGCGGGCCGTTGAAGGAGACGGTGCGCTTCACTTGCAACTTCCTGTTCCTGTGCAGCGGCTACTACAACTACGCGAGAGGCTACACGCCGGAGTTTCCCGGAATCGAGCGTTACGCCGGCCGCGTCGTGCACCCCCAGAAGTGGACCGACGACGTCGACTACGCCGGCAAGCGCGTGGTGGTGATCGGCAGTGGCGCAACCGCGGTGACGATCGTGCCAGCGCTTGCGAAAAAGGCGGCGCACGTCACCATGCTGCAGCGCTCGCCGAGCTATGTCCTCTCCCTTCCCGAGCAGGACGGCATCGCCAACGGGCTGCGCCGCTTCTTGCCGGCGGCGGTGGCCTACGGGATCACCCGGTGGAAGAACGTGCTGCTCGGCATGCTGATCTTCACCTTGTCGCGGCGCGCGCCCGAGCTCGTCAAAAAACTGATTCGTTGGGGTGTGAAGTCGCAGCTCCCACCCGACTACGACGTCGACACCCATTTCAGGCCGCGCTACAACCCATGGGACCAGCGCCTGTGCCTCGTGCCCGACGGCGATCTGTTCACGGCGATTCGCGAGGGACGCGCTTCGGTGGTCACCGATCAGATCGAGACGTTCACGGAGAAGGGACTCAAGCTCCGCTCCGGCGCGGACCTGGAGGCGGACCTGATCGTCACCGCCACGGGCCTCGACCTGCTCGCGTTGGGAGACATTCACCTGCGCGTGGACGGGCAACAGATCGATGTCGCAAAAACCTTGAGCTACAAGGGGATGATGCTGAGCGGCGTGCCCAATCTGGCGCTAGCCCTCGGCTACACGAATGCGTCGTGGACGCTCAAATGCGACCTCACCTGCGGCTACGTGTGCCGGTTGATCAACTTCATGGAGAAGCGGGGCTACCGACAGTGCACTACGCGAAACAGCGACCCGACGATCCGAGAAATCCCCTTCATCGATTTCTCGTCGGGGTACGTGCAGCGCGCCATCCACAAGTTCCCCAAGCAGGGGTCGAAGGCGCCGTGGAGGCTCTACCAGAACTACGCGCTCGACATCGTCGCTCTGAGGTTCGGCGCGCTGGAAGACGGCGCGATGGTCTTCTCCAGTCCGTCAGCCGCGACCGAAGTCGAGCGGAGTGCCGCCGGCTGACCGACACGCGACGTCCCGACTGACGAGCGAGGTGCGGCCGCGATGGCGCGCGCGGCATCGTCGCATCGCGAGAGGTTCCCGGGCACCGCTCGTGGCGGGCTTCGTCAATCGTCTCCGTAACGAGGGTTATGCACCCGATCCCCGGAATGCCTTCGCGAACGCCTGCCACGCGCCTTCGGAGTCCTCGGCGCGGATCGGGAAGTACAGCGAGACGCGGTCGAGAATCCCCGCGTAACGCTCGCGGATCGCTTTCGGTAGCGCGGAGGGCTTCTCGATCACGCCGATGGCGTTTACGAGCTCGTCGGGAACGAGCTTCGCCATCTCCTTCCAGTCGCCGCGGCGGGCGAGCTCGGAGAGCCGGCGCGCGACGTCGCCATGACCGAGGTGCTCGAGCACGGGCCGGTAGGTGGGCGTGGAACCGTAGAACGAGATCTGACGCCGAACCTCCTCGACGGAACGATCCCATTCGGCCGACGTCTCGCCCGTCGCGGCGAAGATTGGCGAATACAGCTGGATGTCGGAACGCTGCCGCCCGGCGCGCCTCGCGCCTTCCTCGATCGCGGGAATGACGACCTCGCGAAGATACGAGACCGAGTGCAGCGGATGCACGTGGAAGCCGTCGGCCACCTCGCCGGTGGCACGGCAGATCACCGGATTCACGCCCGCGAACCAGACCGGCACCCGCGGATGATCGCTCGGACCGCCGCTGAACATCGGATTCATGAGCGTGAACCGATAGAAACGTCCCTCGTACGACGGCTTTGCGCCCGTCTGGAAGTTCTCCCAGATCGCCCGCATACAGCGGACGTAGTCGACGAGCCGGGCAACCGGAGGATCGTAGGGCATCGAATAGCGGCGCTCCACGTGGGCGCGCACCTGCGTCCCGAGCCCGAGATGGAAGCGCCCTCTGGAGAGCTTCTGCAGATCCCATGCGGCTTGCGCCATAGACATCGGGCTTCGCGCGAACGCGACGGCGATGTTCGTGCCGAGCGCCAGCCGTTCGGTTGCCTGCGCGGCGAGAGCGACGGGGAGGAAGGGGTCATGCCCCGCCTCGAAGGTCCAGGCACCGTCAAAGCCCATTCGCTCGTAGCTTCGCGCTTCGTCGGTGGCGGCGGAAAGGCCTCTGTGGCCGAGCTGCGTGTCGAGCTTCATCGCACCTCCTGGGTCCGTGTGCGCGCTTCTCGACGCGGTCATACCCCGGCCGCCCCACCTCCGGAGCTTCGCGAAGCCGGGGTTTCGCCACTCGAAAAGCCCCTTCGAGCGCCTCCTCTACGCCGAAAAGGCAGACCGTCGCAATCCTCATCAGGTCGTCGTGGAGCCGCCGCCCACCGAGGAGCCCCCGTCGATGCGCCGCCACGGGCGGCGTCACCAGGATACGCTCCGCTAGCGATCGTTCTGAACGGCCATGCTTGACCCTGTCATCCCGCGCATGCTACCCGCGGCCCGCCGGAGTCACAGACGCTAGCGTGGTAGGATCTACGGGAGACACACGCCACGCGACCAACGGGAGCGCGCACACAGTTTGTATCGCATCCAATCTGGAGCGATCTGTGACGCAGCCTCCTCGCCTCGATCCGAAATTCGCGTGGGTGGCGTCGGCGCTGGGCGCCCGCGCCGCGCGCAGCGAATGCGGGGCGAAGGCCCGGGGTGGCAGAGCGGCTGGGAGGGGCGCCCAGCGAGCACGGCGCGGGCTGCGCCGACGACAGGACCCGCGCGAATTTCGGATCGACGGGGCACCACGGGAGTTTCACTTCGGTCCTAGCTCGCCGGTTTTGCACCGGCCGCGGCCTCCGACGCCACGACATGGGATTCGACCGAATCTTCGCCGACCCGAACCGCAAGGTCACCGAGACACAACTTTGCCGGAATCCTCGCTCTCGAGTAGCGAGCATGGCGGCGTGCACGCCGCCGCCCTCGTTTTCGGGCGCTTCGTCTTTCGCTATCGCGACTACCTCGCGCCGCTCGCCCTCGTCGTGGCGGTACTGACGATTCCGACCGTCGGGACGGCGGCGATCCTCGCTCGACGTGCTTGAGAACCTCGAGGTAGGCGATCGGGAGCAGTTCGGCGCCGATGCGTGCGACCGCTCTACGATGCGTGACCGGCTCCTCGCCGTCGCGTCGTACGCGATCGTCGCGCTCGTTTGCCTCGCTCGGCTCGACGGCGTGTTCAGATTCCGCGACCTCAGCTCGACCGACACCGAGCTATACTACCGCGCCGCGTCCACGTGGCTCGGCACAGGGCTTCTCACCGTCGATCGAGCGCCGCTCTACGCGGTGCTTCTCGGCCTCGCGCGAATGGGGATCGACGACGCCACCATCATCGTTCCCGCTCACCGCGTGGTCGCGGCCCTCGTCTTGGCTCTCGCCGTGCACGCGTTCCTCCGGCGCCTGTTCCCCGCCGCGATCGCGCTCGTGCTCGCGACCTGGGCTGCCTGCGTTTCCACGCAGTTCGACGGTCTCTACGAGGTCCATCTGGTCGGCGCTGGGGCTTGCGCGATTACCGCGTGGGCCGCGACGTATGCCGAGCGGCGAAGCGCTCGTGCCTCCGTGCTCGGGCTGCTGCTGATCTTCTCTCTCATCCGTTCCGAGCTCCTGACGGCGGCCCTCGCCTGGGGAGCGGCTTGCGCACTCTACGAGCGTCGCCTGTGGCGCGCTGACGGCGCACCCGCGAGCGCCAGGTCTGTTCTCCTGCCCTATCTGGCTCCTCCGCTCGCCTTGGCCTTGCTGCTGTCCGTCGGTTTCGCCGCCGGCGTGTGGACACCGAGATTCCGCACGCCCAAAACCACGCGGCACTTCTGCAACGCCTACGCGCTTGGCGTGGCGGAGCGGGAAGGCCTGCCTCGCCGTGCCACGTGGGGGGGATGCAAACGAATCTTGTGGCGCGACTTCGGGCGCGGCGACGTGGGACCGCTCCGCGCTCTCACGGCATCGCCGCGGGCGATGCTTGGCCACTTCGCCTGGAACGTCCGACTGCTGCCGGCCACGCTGGAGCTGCAACTCTGGGGAGCGACCGGGGCGGCCAAGGGTTCGGACTACGTTGCGGTACCCACAGGCTCGCCCGCGGCGCGCGCGGCGAGCATCGTGCTCGTCGTGCTCCTCGTCGCCGGTTCCCTGCGGGGACGCCCGCCCATTGACCCCTGCTTGGCGGCGCGCCGCCGTTGGGCCTTCGTCGGCCTTGGGGCGCTCCTCGTCACGTCGTTCGGCGTCCTGGTTGCTTCCCGAGCGCGCGCCCCATATCTCGCGCCCGTCGGGATCGTAGTGTTCGTGCTCGTCGGCAGAGCGCTCGAAGCGCTATTCCCTCGAGCACGCTCGCGTTGGACGGAGCTCGCGGTAATCGGCCTCGTCCTATGCGCGGTGCCATTCGTGCCGGCTCGCTACGACGCAGGATACGAAACGCGCAACGACAACCTCAATACGGCGCCGACGCCGGTTGCCGGCTTCGGACAGCCGATGGCGATTGCGGTGCGACGCCTCACCCCGAATCGCAGCGAGCTCGCCGCGGAGTCGGTACGGCTCGCCGCGGCGATCCGGCCGAGCGGCCTCTGCTGCTACCTCGGTTCGAGCACGGGAACCTGTGCCGGAGTTCAAGTCAGTGCGCTGCTGCACGCCACCGACGAGCCGGCGGTCCTCGATCGAGAGCTCCGGAAACTCGCAGTTTCACACCTCTACCTCGACGAACGGACCCTCGACCGCGCCGCAAAAGGGCTCGAGAGCGCCGGGCTCGGCTGGACGAGGGTAGCGCCCGCGGATCGCCGCGAGCCATGGGCCCTCTTGCGCTCGGAGCCTCGCTCCCTCCAATAGCTCGGAGCGACGACTTGGACGGGCGCCCCACTCGACGCGACCGTCGTCCACGCTGCGTCCGAGTTAGCCCCCGCCGGATCATCCAGAAAGCAGCGCCGAGCGATGTGTCGCGGGGCAGGCGGCCCGAAAGCTACCCGCGGCGCAGAATTGTTACCGGGCGAGACCAGATGCTCGGACCGACTCGCTGCGAAGGACCTTCGACGTGGCTGCCCAGTCTCGCAACCACCGCTTGGCGCGCTCAGGGTAGAAGCAGAGCAACACGCGGTCATAGACGAGCTTTCCCGTCTCGGTGAGCGCGATTCGCGAGCCGTCGTCCTCGATCAGCTCCGCGTCGCGGAGGCGTTCGAGCAGCTCGCCGAAGTCGGTGTCGATCGAAGCGCCGATCGCATGTTCGTAAGCGGCGCGCGAGAGCATCTTGCCGCAACCGACCGAGCCCGCGATGAATTGGGTCTTACGGTCAGCAACGTCGAGATGGAACACCGTCTCGACGGGGCTCAGGCTTCCCTCCACGCGCTGCAAGTACGTCTTGGATCGCTCGTGGTTGCGATAGACCACATCGCCGAGCTGGGAGCGTGCGCTCATGCCGATGCCGAGCTGGTCGATGGCGCCGCCGGCCGCGGGGGTCGCTAACTGCTCCGGCCGGGACGCCCTAGCGGGGAGGCGCTCGAACATGAAGCAGCGGGTCTGCTCGAATCCCAACTCCTCGGCGGCGCGGGTGACGAACCCCCGCCAGCGCATCAGCCGGGCCAGGTCGAGTCGCTCCTCGGTGGCGAGCCGCGCCGCTACCGGCGTGTCCTCGTTGGTCCGCAAGACGTACAAACAGAGTGATTGAACCCCAGCGGCGGCCACCGCTTCGAGATCGCGCCGGAAGCTCGCCTCCGTCTGACCGGGAAGGCCGTAGATCAGGTCGACGTTCAGGACGAGGCCGCCGTCCACCACCATTCGGCACGCCTCGAGCGCCTGGACGGGGCTTTGGCGGCGGTGCACCGCGTTCAATACCGTGTCGTCCAGGCTCTCGATGCCCATGCTCACCCTGCCGACGCCATGATCCTGCAGCACGCGGAGGTGCGCCTCGCTGATCGATTCCGGGGACGCCTCCACGGTATGGGGACGCTCGGCAGACGATTTCATACGCGCGAAGATCGCGGAGAGAAGGCCTGCGAGCAGGTCGGGGGGCAAGGCGGTCGGCGTGCCCCCGCCGATGAACAACTGTGCGAGCGAGGTCCCCGGCGCGACCCACTCGAGCTCTCGCTCGAGCGCGGCCACGTACCGTTCCATTTCCCGCCGCTTGGCGCCGACACGCACGGCGAAGAAGCAAAACGTACAGCGGTAGTTGCAAAAGGGGATGTGAACGTAGAGCCGGAGGTCGCCGTTCGCCGGCTGCGGGCGTTCGGCGAACGGCCGCGGCTCGAAGTTCTGCACGGCCCACGGATACACGTGCGGCGTCGTGTACGCCGCGCTGGGTGCATCCCCGAGCGCTTGCGCTACCCGGTCGACTTCCGCGTCAGTGACCTTCACGTGTGTGGGGTGATCGCCTGCTTGCCGAGCTGCGGCCAGGCCGCCGGCGCGCTTGCCTTGGCAAGCCGCTCCTCGAGCGTCAAATTCTCGTCCCAGTGGTACGCGATGATGCGCCGGCCGTTGACCGTCCGCGAGGCGTCGGAAGCGAGCCAGACCGCCGGCGCTTCCATGACCTCGGGCTGGATGAGCGCGGCCCGATCGACCTTCGCATCGGCGGCGAAGAAGTTGGTGTTGGTGGGACCGCCGGGGACGAGGACGTTCGCAGTCACGCCGCTGCCTTCTAGCTCCTGAGCCATGAGCGCCACCAGAGCTTCATGGCCGGCCTTGGACGGGCCATACGGCGATGCGCGCTTGCGATACATGGTGTCCATACTGGTGGTCACGCCGATGATCCGACCCCAGCCCTGCGCCAGTAGGTGCCCTGCCACCGCGCGGGCCATGTAGAACGCGCCGCTCAAGTTGACGGCGATCACTCGGTCCCAGGCGGCCACGGGCACCTCCCAGAAATTGAGGCTGCTGGTCGTGAAGCCGCCCGCGCGTGGAGTGGTGCCAGCGTTGTTGACGAGGACGTGGAGACCGCCGAGCTCCGCGATCGTCCGGCCGACCGCCCGTTCCACTGCGTCGGGGTCCGAAACGTCGGTCACGATGGCCGCGGCGGAACCGCCGCCGCCGACTTCTTCGATCTCCCGGAGGCCTTGGTCGAGCCATTCCCGGTTGAGATCCAGCAGCGCCACACGCGCTCCCGCCCGGGCCAGCGCGAGCGACATTGCATGGCCGGTGCCGATAGGACTGCCCGCCCCGGTGACGATCGCGACTTTTTCTCGCAAGGACCCCCTCGGCCATGCCCGCGCGTAGCGCGACTGGACCCCGCTACGCAATAGCGCCGGGGCGGAGGCGAAGCGAGCTCAAATGAATGCCGAGCAGCCTCTGGTCTCTGCTCAACCCGAGCGACGCGGGCGAGCGCGGTCGCAGGATGCGGAAATCGATCGTGCACGGGCGCGAGGCCGCAAGCGTTCCGGCAGGAATGGTCACCTCGTGGACCGTCGGAGCGGCGAACGGCGCCGTCAGTCGCCAACGAGCCACGCGCGACGAATCGACGAGAACGTGAACATCGAGCGTCTTGTGGGATTCGCCGACCATCGCGGCGGCGAGCTCGATCTCCAATCGCAAGGGGCCGTCGGGAAGCTCTCGCGGGACGAGCTCCAGCCGAGCGATGACTCCTTCGCTCCAAACGCCGACCGACTCCGCGTAAGACCATCCGGAGCGGAGCGCCGCGAGGCCGTTCCCACCACGTCCGAAGACGAGCCTCTGGCCGGCCGCATAGGCCGGCGGTGGTACCGGGCGCTCGGGATCGCGCGGAGCTGTGAAGACGACGCGGGCCAACATCGTTCCGGGCTGGAGATCGAAACCAAGCCGATCCAGGACGCTCCAGGCGGGCATCTGCCACCACCGCGCCGCGCCCCAGAGATGGCGCGGCAGCGAGCGGCAAAACGCCTGTAGGGATGCGTCGCTTCCCCGGCGCACCTCTTCTCGTTGGGCGAGGATCGCCTGCGCGAGCGCGCCGCGCGGCTCGGGGCGGAGTCGCGCGCGAAATTCCATCCGCTCGAGCCACGAGACCGGCGCGCGTCCGAGCTGCCCCAGCGCCTCGGGCGGGATCGGCGCTGCGTAGGTCATGGCTAGATACCGAAAGCAGTAGCGGGCTTGCAGCACCAGGCGGCGCCGCATGACCTGCGCGAGCAGCCGCTGCCAATCGATCGGCTCCGCTTCGTGGCGCAGGATCGCGATCGCGTCGACGATCCAACGGAGATTCCCCTGCGGCTCATGCTGCAGGCCGTGGACGCAAACGTGGAGAAGCTGGTCGGTCGCATTGAGCGCCTTGACCGTCATCCCCTGGAAGCCCATGGAGATCGCACCCTGCCAGAAGTCGCGGTCCGCGCCCGGCTGGCGGGATTCGTGCAACACATGCCAGTGCAGGTCCACGTCCGGAGCGTTCCGAGCGACGAACAACCAGCCCGGAGAGACCCGGAACGCATATCGCGCGAGGCACGAGGGGGCGATGCCCGCCGGCTCGTAACCGAGAGTCGAGAGCGTCGCGATCGCTCTCTCGACTTGGCCGGGAGGGACGAGCACGTCGACGTCGCGCATCGGCCGCAGCGCCGGGTCATCCGCGTAGAATCGCGCCAGCGCCGCTCCTTTGAGGATGAGGGGTTCGATCCCCGCGGCGACGAAGGCTTCCAGCACCGGTCGGGCCGCGGCGAGCGTCCACTGAATTTTCGCCCGGCTCTCCTCGTACGCCTCGCGGAGCGGCGCGAGATCGTCCCCCGGGAGCCCGGCGTCGCGCAGGTTTCGGTAGGCGAGCGGCAGCAAGCGCCGGCTCGCGCGGTCGATCGCCTCGAGGTCGCTCGCGGCCCGCCATGCCTTCCAGCACCGGACCGCGTCGTCACCGCGAACGAGTACCGCCTTGAGCAGGAGTTCCTGGTGCGGCTTCGGCATCACTCGCAGCGGAGGTTACGGTACGAGGCCGCGACGCTCAATCGAGCCGACCCCCAAGACGCTCTCGTCGGCGAGCTTCTGCGGCGATACTGGATGCCGATCGCCGCTTCGTATTCCACGCTGCGCGTTCCCGATCCTTTTGGGGGAAAGATCGACTTCGAGAGGCTGGGCGAGGGACCCCGGCGAAGTGATCGGGCTCAACCGGAGGCCAAGCCGAGGACGCGATCGAGGACTGCACCGCGCTCGGCGATCGTGCGGAGCTCCCAGGACCGCGCCTCGGCCAAGCGGGCGGCGAAGCGGTCTCGCTCATCGGCGAGCCGACGCAATGCGGAACCCAGCGTTTCGGGGGTCACCGGGGCTTGCGGCGCTGCCGTCAACGCCACGGCCAGGCCGAACTTCTGGCAGCGCCGGGCGAGCGCCGGCTGATCGCCGAAGAACGGGTACGAGATCATGGGAACTTCGTGGAAGATCGATTCGTGGGTCGAGTTGGTGCCGTGGTGGGTTATGAAGAGGTCGGCCTCCCCGAGCACGGCCCACTGATCGACGTAGTCGACGACCCGCACGTTCTGCCGCACGAGCTCGCCGCAGGCAGCCGCCGGGACATCGCCCCCGCCGAGACTGACGAGGACGTCGACGTCGCGGTCGGCGAGGGCAGCGGAGATGGCCCGCAGCGCTGCGAGGGCGGCGGTCGCAAAGTATCGCCAGACCCCCGTGCCGAACGAAACGTAGACCTTTCCCCCGTGCGGGCGGCGTGGAAACGCCCCAACGGCGGCGGCTTCTCGTGGAGTCCGGCGGCAGAAGCGACCCGAAGAAGGCGATCGGCTCGAAAGCGGCGCGCTCGTCCGGATCGAGGAACTCCGCCGGCTCTGCGTACACGTTCAAGTACGGACTCAATGCCTCGTAGTACGAAAACGGATTCGCGTCGCTCATCCCGTGAGCTTCCTGGAGGCACCGCACGGCCGCGCGGCACTGCGCAGAAATGGCGACGCGAGGGTCGCGCATCAAATCCGCGACCATGCGGGCCGGGACCGGCGCGTGGTTCGAGCAGAAGTTGACGTATGGAATGCCGAGCCGGCGCGCCGTCACCGGGCCCGCGAGCGTGAAGGTGTCGTAAACGATCAACTCCGGGGCAAGCGCCCCGATCTCCTCGGACAGACTTCCGGCATACGTCGCGGCAAAGGTGACGAATCGGCTCGGGAAGGGAATCGACGTAGCATCGGCCGCCTCGAGCGGACGGCGTGCGTAGAGATCGACGAAGCGCGCGCCCACGCCCTCGACGTGGGTCCGGAAGTCACCTCGGGTCATCACGTGCACGATGCGGCCGCGAGAGGCGAGTCCGGAAATCAACGGGAGGAGGGCTTGCACGTGCCCGGTCCCGCCCATGCACAAAACCACGACGGACCGGGTCATGGCGGCGGATTCGCAACGCCCCCGTCCGCTGCGAAGCGGCGAAGCAGCGCGACCGATGCGTCAGTGCGTTGCGGCATGCGCTGGAGGAACACCCGCGTACCCGTCAGCGCCGCGCCGTATCGATCGAGCGCGCACTCGACGTGTCCGGATACCTCGGGCGAGCCGGGGATCGTCACGGCAGGACGGCTTCCAACAGCCGCGCGGCAAAGTCGGGCACGGCATAGGCGTCGCGTCCGAGGATGACGCGGTAGCCCGGGACGACTCGCGAGAGCGCATCCGCCAGGCTTCGTCGCAAACCGCTCGTTCCACCGTCGAGCTCCTCGAACAGCGTCGGTTCGCGGCGACGGGAAGGCTTGCCGTAGAGGTTCGCCCAGATCCCCTTGCTCACCTCCGCCGTCTTCAGCCGCTCGACGGCGAAGCCGGCCAGCTCGGGCTGAATCTGCGGAAAGACGATCGCGGACAACGGCGCCGAGGCCAGCGTCTTCACGTTCAGCTGCCGCGCGAGCTGCGGCGGGCTCAACGCGAATTCAGCGGATCCGTCGAGCTCCTCGCCGGGGCTCGCGCCGACGACCTCCGCTACGGCGTGGAGATATGGCCGCTCGACATTGCGAAGCCCTCGGCCGATCTCCGAGAAGTCACGAAGCATCGGCGGCTGGATCTTCACCGCCGTCGGCATCCCGCGGATCGTGAACTCAGCCGTACCGCCGTTTCCGACGAACGCACGGTCGTTGGCAATCCAACGGCAGCGCTCCGATCGCAAGAGGTGGAACGACAGCGTCGTCTTGCCAGCGCGCTTGGGTCCGACGATCACGACCGCCCGGCCACCCGCCGCGATCGCGGCCGCATGGAGATCGAGGTCCGTGCGGCGTGCCCGGGCGGCTGCGATTTCGTGGAAGACGAGCTGCAGTGTGAACCGCCACCGTCGCGTCGCCGGGTCGCCGAAGAGGGCAATCCGGCGTGGGGCGACGACGAGAAAGCACGAGCGCTTGAGGTCCGCGACGGTGACGCCTTCTTCCGTGGGCCAGGCCGGCAGTGAAACCACCTGTTGGTCGAACGCAAAGCAGGCGCGGGGAGCGGCGCCGAGCGGGTGCCGATCGGACAACTCGGCATAAGCGTCTTGCGCGCTCGACACCGAAACCTGAATCTCGCCGGCTCTCGTGGAGGGCACGAACCAGGGATGGAGGAACTCGACGAGCCACTCCGCCGCTGCTCTGTCGTCCGAGCGAAGGTCGACGGTGACGGGTCCCGCGAGCCGCGCCTCGAACTCCAAGCGACGGATGCGCCGGCCGTGGTTCGCCAAAAAAGAGCTGTTCAAGACGTTCGATCTCTAACCCAGGCGGAACACAAATCCAACCGAGCAGCGGCGTAGAGCGTGCGCACCGGCCGCGCGGGTTGCCTCTAGCGGTCTTGGATACCGGTGCGTACTGCATGTCGCTCCGCGAGGAGCTGATCGTGACGACGGACGGAGTCGACTATCGGTGGCGCTCGCTTTTTGGATCCTCCAGCGTGCGAGCCTCGCGAAAATCCGTCGAGGGAGTCGCCGTATACCAAACGCCGGGAGATTCGGAACATGATCCGAGCCACCCCGCGAGACAATCTCTTGCGCTACAGCACGAAGTACAGCACGAGGATCGCGGACGTCAGAATCGCGCCGGCCAACGACACCAGGCGGATGGTCCGAGTCGTCGCACCAACGAACGCCGCCCAGCAGATGGCGATGTAGGGCACGAGCGTCATCAGCACCGCCGCGGCCGCCAGCACGTCGAAGTGATTCGAAAAGAGCAGCAACCCCGCTGCCGAGGCGCATGCGACGTACAGCGCGATGGCGGGCACGCCCCGGCTAGAAAGGACGGCGAGCCGTCCGAGGTGAAACGTCTCGCAGCCGTTCTGTATCACGCGCGAAGCGCCGACGATGTACGCGTTGAGCGCAGACAGCATCGTGACGATGCCGAGCACGGCGACCAGCGGACCCGCGCCGGGAAAGATCCGGCCGACCGCGTACGCGACGGGTGCTTCCGAGGCCGCGAGCTCCGCCGTACCGATCGCGCCGATGAGCGCGACGTTGAGCCCGAGATAGATCACGCAGACCAGCGCCATCACGAGCATGAGCGCGCGGGCAATCCGGGCCGGATCCTTCGTCTCGGCCACCGGAATGGCGCTGATCTCGAAGCCGGTGAATGGCCAGTAGACGATGATCACGGCCTTGAGCAGCGCCGGCAGGGGCGCGATCCGCGCGGGCAGCAGCTCCCGCTCGTGAAAGAAGGGAACGAGCGCGACGATGATGGCGACGATACCGACGAGCTTGACCAGCGACAGCACGTTTTCCGTGGCACCCGAGAACGCGATACCGACCAGGTTGAGGACCAGGAACACGGCGATGATGAGGATCTCCAAGCCGAGCAGATGGCCGAGGCCGAAGAACGCGAAGTACCGTCCGAGTCCTGCGGCGATCGTCGCGATGCCGAACGCCGACGAGAACGCATAGGTCGTGACCAGCAGCGCTGCCAGCGGGCGACCGAACACCGTTGCGAACAGCGCCGTGAACGTCGTGCCCCCGGGCGATCGCGCCTGTACCGAACCGAGCGCGAACGCGACCGAACAGGCCGAGACTGCGACGAGCAGCCAGGCGAGGAGCGAGGAGGTGCCGGCGATACCGGCTGCGATACCGGGGACGATGAAGATCCCCGAGCCGATCGTGCCGCCCACCCCGAGGCACACGAGCTCGAGGAGACCGAGGGATTTCCGGTAGGCGCGCGCCTCCGACATGCGCGCGGACACTACTCTCGTCGCGAGTCCGAATGCGAGCATGTGCCGCAGCAGGGCGACGACGCGGCTTCACTGATGCAACTGCGCAGTTTGCGGATCCCTCGATTCACGCAGACGAATCGAGTGACGATTGGCCATTCTTGTATATGCCCAGGCGCGAATACCCAGTGTCCTACGTTGGCGTCATCGCACTGATCCTGGCCCTGTCACTCGTGCTCAAAGTAGCACTGTTTCGCTCCGAGCCCCGTGTCACTCAAATTGTATTCTTTCTCCTCGGCGCGGGATTCCTTCTCGTCGAAACGAAAAACATCACCGAACTGGGCCTGACATTCGGCAACACGTGGCAAGTGATCGGCATCGCGATTGCGGGAATTCTCACGATGGCCTTCATCGCCAACGTCGTCGTCGAGCGTTTTCATATCAATGGGCTCGCAGTGCCCTATCTTCTGCTTCTCGTGTCGTTAGGCCTCGGGCTATCCGTGGCCTATGCTGGGGGGTTCGCATCCACCGTGTCGGGACGGGTCGGGGCCCTGGCCGTGCTCAGTTGCCCGCTGTTCTTCTCGGGCATCGTGTTCTCAGTAGCACTTCAGCACAGCGAGGACATCTCTGGAGCAATCTCGGCAAACTTGATCGGGGCAATGTGCGGCGGACTACTCGAATATAACTCGATGTATTTCGGGTTCGCGTTCCTCTACTGGATAGCGCTCGGCCTGTACGGTGCCGCGTTCGTCGCGTCGACGGCTGTCTTTGCGCGCCGGTGAGAAGCGCTGCGTCTGCTAGCCGACCGCGAGGATGCGCTCGAAATTTTCCGGTTTGAATGCCTCGGCCGGTACGCTCTCCGGCCCGCTGAGCTGCACCATCAGCTGCGCGAACAGGTCCGGATTCTCGACAAACTTTGTCATGAGCTGGCGGCGCCTCTCGGCTGCCTCGGGTGTGAACGTGGCACGGATCTCCGTGGTGAGCTGCGCGCTCAGTCGCAGCCGCCGCATGCGCTCGGCGCGCTCCTCGGCGTAGGGTGCGAAGGCTGAAGGAGACCAGTCCGAGCCGGCGCGCAGGATGTCGGCGACGATCCGCACGTCGCGCATGGCGATCGAAAGACCCTGCCCGATGATTGGATCGTTCCAACCCGCGGCGTCGCCGATCAAAACGACACCGTGGGTGAACGGCGCATCGCTCCAGGTGTCGTTCATGGGATAGGTCGCGCAGGGTCCTGCGGGCTTCGCGGCGGCAAGCTCCGCGCCGCCGGGTAGGCAGTCCATGCGGAAGACGTCGAGGAAGTCGGTCTCGCGGTTGGCCCCCGCGAAGCGATCTCTGCGCGCGATGTCCCACATGAGGTAGAGCCGAGCGAGCCCGTTCGGACGGGGGAAGACGAGGTAAAAGATGTCGCCGGCCGTCCCGATGGCGTCGAATCCGCCTCCCCACTCGCGGAGGCCGTCGACGAGGAGCCCGGCGCCCGCAATACGAGGGGTCGTCTCGTGAAGCGGAATCCCAACCTGGCGCCGTACGGACGAGTTTCGGCCATCGGCGCCGGCGACCAGCCGGCAGCGGACGTGATGCTCGACGTCGTCGAGATCGTAGGTGATAGCCGGAGCCGCCCCTGGGGTGACTACGACGTCACCCACACCGCGAACCACGCAGGCGCCGGCGTCTGCCGCCGCCCGAGATAGAGCCTCGCACGCCTGCGGGTGGCCCACGTTGAGCGAGCCCCGTACCCCGGGCACCATGCCATCGAGCGGCAGCGGGTTGGCCTCGGCTGTCTCTCGCGGCACCCCCTCGTCATACACGACGATACGCGTCGAGTAGCCGCCTCCGGCTCGGAGCAGCACGTCCGTGAGACCGAGGCGCAGCGTCTCGGCTACGCCCCAGGGCGCCATGTACTCACCGCGCACCTTGTCGCGGTAGACGGTCTGGCGCTCCAGGACGAGCACGTCGAGACCGGCGCGGGCGAGCACAGTCGCGAGCGCGGCGCCGCCGATGCCAGCACCGACGATGACTACGTCGTGTTGCTCGGTCAGGAAAGTCCTCCGCGTAAGAACTCTCGCAGCAACCCGTTCAGACGCTCGGCGGCATCCAACGGGATCCAGTGCCCGGCGCCCTCAATGCGTTCGTACCGCCACGGCCCGGCGACGTGCTCGGCCGACCGGGTCATGCCCGTCTCGATGAGATGGTGGTCGCCCGTGCTCCAGACGCCGAGGGTCGGCGCCTGCACGCGAGGCAGGTCGGCGAAGGCAGGCGCTTCGGCCTGCGGCGCGACGTTCGCGCGGTACCAGTTGAGGCCGGAAGTGAGGGCGCCGGGCCGGGAGAGATCTTCGACGTATCGGTCGAAGTCGCCTTGGCCACGCAGCAGCTCGCGCAGGAGCTTCCAGTCGTCCGCCTTGAGCATCTGCTCGGCGATGCCCTGAAACTGGAACAGCAGCATGTACCAGGACTTCTCCCGCTGCTCGATCGGGAGCGAGGCGAACACCGCCGGGTGGCCGACGGAAAGAGCGACCAGCCGATCGACCCGGGCGGGGAAGAGTGCCGCGAGCATCCACGCTAGCGCCGCGCCCCAGTCGTGCCCGACTACGTGCGCACGCTCGACCCCGAGCCGGTCCATGATGCCGGTCACGTCGCCGAGAAGGACCGGGAGGGCGTAGTCCTCGACCGCCTGAGGCTTGTCCGACCGGCCGAAGCCCCGCAGGTCGGGCGCGATCACGCGGAAGCCGGCATCGGCGAGCGCAGGGATCTGGCGACGCCAGAGATGCGACGAGTCAGGGAAGCCGTGCAGAAGCACGACCGGAGCGCCTTTCCCCTCCTCGACGACGTGGAACGAAAGTCCGCCTACCTTGATGCTGGTCTCTGGCATGCGCTCTCATGGCGCGGCCCCCGGCTAGACGTCAAGCCTGGCGCTCGTAGGCGACACGGACTGATATTGGCGGGTCGAGACGATACGGAACGATCCATCGCGCGTAGAGTCGGCGATAAACCCCGGATGCTCGCGTTGGTGTGATGGGCAGTTCACAGCCCGAGTTCCTTCGCGACCTCCTCCGCTCGGATCGTCGCGCCCATCTCGGTGAAGAGCCGATGCGCCTCGCGTAGCTCACGCTCGCGTGCGACTTCATCTCCGCCAAGCCGCGCCAGCTCGGCGCGCGCGAGGCTTACGAAAGGCTCGAGTGTCTTCATTTTCATTTGGCGCACGAGTCGGGACACCTCATCGAGCGCTGCCTCGATCGCGCTGCGGGACGCGAGGCCTTTCGTCCGCAGAAGAACCCGCGCCAAGGCGAGCTGCGCGAACGGCTCCAACCCAGGGGCGCGCTGACGCGCTCCCGCTACCGCCTCTTCGGCCGTTCGCAGCGCGCGATCGGCATCGCCGCTGTATGCGTATGCTTCCGCCAAAAAGGCTGCCGCGAGCCGGCTCGATCTCGAACGCCGCATGCGACTCCCGAGCGATTGCCCGCGACCGCTCCGATGACGTCACGGCTTCTGCGTAGGAACCCACACGGAGGTACGCACGTCCGAGCATGCGCGTACGCGTGAATCCGTGAGGGTGCGCCTCCGGCCTTCTCCCCGATCTCCACTCCTTGTCGCGCACGTTCGAGCGCGACCTCCCGGTCACCCAACCACGAGTACGAGCCACCGTATTCGGCGCACGCGACGCCGAGCATGAGGAGGTCGTGGTCGTCGCGGGCTCGTTCGATTGCGTTCTGAGACCACTGCACACCCTCGGCCGTGCGGCCCATATTAAGGAGGCAAATCCGCCCGTAGATCCGCGAGCATCGTGTAGGGGTTGTAACCGAGCATATCGATCCCGAGGGTCGGATCCTGCGCGAGGCGGTCGATCCCTTCCTCGGCACAGGTCAATCCTTCAGACCAGTGCCCCGCGAACAGCAACGAACGCGTCAGTGCTACACGGACCACACGCCGTAGAGTGACGTCACCGGATTCGTCGGCGAGCCGTACAGCCTCCCTCGCGTAGTCGAGGTGGTCCTCGGCACCGTGACCGAGGCGGATGGAGGCATAACCCGAGTTGAGGAATGCGAGCGCGCGGACGTCTCCGGCACGACTCGCCAACGTCTTCCCCTCGCTGAAGACTTTCGCGGCCTCTTCCTCCGAGACGCCTAGGACCCAAAAGAGGTTCAGTCATCTGCGTATGAGAAGCGAGCGCTAGAGAAATCGCCTCTTGCGAATCGGTCATCGGGGCAAGGATCTTCCTCACGCGCTGCCAGTGCCGCAAAGCAGCGTCTCGGTCGTGCGTGCCCGCCCATTGAGCCGCTCGGGCGTGCCAGCGCGCGGCGTCGAGCGCTTCGCCGGCCTGTTCGAGATGATGAGCAATCAGCGCAGCGCGTTCATCGAGCTTGTCGGGGTAGAGGGCCTGTAGGGCGCGCGCGACCGAGCCATGCAGGCGGGCGCGGCGGTCGCCGAGTTGCGCCTGATACGCCACTTCCTGGGTGAGGGGATGCTTGAACGTGTACTCAGCCTCCGGGTAAAGCGCGGTTTCGTACAGGAAGTCCGCCGTGATCAGCGTTCGGAGAGCGGTCGCGAGCTCGTCTCCGGTGACCGCAGAAACCTGCCGCAGTATCGCCTCGGGAACTTCCTTCCCGATCACCGCGGCCGTCTGCAGCACCTCTTTCTCACGCTCCGGAAGGCGATCGATTCGCGCGGCGAGAACGGCCTGGACCGTAGCCGGTAGCGCCAGATTCGCGACCGGGCGAGTCAGCTGATAGCTCCCCCTCGTGCCGACGAGGCTTCCGTCTTCCGCGAGGGTCTGCACCATCTCCTCGATGAAGAAGGGTGTCCCGCCCGTCCGTTCACGGATCGTCGCCGCGAGGTTGGCGAGCGACGGATCAGTTCCGAGCAGGTCTCGAAGCATCTCGCCGACGCTCTCGGCCGTGAGCGGCTGCAGCGGGAGCTGCTGGTAATAGGACTTCTGCATCCAGCCCGCGCGGTACTCGGGCCGGAAGTTCAGGACGAGCAGGCTCCGTGTCGTCGTGGCGGTTTCTACGAGCACCTCGAGGAACGCCTCGCTGCCGCTATCGAACCAGTGGAGGTCCTCGAGGAGAGTCACCACGGGCGCGCGGCGGCTGAGCGCCTCGATCACCCGTTTGACGATGGCGAAGAGCTGTCGTTGTCGCGCGTCCGGGTCGATTCGCGGAGCGGGGTGCTCGGGATCGGGAACACCGAGAAACTCGAACGTAGGGGCCAGCGCATCCTGGAAGCGCCTCGTCGAGCACCAGCAACCGCCCGGTGATCTTCTCGCGCGCCGCCTGATCGCTGTCCTGCTCGGTGATTCCGTAGAATCCACGAAAGAGGTCCAGGATCGGGAGGAACGGGATCGCCTTCCCGTGCGAGACGCCGTGCGCTTCATAGACCGCGATGCCACGACTCCGGCAGAGCTCGGCGAACTCCATGCAGAGCCGGCTCTTCCCCACCCCGGGATCCGCCACCACCCCGACTACCTGACCGTTGCCGGCGATCACCTTCGCCAGGGCTGCCTGGAGGCTCGCCATCTCGTCGCTTCGTCCGACGAAGCGCGAGAATCCCCGCGAGCGCGACACCTCTATCGGTGTCGCAGCGGGCCGATTCCCTCGAGCTCGCAGACCCCGAATGGCTCGCGAACGCCGCGGACCTCGAATCGGCCGAGGTCCCGCAAGCGAAAGAAGCCCGAGACGAGCCTCGCCGTGTATTCCGTGACGTACGCGCTTCCCGGGCTCGCCAGCTTCTCCATCCGTTCCGCGAGGCCCACCGTGTGCCCCTGCGCCGTGTAGTCCATCCGCAGGTCGTCGCCGATCTTGCCGACCACGACCTCCCCCGAGTTGAGCCCCATACGCACCGAGAAGCTCACGCCCCGTACCCGCTTCTGCTCCTCCGCGTAGCGGCGGAGCTCCTCCTTCAGGTACAGCGCCGCGTAGCATGCGCGCCGCGCGTGGTCCTCGTGGGCGATCGGCGCGCCGAACAGCGCCATGATGCCGTCGCCGGTGTATTGGTTGATCGTGCCCTCGAACCGATGAACGCCCTCGGAGAGGATCGCGAAGAAGCGATCCATGATCTTGTGCCACTCTTCGGGGTCGACCTGCTCGGCGAGGTCCATCGATCCCTTCACGTCGGCGAAGAGGACCGTCACCTGCTTCCGCTCGCCTTCGAGAGCGGAGCGGGAGGTGAGGATCTTTTCGGCTAGATGTTTCGGCGTGTAGGAGCGAGGGTCCGGTGGCGGCGCTGACTTCGTCGCGTCGGCGAGCGGCTTCCCGCATTCGCCGCAGAACTTGATGCCGGGCGCGTTCTCGAAGCCGCAGCCCGAGCACTTGAGCTTCAGCGGTGCGCCGCACTCACCGCAGAATTTTATGCCTCTCGCGTTTTCGAAGCCGCAGGCGGGGCAACGCATCGACGGCCCTCCCAAGGGAGCCCTCGGCACCCATAGACCCGCTGGTTACGTGGATTCAAGGAACAGGCGCGCGCGCGAAATCGCCACCTGTCACCGCACTCGGCCTGCTCGGGTGGTATCTGATGGTGCTGCCTCGGGACGAGAAGGGCTTCCTTCAGCCGCATAGCCCGCTGCGGCGATGGAATCAGGCAGCGCGCAAGCGAGATGATTCGCCTGCAACACGACGTCGAATGCTTGGTCCCAAGGCACGTCGGCCGCGTCAATCTGCGCGCTGCCAGCCGCGCGCCCTCATGCAGGCCAGGGCCATCGGGTACTCCCGATACGCCACTGTAGGCCCGCCGACGATTGCAGCTGCGGTTTTGGGGTGGGTGTTTTCGCGCTGGCACTCATACCAGTCACGGTCATAGTCGGTCTGCCCGTATCCCGGATGAACGGCGTTTCGGTAACGGTGACTGCAACCAGCAAGAAGTAGCAGGCCAATGACGAGGTAGCGTTTCATGCGATCAGGTGCCGCCACCGTAACCCTCTTATCAGGTACAAGCCGTCTTTGCCCTCTCGCGGACCACGCGCCCCAACGACGGCCTCGGCAGTGATCGGTGGATCACCTGGCCCAGGAGGTTCGTCGCGGCACCGGAGTTCAGCGCGTGCCATGCCAGGTCGACACGGTCGATACGCACTCGTCGCTAGGCAGCCCGGGCGGAAGCTCGCCGCAGGGCGGCAGGGATGGCCAGCTTGGGAAACCTCCTTGGCGATATAGTGGCTCCCAGCTGACACGGCCTGCCGCCCTGCTTTTCCAAAGATGGCCCAGCCGGGTGCTCCCAAGCCGGGGACATTGCGGCTACGGGGCGGGAAGCGCGTCGGTGTTGGCGGAGTTGAAGGCCTGGACACCCGCCTCGTTGTCTCCGTCGAAGGGCGTAACGGGGCTGTTGGCCCCGAGGCAGAAGTCGTCGCCCGCCGGGTCAGCGAACCAGACGCCGACCTGGTTGAGATCGACGCGCACGCGGTGGCCGTCGACGAGCGTGGACGAGAAGGCCTCCTGGACGATTAGCTTGAAAGTGTTCTGGCCGTTTCCGTGCTCGTTGGTGCTGAAGTCGCCGATGTACTCGGCCGCGCCGAACGGCGCTCCGGCCTGCTCAAGCAAGAAGACCGAGAAGTCTCGGTTGGGGGGCAGGTGACGGGCGCGGATCTGGAACGTGTCGAAGCCGGCTTTTTCGGTGTCGAGTTCCACCCTGACGTCCAGCGTGGCGTCGGGCATACACTCTGCCAGCTGCGCAGAGGATGGGGTCAGCTCCAGCTTCTCAACGTCGTTCGCTAAGGCCAGCGGCGGTCTTGCGGCCGCTACGGTCAGGCTGAGAGCAGCCGCGCCGGCGAAGAGGAGCGTGGGCGGACGTGCGAACCTTTCGGAAGTCTTCATACGAGTCTCCTTGGCGCTGCGTGCGCCGCTTTTGAGTCGAGGGCGGCGAAAGTGCCGCTCGTCTGACGATTACGGATGGATGGGGCGAAAGTTTCGGATCGCGACCGATCGACGGGTTGACTTAGCTCTCGGACGGAGAAACTTTGGCCGCCCGGTTTCGTATCTATGGTAGGGAAGAGCACCGAGCGTGTTGTGGCAAAACCAGGCGTTGACGGCGCGGACGCAGCCATGGAGCGCTACTCCAAGGGTGACGAGGCTGCGTTTGCCGAATTGTACGATGCGATTGCGCCGCGCCTGCTTGGCTTCTTGCGCAAAGCCACGAGGGATGACGTCGCTGCGGAGGACTTGATGCAACAGACGCTCCTGCAGATTCACCGGGCGCGTGGGTCATTCATACCGGGTGCCCGGGTGATGCCGTGGGCCTTTGCGATTGCGAGGCGACTGATGATCGACAGCGCTCGACGGCGTCGCGTGGAGCGGCGCCTATTCTCGGAGGCTCCGGCCGACGACGATCGGATGACGTACGAACCGACCGCAGCGATGGCTACCGCCGACGATCTGTTGCACGCGCGCCGCCTGGAGCGGCGCGTCCAGCAGCGGCTCGATGCCCTCCCCGAGACGCAGCGCACCGCGTATCAACTCGTCAAGCAGGAAGGCCTGAGTCTCAAAGGAGCTGCGGAGGTATTGGGAACGTCGGTGACCGCCGTGAAGCTGAGAACACATCGCGCCTACGTGGCTTTGCGTGCCGTGCTTCGCGAAGCGGGAGAAACGCCGTGAGCGCGGAACTGAGGGCGCGGGTGTTGGCGGCGGCTGCGGCGGAGCCGTCGCCGACGCGCGCAGCGGTCAACCGCCGCAACATATTGATCAGTGTGGTCGCGGCCGCGAGCGGCATTGGCGCGTTTGTGATCTTCGCGCTGCTCATGTCGGAGGGCCAGTTGCTGCGGCTCGGCGGCGAGGTCGCGCCGCCGCAACACTTGGAGCGATCGGTCTGGCTTGTCGTGACGACGGCCGGTGGTGCAATGGGTGTTACTGCGACGGCTCTGTGGCTCGCACTCGGGAGAGGCCGATCGATGCTCGGACGGTCTCGCAGCTGGCTTCTTTACGGAGCCGTTCTGATACCGATCGGTCTGTTTGCGTGGAAGGTGGGCTGCAGCCTGGCGTTCGGCGACGCGATGGTGGCGTGGCCGGAACGGCCTGGGTGGCGGTGCCTTTCGTTGTCGCTCCTCGTCGCGGTGGGGCCTCTGTTGTCTTTCCTCGCCATACGCCGGAGCGCGCCCGTGCAGCCCGCGCTCAACGGCGCGGTAATGGGACTTGCAGCCGGCGCCTGCGCGTGGGTCGCGGTGGACCTCTGGTGTCCGGTTGCTTATGTGCCGCACTTGCTGCTCGGCCACGTGCTGCCGCTGTTCGTTCTCGCCGGCGCCGGCGCGCTGCTCGGGCAGGCGCTGCTTTCGCTCCGGAGTCGCCAACGGTGAAGCCTCTCTAGGCCTACCGGGGAACGGACTTCCGTGGGAGGCGGGGCGGTGACGACCGCTAGCTATACCGTTCTCGTGTTTGCTGCATTACAGCCGGCCACGGTCGCAGGATGCGTGGGGCTTCTTGTCCTTTCTGGAACGCACCGCTGCTCAAAGCAGTGCGTGTCGGCGATAGAACCAGGACTTGACGGCCTGTACCACCAAGAGGTAGGTCGCGGCGAGAAACGCAATCGCACCCAACATCGACACTGGTAGCGGAGTAAACCGCAGCAGGCTCCCGACCGGCGTGTACGGCAGCACAGCTGCGATCGCCACGACGGCCAAGACACTGATCAGCAACGGCCGGCTGGGACGGCTCTTGAGCGGGCTGCCTGCCGTCCGGATGACAAATACCACGAGCGTTTGTGTTGCCAGGGACTCCACAAACCAGCCGGTGTGGAAGAGCGGCGCGTTCGTGGAAGCGTGGAACACCCAGAGGAGTACCCCGAACGTGAGGAAATCGTAGATCGAGCTGATGGGACCGATGATCATCATGAACTGGCGAATGAACGCGATCTGCCATCGCTTGGGCCGGTGCAGCAGGGCGGGATCGACATTGTCGCTGGGGATGCTGATCTGCGAGACGTCGTAGAGAAAGTTGTTCAGCAGGATTTGCGTCGGCAGCATGGGCAGGAATGGCAGGAAGAGCGATGCCGCGGCCATGCTGAACATGTTGCCGAAGTTCGAGCTCGTGCCCATGATGATGTACTTCATGATGTTGGCGAAGCTGCGCCGCCCCTCGATGACCCCGTCGTTCAAGACCGCAAGATCCTTCTCGAGCAGGATGATCTTCGCGGCGTCCTTCGCCACCTCCACGCCGTTGACGACGGAAATGCCGACATCCGCGGTGTGCAGCGACGGGGCGTCGTTGATGCCGTCACCGATGTACCCGACGACGTGCCCACGTGCCTTCAGGGCGAGGATGACCCGGTTCTTCTGTTCCGGAGACACGCGGGCAAAGATGGCGCCGTTCTCCGCCTGGTAGGCCAGAGCGGCATCGTCCATCGTGTCGACCTGGTTCCCGGTGACGAATGCGGTCTGCTGCCAGACCCACGTCGCGCGCCATCTTCTGGGTCACATACTGGTTGTCGCCGGTCATGATGACCACGGAGACGCCATTCTGTTTCAGCGCCTCGAGAACGGAAAGAATGCCCTCCTTGGGCGGGTCGAGGAAGGCCGCGAACCCGGCCAGCGTCATGCCCTGTTCGGCCGCCGGGGTGTAGACATCCTGCTTCTCCACCTTCAGCACTGCGACTCCAAGCGTGCGATACCCGTCGGCACTCAGCTTTTGGAAGGTCTCCGCCGCCTGAGCCCGGCGGCTTTCGTCGAACGGCTGGGGAGCCCCATCGATGGTCACGGTCTGGCAGATGGCAAAGATGCTCTCCGCCTCGCCCTTGGTGACCAGGAGGTGCTCGTCACCACGCCGCACCACCACCGAAAGGCGTTTGCGGTTGAAGTCGAACGGGATCTCGTCCACCTTCTCATACTCGACGATGGCAGGGTGCTCGTGCTTCAAGATCGCGTCGTCCAAGGGGCTCTTGATGCCCGCTTCAAAGTAGCTGTTCAGGTAGATGAAGCGCAGGACGTTGTCGTCATCCTTGCCTTGGACATCCACGTGCCGGTCGAGCACGATCTCGCCTTCGGTCAGTGTGCCCGTCTTGTCGCTGCAGAGGATCTCCACGCTGCCGAAGTCCTCGATGGCCGCAAGTTGCTTGACGAGAACCTTCTTCCTGGCCATCCGCCGCGCGCCCTGGGCCAGTGTGACCGTGATGATCATCGGCATCATCTCAGGCGTCATCCCGACTGCGAGTGCGACGGAGAAGAGGAAAGACTCCAGCAGCGGGCGCTGGAAAACGATGTTGACCAGCAGAACGAACAGCACGAGCAGCATGATCACCCGTGTGATCATCAGCCCGAAGTGGCGTATGCCACGGCCGAACTCGGTCTCCGGCGGCCGCATCGCCAAGCGCTGGGCAATCTCGCCGAAAGCGGTGTCTCTCCCTGTGCAGACGATGACCGCGGTGCCAATCCCTGTCTGAACAGCAGTGCCCAGGAAGACGCTGTTGCTCGCGTCGGCAACGCCGTGCTTCCCCTCCGGAAGATCATTCGCTGTCTTCTCGACGGGCAGAGACTCTCCGGTGAGGGCCGACTCGCGCACGTGCAGGTCCTTCGCTTCCAACAGACGGGCGTCCGCCGGCACGAGGTCTCCGGCATTGAGCCGGACGATGTCCCCGCGGACCAGTTCCGCTATCGGCAGTTCCTGTTCTCGCCCGTCACGCACAACGGCAGCCGTTGTGGCGACCTGCTTCCGAATCTCCTCCACCGCATGTCGAGCCTGGAACTCCATGAAGAAGTTCAGCAGCACGCTGAGCAGGACCATCGCGATGATGATCAGTCCGCCGACCGGGTCACCGAGCGCGAGCGTAATGGCGCTGGCCACGAGAAGGATGATGACGAGGGGATTGGCAAGGAAGCGGAGAAAACCGATCAGCCCTGCAAAGCGCGACTCCCGCACAAAGCTGTTGGGGCCATAGAGACGCAGTCGCCGTGTCGCCTCATCGGAAGTCAGGCCGGCCGGCGTTGCCTGCAGCAGTTCAAGCAGATCCCGCAGCGGCCTGTCCCAAAAGCCGTGTAGAGATGTGTCTGGTTCTGTCACGGCGTCTCCGCCCCGGCTGTCGGCCCAGCGCTCGCACCGTCTCAGCACACAAGAATCATTCGTGCTAAGAAGAGGATCCCGAGCGGTCAGCACCAGTTGTCGGAACTAATGTTGCGAAGGACGAAAGGCGAAGTTACGAGAACATCCTCGGCCCTTTCTCTGAGGGAAAGACGATGAGCAGGGTAACACGTGTTTTCCATCCGATATACAGCTTCCTACCCACCGACGTTGAGGGTTTCGATTCGCTCGCAGAGCTTGCCCTGGACATGCGCTGGTCGTGGAATCACTATGCCGACGAAGTCTGGCGGCAGCTTGATCCCGAGCTGTGGGGGATCACTCAAAACCCATGGGTCATACTCCAGACTGTCTCACGCGACCGAATGCAGCGTGTGTTAGCGGACCCCGCATTCCGCACAAAAGTAGATGCGCTGGTGAAAGTTAGACGTGAAGCGGCCGAGGCGCCCGCGTGGTTTCAACAAAATTATCGGCAGGCTTGCCTGAGCTGTGTCGCCTATTTCAGCATGGAATTCATGTTGAGCGAAGCGCTGCCGATTTACTCCGGCGGCCTTGGCAATGTGGCCGGCGATCAGCTCAAGGCTGCCAGCGATCTGGGCGTGCCGGTGATCGGTGTGGGACTGCTCTACCAGCAAGGCTATTTTCGCCAGGTGATTGACAAAGATGGGGCGCAACAGGCTCTCTACCCCTACAACGATCCCGGCCAACTGCCAATCCTCCCGTTGCGTCAACCGAGCGGGGAGTGGTTGCGGGTGGAGGTCCGGTTACCCGGATACTCGGTCTGGCTGCGCGCCTGGCAGGTACAGGTCGGCAGAGTGAAGCTCTATCTGCTGGATAGCAACGACGCGGCGAACTTTCCTGCCCATCGAGGGATTACCAGCGAACTATACGGTGGAGGACCCGAGCTGCGCCTCAAGCAAGAGCTAGCGCTCGGGATCGGTGGTTGGCGGTTGCTGGATGCGCTTGGTATCCAGCCGGAAGTCTGTCATTTAAATGAAGGACATGCCGCTTTTGCCGTGTTGGAACGCGCGCGGACCTTCATCAAAACGACAAGACAGCCCTTTGAAGTTGCACTGGCCGTCACGCGAGCGGGTAACCTCTTCACCAGCCACACTGCGGTAGCCGCCGGTTTTGACCGTTTCGCTCCCGAGTTGATCGAGCAATACCTTAGCGCGTATGCGCAGAAGGAACTCGGCCTGACGCCCCACGACCTGTTGGCATTGGGCCGCCACAATCCTAACGACTCGGCAGAGAGTTTCAACATGGCGTATCTCGCAATCCGCGGAAGCGGGGCGGTTAATGGCGTGAGTCGTTTGCACGGAAAGGTGAGCCGGCGCCTGTTTGCACCCCTGTTTCCGCGCTGGCCAGAAGATGAAATCCCGGTCGGACATGTGACCAACGGCGTCCATATGCCCAGTTGGGACTCGGTGGCGGCCGATGACCTTTGGACGGAGGCCTGTGGAAAGGACCGCTGGCTGGGGACAACAGACAACCTCGAGCGGCATATTCGTGGTGTTTCCGATGCTGCGCTCTGGCAAATGCGCATCACTGCTCGCCAGTCTCTTGTTGTATACGCGCGTGAACGATTGTCTCAACTACTAGCTGCATCGGGTGCCTCTGACGAGACCGTTGAGACTGCAAAGCATCTGTTTGATCCCAATGTATTGACGCTCGGATTTGCCCGTCGCTTCGCAACGTACAAGCGGCCCAATTTATTACTGCACGACCCAGAACGCCTCGCCCGTTTACTGACCGACGCTCGCCGCCCTGTACAACTCATCATTGCAGGGAAAGCCCATCCTGATGACCAGGCGGGGCAGGCGATGATTCAGCAATGGACGCGTTTCATAAGGCGGCCTGAAACGCGCCGCCATGCGATCTTTCTAAGTGACTACGACATGCTTCTGACTGAACACCTAGTGCAGGGAGTGGATGTGTGGATCAATACACCACGGCGACCCTGGGAAGCGTGTGGGACAAGCGGCATGAAGGTGCTCGTCAATGGCGGCCTCAATCTGTCAGAATTGGACGGCTGGTGGGCCGAAGCCTACACACCTGGGGTCGGGTGGGCGTTGGGTGATCGTCAGGAACATGCCGAGGATCCGTCCTGGGATGCCATTGAAGCGCAGGCGCTTTACCAGCTGCTTGAACAGGAAGTGATCCCCGAGTTTTACAACCGCGACGAGAATGGTATTCCCCTGGCCTGGGTGGCTCGTATGCGTGAAAGCATGGCACGATTGACACCGCGGTTTTCTGCCAACCGTACAGTGCGCGAATACACAGAGGAATACTATCTCCGGGTTGCCGCTGCCTATCGGTCACGCGCGGCGGATAACAGCGCGGTAGGCAGGCAGTTGGTCAATTGGCAGCACGCTTTGGAACAGAAGTCGGCGATGCTCCACTTCGGTGAAGTGAGGGTTGAGGCTGTGGAGGAGCAGTACGTGTTTGACGTTCAGGTCTATCTCGGCGATCTCGATCCGAATGCGGTGCGCGTCGAGCTTTATGCCGACGGAATCAACAGCGACGGCCCGGTTCGGCAGGAGATGACGCGCGTTCGCCAACTGGTGGGTGCGACCGGCGGCTACGCTTATAGCGCGCGGCTGGCAGCAACGCGGCCGGCGACGGACTATACGGCGCGAGTGATACCATGTTGCGCTGGTGCTACGGTTCCCCTGGAAGCCGCTCATATTTTGTGGCAACGCTGATTGGCTGATGGTGAGATCGGGTTGATCTTTCGGCCCCATCTGGGCAGTTTCGGCCCACTTCGGGCGACCCCTCTACAACCCCGTCCTCTTCGCGAGTCTACACTTTCGCTGGCGTTTCTTCAGTTGTCCCGGCGACACCGCCCTGCCCTAGCGCGCTCATGAAGAGAATCGCTCGCGCGCTGCGGCCGAACGGCGTCTACACGATGCTCGATTTGATCCGTCTGGTCTGATCGCCAGGCATACGTCGCTCGTCGAGAAACCCGGCCCCGATCAAACTTCAGTACCTTATCTGCGTACGGCGTCCCGACTGCGTCGCTTCGCGATCGACTGGTTTTGCGTTTCGACGATTCGGCTCCGCGCACACAGGTCTTTAAGCGAACGGACCGCGGGCAAGCCATTTGCGCAGCTCTTCGAGGACGAGCATGGCAACCCCGAAAGGAACAATGAACAACCACACCTGCGCGACGACAGGCGACGTACCCAGGAGCGAGTTCGCCCACGGTGTGTAGTTGATCACCAGTAGCAGCGCGATCTCCAGGGCCATGCCCCAAAGAATAAGTGGATTTCCGAGAAGGCCTGTCGAGAACACCGACCGCGATGCGCTGCGGCACAGGAGCACGTTCACGATCTGCATCACGATGATGGCGCTCAAGCAGGCGGTGGTCGCCTGCAGATACAGCGGATCCTCGGGCGCGAGCTCCTGGCCATAGCTCCAGCCCGCTGCACGGAGCACGAAGAAGAAAGCCGCCATCGCCGCCGCCGCCTCGATCAACCCGAGAAACAGGTAGGCACGCCGAGCGAGTGGCCAGTTCATCAACCTCTCGCCTTGGGGCCTCGGAGGGCGCTGCATCACCCGCGGGGCTGGCCGCTCGACGCCCAGACCGAGCGCGGTCAACGAATCGGTCCCCATGTCGATTGCCAGCGCCTGGATGGGCGTCAGCGCCAGCGGGATCCTGAACAAGGCGAAGCCGAGAAATGGAACCAGCTCAGCGACGTTGTGCACTAAGACGTAGGTAAGAAACTTGCGGATGTTCTCGTAGACGGCGCGGCCTTCCTCGATAGCGTTCACGATGCTCGCGAAGTTGTCGTCGAGCAGGATCATGTCTGCCGCGGCTTTGGCGACGTCCGTGCCCGCAATCCCCATCGCAATGCCGATGTGCGCGCTCTTGAGCGCGGGCGCATCGTTCACCCCGTCACCGGTGACGGCAACGATCTGGTTCTTGTTCTTCAGCGCTGCAACGATGCGCCCTTTCTGGTCCGCGCTGACGCGGGCGAAGATGACCTCGGGCGTATCCAGGGTCAGCATCAGCTGGGTTTCCGACAGACCGCGCATCTGTTCGCCCGTGATCACGATCGTATTGTCCGCGCCGGCGAGTCCGATCTCCCGCGCGATTGCCTTGGCCGTGCGCGGGTGGTCGCCAGTGACCATGATCACCCTGATTCCCGCCTCGCGACACCGACGCAGCGCTTCCGGCACCTCGGGCCTGGGTGGGTCTTCCAGGCCGACCAGGCCGGCGAAGACCAAATCCTGCTCCAACCACTCCCGCTTCCATTCGCTGCCCAATAGGCGGTAGGCAAAAGCGAGGACCCGCAGCCCCTGCTCGGCCATTTTTTCGTGGGCTGCGAGGATCTGCTGGTGCAGCGTTTGGTCGACGGGACGCGTGTCGCGGTGGAGAAGAATCCGGCTGCACAGCGGCAGAACGGATTCGAGCGCGCCCTTGCAGTACAGTGTGGCGCCTCCGGGCATGGCATGCACAGTGGACAGCCGCATGCGGTCTGCGTCGAAGGGGATCTCGTCCACCCGGGCGTAGCGGGATGGCTCGGGCAGGATGCGACTCGCCATGTCGACCAGCGCAACCTCCATCGGGTCGCCCAGGAAGGCGTTACCGCTTCGCTCGCCCGTCTCTCGGAGGTCGTGACACAGCAGCGCCGTCAGGAAGAAATTCCTGTAGGGCTCCACGAGTGCGCTGCCTGCCTCTATCGCAGTCGGAGAATACATCGCATCCCCGAGGAACACCTCCCTGACGCTCATGCGGTTCTGAGTCAGCGTCCCGGTCTTGTCGGTGCAGATCACCGTTGCCGAGCCGAGCGCCTCGACCGACGGGAGGTAGCGGATGAGAACGCTGCGCCGCGCCATGCGTTGGGTGGCCAGCACCAGCGACAGGGTCAGCGTCGGCAGCAACCCTTCGGGGACCATCGCGACGATGATGCCGATGGCGAAGATGAAGTCCTTCCAGAATGCGACGCCGGCCAGCCAGCCGATGGCGAAGAAAAGGAGTCCGAGCAGGATCGCCAGAAACGCAATCAATCGGCTTAGCCGGGCCAACTCCTTTCTCAACGGGGATGCGGGTGCGCCAGCGGTCTGGGTGAGCCGTGCGATCCTGCCGAACTCGGTGTGCATGCCGGCGGCGAAGACAACCGCCTTCGCCTGGCCCGACACGATCGAGGTGCCGGCCAGCAGGACGTTCTTGGCGCGGATCGTCTCATCGGCGCCGGAGGCGCCTTCGTCCCGCACCAGTGGCATTGATTCACCCGTGACCGCGGCGTTGTTGACCCGAACGTCGAACCCCTCGACCAGTCGGCAATCCGCAGGAATGTTGTCACCCTGCTCCAGCAGGACGATGTCCCCGGGTACAACCTGCTCCGCGGATCGCAGGGCAACTTTGCCATCGCGCAAGAGCTTGACGTGTTGCGGCAGTAGTTTGCGCAGCGCGGCCAGAGTCTTTTCCACTCGATACTCCTGCCAGAAGGAAAACAGGCCGCTCACCAGGATTACCGTCACGATGGCATAGCCGATTCGCGCCATGCCCTGGCCCGGATCGCTCCAGTCCGCCAGGAAAGCGAGCCCGGCCGCGGCCCAGAGAATGAGGGAAAAAAACTGCACGAACTCCCTGGCAAATCGCTGCCACGCAGGCTCACGCGCAATTTCCTGCACGACGTTGAACCCGTGCTCGCGCAGGCGGCGCTCGGCTTCCGCCGCCGACAATCCCAGCGGGGCGCTCTGGAGGCTGGTGATGGCTTCCTGGGCCGAAAGCTGATGGATCTTCATGGCTGCGGCGCTTGTGGGAGATGAAACGCGATTGCCGTGAAGCGTTATTGATCCTGTGAGCCCTGCCTACGTTTTTTCTCTCGCGTGTGCCATTCGAAGGCGGCAAGCGGCACCCAGAAGGCAGGGATCACATGAGGCTGTTGCCTCGTGTTCGACGTCCGGCCCCCTCGATGGTCTCGAGCAAGCGCAGGCGCCCGCCGCAGTCGGTCACCACCGTGCGAAGATTCTGGAAACGGGATTGCCGCTATTAGCGCCCAAAGTTGACGCGCCGTGCAGCTTGCCCGAGGCGCTCATGGGCGTCTTCTTGGCTTTGCGGCGGACACCTCGCGAGGCTGCCAGGTCGCGAGCAGGGTTCGATCGTCCGACCATACGTAGGACGTGCGGCCCCCGAAGGCCTTCTTGAGCTCGTGGGCGATCCGGTGCGCGAGCTTCTGGGAGGTGGTTAGCACCTCGAGGACATCCTCTCGGCGCTCGACCGACACGACCCGCCGCTCGGGCTGCGTGAAGGCGGCACGGGCCGCAACGTTCTGGATGCGCCGGCGGATAGCGTCCTCGTCTACCGTGGCACCGCGGCGGATGAGGATCCTCCCGAAGTACTCCTCGCCCCCCGTCTGCTGGCACGCGGGACACACCACCCACGCGGCCCGCGCCAGCAAGGAATTGCTCACCGCGTGGTCGCGCCGCCACGTCCGGCGCGAGAACATCGCGCCGCAGCGCTCGCAAACCGCGCCCTCCCGCGGTCGACCTTCTCTTGCCTCGACGGGGCGCACCTTCGCGCTTCCCGAGCCGCGGCGATTGAGAGTCCGGATGAGGCCCTTACCCTTCTTGTCCATTCCACGTACCCCTTCTCTTCCGCCAAGATCATCGTAACGGTCCCGGATAGCCCCCCGTTGTCGGAACATCTGCGCGAAGGACTGTTTACAACGAACGCGCCGTGAATACCCCGGCAGCCATGCCGACGCGATGGTACGATTCCACGACAAAACCCGCCGCCGCGAGATCCTTCCGGTGCATGCGCTCAGTCGCAAGCCGCATGCCGAACCAGGTCCCGGGCAGGAAGCGCGCGATCAGCGTGCCCAGCAGCAGGTAGCCACCTGGCTTAAGAACGCGGTGGAGTTCCGCGAGCGCCGCATGCGGGCACAGCAACCAATGGTACGCGATCGTGCTCACTACCAGCACCAGCGACTCGTTCGCAAAGGGCAGGGAGTAGGCGTCGCCACAGACCAGCGAAGGCGCCGCGGTGCCGAGCCGCTGTCGTGCCGCGCTCAGCATGCCCGACGCTATATCGAGCCCTATGACGACCACCCTTGGATAGCGTCGCGCAAGGTCGCGGGTCAGCCGCGCGGTGCCGCAACTGAGGTCGAGCACCGGACCTGCAACGGGCGGCAGACGTTCCGTTGCCCACATGACCGCAGCGTGTACCGGTCGGTAAAGGAGCACCTGTAGGGGAGAGAGGTCATACGTCAGCGACCAGACCTGGAAATAGTCGCGAACTGACCGATTGATGAGCGGCGCTCGACTCATTTCCCGTGTACCGACGCCGAGGCCGGCCATGATCTTGCCGGCTGTGCTCCGACCGTAGCGCCGAAAGCGGAACACGTCCATCGCCCCGCCCAACACCAACACCTCGGCGGCAGGGTAACGTCGGCCGTCTCGTGCACGAGGCGTGGCACGTAGAGAACCCACCTCGCGCCTTCGAGGCGTAGCACCCTGCATCGACGCCGTTGACGATGATCGATAGGGCAGACCTGGAGCGAAATCAAGGCGAAAGTCGTTGAGCGGCGCAGCGGATAGGCTATCTTCGCCTCTTCGCCATGCCATCGCCGAAGCTGCCGACGTTCGTCCCGATGCCACTGGTGCAGCGCCGCGAGCAGTTCGACGATCCCCGCTGGATCTTCGAGCTAAAGTACGACGGCTTTCGGGCGCTCGCCTTCGTGACCGGGGCGGGACAAAGCTCGTGTCCCGGCGCGGGCTCGAATACCGTCGCTTCGATGCCCTTCGCTCCGAGATTGCACTCGAAGCGAACGCCGACGATGCAGTGCTCGACGGCGAGATCGTGAAGCTCGACCCGAGCGGGGGGTCGATCTTCATCGACTTGATGAAGCGGCGCGGCCCATTCGCCTTCGTCGCGTTCGACGTTCTCGCCGTGAACAGCCGCGACGTGCGGAAGGTGCCGCTCGTCGAACGAAAGAAGATCCTACGCGCTGCCGGTCAACCGGCCCGCGTGACCGGCGGGTTGAACCCCGCCGGCCTCGTCGGTGTGCCGCTTTCCATTGCGGGGGCGCGATTCGTTCAATCGCACACCGGTCGAACACGGCGTACGCGATCGACATGCAACCCATCGGGTTCACGATCGATTTGCCGGGGGTGGGACCGACCCCATAGCCTACCGTCGTTGCGGGCCGGGACGGGGCGGATCCGCCCGATTCCGGGGGGTATCCGGGGCCGTTTCGGGGGCCGTCCGGGGCCGTTCCCGGGCGTCGAAAATGCGCCGACCGGGGCGGATGGTTCACGCCGCCACCGGGCCGGGGCTATCGGGTCCATGGTCGGGAACGTCGACCGCGCGCCGTTGCTGCCGCCGTAGCTCCCGGCGCCGCCGCTTGAGCGCGGCCTTCTCCTGGCGGGCGCGCTCCTTCGCGCGCGTTATCGCGCCGAGGTTCGCCATCGCGTCACGTCAACGGAGAGTGGGACGACATGGGGACCGTCCCCACGCCGTCCCACGTGAGGGAGGACGCCCGTTAAACGTTGCCCCTCACCGATCATTTCGACGGAGGGGAGGACCAGTCCAGGCCAATCCCGGACCGGCCCTCCGGATCGTGGATCGATTCGCTTCACCTACTACCATAGAGGGAGAGGAGATATGAACGGACTCCTGCGCGAACCGATGCCCCAACCAACCGCTCTACCCTTTCACGTTGACGGCAATTGCGGCTCGACCGACGGCCAGTCGACCGGCGGTCCGTCGAACGATTGCGGCTGCAAGCCGAGCTCGTCGAACGCCGCCTTCGCCCGCTCGTAGGCCCGCGCCGCCACCGCCGCCTGCGGGCTCAAGACTTTGTTCACGTGCTGCTTCGCTTCCAGGTCGGTGAGCATCAGCGTCGTGCCGATCGGCACGCGGTTGTGCGTGCCGGACAAAGCGTTGCCGCTCCCGGGCGGGTCCGCCTTCACGAAGATGTTCGGCGCGGTGACGACGTACGGTTTCTTCACCGTGTCCTTCGACTTCGACTTCGCACGTGGGCTCATGATGCCGCCTTTCTCGCCGCAGCCGTCGCCGCGATCCGTTCGGCGGTCGCCTTGATCGCCGCCGTCTTTTCCCGCCCCGCGCGGATCGTTTCGTTGAACGTCCCGATCGCGTCGAAGAGCGGGTCGAGGCGATCGGTTTCGTCTTCCCAAACGGGCGGCTTGGCGACGACGGCGACCTTCGGCTCGACGCCATCCGCCGCCGCCTTTTCCCGCGCCGCCGCGATGCGCTGATTGAACGTTCGTATCTCTTGTTCCAACGGGTCCACGGGGTTCATGTGGTTGCTCCTCTCTTGTCGGTATCGCCGCCATTGGCGGGTGGTTGGGTCTTGGAACCAATCGTCGAACTCAGCCATCGACGCTCCTCCATGACTCGCACGATGATGTCCTCGAACGACGTGAGCGGCGAGCGCGGCTCGGCGAGCAGCGTGAGCAGCCGCCCCGTCGTGTAAGGGATCGGGAACTTGCCCAGCTCCCACCGCTGAAGCGTCCGCGTCGCCAGGCCGAGCGATACGGCGAACGTTTCTTGCGTCATGCCCGTTTGGCGGCGAAGGTCGCGAAGCTCCTGGGGCGTCATAGCTACGAGTATATATAGACGACAATTTGTCGCAGCGCCATCGCCCGCATGAAGTAGATTCAATTCGGACGGAGCCTTCGCTCCAGTCGACGGATCGCTCGTGCTCTGCGCCGATCGGAGATTCGGGATCGCCGACGTGCCGTTGCCGACTTATGTGACGAGCGTTCTCATTCGTAGTATCGGAATGGCTTCGTTGCGAACGCAGGCTAGATCAGGGGGTGAGCCGCCTTCGAGTACGAAATGCGAGTCTCCAGAAACGCTTTGTGTAGGCCGGGTGCGATCGCAGCGGAACTCCACCCGGTTCCACATGTAACTTTTCCCTTGACAGGCGTGATGGCGCGGGACTAACGCTGCAGCAGGCTCAGCCGTTTGAAGCGCAAGTCACTCCCTCAAACACGCAGAGAAGTCGACAGTTCGCATAGTGCACTCAACCCGCGTGCGTACTGTCCAATACCACAATTGCATCGCTGTGTCAGAATGGGGGATTTATGAAACAAAGAACGGTTCTTCTCGGATTCTTGGCGGCATCTCTATTTCCTCTAGGACTGAACGCCGGGACGTTCAACGGGAAGGGCAGTGGAACACAGTTCAGCACATGTGATCCGGATGCGGCTATCGTGGGTGGGTCATGTACGACCCACGAGGAAGGTACTCTATACGGTGCTGGCGGAAAGAAGACGTACGTCACGGATTCAACGACGGTTTTTGCATCGGATGGCTCAGCGTGTGGCTCCGCGACGGGGCATGCTACAACCACGTATCCGACTGGAAACCAAGTATCGACTGAGTTCGAAGACGACGTTTGCTTTAACGGCGCGGTTGGGGATTTCGCCGGAACCTATGTCATAACAGGCGGAACCGGGAAGTACGCGGATATCAGCGGCGGCGGTACTTTCTCCGGCACTGTGATTTGTAGCTGCCTAACTGATCATTGTACTCAGACGACCTGCGCTATTAGCTTTAGCGACCACGGCACGTACGAAAGATAGACAAAGATAGTTGTCCACTGTTCGAGCTTTTCGGAATACTGGTAGAGAATGTGCAAGCGACAGCAACAAGGAATGATCAAGCCGAGAAGCTGCACGTGTTAGCGTCGTTGCCGCGCTGCACCGACCTAGCGTTTCTGCATCGCTCGGCGGCACGGTAAGCAGAGGCTGGCGACCGAGAGGCAGCAAGGCTGGGTCAGGTCAGATCTCGAGCGAACGCTCAAGCCTGCGTATCGCACGGGTTCGACGTCTATCGTCCTTCATCTTCGAAGCGCAAGCAGCGCCCGTCGAACGGCGTTCGGGTCGAGCCCCAGCGCTTCGCAGCACGTTTCCATCGTGATCCGACCGTCCGTCTCTCCGAGCAGCCATTCCCACGCCTCTGCTTCGGTCGCGGTGTGACGCGCAATCCCACGGCGCGTGCGGAGCGCGATCTCGAGCGCGTCGACGAGCAATGCGTGCAGCAGCCGTATCGATCCGAGATCGGGACGGAAACGGATCGGTGCGAGCGTGATCGCTGCAAGGTCGACCATTTCAATCGGCTGAAGCAGGCTTCTCATCTCCTCCGCTCCTCTCCATTTTCACCCTGGCGGGGTTGTGAAATCGCGGAAAGCCGCGCTGGGCCTGCATTACATCGGGGGCGCAGAACCCCCGATCGTGCGAGGACCAGACCGCGCTATGCCGTCGCTACGCCGACGACCACGGGCTTCAGGTCGTCGCCACGTTCGAGGACCGCGCGAAGTCCGGGGCCGATGCCGTGAACCGCGACGGGTATCAGGCGCTGCTCGCCGCCGCGCGATCGCCGAAGCCGCCCTTCGACGTGATCCTTGCCGAGTCGACCGATCGGTTGTGGCGCGACATGGCCGAACAGCAAGCGACGCTGCGAAGGCTACGGCTGAACGGCATCGAGGTGGTCAGCGTTTCACAAGGGATTGCCAGCCGATCGGCGGGGGCCAGCACGCAATTCGCGGTCAACGGGCTCGTCTCGCAGCTATGGGTCGACGCGATCCGCGCCAAGACGCATCGCGGGCTCGAAGCGCTGGCGCTGCGCGGGATGAGCACGGGCGGGCGGACGTACGGCTACAAGACGGTCGAGGGGCGGATCGCGATCGACGAAGCCGAGGCGGCGGTCGTCAGGCGCATCTACCGCGACTACGCCGAAGGGCAATCGCTCCCGAAGATCGCCCACGCGTTGAACGCCGAAGGGATCGCGCCGCCGCTCTACGGTACGCGCCACGGCCAGACCCGCAAGGCGTGGGCGGTCACGTCGATCCGCTTCATACTGCGGTCCGAGCGCTACCTTGGCCGCATCGTCTGGAACCGACGCGAGTTCCTGAAGGACCCCGACAGCGGCAAGCGCCGTAGCGTGCTGCGCCCCGAAGCCGAGTGGCGCACGGAAGATCGGCCCGACCTACGGATCGTGCCACCGGAGCTCGAGCAAGCCGTCGCGGCCCGAATCAAGATGCTCGTCGAACGCTACGACGCCGGGCGGACGGGCAATCGCCCCGGACGATCGAGCGCGGCGTACAGCAGGCGCTACTTGCTGACGGGGATGCTCCGGTGCGGGACGTGCAACGCGCGGATGATCGCGGACACGACGATCCGGCGAAAGCCGAGCGGCACCTACCAGCAGGCTTGGTACTACTGCCCCGTCAGCCGATCGAAGGGCGAGACGGTTTGCAGCCACCGGACCCGCTACCGGAAAGACGTGATCGAATCCCGATTGCAGACCCGTGCCGGCGAAGCGATGACCCGAAAGAACATCGGCGCGCTGATGGCTTCGGTGAACGCGGCACTCAAGCGCCACGCCGAACGGGCCACCGGGCGGGACGAAGAGCTATCGCGCGCGGTGACCACGGCGACCGCCGAACGGGACCGATGGCTTGCGGCGATCGGATCGGGCGCGGACACGTTCGCATCGGTGCGCGAGAAGCTGGCGGCGGTCGAGAGCGAGATCGCTTCGCTGACCGCAGACCTAGAACGGGCAAGGTTCGAGAAGCGGGCCGCACGGATGCCCACCACGATCCGGCCCGAATGGGTGAGGGGCTACCTCCGGGGCCTTCGCCGCGCCGTGAAACAAGACGTGCCGAAGGCCAAGGCGATGATCCTCGGCCTGCTCGACGGCGACCTGGTTTGACCCCGGCGACGGGCGAAGAACCGGCCCAGGTAGCCGGGCGGCTCTCGCCGTCCGGGTTCCTGGTGCCGGTCTTTGCATTGCGGGGGTAGGATTTGAACCTACGACCTCGAGGTTATGAGCCTCGCGAGCTACCAGACTGCTCCACCCCGCGCATCGCCACGTGTTCGCGGCTTGAACGTCGGTGCTTAACCGCCGAGGTGCGTGAAGTCAAGCGAGGCCTGGGCGACCTCGGGGCGAGCCCGACGGCGGCGCGCAGCGCCTCGATCTCTCGCTCGGCGAGCGGCCGCCATTTTCCGGGCTCGAGCCGGCCGAGTTCGATCGGCCCGAAGCGAACTCGTACGAGCCGGTCGACGAGGTGCCCGACGGCCTCGCACATGCGGCGGATCTCGCGCCGCCGCCCCTCCCGAATCGTGATCCGCAGCCACGCCTTGGCTGGGAGCAGCGTCTCCACCTCGACCTGCGCGGGCCCGCTGACGCCGTCGTCGAGCTTCACGCCGCGCCGCAGGCGGCCGAGCGCGGCCGCGCCCGGGTGGCCGCGGACCTTGACGCGGTAGGTGCGCGGAACGCGGAAGCGCGGGTGAAGCAGCCGCCCCGCCAGCTCGCCGTCGTTGGTGAGCAGCAAAAGCCCGCTCGAGTGGAAATCGAGCCGGCCGACCGGGAACACGCGATCGAAGTCGCGCGGCAGGCAGCTCCGTATCGTGGGACGTCCTTCGGGATCGGAGAGCGTCGTCACCACGCCCGACGGCTTGTGAAACGCAAGAACGCGGGCGCGCGGCGGCCGCAACCTCTCGCCATCGAGGCGGACTTCGTCTTTCGCCGCGTCGGCCTTCGTGCCGAGCTCGGTGACGATCGCGCCGTTGACGCTCACCCGCCCTGCGCGGATCAGCGCTTCGGCCGCGCGGCGCGAGGCGATGCCCGCTTGCGCGAGGACCTTCTGCAGACGCTCCGCGCCCATCGGCTGGCGGCCGTCAGCTCTCGGCTTCGTCGGTAGCCCCCGAACCGGGCGCGGATGCTTCTTCTGCCGAAGAGGTGTCCGCCGCGGCGGAGGCCTCCGCCGCGGCGCGCTCGAGCGCGTCGGCGGAAGCGCCAAGCTCCTCTAGGGTCGGAAGCGACGCGAGATCCTTGAGGCCGAACGTTTCGAGGAACTCGGGCGTCGTTCCGTAGAGGAGGGGCCGTCCGACCACGTCCTTCCGTCCGAGGACCCTCACGAGCCGGCGTTCGGAGAGCGTCGTCAGCACCGCGTCGACGTCGACGCCGCGGATCGCCTCGATCTCCGGCCGCGTCACAGGCTGGCGGTAGGCGACCACCGCCAGCGTCTCGAGCGCGGCGCGCGTCAAGCGAACCGGACGTTGCGCGAGCAGCGCCTTGACGAACTCCGCGTTGGCGCGCGTCGTGCGCAGCTGATAGCCGCCCGCCACCTGCTGCAGACGGAAGCCCCGCTCCTCGCGCGCGTACTGCTCGCCGAGCTCGTTCAGGGTGCGTACGATGTCGCGCCGCTCGTATCCGGGAAGCACTTGAGCGAGCTTGCCGAGCGAAACCGGGTCGCCGGCCGCGAAGAGCAGGCTCTCGAGGATCGAGCGCAGGCGCGTGGAGACGCTTCGTTCCGGCGCTGCGTCGCTCGCTCGGTCCGTTGCCTCGTCCGCCGCTTCCGGGACGCTCGCCTCGTCTTCCGATTCCATCGGCTTCAACCTTTATAGTCGTCCTTGAAGTCCAGTGATACTTCGGTGTCGCGCGGCACGGCCAGCGTGAGCAGGATCGGTCCGAACCGCTCCGTTTGAAACGCCCGGACGGCGCGCATCTTCACGAGCTCGAGGAGCGCGAGAAAGGTCGAGATCAGCTCGCGGCGCGACGAGCGCTCGAACAGGCTGTCGAATTCCACGTCGCCGTCCCGCAGTCGCTCGAGGATCACGGGAATCCGATCCGCGATCGGAATCCGCTCGCCGATGATCTCGTGCGCCGCGTCCTGCGGCAGCCGTTTCAGAACCTCGCGTAGCGCGTCGACGAGATCGGCGAGCTCGAGCTCGCGAAGGCGCGGCAGCTCCCGCGTCTCGCTCTCCGGCTCCTCGGGACTGCGTCGGAAGACGTCGCGGTCGAGGATGTCGCGATCGGCCAGCTGGCCGGCGGCCGCGCGAAAGCGCTGGTACTCCTCGAGCTGCTGCACGAGCTCGCTGCGCGGGTCTTCCACCTCCTCGGCCTCGCCCTCGGCGGGCGGTAGCAGCAGCCGCGACTTGATCTGCATGAGCGTCGCCGCCATCACCAGATACTCACCCGCGAGGTCGAGATTCAGCTGCTCGAAGAGACCGAGGTAGGCGAGATACTGGTCGGTGATCAGCGCGATCGGAATGTCGTGAACGTCGACCTCGTTCTTCTTGATCAGGTGCAGCAGAAGATCGAGCGGCCCCTCGAAGATGTCGAGCTGAAAACGGCGGGTTCATACGAGCCCGACCGCGTCGCGGACCTCGCGCATCGTCTCGCTGGCGACGGCGTGCGCGCGACGGTTGCCGTCCTCGAGCACCTCTGTCACGAGCGACGGTCTGGCGTCGATCTCCCGGCGCCGCTCCTGGATCGGTTTCAGGTCCTCGAGCACGTGGCGGATCATGATCTTCTTGCAGTCGAGGCAGCCGATGCGAGGCGCTCCTGCAGCCCTTCGTCGACGTAGGCGAGCTCCTCCGGCGTGCAGTAGATCTTGTGAAAGCTCTGGTAGGCTGGGCAGTCCTTCGGATCGCCCGGATCGGTGCGGCGCACGCGGCGCGGATCGGTCATCATGCGCGAGAGCTTGGCGTCGACGTCGGCGGTCGGCTCGGAGAGGAAGACCGCGTTGTTGTAGCTCTTGCTCATCTTGCGGCCGTCGAGCCCCGCGATCTTCGGCACCTCGCTCAGCAGGGCATCGGGCTCCGGGAAACACCGGCCGGTAAAGATGGTTGAAGCGCCGCGCGAGCTCGCGGGTGAACTCGACGTGCGGCACCTGATCGGCGCCGACGGGCACCTTGTTCGCTTTGTAGACGAGGATGTCGGCGGCCTGCAGCACCGGATAGCCGAGATGGCCGAAGTTGATCTTCGTCATCTCGGCTTCGTCGTCCGAGGCGACGAGGCCGAGCTCGCGCGCTTGTTCCTTGACGGTGGGGTTGCGCAGCAGCCACGGCGTCGGCGTGATCATCGCGAAGATGCAGGAAGAGCTCGGCGTGCTCGAGGAGCGCGGACTGGCGGAAGATGACGGAACGCTCGGGATCGAGCCCGACGGCGAGCCAGTCGGCGACCATCTCGCGCGTGCTCGCGGCGATTCCCTCCGTTTCCTCGAACTTCGTCGTCAGCGCGTGCCAATCGGCGACGAAGAAGAACGACCGGTAGCTCTCCTGCAGCCGCACCCAGTTCTTGAGCGTGCCGTGGAGGTGACCGAGGTGGAGCCGACCGGTCGGGCGGAAGCCGCTCAGCAGCGTCGGTCGAGCCATCAGAGCAGAACGTCGAGCAGCAGCTGGATCGGCCGGCGGACGATCAGGCCGAGCGAGTGAGACATGAGCAGGACGATCAGGATGAGGAAGCCGAACGGCTCGATCCGTGCGAACTGGCGCGCCCAGTGGAGGGGCAGGAGCCCGGCGAGCACGCGCCCGCCGTCGAGCGGAGGGATCGGGATCAGGTTGAAGACGCCGAGAAAGACGTTCATCAGGACGCTTCGCTGGGCGATCATCGCGATCGGATAGAAGACGGTCTCGAACAGCGCTCCCGGGCCGGGACCCGCGGCCGCGCTTATCCCGTGAAACACGAGCGCGCTCGCGGTGGCGATCGCGAGATTCGTGAGCGGGCCGGCGGCGGCGACGAACACCATGTCACGCTTGGGATTGCGCAGCGCCCGAAAATCGACGGGCACCGGCTTCGCCCAGCCGAACAAGAATCCGGCGTTGGTGACGAGCAGCAAGAGCGGCAGGATGACGCTGCCGAGCGGGTCGATGTGCGGCAGCGGATTCAACGTGAGCCTTCCCGCCCGCCGGGCCGTATCGTCGCCGAACCAGCTCGCGACGTAGCCATGGGCGACTTCGTGAAAGACCACCGCGACGAGAATCGGTAAGATCCACAGCGAGATCTGCAGGAACTGCTCGCGCACGCGCGCGCTTTGTAACACCCGCTCCTCGCGTCCGCAAATACGGAGTGGGGACGTTGCGGCATTATTGGAATAAGTCAAAGGGGCATCGCGAACTCATCCGGCGCAACAGACTTATTCCGTTAATGCCGCAACGTCCGCACGAAGTCCCACTAAGTCCGCCGCTTCGAGCGCGGATGGAAGCGACGATGGAGATCGCGCAGCTTCGCGCGCGCAACGTCGGTATAGACTTGAGTCGTGCTGATGTCGGCGTGTCCGAGCATCGCCTGCACGGCGCGGAGGTCCGCGCCGCCTTCGAGGAGGTGCGTCGCGAAGGAATGGCGCAGGCGGTGCGGGCTCACCTCGGGGAGCCCGAGGACGAGCGCGCGGCGGCGGAGCAGCTTCCAGAAACCCTGCCGCGACATCGGCCGGCCGCGAGGCGTGACGAAGACGCAGGGACTGGCGCGCCCGCGCAGCAGCGCGGCCCGCGCGCCGTCGAGGTAAGAGCGCAGCGCATCGCGCGCCGGCGTACCCACCGGCACCGGACGCTCCTTGTCGCCCTTGCCGACGACGACGACGTAACCCCCGTCGAGATTGAGCTGCGCGAGGCGGAGCGAGACCAGCTCGGACACGCGCAGCCCCGCGCCGTAGAGGGTCTCGAGCATCGCCCGATCGCGCGCCGCGAATCGCCCTTCGAACGGACGCTCGAGGAGTTGCCGCACGTCCTCTCGCGTCCACGGGCGCGGCAGGCGCCGCGGCAGCCTCGACGAGCGCACGCTCGTCGCGGGATTCTTCTTCAACCCGCCCGTCGATTCGAGGTAGCGGAGCCAGCCGCGCGCGGCTGAAAAGCGACGCGCGACGCTTGCTGCCTTTAGGTCGCGGTCACGCAGCCAGCCGAGGTAATCGACGAGATCCTCGGGGCGAACGGCTTGCGGGGCGACGCAGCCGCGCGCGGAAAGAAACGACACGAGCACCGCGAGGTCCCGGCCGTAGGCGTCGAGGGTGTTGCGGGCGAGGCCACGGCCCGCGGCGAGGTAGTTCAGGTACGCGTCTACGCTCCGATCGAGCGCCGTGGTCGCGCGCGGGCGCATGGTGCCCGAGCCCACCCTCTCGCTCACCCGTTACTTTCCTCGACCCGCTGGCGCACCGCCTCGCAGATCTCCTGCATCCGCCGCCAGTCTTCGATCTTCCGGCCCGACGCGTCGGTCACGTAGAACACGTCGAAGACGTGGTGCAGCACGGTGGAGATCTTGGCGAGATGGATCAGGCACCCTTGGTGGTAGAGCGTGTTCGTGATCGCGAAGAGGAGCCCGATCTGATCCTGCGCGGAGACCTCGATCAGGCTGTAGTGCTGCGAGTCCTGCAGATCGAAGGTCACCGACGTCGGGATGCGCGGCAGCGGGCGGCGCGAGAGCACGGTCGGTCGACGCGAGCGCTCGACCAGCGCCTCGACCGACGCTTCGCCCCGCTGCACGCGTTCGAGGGTCTCGCGAACGCGTTGCCAGCGCTCGTCGTCGAGCACCCGGTCGGTGAACTCCGCGTGCGAAAGCCGGAAGACGTCGAGCGCGACGCCGTCGTGGCTCGTGGTGATCTGCGCGCCGACGATGTTCATGCCGTGCGCCGCGAGCACGCCGGCGATCATCGAAAAGAGTCCCAACCGGTCGGCGGTGCAGACCGTGAACTCGCTGAACTCGCGATCGCGGAAGTGACGGATCGACGTGACCAGGGCGCCGCCGCCTTCGCGGAACTCGCGGAGCAGGTCCACATGGTGCGCGACGCTCTCCTCGGGCGTGCTCAAGAAGTAGCTTTCCGGCATGGTCGCGAGAACCGTCTCGAGCGCCGCGCGAAACCCTCCCTCGCGGTCGGCGAGCGCGGCCCGCAGGCGCTCCTTCACGCGCTCGATCCGCGCTCCGCGCGCCTCCTCGGCGACCTCGCCCTTTTCGAAATACTCCAAGGTGCGCATGTAGAGCTCGCCGAGCAGGAGGTCGCGCCAGTTGTTCCACACCTTCGGCGCGACGGCCCGCATGTCCGCGAACGTCATGACGTAGAGCTTCTTGAGTATCTCGACGCTGCCGACGTGCCGGGCGAAGTCGATGACCACGCGGTCGTCGTGGAGGTCGCGGTGCTGAGCGACGTGCGACATCAGCAGGTGATGGCGCACCAGTCGCTCGACCTGCACGACGTCGTCGTGGTGAAGGCCGAAGCGCTGCGCGACGTGCTGGGCCAGCCGGGCGCCGCGGTCGGAGTGGCCGTGGCCGTGACCCTTGCCGATGTCGTGCAGCACCATCGCCAGGTAGAGCACCTGCGGGCGCTCGATCTCGTGCATCACTTGCGTGAGCAATGGGCAGCTCTGGCGATGCTCTCCGGCAGCGAGATGTTCGAGCTCCATGATGGCCCGCAGCGTGTGCTCGTCGACGGTGTAGATGTGGTAGAAGTCGCGGATCACCATCGAGCGCAGCTGCCCGAACTCGGGCACCAGCGCGCCGAGTGCGCCGACGTCGTGCATCGTGCGCAACGTCTCGTAGATCCGCCGCCGCCCCCGCAGGATTTCGAGAAACGGTTCGACCACCGCGGGGAGCGCACGCCCGGCCTCGAGAACGGCGGTCGTGCGGGCGAGGAGCTCTCGCGCGCGGCTGCCGATCTCGACGCCGTGGCGTTGCGACTCGAGGAACACCCCGACGACGCTGGCCGCGTCTTCGAGGATCGCCGGATCGTCGATGGCGATCTCGCCGCCGATGATGCGGACTCCGGGACGAATCCGCCGGCTGAAGATACGCCCTAGGCGCACGTAAGGGCTCCGCGATTCGAGGCAGCGCTCGGTCACGAGCGTCCCGAAACGGTGCACCCGGGCCGCGTGCAGGTAGTAGTCCTGGAGAAACCGCTCGACCGCGCGCCGCTCGTCGGCGTCGCGGTAGCCGAAGGTGGCCGCCACCCGCTCCTGGTGCTCGAACGTGAGCTGATCCTGATGCCCGCCGGTCGCGAAGTGGAGCGTGTTGCGAACCTTCCAGAGAAAGTCGCGTGACTCGAGCACCGCGGCGATCTCGCTCTCGGGGACGATGCCTTTCTGCACGATCTCGCGCAGGCTCCTCACCTTGAACTTGACGCGCGCCATCCACAGCGCGGTGTGCAGATCGCGAAGCCCGCCCTCGCCTTCCTTGATGTGCGGCTCGAGGAGGTAGACCGAGCTGCCGTACTCCCTGTGCCGGTCGGCGGCTTGCTTGACCGCTTCCTTCAAAAAGCGTTCGGGGTTGCGCCGCACGATGTCGGTATCGACGGTCCGGTCGAAGTCGGCGGCCAGGTCGGGATCGCCGCACAGGAAGCGGGCGTCGAGCAGCGCGGTCTTGACCTGGAAGTCCCGCGCGGCGAGGCGCGCGCACTCCGGCACGCTGCGCACCGCGTGCCCGACCTGCAGGCCCGTGTCCCAGAGGCTGTAGAGGATCTTCTCAGCGACGCTCTCGACGAACGGGTTCACCTTCCATTGATAGAGAAAGAGCAGGTCGACGTCCGAGAAGGGGTTCAGCTCGCCGCGGCCGTAGCCGCCCTGCGCGAGCACCGCGCATTTCTGGTTGACGCGCGCGCTGCGCCGCGCGAAGTCGACGACCGACGCCGCATGGAGGAACTGGACCGTGCGGTCCATCACTTCGGTGAACGCCGAGACGACTTGCGCGCCGCTCGCTCCCGCGGCGTTCCAGGCGTCGAGCCGCGACCGCGCGCGCTGCACGACGGCCTTGGCGACGAGCCCGAGATCGTCCTGCCGGCCGTCGGCACGCGGAAACGCGATCTCGTCGGCAGAAAACGCCAGCGCGGTTTCAGGATTCGCGAGGTTCATGGGAGGAAAGGCATCAGGCTACAGATACAGGCTACCGGAAAAAAGGGACCCTGTCCCTCGCGCGAGGTCGAAGCCTGCAGCCAGAAGGCGGATGCCGATCTCTTACAGCGTCTTGGCCAGCTTCGCCTGGGCGATGTAGCGGCGGATCCCCTCGTGAATCCCCTCGGCGAGAGCGAGGCGATACTGGGAGGTTCCGAGCCGCGCTCCGTCCACCGGGTTGGTGAGGAACGAGACCTCGACGAGTACGCACGGCATGTAGGCGCCGACCAGGACGTAGAACGGCCCTTCTTTGACCCCGAGATCGTCCACGTGGTCGTAGTCGGTAGCGAGCCGCGACAGGACCGATTGCTGGAGCTGCTCGGCGAGCTGCTTCGACTCCTCGACCTTGTAGGTCTGTCGGAGGTCGCTCAAGATGTACGACAAATCCGGGATGGCGGATTGGAGCTTCGGATTGCGCGGATCCCAGCGCAGGTTGTTCTCCATGGCGGCGAGCCGCAGGGTGCCGCGGTTGTTGGTGTTGTTCAGGTAGTAGACCTCGACGCCGCGGAGCCCCGGATTCGTGCTCGCGTTGGCGTGAACCGAGATGAAGAGATCCGCTCTCTGTGCGTTGGCGAAGGCTGTTCGTTCTTCGAGCGACAGGAAGCGATCGTCGGACCGGGTGAGGACGACGTCGATCCCGTCGGCGCGCAGGCGCGAGGCCAGGAGCTTCGACACTGCTAGCACGACGTCCTTCTCCTCGACGCCGTGGAGCCCGTGCGCACCCGGATCCTTGCCGCCGTGGCCCGGATCGATCACGACCTTGAATTTGGGCCGGTTGGCCTCGGTTTTCGCCGCGGGTCCCGCCTCATCGGCGCGCGCGCGCGGAACCTCACGCGCGTCCATGACAGCAGGATCAGCGCCACGCAGCGACGCCGCGGCGCGGGCCTCGCGCCGCTCGGGACGCGCCGCGGCGGGACGCGCCGTGTCGGTCCGCGTCACCCGCACGTCATCCGAAGGCGGCGCCCCGCCCTTTCCCTTGAGGTCGATCACCAGGCGGTACGGGTCGGGCAGCAGGAAGGTCCGCGCCTCGGCGTTGCGCGCAAGGTCGAGGACGATCCGCGCCGTATGGAGCGCGTGCTGGCCGGTGCGGATGCTGCGCAACATCGAATCGCCCACCTCGAGCGGCTCGCGCGCTTCGGGCCCGACTTCTGCCGCGACGACGTCGACGACCAGCCGATTCGCCGGCGACGAGCTGCCTTCTGCCGAGACCGGCAGGACGCGGAATTCCGCCGGTCCGGAGAGATCGACGACCACGCGACTGTAACTGACCGTCCCGATGTACCGAATGCGCTCGACGACGAACGCCGCCTCCGGCGTCGCCCCGCGCGCCGTCGTCGCCGCGAGCACGCCGATTGCCAGCGTGACGATCCCGCCGACGCGTCTCATCGCTTACCGGTCTCCCGCCTGGCGCGCTCGACGAGATCGGCCAGCGTGCCGAGCGACTCGATCGGGGTCAGGGTCAGCGGGTCGATCGAACGCAGCGCCTCGAGAATCGACGCCACCTCGGCGGACGGAGGCGCGAAGAGCCCGAGCTGTCCCGACCGGACCCCGCGCTCGGCCAACCGCGGCTCGCCGACTTCGTTGCGCTCGCCATTCTCGAGGTTCTGAAGGATCTCCCGCGCCCGGGTGATGACGCCGTCGGGCACGCCGGCCAGCCGTGCCACATGGATCCCATAGCTCTGGCTCGCCGGTCCAGGAACGATCCGGCGCAGAAACACCACGTCGCCCTGCCATTCCTTGACGGCCACCGAGAAGTTTACGACCCGCTCCGCGGCGAGCGCGAGCTCGGTGAGCTCGTGGAAGTGGGTGGCGTAGAGCGTTTTCGGCCGCGCCGGCGAAGCATGGAGATGCTCGGCGACTGCCCAGGCAATCGAGATCCCATCGAAGGTCGAGGTGCCGCGTCCGATCTCGTCGAGGACGACGAGCGAGCGAGGAGTCAGGTGCGCGAGGATGTGCGCGGTCTCCTTCATCTCGACCATGAACGTCGAGTCGCCGGCGGCGAGATTGTCCGCCGCGCCGACGCGAGTGAAGATGCGATCGACGACGCCGACGTGCGCCCGCGCGGCGGGTACGAAGCTGCCCATCTGTGCCATCAGCGCGATCAGCGCCGTCTGGCGAAGATACGTCGACTTCCCCGCCATGTTGGGGCCGGTCAGGATGATGATCTGCCCTCGCTCGGGATCGAGCTCGACGTCGTTCGGGACGAATCGCCCCGGCGGCAACATCCGCTCGATCACCGGATGCCTGCCCTCGCGAATGTCGATCGCCGTCGAGCGGTCGAGCAGCGGGCGCACGTAGCGGCCCTCGACGGCCACGGCGGCGAGCGAGCGAAGCGCGTCGAGCTCGGCGAGCGCACCGGCGGTTGCGGCGATCTCGGCGAGGTGCTGCGCGACCTCTCTCACGAGATCCTCGAAGAGGCCGCCCTCGAGCGCGCGCAAGCGCTCTTCCGCGCCGAGCACCTTCGATTCGTAGTCCTTGAGCTCGGGCGTGACGAAGCGCTCCCCTCCGGCGATCGTCTGCCGCCGCAGGTAGTCGGCCGGCACGAGCTTCAGGTTGGGATTGGTGACTTCGATGTAGTAGCCGAACACCTTGTTGTAGCGGACCTTCAGCGAGCCGATGCCCGTGCGCTGCCGCTCGCGCGCTTCGAGCGCGGAGATCCAGCTCTTCCCGTCGTGCCGAAGGGCGCGAAGCTCGTCGATCTCGGCGCGAGTATCCGGCGCGAATGAGGTCCCCTTGCCTCGATGAGAGCGGCGGGACGTCGACCAGCGCGCGCGCCACGAGGTCGCGAAGCGCCGGCAGCGGTCGGATGGCGTCCCGCAGACGGCAGAGCGGCGCCGCGCGCGCTTCTGCGAGCCGGGCCTGCACCGCTTCGCCCCGCCCGAGCGCCTGACGCAGGCGCACGAGGTCGCGCGGCGACGCCGTGCCGCTGCCGATCCTCCCCGCTAAGCGCTCGAGGTCGCCGAGGCCTTCGAGCGAAAGCGCGAGGTCGTCGCGGAGCGCGGGTTCGCCCGACAGCTCTTCCACGGCGTCGAGCCGCTCGCCGATGCGCGCCGGGTCGAGCAGCGGATAAAGAAGCCAGCGACGGAGCACCCGAGCCCCCATCGGCGTCTCGGTTCGATCCAACACCCACAAGAGCGAGCCGACGCGCTCGCCGCGGACGGTTTCGACGAGCTCGAGGTTTTTTCGGCTCGTGTCGTCGACCACGAGAAACCCTTCGGTCTCGTATGGTTCGGGAGCGCGCAGGTGCTCGGTACCGACCAGCTGCCGATCGAGGTAGCGAAGAAGCGCGCCGAGGGCCGCCGCCGCCAGCGGGCGCGCCTTCCAGGGGTCGACGCTCTCTGCCCCGAAGCGCTTCTCTAGCCACTCGGACAATCGCTCGGGCGCGAACGCGTCGACGGGAACCTCGCTCGTGCGCAGCGTCGGCGGCAAGCGCGCGAGCGTCGCCGGGTCGAGCGAGCCCGCCGCGACGATCACTTCGCGCGGCCTCAAGCGGCCGAGCTCTTCTTCGAGCCCCTCGAGCAATTCGCTTTCGGTGGCGCGGAGCTCGCCGGTCGACAGATCGACGACCGCCAGCGCGTGACGCCCGGCGCGCGCGACGACCGCGGCGAGGTAGCTCGGCTGCCTTGGGTCGAGGCTCTCTTCGTCGAGGACGGTGCCCGGCGTGATGACGCGCACGACCTTGCGCTCGACGATGCCCTTCGCGGTCGCCGCGTCTTCGGTCTGTTCACAGATCGCCACCTTGTGGCCATGCTCGAGGAGCTTTTGGACGTAAGGTTGCACCGAGTGGTAGGGAACACCGCAGAGCGGGACCCGCGAGTCGTCGCCCTTGCTCCGCGAAGTGAGCGTGAGATCGAGGAGGCGGCTCGCGCGCTCGGCATCCTCGAAGAACATCTCGTAAAAGTCGCCGAGACGATAGAGGAGGATCGCATCGGGATAGCAGTCCTTCAGCCGAAGGTACTGCTGGAGCATCGGCGTCAGCTTGACGACCGAGGGTTCCCTGTCGCCGAGCCGCAGGGGCAGCTCCTCGTTCATGCGCGCGCCCGCCTGACCGGGCGCCCGATCTCGAGCCGCCGCCGGCCATGAAACGCCACCGAGGGCGCGCGACGAGCGCCGAGACCTCCGAGCGAGAGCCGCTCGGCGCGTCCACGCAGCTCGCGAACGAGCGGCGCGAGCGCGATCGAGAACACGAACTGCCGCTCGAGGACGTCGAGGATCCGCCGCCGATCGTCGGTGACGAGGAAGAGCCGTTCGCCGTCGGTCACCAACTTCAGCTGTGCGAGGGGGTCGAGCACTTTCCGGTGCTCGTCGTGAAGCGCGGCGAGGCTTCGGCGGATGTTTTGGGGCTTGAGGCCTCGCTCGATCAGGGCTCGCACCACCGAGAGCCGAACCAGGTCGAGAAACGAGTAGCGCCGCCGGCTGCCGCGACCCGTGGCGGCCTTCGCCGAAGGCTTCACGAGGCCGATCTCGTCCCAATACTGGATTTGCCGCGGCGTGACCCGCACGATACGGCACGCGCTCGTGCTAGGAAACCCGCTGTCCACACCGTACCCCCAGAGAAAACATCGATGTTTTCTGAGCGGAGAATACGGCTTAGAGCGCGCCAAGGTCAAACGCCTTCGTTGAGCCGGCCGAAGATGCTACGAATCGTCGTGTGAGCAGTCGACGTCCGCTGATCGGAATCTCTTCCTATCCGCGCTCCAACTCGCGCATCGCCAACCGTGACGTCTACCCACTGCCGACGAGCTACGTCGAAGCCGTGCGCAGCGGCGGCGGATCACCCGTCATCCTACCTCCCGGCGATCCCGATCCCGCGCGGCTGCTCGACGGCATCGACGCGCTCGTGCTGTCGGGAGGCGGCGACGTCGGTCCCGAGCGCTACAACGGCCGCTCGCACGAAACGATCTACGGGGTGTCGGAAGAGCGCGACCTCTTCGAGATCGCGCTCACTCGCGCGGCGCTGGATCGCCCGGAGATTCCGCTCCTCTGCATCTGCCGGGGCATGCAGGTGCTGAACGTCACGCTCGGCGGTAATCTCCATCCGCACCTTCCCGATCTCGGGACGAGCACCGTGGAGCATCGCTTGCCGGAGCGCTTGCACACCCATCACCGCGCGACGGTCGAGCCCGCGAGTCGACTCGCCGGGATGCTCGACGCGACCGAGGTGACCGTCTGCTCGTGGCATCACCAAGCGATCGACCGGCTGGCGCCCGGCCTCAAGGTCGTCGCGTGGGCGGAAGACGGGATCATCGAAGCAGTCGAGCACGAGTCGCATGCGGCTGCGATCGCCGTGCAATGGCATCCCGAGATGCAGCTGGACGATCCGGCGCAGCAGAGGCTTTTTCGGGCGTTCGTCGAGCTCGCGAGCGAGGCAGCCGAGCGCCGCTGAATCGCAGCGAGTGGGCGGGCCTTGTCACTCCGCGCCGCGCAGGGGAACGCCGGCAGCCGTCAGGAACATCACTCCGAACCGGTTCGGGTCCAAACCGAAGAAGCGCGTCGCGTCGTCGTCGAAGAACGTGAGGCCCGTCGCGCCCAGTCGTTGCGCGTAGGCGGCGAGGTAGAGCCGCCCGCCCGCGATGCCTCCGTCCAGCGTCGCGGCCCGGTAGCCGCGGCTGCCGAATGCGCCGAGCACCCAATCAAGATCTGTGATCGCGTAGACGTCGACCGCGGCATCGGCGCCGAGCGCCTGACCGAGCGCGAGAAAGCCGGCTTCATGGCGGCGCTCGCCGCGCCAAAGGCACTCGACGGCTTTCGCTTGCGGATGCCACCGATAGGCTCCTTCTTCTAGGCCCTCGACGGCGTTTACAACGACGTACAGGTCGACGAGCGCCCGATCCGCATCCGCACGGTAGTCTGCCGTCAGGGGAGCAGCCGCGCAGACGAGAAGGTTCGCCAGAGCGGCCTGCGAGATCGATTCGCGACGGAAGAGTCGTGTCGAGCCTCGTCGAGCGATCACCGTCTCGAGCGGATCGCCGCTCGGATCGGGCTTCGGCAGCTCGATGAGCGGGCCGAGGAGCGGGGCCGTTCGCGCGGGCAGCACGGTCGATCGCCAGAGCCGGGCGTCCCCGTGAGCCTCGAGTGCGCTGCGGCCGTGGACGTCGCGAATTTCAGGATAGTCGACCTCTCGTTCCGAGAGCGGAGCGATCTCGAAGTGGATCTCCGGCGAAGCGGCGGCAGGCGGGGGCGGCGCAGCGCCCCCGCCCAGCGCGACGAGGCAGATCACTCCCTCGCGGCGCGGGTCGAGCGCGCAGAGGCGCTCGATCTCGCCATCGACGAAGCCGAGCACGACTTCCGCGGGCCAGCCGTCGGCGCTCGCTTGTGCGAGAAGTTGCGCGACCGCCGTGCCGCCGTCCCAGAACGCGTGCCGGTACGCGCGGCCGCGATACTTCCAGGCGTTTCGCCAGTACGTCGAGGCCAGCACGAGGGTGACCGGCGCGGCGGCGACGGCAGGATGGTCGCCCGTCGCCGCGCTCGCGGTGGCCCGGCGATCGCCTTCGCGCAGCCGCCGGAGCGAGGCGTCGTGCGGGCCGAAATGATAAACGCCCGCGGGCAGGTCGGAGAGCTCGGCGGTGATGAGGTAGGCGTCGACGTGGTAGAGCGCCCCTGTGCAGGGCGCCGCTCGGAAATCGTGCCAGCGGCCGTCGCCGAGCTGTCGCCGGCGAAGAATCCCGAACGAAAAATGGAGCAGGCGGGCGAGCGCGGCGCGGTCAGGCGGCGAGCCAGTACGCGTCCGCTCGGCTTGGCCAGTGATCGCATCGATCGCCGACACGCCCGACTGAGCCCGTGACAGGGGCAGCGGCAGGGCCGGTAGCCCGTGATAGATCTTGAACGGCAATGGCAGATTTTCCCAGTCGAGCATGTGCGGATCGCGCTCGAGCGATTCGAGCGAATGCTTGGTCGCCTGATGAAAGCGGCGGGCGGCAGCGCCGTCGTCGTTGCCCATGGCCTCTCGCACTAGGAGTGTGCTCACTCCTAGCTCCTCCGTTCCCCGAAAGTAAGCTCCATAACGGGTATGATCCGGTGTCTTGGATGCGGCAGATGCCAAAACGTCCGCTTCACCACGTGGGCAGGCTACCCGGGCCTACCGCTTTCGCCGTCGCTCCGGATGACATAAAGCGGCAAGCGATGGAGCCTGGACTCATACTCGGCTACTGGATGCACGGGCCTTCGGTTCTGTAGCGGCCCGACAGGAGGGAGGCCATGAGCGACAAGGTGTTCAAGCCCGAGGACGAATGGAAACGGACGCTGACCCCGGAGCAATACGCGGTGACCCGCGAGAAGGGGACCGAGCGGGCGTTCAGCGGTGAGTACTATGGCTGCAAGGAGAAGGGTACCTACCACTGCGTTTGCTGCGGGGCCGAGCTCTTTCGCTCCGACAGCAAGTTCGATTCGGGAACGGGCTGGCCGAGCTTCTGGAAGCCGGCCGGCGAGGACACGGTCGCGACCGAGCTCGACGAGAGCCACGGCATGCGCCGCGTCGAGGTCCTCTGCGCCCGTTGCGACGCGCATCTCGGTCACGTCTTCGAGGACGGACCCGCGCCGACGCACCTTCGCTACTGCATAAACTCGGCTGCTCTGAAGCTCGACAAGAAGGAATAAGCCCCCGTCGATCTCGGCTGTCGATCTTCGGCAAGTCACGGTGATGCGGACGGCCAGGCGTGAGCCGAAAACCATGCTCTGGCGGCGAATCTTGCTCGTGCTGTCGACCGCTTGTGCCTTGCCCGACGTCGTGTTCGCGCAGTCGGCGACCGAGCTCTACCCCGTCGATAAGATCAAGCTTCCACCGGGCTTCCACATCCGACTCTTCGCGGGCGGCGCGGCGGGTGCTCGCGAGATGGCGCTCGGCAAGAACGGCACGCTTTTCGTCGGCACGCAGCGGGCCGGCGTGGTCTACGCGATCGTCGATCGAAACCGTGACGGCATCGGTGACGACGGGCTGATCATCGCTTCGGGTCTCGTTTCTCCCAACGGTGTCGCGTTTCGCGACGGCGCGCTCTACGTCGCCGACGCGTGGAGAATTCTCCGCTATGACGACATCGAAAGCCGGCTCGAGCATCCGCCGCAACCGATCGTGCTCTACGACGGCTATCCGCACGACGCCTTGCACGGTTGGAAGTTCATCGGCTTCGGTCCCGACGGCTTCCTCTACGTTCCCGTCGGTGCGCCGTGCAACGTTTGCCTCCGCGACGCCCCCTACGCCTCGATCACGCGTCTCAAAGCCGACGGCACCGGCATGGAGATCTTCGCGAGCGGCATACGCAACAGCGTCGGCTTCGACTGGGATCCGAAGACCAAGGAGCTCTGGTTCACCGACAACGGCCGCGACAACATGGGCGACGACGTCCCTGACGACGAGCTCGACCACGCGCCGAGGGCCGGCATGGAATTCGGGTTTCCGTACTGCCACGCCAAGGACGTCGTGGACCCGCAGTTCGGGCCTGGACACGACTGCGCGAAGTACACGGCTCCGGAGATGGGCCTCGGCGCCCACGTCGCCGCGCTCGGCATGCGATTCTACATGGGCACGATGTTTCCCGACGCGTATCGCAACCAGATCTTCATCGCCGAGCACGGGTCGTGGAATCGCAGCAAGCCAATCGGTTATCGCGTCGTCGTCGCGCGCCCCGGCGAGCAGGGTGTGAGGCGTCTCGAGAACTTCGCCGAGGGTTGGCTCGAGCCGAACGGGCGGGCGTGGGGCCGACCCGTCGACGTGCTCGTCGCATCCGATGGCGCGCTCCTCGTTTCCGACGATCAAGCCGGAGCGATCTATCGGATCACGTACGGGCAATGAGCCTCCTGCCCCCCAACACAAAAACTCCTAATAAACGCTTGACATAGGACTGATTTTGTTTCTATCTGTTCGGAACTTTGGGGCTTTGACCTTATGAAATTAGGTAACGAGCCTTTCGAGCTCGACGAGATCGACCTCGGCATTCTAGCCGTTTTGCAAGGCAACTGCCGGACTGCGCTCGCCAAGATCGGCGAGCAGGTCGGGCTCTCGGCGCCGTCCGTAATCGACCGAGTCAAGAAGCTCGAGGACGGCGGCGTCATTCGCGGCTACCACGCGATCCTCGATTCGCGCAGGCTCGGCATGGACATCACGGCGTTCATCGGCGTCTACGTCAGTCATCCGCGCCTCATCGAGCGCTTCGAGAGCGAAGTCCGAACGATCGAGGACGTCCTCGAATGCCATCACGTTACGGGCGCCTACACCCTGCTCCTCAAGATCAAGACCCTGAACACGTCCTCGCTCGAGGCGTTGATCAGCCGGCTGCGCTCGATCGACGGCGTCGAGAAGACCGAGACGATGGTCGTGCTCTCCACCAACACCGAACGGTCGCAGCTGAAGCTCCCGAAGTTACCCGCTCCACCGATCGGCGCCGAGCCGCCAGCCGCCGAAAAGAAGGCGCGGCGAAACGGCGCCCCGCGAACGAGGGTAGCCTCATGACGCTCCTCCACCGGCAAGGACTCTACGACCCGCGCTTCGAGCACGACGCCTGTGGCGTCGGCTTCGTGGTCAACGTGCGCGGCGCGAGCTCGCGCGACATCGTCGACAAGGGTCTGACGATTCTTGCCAACCTCGAGCATCGTGGCGCTTGCGGATGTGATCCACTGACGGGCGACGGCGCAGGCATCCTCCTGCAGATCCCGCACGCGTTCTTCAAGAAGGAGCTCGCGGCGCAGAAGCTCCGTCTTCCCGAACCCGGGGAATACGGCGTCGGCATGGTATTCCTGCCGCGCGAGACGAACCAGCGAAACGAGTGTCGGGAGATCTTCGAGAGCGCGGTTCGCCAAGCGGGGCTCAAGCTCATCGCCTGGCGCCACGTGCCGATCGACCCCGCCGAGTGTGGTCCGCAAGCGCGCGCCGTCATGCCCGAAATCCGCCAGATCTTCATCGGCCGCGATGGTCGTCGCGTGAAGGACCGGGCGACGCTCGAGCGCAAGCTCTACGTCGTGCGCAAAGTCGTCGAGAATCGCGTGGCCGCTTCGGGCCTGCCCGATTCGGAGAGCTTCCACATTCCGAGCCTCTCGACCCGGACGATCGTCTACAAGGGCCTGCTGATCTCGTGGCAGATCCCGCGGTTTTACGCCGACCTCCGCGATGTGGCCGTCGAATCGGCGCTGGCTCTCGTCCACCAGCGCTTCTCGACGAACACGCTTCCCTCGTGGGACCGCGCACACCCGTACCGCTTTCTCGCCCACAACGGCGAGATCAACACGCTGCGCGGCAACGAGAACTGGATGCACGCCCGGGAGAAGATGTTTCAGTCGCCGCTGTTCGGCGATGACATCGAGAAGATCCGGCCGATCATCAATCCCCGCGGCAGCGACTCCGCGAAGTTCGACAACGCGCTCGAGCTTCTCACCTTGACCGGCCGCTCGATCGATCACGCCGTGATGATGATGATTCCCGAGGCGTGGCAGAACCACGAGTCCATGAGCGAGACGAAGCGCGCCTTCTACGAGTACCACTCGTGCTTGATGGAGCCCTGGGACGGCCCGGCGTCGATCGCCTTCACCGACGGCGTGCGCATCGGCGCGGTGCTCGACCGAAACGGCCTTCGCCCATCCCGCTATGTCGTCACCAAGGATGGGCTCGTCGTGATGGCCTCCGAAGTCGGCGTCCTCGACATCGCGCCCGAGCGCGTGGAGGCCAAGGGACGCCTGCAGCCCGGGCGCATGTTGCTGGTGGACACGAGCCTCGGCCGCATCGTTGGCGACGACGAGATCAAGGAGGGGATGGCCGCCCGCAAGCCATACCGCCAGTGGCTCGACGAGAACATCGTCAAGCTCGCGGACCTTCCACCCACGACGTCGCTTACGGAGCCGTTCGACCGCCCGACGCTGCTCGAGCAGCAGCAGGGGTTCGGCTACTCGATCGAGGACCTGAAGATGTTGATGGCGCCGATGGCGATCAACGGCCAGGAGGCCGTCGGCTCGATGGGTACCGACACACCCCCCGCCGTGCTCTCCGATCGGCCGCAACTGCTGTTCGCGTATTTCAAGCAGCTCTTCGCGCAGGTCACCAACCCCGCGATCGATCCGCTGCGCGAAGAACTCGTGATGTCGATTGCGACGACGATCGGCGCCGAGCAGAACCTCTTCGACGAGACGCCTCTGCATTGCCGGCAGCTCGAGGTGAAGACGCCGGCGCTCAGCAACGACGAGCTCGAGCGCATCAAGGAGCTCGACCGCGACGGCCTGCACACGATCACGCTTTCCACCCTTTACCACCCCGCGGGCGGCGCCGACGCGCTCGAGAGGGCGCTCGACGATCTGTGCCGCAACGCCTCCGACGCCGTCACCGCGGGGGCGACGATCCTCGTGCTGTCCGACCGTGGGGTCGACGACGAGCATGCGCCGATCCCGTCGCTGCTCGCCGTGGCCGCGGTGCACCACTACCTCATCCGTGAGGGGACGCGCACGAAGTGCGGCCTCATCGTCGAGAGCGGCGAGCCGCGCGAGATCCACCACTTTGCGCTGCTCGTCGGCTACGGCGCCGGAGCGTTCAATCCGTACCTCGCGTACGAGACCGTGGCGGACATGGTCGAGGAGGGCGTGATCAAAGGCGTCACCGCCGCCGAGGCCGTCGAGCACTACCGCAAGGCGATCGGCAAGGGCCTGCTCAAGGTGATGTCGAAGATGGGCATTTCGACGCTGCAGAGCTACCACGGCGCGCAGATTTTCGAAGCGGTGGGCCTCTCTCGAGAGACGGTCGACAAGTACTTCACGTGGACCGCGTCGCAGATCGAGGGCATTGGCCTCGAGGCGATCGCCGCCGAGGTCAAGATGCGGCACGACTACGCCTACCGCGTGTCGCCGTCGCTCGACGGGGAGCTCGACCCGGGCGGTCAGTACCAATGGCGGCGGCGAGGCGAATACCACGCGTACAACCCCGAATCGATCGCCAAGCTCCAACACTCGGTGCGCGGCGGAAGCTACAAGCTGTTCAAGCAATATTCGGCCGTGGTGAACGACCAGAGCGAGAAGCTCAGCACGCTGCGGGGGCTGCTCAAGTTCAAGCTGGGCGTGCCGATCCCCATCGAAGAGGTGGAAGCGGCTCCCGAGATCGTCAAGCGCTTCAAGACCGGAGCGATGTCGCTCGGCTCGATCAGCCGCGAAGCGCACGAGAACCTGGCGATCGCGATGAACCGGATCGGGGGCAAATCGAATACCGGCGAAGGCGGCGAGGATCCGGTACGCTATCTCCCCGACGCGAACGGCGACCTGCGCCGAAGCGCGATCAAGCAGGTCGCTTCGGGACGCTTCGGCGTCACCTCCTATTACCTGGTCAACGCCGACGAGCTGCAGATCAAGATCGCGCAGGGCGCGAAGCCCGGCGAGGGCGGGCAGCTGCCGGGCCACAAGGTCGACGAGTACATCGCCAAGATCCGCTACTCGACCCCCGGCGTCGGGCTGATCTCCCCGGCGCCCCACCACGACATCTATTCGATCGAGGACATCGCCCAACTGATCCACGATCTGAAAAACGCCAACAACCGCGCACGCGTCAGCGTCAAGCTGGTGAGCGAAATCGGCGTCGGCACCGTGGCCGCGGGCGTCTGCAAGGCCAAAGCCGACGTGGTGTTGATCAGCGGTTACGAGGGCGGCACGGGCGCCTCGCCGCTCACCTCGATCAAGCACGCGGGCACGCCGTGGGAGCTCGGCCTGGCCGAGACGCAGCAGGTGCTGGTGATGAACAACCTGCGCGGCCGCATCCGCGTCGAGACCGACGGGCAGCTGAAGACCGGCCGTGACGTCGCGATCGCGGCACTGCTCGGAGCCGAGGAGTTCGGCTTCGCGAGCGCCGCGCTGGTCGCCTCGGGCTGCATCATGATGCGTGTCTGCCATCTCAACACCTGTCCGGTCGGCATCGCCACGCAGGACCCGGTGCTGCGCAAGAAGTTCGAGGCGAGGCCCGAGCACGTCGTCAACTTCATGATGTTCGTCGCCGAAGAGCTCCGCGAGATCATGGCCGAGCTCGGCTTCCGCACGGTCGACGAGATGGTCGGCCGCGTCGACATGCTAGAGCCGCGCGATGCGATCGAACACTGGAAGGCGAAGGGCATCGATCTCACCCCGATCCTCCACAAGCCCGACGTCTCGCCCGAGGTGCCGATCCATTGCGTCGAAGCCCAGGACCACGGCCTCGACAAGGCGCTCGACAACCGGCTGATCGAGCTCGCCCGCCCCGCGCTCGAGCGGCGAGAATCGGTGACGATCGAGCTGCCGATCCGCAACGTCAATCGCACCGTTGCGACGATGCTATCCGCGGAGATCTCGCGCCGCTTCGGAGCGGACGGACTCCAGCCCGACACGATCCAAATCCACTTCACGGGTTCGGCGGGTCAGAGCTTCGCCGCGTTCTTGGCGTCGGGAATCACCATTCGCCTCGAGGGCGACGCCAACGACTACTTCGCCAAAGGCATGTCGTCCGGCCGCGTGGTGGTCGTGCCGCCGCGCGAGTCGACGTTCGTCCCCGAGGACAATTCCATCGTCGGCAACGTCTCGCTGTACGGCGCGACCGGCGGCGAGGTGTTCCTGCGCGGGCTCGCCGGCGAGCGCTTCGCGGTCCGCAACAGCGGCGCAACGGCGATCGTCGAGGGCGTCGGCGACCATGGCTGCGAATACATGACCAAGGGCCTCGTGGTCGTGCTCGGAAAGACCGGACGCAATTTCGCCGCCGGGATGAGCGGCGGCGTGGCATACGTGCTCGACGCCGACGGTCACTTCGAGCGCAATTGCAACAAGGGAATGGTCGGGCTCGATCCTCTCGACGACGAAGACGTGAAGATCGTCCACGACCTGGTCCGCCGACATTTCGATCTCACCGAGAGCAAGCTCGCCTGGCGCATCCTGTCGGGCTGGAAGGAATACGCGAAGAAATTCGTCAAGGTGATGCCGGTCGAGTACCGCAAGGTGCTCGCCGCGCAACATCTCGACAGTGACGCCGCGAAGCTCGCGTCGATATAGGCTTGCGGGATCGGGCTTCAGGCTCTTCCGCGAGCCACACCCTGAACCGTTTCCGAAGCGTGAAGCCCGAAGCCGATCCATGAATTGAGACACCAGCCCATGGGCAAGATCACCGGATTCCTCGAAATTCCTCGCGAGCTGCCGGAGCGGCGGCCGATCGAAGAGCGTTTGAAGGATTGGCGCGAGCTCGAGGGCAAGCTCTCGGAGGACAAACTCCGCCAGCAGGGCGCGCGCTGCATGGACTGCGGCATCCCCTTTTGCCACGAGGGCTGTCCGCTCGGGAACATCATCCCCGACTGGAACGACCTCATCTATCGCGGTCGCTGGAAGGATGCGATCCAGCGGCTTCATTCCACGAACAATTTTCCGGAGTTCACCGGACGCGTCTGTCCAGCGCCCTGCGAAGAGGCCTGCGTCCTCAACATCAACGACTCCCCGGTGACGATCAAACAGATCGAGAAACAGATCGTCGATCACGCCTTCGCGGAAGGTTGGGTGACCCCGCAGCCCCCTCCGCGGCAAACCGGCAAGAAAGTGGCGGTCGTGGGCTCCGGGCCGGCGGGCCTGGCCTGTGCGCAGCAACTCGCGCGCGCCGGTCATCTCGTCACGGTGTTCGAGCGCGCCGACCGGATCGGCGGTCTGCTCCGCTACGGCATCCCCGACTTCAAGATGGAGAAGCATCTCGTCGACCGGCGGATGGAACAGATGAAGACCGAGGGCGTGAGCTTCGTTACGAACGCCAACGTCGGCTTCGACGTGCCGACCGCCGAGCTGCGGAAGTCCTTCGACGCCATTTGTCTCGCGGGGGGTGCAACCGCACCTCGCGACCTACCGATCCCCGGACGCGAGCTCGACGGGATCCATTTCGCGATGGATTTCCTCCCGCAGCAGAACAAGCTCATCGCGGGTGACGACGTGTCGAACCAGATCACCGCGGCAGGCAAGCGCGTCGTCATTCTCGGCGGCGGAGACACGGGCTCGGACTGCTTGGGCACCTCGAATCGACAGGGGGCGCTGTCGGTGCATCAGTTCGAGCTCCTGCCGCGGCCGCCCGACAGACGCACGGCTGACATGCCGTGGCCCTACTGGCCGATGATCTTCCGCACCTCGAGCTCGCACGAAGAGGGCGTCATCCGCGATTTCTCGATCAACACCAAGCGCTTCTCCGGAGAGGACGGAACGGTGAAGAAGCTTCACGCCGTCCACCTCGAATGGAAGCAGGGCGGCAACGGCCGGCCGCAGATGGTCGAGGTGCCCGACAGCGATTTCGAGATCGATTGCGACCTGGTGCTGCTCGCCCTCGGCTTCCTCGGCCCGGAACGAGGCGGACCGATCAACGACCTCGGCGTGAGCCTCGACGAGCGCGGCAACGTGGCGACCGATCGCAATTACATGTCGAGCGTCCCCGGCGTGTTCGCGTGCGGGGACCTCCGCCGCGGCCAATCACTGGTCGTCTGGGCGATCTGGGAAGGACGTGAAGCGGCGCGAGGAGTCGATGAGTACCTGATGGGCGAGTCCCATATCCCTTCGAGTCCGATGTCGTAGAGTCCTCCTGTCACAGGGCTTTTCTTTCGTCGCGGAAGCCGGCCTCCGACGGCAAACAATCGAGCCCGATCGAAGCCAGCTCGTCAGCGTGCTCGCGCCAAACGCATCGTCGCAATCGGCGTCATTCTCGATCACCGGCGGTGACCTTCAGCGGACGATTTCCGCGTCTCCCGATGCCGGTTGACCAGCCCCGACTTCTCTCCTAGGTTCGATGATCTTACGTTCACGGGTTTGGGAGGATGTGAATGAGCTCCGAGAACTGTCCTTTCTGCGACCTCGGTCCGCGGGTCGTCGCTTCGAATGATCTCGCGGCCGCAGTCCGTGACAAGGAACCAGCATCCAAAGGCCATACCCTGGTGATCCCGAAGCGGCACTGCGAGAGCTTCTTCGATCTCACGAACGAGGAGGTACGCGCCTGCTTCGCGCTGCTCGGGCAGGAGCGCGTCAAGATCGTCGCAGAGTTCCATCCGGACGGCTTCAACATCGGCGTCAACGATGGGGCCGCGGCCGGACAGTCGATCGGGCACACGCACTGGCACCTGATCCCGCGCTACCACGGAGACCACCCCGATCCGCGCGGCGGCGTGCGACACGTGATTCCAACGAGACGGTGAAACGGAGGGCTGCCGAGCGCCGGGAGACTCGACGAGGGTCCTGCGAAGGGCCTGCGCCCGCAAGCCGCTAGTCTCTTTGCTCCATGGACACCTCCAACCTCACCGGCAAGACGGTGTTGGTGACCGGCGCAGGCAGCGGAATCGGCCGCGAGACTGCGCTCGCCTTCGCCCGGCGCGGCGCGGATTTGGTGGTATGCGACATCAACGAAGCGTCATCCGCGCGCACCGCCGAAGACGTCCGAGCTCTCGGGCGCAAGGCGGCTAGCCACGTCGTCGACGTCGCCGATGCCGCGGGGATGCGCGCGTTCGCCGACTCCGTGCACGCCGAGGTCGAGGCGGTCGACGTGCTCGTCAACAACGCGGGGGTCGGCCTCGGCGCGGCCTTTCTCGATACCACGCTCGAGGACTGGGACTGGATCATCGGCATCAACTTACGCGGCGTCGTCCACGGCTGCCTCTTCTTCGTGCCGAAGATGGTGGCGCGCGGCCGGGGCGGACACGTCGTGAACGTGGCGTCGGCGGCCGGCTACGTCGCCAGCGAAGCGCTGTCGGCCTACAGCACGACGAAGTTCGCGGTCGTCGGACTGTCGGAGGCACTGCGAGACGAGCTCGCGCCCCGCGGCATCGGGGTCACCGCCATCTGCCCCGGGATCATCAACACATCGATCACGGGAGCCGCGCGCTTGCGGGGCAAGGCGGCGCTGCCCGGCGCCCGGGAGCAGATGGTCGATTTCTACCGCCGGCGAAACTACGGTCCCGAGCGTGTCGCGGAGAAGATCCTCAAGGCCGTCGCGCGCAATGCGGCGCTCGCGCCGGTGTCCCCGGAAGCCTGGGTGATGTACTTCGTGAAGCGTCTGTCTCCCCGCCTCACGGCCTGGTTGAACCGGCGGCTCGCCGAGCGCTTCGAGCGACAGCTCGAGGCGCGACGAGCCCAATGAGCCGCCTGACCGGCCCCGGCACGAAGCGCGTGCGAAGGAGGCGCACACCGCGGCCGTCCGGCTCGGAGCGCAACATCCTGGAAAGCTAGGGAAGCTCTGCGCAAGGCCACGCCCGGGCCGAATGGCTCGCGGGCGCGGAAAGCGGCGCGAAGTTTCGAAGCTCGCCTTCGCTTCCGCTCGCGGCTCGCGAGACTTCGAAACATCGCGCCGCTTTCCGAACGATTCGCCCGCTGCGCTTTACTTCGGCCCGGACGTGGCCTTGCGCAGAGCTTCCCTAGCGGAGCAGTGCCCCGAGCAGCCGTCGGGCGTGCTCGTGAATCTCGGGAAGACGCGACCGCGCTTGCGTCGAGAAGCGCCCCGGGCTCGAGCCCTCCGCGGACGAGATCGTCCGGAAACGCGCGGGACATCGCCGCGACCGAATGCAGCGTCGCCTCGAGGTGGAACAACAATCCGTAAGCGCGCGCGACTCGAAATGCTTGCAGCGGATAGAGCGTCGATCGCGCGAGCGTCACGGCTCCGGGAACGTCGCGGAAGATCTCTCCGTGCCACTGCAACACGTCGAAACGCGGTGGGAGCGCGGCCATGGCCTTGTCCGCAACCCCCGCACTCGTCAGCTCGACCGAGTGAAAGCCGATCTCGATCGTTCCGCCCGGCTCGACGATGCCGCCCGCGGCCTTGGCGATCAACTGCGAGCCCAAGCACACGCCGAGGACGGGAGCGCCGGAGCGAATGCGCTTCGCGATCAGCTCGATCTCCGTAGCGATCCACGGCAGGGGATCGTTGACGCTCATCGATCCGCCCATCGAGATCACGAGGTCCGCGCGTCCCGCGCCGTCGGGAACGCCCCGCGCGGGCACGAGGACACACTCGACGCTCGCCCCGTGCTCGAGGAGCGTTTCCGCCCAAACCCCCGGGCCCTCGATCGACTCGTGCTGAAGGACGACGACACGCATCAGTACAGCCCGGGGAGTAGGCGCCAGGTACGTTCCTGGTAGTCGATGTACGCCCGTCCGAAGCGCTCCCCGAGCATGCGCTCCTCGCGTCCGATGCGCACGACGACGATCGGAAGCCACAAACCGGTCAGCGCGGCCGACGCGAGGGGGCTTGCGAGCCCGATCGCCGTGCCTATCGCGACGAGTAGGAGACCCGCGTAGTTCGGGTGGCGGATCCAGTGATAGGGACCCGAATCGACGAGACGCTGGTCGTCGCGCGTCCCGAGCCGCACGGCGAAGCTCGCGCCGAGAGAACGGGCGGCCGATCGCCTCAGGATCACGCCCGAGGCGATCACTGCGGTTCCGACGACCCGCAGCATCCAATCGAGCGGCGAAGCGGCCGCGGCAGATCTTCCGAGATCGAAGGCCGCGCCGATCAAGATCGCAAAGAAGGCCACCGAGCTCCAGAGGTCCGTGGCATCGTTCACCTCCGAGGGCGCCTCGCGCCGCGCTCGGCGCGCGAGGTCGGCGAACGCGCCGCCGGTGATCGCCGCGAGCGTGCAGACCGCGACGCTCATGCCGCCCGCGGCGAGGATTCCGAACGCCCCGAGGAGGCCGACGAAAAAGGGGAGCGGGCCGACTTTCACGCTCAGAGCCGCGCCGGATCCGGGGTTTCGGGATCGATCCCGAAGTCGCGGATCGCCTTCGTGACGCGGGGAACATCGATCCGTCCCGCGCGTACGAGCTCCGATAGCGCGGCGACCGAGATCGATTCCGCGTCGACCTCGAAGAACCGTCGCAGAGACGCGCGGTCTTCGCTGCGGCCGAAACCATCAGTGCCGAGGGCGAGGAACGTCGACGGGACGAACCGCGCAATCTGATCGGCGACGATCTTCATGTAATCCGTCGCGGCAACGATCGGCCAAGGCTCGCCCGCGAGCAGGCGGCTCACGTACGGCATGCGTGGATTCTCTCCCGGGTGCAGCCGGTTCCAGCGCTCGGCGGCGAGCGCCTCGCGGCGAAGCTCGCTGTAGCTGGTCACGCTCCACACGGTGGCGGCAACCTCGCGCTCGGCGAGAAGCTCGCGCGCTCGCCGCACCTCACGGAGGATCGCGCCGCTGCCGAGTAGATGCACGCGCGGCCAGGAGGATGGCCCTGCGGCGGTCTCGACACGATACATGCCGCGGAGGATTCCCTCTTCCACACCCTCCGGCATCGCCGGCATCGCGTACATCTCGTTCTGGACGGTCAGGTAGTAGACCACGTCTTCCTGCTCGATCGACATGCAACGGATGCCTTCGCGGACGATCGTGGCGATCTCGTACGCGTACGCGGGGTCGTAGGCGCGAACCGTGGGCACGACGCTCGCCAGCAGATGGCTGTGCCCGTCTTGGTGCTGCAGCCCTTCGCCGGCGAGCGTCGTGCGCCCGGCCGTGGCTCCGATCAAGAAGCCCCGTCCGCGGCAGTCGGCGTTCTGCCAGATCAGGTCCCCGACGCGCTGAAAGCCGAACATCGAGTAGAAGACGAAGAACGGGATCGTCGTCACGCCGTGCGTCGCATAGGCACTCCCGGCGGCAATGAAGGAGGCCATCGCCCCGGCTTCGGTGATTCCTTCCTCGAGCAACTGCCCGTCCTCCGCCTCGCGATAGTACGCCACGACGTCGGAGTCTGCAGGCTCGTAGCGCTGCCCGAGCGACGAGTAGATGCCGTACTTGCGGAACAGCGCGTCCATCCCGAAGGTGCGCGCCTCATCCGGAACGATCGGCACGATCGAGCGACCGATCGTGGGATCGTTCATCAGGTGGCGAAGCAGCCGCACGAGAACCATCGTCGTCGCGACCTCGCGGTCGCCGCTCGACTGCAAGAATTCGTCGAAGAGCGCGGCGGGTAGCTGCTCGAGCGGACGCGCCTCCGCCGCGCGACGCGGCACGAACCCGCCGAGCTCCCGACGCCGCTCGAGGAGATACTGCATCTCCTCGCTGTCTTCGGACGGACGGTAGAAGGGAGTCTCGAGCAGCTCGCGATCGCCGATCGGGATGCCGAACCGGTCGCGGAAGCTGCGCAGCTCCTTCTCGGAGAGCTTCTTCTGCTGGTGTGTGACGTTTCGTCCCTCTCCAACCTCGCCGAGCCCCCAGCCCTTGACCGTCTTGGCGAGGATCACCGTCGGCGAGCCGCGATGCTCGACCGCCGCCTTGTAGGCGGCATAAACCTTCTCGGGATCGTGGCCGCCACGGCGCATCTTGCGCAGCTTCGCGTCCGTCAAGTCCTCGACCATCTGCAGGAGCTTCGGGTCGGTACCGAAGAAATGCTTGCGGATGTAGTCGCCCGACTCGACGGTGTATTTTTGATAGTCGCCGTCGAGCGCCTCCGTCATACGGCGAACGAGCAGGCCGTCGTCATCGCGTGCGAGCAGCGGATCCCAGTCGTCCCCCCAAACGACTTTGATCACGTTCCAGCCGGCACCGCGAAAGGCCGCCTCGAGCTCCTGGATGACCTTGCCGTTGCCGCGAACCGGACCGTCGAGGCGTTGCAGATTGCAATTGACGACGAACACCAGGTTGTCGAGCTGTTCGCGTGACGCCAGTGTGATCGCGCCGAGGCTCTCGGGCTCGTCCATTTCGCCGTCGCCGAGAAACGACCAAACCCGACATTCCGACGTGTCATGCAACCCGCGGGCGCGCAAATAGCGATTGAACCGCGCCTGATAGATCGCCGCGATCGGCGACAACCCCATGGAGACGGTCGGGAATTGCCAGAAATCCGGCATCAGCCAGGGATGCGGATAGGACGACAGCCCACCGCCGGGGGACAGCTCGCGCCGGAAGGAATGGAGCTCTGCCTCGCTGATGCGCCCTTCCAGAAACGCGCGGGCGTATATGCCGGGCGACGCGTGGCCTTGGAAGAAGACTTGATCACCCGGGCCGCCATCGCGGCCTCGAAAGAAGTGATTGAAGCCCACTTCGAACAGCGTTGCGGCGGAGGCATACGTGGATATGTGACCGCCGATGCCCGGCGAATGCTTGTTCGCCTTCACGACCATCGCCATCGCGTTCCAACGGATCAAGCTCTTGATGCGCCTCTCGATGTCTCGGTCACCTGGATAGGGAGGCTGGTCCTCGACCGGGATGGTGTTGACGTAAGGTGTGTTCAGCGGCGCACTGATCGCGATCCCCATCCGCTGCGCATGCTCGACGAGACGGGAAACCAGCCGCCGCGTCGCCGCCATTCCCCGTTCGCGCGCTAGACCCTCCAGCGCCTCTAGCCAAGCATCGATTTCTGCGTTCTGCTCGGCGCCATTCTGCGTCGATTCCATGTCGCCGATCATGATTCGAGAGCGACGGCTTGTCCAGGCACTCTCGCGCCGCAGAACTCGTGGGCGTCCGCTGCTCCACGATCGGCCACGGCCCTCGACAATCTCGCTGACGCCCGACGCCCGAGAGCGGTAGCGGGGAATTCGGATCGTCGCTCCACTGCCTCGTAGCGACCGCGGCGCCCCAAAACGTCACGGTCTACTGACGTACCGCATCTCACATCGTCGCATTGGATGTGAGAAATCGCCCCTAGTGGCTCAGTCGCTTGTCAAATGCCAGCACATATGCGCAGATGCTCGCAATCGCAAGCTGGCTATTGGGTCGCACTTCGTGCAATGTCTGTTCAGTGGCTTTCCGTGGCGCGACCATGAAGAGGAGGACAGTGCATGCCTAGAAGGAAGCAAGGACGGAGAAGAGCGGCGGCCGGTGCGCTGATGATCGTGCGGCGGGCTCGTGCCGCCGCGAAGAGCGCATTGGACTCGCTGCGGAGCGAAATCCGCGCGACGACCGCGAGGCTCGCCAAGCTGGTCAGCGAGGAGCGGATCTTCAGGTCCGAGCTGTTCGGCGCGGCGCCAGCGCGGAAGCGACGCGGGCCCGGGCGGCCGCGCAAGGCGGGCGCCCGTGTTAGACTCGCACGCGCGCGAACGCGGCGGCGAGGCACGCCGCAGGCCGAAAAGTACTTTCAGAAGCTCGGCAAGTCGTTCACGTTGGAAGACGTTCGCAAGCTCGCGGGTCGGCGCGCGGGCATCAGTATCGCACAGTGGAGTCGCGCGAAGCGACTCCGCAAGGTCGGCGACGGCTACCAGAAGATCGCGGGTTGATGACCGCGACGCGAACCGCGACTGTCCGTCACTGACTCGTCTTCCTGACGAGCGTCGCGCTCGTCGCGCTCGCGCGTCTCGCGACGCGCGAGCGCGACGCTCGTCAGGCAGTGGCGCGCCGTGCCACGGCGACCGCAGCGAGAAACGAAATCGCGGCGAATCCCGTGGTGACCGCGAGCGCGAACGCTAAGCCGGGCAGCGCGCTCACCGCGCTCGGATTGCCCGCATACAGCGATTGACGAAGGGCCGCCACACCGTAGGTGAGCGGGTTCCCTCGCATCACCCAGCCGAGCACACGGGGTACCCCGGAGACCGGGAACACGGCGCCCGAGAGGAACCAGATCGGCATGAGGATCAGATTCATGATCGCATGAAAGCCCTGGGTGGACTCCATCTTCCAGGCGATCACCAAGCCGAGGCTAGTGAGCGCGAACGCAACCAAGAACATCACGAGGACCGCTCCGGCGACGGCGCCGACACCGAGGCGGATCCCGGCGAACGGCGCCAACGTGAGAAAGACCGTTCCCTGAACGAGCGCGAGCGTGGTGCCGCCGAGCGCCTGGCCGAGCACGATCTGCGCACGCGAGACCGGCGCCACCAGGACCCCCTGGAGGAACCCCTCGCGGCGATCCTCGACCGTCGAGATGGTCGAGAAGATCGCGGTGAAGAGCAACACCATGACCATGACGCCTGGATAGAAGTACTCCACGTAGCTCGAACCTCCCGCGCCGGCCGCGGGCCGGAACGACGCATTCATTCCGCCGCCGAGCAGCAGCCAAAATAGCAGCGGCTGCGCGAACGCGCCGAAGAGCCGGCTTCGCTGCCGCACGAAGCGGACGACCTCGCGCCACCACAGGGTCATGACCGGCCGCCAATACCGGCTCACGCTCGCGCTCCCGTGCCGCCCTCCCAGAAGCGGCGCCCGGTGACGTGGATGAAGACGTCTTCGAGCGTCGGCCGGCCGAACGTGACGGATCGAACCTCACCCGGAAACGCCTCGACGACGTCGCGTACGAGCTCGTGACCGCGCGACCTCTCCACGCGCAGCGTGCCGTCGACGAGCTGCGCCTCGAGGCCGAAGCGCGCCCGAACTTTGTCGCGTAGATCCCGCGGCGCTTCGGCTTCGATCACCACGACGTCGCCGCCGACGCTGCGCTTCAGCTCGTCGGGTGTGCCCAGCGCCACCAGCGACCCCTCGTGCAGCACCGCCACCCGATCGGCCCGCTCGGCCTCCTCCATGTAATGAGTGGTCAGCACGACGGTCACGCCGCCACGGTCACGCAGGGCCCGCAGCAGCTGCGCAAAATCGCGCCGCGCCCCGGGATCGAGCCCCGTACTCGGCTCATCGAGCAGCAGCAGCTCCGGCGCGTGGAGCAATCCGCGCGCCAGCTCCGTTCGCCGCGCGAGGCCTCCGGAGAGGGTCTCGACGAGATCACCGGCCCGATCCGTGAGATCGAGGTCGGCGAGCACTTCCTTCACGCGCGCGCGGAGCGGTGCGCCTCCCAACCCGTACAGATGCCCGTGGTGGACGAGGTTTTCCGCCACGGTGAGCTTCGGATCCAAGCCCGGATTCTGAAAAACCACTCCGATCCGCGGGCGCACGCGCTCGGCCTCGCGCCGCAGATCGTGGCCGAGCACCCGTACGCTGCCCTCCCCGGCGCGCATCGACGTGGAGAGGATCTTGAAGAGCGTCGTCTTGCCGCCGCCGTTTGGACCGAGCAGCGCGAAGATCTCGCCGCGCGCGATCGTCAGGCTGACACCGCGGAGCGCTTCTCGCTCCCCGTAACGGTGACGAAGCCCCGAGATTTCGATCACCGTTTCCTCTGCAGTGTTACGGTCGGAAATCACGTTTTTCACATGAGGACATGGGATGCGAGGTGGCATCCCCACCACACGTTGGGGTTGCACCGGGAGAAGGCGCTACGGAACACGTCTGAATCTCACGATCCCGGAGGCGAGGCAAGATGGTCCCGGAGCAGCGCCGTCGCCGCTCGCGTGCCGACGCGCACGGCGTAGTTCGTGCCTCGATCCTCCGGATAGACCTGCGACATCGTGGCCACGTAGAGCCCCGGCAACGGGCCCGTCAAAGGCAGCAATCGTCGATGGTAGCCGACGTCGACGATCGGCTGCGCGTGGTCATCGCGAAACTGCATCTGTCGGTCGACCCAGGTCTCGTCGAACCCTGGACGCACGCGCTCCAGGCCGGGACGGTAGTGCGCAAAGAGCTCCCGCGATTCGAATCGATAGACGGGCTCGTCGGAATAACAATAGTGCGAGATGTAGAGGATGCGCTGGCCGCCGTAACGGCTGCGTGGAATGAAGTTCGTATGCTCGATCAGTCCTCCAAAGGGAATCGCGCGATCGCTGATGTTCAGCCAGTAGATCGACGAGAGCTGGCGGCGCAGCAGGAGCATCGTACAGAGGATCGCGGAATGCTCGAAGCCTTGTAGGCGCTGCCGATAATCGGAAGGCAGATCGGGAGCGAGGCGAGCCAGGAGCGGCGGCGCGACCGTGGAGATCACCGCCGCGAAACGCTCCGCACGGCGTGACGTCGCCACCTCGAATCGCTCCGCCGGATGGTGCTCGGCTGGCAGGGCCGAGATCCGCAGCACCGGCTCGCTGACGTGCACGGCTCCGCCGCCGCGAACGATGGCATCTCCGAGGGCTCGCGCGACGACTCCGAATCCGCCGTCGAGATAGCCTAGGCTCTCCTTGTTCCCGCCCTGCGTTCGCGAGGTGCCTCGCAGACGCATCTTCGACCAGATCCACGCCATCGAGATCGACTCCGCGTTGCGACCGAATTTGGCGCGGAGCAGCGGCCCCCAGACGGTGTCGTAGACCTCGCGACCGGCAAAACGCCGGAGCCAGCTCGCGGCGGTCACTCCTTCGAACGGTTCCTTGCGCGGGTAGCGCTGCAGGAACAGCGTCACGACGCCGAAGCGAACTTTCGCCACCAGGCTGAACGGCCGAAAGCGCAAGAGATCCATCGGCGATGTGAAGCGGTAGATCTGACTGCCACAAAACATGCCCATCACCGGTGAGATCCAGCGAAGTCGGCCTTCGAGCCCGAGCTCGCCGATCACCTCGAGAATGTCGCGATCCGAGGTGAACCAATGATGATAGTACTTCTCGATCTCCGTGTCCCCGAGCGGGAAGGCCATGGCGAGTCCGCCGAGCTGCGCGCTGCGCTCGAAGAGCGATACGCGGACTCCGGCGCGGGCTAGGCGGTACGCGGCGGCCAACCCCGCAAAGCCGCCGCCGATCACGGCGACATTCGAAGGAGAAGGAGCCGGACTGCTCACCGTGCGTGACTTAGCAGTCTGCACGGCGCAGTTCGAGACGCCGCGCCGCGCGCGTGAACGCGCGCGTTGCAAATCGGCAGCGCGAACACTAGGAGTTCTGCGCGAGTGCTTCTCGATCTCGCTTCTCTGGTGGGCTCTGCTAGCCGTCCTCGGACTGGGATTTCTGCCCGTCGCGGAGCGGATCTTTCCCGCGAGCTTCCCCGACCGAGGCCGCGCATTCGCCAGGCCGCTGGCGCTCGTCGCGCTCACCTACGCGTCGTGGCTGATCGCCAGCGCGGGAATTCCGTATCGAGCCGCGCTCGCCGTCGCCTCGATCGCGCTCGCGGTCGTCGCGATCGTCGCCTGGAGGCGGTTCACGGGGGAATGGCGACGGCCGTGGCTGCGAGACGAGGCCGTCTTCTTCGTCGTGCTCTCACTGTTCGCGGGCATTCGCTCGCTCCAGCCGGACGTGTTCGGCGCCGAGAAGTACATGGACTTCGCCTTCTTCAACACGTTGATTCGAACCGATCACTTGCCTCCGCAGGATCCATGGATGAGCGGGGCGCCCATCAACTACTACTACTTCGGGTACCTGTCGCTCGCCGGCTTGGCGCGGCTGACGGGCATCGCTCCTGCCGTCGCCTACAACCTCTCGCTCGCCACGGTCGGCGCGGTGATCTTCGCCGGCGCGGCTTCGATCGGCGCGTGCCTCTCGCGGCGGGTCTGGGGCGGAGTTCTCGGAGGCGTTGTGCTGGTCTTCGTCGGCAACCTCGACGCCGCGCGGCAGTTGCTGATCGAGCGCAAGGCGCTCTCCGCGTTCGACTACTGGCGCCCGAGCCGCGTCGTCCCGAACACGATCAACGAGTTCCCGTTCTTCAGCCTGTATCACGGCGACCTCCACCCGCACGTGATCGCCCTGATCGTCAACGTGACCCTGATCGGGGTTGCGCTGGCGACTTCCTTGGCGGCGAGCGAGCGTCGTTCGCTCCGCGACAACCTCCAGAATCTCGGCGTGCTCACCTTGCTGCTCGCCGCTCTCGCATTGACGAATCCCTGGGACGTTCCCGTCTATTTCACGCTGATCGGATGTCTCGCGCTGCACCGGCTCTGGGACGAGAGCCACCCCGTCCGCGCGGTGCTGACCGCCCTCGCCGTCGTTGCGGCGCTCGGCGTCGGGATGATGCTTCTCTCCCTGCCGTTCACCCTCAGGTTTCAGGCCCAGTATCACGGCATCGGGCGGGTGTACGCGCGTACGACGCTCGGACCGTTCCTCACCATTTTCGGGTTCCTGCTCTTGCCCGCCGTCGCTCGTCTCGCGCGTGAGAGCTTCAGCGAGCTCGCCGACGATCCTGCGGTTCGCGACCTCGTCCTCGCATGCGCGGTCTTCAGCGCGGCGGCGCTCTACGTCGCCACGCAGAACGCGGTGTTGATCTTCATGGCGGCGCTGGTGATCGTCTGTCTGCTCTCGCTGCTCGGCCCGATTCGCCAGACGCCGATCGCGCCGGCCGTCGCGCTACTCACGACCGCGGCCGTCGCTCTCGGGGCGTGCGAGGTCGTGTTTCTGCGCGATCCGTACGGCGGCGAGCTCCACCGCATGAACACGGTGTTCAAGCTCTACTTCCAGGCGTGGGTGCTCCTCGCGCTCGCCTTCCCCGCGTTCGTCACCGACCTGCTCGACCATCCCGGCCGAGTGACCCGCGCCGCCACGATCCTCGTACTGCTGGCCGGGATCACCGCATCGCTCTGCTATCCGATGGGAGCCATCTTTCTGCGGTGGGGAACCCGCGCTCCCTCGCTCGACGGCCTCGCCTATCTCGACCGCGATCACCCGTCGGACGCCGCGGCCATTCGTTGGCTGGCGAGCACCGCCCGCGACCAGCCGGTCATCGTCGAGGCGTCCGGCGATCCGTATTCGTACTTCGCCCGGGTGTCGGCGAACACGGGGTTGCCGACGGTCCTCGGCTGGGCCAATCACGAGGATGTGTGGCGTGGCCACGATCCGCGGATACCCCAACGCAAGCGCGACGTGGACCAAATCTACCGCGACACCGACGTCGCCGCCATTCGTCCTCTGTTCGAACGCTATCGAATCGCCTACATCTTCGTCGGCGACCTCGAGCGCGAGCGCTACCAACCCCTCTCGCTCGACAAGTTCCGCAAGCATCCCGAGCTCTTCGAGCTGGTCTATCACCTGGGCACGACCGAAGTGTTCGCCGTGCGCGAGACCCAGACGAGCGACTGACTGCCGGCGTCGCCGACGACCGCGCGGGTGTCGTCGACGAACGCGATGCCGATTGGACGGCTCACACGTCGCCGATCGTTCGCCGCTGCCGCTCGACGGCCCCATCGCGGCCGAGGCGCAGCAACGCGATTCTTGCCGGAGCCACTCACGGCGCGGGCGTGCCGTCCGTCTCGGGCGGGACTTTTCCGGTCGGGGTCTTCGTCGCCTTCGGGGCCGTCGGCGGCGCGAGCGACGCCAGCCACCGAAAAAGCGCCCCGAGCGAGGCCTCGTCCTTCGCGGCGACGGCCGTTCTCACCGCCTCCGACTCGGGCAGCGGAATGTCGGGCGGGCGAAACCGGCGGTAGAGCTCCGAAGCTTTGCGCGGCGTGACGCGGATGGTGCCGAGTGGGACGGCGCCGAGCAGCTCCGCGACGTGCTCGCGCGAGAACGCCTCTGTCTTCTTGAAGATCAGCACGTGCGGGTGGTCGTAGACCGTGAAGGCCTCCTCGGCATCGTCATCGCGAATCTCGAACGACCCGAGGCGCGGATAGGACGTGAACGAGCGCTCGAGCCGAAAGCCGAGCGCCCCGGAAAAGAGCAGCTCGTAGTAGCGACGCGTCAACGGATAGCGCCAGGGGGTGCGCGGGATCGAACGGTAGAGGCGGTTGCTCGAGATCGCGATGTAGTCCGCGGCAGCCAGCTGATCGATGAGCTCGCTCCGCTTGCTCACGTTGTCGTCGTCATAGAGTTGGAGACGGATCGATCGGTAGTGAGCGGGAGGGACGTCGGCGAGGTCGAGCGGCAAGCCATCGTCCCAGTGCTCGGTGGCGATCGTCCAACCGGCAGGGACGTTTTGGTGGATCCAGCGCGAAGCCTCGACGCGGGTCACCGGTCTACGGTAGATCGAGGTGAACGCGAGTGCCCACGAGGCGGTCAGCGCCACCACGAGCCATCCGAGCATCACCGACGAAGGGCGAGTCCCCGCGCCGAACGGCCAAGCCGCGAAGACCGCGAGCACCGGAACGATCGGCAAGAAGTATCGGCCCGTCGCCGTGAATTGCACCGAGTGATAGCCGAACAGTACCAGACCCCAGGCGAGCACGATCGCGCCGCGAAGACTTCGCCGGCGGACGAGCCACCAAAGCATCCCGCCGACCGCGGCGAGCCCCCACGCCGGTCCGATGCCCCAGAGCAGCAAGTTCTTTCCCGCAAAGAGGATCGGCGTTCGACCGACCCATTGAACCGCAGGGGGATAGTCCGCGGCGCCGGTTGCGAAGATCTGGATCTCCCGCAGGCTCGCGACGAAATTCGTCGCGATCGTCGGGTCGAAGAATCCGGGGCCAGCGAATGCGTATGGCTGGACGACGCGAAATACCAGCGCCGCGGCGAGCCCCGCGGCGACCGCCCCGGCGGCGAGTCGCAGAGCGCCGGCGCGATGGTTTAGCCAGGCGTGAAGCAACGCAAGGGGGTAGACGTCGCCGAGCAATGCCAAGTTGATCCGACAGCCGAGCGTCGCGCCGAACAGCGCGCCGAAAACTAGCTGCGTGCGGAGCGAAGCGGTGCCTGCGAGCTCGACGAGCTCGCAGAGAGCCGCCGTCGCGAAGAACGTCGCCGCGCTGTCGACCGTGAAGAAGTGCGCATTCTGAATGGACGTCACGCTGAACGCGACGAGCGCGCTGGCGAACAGTCCGACGCGGCGCCCGGCGAGTCTCGTTCCCAGCCAGGCGGTCAGCCACACGGTGCCGCAATCGCAGAGCGCGGAGAACACCCGCCCGACGAGGTAGATGTGCGTGTAACCCGTGCTTCCGAGCCACTGCCCGAGCCACCGCACGACGAACAGCGGGAGCGTTCCGTAGACGAAGAACCCGTAGTCGTGGTTGCCCGGGTTCAGCGGCGAGCGCCCCGTGTCGAAATATTCGGCGAGCGAATGCGGCGGTTTGATCGCCGCGCCGACCATGGTGAGGAACCGCTCGTCTGGGTGAAGATGCTGGCCCTCGTCCCAGTCGAGGCCCTGGAGACGGAGCCAAGCGGCGACCACCAGAATCGCCGCCATCCATGCTCGCGACCATCGATCGCTCGGCGGATTGAGCGTCATCGGCGGGCGATCACGACAAGGGCTTCCGCGCTTTGACGAGCACGTTGACGAAGGTCCGCTTGCGGGCCGCAACAGGTCGCTCGTTCAAGCGGTCAATCGCGCGAAAGAGCGAACGCACCCAGTTGAGCGGGTCCAGCCGACTCCCCGAGTTCCGCGCCCCGGCGAAGCGGTCCGCGCTCGCGCGGAGCGCGCGCGGCAAGAGCCCGCGCTCGAAGAGCGGCTTACCGATGCCATAGACGAGAAAATGCTCGAGCGGAAAGCAATAGTGCGTCGCCTCTTCGAGCCGCTCGATTGCGAGCCCGGCGTCCACGACGCGCCGGGCGAGATCGGCCGGCCAGTACAAGCGGCGGTGGCCCGTCCAGATTCCGACGAAGGGACCGCGGCGGATCGGCCGGCCCCCGAGAAGGTTCCACAGGCGGCCGATTGGATCCCAGAGAAAGGGATAGTCGGCGTGCGGCACCGAGATCGCGACCACGCCACCGGGCTCGAGAATTCGGTGCACCTCGCGCAGAGCCGCCCGGTCATCCGACAGATGTTCGAGCACTTCGGACATCAGCACTTTCGCGACCGACGCCGAGCGCAGTGGGAGGCGCTCGACGTCCCCCTGAACGAGCGCGGTTGGGCTCGCCTCGCGCGACGCGGAGCGCAGCCGCTGCCGGTTCTCGTCGAGACCGAAGAGGCGCAAGCGGCGGAGCTTGGCCATCGCCATGAGATAGAATCCCATGCCGCACCCGCAGTCGAAGACGCGTTCGCCGTGGGCGAGATCGAGGTACCCGAGGAGCGTGCGGGCCCGACGTCGAAACGCCATGTCGACTTCGTTGGCGAGCTGGCGATCGACGAGCCGGGCGTCCGCTTCGCATAGGACTCCGTCCGCGGAGTCGCCCGCGTCGACGCCGAGTCGGTCGGCCGCGCTCGCCCCAAGGGCTCGGTTCGGGTTACTCGGAAGGGTTCCTCGGGAGGTCATGCCTGCGACCGATCGACGCCGCAGCGGCGCCGGTGGCGCCTCCGTCGGGTGGCCGAGGCAGCCCTTGAACAAGCCCTCGTATTCGTCGAGCGTCCGCTCGACCGAGAAGCGCGCGCGGATCTCCTCCGTACCACGCCTGTATCGTGCCGGATCGCGAAGAACCGCGATCAGAGCGGCCGCGAGCGCTTCGGGATCGCGTGCCGCGACGAGCCGCCCCATCCCCGTGAGCAGCACGGGCTCGCGCGCTCCCGGGATGTCGGAGGCGACCACCGGCGTTCCGCAAAGCATGGCCTCGATCTGGACGAGGCCCAGACAGTCGGTCCGGCTGGGTAAAGCAAACGCGTCGCACATCGCGTAGAAGCTCGCCATACGGGCGCGGTCGCGCAGCAGGCCGACGAAAGAGATGCGATCGGCATGTGCGTTCAACAACGGCCGGCAGCGCTCGTAAAACCGCTCGTAGACCACGCGGTGATCGCCGGCGTAGACGAGGTGGATCGTCGGCTCGGCGGCGGCGAGGTGGGGAATCGCGCGCAGGAGGTGGTCGAAGCCCTTCTCTTCGACGAACCGGCCTGCGAAGCCCACGAGCCTTCGGCTCTCGAGACCGAGCTCACGTCGCCAGCGCGCGGCCTCGTCCCGATCCGGCTGCGGAAGCTCGACCGGCGGATGGATGTACGAGAGCTTCGGGTAGAAGGACGCGAGAAAATCCGAGTGCTCGGCGTAGTCGCGGCTATAGGCGGTGACCCGATCGGCGAGGCGTCCCGCCTGGCTCATGAACCCGGAGACCACGTGCTCGATGATTCGGTTCGCGACGCCTGCCGGCAAGACGAGGTCGCCGTGATGCGTCAACACGAGCGGCCGGCGGGCGCGCCGACAGAGAAGGGCGACCAGCAGCGATTCGAGGAGCGGGGTGTGGATCTGGACGATGTCGTGGGCGGCGACGAGCCGCGCCGCGGCGGCGGGAAACGTCGGCGCGATCATGCCCCGGCTCACGCGCGCGATCGGCTTCACGCGGACGATTCGAACGCCGTTCACCGTCTCTTCTTCGGGAAGCAACGGGTCGTGTCGCACCGTGAGTACCGTCACGCGGTGGCCGCGGGCCGCCATGCCCTCTGCGACCCGCTGCGCGTGCGCGGTGAGGCCCGTCCAGTGCGGGTGGTAGTAGGAGAGGATCACCAAGAGATTCATCTTCGGAATCGGCGGAGCCCGAATGCGCTCCGCTAGGGCGCCGCCAGCCGAAGCCGCATGCGGATGAGGTCGCTCGCCATGCGCAGCGCGTCGGGGAACAGCCGCACCTTGCTTCCCCTCGAGTCGCGCCAATCGACCGGCACCTCGGCGACGCGTAGCCCGGCACGCTCGGCACGGGCCAATAGCTCGACGTCGAAGGCGAATCCCTTTGTTTCGACCGCGCGCAGAATCGGGTCGACCGTCGCGCGCCGGAGCAGCTTGAAGCCGCACTGCGTATCGTGGAGAGAGCTCAGTCCGAGGCTGCGCACGAGCGAGCGGAACACCAGTCCCGAGAGCCGCCGGCGCGTCGGCTGGGGCGTCAAGATGCGGGCGCCCGCGGCCACGCGACTCGCCACCACGACGTCGTAACCCTCGGCAGCCTTGGCCTCCAGCTTGGCGAGCTCCTCGATCGGCGTCGAAAGGTCGGCGTCGCTGAAGAGCGCGAGCTCGCCCCGGCTGGCAAAGACGCCCTCGCGAACGGCGAAGCCCTTGCCGTGGTTCGTCTCGTAGCGCAGCACCCGCACCGCGGGCACGGCGGCGAAGCGCGCGAGGACGACCTCGCGCGTTCGGTCCCGGCTGCCATCGTCCACGACCACGATCTCCCAGCCACCGCCGCGCCCTTCGAGAAAGCCGACGGCGCGGTCGAGGGTCGGCAAAATCCTCGCCTCCTCGTTGAAACAGGGAAAGACGACCGAGGTCATGGGAATGGCGAAGTGTCTGCCGAGAACGTTTCGGCAACATGGAAAGCGCGGCTGGCTGCGGTCGACCCGTACTCGGGTTGACCGCAGCCAGCCGCAACCGCGCGGAGCGCGGAAGCAATGACTATCGGGGCTCGTCTATTGCTTCCGCGCTCCGCGCGGTGGCTGGAGTTTCCGGTCGGGCCGAGTACGTCCCGACCGGAAACTCCAGCGCTTCTAGAAACTCGCAACCACCGCACGGAGGCCGAGGCGTTGCAGGTCATGAGTGAATTGACTCGCCGGTAGGCACCATCTAAGAACCGGCGACCCGCGAATGCAGACCCGTTTCGACCTCGATCGGCTGGTCTTCTGGCGCCTGCGACTCGAGCACGTGATCTATTTCTCGCTGCTGATCCTCGCGTGTGCGCTGCGGCTTGTTTGGCTCGGCTACCGCCCGCTCCACCACGACGAGTCGATCCACGCGTACTACTCGTGGCGAATCTTCACGGTCGGGCCCTCGGACTATCGTTACGATCCGGTCTATCACGGTCCGGCTCTCTACTATCTGACGGCGCCCTTCGAATGGTTGTTCGGCCAATCGGAAGCCTCGACGCGGTTGCTGCCGGTCGTATGTGGGGTCGGCCTCGTGGCGTTGGCGTGGCCGCTACGCACGCTGATCGGGCGGCGCGAAGCCCTGTTCTATGCGGCGCTCGTGACCCTCTCTCCGACCCTGGGCTACTACTCCCGCTCCCTCCGCCATGATGTCCCGATCGCGTTTTTCACGTTCGCCGCGCTGGTCGCGTTCCTGTATTTCATCCGCAGCGGCCTTCGCCGTCACGCCTACCTGGCGGGCGTCGCGATCGGCTTGGCGGCGGCGACCAAGGAGGACATCTATCTGAGCGCGTTCATCTTTGCCAATGCGCTCTGGTTCATCGGCATCTTTCCGATTCGCGCCGGCGGGTCGAGCGTGTCCGCGCGTGCGGCCGGCTGGGCACGCGAGGTGCTTGCCTGGACGAAGCGTTCGTGGGTCCCGCTGACGACGGCGGTGCTGATCGGGTTGACGATCGCCCTGGTGCTTTACACCTCGCTGCTCACGCGCCCGCAGGAATGGAACGCGACGTCGCGCGCGCTCCGCTACTGGTGGGGTCAGCACGAGAAGCAGCGCATCCCCGGACCGTGGTGGTACTACCTGCCCCTCGAGGTCGGCTACGAAGCGCTGATCTTCATTCCGGCGCTCGTCACCATGGTTTCTTGGATCCGTCGCGGCGCAACCACCCGGACGGACGTATTGTTCCTGGCGTGGACGGCGTTCGCGTTCGCTCTCTATGCCTGGGCGCAGGAGAAGGTGCCCTGGCTGCTCGTGCCCGTGCTGCTGCCGCAAACCGTGCTTGCCGCCCATTTCTTCGCGCGTCAGAAGCTCGAGCGGCTTCTCTGGTGGTCGCCACTGGCCGCCTTTACCGTCTGGTCGCTGATCGCATCGAACTACCTCTATGACGCCCTGCGGATGACGGAGCCGCTGGCGGAGGCGCATTTCGAGCCGCTCGTCTACGTACAATCGACGTACGACATCCCCAAGATCATGGCCAAGATCGAGGAAGTCGGGCGCACGCTCGGTACAGGAAAAGAAACGCCGATCGTCGTCGTCGGCGACGCGACTTGGCCGCTCAGCTGGTATCTGCGCGGCTACCCCGTGTGGTGGAACTCGTTGCCGAAGGAAACCACCGCGCCGATTCTGATCGTCGATCCGGGCGATGCGACGCGGCTCGAGAACGACCTCGACGGCCGCTACACGGCCACGCGCTTCGCCGTGCGCGGATGGTGGGTGATCGACTGGGAGAAGATGACGCCGCGGGTCTTGCTTCGTTTCCTGCTCGCGCGTCGGGTGTGGAGTGCCACCGGCACTACCGACGCCGTGATGTTCGTCGCCAACGACCTTACGTCTCACAAGGTGCTGCCGCGCCGTCGCCCTCCGCCCGGCGCCTCAGGTGCGCGAGTACGCGGAGAGCCCCGTGCAGACCGCTGGACGCGTGATCGGTGCGCCGGGGACCGCTCCGGGACAGTTCGCCTCCCCGCGCGCCCTTTCTTTCGATCGCGACGGCAACCTGCTCGTCGCCGACACCAAGAACAACCGCATCCAGAAGCTCGCGCCCGACGGTAGCGTGCTCGCCATCTGGGGAGGCCCCGATCCGGGCGACAAGCCCGGCCAATTCCGCGAGCCGTGCGGGGTGGCAGGCGGCTCCGACGGGTCCATCTACGTCGCCGATACGTGGAACCATCGTATCGAGAAGCTCGACGCCGACGGGCGCTTCGTGCTCGACTGGCGCGAAGAGAATCCTGGATTCTGGGGCCCGCGCTCGGTCGCGGTGGCGCCGAACGGCGCGATCTTCGTCGCCGACACCGGCAACAAGCGCATTCTCGCCTACGACCCCGGCGGGCAAAAGCTGCTCACGTTCGGCGGCGAAGGAAGCGAGCCTGGGCAGTTCGTCGAGCCAGTGGGACTCGCGGTCGACCCGCGGCGCAAAATCCTCTACGTCGCCGACACCGGAAATCATCGCGTCCAGTCGTTCGATCTCGAAGGGAAATTCCTCGGCGTCTGGAGCGTGTTCGGATGGAAGGAATTCTACTCGGAGCCGTATCTCGCCGTGCATGCCGACATGATTTGGATGACCGATTCCTTCAACCATCGCGTCAACGCGTACGATTCGCTCGGCGCGCTCAAGAAGTCGATCAACGGCGTCATTGGATCGGCGACCCTCGACCGCCCGACCGGGATCGCCGTCGCATCCGACGGCCGAGTGTTCGTGTCGGATCTCACGGCGGGTCACCTCGTCGTCTTCGATGCCGCGGCACCGTGAGGTCAATGCTCGAGCTGCGGGTTGAATTGTCTCCGCCGTCCTCTACAATTCGGCTCGAAGTGAGGAGCCTTCGGTGATCGTCGAATGCCCGCGTTGCCGGGCACGCTACCGGGTGGAGACGGGCGTGCTCGAGCGCGACCAGACGTTCAAGTGCTCCCGCTGCAGCCACATCTTCGCGCACGAGTCCGAGAGCGAGAGCAGCGGGCCGGAGCCGTTCGAGCCTTCGCGCACGACCCCTCCGCCCTCGTCCGAGCCGCCACGGCCGGAGCCCCCTCGGGGGAGACGCGCAGGCCCGCCGAGCGACGCGACGGCGATTCGCTGTCGTTCTCGTTTTCGCGACCGAGCGCAATGACGAGCACGGAGAGCTCGGTCGAGGCCGAGCCACGGAGCGTTACCCGCCCGCCAAGCCCGCCGCAGGGACCGCCTGCGGATCGCGACTTCTCGTTCGTCGAAGACGAGGAGCGGGACGAATCCTCCGAGCCAACCAGTGATGAGTCCGTCGCCGCTCCTGCCGAGTACGACCTGCGCTCCGACGAGCCTCGCTTCGTGCGCGGCGAGGACCAACTGCGTGTGGAGGCGGAACGCGGGCGCGACGCTCGGCGGCCGTACCTCGCGTATCTGACGATCCTCGTCGTCCTCTATGCGATCCTCGCTCTCGATCTGCTCAATCATCCGGCGCAGGCCGCGAAGTTGCTCGCAGCCGTACCGATCGTCGGCAACATGATCGCGGAGGACCACTTGCTGCAGACCCGCGTGCAGCTGCAAGACGTCGAGGGGGCTTATCAACAGATCAAGGACGACCGTCCTGTGTTCATCGTCTCGGGAAGGGCGGTGAACGCCGCGGCCGAATCGCTGAAGGGCGTGCAGATCGAGAGCGCCGTGTACGATCAGAGCGGCAAGCTGGTCGAGACAAAAAGCATCTACTGCGGCAACGCGATGTCGCTGAAGATCGTCAAGGATCTCTCGACGAAGGAGATCACGCTCTTGCAGCGCCTCGAGCCGCCGAAACGCTTCGAAATCCGTCCGGGAGAGGCTGCCGGCTTCAGCGTCGTGTTTCTGAATCCACCCCCGACCTTGAAGGAGTTCACCGCGAGGGTGGCATCGGCGCAGTCGTCGGCGTCCTGACCGACGCGCGCGCGCCCGCTTTCTACTTCTTCTCCGCTTCTTCCTTCTTCGCCTCGCCGCCTTTGGGCGTCACATCGATCGCTTCCGGCTCGTTGAGGGCCTTGCGGAAATTGCGAATGGCGCGCCCGAGATCGCCGCCGATATCGCCGATCTTTCCGGCACCGAATACCACGACGACGATCAACAGGATGACCATCAGCTCACCGAAACCCAGTCCGAACATGCTTCGCCCTCGTCGTGGACAGTAGCGGCAACCCGATAGGCCTGCAAGCTGATGCCGGGCTGGTTCGGGGTCTGACACCTAGCCAGTGTGGGCGCTTTTGGTTAGACTCGCCGGGACATGGCCACTACGGCCGACCTTTCGCTGGATCGCCCGGGGAGCCTAGTCCTCCCGTTCGCGCTGTCGATTCTCTTTCACGCGCTGCTCGTGCTGCTCTTCGCCGTCCGTGCGCTGAACGCGCCCCCGCCCGCCGCGTCGCCCTTCGAGGTCGAGCTGCTCCAGCCGCAGGAGAGTCCGTCGGCCAAGGCGAAGGCCCAAGCCGATGCGCAAGCCAAGGCCGCCGAGAAGGCGCCGCCGCCACCGGCTGAGCAGCCCGTGCCGGCGCCGAAGAATCAGATCGTGAGCCCTCCCGACAGTCCGGAGCAGACTCCGGAGAAGGCCCATCTCTTCAGCGACCGAGACAGCAAGGCGATCGAGGAAATGATCAAGCGCGGCGAGCCCGCGCCGCCCGCCAAGCCGCCGCAACAACCCGCCAAGCTCGAGAACGCGAAACCGTCGCCCGCAGACAAGCAGCCGGCCACCAAGAGTAAGGGCGACACGCAGGGCAAGGAGCGAGGCTCGGCGCTCACCAAGACCGAGCCGCAGTCGCCCTCACCTTCGACGCACACCGCGCCGACGATCGGGTTGAGCGACCTCTTCGTCCGTCCGTCGGAGCTGGCTCGAGACCCTGCGCTGCGGAAGGGAGACTCCGGAGATGGTGACAGGACGGCGGAGGGCGGAAAGCGGGATCTCGCCTCGCTCTCCCGCCCCGAGCTTTGGGCGGATCCGGGCCAGCGGGGCACACCCGACTACTTGCCGGACGTCCGGCAGGGCAACTTCACGCTCCTCAACACCAAGGCCGACCGCTTCGCTCCGTTCGTGCGTCGGGTCGGCCTGCGCGTGTTCCAGTCCTTCAGCATGGAGTTCAAGCAGCAGATTTTCGCGGGCAACGTGCCGCAGGGTCGCGACAACGTGGAAGTCGAAGCGGTGATGAGCCGGGACGGCCGGCGTCTGGAGGTCTACCTCAAGCAGCGCTCCGGAAACCTATCGAGCGATCGCGTGCTCCTCGGCACGCTGAACGACAACATATTCTTCGACGAGAACCCTCCGGCGCAGGCGGTTGCGGAAGACGGTCGCATCCACTTCGTGTTCGCGATCAACGCCTCGGTTTGGTACGGCCGCGATGAGGGCGGGCGACTTCAGCCGGGAGCCCATTGGATCTTCGGTGCGGGGCTGCTCTAGGGACTCTTGGTCGTGAGGGGCCACGCCGTTTCAGGAGGGCAAACATGTCCGCGAGCCGAGAAATCGTCCAGCAGTGGTTCGACCTCATCGCCAAAGGTGACGCGCAAGCCGCGTTTCGTCTGTTCACGGATGACGTCGTCTACAATCTGAAAGGGACGACGCCGGTGTCGGGCGTTTACCGCGGATTGCGCGAGATCGTCGAGGACTTCTTCACGCCTTGGCGAAAGCAGATCGTGGGCGACATCGGCCTCACCGTGGACGAGCTCATCGGCGACGGCGAGCGCGTCGTCGCGCTCGCGCGCGGCAAGGCCAAGACCATTCACGGCCTCCCGTACGACAACGACTATGCGTTCGCGTTCCGCCTCCGCGACGGCAAGATCTCGGAAGTCGTCGAGTACCTCGACACGGCCCTGGTCGAGACCGCAGCTTACGGCAAGAAGCTCGTCTGAGTACGCTGCGGGGGGCCTACCTCCCGAGCCTTCACGAGGGAAAGCCCTATCCGACGACCGCGCCGGTCGACAGCCTTCGGGTCCCGCTTGCGGGTCGTCGGCATGTGGCGCTCGGCAATGCCTTCCATGGACGTAGTCGACCTTCACAACCACATGGTTACTGAAGAGGTGGTCGCGTTTCTCGCCGAAGAGGGCGACCACGTCGCAACTCGGGTGGTCGAGGGACCGAGTGGACGCATCGCCGAGATCGGTGGCGCCAGCACCCGGCCGCTCGGCCCACGGATGTGCAACGCCGCCGCGCGGCTCGTGGACATGGACCGCCTGGGAATCACGACGCAGGCCGTGTCCGCGACGCCCTTCCTGCTCTACCCAAACGCCCCCTCGGACGTGAGCCTTGCCGTGGCACAGGTGAACAATGACTCACTGGCCGAGATCGGGCGTCGGCATCCCGGCCGGTTCTCGCCGCTGGCCTCGGTGCCCCTTCAAGACCCGGAGCGTGCCGCCCTCGAGCTCGAGCGCGCCGTCGGGCTCGGGCTTCGCGGCGTGGAGGTCCCGCCGTCGACTCCCGACCTCGCGTTCGACGACCCCCGGTTGGAGCCGTTCTGGTCCGCCGCGGAAGCGCATCGCGTGCCGGTCTGCATTCATCCATTCGAAGCGGCTCCAAAGGGGCCGTTCGCCCGCTATCTGCTTTCGCCGCTCGTCGGGAATCTCTACGATACGGGCCTCGCGGCCGCGCTCCTCGTCATGGGAGGCGTACTGGAGAGGCATCCTTCGCTGCGAATCGTGCTCTACCACGGCGGCGGCACCTTCGCCGCGCTGCTCGCCCGCCTGGACAAAGGGCACGAGCTCTTCGACGCGTGCCGGGTGCGAGCGCCGAAGCGACCGTCGGAGTACGTCGACCAGTTCTCCTTCGACACGGTTGCCTTCGACTCGCGATGGCTTCTCTACCTCGTGCATCGATTCGGCGCGGATCATCTCGTCCTGGGAAGCGACTATCCTCTGCCGCTCGGACCTGAGGATCCCGTCGCCGAGGTGCGTGCGCTGACACTGAATCCCGAAGACGAGGACCGGGTCCTCGGGGGAAATGCTCGTCGCCTACTCGGAATCGACGACGTCGGGAGGGTACGCGAATGAAGCTTCGAGATCGCGTCGCGATCGTCACCGGCACCAGCCCGAACATCGGCGGCGGAATCGCCGAAGGATTGGCCGCCGAGGGCGCACACGTCGCTTGCGTCGATCTCGATCGACGCAACGCCGAGGACTGTGCGGCCGCAATACGCGCGGCGGGGCGCCGGGCGCTCGCCGTCGTCGCCGATTTGACCAATGAGGCGGAGGTCGAAAACGTGGTGCGCCAGGTTGGCGATGAGCTCGGGTCGGTCGACGTGCTGGTGAACAACGCCGCGATTTTCGATCAGCAAGGCGTGCTCGACATGCCGCACGCCCGATGGTCCCGCCAGCTGGCCGTGATCCTCGACGGCACGTTCCTCTGCACCAAGTTCGTCGCCAAGCAAATGGTGGCGCGGCGCCGCGGCGGGGTCATCGTCAACATCATTTCGACGGCGGGTCATCAGGGCCAGCCCGGCAACGTCGGCTACTGCACCGCCAAGGCGGGGCTCTTGAACTTCACGCGCTCGGTCGCGATGGAGCTCGCAACCCACGGCATCCGCGTGAACAGTCTCACGCCGACCGCGACGGATCCGCGCGAGGGAATCGAGCGTGCGGTGCGCTGGGGACGAAAGCGCCCCTCGGAGGCGATCGTTCAGGTCTTCGAGGGATTTCGTCGCAACGTGCCGATGCAGTCTCTGCCCAGCCCGTCCGACTATGCGCGGGCCGTGACGTTCCTCGCTTCCGACGACGCCGGACACATGACGGGTGCAGACCTGCGCATCGATGCCGGCGCCGTAGCGCGGTACTGGGCATGGAACCCGGCGCAGCAGGAGCTCAAGAACGAGGGGTGAGCCTAAACGGCTGCCCTCAGACCTTCGACCTCGGCGCTTGCGCCCGGCTCCTCACTTTGATGTTCGACACCTTGAGCGCCGCACGGCGCTGCCAGCGCGCAGCCTCGAAGCGCATGCCGGCGGCCCCCCAATGATAGGCGATCAACGCCGCGAGCTCGCCGAGCCGGTCCGCGCGCAGCGCCTGCAACGCCGCTGCCACGCCCGCGTGCATCCGCGCACGCCGCTCGCCGAGCTGCGACTCGTAGGCGACGTCGCGTGTCAACGGATGCTTGAACGCGTACTGCGGGTGCGGAACGGGGCTCACCAGGCGGATGAACTCGGCCTCCTGCAGCGCGCCGAGCGCGGCCGCGAGGTCGGCGGCAGCCAGTCCCGAGACCGCTTCGAGCAGCGGCTCGTCGAACTGCTTGCCGATCACCGCCGCGGCCTGTAACACCTGCTTGACGCGCTCGCCGAGCCGATCCACCCGCGCGGCGAGCAGCGACCGGACCGTCATCGGCAACGCCAGGGCCTCGAGCGGTGCCGTGAGACGATACGCGCCGCGCTGGCCGGCGAGGCTTCCCAAGGTCGCCAGGGCCTGGACGATCTCCTCGATGAAGAACGGATTTCCGCCGGTTCGCTCGCGAATGCGATCCGCCAAGTCACCCGTCGAAGGGTCCGGCCCGAGAAGATCGCGCAGCAGCTCGCGGCTCGCTTCCAGGCCGAGCGGAGAGAGCGAGAGCTGTTGGTAGTGTGCACCCCCGATCCAGTCCGGGCGGTATTCGGGCCGGAAGTTCGCCAGCAGCAGCACGCGCGTACCGGCCACCACGGCGGCGAGCTCGCGGATCAGCTCGTCGCTCGATCGGTCGATCCAATGCGCGTCATCGAGCAGAACGACGATCGGCTCGCGGACGCTCTGCAGGCGAATGAATCGACGGATGAACGCGGCGAGCCGCTCGGCCGAGCTCTCGCGAACGACTTGCCCTGGAAGCGCGTCCGGAATGCCGAGGAGGTCCAGCACGAGAGACAGATCATCCTCGAAGTCTGGATCGAGAGCGAGCAATCGCTGCGCGATCTTCCGGCGTATCTGCTCGGCCTGGTCGCTCTCCACGAGCCCGAGGATGCTGCGCAGGAGGTCGCGAATCGGCAGCAAGGGGACGGTCGACCCGTGCGCCGGACAGTGGGCTTCGTGCACGGCGATTCCGCGCGCACGACAGCGAGCGACGAACTCGAGGCAGAGTCGGCTCTTGCCGACCCCCGCGTCCGCAACGACGCCCACGACTTGCCCGTTCGACTCGATCGCCGCGTCGAGAATCGTCTCGAGCCAGGCGAGCTCGCCTTCGCGGCCCACCAAACGTGAGAAACCTCGTAGCGCCGAGGCCTCGAGTCGCGTCCGGAGCGGTCCGACTTCACGAAGCTCGAAGACGCGGACCGGCGCGCTGACGCCCTTCATCGCCGCCGCGCCCCGGTCGGCGAGTGTGAAGAACCCCTCCACCAGCGACGCCGTTTGCTCCGTCAAACAAACGGTTCCCGGGGCGGCCAGCTGCGCCATTCGTGCGGCCAAGCCGACCGAGTGACCCTGAGCCGTATAGTCCATGCGCAAATCGTCGCCGATCTTGCCGACGACTACCTCACCGGAGTTGAGCCCCATGCGCACCGAGAACTCGAGGCCGCGGCGGGCGAGCGAGCTCGCATAGGTGCGGAGCTCGTCCTTCAGACGGAGCGCCGCATGACACGCCCGACGGGCATGGTCTTCGTGTGCGACCGGGGCCCCGAAGAGCGCCATGACTCCGTCGCCGGTGAACTGGTTGATCGTCCCCTCGAAGCGATGGATCTCGTAGGCGAGAATTTGAAAGAAGCGGTCGAGGACCCGATGCCATTCTTCGGCATCGACCCGTTCGGCCAACGCCATAGAATCGACCATGTCGGCGAACAGCACGGTCACCTGCTTGCGCTCACCTTCGATCGCGCTGCGGGACGTGAGCACCCTCTCGACGAGATGCCGCGGCGTGTAGTCCTTGGGATCGCGCGCCCGTTCTCGGCCTTTGGCGGCGAGCTCCTGCCCGCAGGAATCGCAGAACCTCTGGCCCGGCGGGTTGAAGGCCAGGCAGCGGGTACAGGCGATCCGCGTCTCCAGAGAGGCGCCGCAATCTCCACAGAAGCGTGCGGCCTCGCGGTTGGGTCGTCCGCAGCGAGGACACTCCATGTAAGACGTTTGTAGTCCCCGCGCCGGCCGATACAACCCTACGGGCTCCGAAGAGTACGCCTACTGTCCCGTCTCAGGGAAAACCATCGCCGCGTTGTGGAGCTCGCTCTCGCTGACCGCCGTCTTCGCTCCGGGACGGATCTCCACCTGGATTCGGCGATAGACGGTTCCATACATCGACACCACGACGTACCTGCCTGGAGGAATACTGATGCGCTCCGGATCCTCCCCCTGTCGCAAACCCTGGTTCTGAACCCGAGCGACGAGCTGTCCGTCGACACCATAGATCTCGTACGGTCGGCGAACGCTGTAGTAGTAGCCGCCGCCGTTCTGCGTCTGGTCTCTGTCGGTCTCGACGACCAAGACCCCGTCGCCGGTGGCATCCGGCGGCGATTGCGCGGCTCCGACGACTGGCGCCTGCGCGCGCCACGAGACCGCCTCCGGGGACAGGCGTGAGCTGCACGCCGCCGCGGCGGCGAGAAGCAAAGTCGTGAAACAGCAGACCCGGCGGAGATTCAGTCGCCGCTCGCTTTCTCCCAGCGGAGCTTCGGCTGGCGCGCGGCGCGCACCTCGTCGAGGCGAGAGACGCGGGTGCGGTGCGGGGCGTTCTTCACGCGCTCGGGGCGTTCGCGAGCCTCGCGGACGATCGCCTCCACGGCGGCGACGAACTCGTCGAGCGTCTCGCGGGTCTCCGATTCCGTCGGCTCGATCATGATGGCACCGCTGACGATCAGCGGGAAATAGATCGTGGGCGCATAGAAGCCGTAGTCGAGGAGCCGTTTCGCCAGGTCGAGCGTCTTGATCCCGAGCGGCTCGAGCGTCGCGTCCGAGAACACGCATTCGTGAAGGCACGGTCCATCATAGGCGAGCTCGAGGACGCCCCCGAGGCGCTTGCGGATGTAGTTGGCGTTGAGAATCGCCATCTCGGTCGCGCGACGCATGCCGTCGCCGCCGAGCGAGATCATGTATGCGTAGGCGCGAACCAGCATGCCGAAGTTGCCGAAGAACGCCCGGATCCGGCCGATCGACTTCGGGAAATCGTGGCTCAGATGGTAGCCGGCGTCGCCGCGCACCACCCGTGGTACCGGCAGGTAGTCGGCCAGCACGCGCTTCACCGCCACGGGCCCCGCACCGGGTCCGCCTCCGCCGTGGGGAGTCGAGAACGTCTTGTGCAAATTGAATTGCATGACGTCCGCGCCCATGTGTCCCGGCTTGGCCACGCCGAGGAGCGCATTCATGTTCGCGCCGTCGAGATAGACGACGCCCCCCTTCTGGTGGACCGCGTCGGCGATTCGCACGATGTCTTTCTCGAAGAGCCCGAGCGTGTTCGGGTTGGTAACCATGATGGCCGCCGTGTCCGCGTCGACCAGCCGGGCCACGGTCGCGGGATCGATCATCCCTTCGTCGTTCGATCGAACCGGCAACGACCTGATAGCCGCAGAGCGCGGAGCTCGCGGGATTCGTGCCGTGCGCGCTCTGCGGGATCAGGACCTTCCGCCGCGGACCTCCTTGGCTCATGTGATGCGCGCGGATCATCTTCATGCCCGCGAGTTCCCCGTGCGCTCCCGCAGCGGGCTGCAGGCTGACCGCATCCATGCCGCTCACCTCGGCGAGAAGCCGTTCGAGCTCCGCCATCAGCTCGAGGGCTCCTTGCGCCGCCGGCGTAGGTGTCAGCGGGTGGAGCTCGGCGAAGCCCGGCAGACGGGAGATCTTCTCGTTCAGCGTCGGGTTGTATTTCATCGTGCACGAGCCCAGGGGGTAAAAGTTCGTCGCCGCGCTGAAGTTCCATTGCGACAGACGAAGGAAGTGGCGCAGCACTTCCATCTCCGAGAGCTCGGGGAAGGCGTCGAGATCGTCGCGGCAAAGCTCTGCGGGGACCGACGCCGCTTCGCGCTCTCGTTCGACGAGCGACGGCAACGTATAGCCACGCCGGCCAACCGATCCGCGCTCGAAGAGGAGCGGCTCGTCGAGCGAGAGGCCGCGCGATTCGTTCGCCGGGCTCATGCGGCGAGCGCTTCCGCCATGCGGTCGATGTCGTCGGCCGAGTGCACCTCGGTCGCACAGACGAGAAGCGCATCCTCGAGCGCCGGGTACCACTGGCCGAGCGGCACGCCGGCGAGCACGCCGCGCTCGATCGCGCGCTCGTGCCGAGCACGGGCGTTCGGCAGACGGACCACGAACTCGTTGAAGAACGGCGCAGAGAACACGGGCTCCGCGCCGGCCCGCTCGCGGAGGCGACGCATCGCGTGGCGAGCCTTGCGGGCATTGCGCTCCGCGAGGTCGCGCAGGCCACGGCGGCCGGCGAGCGCCAGGAACACCGTCGCCGCCAACGCGCACAGGCCCTGGTTCGTGCAGATGTTCGACGTCGCCCGCTCGCGCCGGATGTGTTGCTCTCGCGTGGCGAGCGTGAGCACGTAGCCGCGGCGCCCCTGCTCGTCCACCGTTTCCCCGACGAGCCTCCCGGGCATGCTGCGCACGAAACGCTCGCGAGTCGCGAAGAGGCCGAGATAGGGCCCTCCGAACGATAGCGGGATGCCGAAGCTCTGGCCCTCTCCGACCGCGATGTCGGCGCCGAGGGCGCCGGGAGGACGGAGCAGCCCGAGCGCCATGGCCTCGGGCGTCACGGTGAGGAGCAGCGCCCCCGCTGCGGCCGTCGCGCCGGCGATCGCACCCAGATCTTCGATCACCCCGAAGAAGTTGGGGTAGCCGACGACGACGCCCGCGGGCGGCGGGGTGAGCCGGCGATCGAGCGCCTCGAGGTCGATCCGGCCGTCGGCGCCGAACGGGATCTCCTCGCACTCCAGGTCGCCGAGCCCCTCGATGTAGCTCCGCACGACCTCACGATATTGCGGCGGCAGCGAGGCCGCGACGAGAACTCGGCCGGCCTTCGGGGCGAGCCGCCTCGCCATCAGCACGGCTTCTGCGGTCGCCGTAGAGCCGTCGTACATGCTCGCGTTGGCCACTTCGAGTCCGCAGAGCGATGCGATCAGCGTCTGGAATTCGAACGTCGCCTGCAGCGTGCCTTGGCTGACCTCGGGTTGGTACGGGGTGTAGGCGGTCGCGAACTCGCTGCGGAGAATCACCTGGTCGACGACCGACGGAATGAAGTGCGGGTAGGCGCCGGCGCCGGCGAAGCAGAGCAGGCTCGGCGCCACACGGTTCTTCGACGCGAGCGCCGAGAGCCGGGCCGTGACGTCGGCCTCGCCGAGCCCGTTCGGAACGTCGAGCGTGGCTCGCTGGCGAAGGACGGCGGGAATGTGAGCGACGAGGTCGTCCAGGGATCGCAGGCCGATCGCGCCGAGCATCGCGGCGACGTCGGAATCGGTGTGCGGGATGTAGCGCATCGGGGTCGACGCAGACTATTCTTCATCCTCGTCTTCATCCCCCTCGATCTCGTCGTCTTCGAGCTCTTCGCCTTCCTCCGCCTCGCCCTCCTCTTCCACGTAGTCCTTGTAGTCCTGCGCCGTCATCAGGTGCTCGACCTCGGAGGAGTCGCTCATCTCGACGCGGATCAGCCACGCGTCTCCATACGGGTCGTCGTTGATCAGCTCCGGGCTCGATACCAGATCGTCGTTGCTCTCGGTGACCTCGCCGGAGACGGGCGCATACACGTCGGAGGCTGCCTTCACCGACTCGACGACGCCGAACGGCTCGTCCTTCGTGACCGAATCGCCGACCTTCGGCAGCTCGACGTAGACGACCTCGCCGAGCTCGTGCTGCGCGAAGTCCGTGATGCCCACCGTCGCCTGGTTGCCCTCGATCATCACCCACTCGTGTTCTCGGGTGTAGCGGAGCTTCTTCGGAAACTTCATCCTGATCCTCCCTACTTCTGGCGGCGCACGAACGGCAGCGCCACGATTTCGGCTGGATGCTGCCGACTGCGAACTTCGACTGCAACCCTGGTGCCGATCTCCGAAACCGATCGCTCGACGAATCCGAGCGCAATCCCGCGGCCGAGGGTGGGCGATTTGGTTCCGCTCGTGACGACGCCGACCGGTCGGCCGCCGTGAACGATTCGATAGCCATGGCGCGGCGGCGCCGCCGTATCTGCCATCAAGAGACCGACGAGCCGCCGACGAAGCCCTTCGGCCTTCTGCCGCACGAGCGGCTCGCGGCCGATGAAGTCGCCTTTGCCTAGCTTGACGACCCAACCGAGACCCGCCTCGAGCGGTGTCGTCTCCTCGTCGATGTCGTTGCCGTAAAGCATCAGGCCCATCTCGAGGCGCAGTGTATCGCGCGCCCCGAGGCCGACCGGCACGAGGCCCTGCGGCGCACCCGCCGCGAGCAGTCGATCCCACACCCGCTCGGCATCGGATGGCGTGAGATAGATCTCGAAGCCGTCCTCGCCCGTGTAACCGGTGCGCGAGACGAGTGCCCGGGCGCCGGCGATTTCCGCTTCGATCACGCCGAAGGTCTCGAGCGCGGCGAGGTCGATCGTCGTCAGCGGCTGGAGGATCCTCGGCGACTTGGGGCCCTGGAGCGCGAGCAGCGCGAACTCGGCGCTGCGATTGATCACCTCGGCGCCGGCAGAATGCTCCTTCATCCAGCGATAGTCCTTGTCCTCGTTCGAGGCGTTGACGCAGAAGAGAAACCGATCGGGGGCGAGACAATAGTAGATCAGGTCGTCGACGATTCCGCCCGAGGGAAGGCACATCACGGCGTACTGCGCCCTTCCCGGCCGCAGCGCCGCCGCATCGTTCGTCACCAGGTTCTGGCATGCGGAGAGCGCTCGCGCGCCGCTCAGCTCGATCTCGCCCATGTGGCTGACGTCGAAAAGGCCCGCGTGCTCGCGCACGGCGAGATGCTCCTCGAGAATGCCCGTGTAGTAGACCGGCATCTCCCAGCCCGCGAACTCGACCATGCGTCCGCCGAGCCGCCGGTGCGCGTCGTAGAGCGGCGTCCGGCGTGCGACCTTCCCGGTCACCGCAACGCTCACCGCGCCGCCGATCCGGCGGGGACTCCCGCGCTGCGCCGAGCCGCGGCCAGGGTGTTCTGCATCAGCATGGCCACGGTCATCGGACCGACCCCGCCCGGGACGGGCGTGATGTAGGCCGCACGCTCGGACGCGGCCGCGAATTCGACGTCTCCCTTGAGCCCGACTTCGGTGCGGTTGATGCCGACGTCGACGACCACGCTACCGGGACGGATCCACGCGCCGCGGATCATCTCGGCCTTGCCGATCGCCGCCACGAGCACGTCCGCGCTACCGACCTCACCCGGAAGATCCGCGGTGCGGGAGTGACAGACCGTGACGGTGGCGTGCTGCTCGAGAAGCAACAGCGCGACCGGCTTGCCCACGAGCAGACTTCGGCCGACCACCACCGCCCGCTTGCCCGCCAGGCCGATACCCGTCTTCTGGACGAGATACATGACCCCGAGCGGAGTGCAGGGCCGGAATCCGGGCTCGCCGGCGAGGAGTCGGCCCTGGCTCACCGGATGAAGACCGTCGACGTCCTTCTCCGGAGACAGACGGAATATCACGCGCTTCTCGTCGAGCCCTTTCGGAAGCGGGAGCTGGACGAGGATGCCATGCACGTTGCGATCCGCGTTCAACTCGTCGACCACCGCGAGCAGCTCGGCCTCCGTCGTCGTCGCCGGCAGCTCGCGCGCGAAGGAGCGGAAGCCGACCTCCGCGCACGCCTTGAGCTTGGAGCCGACGTAGATCTTCGAGGCAGGGTCTTCTCCGACGAGCACCGTGGCGAGCCCGGGCGCGATTCCGTGCCGCTCGGCGAACGACGCAGTCTCCGTCCGGACCCGCTCCCGCACCTCACGCGCCGCGCTCTTGCCGTCGAGAATCTCCCCCACGAACGTTCCTTCGATCGAGGTGCTAGCCAACTTGCTGGCGGTGGTCAATCGTGAGTTTGTGCGGCTGGTGATACACTTGCCTTCCATTCGTGCTTCGACCATTGCTGACCCATGCGCGTCGGCGTTCCACGCGAGGTCAAGGACGACGAAAGTCGCGTCGCCGTCACGCCGAGCGGCGTCGCCGGGCTCGTCGGCCACGGGCACCGCGTGGTGGTGCAGAGCGGCGCGGGCGCCGGTAGCCGGATTTCCGACGACGTCTATCGAGGCGCGGGTGCCGAGATCGCGGCGCGCGTCGAGGACGTCTGGGACGTCGAGCTCATCCTCAAGGTGAAGGAACCGGTCGCCGCCGAGTATCCGCACCTCCGTCCCGGGCTGGTGCTCTTCACCTATCTACACCTCGCGGCGAACGAGCCGTTGACGCACACGCTCGTTGCGAGGGGAGTTCGCGCGGTCGGCTACGAGACCGTTCAGCTCGACGACGGCTCGCTGCCGCTGCTCGCACCGATGAGCGAGGTGGCGGGGCGCCTATCGGTCCAGGTCGGGGCGTGGTGCCTGCAAGCCGAGAACGGCGGCCGCGGCGTGCTACTCGGAGGAGCGTCGGGAGTGCGCCCCGCCAAGGTCGTGATTCTCGGCGCCGGCATCGCGGGAGCCAACGCATGCAGGGTCGCCGTCGGCGTCGGCGCGCACGTCAGCATCCTCGACGTCAATCCCGCGCGGCTGCGCTACGTACACGACATCCTCGGCGGACACGTCACCACCGTGATGTCGAATCGAGCGAACATCGAAGAGGAGGTGTCGGCTGCCGACCTCGTCATTGGATCCGTGCTGATCCCCGGCGCGCGCGCCCCGCGGCTGGTTGCGCGCTCCCTGGTGCGGCGGATGGCCGATGGCGCCGCCATCGTCGACATCTCGATCGACCAAGGCGGATGTATCGAGACCGCCCGACCGACGACGCATCACGATCCGATCTACATCGAGGAGGGCGTGGTTCACTACTGCGTCACGAACATGCCGGGAATCGTTCCCCACACCTCGACCTACGCGCTCACCAACGCCACCTTCTCCTACGCGCTGGCGATCGCCGATCAAGGGCTCGAGGTCGCTGCTCGCGACAATGCCCCGCTGCGGCGCGCGCTCAACGTCTACGACGGAAAGATCACCCACCGCGGCGTGGCCGACGCCTTCGGTCTGACGCATCATGCTGCCGAGGAGGCACTCGCCAAGTGAACACGGGGGGTCACACCCCGTCCCAATCGAACATGCGTCGCCGGCGGATCTCGCGGAAATTCGTGATCTCGAGGCGCACGCCGTCCGGGTCGGTGAAGAAGGTCGCGTAGTAGTCGGCGGCGTACTCGGGATAGAGACGCGGGTCGGTCACCGCGACGCCTGCGTCCCGGAGTTCGGCGGCCGCGCGATCGACCGCTCTCTCATCGAGCACTCGAAAGCAGAAGTGATGGAGGCCCGGCGCGTACGGATCGTGATCCGGCGTGGTGGGTCGCGCCGGCCGCAGCGAGAAGCCGAACTGGCGGTTGTAGTAGTGGATGTGAGGGTCTGCGCCGATCGCAGACTGGATCTTTCGGTATCCGAGGATGACCATCACACGGTCGTAGAATCGTTCGGAGCGCCCGAGGTCGCGCACCGTGACGTAGACGTGGTCGATGCCGATCACCTCGACCGGCATGCGCTTCAGCCGCCTCCCTGGAGGAGCGCGTCGCGCAGAATCGCGATCCGGTCGTTTCCCCAGAACATCTCGTCGCCGACGAAGAACGTGGGCACACCGAACGCTCCTCGGGCGTGCGCCTCGCGAGCGGCCTCGGTCAGCTGGTGTCTAGTTTCGTGATCGTGCAGCATCGAGGCGAACGATACCGGCTCGAGACCGAGCTCCTGCGCGATCCGCAGGCACAAGGCTTCGTCGGGCGGCCACTCGCCCGACCCATAGACCGCCGAACAGAGCCGCCATCCGTAGTCCGCCGCACGGCCGAGTCGCTTGGCGACCGTCGCGGCGCTCGCCAGCAGCCGGAAGTCGAACTCATGATCCGGCGGCTCCCGAAACGGGATGCCGTAGTGGCCTGCCCAGCGTTCGGCATCGCGCCGGCGGTAGGTCCACTCGTATTGCCCCGAGACCGCGGCGCCGGCGAACGGGTCATGGCCGCGAAGCGAGCGAATTTCGACGCCGTTCACCGGCCGCCACTCCACACGGCAGCCGGTCTCGGCCTCGAGCGCGGGCATCTGGCTAGCCGCCAAGTACGAGTAACGGCTCGCCGGGGAGAAGAAGAAGTCGACCATCCGCGGGGATCCCGCCGGCGTCGCCGGCGACTCGAAGTGCTCGACCGCGGGAAACGGGTCGTAGAAGTGGTGGAGCAGCTCCTTCCATCGTTGATACGCCGCCGATCGGCGGAAGCCCTCGGTATGATCCTCGAGCATCCGCCAGCGCACGAGAAGGAGGTAGCGGTCCGGCTTTTCCACCGAGCGCCGGAGCTCGTGCGAGAGATGACCGGCGGCTGCCGCGAGAAGATGGCGCGCTCGCCCAAACGCCGCTTCGAAGGCTGCGCTCTGGCCCGGTTTCACGTCGAGAACGGCCGACTCGAGAATCATTGCCTCTACCAAAGCCCAGGTACGAGCCGATAGCGAACGCTCCCCTGGTAGCTCGCGTAGCCCGGGAGCTCTTCGCGCAGAACGCATTCCTCTCTAGGTATCCGTCGCACGAGGAGCGCAACACCGAGGAGACTCGGCAATATCGACAGCCACGATCCGAGCGCGACGCCGCTCGACAGCGCGACTCCGATCGCTCCGGCATACCCGGGATGCCGGACATAGGCATACGGCCCGGAAGAAACCACGTAGTGACCGCGTTCCGACTGGATGCGAACCACCGACGAGAAGAAGCGGTTCACGCGGCTTGCCCACTGCGCGAGCGCAAGGGAGGCGGCGAGAACGGCCAAGGCTGCCCACTCGAGCTCGGCCGGAACCGAATTGGACCAGTGGAATCGCCCCACGTCGAGGCCGGCAATCGCGAAGTGGCTGGTGGTGAGCGCTCCGGCGATCAACGCGGCCAGCGGCAAGCTTTCGCGCGCCCCCGGACCAGGCCGAAGCCGTTCCTGTACGAGGGCGGGATCTGCGCCGAGCGCGCCCACCACCGAAACGAGAAGCCAGAGCCCCAGGTAGGCCCACCAAACCGCCGGCACGTCGAACCGACCCGCCGAGCTCAAAAGCACTCCGCCGATCGCGAGCGACGGAACCAGATACCACGCGAGGATCGCCGCAGCGGACATACCGGGAATCAATCCTCGATCTCGAGAATCAACGTGGCACCTCGCGTCCGCAAATCGTCGCGGCGCAAAGGAAGAAGCGGCCGCCTTCGTACTCGCACCTTCCGCCGCGCTCGGCGGCCTTCGCGAGCGCCGCTCCTCAATGGAATCGCGGCATGACCGCTTCGGCGAAGATCTTCGCCGGCACCCGGGTATCGCGTCCGAAGAATTCGATCACAAAGTGGCGAACGCCGAGGCGGATGTGGCGCTGGATCCGCTCCACGACCTGATCGGGGCTCCCCCAGATACCGGCATTCTCGATGTCGCCGAGGTGGCCGCCGTAGAGGCCTGCCGCCCTCTCCATCTTCTCCCGACCGTCCTTTTCGTTCTCGCCGATCACGACGAGAGTCTGTTGTGAGAGGGTGATCGCGTCGAAGTCGCGTCCCAGCTTGCGGCAATGATTGCGCAGCACGTCGATCTTATGCGCCAGCGCGCCTTGATGGACGGCGAGGTTGTTCCAAATGTCGGCGTGCTCGGCCGCGATCGCCAGCAGCACCTTCTCGCCGCCACCGCCGACGAGCACCGGTGGGCGCCGCGCCGGACGCGGCTGGCAGATGACCGACTCGACCCGGAAGTGCTTGCCCGCAAACGTCGGGGTCTCCTCCGTCCACATGCGCTTCATGATCGTAATCGTCTCGCGAAGCTGCTCCAGGCGTTCACGAGCCGATGGAAACGGAAAGCCGTAGCCCTGGAACTCTTGTGCGAACCAGCCCGCGCCGAGGCCGACGATCACCCGTCCGGCCGTGATGTGGTCGAGCGTCGCAGCCATCTTCGCGAACAGCGCCGGATTGCGGAAGCCCGGCGGTGACACGAGCAACCCGAGCTCCGGTCGGGAGGTGATGCCCCCCACGGCCGACAAAGTCGTCCACGCCTCGAGGATCGGGATCGTCGGCATGGGGATGCCGTAGAGATGGTCGTTCAACCACAGCGACTGGAAGCCGAGAGCCTCGAACTCCAGGGCCGCAGCGCGGGTCTCCTGCCAGCTCCGCTTGATCTGAGGAAGCGTCACGCCGAAGTGGATCGTTTCGGAGGGCACGCAGGTCTCCTTTCCGCGTAACGGGGCGTTGCGGATTCGTCCCTTACCAGCCGTTCAGTACTCGCCAAGAGATGCCCATCGGCACCAGCACCTGGATTTCGGTCACCGCGAAGCCGACCCAGCCGCCGGTTGCGAGCGCCTGCCAGAGCAGCAGCGCGCTCAGCGCGAGAACCGTCGCAGCGACCACGATCTTGCCTTGCCGAGCTGTCATTTCCTCACCCGCTCCACAGGGCCACGCCGGCCGCTCGCCGAGCCTTCGCGGCCTCTGCTACGCCGCCGGACCCGGCGCTTCGTCACGTCGTCGGCCGAGATGACCATACGGAGGCAATCGCCGCAACGGGCGAGCGTTTCATCCGTCTACCCCCTCGCGGCCGAAGCGGTCGCGGAAGCGCCATTCATTTGCGAGTAACACACCGTCTGATCCTTTCCGGCGTGCTTGGCCGCATACAGGGCGTAGTCCGCCGAACGAATCAACTCCTCGGTCCCGAGGCGTCGGTCCCACTCGGCGACGCCGGCACTGAAGGTCACCCGCAGCTCGCGACCCTCACCGTAGAAGCATTCCTCAGCCACCCTGTCCTTCAATCGGGCCACCATCGCGACTGCTTCGGTCTCGGTGAGCTCCGGTTGAACGATCAGGAACTCTTCGCCGCCATAGCGCCCGACCGAGTCATACGGACGCATGTTCGCCTTCAGCGTGCCGGACACCCGCTTCAAAACCTCGTCGCCGAACTGGTGGCCGAACGTGTCGTTGCAGCTCTTGAAGTCGTCGAGATCGACCATCGTAACGGTCAAGAGCGAGTCGCGCCGACGCGCGCGCTGCATCTCTTCTTCGAGCCGTTGGACGACGTAGTTCTTGCTGAAAAGGCCCGTGAACTCGTCGACGATCGACAGCTGCCGTACGCGTTCTTCGGAACGACGGATGCGCAGCATCACGCCGATGCGGGTGAGCAGCACCGAGCGCGAGATCGGCTTGACCAGATAGTCGTGCGCCCCGATCTCCAGGCCATGGATCATGTCCTGTTCCTCGGCGTAGTTGGCGGTCAGGAAGATGATCGGGACGGCGGCCGTTTCGGCCAGAGCTTTGAGCTTTGCGCACACCTCGAATCCATCCATGCCCGGCATCTTCACGTCGAGCAGGATCAAGTCCGGCTTGCCCGTGACCGCAAGCTCGATCGCCTCCGCGCCACTGCTCGCGCAAAGCACGTCGTGATCCGCGCTCTCGAGCATTTCCATCAAGAGGTGCCGGTTCGACTCGCGGTCGTCGACGATCAGGATCGTCCCCGGCGGTTGCATCGTCACGAGGCTACCAACGTCGGCGCGCCTTGCGCAAGCCACCGAAAACCGAGCAATCCCAGCGCTCGCTGGCTACCGCGGCAGCAGGGAGCCGCGCGTCGTTTACAAGGTTTTTTCCCGAGCATAGAGTGGCGAACCGTCTGGCCAAAGAGAATCGAAAAGAGGAGGAGAACGTCAATGGAAGCTGGCGAGGCACCGCTACCAAGACTCAACGAGCCGGCACCCGACTTTCAGGCGACTTCCACGCAAGGGCCGGTGAAGCTCTCTGACTACCGTGGAAAATGGGTAGTCCTGTTCTCACACCCGGCGGACTTCACGCCGGTCTGTACGACTGAGTTGTCGGAATTCGCCCGGCGCGCTCCGGAGTTCGAGAAGCTCGGTGTCCAGCTCATGGGATTGTCGATCGACAGCATCTATTCGCACATCGCATGGATCCGGAGCATGGAGCAGCACTTCGGCGTCAAGGTGAAGTATCCGCTGATCGCAGATCTCGACACCAAAGTGGCGCAGAAGTACGGGATGATCCATCCGGGGGCGAGCTCCACCGCAACGGTCCGATGCGTGTTCGTCATCGACGACGAGGGAATACTCAAGGCGATGATCTATTACCCGCTGACCAACGGACGAAGCGTGGACGAGGTTCTGCGCATCGTGCAGAGCCTACAGATCAGTAAAAAACAGGGGGTGGCCACGCCCGAAGGCTGGCGTCCCGGAGACAAAGTGATCCAGCCCCCGCCGCTTACGGTGGAAGACGCCGAGAAACGCGTCAAGGACAAGACCCTCGACGTCACGGATTGGTACTTTTCCAAGAAACAACTGTAACTTAGAGCTTCCGCACGGCGTGGCATCTGGAAGGGATTCGGGCGTCCCTCCCGCCTTTTTTCTTCCCGTCCGCCAAAGTCCCTCGTTTTCGTTTACTTTTCCTGCCGATTCCCCTATCTCCGCCTCGCACCTTCTCCCGGCAACAAGTCGAAGATGGCCTTGCGGGCGAAATTCGGTGATCTCGTCATCATCGTACCCGGAATCTTCGGTAGCCGTCTCGCTCATAACGGCGTTCCTTTGTGGGGAGACTCATCGCCCACCTTTCTCCAGTGGGTTCGAAAGCACGGGGCTGACCTGTCGCATCTGAGCGTCGGAGGGGACGATCCCTCGCTCGACGACCTCGGTGACGGCGTCATGCCCGATGGCCTACTCGAAAACGTGCTGGTGGTTGGCCGCTTCGTGAAGGCGGGCGGGTACGGTGTGCTGGCAAGTGCGTTGCAGAAGCGGCTTTCGCTGCGCCTCGGTGAGAATCTGCAACTCTTCGCGTACGACTGGCGGCGGGACCTACGCGTAGCCACCCGCCGCTTGGCAACCAAGGCTGAAGGATGGCTGCAGGCCTGGCGAAGCCGCTCCGGCAACCGCGAGGCAAGAATCGTGCTCGTCTGTCACGCGATGGGCGGAATCGTCGCTCACGCGTTTGCCGACGTCGAGGGAGGTTGGCCGACGATCCGTTCCATCATCTCCATCGGCACACCGTTCCTCGGGTCCATCCGTGCCCTGGATCTGTTGTACTTCGGGCTCGACTTTCAGAGCTACGGCCTGCCGCTGCACGATCTGACTCCGGTCGCCCGAACGCTGACCTCCGTTTACGAGCTGCTGCCACGCTACCCGGCAATCCGCACCTTCACCGGGGAAGTGGTCTCCCCGTTCGATCTGCGCATTCCGACCTTCGAGCACCAAAAGATCGAGCGCGCCCGACAGTTTCACCGTGATGTCGTCGATCGACATGCCCGGAATCGGTCGGCCGCGGGTTACGAACGGATGGCGACGCGGTCGATCGTCGGCATCGGCCAGCCGACCGTCGAGACCGGGCGGTTGTTGCCGAATGGGACGCTGTCGATCGACAGGGAAGCGAGCGAAGGCGAGAGCGACGGGGATGGAACGGTGCCGCGCTTCAGCGCCGAGGCGCCGGCGCCGGCCGGCTTCGACGGTCAGTGGTTCTACGTACCGCAGACGCACGGCATGCTGGTCGCGGACCCGACCGTGCACGCGCACATCGTCGACTTGCTCGAGGAGCGGCGCACCACGTCCCCCCCGCCGTCGACTCCGCTGCCGCGCTTCACCCTGCGACGGGCGGCGGGAGACCACCTGCGAATCGAAGCCGACAGCCTCTCGCTCACGGTATCGAAGCCGTTCTACCGCGTGAGGCAGCCGATCGAGTTCCGTATCGGCGCGCATAGCGCCAGTGGATACCCGTTCGACGCCCGATCAATGCGGATCTCGCTGCGTGTCGAACAGCTGGGGCACCTCGGGATGCGAGTCGCGGCGAAAGTTTTGCGCACCCATGCGGACGCGAAGCACCCCGGCCGTTGGGTGAGCTCCTGGAGGGCTCCCGCGCCGGGCTCCTATCGCGTCACGGCGACCTCCAATCACCGGTTGCTCGCTCCCTTCCGCGTGAGCGAGTTCTTCGAAGTGGACGTCGCGAAGTGACGATCTTCAATCTCGGCGGTCACGAAAACAGCAACCGGGCGAGCTCGCTGCGATACTTCTCGGTCAAGGGATGGCCGGATCCTAGAATCTGGAAGATGTCGAGCATCGACTTGCGTCCAGCATCGTCCTCGTAGCCCCGATCCCGCTTGACGATTTCCAGAAGATGACCGAGCGCCGCTTCGTACTCTTCGCGAGCGGCCAGGAGCCGAGCGAGCCTGAGACGTGCATCGAGATCGTTCGGCTGCCGGTCGACGCGAACGCGAAGCTCGGCCTCACCCGCCCCGTTCTCTCGTCCGAGGCGCAGGCGGGCCGCGATCCGGTCCGCCTCCGTGCGTTCGGCCGTCGCGGGCAGAACCCGATCGAGCTCGCCAAGCGCTGCCTCCGGGTCAGAATCGGAGAGCAGGCGGCCGAGGCCGAGACGCGCCGCCGGTTGGTTCGGGTCACCCTCGAGCGCGCGGCGGTAGAGCGCCTCTGCTTCGGTACGGTCACCGCGCCGCTCGGCGGCACTCCCCTCTGCGGCGAGTCGGTCCGAATCGCTCGGCAGAATCCGGCTTAGAAATTGACGCACCGCCGGCTCCGCAAGCGCGCCGATGAACTCATCGACGACCTCACCCCCGTGGACGGCCTTCACTGCCGGGATGCTGCGGATCCCGAATGCGTTCGCGGCGCTCGGGTTTTCATCCACGTTGATCTTCGCGAGAACGAAAGCACCCCCGTATTCCTCGGCCAGCCGTTCGAGGACCGGACCGAGCGCCCGGCACGGCGCGCACCATGGGGCCCAAAAATCGATCACGACCGGGACTCGCTTTGACTGCTCGACGACTTCGCGATCGAAGCCCGCGTCGGTGACGTCCTTGATCCATTCGCCCATGGCTCAACAGCTAACCATGGATTCGCCGCGACGCAATGGCTGGGCCGCATGGGCCGCGGCGGAGGGCACTCAACCCGCGGCGCTCGATCCCGATCTCGAAGATGCCCAACCGGTGAGCGTTCGTTTGTTCCTGCGCGCGCGCGCCTTGCCCCGGATTCGCTCGAGGACGGCGCATTTCGCGCACTGCAACTCGGCCCGATGAGGTCTCGGCACTGGGAGGTGATCGGCGCTTCGCCGCGGTCGACGCGTACGACCGAGCGTGCGTGCCCGCATTCGAGTGCGCACTCGATCGTGTCGCGCCGATGCGTCGGAGCGTTGGGAATCACACCGAGGACGCCGATCGCCGACCCGAATCGAGTCGACCGGCCGGTGAGGTTGACTAGAGTCGAGACCTATATGTTGGGCCTGATGATCGTGCGACACCCAAGATATGGTATTTTTTGCTTGACAATCGCCCCACGGCCGTGGCACGAGCGCGGCACGGCGGCGACTCTTCCTCGGACGGTAAGCGGGTTCTGGCTAGCGGGTTGGGTGGTGGGTCGGAACGGGCGCCAGGGGGTGGGGATCGGTGGAAAGGACGAGTCGCCGCCGTCCTCGACGAGGTCGGCAATGCGCGGCGACTGTCAGGCTGCAGCTTTGCCCTTCGCTTCATCCTGCGCGATGCCCTTCTCGATCGCACGGATCTGGTTCACGAAGAGCTCGCGTATTGCCCCCTTTTGTATCGAGAGCGGCAACGGCACGGAGATCTTGTCCGTCGCCGTCGCCTCGTAGACGAGCAATGTCTTGTCGGCATCGAGCGACGAGAGCCGATACGTCGCATTCTGATCCTGCGGACCGGAGAGGGTCTTGGCGGTCATCGTGTGGCTCGCATCGTCGAAGTCCAGTTGGACGACGAAGGACTGCGGCGGGAGCGTCAGTACCTGAACCTGGAACTCGACGATCTTGGTATTGCCGTCCTCTTTCTTGAGGTCGGACTTCTTGAACGCCTCGATGAACTCGTGGGACCGCTCGGGCTGGTGCAGCGCCTTCCAGACCTTGTCGATCGGCTGAGCCAGGACGGATTCCATGTGGATCGTCCACTTGGTTCCGTCCTTCTCGATCGACTCCTCGGCGACCTCCTTGGCGTTCGCATACTTTGCAGCCCGTTCCTGGAGCTGCCAGTACTTGTACCCGAGAAACGCAACGACGAGCACGATGACGACTGCAATCGCCGCCAGGACACCCTTCATGATGACGACACCTCGCGCATCCCTGTCCGGGCGCGTCGGTTGAACCACGCGGAGAACACCGCCCGCTCATCGAGGCCGGCGAGAACCACAAGCGTGCTGCGATCCCGGCGCACCGCAGTCGGCAGCTACTGCGGCGGCGGCGGTGGTGGCGGCGGCGGCTGCGGCTCCTGTTGCTGTTGCGGCTCCTGTTGCTGTTGCGGCTGCTGTTGCTGCTCTTCTTCGACCGTGCCGCTGAAGTAGAGCGTTTGTTCGTTTCGCAGGTGGGCGGGTGTCACCACGTAGTTTCCGCCGAGCGAGGGGGTCCAAATGTGTTCGGCCACCTCGTAGTTCAGCCCTGTCAACAAGTAGGCGATGCCGCCGGTCAGACCGCCGAGCGTCGCGTAGACGAGCTTGGCGGGCATGTAAAGCAGATTGAGGAACACGCAGGCCGTGCCGAGGCCGGCGTCCGAACTGAAGCTACCCGCTTCGGCGCGCGGTACCACGGCCCCGAGCATCGTCACGAGCGTCAGTGTCACGAGCCATCGTCGCATGTCGCTACCTCCTCAAGAAATTTCGGTCTTCACCACACAGCCTTCCGGCAGTATGCGCAGCAGATGGTCGAACGCGCGCTCGACGTATCCCCGATCCTTCGACTCGAGCGTGAGCTTGACCACGTATTCGGGATCGCCGATCTTCGGGTACGAGCCGAGCAGCAAATCGGGAAACAGCCGCAGCGTGTCGTTCAGGTATTGCGCGATCGCGCCTTCTCCTTCACGCGTGTAGACGATGCGCAAGTGGAACGGATCGGCCGCGAAGCGCTCGCGGATCGCCAGGAACTTGGACTGCAGGATCTCGGGAATTCCGGGCAGGATGTAGACGTTGCCGATCTTCATCGTCGGGAAGGCGAGCGTTCCGCCGTAGATGAGCTCGGCCCCTTCGGGCACCTCGGACATCTTGAGCCGCGCTTCGTTCACCTTCTCCTTGTAGAAGTCACGCAGCTTCTGCTCGAGCTCGGGCTCGCGTATGACGCGACGATCGAACGCACGCGCGATGCCCTCGATCGTCACGTCGTCGTGAGTCGGTCCCACACCGCCCGAGGTGAACACCAGATCGAACCGTTCGTGGAACTCGCGGACCGTCCGCGCGATGACGTCGAGATCGTCGGGAATCACGCTGATCGCGCGCAGATCCACCCCCATGCGCCGCAGCTCGCGCGCCAGGAACGATGAGTTGGTATCCGTCACCTTGCCCGAGAGGATCTCGTTGCCGATGACGACGATGCCCGCCGTGCGGTTCATCGCGATGCTGCCGTGCTCAGACAGAGACCGCGCCCTTGCGGAAATCGCTGCGACCGATCTTGATGTTCACCAACGCCGGCTTGCCGGAGGCGATTGCCCGCTCGAGGGCCGGCCGAATGTCCTTTGGCTTCTCGACGTACTCGCCGTGGCCGCCGAGCGCCTCGACCACACGATCGTACCGCGTGAAGCTGAGCGCGGTCGCGGGCGTGCGGTCCGGACCGTAGAGCTGCTCCTGGCCGCGGCGAATCTGCATCCAGCCGGCATCGTTGCCGACGATGCCGACGACATTGATCTTCTGGCGCACCATCGCTTCGAACTCCATGGCGTGGAGGCCGAACGCGCCGTCGCCGTAGAGGATGAGGACGTTGCTCTTCGGCCGCGCGAGCTTGGCGGCCATCGCGTAGCCGGGGCCGACGCCGAGCGTGCCGAGCGGTCCGGGATCGAGCCATTGACCGGGCTTACGCGGGCGCACGGTGTAGGCGGCGGTGCCGACGAAATCCCCGCCGTCACCGACGATGATCGTGTCGTCGTCGACGACGCCGTCGATCTCCTTGCACGCGCGCAGCGGATCGATCGGCTCGGCGTCCGAATTCATCGACGGCTGCATCTCTTCCCACTTGCCGTCTTCTCCCGCGCGCAGTTTCTTCACCCACGGCTGAGCGATCGCCTTCTCGTAGCCCTCGGAGACGGCGAGCTCGGTGAGCTGCTCCATCACCAGACCCGTGTCGCCGACGATGCCGACCTCGCAGGCGCGGTTGCGTCCGAGCTCCGAGCCGTCGAGGTCGACTTGGATCAGCTTCGCCTGGGGATTGACGTGCGAGCTGCGTCCGTAACCCAGGCGGAAGTCGAGCGGCGTGCCGAAGATCAGCACGACATCCGCGTTCTTCAGCGCCTCTTTTCGAGTCTGCTGGAAGAAGTAGGGGTGTCCCGGCGGCAAGCTGCCGCGCGCGGCTCCGTTCACGTACACCGGCAGTCCGAAGGTATCGACGAACTTCGGGTACGCTTCGCGCCGGCGCGACCACCAGTACTGGCTGCCGACGACGGCCATCGGCCGCTCGGCCGATTTGAGCAATGCAAAGGCCCGTTCGATCGCCCGGGGATCACCGGCAAGCCCAGCGTCGGTACGATACTGAGTTGGGAAAACCACCGTGGACTCGTCGACCTGTTCGAACAGCAAGTCGAGCGGCATTTCGAGAAACACCGGGCCCGGCACGTTGGTCGTTGCCTTGCGGAAGGCGGTCGCAACGTACTCGCCGAGGCGATTTGCCGTCGGAACGCTTGCCGCCCACTTGGTGATCGGCCGCATGAGCTCGACGTGGTTCATGTCTTGAAGCGATCCCATGTCGACGAAGATCCGCGGTCCCTGGCCGCCGATTATGATCATCGGTACGTTGGCGCGGTAAGCGCTCGCCACGGCCGTGACGGCGTCCGTCAAACCCGGTCCGGCGGTGACGATCGCGACGCCCGGCTGACCCGTCACGCGAGCCCAGCCGTCGGCAGCGTGCCCGGCCGTTTGCTCGTGGCGCACGTCGATCACGCGGATGCCTTCGTCGATGCAGCCGTCATAGATCGACATCACGTGGCCGCCGCAGAGCGTGAAGACGAACGGAACGTTCTCCGCGCGGAGAGCTCGGGCCACGACCTTGCCACCGTGGATTTGTCCCATTCCTGAACGACCTCCTCGCGTTGATGCCTGTCCCCGGGTGCGCGGCCGCTGCGGACTATACCGACACGCTTCCGGGGTGGCAACGTCCTGGGAGTTCGTGCGCGTAGTCCGCAACGCTGTGATCTGAAACACGTCGAGCTCGCACATGGCGTGTCCGCCACGAGCTTCCTGCTCGACGGCTACCATGCCCCAGAGGACGGCAGCGCGATTGGCCTGGCGCTCGTGACGAGGCCTGCGCCAGGCGCGAGCCCGCCGTGTTTCGCCCCGCCGGATGATTTCGCTTTGTGGTACCCCCCGCTTGCAGGCCGCGTCAGTCGGACTTACCTTGACTCGATGGCGGAAGTTTCACCGCAGGCGCGTTGGTGGCGGCCACTCGGGAACGGCAAGCTCCTCTGTTACCTTTGCCCCCGCCTCTGCGAGATCCCCGAGGGCAAGGCCGGCTTCTGCTTCATCCGCAAGAACGTCGGCGGCCGGTTGTTGAGTCTCGGTTATGGCAAATCGACGGGCTTCGCCGTCGACCCCATCGAGAAGAAGCCGCTCAACCACTTCCTCCCCGGGACGTCCGTGCTGTCCTTCGGCACCGCCGGCTGCAATCTGGGATGCAAGTTCTGCCAGAATTGGGACATCAGCAAGGCGCGGATCGACGAGAAGCGCAGTGAACGCGGGTCTCCCGAGGAAGTCGTCGCGCTCGCTCTGCGGACGGGATGCGCCGGGATCGCTTACACGTACAACGACCCCGTGATCTGGGCCGAATACGCGATCGACATCGCTCGCGTCGCTCGCCAGGCCGGCCTGAAGAACATCTTCGTCACCGCCGGGTACATCACGCCCGAAGCGCGACCCGAGGTCTACCGTTACATGGACGCGGCCAACATCGACCTGAAGGCGTTCACGGAGGACTTCTACCGGCGCGTGACCCTGTCGCACCTCGAGCCGGTGAAGGACACGCTGGTCTGGATGAAGGGCGAAACCGACGTCTGGTTCGAAATCACGACGCTGCTGATCCCCGGTCACAACGATTCCGACCGGGAGATCGCCGAGGAGTGCGAGTGGGTCGTCGAGGCGCTTGGTCCTGACGTTCCCCTCCACTTCACCGCCTTCCATCCCGACTTCAAGATGGTCGACCTGCCGAACACGCCGGCGTCCACCTTGCGCCGTGCCCGCGAGATCGCGCGGCGGGCGGGCATCCGCTACTGCTACGTCGGCAACGTTCACGATCGAGATGGGCAGACGACCGCTTGTCCGCAATGCGGGACGGTGCTCGTCCGCCGCGACTGGCACGCGATTCTCTCCTATCGGCTGGTCGGCAACCGTTGCCCCGAATGCGCCCTCGAGATCCCTGGCGTGTTCGATCAGGAAGATCACTCCGCGGACGACGTGCGCACGGCTGGCGGACGCTGGCGCGTGTCCCTCGAGTGATTCGCGGCGTCGGCGGGAAGGATTCCAAATGCTGCGAGAGTTCAAAGAATTCGCCATGCGAGGCAACGTCATCGACATGGCGGTCGGGGTCGTCATCGGGGCCGCGTTCGGCAAGATCATCAGCTCCTTCACCAACGACGTGCTGATGCCGCCGATCGGCCTGTTGCTCGGCAAAGTGGACTTCTCGAACCTCTACCTGAATCTCTCGGGCGCGCCGTATCCGAGCCTCGCCGAAGCCAAGAAGGCCGGCGCCGCGACGATCAACTACGGCGTGTTCTTCAACACCGTTCTCGACTTCGTGATCGTCGCCTTCGTGCTCTTCCTGCTGATTCGCCAGATCAACCGGCTGCTGGCGCCCGCGCCGCCGCCCCCGGGCGAACCGACCCAGAAAGAGTGCCCGTACTGTCTCTCGACGATCCCGATCAAGGCGACGCGCTGCGCGCACTGCACGTCGCAGCTCTCCCAGTAAGAGAGAGGTCAGATTCTCTCGAGAATCGTCGTGATTCCCATGCCTCCACCGATGCACATGGTGACGAGGCCGGTGGTGAGGTCGCGCCGCTCGAGCTCGTCGATCACCGTACCGATCAGCATCGCCCCCGTGGCACCGAGCGGATGGCCGAGGGCGATCGCCCCGCCGTTCACGTTGGCTTTCTCGTGGGGGATCTTCAGGTCGCGCATGACCTTGAGCGGCACGGCCGCGAACGCCTCGTTGATCTCGAAGAGATCTATGTCGGCGACGGTCATCTTGGCTTTTTTCAGACAGCGCTCGGTGGCCGGAACCGGCGCCGTCAGCATAATGACCGGCTCGGCACCGCAGGTAGCGGTGGCAAGGATTCGCGCCCGGGGCTTCCAGCCCTGCGCCTTGGCGTAGTCCGGTGAGGCGAGAAGCACGGCTGCCGCGCCGTCGACGATGCCGCTGGAATTGCCGGGCGTGTGCACGTGATTCACGGTGTCGATCTGCGGATAGACCTTCTTCGCCTTCTCGTCGAAGCTGAGGGAGCCATCCTTCATGCGGTAAGCGCCCATTTTGGTGAACGATGGCTCGAGCTTTGCGAGCACCTCGAGCGTGGTTTCGGGCCGCGGATATTCGTCCGCGTCGAGCACGACGTTCCCCGCCAGGTCCTTCACGGGGATCAGGCTCTTCGCGAAGTAGCCGCCCTCGGTCGCCCGCTTACACCGGATCTGCGAATCCAGCGCGAAGCGGTCGCAGTCCCCGCGCGAGAATCCGTCGAGCGTGGCGATCACGTCGGCGGAAACACCCTGCGGCACCAACGGGTGGAGCTCGCGGAGGTGGCGGTTGTGGCCATCGAGGCCGGATTGGTCGGCCCCCATCGGCACGCGCGACATGCTCTCGACGCCGCCGCCGACGACCAGGTGCTGTTGGCCGGACATCACACCCATCGCCGCGAAGTTGACGGCTTGCTGACCGGAGCCGCAGAAACGGTTGAGCGAAACGCCGGTCGCCTCGACCGGCCAACCGGCCGCCAGCACCGACATCCGTGCGATGCAGCCCCCCTGCTCGCCGACTTCGCTCACCGTGCCGACGACGACGTCCTCGACGTCGCGCGGGTTCGCGCCGCTGCGCGAGACGAGAGCGTTCAAGGCCTGCGCGAAGAGCTCTTGAGGATGGATCTCGCGAAGCGCCCCGGTTTCCTTCTTGCCGCGCCCTCGTGGCGTTCGCACGCAATCGATTATCCATGTCTCGGGCATGAACGTCTCCTGTGAGAAGAGGCTTCAGGTCTCAGCACGAAGGTCTGCACCCTTCCTGAAAGCCTGTAGCCCGAAGCCCGGGCTCGTGCAATTTTTTGAAGAGACCGGTCGCGGCGTCAGCGCAGCGGGCGAACGTCCTTGTACTTGTCGCGCGAGCTTTCGACCAGGTTCTTCACGACTCGCTCGGCGTCGCGATCCATCGCACTCTTGCGATTGAGCAACCAAGTGAGCACGAAGAAGGCGATCACCGCTGCGATGACCGGGACCGGGTGATGCTTCGCCCAGTAGATCAAGAAGTCGATGAGATCCGCCATGAGTCCGCTCCTGACTCGGGTAGCCTAGCACAGCGCCCCGAGCAGCGAACAGAGCGCGGGGTAGGCCGCAGACTGCGGTCGCAGCGCCACTCGTCCACCCTCGATGGAGGTCCAGACCGAGCCGTCGCGGTCGGTGCGCAAGATGCGCGCCCCGAAGCGCCTGTAGCGGGCGAGCACCGACGGGTGCGGAAAGCCATACGCGTTGCCGTATCCGACGGAGAACACGGCCAGAGTAGGCTTCGCCCAGCGTAGAAAAGCTTCACCACTGGAGGTGGCGCTACCGTGGTGGGGAACTTTCAGCACGGTCATGGGGAAGGGCCGCGCTCCAGAGACGATGTCAGCCTCCCCGGCCGCCTCGACGTCGCCTGTCAAAAGCACCGAGCGCTCGCCGGCAATCAGCCGCAACACGAGCGACGAGTCGTTGGCTGAGAGCGGGCCTTCGGAGGGGGGGTGCAGGCACTCGATCCGTATGTCTCCCTCCTCCAGAACGATCTCGCCGGGGCGGAGCGGACGAACCACGCCGCCACTTTTCGCCACCTCCGACTCGAGCAGGGACAATCTCTCCCTCTCGTTGGTGCGCGCACCGACCCAGAGCTCTCGAGGCGCGAACTCGCGGGCCAGGAAGTGTAGCCCTCCTTGATGATCCCAATCGCCGTGCGTGGCCACTAAGTAGTCCACGCGCAGAATTCTCCGTGACCAAAGATACGGCGCGATCACGCGCCGGCCGACATCGAAGTGACTGTGCCCAAAGCCGCCGCCGTCGATGACCGCCACCCGTCCGCCCGGCAGTTCCACGACCGCCGAGTCGCCCTGGCCGACGTCGAGGAAGCGCACCCGGAGGTCCGCGTGGAGCCAGCGCTCGTGCGCCCACCAGGCCGCGTCGAGCGCCAAGCCGAACAATGCGACCGCCAGGGTCAAGCGGCGCCGCTCGCGTCGCAGCCAGGGAAGGCCAAGAATGACGTAGATCGCGATGAGCTCGACGAGCGTCGGCGTCGGCACCCATACGCTCGCAAACGGAACCGTCGCGGCGATCGCAATTCCGGACTGCAGCAGCTCGAGCGGCCAGTACGCGAGCGCGAACGTACCCCTCGCCAGCGGCTCGGAGAACAGCGAAAACGCGGCGCCGAGGAGCCCGACGACCGTGGCCGGTGTTCCCGCCAGCGGCACCAAGATCGGATTCGTCAGCAGGCCGACCGGCGTCACTCGATTGAAGTGGAGCGCGACCAGCGGAGCGGTGCCGACGAGCGCCGCGGCAGGAACCAGCAGCGCGATGCGAAGACGTCGGCGGAGCCGTGCGGCCGGCGTCGGCGGTCACGGCCGACCGCGCCCGCTCGGGCACGAGTTGCGCGGCGAGAACCAACGACAGAACCGACGCGAACGAGAGCTGGAACGAAATGTCGAGTGGGGCACCGGGCAATTCGACCGCCAACAGCGCCGCGGTCAAACAGAGGACGCGCAGCGGCTCGACCTCGCGCGCGACCCCGAGGCTCGCGACAAAGATCGCGGTCATGACCACTGAGCGCGCCGCGGGCACGCTGAGCCCCGCGAGGGCCGCGTAGAGCGCCGCGGGAACGAGCGCCATGAGCGCCGCGATCGCCCGCACATGGGTGTGAAGCAGCAGCCACTCGCTGCGGGAAAGAACCCAGCCGACGATAGCGAAGGCCATGCCCCAGACGAGCGCGATGTGAAGCCCCGATACGGAAAGCAGATGCGCCAGGCCCGCGCCCGTCACGCCATCCCAGAGATCGGCGGGCACCGCCGCCTCGTCTCCGACCACCAGCGCCCGCAGCAAGGCAGCGTCTCGCGGCGGTAGCGAGGCGTCTATCAGCCGGCCGATCCGCTGTCGTTCCGACGCGAGCGACGTGGCTCCGCGGACCGGATGCCCGAACCGGGTGAGGCCGCTCGAAGTCGCATGCGCCGTCGTCCAGACCCCGCGGCGCGCCAACGCCCCGCGCGCATCGTACGCACGTGGGTTGGCGAAGTTTCGCGGCCGGCGCAGGCGGGCATGTACACGCACCTCCTCGCCGACGGCCAGGTCCGTCGGGGGCGCCACGATCGTCAGCAGGACGCTACCGCAGATCCGCTCGGGCTCGTGCCCAGGGCTGCGGACGATCGCTCGCACTCGCACGCCCTCGTCGACCGCGCTCGGCGGATCCACGAGCTCTGCCATGATCCAGAGCTTGGCCGGCGGGTCGTCTTCGGGGAGGAAACAGTCGTCGCGGGCGGGCTCCAGCGCACCGGAAGCAGTCCACAGCCCGAGCGCGGCGGCCGCGAGACATGTCGAGGGCCCGAGAAGCCTCCGCAGCCGCTTCGGTAGCGCGGCGAGCGCGCAGCCGACCACGATCAGCAGCGCAGGACGGCCCTCGAGCCGCAGCCAGGCCGAGAACAGCTGGCCGAGGATGAACGACAACGAGATCCAGATCACCACGGCGTCTCCCACGATCCGCGCGGAGACGCCGGAGGACGGCTGAATCAGAGTATCAGCGCGCCTCGAGGGGCTTCAACACCAACCGCTTCTTACCGGTCGACGCCGCCGCTTCCGCCACCGCCGTGAGCTTCTGAACGATCTCCCCCGCCAGATCGCCGCCGATTCCGGGCACCGCGGCGATCTCGTCGGCGCTCGCCGACGCCAGGCGCCGAACACTGCCGAAATACTGGAGGAGACGGCGGCGGCGGCGCGGCCCGATCCCGGGGACGTCGTCGAGGAGCGATCGGAATCGCTCGCGGCTGCGAAGCTCCCGGTGGAACGTGATCGCGAAGCGGTGCGCCTCGTCGCGGACGCGCTGCAGCAGGAAGAGCGCCGTCGAGTTGCGGGGCAGCACGGCCGGGTTCTTGCGATTCGGAAGGAACACGCGCTCTTCGGAATGGCGGATCTCCGCGCTGCGCGGATCCGACGCAACCCGGTCTTTGGCGAGCGAGACGAGGTCTAGCTCCGTGATGCCGAGCTCGGCGAGCACGGCACTCGCCACGCCGAGCTGTCCTTTACCGCCGTCGATGACGAGCAAGTCTGGGAAATCGTTTTCGACGAGCGCCCGCGAGTAGCGCCGCCTCAGCACCTCGTAGAGGCTCGCGAAGTCGTCTTGACCCGGCACGCTCTTCACCCTGTAACGGCGGTAGCGGCTCTTGTCCGGCTCGGCCTCGTCGAAGACCACCATCGAGCCGACGATCTGACGGCCCTGGAAGTTCGAGATGTCGAAGCACTCGATGCGCTTCGGGGCACTGCGCAGGGCGAGCCGCCGCTGCAGCTCCTCGACCATCTTCGAGCGCTGATCCTCGGTGTTACGCCGCGCGACGAAGCTCTGCCGCGCGTTCTCGGCTGCCATCTCGCAGAGTCGGACCTTGTCGCCGCGCTGCGGGCGGAAGACCGCGACGCTCTTCCCTTTGAGCTCGGAGAGATAGCTCGCGCGCACTTCGGCGTCGTCGAGAACGACGGGTACGAGGACTTCGTCAGGAATGAACCTTCCCCCGGAGTAGTACTGCCCGAGCACCTCGCCGAGCACGTCCTCGTCGGGAAACTCGCGATCGTCGAGCCCGTACGCTTGCGAGCCGGTGAGCTTGCCGCGCCGGATCGTCAGCACCTGCACCTCGATGAATCCACCCTCGCGGTAGAGGCCGAACACGTCTTGGTCGATGCCGAAGTGAGAGACCATCTCCTGGGGCTCGGAGGTCTTCTCGAGCGCCCGGATCTGATCGCGCAGCCGCGCCGCATCCTCGAACCGCAGCGCATCCGAGGCCGCTTCCATGCGGGCGCGCAAATCGCGAACGAGCTCTTCGTTCTTCCCCTCGAGGAACAGCATGACGTTCTTCAGGGCGCGGCGGTATTCGTCGCGATCGACTGGCAAGCAGCAGGGGCCGGGACAGCGCTTGATCTGATATTCCAGGCACGGACGAGAGCGGTTGCGAAACACGGTGTCCGAGCAGGTGCGCAGCGGAAACACCTTGCGGATGGCATCCAGGCTGTCGCGCACCGCCCACGCCGAGTGAAACGGACCGAAATAACGGCTCTTGTCACGCAAGATCTTCCGGGTCACGAAGACGCGCGGCCAATCCTCCTCCACCGTGACCTTGACGCTGACGTAGGACTTGTCGTCCTTGAGACGAATGTTGTAGCGCGGCTTGTACTGCTTGATCAGGTTGTTCTCGAGAATCAGCGCTTCCTTCTCGTTCCGCGTGACGAGCGTCTCGACGTCCGCGACCCGCGAAACCAGGAACGGCACCTGCATCCGCTCGTCGCCGCCGCGGAAGTACATTCGTACCCGGCTCTTGAGGCTCTTCGCCTTGCCGACGTAGATGACCTTGTGGGCCTTGTCGCGCAGCAAGTAGACGCCGGGCTCGGCCGGGATGCGCGAAAGCCGGTCCTCGATTGCGGCGCCGGTCTCCGCCGCCTCGACGCTCACGAAGCTCGTACTCCGTTACGAAGCTCGAGCTCGCGAGCTTCGAGGTGCTGCAATCGATCCCGGAGCTCCGCGGCGCGCTCGAATTCGAGCTCCTGCGCCGCTGCGCGCATTTGCTTCCTCAGGCTCGCAACCGCCTTGGCGACGTCTTCCGGGGAACGGTATTCTTCCTCTTCCTCCGCGGCTACGGGTACGGTCACGTAGTCCGCCTCGCAGGCCTCGATCAGCGATTCCTGGATCGCCTTTCGAACCGTCTGCGGCGTGATTCCGTGGCTGCGATTGTATTCCTCCTGTAGCACACGGCGTCTTTCGGTTTCGTCGATCGCGCTGCGCATGGAACCGGTCACGGCATCGGCATAAAGGATTACGGATCCGTTGACGTTCCGCGCGGCACGGCCGATCGTCTGGATCAGGGAACGGGCGGAACGCAGGAATCCTTCCTTGTCGGCGTCGAGCACGCCGACGAGCGAGACCTCCGGGATGTCGAGCCCTTCGCGCAGCAGGTTGATGCCGACGAGCACGTCGGCGAGCCCCTTGCGCAGGTCCCGGATGATCTCCACGCGCTCGATCGTCTCGATGTCCGAATGGATGTAGCGCACCTTGACGCCGACGTCCTGATAGTAGTCGGTGAGATCCTCGGCCATCTTCTTCGTGAGCGTCGTCACCAGCACGCGCTCGCCAGCGGCGGCCCGGGCGCGAATCTCGGCGAGCAGATCGTCGACCTGGGTGCGCGCCGGCCTCACCTCGACCCGTGGGTCCATGAGGCCGGTCGGACGGATGATCTGCTCGATGACCCGCCCGTCGGCACGCTCGATCTCGTAGTCGCTCGGCGTCGCCGACACGTAGATCGTCTGCCCCATCCGGCTCTCGAACTCGGCGAAGTGGAGCGGCCGATTGTCGAGCGCGCTCGGCAGCCGGAATCCATATTCCACGAGGGTTTCCTTGCGGGAGCGATCGCCGCGGTACATGCCGCCGATCTGCGGTACCGTCACGTGGCTCTCGTCGATGAACAGTAGATAGTCCTCGGGAAAGTAGTCGATCAGCGTGTGCGGAGGCTCGCCGGCCGCGCGCCCGTCGAGGTGGCGGCTGTAGTTCTCGATACCGGGGCAAAAGCCCATCTCCTCGAGCAGCTCGACGTCGTAGCGCGTCCGCTGCTCGAGCCGCTGCGCCTCGAGGAGCTTGGCGTCGCGGCGAAGCGCGGCGAGCCGCTCGTCGAGCTCGGCGCGAATGCCGACCAGCGCCCGCTCGAGATCCTCCTTCGGCGTCACGTAGTGACTGGCGGGATAGATCGCGACGTTCGGGATGCGGGCGAGGAGCTTCCCCCGCAGCGGATCGATCTCGGCGATCGACTCGACTTCGTCGCCGAAGAACTCGACACGCAACGCCCGTCCCTCTTCGGACGCCGGGTAGACCTCGACCACGTCGCCACGCACCCGAAACGTGCCGCGGTGAAAGTCGTAGTCGCTCCGCATGTACTGGATGTCGACGAGCCTGCGCAGCACCTGGTCGCGCTCGATCCGCTGCCCCTTTTCGAGGAACAGCAGCAACTTCGCGTAGGCGTCCGGAGAGCCGAGCCCGTAGATGCACGAGACGCTGGCAACGATCAGCACGTCGCTTCTCTCGAGGAGCGCCGAGGTCGCCGCGTGGCGCATTTTGTCGATCTCGTCGTTGATCGAGGCATCCTTCTCGATGAAGGTGTCCGTCGACGGAACGTACGCCTCGGGCTGATAGTAGTCGTAGTAGCTGACGAAGTAGCGGACCGCGTTCTCGGGAAAGAGGCTGCGAAACTCGTGGTAAAGCTGAGCGGCGAGGGTCTTGTTGGGGGCGATCACCAGCGTCGGTCGGTTGGCGCGAGCCACGACATTGGCCATCGAGAAGGTCTTTCCGGAACCGGTGACCCCGAGCAGGACCTGGTGGCGGGCCGCATCCACGACCCCTTCGCACAGGCGATCGATGGCGGCCGGCTGGTCTCCTTGCGGCTCGAAGCCGGCCACGAGCTTGAAGCTCCGTTGTGCGCGCATCTCTCCAACCGCTAGCTATAGCAGGAATGACGCGTGATTGAATTGGGCGCCGCGCTGTGGCCGAATGCGCTGCCGGAGGTGGGTCCATGCGCAAACTTGGAATCTCGATGATCGGCGGGCTGCTGTTGCTTGGCGTCACGGTCGGCGCGCAGGCTGCGGAGCAGAGCTTCACCGTCGTGAACATCGAGTACGAGGGTAGCAAGCTCTTCGTGCCGGCGACTCTGGTGGTTCACCAAGGGGATCACGTCAAGATCAAGGTCGTGAACAACATCAAGTCGGACCCGAATCAGCATGGCTTCGCCATCCCGGACTACAAGATCGAGAAGGTCGTCACCCGCGGTGAGCCGCAAGAGGTCGAGTTCGATGCCAAGGAGGCCGGTATTTTTCCGATCAAATGCCAGCTTCATCCCGCCCACGTCGGGGGGGAGCTGGTAGTGTTGCCAGCGGCGCAGGGGAAGAAGTAGACAAGAGCCTGCCCCGCCGCGCAGCGAGCGCGCGCAGCGGCAGCGAAGTCGGCGGCAGGCTAGGGCTGCGAGCTTGACGCCCGTAGGCGGCGGCTTCTCTTAGTCGTCCTCGACGCCCATCCCACGGCGGTACTCATCATGCTTCTTGCGAAGGCGATCCTGGTCGCGAGGCGGAAGCTTCTTCCACTTCTCGTAGCGCTGATCGATGTCGTGCCGCTTCTGGGGTGGCAGCTCCATGTAGCGCTGGTAGTTCTTCAGGGCGCGATCTCTCTGCCCGGGGGAGAGATCGTCCCAGCTTTCCGCCAGTTGCGGTCGATCCACGGTCGAAACGTGAACGTGCCGGGGCACAGGACCGGAGCCCTGCAGCGTCAGCGAGAGCACGGCTGTGGCTAACGAGACCATCGATCGTCAGCCCGCGTGGCTTTCCGTGTCACCCGTCCCCGAATCGAGGATGTCGAGATCGCGGATCACCGCATAGTCGACGAAGAGCTCGGGACGCTGGATCACGTCCGAGGGAACGTTGCTCGCGATCGCCTCGTTCTTCTCGGGCGGGTTGCTGGCGATCTTGGGGCCTTCGCCAACCGGCTTCCGCGCAACCCCACCCGACAGGATAGGAATTCTCGGGATCGAGCTATCGAATGACCAGGGAGAGTTAGGGGATTTGAGCACGCCAAACATGATGAATGCCACGATCGCCGTGGCCGCGAGCCCGACCAGCCAGGGCTGAAGAAGCCAACCCGCCCAGCCGCCCGCCATGGCCCGTTCGTCGGCCGCTACCTCCGCGACGAGGCGATTGGCGAACCTCGAGGCGAAACCCGGCGACGGAGCGATCGTCGGAAGAGCCTCCTCCAGGAGCTTGTCCAGACGCTGGAAAAGTACCAGCTCATCTCGGCAGGCCGCGCATGTCTGCAGGTGAGCCCTGACGGTAGCGGCGGAGCTCCGATCGAGCTTTCCGCTGACGTAGCCTGGCAGTTCGACTAGCGTTGCTTCACATTCCATCATGCGGACCTTGCCCCCCCTAGCGCAGTAAATCGGCGAGCTCCTCGCGGAGGGTCAGGGTTGCTCGGAAAATCAAGCTTTTTACCGCACTTTCCGTAGTTTCCAGGCACTCCGCCACTTCTTGGTACGATAAACCCTCGACTCTGCTCAAAAGTAGCGCGGACTTTTGGTTCGGTGGCAGCTTGTCCAGCACTTTCTTGATTCTAGCGCCGGTCTCGATCCCCGCCAAAAGATCCTCCACCTCGGGAAGGCTCTTGTCGGCCAGCTCCCGGCTGCCTTCCTCGCCGGTCTCGAGCGGCCGCCCCTCCAGCGGCTCCGTCTTGCCCTGATACTCGAACCGCCGGAGCTCGTTCAAGCAGAGGTTTGTGGCCACCCGATAGAGGTAGGTCGAAAACCGGGCCTTGGCCTCGTAGCGTGCTCGGGCGCGATAGATTTGCAGAAAGGCGTCCTGGGCCAGTTCTTCGGCGCGCGATCGGCTATTGACGAAGCGGTACGCGAAGTTGACCACCGCCTCGCCGTACTTGGCGAACAGCTCGCGAAAAGCGCCTGTATCGCCGCCGCGCACCCGCTGCATGAGGTCGACGTCGGGATCATCGCGCCAGCCCTGCTCCGGGCCTTCTTGAGCTGCGCGTTTCGACTTCACGGATTTTGGGCGGTTCGTCTAGCGTTCAACGATTACCGGCTGCCGTCTGACACCGTGGAATGTCATTAGCCGCAGGGGAAGGCGGATGCCGTGCTAGCGGCCGTGGAACAAACGTTCGAACCAGTTGAGCTCTCTTTCACGCGGCTTCGACTGTGCTTCGAGGCGTTGCCCGTCGCAGGTCACCATGGGCTCGGTGCCGATTATGAACGCCTCGTGCACCGATTCCGGACAGGACGAGTTCGCCAGCATTCCACTATGCCGGTCCACGTCGCGGAAAACTACCCCATGGGGGACCTCGAAGGGCCGGTTTTCGTAGGCCCGGAGCGCGTCGCGCATGAAGGCGACCCATACGGGGAGAGCCGCCTTCGCACCCGTGAGCCCGATCGGTGTTCCGTCGTCGAAGCCGACCCACACGCCCCCGATCACGTCCGGTGAATACCCGATGAACCAGGCGTCCTTCGCCTCGTTGGTAGTCCCGGTCTTGCCCGCCACGGCTTGCGTAATGCCGAGCCTGCGCACTGCGGCGCCGGTCCCTTCTTCGACGACTCCCTCGAGGAGGTGGCTCGTCACGTACGCCGCGGCCGCCGTAGCGACCCGCTTGGCGCGCAGCCGATCCTTGTAGAGCACTTCGCCGTCGCCGGAAACGACGCCGCGTATCAGCGCGGGTCGGACGACCGAGCCGAGATCCGGGAACATCGTGTAGGCACCGACCAGGTCGATCAGCGAGACCTCGATCGAGCCGAGCGCCACGGCGGGGAACTCGGGGATCTCGCCGAGGCCGGCCGAGCGAGCAAGCTCCGCGACCCGCCCGAGACCGATCCGCTGCGCGAGCTCTACGGTCGGGACGTTGCGTGAATCCTCGATCGCGCCGCGCACGGTGACGTCGCCGACGTAGCGCCCATCGTAGTTTTCCGGGCTCCACCGGTCGGCGCCGACGCGGACTTGAATCGGCTCATCGCGGAGCATGGTCGCGGGCGTGACGATGTCGTCGGGATCGTCGAGAGCCGCGAGATAAACGAACGGCTTGAACGCGGAGCCCGGCTGGCGCTTGGAGCGCGTGACGCGATTGAACTGACTGCGAGCGAAGTCGCGGCCGCCGGCCAGACCACGAACGTACGCCGTGCCGGTCTCAACCACGACGATGGCTCCCTCGAGCGGCTCGCTGGTCGCCCGGGTGAGGCGCGGGTAGGCGCGCTCCAGATTGTCGAGCCCGCCCGAGAGAGCGTGCTCCGCGAGGTGCTGAATTTCGAGATCCAGGGTCGTGTAGACGGAGAGGCCGCGCACGACGTCCGTGTCGTATCCCATGCGCGCGATGCGGCGCAGCACCTCGTCGACGAAGAACGGCGCCTCGAGGGGCTGATTGAACCGCTTCTGCAACCGCAGCGGCTCGTGCCGCGCGCGCTCGAGCTCCTCCGGGCTGAGCCATGCGTTCTGAGCCATCAACTCGAGTACTTGGTCCCGCCGGATTTGGGCGCGGTCGGGATGGCGCAGCGGCGAGTCGAGATTGGGAGAGTGGATCAGACCCGCGATCGTCGCCGCTTCAGCGACCGTCAGCTCACGCACCTCCTTGCCGAAGAATGCGCGCGCGCCGGGGCCGACGCCGAAGATGCCGATCGATTCGGACTGGCCGAGATAAACGTTGTTGAGGTAGGCCTCGAGGATCTGCTGCTTGGTCATGCGAGCCTCGAGGATCAAGGCGAGCACCGTCTCGTTGGCCTTGCGAGCGAGCGTGCGCTGCGGCGAAAGGAAGAGATTCTTGGCGAGTTGCTGGGTGATCGTGCTACCTCCCTGGCGGACGCCGCCGCCACGGAAGTTGACCCAAACCGCGCGCAGGAGTCCGAGCGGGTCGATTCCGGGATGCATCGCGAAGCGCGCATCCTCGGCCGCGAGCACGGCCGAGACGACGTGACGTGGAAAGTCGCCGAGCGCAAGCACGCGCCGTTCTCCGAGCACGCCGCCCGTGTAGGTGCCGAGTAGCTCCGGCTCGATGGTCGCGTGTCCGATTTCGCCGCCATTCGCGTTGCGAATCGATTCGATTATGCCTCGCGAAAGACCGACTCGTACGATCTGCTCCGCGTGCTCGCCGTCAGGGCCGGCGAAGCCGCGCAGAGCGATGTCGATTCGATCACGGCCGGCGCGGAACGAGCCAGGCTGGCGGGGAAAGCTCGAGACCTCCGCGTAGCCGAGGCGACGCAGGCGCGGGAGGAGGTGCGCTCCTTCGACGTTGATTCCTGGACGGAGCTCCGTCGAATCCGCGTAGATGCGAATCGGCCCAGGGAACTGCCCCGCGAGAAAGTCGTCGACCTCGCGGTAGAGCCGCCAAAAGAGCGCCATCGCAGCGAGCACGCACAACCCCGAGACCGCGAGGAGCGCTCGCTTCCAGCGCGCCTTGGGGAGCCACTTCCGCACCGAGCGGCGAGAGCGCGGCTGCCTACGGTTCGCCATGTGGACCAGGGATTGAACCCCGGGAGGCGCGAAACGTCGTCAGCTCCCCCCGACCTGGTCGAGGGTCAGGCGGAATTGTGCCGTGTGATCGAGAAGCTGGCGATATCGTTCGGCAGTCACCCTGCCTCGCACCAGCTCGACGCGCAGAAAGAGATAGTAGGTCTGGATCACGTCACGCCGGCAATACTCGTGGATCTCCGCCAGGCGGCCCGTGTCCCAGAGCTCCTGCACCTGCGATCCGTCGACCTTCCCTTTTCCTGGCAAACCGATCGTCCTCAGCAACAGGTCGAAGCCGCCTCGCACGCGGTAGGCGCCGAAGTTGGTGATGAACTCGTAGAGATCGAGGTGCTTGCCGATCTGGTAGCGGCGCCGGTACGGCGAGTCCTCCCCGAAGTAGCTCGGCACCGCGCAGCCGTAGCGGAGCGCCTGCAACTCGAGGACCGGGAAATCGAACTGCCGTCCGTTGAAGGAAACGAGGCAGCCTCGGAATTTCTCCACTCGTTCCCAGAACTCTCGCACCAACCGTTCTTCGCTGTAGTCGTGCTCGGCGAGGCTTTCGACGGATTGGAGCAGATAATCCGAAGCCACGGAGCCGACGGCGATCGAGACCGGAACGTGAAATGACAGCGGGAAGAAGTCGCTGCCGCGCTGGTCGATTAGCTCGCTCCGAAGCGTCTCGAAGGCCGCCTCATCGGAGAGACTGCGGCCGCGAAACTGGGTCTCGTTCACCAGGCGCTTGTCGACGCGCGTCTCGATGTCGAAGATCGCAAACGGCACTCGACGAACCTCCGTCAGGGCTTGGCGGCCCCTCCAGCGTTGGGCGTCTTTCCGTCCTCCGCTGCTCCCGATGACGTTCCCGCCGCGGGCGGCTGCTCGGCCGCCGGCGCGTCGGCGCTGACCGTGTCCCGCCCGTCGAATGGTGGGGAGAACGTCACGAACGCGACGGCAGCATCCTTGCCCGTGTTGCGGAAAAAGTGGCGTACGCCGCGGTAAACGTGCGCGACGTCGCCCGCCCGCATCGTGAACCGTTTGCCTTCGAGATCCATGACTCCTTCACCGCGGAGCACGAACACCGTGATGTCGTGGAAGCGGTGATAGTGCGGCGTCTCGGCCTCGCGGACGACCGCGAGGTGCTCGCTCACCCATGCGGTTCGCCCGAGCTCGATGACCGCAATCGGACCCGGGCCGGCCTGCTGAACGAGCGAGTTCAGGTCCCTGACGTCGAGGCCTTTCTCGTAGCGGAGGATCAATCGCGGATTCGTGGTCTCCGCGCTGCACCCCGCTACCAGGGCCAGCGCAAGGAGATCGAGCAAGATCCGGTTTTTCAGGCATCCTCCCTTGCTCCTCGTTTTCACGGGTGCTACCGAAGTTGCTCTTAGCAAAGAGCCGTCCCCCTTACCATTTGAGGAGAAATCATGCGTGAAGCAGTAATCGTCGCAAGCTCTCGCACGCCTATGGCGAAGTCGTTCAGGGGGTCCTTCAACCTGACCCGGCCGGACGATCTCGCAGCGATGTGCGTCAAGGACCTCTTGAAAAAAGTCCCCCAGCTCGATCGCGCCGAGGTCGAAGACGTGGTTCTCGGCTGCGCGTTCCCGGAGGGACCGCAGGGTTTCAACATGGCGCGCAACGTCGCGATGCTCGCCGGCCTACCGGTGACCACGGCGGGCACGACGATCAACCGCTTCTGCTCGTCGGGTCTGCAGGCGATCGCGGTCGGCGCGCACCAGATCATGAACGAGGGCACCGACGTCGTCATGGCCGGCGGCTCCGAATCGATCACGATGCTGCAGAACGACTGGAACAAGAAAGACGTCTTCAATCCCTGGCTGATGGAGAACCTGCGCGCGATCTACATGCCGATGGGCATCACGGCGGAGGTGGTCGCGGAGCGGTACAAGATCAGCCGCGAAGCGCAGGACGAGTACGCGCTCTCCTCCCAGCGGCGCACGGCGGCCGGCCAGAAGGCCGGCAAATTCGATGATGAGATCTTCCCAGTGACGACAACCTATCTCGTGAAGGACAAGGCGACCGGCGAAGAATCGAAAAAGGAAGTCACGGTCAAGATGGACGAGTGCAACCGGCCCGACACGACGCTCGAGGGTCTCGCCAAGCTACCGCCCGCGTTCAAGCCCGAGGGGGGTACCGTCACCGCGGGCAATGCTTCGCAGTTCTCGGATGGCGCATCCGTCACGCTGCTGATGTCGGGCGCAAAGGCGAAGGCGCTCGGCGTCAAGCCGCTCGGCGTGTTCCGCGGCTTTCAAGTCGCGGGCTGTCAGCCCGATGAGATGGGCATCGGACCCGTGTTCGCGGTACCGAAGCTCCTGAAGCACACCGGCAAGACGCTCGCCGACATCGACGTCATCGAGCTGAACGAGGCCTTCGCGTCGCAAGTCGTGTACTGCCGCGACAAGCTCGGCCTCGATCCCGCCAAACTCAATCCTAACGGAGGCTCGATCTCCATCGGGCATCCGTACGGAATGACGGGTTCGCGCTGCACCGGGACCATCCTCAACGAGCTCAGACGCACCCGGAAGCGCTACGGGATCGTCACGATGTGCATCGGCGGCGGCATGGGCGCCGCAGGTCTTTTCGAGGCAGCGTAAGCGGCGTCGTCAAACTTCTGCCGTGCGTCACGCAAATCCTTGCACACTTGCTTCGCAAGAAGTTGCGAGGAGACGTAGATTGCTCATCAGAAAGCCCGGAAAATCATGATCAACTCATCAATTCCCGCCTGGCATTCGCCTTGCATCTTGCCAACAACGCATCGTCGCCCCTCCTTTCGAAGAGCCCGGCTCGGGATGGTCCCGAGCCGGGTTTTTCGTTTGAATTGCTCGCGTAGGGGTTTTCCTACGATAGATCAACGAGCGAACTCATCACTTCTCGAGCTCTTCGCGGATCGAATACATCTTCTGGCGGGCCTCGTTGACGTAGGCATCGAGGTTCCGCCGGTGATTGGCGAAGATGCTCGCGGGGCTGCCGTCGAGAACTACGAGCGGCTTGAGGGTCGCGGCCTGGTAGAGCGCGGCCGCGCATTCTTCGATCAGCGTGTCGAGGATCGGCCGACTCTGGAAGCCCGTCTGATACTCGACGTGCACGGCGCGTAGCACGTGATACATCACGTGCGCCACGCCCTGCGCGTGATAGAAGACGTCGTCGGTGTGCAGGAATCCGACGTCATCCCGGTAGAGCGATGAGTGCGCGTCTCCGAGCATGTCGCTCCACGATTGAAAGAGACGGATCAGCTCGACGTTCCGTCGATTCAAGAGCTTCGAGCGAGGCGGATTCTCGTGCAAGCCCGCGATGTAGCTCTTGAGATCCTCGACCCCCCGCCTGAAGCGACTCTCGGCTGAGGGGAACAAGAGCTTTTCGGCGTCGTTGCGAAACATCGTATCGGCATCCACGAGTATCGGGTCGTACTGATCGCTGGAGACCTTCGTTAGATGGTCTTTCAGCACGCGTGTCGTTTCGCGCACCGCCAGGATGATCCCGAGCTGTCGGTTCGCGTTGTTGTCCGCGAACAGCTCGGGCCCCCAGAGGAAGAAATCGTTCGGTCGCCAGCCAGTCACCGAATCGAGCTCATGCTCCATCACCGCCGCGATCGCGGCTGCCATGCGCTCTCCCGGCTGGGCGTCGGGGATGTCCGGGTCGAAATCGAGCAACGCGTGGCGCTGCATGCCGAGATGCATCAGCAGGCCGGCGACGACCCACGTGGCGGCGAGTGCCGCGATCGCGTATGCGAACCACTTCATTGGCGGAGACTTACCCGATGCGTGGCGCCGAAACGAGATCGCTCACACGGAGAGATTCAGCGCCTCGGCGAGGTCGCGGAGCTTTTGCTTGATCTTCCTCTCGTTCTCCGGACCCATGCGCAGCAGATGTTTCTGGGCCGGTGTCAAATTTTCGAGCGCGGGATCCACGAGCTTCCAGCTCTTCACGGCCGGACGGAGCGCAACGTCGCCAGGGGGCTCGGGTGTCGCCAAGAGCTGCCGGATCGCCTTTGCCAACGCGTCGTCGAAGTTGCGATCGGGATAACCAAGCTCCTTGTACGCGTCGGCGAAGAGCGGCCGGGTCTCCCGGTAGAGCTGTGCAGAGCCCTTTCACGTCGAGCGAAGCGATGACGCCGGCGACGGCGTCGTAGCGCCGGTAGCTGGCCGGATCGACGGTCGCCGCGTCGCCATGCTCGTGAACCTTGAACTCGCCGCTCGGAGCCAGCACGCCGAGATGAGCCTGCGGCGAACGACCCTCCGCGACGTTGTCCACCGAAGCTACGAAGCGTTGCGCCAGCCGGTCGGTGAGCAGCCATTTTGACCAGCCGGGATTCGATGACAGACCCGCAGCCAGTTTGCGAAGAAAGGCGTCGCTCGCGTCGAGCGGCGGCAGGTCCGCTCGGGGCGGAATGGTGGGCAGGGCGGCAGCCCGCGGCCGCACCGCCGGAATCGCCCGCAGAGCTGGCAGCGCCGGGGCCACCTGCCGGCTCGAGCCCTTGAGCAGGTGATACGAGCCGACGCCGATCGCGAGCGGAACCAACAGAACGAAGCCAAGGAGCACTATCAGGGCTCTCCGGCCCTTGCGGCGCTCGATTTCGCTCTCCGTGATCATCTCGCTCGACACGATGGTACGACTGTTCGGCGTGCGGTCAATCCCCTGAGAGGCAGCGGCCATCCGCAATCAACCGGCAAAATATTCGCGTTGCCGCGACGCAAAGGAAGTGCCGAAATAGCCCTTCCACCACTGGTCTTTCTCATCGAGATGCGACACTTCTTCCTCGAGCGCCGCGTTCGGCTTTCGTGACGAGAGGAAGTCGCGGAACGCGAAGTGCCGGTAAAGGCGCATGAACTCGCCGAGGTAGATGTCGGCCACACGCGAGTCGCCCCGGATGATCACCATGTTCTCGTCGTTGTCCATCGTCGACGCCTCGCTGAAGTTGGCCGAGCCGCTGACGACGAGCGGGTTCGGTCCGAGCGGGTCGACCAGCATGTACTTCGTATGGAGATACTTCACGTTGACGTTCAGGCCGGTCAGCGTCTCCTTCAACCAGTGACCGAACGCGCCGGCTTCCAGCTGAGCGCCGATCGCGAACTTGTTCGCCTCGAGCTTGCGCAGTGCGATGATCTTCCGCTCGTTCGCCTTCTTCTGCGCGGGTGTCTTGGTCGGCCCGCTCATCTTCTCCATCAGCGCATAGCGGAGGCGTGCGTGGCCGGTCCGATAGGCGTCCTGAAAGAGCTCGTGCATGCCGAACGCGAATGTCATGAACAGCGCATCGTTGGCCTTGGCCGCGCGCTCAGCGTACCACTCGAGCGCAGACAGATCCTCGCGAGGACTAAAGATGGGCGTGACGCCAGCCGCCTCGGGATCGGCCGGCAGCGGCGTCAGGGCCGACAGGATCGGCTGCGTCTCCGACTTCTTGTCGTTCTTCGCGAGCTCGGTCCAGAGCCAGGAATATTGATCGGCAATCGCGGGGTCTTCGCAGATGTGCACCACGTTGCTATGGCCGTAGATGCCGCCTTCGCTGAAGTTGGTGGACCCGGTCAGCACGGCCTGCGTGTTGCCGTCTTTCACGAGAACGATGATCTTGTTGTGGGAGAGCGCCAGGCCGACGGCACTGCGCGGCTTGCAGAGCGCCGAGATGCCGAGCTTCTTGATCGCCTTCTCGTTGCCTGTCTTGGTCGAGTCGTTCTTCGCGTGATAGCGGACCTGCACGTCCACGTTTCGGGCCGCGGCGTCTTTGAGGGCCTGGAGGACGTGGTCTTCGGTGAACTCGTACGCGCCGACGCGAAGCGCCCATCCCGGCCCTTTCGCCCGCTCGATGAAGCCCTTGATCGCCTCGGCCGCGCCGCGCGACAACCAGTCGAACGCCGCGGGCCCGACGTCGTTCGGGCGTTTGTCGCCGAATCGGCGCGTGTATTCCTGCGACGCCGCAGCCCCACGATTGAAATGGACCGCATGTAGGCTCCCCGGCAGCTCCTCCGACTCGGTGTGTACGTCCACGCTGACGGTCTCACTGTCCACCGGCGCGGCGGGCGTGCCTCGAAGCGCAACCACTTCGTACGTGTAGTCGTAGCCTGGCTTGGCTGAGAAGTCCGACCACGTGAAGCCCTGAATCGGGTGCCTGTGGGTCGAGTAGGCGATGCCCGCCGCCGGATGCGGCTCGACACTTTCAAACGTCTTGTATCCGGTCAGCCAGTACGACTCGCCTTCAGTGTGGTCGTGCCGGCGAATCGCAAAACCCAGAAGACCCGGAGACTGGGCCTTCGGCATGTTGATCCCGAGCAGCACCACATGCGTGCCGGCGATCGCCTGCACGCTCAGTCCGTGGCTTTCGTTCCTCCTTCGCATGCGAGCCTCCTTCAGCGCGCCGGACCGTCCCATGTGAAGCGACAGCGTCCGGGATCATCATCAACGCCGAGTTGCCTGATTCCGAACAGTCGTGGCGACCTGTTTATCAACTTCCGATGTGGCGACGAAGCAGCCAGGCAACGACCGAAGGTACGCGGCGTGAGACCCGTTGTATCTCCGCGCCGGAAATGCGAAATCGGCGGTCTGCGCCCGTAGCTCAACGGATCAGAGCATCAGACTTCGGATCTGAGGGTTGGGGGTTCGAATCCCTCCGGGCGCGCTAGATTATTAGGTTTTTCGGAGTTTGAGCGGCGGTCGTGGGTCTGACATGGGTCTGGAAGCCGGATAGTTAGTCACCTACCGTCTCACCCGGCGCAGGTTCGTCCGAGATTGGCGTCCAACGAGGGATCTTCGCCTCGCCGTCACGCCGCTCCCATTGCCCGCTGGATCCGTCGCCGTACACTATCGCTTGTCACCCGGCGCCCGCCAGCGGACCAGGCCGCAGCGCTCACACCGTTCCTGCAGGAGCAGGTCGGTCGCGACATCGGCGGCTTCGGTCGGGCGCGCGAAAGTGTACGCCGCAATCGCCTTCTCGACGTCCAGCACGGCTACGTTCAAGAACTTACCAGTGGTCAGCAGATTGAGCGCGATCAGCCGGCAAAAGATCGTGAATCCTTGCGTCCCTATCGTCCCGGAAACGCTTCAACATCGCGGTTCACACGCACCAACAACGTGGTGGCCATCGACCGACGCGTGCAGAACTACGTCGCGAGCACGACGGGATCGCCGAGCCGCGTCTTTCCCGGAGCGCCGATGGCGGCGAAGACGCCGACGTGACTTCGATGGTGCTGCGCGGCGGCACGAAGGACCCGCAGATCGCGCGCGAGATCGGCCTGACCGTGCGTCGTCATGACGCAACGGAGCGCGGGACGCATGCTGACGATCTTAACGCCCCGGCCAACCTCGAGCGTCCCCCCGAGCCATTCGTCCTCGACGAAGTCCTCCGCCTCCGGCGCGGTTTCGACGACGATGTTCGGGCGAAACCGGCGCGGATCGAGCTCCGCATCTTCGCCGATCAGCGTACGCATGTGGGCAAGCGTGGCGCTCGCCAAGACGTGAATGCTGGCCGAGTCGAAGAACGTGCCCGGCGGCAGGGCGAAGGTGTCGGGCAGCGTCGTCGCCGTCTGTCCCGGAATCACGCGTTCGACCGGTACGTCGCCGAAGACCGTGGCGGGATCGATCTCCGCATGATTGCGCTGGTCACTCTGCGCGCGCTCCAGCACCACCTTTCGCCCGAGCACCGCGGAAAGCAGCGAAGAAGCGTCAGGATCCTGCGCTCGAATCGTCCGGCCGTCCGGCAACGTGATGCTGAGCGACGCCAGCTCTCCCGGCTCGGGTGATCGGTCGTAGCGAGCGCTGAACTGGAGCATGTCGGCCCACTTCTTCGCGGTCACGATGCGGCCACTCGCCTCGCGAAGCGCGTAGGCGCGATCGCCGATGACGCCGCTCTCGCCGATGTCGACTTCACGGAGTCGCTCTCCGAGCATCGACTTCACCGGATAACGAAAGAGATCCTTCACCACGCCGACTTGCCGTCTGCCCATGAATCGTTTCTTTGAAACTCGTGGCGCTAGAAGCGCGTCTTGGACATCAGGGGAGCGAGGTTACCACGGTCGAACTCCGATGCCGCAACCGAGGAGGCTCGCATCTCCTCGGCGCAGGTAGTAGTGCCGGCGAGGCCGAACGGCTGGCGTCGCTCGTCAACGCCGTGAAAGTCGGGACGCTACGGTCGGGCGCGCAGAGCTTCCCGCCGCAGCGCAATGTGAGGTCAGCTGGGATCTCGCTATAGTGGTGGCCCAGGGCCCCGCTTTAAGGCCAATTTCCTGGGTTCAGAGGAGCGCCACGCACCGCTGGAGAGCTGACCGATGAGCAACCGGCCGCCGACCACCGAAGACCTGAATCGCCTTCCTACGGAGGAGGACCTGAACCGCCTGCAGGTAACGACGCTGCAGTACTACCTGCACGAGATCAACCCGGCCAACGGCCTGGTCCGCGACAAGACCGACCCCAGTGCCCCCGCCAGCATCGCCGCCGTGGGCCTGGCTCTGGCGAGCATCCCGGTGCTCATCGAACGCGGCGTGATCTCCCGCGAATTCGCCCCCGAGATTGCGCTTCGAACGCTGCGCTTCTTCCGCGACAGCCCGCAGGGGCCGGAGCCGGATGCAACGGGCTACCGGGGCTTCTACTACCACTTCCTGCACATGAAGACCGGTCGCCGTGTCTGGGAGTGCGAGCTGTCCACGATCGACTCGGCCTTTCTGTTCGCCGGGATGCTCACCTGCGCTGCCTATTTCGACGCGGAGACCGAGGAGGAGGCCGAGGTCCGCCGCTTGGCGGACGAGCTCTACCGTCGGGCGGACTGGCAGTGGGCGCTGAACGGGGGCGTGGCGGTTTCCCACGGCTGGCGCCCCGAGACCGGTTTCATCCCGCACACCTGGACCGGCTATGACGAGGCGCTCCTGGTGTATCTGCTCGGTCTCGGCTCGCCGACGTTCCCCCTACCGCCCGAGAGCTACGCCGCTTACTGTTCGACCTACCAGTGGAAGGAGATCTACGACCGCGCGGTCCTCTACTCGGGGCCGCTGTTTACGCACCAGCTCTCGCATCTCTGGATCGATTTCCGCGGCATCCGTGACGCGTTCATGCGGGAACACGGCAGCGACTACTTCGAGAACAGTCGCCAGGCGACCTACATTCACCAGGAGTACGCACGCAGAAACCCGCTCGAGTTCGCCGGCTACGACGAATATTGCTGGGGCATCACGGCGACCGACGGCCCCGCTTGGGAGATGCGACGGGTGAACGGTATCGAGCGGCAGTTCTACGGCTACTATGCGCGCGGAGCGCCCTACGGTCCTGACGACGGAACGGTGGCGCCGTGGGTGGTGGTCGCCTCGCTGCCGTTCGCTCCGGAGATCGTGATCCCCACCGTCCGCGCCATGGCCCGGCTCGACCTCGGCGCGACGAAGCGCTACGGCTTCAAGCCGTCGTTCAACCAGACATACGCGGTGCCTGACAACCCGACGGGCTGGTGGGTCACCCCCTACCACTTCGGGATCGACCAGGGCCCGGTGATCCTCATGATCGAGAACTACCGAACCGGCCTGATCTGGGACATCATGCGCCGCTGCGCCTACGTCGCGACAGGCCTGCGCCGGGCGGGCTTCCAAGGCGGATGGCTCTGAAGACGGGCCGTTCGACTCGGCCGATCCGATGCTTGTAGTCCCCTTCCATGCCGCCCTGCGCCTGACTGACGCTCGTCGGGCCGATCTTCATCACGGCGGCAGCGCTCGCGGTCGGGCTGGCGCTGCGCAAGCTCGTCGACCGCTTCCTCGACGAGGATGATCCGCGGCGGCAGCTGATCGCTCAGGCTTTGCTCTACGGCGGGACGTTCATCGTGATCGCGGTGTCTCTTTGGTTCCGTCACAGAGGTTAAAAGATGTCACGCCCTATCGTTCGTTACGCTACGACCAGCGACGGGCTTGAAATTGCCTACCAAGTCCTCGGGGATGGGCCACTCGATGTGGTCATAGTCCCGAGCCTGATCTCGAACGTCGACCGAAACGCCGATTACCCGTTTTACGGCGGTTACCTGCGACGCTTCCCGCGCTTCGCGCGCACGAGCGTTCTCGACAGGCGTGGCGCCGGGGTCTCCGATCGGGAGGTGGGAAGCGGCAGCCCGGAAGGTCGCTCGGACGACGTGCGGGCGGTCATGGACGCCGTCGGAAGCGAGCGGGCGGCGCTGATTGGCCAGGTCGACGGGGCCCCGATCGCGCTATTTTTCGCTGCGACCTATCCCCATCGAGTATCGGCGCTCGTGATCATCGAGGGCGTGGCTCGAACGCAGCTGGGCTGCCGACTACCCTGATGGGCTGTCGCCAGACGTGCTCGAGGCGGTCGTCGCAGAGTTCCGCGCGAACTGGGGCACGGGTCGTGTGATGTTCCGTTTCACATGCGACGCCCCAGATGAGGACAAAGCCGTCGAGTCACTCGCCGTCCTCGAGCGCAGCGTAGGCACGCCGCGATCGATCGCTAAACAATTCGAGCTCTCCAACGCCCTCGACGTGCGCTCGGCGCTGCCTTTGATCGAAGCACCCACGCTCGCAATTCATGCCAGGGGAGAACCCTCTCCCCGCGTTCACAACGCCCCTAACCCGCTGAACCGCCGAGCGTATTCGAGGGGCGCGCTTCGTTGAGGTGCCGTGGGACTATGGCAGTTGGGACTCCACGAGGCAGGACGTCTTCGTTGACGTCGTCGAGGAGTTCCTGACCGGACAGCGGCCGCCCGTGGCCGACGTCGACCGCGTGCTCGCCACCGTGCTGTTCACGGACATAGTGAACTCAACGCGACACGCCACGGCCCTCGGGGACCGACGCTGGCGTGGGATGCTCGACGCGCACGACGCGCGCGCTCGCGCCGAGATTGAACGTTTCCGCGGCCATGCCATCCCCAGAGGTAGGCGTTTGCCGAGTCGAAAATAGACCGAGGTTGCTATCGTAGCGAAACTTGTTACGACTGCCTTTCGGCGTATCGACGATTAGGTTGACTAGGCCCGTGTCGTCCTCACGCGCTGAGAGGCGATCGAAGGGGGTGGCGTGCTTCATGTAGGAGCAACGCTGGAATCGAACACGGGTTGCGCTCCTCGCCAGGCGCGTCGATTTCGATCGGAGGCATCGACCCGGATCCCCCCGCTCTGAATCGCCACGAGATCATCCGCGCTGGCGCCTGATCGCACTTGGTCCGGGCCGACAGCAACAAGCCGCCCAACGGGGTGCTTAACCCCTCAGGAGGTGCGCCCATGGCAAGTAAGTCTCCCAAGCCCGAGAGCGCGATTGCGATGCTGACCGCTGATCATCAGGAGGTGAAGGACCTGTTCCTTGAGTACGATGCGGCGGAGGATGCGTCCGATCGGAAGGAGATCGCCGAGCAAGTCTTTCACGAGCTCGAGATCCACACACAGCTCGAGGAGGACATCTTTTATCCCGCCGTCGCCAAGAAGGGCGACGACGAGTCGAAGAAGCTCGTGACCGAAGCCCGCAAGGAGCACGAGAAGGTGAAGCAGCTGATCGCCTCGCTCCGCAAGATCGAGGCGTCAGACGAGAGGTATGACGAGATCTTTCAGGAGCTCATGGAGAACGTCGAGCACCACGTGAAGGAAGAGGAAGACGAGCTGTTCCCCACTGCGGAATCCGAGCTCGGCGACGAAGTCGAGAACCTCGGCGCGAAGATGCAGGAGGAGAAGCGACAGCTCGGCGCAGACGTGTAGCCGTAGCGCGTCCCGTCGAAACGGGACGTCGTTGCTGCGGTTCGTGGCGTCGCGACCAATGCGCGCTCAACCCGGCAGCCACTGCTCGGCATCGTTGGGCGCGGCTGCCCATCGAAGTGTCTCGCGGGGCGCGCAACTCCCACGGCCGCTACCCCCTCGAGGCGTCGCGATGGCTTCTTCCGGTCGTGCTCGCGAATTTGCGCAAAGATGACCACAGAGCGGTTCAGATGAGGAGTCGCGTTTCGGCGAAGTCGCCTACGCCACCTGTTTGCTCGCGCCGGCGCTGTTGAAGGGCGGAACGCAATGCCGTGCGCTTCCTCTTCGAGAAGCGCCAAGTCACCGCCATAGGCCACGAGGCGCTCGACAAGCGGCTGCGCGCGGATCTGCGCCGAAAGGCTCACGAGAGCGGCATCGACAAGCGGCTCCGATGCGGCGGCGCGCCAGCTCCGCAAGCAGGCGACTCGCGCGGCCGAACAAGTCGAGAAGATGGCGCACGAGATACGAATGCAGCTGCGCCAGTCGAAGCGCCACGCGGCCTGAGTCACGCGCGCGGGAGAGGTCGGTCGATGGCCTCTCCCGTGTGCCGCGTCTTGCGCTCGAGCGCGCTCCTCACATGAGCCGTGCCAGCTCCGGTGGCAACGGCGGCTCCACTACGACTCTCAATTTGAACCAGCGCGAACCAGCATAACGGGTTGGGTGCGGCATGCACGATCTTCTCGGCGGTGCTGCCGAGCATCCATCGCCGAAAGCCGGAGCGGCCGTGCGTGGCCATCACGATCAGGTCGACATCCTGGCGCGCGGCGTGATCGAGGATGACTTCGGCCGGCTCGCCCACTCCAACGGCTGCGACGGTCGCCCGGCCGCTGACCAAGGGCCGGCGCCGGACCGATTCGAGATAGCCACGAGCCGCTTGCTGGCGCACGCTCCTGCTGGTCGATCGCGATCGGCTCGGCGCCGGTCTCGATCACCTCTTTGGCGAGGGGAATCGCCTGCAGCAGCGTGATCGTCGCGCCACACAGCTCGGCGAGCAGCGCCGCCTCCGGCAGAGCCGTCTCTGGGGCCGGCGATCCGTCGAGCGGGACGAGGATGTGTCGATGCTTCTCCGCGGGATTCAGAGGTGCGGCGCGCGCAAGCCACGGGCTATCTCGATGGCATTCGTCATCGAATCGAAGGGCGCGTGCTGAACCTTCGCGTCGCTGTTGAGACGGGAGCACCCGCCGAAACGATCCTCAAGTGCGCGGGCACGCACGACATCGACCTCGTGGTCATGGCAACCCACGGGCATTCAGGCATCAAACGATGGCTGCTCGGCAGTGTGGCGAACAAGGTGGCGCAAGGAGCCGACGTCCCGGTCCTGCTCGTGCGCGCCCGACCGCCGCGACGCCGGCGATAGCGTCCTCCACGACGACCGCGCGCGACGGCGCCACGCTGAGGCGCCGTGCAGCATCCCGCATCTGCGGCGCTCCGGGTTCGGCACGAAGCGTGGGAGTTCACGTCGACCGTAAGCCGCGCCCCGTCGATTTGGATCCGGCCAAGGGAGGTATTCTCCATCCCCTTGTGCATCTTGTTACCGAGTCGGAGCCATTCGAAGGAGATGGCGCGGAGATTGTCTCCCTCGCCGTAACGCGCTTCGGAAAGAAGCTCTTCCTCCTTCGATCCTACGGCGAGGGTCTTCAGAGCTTCGAACGCCTCGCGCGGTGACACGGAAAGCTCGAAGTACATCTTTGTGGGGACGAGCGGCTCGCCGTCGGTGTTTGCGAGCTTTGGAAGCTCGGGGTGTACGATGTCCTCTTCGATCTCGAGGTAGAGCTCCCGGATCTCGACCTCGAACTCGCGGAGGTCTTCTTCGATGAGCACGCGTCCTTCGTCCTGAAGCTCCCGGCGGTCGCGATGCGCCCCCAGTGCGGGTGTTTGATCGGTCCTTCGTTCACTCCGCGGTGAGTGACCCTGCGCCGCGAGTAGGCAAGAAGTTATTCAGATGAATTACGTCTATTGACAAATCTGTTCAAATGAATAATAAGGCTCCAATGGCTCGCTCTTCCCGTAGATCCCGACCCCGTGCCGAGCAACAACGGACGCGGGATACGCGAGACAAGATCGTCGGTGCCGCCCTCCAGGCCTTTTCCGAGCGAGGGTTCGACGGCGCCCGGACGCGCGATATCGCGAGGCGCGCCAGCGTGAACCAGGGGCTTATCACGTACCACTTCTCGAGCAAGCTCGATCTGTGGAAGGCGCGGTCGAACGCATCTTCGCGCTGCTTCGCGACGAGTTCGCGGGCCGGCTCGAGGCGCTCGAGGACGTCGAACCGGTCGCGCGGCTTCGCTCGTTGGCGCGCCACTTCGTGCGCTTCACGGCGGCCCATCCTGAGCTCCATCGGCTGATGGTCGAAGAGGGGAAGACCGACGGACCGCGGATGCAGTGGCTCGTCGACCGGCACGTCCGTCCGTTGTACGAGGCTTCGCGGGTACTGATCGAAGCGGCGCAGCGCGAGGGCGCGCTGCCGCAGACGCATCCTGTCCATCTTTACTACATCCTGATCGGCGCCGCCGCGCACCTCTTCGTCATAGCGCCCGAGGTGCGGCGCCTCACGGGCAAGGATCCGATGCGGAAGGACGTGATCGACGCGCACGCCGACGCGATCGTATCGCTCGTGCTCGGTGGCGCGCCGCAGGCCGTCCCGCATGCGCGCCGAAAAGCGAGTTGAGACAGGAGACAGACGCATGAAGCTCGCCACGTTCACGCACGGCACTACGACGCGCATCGGCGTCGTCGACGACACCGAGATCGTCGACCTCGCGGCCGCAGCGCCCGAGCTGCCGCGCGACATGGTCGCGTTCCTCGAGGCCGGCGCGCAGGCGGTCGAAGCCGCGCGGCGCGCGGCCGACGGCACGCGCGGGCGCATCCGGTTCGGCGACGTCCGGCTGGAAGCGCCGATCCGCCGGCCGCCGAAGTTCCTCGCGATCGGCCTCAACTACGCCGACCACGTCGCCGAGTCGCGGATGCAGAAGCCCGAGTTCCCCGTGTTCTTCAACAAGCAGTCCACGTGCGTGACCGGGCCGCGCGATCCCATCCACCGGCCGCGCGTCTCGACGATGCTCGACTACGAGGGCGAGCTCGGCTTCGTGATCGGACGGCGCTGCCGCTACGTGCCGAAGGAGCGCGCGGCGGAGGTCATCGCCGGCTACCTCGTCGTCGACGACGTGAGCGTCCGAGACTGGCAGTTCCGCGCGCAGACGATGACGCTCGGCAAGTCGTTCGACACGCACGGCCCGATCGGTCCCTGGATCGTGACGCCCGACGAGGTCGGCGATCCGCACGTCCTCGAATTGAAGACGTGGGTGAACGGCGAGCTCCGGCAGCACTCGAACACGCGGGAGCTCATCTACGACTGCTTCGATCAGGTCGCGACGCTGTCGACCGCGTTCACGCTCGAGCCGGGCGACGTCGTCGCCACCGGGACGCCGGGCGGTGTCGGCGTCGCGCAGGGGAAGTTCCTCGTCCCGGGCGACGTCGTCCGGATCGAGATCGAGCGGATCGGCGCGATCGAGAACCGCGTCGTCGAAGAACCGCAAGACGTGGATCGGATCTAGAGGAGGACGAACATGGATCGAGCAGGAAGGCTCTCTCCCGACCGCGGACGCATCCCGCCGATCCGCCTTGCGCACATCGTCCGGCGCACGTCGCGGCTCGAGGAGATGGTCGACTGGTACCGGACGGTGCTGGGCGCCGAGGTCGTCCACGCGGACGCGATGCTCGCCTTTCTCACCTACGACGACGAGCATCACCGGATCGCGATCGCTCAGATCCCCGGCCTCGAGGAGCAGCCGCCGCTCGCGGCCGGCACCGACCACGTCGCCTTCACGTACGCCGACCTCGGCGACCTCCTGTACACGTACGAGCGGCTGAAGAGCGCCGGGATCGAGCCCTACTGGCCGATCAATCACGGCCCCACGACGTCGCTCTATTACAAGGATCCCGACGGCAACAAGATCGAGCTCCAGGTCGACAACTTCCCGACCGCCGAGGAGACGAACCGCTGGATGCGAAGCGGCGACTTCGCCGCCAATCCGATCGGCGTCGTGTTCGATCCCGACGATCTTCTCGCGCGCTACCGCGCCGGCGAGCCGCTCGGGCGGCTCGCGGCGAGGCCGCCCCTGCCCGAGGGTGCCTCGCCGTTCGACATGCTGCGCTTCTGAGCCGCAAATGAGCGAGCCGTTCGACGTCGCGATCGTCGGTTACGGGCCCGTCGGGCAGACGCTCGCCATCCTTCTCGCGCAGCGTGGCTGGCGGATCGGCGTGTTCGAGAAGCAGCCCGCACCCTATCCCTTACCGCGAGCGGTTCACTTCGACCACGAGGTCGCGAGGATCCTCCAGGCTGCGGGCCTCGGTGAGGCGTTGCCGCGCCTCACCGAGCCGGCCGACGTCTACGAATGGAGGAACGCCAAGGGCGAGACGCTGCTTCGGATCGGCAGCCGGGAAGCCGGGCTCTCGGGCTGGCCCGAGGCCAACATGTTTTCGCAGCCCGAGCTCGAGCGAGCGCTCGACGCGCGGGCGCGCGCTCTTCCGAACGTCGCGGTTCATCGCGGCGCCGAGGTCGTCGACCTCGAGGCGCGCGGCGAAAGCGTCGAGGTGACGGTCCAGTGCGACGACCGCCGTCGCGAAGTCCACGCCCGGGCCGTGGTCGGCTGCGATGGCGCGAACAGCTTCGTTCGCGGTCGCATCGGCGCGCGGGTCACCGACCTCGGATTCTTCTTCGACTGGCTGATCGTCGACGTAGTCCCGCATGAGCCACGCGTCTGGGACCCGATCAACGAGCAGATCTGCGACCCGGCGCGGCCGACGACCGTGGTGTCCGGGGGACCGGGACGACGGCGCTGGGAGTTCATGCGGCTGCCGAGCGAAGAGGTTGCCGATCTCAACAACGAGGCGACGGCGTGGCGCCTCCTCGAGCCGTGGCGCCTCGATCGCACGAACGCGACGCTCGAGCGCCATGCGGTCTACACGTTTCAGGCGCGCTGGGTCGACGATTGGCGAAGGGGGCGAATCTTCCTCGCCGGCGACGCGGCCCACCAGATGCCGCCGTTCGCCGGTCAGGGTATGTGCTCGGGCATCCGCGACGCCGCGAACCTCGCGTGGAAACTCGATCAGTGGCTTCGGGGCACCGCGGACGAGCGACTGCTCGACACGTACGCGTCTGAGCGGATCCCGCAGGTCCGGCAGGTGATCGAGTTCTCGATCGAGCTCGGGAAGGTGATCTGCGTGCCTGACCGTGACCAAGCCGCGGCGCGCGACGAGGCCATGATCGCTGCGAACCCGGGAGACCGGCCTCACGCCGCCGCTACCGACGCCGGCGATCGGGCCGGGAGCCGTCATGCAGGGCGATGCGTTGGCGGGACATCTGTTCTTGCAAGCCGAGGTAGAGGCCGACCGACGCCGCGGACTCTTTGACGACGTCGTCGGCCGCGGATTCGCGCTGGTCAGCTGCGCGGGGGACCCGCTCAGCGCTCTCGACTCCGAGCTCGCCGCCTTCTTCAGGTCGATCGGCGGCGTTGCCGCTCACGTCGGCGGCGGCGTTCGCGACGTGCGCGGCAAGTACACGCAGTGGTTTCGCGACCACCGCGTCGGCGTCGTCCTTTCGCGGCCTGATTTCCACGTCTTCGGCACGGGCTCCGCGGTCGAAGACGGGTCTCGGCTCGTCCGTGCCCTGCGAAGCACGCTCGAGGGACGCTTGGAAGGCTCGACGAGGAACCACTGAGATGACCTCCATTCGACCGCATCGCCGACTTCGCGAGAGTCCTTCCGATCGCCATCGTATCGCATCTCGTCGGCCTGGCGGAGGAAGGACGCGAGCGGATGCTCGAGTGGGCCGCGGCGACGTTCGACCTCTCGGACCGCTCAACGAGCGTAGTGAGGCCTCGTTCGCATCGATGATCGAAATGATTCGCTATGCAGCGAACGTCAAGAGGGGAGAGCTGCGTTCCGACGGCTGGGCAGCGGGACTGTTCGCGGCGGCGGATGAAGGACCCTTCGAGCCAACGGGCATCGCCCGGCATGCTGATCGACTATCAAGCGGCCGCGAGCGATGCGGCTCTTGCACGCACGCCGTCCCCGCGGGGTCGAGAGTCACGGTGCGGAGGTGATGGAAGCCGCTCGGGACGCGGGGCTTCGCGTCGTGGAGCGCGGGCTCGCCGACCCGGGCGCGCGAGGGCTTCTCGAGGCAACTACGGACATCAATGGCGCGGACGTCGTGAGCCTTCGCTGCCCACTCGACAGTGAAAGCCGAAGGGTCCTCTTTCAGGGAGTCTCGGCGGTACTCGCCAACAGCGCGCACGAACCGTTCGGCCTGGTCGGCCTCGAGGCGATGGCCGTCGGCGGCCTGGCGTGCACGGGGTGCTCTGGAGAGGACTACGCGGTGCCGGGCCGAAACGCGCTCGTCCTGCAGACGGCGAGCCCGAAGGAGTTCATCGGCCTCTTCAAACGCTTCTACGCCGACCCGTCCGCTGATGCGTCGGTCCGGAGCGCGGCTCGCGTGACCGCCCAGCACTACGCGTGGCCGGAAATCATCGAGCGCACGCTCCTGCCGCGCGTCTCGCTCGCAGATCAGTAAACCGTCGCTCCTGTGAAAAGAGAGAAGACACACATTACACGTCGGATCCGAGTACTGGTCGGCAAAGCCGGGGGGTTCGCGCCTCCCCCGGGAGCGAAGGTCGTCGGCGGCACCCAGTTCCGCAACGTCGCGGAGCTCGAGCTGCTGGCGCCGAACGGAGGTTCCGAGGACGCGGCCTCGAAGAGCGGCCGCGACGCCCTCGTTCTTGGGGTCCGCCGCACGAGTCCACGGGGCGTCATGGCGCGGTTCCTCGCGAGCGCGCTTGCGACCATGGTCATCGCCGGCTGCGCCGTCGGACCGAACTACAAGCGCCCGTCGATCGACGCGCCGGACAGCACGCGTGGCCAGGTCGGGCCCACCGAGGCAGCAGTCGCTCGCCGATCTCCCGTGGTGGCAGGTGTTCGACGATCCGGTGCTACAGGCAGCTCGTTGAGCGAGGCGATCCGCGAGAATCACGACCTCAAGACCGCGATCTCCCGCATCGAGCAATACCGCCAGCTGGTCGGGGTCGCGCGCGCGGACCTCTTCCCGCAGATCGACTACGAGGGCGCAGGCGGCGCGGCAACAGCGCGTTCCTGTTCCCGGGCCTGCCGAACGAGACCTTCAACGTCTTTCTCGGCGACTTCAACCTCGCCTGGGAGATCGACATCTGGGGCCGCATCCGGCGCGCGACCGAGTCGGCTCGTGCCGACTACCTCGGCGCGCAGGCCTTCCGACGCGGCGTGCTGCTGACGCTCGTGAGCGACGTGGCGCAGGCTTACTTCGAGCTGCTCGAGCTCGACCGCGAGCTCGAGATCGCGCGGCTCATCGACCAAGACGTTCCAGAACACCCTCGATCTGTTCACCCGCCAGTACGAGGGCGGCGTGGGATCGCTGCTCGAGGTGTCGCGCGGCGAAGCGGCGCTCGCGCGAGGCGGCGACGACGATCCCGGACGTCGAGCGCGCGATCGTCGCCAAGGAGAACCAGCTGAGCATCCTGCTCGGTCGCAACCCGGGAAGCATCCCGCGCGGCGCGCCGCTCGTCGCGCAGACCGACTCCGCCGGAGTGCCGGCCGGGCTGCCCGCGCAGCTGCTCGAGCGCCGGCCGGACATCCTCCAGGCCGAGGAGGCGATCGTCGCGGCCAACGCGAACGTCGGCGTCGCGGTCGGCAACTTCTTCCCGCGCCTCGGCCTGACGAGCTCTCTACGGCGGGCTAAAGCTCCGAGATCGAGAACGTCGTGAAGGGCGCCGGGAACATCTGGGCGATCGCCGGATCGCTCACCGGGCCGATCTTTCAGGGCGGTCGCCTCGCTGTCGAACTACCGCGCGAGCCAAGGCGGCGTGGGAGCAGACGGTGCGAGCAGTACGAGGCGACGGCGATCAACGCGTTCGCCGAGGTGTCCAACGCGCTCGTCTACGCAGGACAAGCTGAAGGCCATCCGCAGCGTGAGCGAGCGCACGGTGAAGGCGCTCCAGGAGGCGGTCGACCTGTCGCTCGAGCGCTACAACGAGGGCATCTCGACCTACTTCGAAGTGCTCGAAGCGCAGCAGCAGCTCTTCCCCGCCCAGCTCGAGCTCGCGCGCACGACACGTGATCAGCTCACGATCGTCGTGCTCGCTCTACCGCGCGCTCGGTGGCGGGTGGAATCTCGACGTCGAGCACTGGGCGTCGAACGGCACACCCGCCACGACCACCGGAGGGCCAGTCCCGTGACAAGGCAGCAAGAGACTCCTGATATCCAGCCACGGCCCGATCGGGTCGCTCCCGACGCCAACGCGGCGGCTGGACCGGAAAGTGGACGGCAGCCGGCTAGTCCGAAGGGGTCGCCCCCCGCCGGCATCGTGACAGCCATGAGGAAGCCGATGAAACGATCCTCGATGGCGATCGCGATCGCCGTGGCCGTCGCAGTCGCCGCGGGCGTCGGCTGGTGGCTCCTCGAAGCCGAAGGGGTTGCCCGAGGGCTTCGCCAAGGCGAACGGCCGCATCGAGGCGACGGAGATCGACATCTCCCCGAAGATCGCGGCACGGATACGCGAGATCCGCGCGCACGAGGGCGACTTCGTCACGGCCGGGCGAGGTCCTCGTCGTCATGGACACCGACGTCGCTGCAGGCGCAGCGGAGGGAAGCCGAGGCAGACGCGCACCGCGCGCTGAGCGCCATCGACACCGCGAACAGCCGCGTGAGGCAGGCGGAGGCGGATCGCGCGGCCGCGGTCGCGACTCACGGCGCAGCGCGAAGCGGAGCTCGACGCCGCCCGCCGACACCTCGCGCGCTCCGAGCGGCTCGCGCCGCGCGGCGTCGTGCCGGAGCAGACGCTACGACGACGATCGCGCCCGCGTTCACGCGGCGGAGGCCGCGCTCAGCGCGGCGCACGCCCAGGTCGCGGCGGCGGACGCCGCCATCGCGACGGCGCAAGTCGGAGGTGATCGAAGCGCAGGCGCAGCTCGACGCCGCACGCGCCACGCATCCAGCGCATCCAGGCCGACATCGACGACAGCCTGCTGCGGTCGCCGCGCGACGGCCGCGTGCAGTACCGCCCCGCGGAGCCCGGCGAGGTGCTCGCCGCCGGCGGCCGCGTGCTGAACCTGGTCGACCTCGGCGACGTCTACATGACCTTCTTCCTGCCGACGGCGACCGCCGGACGCGTGACGCTCGGCACCGAGGTGCGACTCGTGCTCGACGCCGCCCCGCAGTGGGTGATCCCGGCGCACGTGACGTACGTCGCCGACGTCGCCCAGTTCACGCCGAAGACCGTGGAGACGGAGGAGGAGCGCCTGAAGCTCACGTTCCGCCTCAAGGCGAACATCGATCCCGAGCTGCTCCGGAAGCACATCCGCATGGTGAAGACGGGGCTCCCCGGCATGGCCTACGTGCGGCTCGATCCGAACGCCGAATGGCCGTCCTGAGCTGCAGGTGCGGCTGCCCGGCCCCAATGACCGACGCCCCACCTGCCCCACCGGTCGCCTCGCTGCGCGACGTCGGCCTCCGCTACGGCACGACGCACGCGCTCGACGCCGTCGACCTCGACGTGCCGCCGCAATGCATGGTCGGGCTGATCGGCCCCGACGGCGTCGGCAAGTCGAGCCTGCTCGCGCTGATCGCCGGCGCGCGCCGGATCCAGACGGGGACCGTCGAGGTGCTCGGCGGGGACATGGCCGACCCGGCCCACCGCGGCGGCCGTCGGACCGCGCATCGCCTACATGCCGCAGGGGCTCGGCAAGAATCTCTATCCGACGCTGTCGGTGTCCGAGAACATCGACTTCTTCGGCCGGCTGTTCGGGCAGGACCGTGCCGAGCGCGAGCGTCGCATCGCGCGATCTCACCCGGAGCACCGGCCTCGCCCCGTTCGTCGATCGTCCGGCCGGCAAGCTGTCCGGCGGCATGAAGCAGAAGCTGAGCCTCTGCTGCGCGCTGATCCACGACCCGGATCTGCTGATCCTCGACGAGCCGACCACCGGCGTGGATCCGCTCTCGCGCCGGCAGTTCTGGGAGCTCGATCGACCGCATCCGGGCCGAGCGGCCCGGCATGAGCGTCATGGTGGCGACGGCGTACATGGAGGAGGCCGCGCGGTTCGACTGGCTCGTGGCGATGAACGCCGGGCGCGTGCTCGCCACCGGCACCAGCGCCGAGCTCCTCGCGCGCACCGGGACGCGCGTCCCTCGAGCAGGCCTTCATCGCGCTCCTCCCCGAGGAGAAGCGCCGCGGGTACGAGCCGGTACGCATCCCGCCGCGCGTGGCGGACGCCGACGACACCGGCCGCGATCGAGGCGGACGGGCTCACGATGCGCTTCGGCGACTTCGTCGCGGTCGATCACGTGAGCTTCCGCATCGCGCGCGGCGAGATCTTCGGCTTCCTCGGCTCGAACGGCTGCGGGAAGACGACGACCATGAAGATGCTGACCGGCCTGCTGCCGGCGAGCGACGGACGCGCGTGGCTCTTCGGTCAGCCCGTCGATGCCACCGACATCGAGACGCGCCGTCGGGTCGGCTACATGACGCAGAGCTTCTCGCTCTACAGCGAGCTGACCGTGCGGCAGAACCTGGTGCTCCATGCCCAGCTGTTCAGCGTGCCGACCGAGAAGATCGAGGGGCGCGTCGAGGAGATGGCGCGACGGTTCGATCTCCTGGACATCATGGACGCCCTGCCGGACTCCCTGCCGCTCGGCCAGCGGCAACGCCTCCAGCTGGCGGTGGCAATGATCCACGGGCCAGAGCTCCTGATCCTCGACGAGCCGACCTCGGGCGTCGACCCGGTGGCGCGCGACGGCTTCTGGCGGATCCTCGGGGAGCTGTCGCGCCGCGACCAGGTGACGATCTTCGTCTCCACGCACTTCATGAACGAGGCGGAGCGCTGCGACCGCATCTCGCTCATGCACGCCGGGCGCGTGCTGGTGAGCGACGCGCCGGCGGCGCTGCTCGCCAAGCGCGGCGCGAAGACCCTGGAAGAGGCGTTCATCGCCTATCTCGAGGAGGCCGCGGCGGAGGCACACGAGCCGGTGCCCGAGGCGGCGCCGCGCCGGTCGCCGCCCCGGCCGCTGCACCCGAAGGTCGGAGCGCGGAGCGGGCGCGCTTCTTCGATCTCCGACGCATGATGAGCTATGCGCAGCGCGAGGGAGTCGAGCTGCGCCGCGACCCGGTCCGCCTCACGCTGGCGACCCTCGGCAGCGTGATCCTGTTCTTCGTCATCGGCTACGGGCTGACCCTGGACGTGGAGCACCTCACCTTCGCCGTTCTGGACCGCGACCAGACCACCATCAGCCACGACTACGAGCTCAACATCTTCGGCTCGAGTCGCTACTTCACGGAGCTCCCGCCGATCACCGACTACGACGACCTGGATCGCCGGATGCGCTCGGGCGAGCTGAGCCTCGCGATCGAGATCCCCCAGGGCTTCGGCCGCGACGTCCTCCGGGGTCGTCCGGCGCACGTCGCGGCGTGGATCGACGGGGCCATGCCGACGCGTGGCGAGACCATCCGCAGCTACGTACGGGAAACCCACGCTGGGCTGGCTGCGAGGGAAGGCGCGCGAGCTCGGCGTGACGATCCCGGCGGACACGTTCCGGATCGAGCTCCGCTATCGCTACAACCCCGACGTGAAGAGCATCGTCGCGATGGTGCCCGGGACGATCTCGCTGCTGCTCCTGCTTGATCCCCGCCATGCTGACGGCGCTCAGCGTCGTGCGCGAAAAGGAGCTCGGCTCGATCGTCAACTTCTACGTCACGCCGACCACCCGGCTCGAGTTCCTGCTCGGCAAGCAGCTCCCCTACGTCGTCATGGCCATGGTCAACTTCGTGACGCTGACGCTGCTCGCGATCACGGTGTTCGGCGTGCCGCTCAAGGGCAGCTTCCTGACCCTTGCGTGGGCGTCGCTGCTGTACGTCGGGACCGCCACCGCCTACGGCCTGCTGATCTCCACGTTCGTACGGAGCCAGATCGCCGCCATCTTCGGCACGGCGATCCTGACGTTTCTCCCTGCCACGCAGTTCTCGGGGATCATCACCCCCGTCTCCTCGCTCGAGGGATTCGGCGCGCTGATCGGGCGCATCTTCCCCACCACCTATTACGTGCTGATCGCCCGCGGCACCTTCTCGAAGGCGCTCGGCTTCCTTCCGCTCCGACTGTTGTTCGTCCCGCTGCTGCTCCTCGCGCCCGCATTGATCGCGCTCGCCGCGGCGCTGCTCCCGAAACAGGAGACGCTGAGCCGTGCGCGTCGTCGAACATCCTGCACCTCGGCGTCAAGGAGCTGCGCAGCCTCGCGCGCGATCCCGTGATGCTGGTGCTGATCGTCTGGGGCTTCAGCGGCGCGATCTACGCCGCGGCGACGGTGAAGCCGGAGACGCTGAGCAAGGCGCCGATCGGCATCGTGGACGAGGACCGGTCGCCGCTCTCGCTGCGCATCTCGAGCGCCTTCTATCTGCCGTACTTCACGAAGCCGACGGAGGTCACGCAGCAGGAGATGGACGCGCGGATGGACTCGGGGCTCGACACCTTCGCGCTCGACATCCCGCCCGATTTCCAGCGCGACGTGCTGCGCGGGCGGCGGCCGGCGATCCAGCTCAACGTCGACGCGACTCGCGTGGACCAGGCGTACACCGGCAGCGGCTACGTCCAGACGATCGTCGCGACCGAGGTGCAGGCGTTCCTCGAGCGCCACCGGGCCAAGACGTCCCTCCCGGTCGAGCTCGACGAGCGGGTGCGCTTCAACCCGCAGCTCACCCCGTTCTGGTTCTACGGCGTCGTGGAGCTCATCAACCAGGTGACCATCCTGGCGGTCGTGCTCACCGGCGCCGCGCTGATCCGCGAGCGCGAGCACGGCACGGTCGAGCATCTGCTCGTCATGCCGGTCACGCCCTTCGAGATCATGACCGCCAAGGTGTGGGCGAACGGGCTCGTCGTCCTCGTCGCGTGCGCCCTGTCGGTGGTCCTCGTCATCCAGGGCCTGCTCCGGGTGCCGATCCAGGGTTCGGTAGCGCTGTTCCTGGTCGGCGCCGCGCTCCACCTCTTCGCCACGACGTCGCTCGGCATCTTCCTCGGCACGATCGCCCGCTCGATGCCGCAGTTCGGGCTGCTGTTCATGATCACGCTGATGCCGTTGCTCATACTGTCCGGTGGCATCACCCCTCGCGAGAGCATGCCGGAAGCCGTCCAGATCGTGATGCTGGCCGCTCCCACCACGCATTTCGTGAAGATCGCGCAAGGCATCCTCTATCGCGGCGCCGGGCTCGACGTCGTCTGGCAGCCGTTCGTCGTGCTCTTCGGGATCGGCGCGGTGCTGTTCGGCTACGCGCTGGCGCGCTTCCGCGCGACGATCGGCACGATGGTGTGAGAAAGGACGTGACGCATGGCGAAGACGATGAAGGCGGCCGTGGTCCGCGCCTTCGGCGAGCTACTCGCCATCGACGAAGTCCCCGTGCCGACGCCGGGGCCTGGTGAGGTGCTCGTGAAGGTGGTCGCCAGCGGCGTGTGTCACACCGACCTCCACGCCGCCGATGGTGATTGGCCGGTCAAGCCGACGCTGCCGTTCGTTCCGGGTCACGAAGGGGCAGGAATCGTCGCGGCCCTCGGCCCCGGCGTGAGCCGGTTGAAGGAAGGAGACCCCGTCGGTGTCGCGTGGCTGCACGACGCGTGTCGCATCCGCGACGTAGGTGCTCACGCCCGCGAGGTCCCTCCTCAACCAGCAGATTGCGTGCAAGAGCCACGCGTTTGAGTTCGGCGTGGATCCTCCCGACATCACGAACTGGCAGTGGCCATTTTAGTCCGGTTGGTAGGTGACTGAAAGAAGATCAAGGAGACGGCAATGAGCGCAAAGAATAGCCTGGCCCCGTCCACATCAGAGGCACCCGACCGTCTAGCGGAACTCATTCGGCAATACGGATGCGGGCCGATTGAGTTTACGGGAACGGCCAACGCGTTGTATGAGCGCCATCTCCTCTTCGACAACGTCGTCGGTCTGACGGCTGCCGGCCCACGCGAGCGCTTCGAGGCCGTTGCCCGTTCCGTGCGGGACGTGCTCTCGCAGCGCTGGCTGCGCACCGACGAAACCTACGAGCGCGAGAACCCCAAGCGGGTCTACTACCTCTCGTTGGAGTTTCTCATCGGCCGCTCGTTGGCCAACAACGTGACGAACCTGCTGCTCGATCCTGTGGTGCAGCACGCCGTCAAGGAGAAGAACCTCGATTGGCTCGCGTTGCTGGAGCGGGAACCCGATGCAGGCCTTGGCAATGGCGGGCTCGGGCGCTTGGCCGCGTGCTTCCTCGACTCGATGGCGACGATGCAACTCCCGGCCATGGGCTACGGGCTGCGCTACGAATACGGCATGTTCAGACAGACCATCCAGGACGGCTGGCAACATGAGCAGGCGGACAACTGGCTGCGTCGCCCGGATCCATGGGAGGTCGCTCGTCCGCACGAGAAGGTCGAAGTGAAGTTGAATTGCTCGTTCGAGGTGCGCGGCGGGACGCTGTACCCGATCGCCGGCAAGCCCTCCACTCTGATCGGCATCCCGTTTGATCGCCCGGTGGTCGGCTACGGCGGCACGACCATCAACACGCTTCGGCTGTGGGCCGCAGCCGCATGCGACTACTTCGATTTTCAGGAATTCAGCCGAGGCGATTTCGTCGGTGCTCTGGCCGAGACTCTCGGGGCCGAATCCCTCACACGCGTGCTCTATCCGGACGATTCGACGAGCCAGGGGCAGGGGCTGCGCTTCGTGCAGGAGTATTTCCTGGTCGCCTGCTCGCTGGCCGATCTGATGCGGCGCTTCCGCCGCAGCAATGCCGACTGGAGCATGCTTCCCGAGAAGGTCGCCGTCCAGCTCAACGATACGCATCCGACTATGGCCGTCCCGAGTTGATGCGCATTCTGCTCGACGAAGCGCACTTGGGATGGGACGAGGCTTGGGATCTCACGCAGCGGGCACTGGCGTATACCAATCACACGCTGCTGCCCGAGGCTTTGGAGAAATGGCCGGTGTCGTGGTTCGAGATGCTTCTACCGCGGCACTTGGAGATCATTTTCGAAATCAATCGCCGCCTGCTCGATGCGGTCCGCGCCCGCTTCCCCGGCGATGCAGGCCGGGTCGCGCGCGTGAGTCTCGTCGAGGCAGGTCCCGAGCGCGAGGTCCGTATGGCCAACCTGGCCATCGTCGGGTCACAGCACCAACGGCGTGGCCGCGATCCATTCCGCTCTGCTGCGTACGGTGACCGTGAAGGACCTCGCCGAGATGTTTCCCGAGCGTTTCAACAACAAGACCAACGGCGTTACGCCTCGACGCTGGCTGCTGCTGGCGAACCCAGCGACTCGGCCGGCACGATCACGGACGCCATTGGCGACGGCTGGGTTACGGACCTCAGCCAGCTGGAGCAAGCTCAAACCGCTGGCCGAGTGATACGGCCTTCCGGAGAAACCTTCGCGGTAGGGCCACGCGCGCGGCCAAGTCGGACTTTGCTAATTGGCTCAAATCAGCATCCGGCTGGACGGTGGACCCGGATACGATCTTCGATAGCCAGGTCAAGCGTATCCACGAATACAAGCGGCAACTGCTCAATGCGCTGCGCATCGTCGTGCACTATAACCGACTGCGCCAGAACCCCGATCTTGACATGGTGCCGCGCACCTTCTTCTTCGCCGGCAAGGCGGCGCCGGCCTACCACCTGGCCAAGCTCATCATCGAGTCCCCATCAACAACCTGGCCGGCACCATCGGACGGTGACCCCGCGATGCGCGGCCGCCTCAAGGTCCTGTTCCTGCCCGAGTATGACGTGTCACTCGCCGAGCGGCTGATTCCCCCGCGAGCGACGTCTCTCAACCAGATCTCGACCGCAGGCTACGAAGCCAGCGGCACCAGCAACATGAAATTCATGATGAACGGGGCGCTGACGATCGGCACGCGCGACGGCGCGACCATCGAGATGGCCGAGGAAGCCGGCGAGGAGAACTTCTTCCTCTTCGGTCTGACCGCCGAACAAGTGGCCGGCAGCCGCGGCTGGTACAGCCCGCAGTGGCACTACGACAACGAGCCGGAGACCCGCGCGGCGTTGGACCTGATCTTTTCCGATCACTTCAGCCGCAATGAACCGGGCGTCTTCGCGCCCTTGCGCGATGTACTGCTCACCCACGGCGACCACTACATGCACCTGGCAGACCTGAGGTCCTATCTGGATGCCGACAGGAAGTTGCTGGAGCTGTATGCCGAGTCTGACGCGTGGGTCCGGAAGGCCATCCTGAATGTGGCGGGCGCAGGAAAGTTCTCCAGCGACCGCACGATCGCTGAGTACGCGGCGGAAATCTGGAATGCCAAGCCCTGCCCCGTGGATTAACGAGATTCTGTGCCGTTTGAGGAAGGAGATCATACAAGTCAGCCAACTCGCCGGGAACACCGCGGACCCGTCGATACTCATCAACGCCTCCAGGTTGGTGACCGCCTATTGCACGGGGCGTTCGGATCCATCCATCCCCGGGCAGCGCGTGGTGTTTGGGACGTCCGGACATCGCGGGTGCTCACTCGACAACGCTTTCAATGAGGCACACATCCTCGCCATCACCCAGGCCATCTGGAAATGGTGCACGCCGACGACGCTGCGCGATCTGCGCCGGGGCTTCGCGACCGTGCTCGGCAATTCGCGCGCGATCTCCTACACCGAGGAATCCGGGCCAGCGATCAAGCGGGCTGCCCAGCTCTCGCCTTCAACCTGATCATGCTCCACCCACGATTCCCGTACCTGGAGATAACGATGCGCTCCGACTTCTCCTGGAGCCAGCCGGCGCAACATTATCTGAACATCTACGAGCACATCCGACACAAGTGAGGTGGCCATGAGCGAGCTTGTGGAACTCATCGGCGGTCTGCCCAACCTCTGTGGCAGCGAGGCCATGATCGACGCCGTGATGCACGGGCGGCCGCCCGCGCGCCTCCCGGAGAGCCGCCTTGATTTTGGGAGGATCCGCAGTGCCTGCGCCGTCGCCCTGCATATGCACCAGCCGCTGATCCCCGCCGGTGGTCATGACCTGCGTACGGCGCGCATCATCAGCAATCTGGAAGACGTGAGGGCGCACCCGGAGATCGGCGACAATCACAACGCGTCGGTGTTTCACTGGTGCTACAAGCGCATGGGGGAGTTCATTCTGCAGCTCATCCACGAGGGGAAGGAGCCGCGGGTCATGCTGGAGTACTCCGGCACCCTGCTCTACGGCCTGCGCGCGATGGGCCTCGATGACGTGTTCGATGCGCTGCGGCCGATCACGCAGGATCCCGATTGCCGGCGCGCCGTGGAGTGGCTCGGCGCCCCGTGGGGCCATGCCGTCGCCCCGTCGACCCCGGTGCAGGACTACCGCCTGCACGTCCGCGCCTGGCGGCACCATTTCGCCGCCATCTTCGGGACAGAAGCGCTCGCGCGCGTGCGCGGCTTCTCACCGTCCGAGATGGCCTTGCCCAACCATCCGGACGTTGCCTACGAGTTCGGTAAAGACGCTGCGCGACTGCGGCTACCAGTGGGTCTTCGTCCAGGAGCACACGGTCGAGCAGCCCCATGACGGTGGGGGCCCCGAGCGCAAGCACCTCCCGCACCGGCTGGTATGCCGCAATGCGGAGGGGGCGACCGCCAGCATCATCGCGATCATCAAGACGCAAGGCAGCGACACCAAGCTCGTGGCCCAGATGCAACCCTACTACGAGGCCAAGGGCCTGCAGCGCTGGGACTTGGCCGGTCATCAGATGCCGCCGCTGGTCAGCCAGATCGCCGACGGCGAAAACGGCGGCGTAATGATGAACGAGTTCCCGCCCGAAGACTACATGGACGTCGTGCGCGAGGCGAGCGGCTCGGGGACGCCGCTGGTCAACGTCACCGAGTACCTCGAATACCTCTACAGCCTCGGGATCCGTGAGGACGCCCTCCCGGTCGTGCAGCCGCTCTTCCAGAAGCGCATCTGGGACCGCTTCGCGCCGGGTCAGGGCCCGGAGCAACTGCAGAGGGTGATCGCGGACCTCGAGCGGGAGGACCACCGCTTCCACATGGACGGCGGCAGTTGGACGAACAACCTCTCATGGGTGCGCGGCTACCAGAACCTTCTCGGACCCATGGAGGAAGTCAGCGCACTGTTTCACACGCGCGTCCTGAAACCCGGCGTGTCGCCGAACGATCCGCGCTACCGCAACGCGCTCTTCCACCTCCTGTGCTCGCAGACCAGCTGCTATCGCTACTGGGGCCAGGGGCTCTGGACAGACTACGGCCGCGAGATCTGCCGGCGTGCGGAGGAGATCCTGCTGCACGACTTCCCGCCTGAGTGTTCGAATGGGAGCGCGGCCAGCGCGACGGCAGACCAATGAAAATTACGAACGTGCATCCAATCGCGGGTCGTACACGGGCAGCGGCTACGTGCAGACTGGCGCGAAATGCTAAGCCCGCATTCGAACAGCCGACTACTGTCAACGACGCCATGAACCGGCGAAGGCGAGAAAGCGTCCGGGACGGGCGATCGGAACGCGGCGGGGATTGCGGCGTGCGGTCCGACGGTCGCCCGGGCGGAGGGCGAAACGTACCCGGCGCGTCGCGCAGGAGACACATGAGCGGCCGCCGCGCCGTCCTCACGCTATCGCCCCGCGAATACGACGCGGTGCTGTTCGACCTCGACGGCGTCTCGAACATCTGGAATGCGAAGCGCTGCATCGTGAAGTAGACGGGTGCGACATGGCCGAGATCAACGCGCTCGCAGGCAAGCCCGCCCCCGCGTCGATTCTCGTCGACATTGCCGCGCTCATCGATGCCTATTACGAGCGGCGACCGGATCCCTCCGTACCCGCGCAGCGGGTCGTGTTCGGGACCTCCGGGCATCGCGGCTCCTCCCTCGCTACCGCCTTCAACGAGGACCACATCCTCGCGATCACGCAGGCGATCTGCCTCCACCGCAAGCGCGAGGGTGTCGACGGGCCCCTGTTCATCGGGTTCGATACGCACGCGCTCTCGAAGCCGGCCTTCGTGACCGCGCTCGAGGTGCTGGCCTCGAACGGCGTCGAGCTCATGGTCGACGCCCGGGACGGCTTCACACCGACCCCTGCCGTCTCGCACGCGGTGCTCGGGTACAACCGCGGCCGGCGCCGCGGGCTCGCTGACGGGATCGTCATCACGCCGTCCCACAACCCGCCGCAGTACGGCGGCTTCAAGTACGACCCGCCGCACGGCGGACCCGCCGACACGCACGTCACGCGGTGGATCGAGGAGCGTGCGAACGCGTTCCTCGCTGATGACCTGCGCGGCGTGGCGAGAGTCCCCTTCGATCGCGCCGGCGCCCGCCTCGACGACGCACCGGCACGAGACGACGGACAAGGACGGGCTGGTGCCGAACCTGTTCGCGGCGGAGATCACCGCGCGGACGGGCAAGGACCCGGGTGAGCACTACCGCGCGCTGACGGCGGAGTTCGGCACGCCGTACTACACGCGCATCGATGCGCCGGCGACCTCGAGCAGAAGGCGAGGCTGGAAAAACTGTCGCCGATGCGGTCGCGGCATCGACACTCGCTGGCGAGCCGATCACGGCGAAGTTGACGAAGGCCCCAGGCAACGACGCGCCGATCGGTGGCCTCAAGGTCGTAGCCGCGAGTGGCTGGTTCGCTGCACGACCTTCGGGCACCGAAAGCATCTACAAAATCTACGCGGAGAGCTTCAAGGACCAGGCTCACCTGGACGCGATTGTGAGCGAGGCCCGGGCGATGGTGAGCAACGCATTGGAGTCCGCTGACCCGGGCCGCGGGTCGCGGGCAGAGCGACAATGAGCGACGACAGCCACCTGATGAGCGTTCCCCCGTTTCCGCCGGGCTACCGCGCCTCGGGCTTGCTGTTGCACGTGACGTCGCTGCCCTCGCCGTACGGCATTGGCGATGTGGGACCCGCCGCCTTTGCGTGGATCGACCGGCTCCATGAGGCAGGCCAAAGCTGGTGGCAGTCGCTGCCGCTCGGCCCCACGGGATACGGCAACTCTCCGTATCAATCGTTGTCGTCCTTCGCCGGCAACGGCCTCCTGATCAGCCCGCAGTCTCTCATCGAGGACGGACTGTTGCGGTCAGCGGGTGCAACCGTTGTTTCTTTCGGGAGCGGCCATCGATTACGACGCCGTCATCCCGTTCAAGCACCAGCTGCTGGAAACGGCTTGGACCAACTTCAAACGCGGGGCCCGCCCGGATTTGCAGGTCGCTTTTGACGAGTTCCGCCACGCCGAGGCGCACTGGCTGGACGATTACAGTCTGTTCCGCGCGCTGAAGGTGAAGCACAATGGTGCGTATTACCTCGAGTGGCCGGCAGAGTTGGTGCAGCGTGTTCCGGCAGCGCTGGCGCAGGCGCGCGGCGAGCTATGCGAACAAATCGAACAGGTGTGTTTCGCTCAGTTCCTGTTGTTCCGCCAGGGCGGACGGCTCAAGGAACACGCACATGCCAAGGGCGTGCGCTTGATTGGGGACCTGCCCTTTTTCGTTTCCCCGGACTCGAGCGACGTGTGGGCCAACCCGGAGCTGTTCCTGCTGGATGATCACCACCGCCCGCGCTTCGTCGCCGGTGTGCCCCCCGACTACTTCAGCGCTGAAGGGCAGCTCTGGGGTAACCCCGTCTATGACTGGGAGGTCCTCCGGCGGACTGGTTATCGCTGGTGCATCGATCGACTGCGTGCCTTGCTGGCGCACGTCGATGCAATTCGCCTGGATCACTTTCGTGCGTTCGCTGCTGCGTGGCATGTGCCGGCTGGAGCACCCACCGGCCCAAGCTGGGCAATGGGTACCAGGCCCGGGCGCCGAGTTCTTCAGCGCAGCACAGAAGGAGTTGGGCGCCCTCCCATTTATCGCCGAGGACTTGGGAGTGATCACACCGGATGTGTGTGCACTCCGTGACCAGGTGCATATCCCGGGAACGCGAGTCCTCCAGTTCGCCTTCGACGGCGATCCAGAAAACCCGTACCTGCCGCAGCACTACGTTCCGAATACGGTGGCGTACACCGGCACTCATGACAACAACACGACGCGCGGCTGGTTTGAAGACCTAGCGGACCAGCAGAAGCAGCGCGTGTGGAAGTACCTGAACCGGCCCGATGGCGACAGCCGGGAGGTCGCACCGGCGTTGATGGAAATGGCGTGGTCGTCCAGTGCTGCGCTCGCGATGGCTCCGCTCCAGGATCTACTCAACCTGGGGAGCGAGGCTCGGATGAACGTCCCCGGTCGTGCGGCAGGCAATTGGCGCTGGCGTTGCACCGAAAAGATGCTCTCCGCGCCGGAGTTCGAACAGCTGCTTGATCTCACGGAAACGTCAAACCGATTGAGGTGACATGATGAAAGCCACCCAATTGCTCCATAACCTGGGCCAGAGCATCTGGCTCGACAACATCACTCGCGATCTGCTGGACAGCGGCACGCTCAAGCGCTACATCGACGAGCTGTCGGTGACGGGACTGACCTCGAATCCGACGATCTTCGACCACGCGATCAAGAACAGCACGGCCTACGACACGGCGATCCGCGAGAAGCTGGGCCGGCAGACGGGCGAGCGCTGTTCTTCGAACTGGCGCTCGAGGACCTCACGCGGGCCGCCGACCTGTTTCGGCCCGATCCACGAGCGCACGAACACCGTGGACGGCTGGGTGTCGTTCGAAGTGTCACCCCTGCTCGCCTACGACACGACGAGCACGCTCGCCGCCGCCAAGGACCTGTTCGCCCGGGCCGGGCGACCGAATCTCTTCATCAAGATCCCCGGCACCAAGGAAGGTCTGCCCGCCATCGAGGAGGCGATCTTTGCCGGCGTGCCGGTCAACGTCACGCTGCTGTTCTCTCGCGAGCAGTAGCTGGCGGCGGCCGAGGCATACCTGCGCGGCATCGAGCGGCGCATCGAGGCGGGGCTCAATCCCAACGTCGGCTCCGTCGCCTCGGTGTTCATCAGCCGCTGGGACGCCGCGGTCGCGGGCAAGGTACCCGAGCTGCGCAACCGGCTCGGCATCGCCATCGCGAAGCGGACCTACAAGGCGGCCCGCGCGCTGCTCGTCTCGCCCCGCTGGCAGCGCGCTGTACAACTTCGGCGCTCGCCCGCAGCGCCTGCTGTGGGCCAGCACGGGGACCAAGGACCCCAGCGCCTCCGACATTCTCTACGTCAAGGCCCTCGCCGCGCCCTTCACCGTGAACACCATGCCGGAGGGCACGTTGAAGGCGCTCGCCGATCACGGGGAGCTCCGCAGGATCATGCCGGCCGACGGCGGCGACTGCGAGGAGGTGTTGGCCCAGTTCGCCAGGCCGGCATCGACGTCGTTGCCTTGGCGGCCCAACTGCAGGACGAAGGCGCCAAGTCGTTCGTGAAGTCCTGGAACGATCTGATGGCGGTGATCGCGTCGAAGAGCGCGCTGTTTGCGAAGGCCAGCTCAGGGAACCTGTCATGACGACACACGCGAAGCATCGTTCGACCGCCAGCGCCGAGCCCGCGGTCACGTCCTGGGCGCCCCCGCCGGTCATCGAGCGGCCAGCGTGGAAGGCTCTCGAGGCGCATCACGCGAAGCGCGGCCACGACTCGTCCACGAACGGCGTCATCCGTCGCTACGGGCGACTCCGGGAGGCGCAGCGGCGATCATGCGCGTGGGCATCGCGACCGGATCGGTGAAGCTATGACGACGAGCAACTGGATCAACTGTCGATCAACACGATCCGTACCTTGTCGATAGACGCCGTGCAGCAGGCGAAGTCCGGACACCCCGGGACGCTTATGGCGCTGGCGCCGCTCGTGTACACGCTCTGGAACCGCGTGATGCGGTTCGATCCGCGCGGCGCGCTCGGCGCGGCTGGGTTCCCCACCCCCGACGCCGCCAGGCCATCGCGTCGTTCTTCACGGCGGCGCCGATCATACCGCGCCGGAGCGTGTCACACTGGAGCTCCTTGCCGCGCTTCGGGCTCTCGTGCCGCTCGCCCCGCTCCACCTCCCTGCGGCCAGCAACGATGCCGTGAGGGTCCACTTCCCCCGCGCTCCCGCAGATCGCGTGCTTCGACACCGCCTTCCACCGGAGGATGCCGGCGGTCGCCCAGCGCTTGCCGCTGCCACGGGCATTCAGAGCGAAGGGGATCCAGATCGATCGCGAGCGGAACGCGCGGCACGATCCCATCATCAGCGCACGGGGAAGCGCCTGTACCGTGCGAGTCGTGCGGACCGACGAGGACCTCATGATCGCTCGCCACACGCGCGCGCTTTTCGCGCGTTCGGCGGCATAGAACGAGGAGGCATGATGAGACCCCAAACAGATTCCCTGTCCACCGACGAATTGCGCAAGATCGAACGCCTACTGGCGGGCGGCCAATTATCTGTCGGTGGGCCAGATCTATCTGCTCGACAACCCGCTGCTGCGCGAGCCGCTGCAGGCGGAGGCACATCAAGCCGCGGCTGCTCGGCCACTGGGGGACCACGCCCGGGGCTGAATTTCCTCTACGTCCACCTGAACCGCGTGATCAAGAAGCACGATCTGAACATGATCTACGTCATCGGTCCTGGCCATGGCGGGCCGTCGCTGGTCGCGAACACGTATCTCGAAGGCACGTACAGCGAATACTACCCGAACATCGGCCGGGACGCCGACGGGATGAAAAGCTCGTTCAAGCAGTTCTCGTTTCCCGGCGGGATCCCGAGCCACGTCGCACCCGAGACACCGGGCTCGATTCACGAGGGGGGCGACTGGGCTACGCGGTCTCGCACGCGTTCGGCGCCGCATTCGACAATCGGACCTGATCGTCGCTTGCGTCGTCGGAGACGGCGAGGCCGAGACCGGCCCGCTCGCCGCGGGCTGGCATTCCAACAAGTTTCTGAACCCCGTCCGCGACGGCGCGGTTCTCCCGATCCTGCATCTGAACGGCTACAAGATCGCGAATCCGTACGTGCTCGCGCGTATTCCGCGGGACGAGCTGCCAGCTTATTCGCGGGCTACGGCTACAAGCCTCACTTCGTCGAGGGCGCGAATCCGGAGAAAATGCATCGCTCATGGCCGCGACGTTCGACGTGGTCATCGAGGACATCAAGCGGATCCAGGCGGCACGCCGCGGCGAAAGGCTCACGGCGCGGCCGCGCTGGCCGATGATCATGCTTCCGCTCGCCGAAGGGCTGGGACGGGGCCGAAAGCGTCGACGGCAAGAAGATGCGAGGGCTACTGGCGGCCGCATCAGGTGCCGCTCGCCGACATGGCCGACAAGCCCGAGCACGTGCCGCTCCTAGAGGAGTGGATGAGAAGCTACAAGCCGCAGGGGTGCTGTTCGACGCGGCCGGCCGGCTCGCGCCGGAGCTGGCCGAGCTCGCCCCGAGCGGCCATCGCCGGATGAGCGACAATCCACACGCGAACGGCGGACTTCTGCTGAAGGATCTCAAGCTCCCCGACTTCCGGAGCTATGCCGTCCCGACGCCGAGCCCCGGGGCCGCCACCACCGAGGCCACGCGCGCGCAGGGGGCGTTCCTGCGCGACGTCATGAAGCTGAACCTCGACAGCAGGAACTTCCGCCTCTTCAGCCCCGACGAGAACAATTCGAACCGCTGGCAGGATGTCCTCGACGTCACGACGCGCTGTTACACGGCCGAGATCTACCCGGATGACGACCATCTGAGTCCCGACGGGCGCGTGATGGAGGTGCTCAGCGAGCACCAGTGTCGGCTGCTCGAGGGATATCTGCTGACGGGCCGCCACGG
>CAVQIG010000018.1:0-84849 GCA_963712515.1 uncultured delta proteobacterium
AACAACCAGGGGTCGGTCGCGTTCGCGCCCTTCGCGCTGTCGAACATGCCCTACAACCCGCAGAAGGACCTCGCGATGATCACCACCGTGGTCAAGGTTCCCGAGGTCGTGGTGGTGAATCCCTCGCTCCCGGTGAAGAGCCTCGCCGAGCTGATCGCCTACGCCAAGAAAAATCCGGGGAAGCTCACCTTCGGCTCCGCCGGCGCCGGGGGCATCACGCATCTGGCCTGCGAGCTGCTCAAGGTCGAGGCAGGCATCGACATCCTGCACGTGCCTTACAAGGGCGCAGCACCTGCGGTCAACGATCTGCTCGGCGGCCAGGTGCACATGGGGATCTTCGACGTGCCGGTGGTGCTCTCGCACATCCAGTCGGGAAAGTTCAAGGCGCTCGCGGTGACGAGCGCGAAGCGCCGCCTGACCCCTGACGTGCCGACGACGCCGGAGCTCGGTTACCCCAAGGTGATCTCCGACAACTGGTACGGCCTCGTCGCCGCAGCCGCGACGCCCCCCGCGGTTCTCAAGCGCATTCACGGTGCCGCCGTCGACGCGCTGCGCTCGAGCGCGGTCGTCCAGCAGTTCGCCAAGGTGAGCGGGACCGCCGCGCCCTCGACTCCTGAGGAGTACTCCGCGTTCGTGGCGGAGGAGCAGGCGAAGTGGGGGGCGATCATCAAGGCGATCGGCTTCAGGGAGTGACCGCTCAACTGTCCTTCCATCCGTCGCCGAGCCGGCCGAAGATCAAGCTGCCGGCGGGCGCCTGCGATGCGCACGTGCGACGTGTTCGGGCCGAGCAGGATTTTCCCGTTCGCGGAGAACCGCCCCTTCACGCCCGCCGACGCCGCTGATGGCGGCATGGCATGCCGGCGACTGGGCCGGACTTTTCGTGCTCGCTGCAATCCTCGGCTTCGCCGGGTCGTTGGTAGCGGCTGCTCGCCATCTCGGGCGAACCCGGTCGACCGACGAGGCGCGAAGCAGCTGGAAATCGAGTTATCTCGGCCTCGCTCTTGTCGTGCTCGCCCTCGCGGCGGTTCTGCCGGCGGCGGCGCTTTTCGCCGACGTATTCGACCAGGAAGTCGAGACGCTGACGCGGCTTCGCGCTCTCAAGCTCGTTGACGCCCTTGCCGAACGTGGGAGGCGGATAAATCAGATTTACGCTCCTGTCCTCACGGCCGAGATGCTGCAGCGTCGCGTCGCGGAGGGCTTGGATCGGCCGCTTCCGCCCCAATGGCCGCTCAGCCTGGCCTCGCAGCATGGCGAGGAATGTATCGACGATGATCTTGCCGCGCTGATGAATCGTCACTGGACCGCGTCGGTGATCCAATTCCTTCCGGTGTACAACGAGGAGTCTCTTGAATTGCGGGAAATGCCATACCGTTCGGCCAGCGATTGTCGATGGTGGTCGCGACGGGACCAATTGTCGCAGCAACTGCGTTTCGACCATCCGGTCGTGAATCCCGCAACCTTCGAAGGCAGTCGTGATGGGTTGATGGACGCCGCTGCCGTGCTTCCTCTCCGTGGCCCCGGGCCGACGACCGGCCGGTTCACCCTCGTGCTGATCGCCAGCCTGGTCACGAGCGTCGCGGCGTGGTGGGTCGTGCGAGCACTTGCAGACAACCTCTTCGGGCTTTCGTTCGACGAAGATGAGCCGCCGCCGGTGGAAGGGGTGGAGAAGGGAATCGGTCGATTCTTCCTGAGGCCCGAAGAAGACACTGTCGTGAAGCTGCGGGTCGAAGCGCGCGTCATCGATGTTCGAATGGCGAAGAAACCGGACGAACTCAGCAAGTTCGTGCCCGAGGATCCGGCTGAACGCGTTCTGGTGCTCCACCTGGAGCATCGATTGGACGAGCCGACCTGGAACCGGGCAAAGCTCACCTTGCTCGAGACGCTTTCATCGAAGCACGAAGGTGGCTTCGACGTGGTATCGGAGATCGACCCGCTGGGCTATTTCCTGCGGCGCCTACGGTCTGTCGGTGACCGGGCGAACGAGGAAAACTACATCACGATGGAAGAAACGAGCCGCTGGGCGACGGTACTTGCGCGTCTCAGCAAGGTTCGATCGTATCTTTCCGCAAGCGGCCAGGGCGGAGAGACAGGGCTCGATCCGCTTCTCGCCGAAGAATGCCGGTGGACGAGGCGGCTGAAGGGCATCGAGCAGGAAATACGAGAGACGGAAGGGTGGCGGCGCCTGAATCGCGAGGAGCTCATTTGCTGTGTAGGCGACTTGGCCGAGGCGCACTATCGCACGCTCTGGTCCGCGTGTACCGACGAGGACCGTTTGGTGCTGATTCATCTTGCAAAGGAGGGTTTCGTAAACCCGCGGAGCTGGCAAACCGTGGGTCGCCTCATGCGGCGCCGACTGGTTCGCCGCACGCCTGCGATCCGCCCGATGAACGAGAGCTTCCGGCGGTTCGTTCTGGGTGCCGAGTCGGAGACGATGATATCGGCTTGGGAAGGAGCTGCGGGGGTCAGCTCCTGGCGGCGTCTGCGCACGGGCCTGATGATCGTGCTCATGGCCGGCGGCGGATTTCTATTCGCTACTCAGCCTGACTTTGTCGGCAAGTATGTGTCGTTCTTGCCGGCCCTCGTCGGAGCCGTGGGCGCCTTGATGCAACTCTTCGATCGGCAGGCGGCAACGAGGAGCAATGGTTCGACCGCGCCCTGAGGCCGACCAAACGTCTCACGAGGAGCCGTGCCGTAGAGAAAGGACCGTTCAAGGGGTTCGCAAGGAGCGATGAGAGCAGTGGACCTCGGCGCGGGCCCTGTCGTCGGCGCAGCCCGCGCCGTGCTCGCTGGGCGCCCCTCCCAGCCGCTCCCCCACCCCGGGCCTTCGCCCCGCATTCGCTGCGCGCGGCGCGGGCGCCCAGCGCCGACGCCACCCACGCGAATTTCGGATCGAGGTTAGGTTGCATCGGTGCAGTGGCGCGCACGCGCGCGGCGGCCGAGCCCCCGCTCGCGCCGGGCGACCTGCGTAAGCGGGGTCTCATCTGCGGCGGCTTCTCGGCTATCGTCGTGGCGCTCTCCGACGGGGCCGCTCTGCGACCCAGGGGATAGGCTGACGAAGGACGTTGGTCGGGCCGACGAGCGCCGGGGTCTGCTCGTATTTGAGCGTGTGAAGTCGATCCGCGGTAAGTCGCACCAACGTTTGAAAGCTCGGGTTGCGTCCCTCCCCACGACACCGTCGGAGCTCCTTGGCCAAGCTGTACGTGAACGCGCCGTACGACGTCGCACCGTCCCGATACTCGTACGACAACTCCTGCTCCTGGCACGCCTCGACGATGATGGGCAGGTAGGGACCGTGATGCCTCAGGGCCATGCATTCCCGGTCGTAGACCCGGTTCGGTAAGCCGCGTAGCGCGACGGCGCGGCCTATACGGTGGGTGGCGCGGCTCTTGCCCAGATACTCGGTCCCGACGCGTGACCGCGCGAGCGATCGATTGGACGACGGCAGCGTCCGCTCTTCCCACATTTCGAGCGCGCGGTTCCAGCGGAGCCCCCGATGGCGGATGTCGTCCGGTGGATCGATGCCTCGAGGGCGTAACCCGCCCTCGCGTGTAAGCCCGCCGGAGTGGCAGCAATCGAAGATCGCGGCGAAGTGGCTCCCGTAGGGTAGCTGGCTGTAGAACGCCACGAACTGCTTGTCAGTGATCGCGTGATCGGGGCTCCAGTCGAAGTCGTAGGGCACGAGGCACTCGTTGAGATGGTCGATTTCCTGGCGACCGCCGTAGGCGGGAATCTGGGCGCCGTGGCCGGAGTAGAAGAGCACGCGCTCGTCGCCGTCGGCTACGTCGTCGAGGAGCCAGTGGAAACGCTCCAGGATGTTGGCGGTGGTGGCCCGATCGTCGAGCACCACGCGGATCTCCTCGGGCTGAAAGCCGCACTCCTGCAGCACGGCGCTGATCGTGAACACGTCGTTCACGCAGCCCTCGAGTCGGTTCGCCGGATTCGGGTACGCATTGATGCCGACGAGCAGCGCGCGTCGTACGGGTCGGGCGCTCAGCGTCCGGGCGGTCCGGACGTCGCGAGTCAGCGTGCGCGGCGGTCGGACCCCCGAGAGATCGAGCCACACGCGGTTCTGGCTGTTCGCGTGATCGAAGTACCAAATCGCATCATGATTGAGGAGATCGTTCGGCTTGTCGAACTTGGTTTGGATCTCGGCGAAGTTAGGCGCCTGGACGCGTAGCTCCGCCGTGAAGACGTGATCGTCCGGATTGTAGAGGTGGTACCACATGCGCGCGTCGAGCGGTTCGATGCGGCCAGCGAAGCAATCCCGCACGAACGGGTTGCCGATCTGGGACCCGAGCGTGACAAAGGCTCGACCGCCGAGCGTGCCGGGATTGCGCTTGAAGGTGTCGTAGCAAATGAGCGAGCCCAGGCTATGAGCGCACACTACGTCAGGCCGCCCGGTCCCGACCGCGTCTAGCACCATCGTCCGGAGCCGCTCGCGAAGGCGGTCTTCGGTTGCCCACTGCGCGATCATTCCAGCCGTCCACCGGACCTGATCGGGCAGGTCGAAGAGGCCGCGGCTACCCGGCAGAAGGTCGCCGATACCGTGGACGACCCCGCTCGCCATCAGCTTGGCGAGCGCTTCCGCGTACGTCACCGAGTTGAGCGGGGCATGATCGAACTCGTCATCGTACGCGAGGAAGTCGAAGTCGACCTGAAGGCCCGGCTTCCAACGCTGCAGATCGAGGGTGATCGCGTCGCGCCAGGACGGGATGAGCCCGGGATCCGCGTCTCCGTGGCCGATACCGTGGACGCACAGGATCGATAGGCGATCAGGCATGGCTCGTCTCCTCGTCGGGACGGCGCGAGACCTCTAGGAGCCCGTCCGAGTAATCGCTCCCGTCGCCCATGAGCCGATCGCCGGCGCCTCGAGCGCGCAAAAATCCTCGGAATACCGCAGGAGTATTCGTCGGATTTTTGCGCGCTCGATGCTTGGCGCTCGACTCATGTGCTCGGTCCGGATTACTCGGACGGACTCCTAGCGCCGCCGGCTCAAGCTCCGGGTGTACGCATCGACAAACGCGGCCCAGCCGCCGCGCTTCGCGAAGTCCAGCGTCGTGTATTGGGGAGAAACCGTCTTCTTGGGGAAGTAGATGGAAATGCCGTGTGAGTGGGCGACGTTGGTGCCCTTGGCGCCGGCCGCAATGACGACCTTGCCCAGGGCGACTTGAACCGCCTTACATGTCCGCCCGAGACCGGGGTCGCGCAAGCGGCGGACGAGGAGGTCGCAGAGGTCGGCGAGATCGCAGTACTGGTCATAGGGCGCGGAGTACTCTTGGACCTGAGACCGAAGGGCGATCACCTCGTTACGGGCGTGACGATCGTTCACTAGGGGCACCAGCAGCCGGCCGAGCCGGTTGACGGCGTCGGCCAGGGCAACGATCCCCGCGAGATTCACGGCGGCCAGGGTCACGCCGTCCTGCGGCTTGTACGACGCCAGGTACCGATTCACCACCACCTTAGCCAGCTCTACCGGCGTCATCGAGGAACGAGTCGTCAGAGCCTTCAGGATCGTGCTGTACGGCCAGCCTTCGTTGGGCTCCTCTTCTTCCGAACCGCAGGTCAGGCTGACCGAGTCCCTGATCTGATATGCCACCTCGACCATGCTCATCAGGCAGGCGTCGAAGCCGAGGATGTCGATCTTCCCCTTCAGGCCGCGCCGGACTTCGGCGAGCACACGCTTGAGCTCGATGTTGTCGAGGAAGTCCTTGGCCTGGTCATCGAAAGCGATCGCGCGTGAGGAAATCATCGAGAGCACGGTGGGCTGGAACAGAGAGCGACGTGCGCGCTTGATCGCGGCGCGCACGGTGCCCATCCGCACTGGCTTCCCCGAGACGGGCGCCTGCGGAGCCACGATCGCCTTGCCCTTTCGGATCACGGGCGGCGCGGCGCCGCTGAAGTAGCCCCCCTCGTAGAGATTCGAATCGTCCCAGCCGGCGCCGTGGTTCCAGATCACGAGCATGTAGTGCTTGGCGGGATGCGTGTTCACGGCCCAGGTGGCGAAGTCGCGCAGGACGGCGGGATCTCCCGTGTTCGTCTCGCCGAGAGCGGTGACGAGATCTTCGGCGAGCGTCGAGTCTTTTCGGAGCAAGTATCGGTTCGTCGTCCGCGTCGCACCGGACCGGTCGAACTGGGCGACGATCGTAACCTGATCGGTGGAGCCGATCGCCTTCATCTCCTCGAGGTCGGCGACTCCGGCGCTGTCCAGATTGTTGTCGCCGGCCAGGTAGACCATGACGGTCCATCGCTTTGGCTTCGTGCCCGCTGTCCGTGCCATCGCTGCCTCCCATGTCGATGCTCGAGGTTGATACCATGATGGTCAAGCGTGACCGAGTCTAAGGCTCACACGTGAGCGGCCAGATCAACGTGAAGCTAGGCCTGAAGCGAAATTCCCGCGGCGCCCCTTCGCTCCGAAATTCGCGCGGGTCCTGTCGTCGGCGCAGCCCGCGCCGTGCTCGCTGGGCGCCCCTCCCAGCCCCTCCGCCACCCCGGGCCTTCGCCCCGCATTCGCTGCGCGCGGCGCGGGCGCCCAGCGCCGACGCCACCCACGCGAATTTCGGATCGAGGCTATGCCTACCCAATTCCTTGGCTATCTCCTGCCCGGAGAAGCCCCACGCGGCTCGCTTCTTCTCTGCAACTCCGTCAGCAGCACGATGAGTTCATCGATCTGGGCTTTGCTCAACGAGTCCTTCTGGCATTCGGCATCGTTGTGAACGTGACCATCCCACCGACAGCGAAGGGTTCGGCAATAGTCGATCACGAGCTGCCCTTGGCACTTTGGAGGTGGCGACGTGCGAGCGACGATTCGTGAGAATACTGTCTTTAACCGATTGACCTCCTCCGGCGTAAGCTCTCGATTTGGCAGCTGCCGCTCCACGAAACACGTGCCGTTGCTCCTCGTGGAAATACAGTTCGCGGCTTCTGTCGAGCTGTCTTCGAGAACCGACTCGCGGAACAAATAGCCGCCCGCTCCGTTGCGTACGATGGTGGCCACGTAGGGTACACCTTCGAGCGGACAGAACCAGAAGCCGCTCTCCTGCCGAAACTCGAAGTGCTCGAACTGCGAGTAGTCATTGGTAGTCGTATCATCAGAGTTGACTAGGCGAATCCGCGTGGCAAGGAGCGCGAGAATCAGGCAGCCCGCTACGTACCGTCCGTGACGTTGCATGGCAGAGGAGAATTCGCTCTTGATTCTAGCGCGGTCGACGGGGCCGCAGAATCGTCCTAGGAGTCTGCGTCACAGATCGCTCCCGTTGGTCGCGATTCCGTCTCCGGTCGGGCATCCTACCGAGCTAGCCCTTTACGATCACATGCTCCTCGGTGAACAAGATCGCGATCTCTCCGGAATGACTCGTCGCGCTCTGTCGTGCGGTCTGTCCCTCTCGAGTCGAGAAGACCCCTTCCAGATCTTCTTTGTTGTCGAACCAGACTTCAGCCACGCCGTCGTAGCGTTGATCGCCGGTGGTCGTCAGGTTGATGGCGTATTTCTTGAGTCCGGGGAAGCGCTTGACGAGCGTCGCATGTTCCTGAAGCCACCACTGGTGAAACGCTTCCACGCTGACGCCGTCGGGTCGTTTTAGGATGCCGATCAGTTTGTACACGGTACACCTCCATCGTTTTGGCCATGCGCAGACGGTTGGACGCGATCCCTGCCGGGTTCTCGGGTAGCATCAAGGGCTCCCTCCGAACGATGATCGCCGATCTTCGAACGGACGTCATCAAGATTCGGGGCGCTCGGCCTGGACGGCAGAGCCACGAAGCGCCGGGTTGAATGCTGGCACGGTTGCGCCGATGAGCCCGAACCCGGAAACGCACGACGCGCCGTTTGCGCGCACGGGAGCGGTGAGGCATCACGTCGGCGACGTGCCGGAAATGCTCTCCAACGGCGTGCCGTCGTGGTCGCCCGCTCGGCGCCGCCGGACACTCCTCGAGGCGCTCTGCCTATTTATTCTGGTGCTCAGCGGCTACCTTCTCAACGGGCATGCGATTTCGTCGGGCGATGCCACACCGAATCGTTATCTGCCCGTGAGCATCCTGCGAGACGGGAGCTTTTATCTGGACGGCTTCCCCTTTCTCTATTCGCCCGAGCTCCCGTACTACGTCCGCCATTTCAAGGGCAGGTATGTGTCGTCTTATCCGGTGACTGGTGCAGTCCTCGCGGTTCCGATCTATCTTCCTGCAGTGCTCCGAGGCGAGGCGCCCGAAAGCCCCGTCTGGGGGGATCTCGAAAAGACTTCGGCAGCCGCGATAGTCGCTCTCTCGGTCGTCTTTCTGTATCTCACTCTCCTCCGACTGACGACCCCACGGATGACACTCCTCGTCACCGGGGCCTACGCCTTCGGAACGAGCGGCTTGAGCGTCACCAGTCAGGCTCTCTGGCAGCACGGTCCGAGTCAACTCGGGCTCGCAGCGGCGCTTTATTTCCTCGTGAAGGGGCGCGCGCGCGGCGAGGCAGAGAGATGGATCGCCGTGAGCGGATTCCCTCTGGCGTTTGCCGTCATTTCGAGACCCACTGATCTGCTCCTTGCCCTGCCTCTCGGCATTTATGTTCTGCTGCGCTATCCGAAACAAGTCGGCCCTCTGCTGCTTCTTGCCCTCCCCCCCATGGGATTCCAGCTCTGGTACAACGCGACTTATCAGGGGAATCCTTTTTGGACCCAGGTTCCGGTTCTCCACGGGGAACATTGGACGGGCCGATTCTGGGAGGGGCTCCTCGGACTGCTTTTCAGTCCAGCACGGGGGTTGTTCGTCTACTCGCCGATTTTTCTTTTTTCTGTCGTGACATTGGCAATGGCATGGAGAAGGGGCGGGGATCCTCTTCTTCGCGCCGCGGGCGTAGGGGTTTTGCTCGTCGTGTTCCTGTACGGGTGGTGGTGGCCCTGGTGGGGTGGACACACGTTCGGCCCGCGGCTCTTGGCCGACATCACTCCGCTGCTGGCGTTGGCCCTCTACCCGCTTCGTGACGGATTGAACCGCAGCCCGTGGATCAAAGCCGCTTTTGCCGTCGCGCTCCTGTGGTCTGTGGGAGCGCACTCGATCGGCGTTTTCTGGGATGACATCGCCTGGAATGCTTATCCGCAGGACGTGGATCGGGCTCCGCAACGACTCTGGTCCTGGACCGACAACCAGCTCGTCAATCCAGTCTATGGACACGTGACGACTGCCGTGAAGCAAAAGCTCGGAATTCCCATACCGGTTGGCGCGCTTCTCGAGCGTTACCGCCGGGAGCAAATCGAGAGCGAACCGTGGAGCGACCGGGCCATCAATGCACTTCGGGGCGAGTACGAGCTTGCCAAGAGGATGGACGGCGTTGCGGAAATGGAGCGCCTCGAAGTTGAGCGTTTCACGCCGGAGACGAAAGTCGGCTGGGATTTCGCGGGCCTCTTGACGCTCGTCGGCTACGATCTTCGCCCCGTCGGGCCGCGGACATTCGATGTCACGTACTACTGGCGGGCGCGGCGGAAAATGAGGTCGGACTATGCGGCGTTTGTCCACTTCGATCGGCCCGGCTCCACATTCCAGGACGACCACATTCTAGGGGTCCCCGTGCATCGCACGGGAAGCTGGGAAGCCGGAGAGACCGTGAAGGTTATGCGCCGCGTGATCGTACCCGAATCGGCGGCCGCCGGGGCCTACTCCATGCGCCTGGGAGTTTGGGAACCGCGGAATGGAGAGCACCTTCTTTTTCGCGAGGGGTGGTGGCGTCGATCCAAAGCCGGGATGTTGATCCGGCTCGAGGTGAGTGTTGATGGGTCAATCCGTGCGGAATCCTCGACCGCGAGGTAGACGATGGTGACACCCACGTGGTCCCACGACGCGTGCACGCGCCAACGTCGGTCCCTGACTACACTCCAGCCGCTGGGGAACCCGCGAGAGAAAAACTAACTCGCAAACCTAGGTCCGCGCTTGTTCTACGCGGCTTCCTTCGCATCCCAGCGTCTGAGCTCGGGAATGACCTTCTGCGCGAACAGACGCATCGAGCCCTCGGCATCGGCATACGCAATGCCTGCCGCGCGGAAAGCCACGATCATATCGAATCGACCGAGGACTCCGCGCCAGTGCTCGAGCTTTTCGAGAATCTGCCGAGGAGTACCCCAGGCTTGTGCGTTCATGTAGGCTTCGGAGAACGCATCCAGCCCCATGTCACGCAACATATCCACGGCTTCACCGTAGGCCTCGTATCCCTTTGCTTTCTTGAAATGATCGCTCATCAACTCGTAGTGGTGCATCGCCGTGACCAGGTAGCCCGCGATGTGCTTGCGTGCCAGTTCGGCGGCGCGTGCTGGGTCTTCGTGGCATACCGTCACGCCCGCCATCAGCGGTGGCGGCGCCTCTCGGCCGTGGAGTGCGAGGAAGCGCGCGCGATAGGGTCCGAAATCCTCGCGGTGCTGTTCGATTGGCTTCTGCGTAAATACCATGATCTGAGCGGCGTGTGTGGCGGCCTCCAGGGCCGAGTCCGGCGACATGGCGACCTGGGTGACGCGGCCCGCAAAGCTACGCGAGGGCTTAGGTCGGATGAAGGCGCGCGGCTGTCTGTAGTACTTGCCCTCGCCCTCCATCACGCCGGTTTCGAGCGCCTTCAGATATCATCGGCGCCGCTTCGTCGAAGCGCTCGCGCGATGTGTCCATGTCGATGCCGAACTGATCGTACTCCCTACGCGATAGGCCACGGCCCATGCCGAAGATCGCGCGGCCATTCGACAGTTCGTCGAGCAGCGCGATCTTCTCCGCCGCCCTGAGCGGTGTATTCCACGGCAGGATGACCGCGCCGGTTGCGAGCTTGATCCGCCGGGTCTTGGCCGCCAGGTAGCTCAGGTAGATGGCGTTGTCGGGGCAGAATGAGTAGTCCTCGAAATGATGCTCCACACACCAATGCGAGTCGTAGCCGAGATCTTCGACCTGCTCGGCGAGCCTCAGCTCCTCCTGGTACACTTGCGAGTCCGTGACCGACTCGTCGTAACCAAAGCGCTGGAAAAGGGCGAGCGTTCCGATTTGCATGCTGCACTCCAATCGCTCGGATCGTGATTCCGAGGCTCGTAGGATGTTGCGCAGGCGCCACGCCTTGTCAATGAATCTTGCGAGCACGATTTGCGCGGCCAACTTCGCGAGTCGGTCGACCTCGTGGGGGCCGCTAGGGACTCGCGATGCGAGAGCGTCACTCGCAACGGCGAAGATATGGGTGCAGACGAGCGAGCGCTGCGAGCAAATCACGTCGCGCGGTTACGAGGGCTTCGTCTTTTCGGCCGAGCCCGGAGCGCGGGCGAGCGAGGGAGCGTCTAGAGCCCTTCCCATCTCTCCTCGACGTGCAGGCGGGTTAGCCGGATCTTTTTGATCTTCCAGTCACCTTCCTGCTTCACGTATTCCTCGTAATAGTGACCCCATCCCTTGAACGAGCCTTTGGGCGTCCGAATGTAGTCGAACATCGCCCAAATGCCGGTCGCCGTCGTTGGACTCGTCAGTTCGATCTCCGGCATGAACCCCTGGTGCACCGACTTTGACTCGACGAACAGGCCACTGACGGCGTGCACTAGACGCGTGCTCCCTTCGCACGCCACTTGATCCGGATCGTCACGCTTGTTCAGGCGGGGTGGGCCGTCATAGACGGCCGTAACGTCCTCGGTGAAGCATTTCTTCCACTCGTCCCACCGTTGCTGATCCATGTGGCGAAAGTACCGAGCCTTCAATTTTTTGATCTGCTCGATTTCGCGTAGATCGTTGTCCTCCATGGCGTTCCTCCCTCAATCAAGCGACATTGGAAGCGGCGTCGGCGTCATCTTATTCGGAGTCTCAGATCGAGAATCGTTCTTAGGTATGCGACCCCGAGCGCGGCGAAGCGTCTGAGATCCGGAGCCGTCTTCGTCTCTCCGGCTTGCCGTTCCCCATTGCGGTACGGAATCTCTCGTACCCGGAGCCCGGCCCGGCATGCGCGGTAGAGGAAGTCGATGCAGTAGTCGCCGTAGGTATAGTCGGTGCGCAGCGGAACGCGCTCGAGAGCCTGACGCTGAACGGCCACGAACCCCGAAGTATAGTCGCGAACGTCGGAGCTCAGGAGGGTTGACGCTACGAAGTTGATGAGACGGCTCGTGGCGATTCGCAAACGGCTTTCCCGGGCGTCTTCGCCGCCCGGCGCGTACCGAGAGGCAACGGACACATCGGCACCTTCGAGGGCGGCAACGAGACGGCGAATCACTTCCGCAGGCATGGAGCCATCGGCATCGAGCCAGACCAGAGCGTCGCCCCTGCCGGCGGCGAGACCCTCGGCGAGAGCGCTCGGCAGCCCGCGCCGGCCGATCCGACGGATGACCCGCACGCGATCGTCGCTGCGGTAGGCTTCGCCGACGACCGACCAAGTGCGATCCGGCGAATCGTCGTCTACAACGACGACCTCCGCCTCGGGCAGCGTCGCGTGGATCTCCGCGATGAGGCTGAGGATGGTCTCTCCCTCGTTGTAGGTCGGGAGAACGACGGAGACGGTCACGGAACGACCCTCATCAGCACCCAGGACGCCGCGGCTCGAGGTAGGTCCGCACGAGCCGGGCGACCGTCTCGAGCTCTCCCTGGGTGAGGTGCGAAGAGGAAGGGAGGTAGAGCCCTCGGCGTGCGAGATCCTCAGCGACGGGAAACGGCTCACGGCTCTTGTAGATAGGCTGCTGGTGCATCGGCACGAAGAAGGTCCGCGTCTCGACTTGGTTCCGCTCGAGAAACGCCATCAGGCCGTCGCGCTCTTCGAGGTCGCGGACGAGCAAGCAACTCATCCACGAGACGGGAGTCGCGTAGCTCTTCTCGCCGAGGAACTCGACGAGGTCGGCCAGGTGCTCGCGATAGAACGCGTAGTTTCGCCGGCGCGCGGCGATCAGCTCGTCGAGCCGCTCGAGCTGCCCGAGGCCAATCGCGGCTTCGAGCGAGCTCATGCGCAAATTCCAGGCCAACCGCTTGTGCCAGAAATGGCGCGCATCGTCGAAGTCGTAGGCGCGACAGTGGCGGAGCGAGGTCGTCAGCTTGTCGTCGTCCGTGAGGATCATGCCGCCTTCGCCCGTGGTCATGATCTTGTTGGCGTAGAAGGAGAAGCAAGAAGCGTCGCCGAGCGAGCCCACCGGCTTTCCTTTGTAAAGCGCGCCGTGCGACTCCGCGGCGTCTTCCACCACGGACAGCCGGTAGTCGCGCGCCAGCGTCAGGATCGGATCCATGTCGCAAGGATGGCCGTAGATGTGAACCGGCACGATGGCTCGAGTGAGCGGGGTGATCTTCTCCTCGATCTTGGCGACGTCGATGTTGCCGGTGTCGGGATCGCAATCGACGAAGACCGGCGTCGCGCCGCATTGCGTGACCGCACCCGCCGTCGCAACCATCGTAAACGTGGGTACGATCACCTCGTCGCCGGCCCGGGTGCCGAGCGTCCAGAGCGCGAGGAACAGCGCCGATCCTCCGGAGTTGACCGCCAAGGCGTGCTTTGTGCCAAACCGCTTTGCGAAAGCCTCCTCGAACTGCGCCACGGGCGGAGCGATGGAAGAAAGCCAGTTGTGCTCCAGCGCTTCCTGAACGTGCTTCCTCTCGACATCCGAGAGTGATGGCTCGCAGACTCGGATCAAACGTTTCCTCCCTGCGGCGGCGATGAGTCGGCCTCCATAGTATTTCCGCCGGTTCCTCGCAACCAGGGTCTGCTAACCTCGCTCCGAAATTCGCGTGGGTGGCTTCGGCGCGCCGAACAGTCTACGCGACTGTTCGGCCCCGCGCCGCGCGCAGCGAATGCGGGGCGAAGGCCCGGGGCTACTACACCAGCGTGTCTCGATCGTAGCCGGGTCGCGACCAGCGGGAGCGACGTGAAGGACCCTGGAGCGGCTGGGGGGGGCGCCCAGCGAGCACGGCGCGGGCTGCGCCGACGACAGGACCCGCGCGAATTTCGGAGCGAAGGGGCACCACGGGAATTTCGCTTCGGGGCTAACGCCGGACGGCGAAGCGAAGGATGCGCACGGTAGATTCCCCGACGGGGGTGATGCGCACCGCGAAGACGCGCCGACCGACACGCTCAGTCGGAATCGGTACGGAGGACCACGAAAGGCGAGCTCCCTGTCTCGACAGCTTGTCGACTTGCAGAGGCTGTTGGTCGAGGTTCACCGTTATCGGCATCTCCGAGGAGCCGCTCGCCATCGTCGCCGTCGGCGCATGCGGGTCGCGCTCGACCTCGAGCTGGATTTCGACTCGCGACGCCGGGCCCTCCAATGGAGGCAGAAAAACCGACGCTCCCTCGTGGGGTAGTGGTCGTCCTTCCCGGCCGACTTCGGCGGCAGGCCAGTCGCTCGCTAGATAGCTGCGCGCGTCGTCGCGATCGAGCGCGAAGGCGATGCTCTGCGCCGTCGGTTGCTGGTGCGGGGTCGCGTAGATGTCGAAATCGTACCCGAAGTTGCCGCTGGCGGAGTTCTGCTGTCTGAAGCTTGCGGCGAGACGAAGACGTCGCAGAGCGTCTACGCGGTTGATGTCGGGCTTCGGCACGACCACCCAGTCGTTGTAGCAAAGGGGGTAGACCCCGCCGCCGAGGATCGGTTGCAAGCTCGAGACCCGGTTGACGAGGAATCCGCTGCCCTTCAAGTCGAGCCAACCCACGCCGGCGAGGATGCGATCACCCCGAGAAGCGTGCTCGCGCAACCACGCCTCGGCCAACGCATGCGTCGGCGCGGCCAAGCGACGACGAACGACGATTCCACTGCGCCAGAGCGGCTGCGTCAGCGCGATCACCAGCAACAGTGACGCCGTCAGCGACGCCGTCGTCGAGGTCGGTGTCGAGCGAACCGCCAACCCCGAATCGCGCATGCGCTCGATGACCAAGAACGGCGCCGCGGCGCCCGCCACGGCGACGAACGGCACCAGCGGGTAGATCCAGCGCGGAAACTGTGCCGGCCGCTGCGTCATGAACGCCACGTAGGACAAGGGAAAGGCAAGGACGATCAGCGCGTCGGCGCGGCGCGTCGCAAGGCCCCACACCGCGTAGCAGCCGGCGAGCACGCAGAACGTCCAGCCGGGCCCGATCGTGCCGAGAATCCTCGTGTAGTACCAGCGCGGGTTCTGCTGCGCGGACCAGTGGTGCGCGCCCGACATTCTCACTTCCAGGGCAAGCTCGCGGATGAAGTTGGGGAAATCCGCCCACAAGAAATGGTTCGTCAGCGCCAGAACGACGACGAAAGCGAAGAGTGCGAAGCCGATGCGGCCGAGGGATCGTCTCGCGGAGCGTGCTTCGGCTGCGAGTGCGGGCTGGATCGAGGCGAGGAGAGCGGGAAGCAGCGCGAAGACGCTCGAGTACTTGACCGCCGTCGCCGCCCCGGCGAGGCCGCCCGCGGCGAGCGCCAGCATCGAATCTCGCCGCACCCTCCGCCCGCCGCCCTCGATGGGCGCATCGCTTGCGCCTTCGCCCGCGAGCATGACCGACACCCACACCGCCGCTACGACGAGCAGAGCCTGTGCGGCTTCGTTTCGCAGCTGCCCCGAGACCTCCATCGAGAGGGGCGCGACGGCGACGACCAGCGCCGCGCCCAAGCCCGCGAGCCGACCGCCGAGCCGCGCCCCGAGCAGGCCGGTGAAGAGCACAGTTCCCACGGTCAGCAGGTCGTTGGTGACCCTCCCCGCGGCAACGAACAGCTCCACGGGCATCGAATTCAGGTTGTCCGCAACACCTTGCGTCAGGGCTCCCAGGTAGACGAGGAGGTAGCTGGCGACGAGCAACCAATAGAGGGGGCCAGGGTAGCTTTCCACCGTCGAATGATCGATCTCGCCGGTCTTGAAAAACCCGAGCACCGCCGTCGCCAGGCGGTGCTCGTCGACGTCGACGGGAGTATGGCCGAGATCCGTCCACGCCCCGAGGAGCCGCAGGCAGAGGCTCGTCAGCATGATCGCCCCGAGACCCACAGCGAAGCCATGAACCCGAAGCCACTCGTGGCATCGCCTCCAGCCCGAGCCCGACACGTCGGCGAGGTGCACGGCGAGCAAGGCGACGAACCAGAGCGAGGCGAGCGGCGACCACGGCACGCCGGCGAGGGAGAGCACCAGTCCGAGCGCGAGCGTGAATCGCAGCAGCGTGGTCAGTCGGTGGCGGCTCGAGTCATCGGCGCTGCCCACATCGGCTCCATTGTTGGCGGATCATTTCACGAACTGTGGCAACTCATCCTTGGACCAGGGGTCGTAGGTGACGAAAAGATGGATGCGACTGGTAACGGTGGGGTGGTCGAAGAAGAGCAGGACACTGATGGGATCGGGGTCGGGGTCCACGAACACCCTTTCGCCAAATCTCTGATACGAGGCCGCAGCAGCTTGCCCCGGGTCCGGCACGATGCCGTGCGTAACCTCCAGGCTGAACACGTCTGCCTGACTCTCCTGGTAGCGACCGTAGGTGTTGTCGAGCACGGTGGCGAGGAGACCGAACAATGAAAGGAGCAAGAGCAGCGCGGGGAGCGACGCCCAGTCGTCCAGTCCCCGGATCCCCCAGGCGCCGGCGCGACACGCCAACAGCCAACCGATGGTCCGATACCCTAGGTAGAGAAGGACGAACGCCATTGCGGACAAGAACGCCAGACCCTTCCAGACGTGCCCCAGAACGTAGTGACCCAACTCATGACCAAAAATGGTTAGAAGCCCGTCGGGGGTTTCCTGCGCGATGGTAGTGTCCCATACGACGATCCGTCTGGAGGCGCCGAAACCCGTGACGTATGCATTTGGAACGATCGTCTTGTTGCTGGCTTCCATCCAGAACATGCGGTCCGGAGGGATTTCCAGGCCGGCGCGACGAACGACCCGTTGCAGTTGCGGAACGAGCTCTGGAGCTTTGTCTGAAAGAGGTTCGAACCGATCGAACATCGGATCGATGACCACTGGCTCGACGAAGAAGACAAAGAGAAGGATCGGAAGGGAGGCGAACCAGAAGATGAGCCACCAGCGCAGGGTGCCCGTGCGAAGGATCGCGTAGAGGATCGAGGCGAAGAGCGTGCCGAGGACGATGGTGAGGAACTGGATCTTTGCCCAATCGCCGATCCAGGACAGCCAGGTCTGAACGGAGATGCCGTAGTGCTTGAGGATGGATTCATCGAGCACGTCGAGCGGAAGCAGGAGGACGCCAATCGTCAGAACGAGAAGCGACACGTAGATGAGTGCCTGAACGAAACGGTGTCGGGAGACGGCCTCGGCCCAATCGCGGAATTTTGCGGACCAGAGACGCTGCAGGATGAGCCAGGGGACGAAGAGGCCATAGAGAACACCGAAGATACGCGAGGCAAAGCGAAGGCGACTCAAAAAATGGGCTTTGCGGTAGAGGTCCGGCGGAAGTGTGTAGGCTGTGATTCTCTTGGCCGGCGCGACCTCGGGCGCGACTATGGATGCGGAGGGCGAAGCGGGCTGTTGGGCGACGGAGACGGCCCGCACGGAGTGGACAAAACAGGCCAGCAGGGCTGACAGGAGCACGGCACGGGCGGTTCTGGTCGTGGCTTTCCGCCTGGAAGCTTCCGATCCCACGAGCCGCGATCTTGCCTCCCCGTTCCTTTGAGGTTGGTGAACGGGGGACGCGGCAAGCCAGGGTGACCTCTTCACCCGCCGTTTACATTCACGCGGGTGAAATACGTTTGCTCCTCCAGATGCGGGTGATAGGTGATCGTGCAGCCTTTGCCCAGACGCACCTCGGCTTCCGCCAAGGCCGCGTCGATCGTAGGGAACGGCTCAAAGCCCATCTGGCGCGCGACTCCCTCATTCTCCTTGGGCACTCCGGCAGCAAGCACGGCGCTCAGATGGTTGAGCGCGTAGAGTCCCTGACCGTAAAGAATGCAGGGGTGGGCGCCGTGGAAGGCAAAGCCGGTGCGATATTTATGCACGAACTCCGGTCGGTGGGCGTATTCTTCCGAGTAAGTGTCCCAGACTTCCACTGGGTCTTTCGTCGCCGGCAGGACCTCGTTGTAGAGCGCATAGTACGAGGGATGGTTGAGCAGACTGAACTTCGGCTCGAACGGGTTGGCAACGATGAAAATCCCGCCCTTCCGCACCAAAGGATTCTCGTGGTAGGCATTGAAGAGCGCAGAGAGGGCTTTGTTGCGGCAATGGATGGGATTGAATACCGAAAGGCGTGAATAGCCGTCGCCGTCGCTCATACCCACCAGCAACACGTCCGTTTGTCCCTCTACGTCCGTCACCAGCTCGGAAATCAGCGTATCGAGATGCATCTCGCGCACCGGCGTGATGAGGCCAGCATCGATTGCGGCGAACCGTTGCGGTTTACTGGTGGTGAGCACACCTTCGATTTTCATGATCGGCGGATGCCCGCGACGTTCCAGCTCAGCATCGACCAGCGCGCCCATTTCGTTCAGAAGCTTGTGAAACGAACTGTTCTTGGGGTCCTGCACCGAGTGCCCGGAGGCAAAAGGCCAAGGGCGGTGGTGGTAACGGATCGACTCCCAGTTGCTCATGCCGACGAGAATCGATTTCCAGCCGCCCTGGAAAAACCCCTGCGGCGTGGACATGAAGATGAAGAGGTCGGACTCGACTACCGAGCGGTGGACCATGACTTCCATCCCGCGCTTGGTCATACCCAAGGGCACGAACTGGCTCGTGTCTGTCGCATCGATGCATGACAGCCGACCACCCAAGGTGTAGGGCAGCCTCGGACCGAGAATGTGGACCATCTCCTTTCGGGTCCACATGCGATGCAACGCATTGGCGACCTTGATCTGAATGTCTTCCGGTCGCACGCCGTACTGTTCCAGAAGACCCAACAGGATCGGCAGGCCAAGGATGCGCAGGTCCTGGTCCTCTGGATGATAGTGAGTCGCCCGACCGTCCTGAATACCGATCGTAACTTTGGAGCCTTTCTGCACCAGCTTGTCCAGCGGCCGCATGCCGACTGGATTGGCCAGCGCGCGGCGAAAGGCCGCTGCGGCATCAGGCAGGGGTGGCGCCGACGGAGGCGGAGCGGGCGGGATGCGAGTGCGATCGACCGGCAGATGGGCGGAGCTCTTGGTCGTGCCGCAACTCACCATGAATTCCTTCGTCTGTGCCATGTCACATCCCCCTGTCCGACGAGTCGTGCCCCAGCGGGTTCGCGAGCGCACGCATCTACCAATGAACCGAACGATCCTCGATGACAAGTTGCGGGCGGATGCTGCGAGCGACGATTGAGCCTCGTCCAATCCCGGCAAATCGTGATAGGGCGTTACGCTGGAAACGAGTCCGCTGGATCGCGCAAAGCTAACGGAGAGCGAACATGAGCGAAGCGATTGCCGTCAATCTCAAGTACCCTGATCGATTCTTCGTCGGGGGCGAATGGGTCAAGCCCTCGAGCGAACGGATGCTCGACGTCGTGTCGCCGAGCACCGAGCAGACGATCCTGCGCGTGGCCGAAGCGCGCGAGGCAGACGTCGATCACGCGGTCGCGGCTGCGAGGAAGGCGTTCGACGAAGGTCCGTGGCCGACGTGGACCCACGCGGAGCGCGCCGAGCGGCTGCGCGCGATGGGCAAGCATCTACGCGAGCGCGCGGGCGAGATCTCGCATGCGTGGACCGGCCAGGTCGGCGTCGTGCTCTCGATGACCAAGGGCGCAGGAAATCGTTGCGCCGACATCTTCGACCTCTACGCGAACCTCGCCGCGACGTATCCCTGGGAGGAGCATCGCAAGCCCTCGTACGGCAAAGGCATCGCGCTGCTGGTGCGCGAGCCGGTCGGCGTCGTCGCCGCGATCACGCCGTGGAACGCTCCCCTCGAGGTGATGACGATCAAGCTCGCGCCCGCGCTGCTCGCGGGCTGCACGGTGATCATGAAGCCGTCGCCCGAGACCCCGATCGAAGCGTACATCCTGGCCGAAGCCGCGGAGGCGGCGGGCCTTCCTCCCGGGGTGCTGAATCTGCTGACCGCCGACCGCGAGGTCTCGGACTACCTGGTGCAGCGCCCCGGAGTGGACAAGGTGAGCTTCACCGGCAGCACGGCCGCGGGCCGGCGCATCGCTTCCGTCTGCGGTTCGCGCATCGCCCGCGTGACGCTCGAGCTAGGCGGCAAATCGGCGGCGATCGTCCTCGACGACTTCAGCGTCGCCGACGCGGTCACGAGCTTGTCGCGCAGCGGCTGCATGATGAGCGGGCAGGTGTGCGCGGCGCTCACGCGGGTGGTCGTGCCGCGCGCGCGTCACGACGAGTTCGTCGACGGCTTCAAGGATGCGTTCGGCAAGGTGCGGGTCGGAGATCCCTTCGATCCCAACACGCAGATGGGGCCGCTCGCGATGAAGCGCCAGCTCGCGCGGGTCGAGGGGTACATCGCCAAGGGCAAGGCGGAGGGGGCGACGCTCGCGACTGGCGGCCACAAGCCGAAGGGCCTCGATCGCGGCTACTACATCGAGCCCACGCTTTTCGCGAAGGTCGATAGCTCGATGACGATCGCCCAGGAGGAAATCTTCGGCCCGGTCCTCAGCCTGATTCCCTACGACACGGTCGACGACGCGATCCGCATCGCCAACGACACGATCTACGGCCTGAACGGCGCGGTCTATACGAACGACAACGATCGCGCGTACGCCGTCGCCCGACGGGTGCGCACGGGCAACTTCGCGCAGAGCGGATTCAAGCTCGACTTCACGATCGCGTTCGGCGGCTTCAAGCAATCCGGCATCGGCAGGGAAGGCGGCACCGAAGGTCTGCTGCCGTACCTGGAAACGAAGACCGTCTTCTTGAACGGCGAGCCAGCCCGCCGCAATCGTCCCGGGAATTGAACGAGGCAGCGCGCCGCCGACCGAGCGAGTGTCAGAATTCCTGCGCCGTCGGACGCAGCAGGATCTCGTTCACGTCGACCTCGGACGGTTCGGCAATCACGTAGGCAATCGCCCGCGCGATCACCTCCGCAGGAATCGCCATCGCGTAGAGCGCTCGTGTTCGCTCCTGAAGGTCAGGCTCGGTCACGCTGTCGGCTAGCTCCGTCGCCACCGCGCCCGGAGAGATGATCGTCGTGCGGATCCCGTAGGGTTTGACCTCCATGCGGAGGCCTTCGGAGATGACCCGCACTGCGTGCTTGGTCGCCGCGTAGACCGCGTTCCCGGGTCTCACCTTGTGGCCAGCGACCGAGGACACGTTGATGATGTGGCCGCTTCGTTGCTCTTTCATGAGCGGCAGCGCCGCTGCGATTCCGTAGAGCAAGCCCTTCACGTTGACGTCGATCATGCGGTCCCAGTCGTCGACCTTCAGCCGCTCGAAGGGCGACAGAGGCATGATCCCCGCATTGTTGACGAGCACGTCGACTCGGCCGAAGGTCTCCCGCGCGCCGCGCACGAGAGCCTCGACGTCGGCGCGGCGGACCACGTCAGTCACTGCGGTATGCGCCTTGCCGCCCGCCTTGCGGATCTCTCCGGCGAGACGATCGAGACGATCCTTGCGCCGCGCTCCGAGCGAGACCAGGGCACCGTTGGCGGCCAGATGCTTCGCGGCTGCTTCACCGATGCCGCTGCTCGCGCCCGTGATGACCACGACCTTACCTACGATCGAATCGTTCATGATCCCTTCCTATAGCCTCGAAGCGTCGGCGAGGCGACCCTCTGCCTCGCGATCTCGATCTCGGCGCGGACGCCGTAGCGAGCTTCGCGGCATCCTCGCTGGCCGCACCGATCCGCCGGCACGCGATTCAAATCCAGGGAAGATTTCTACTGTGCGCGCTGATCGGGCGCGCCTTAAAAGCGCCGGCTGCGCATTTTTCGATTTCCGGCACGAACCTTGCCTTTCGCGGGGGGATCGACCGGATGATGACCATTCTGTGTTGCCGCGTCGCGGGTCGAGCGCAGCCGAGCTCCTGGCAGCTGCATGCGTCAACGGGTACGTGAGAAGGACCGTTATTCGTGTCGAGTGAAGCCTGAGCCTAGCGGGACATCCGTCCATCGCGGGTTCTTACCGGTGAAGCGTCATAGCGAACACGAATGCTCACGGGCCTGACAACGCAGGAGATTGTCGTCGTACTTGGGAGAGCGCTGCTTGTCATCGTCGCAGGGATGTATTCGCTCTTGCGCCACCTCACCTCGTTGCAGCCCTATTCGTGATCGCGGGTGTCACGCCGGCTCTCTCACGAGGAGGTCCACCAACGCTCGACTATCCCCGCCTTCGTGGCCCGTGGATTGGCCGGGGCGCCTTCTTCCCCTACCGGCGAAAAGGTGACGCGGTTCGCCGAAGCGACGTTTCCGGCTCGCTTGTCGGGGGCAGCGGCCAGCCATCCTCACCTGACGGCGGGACTTCTCGCGATCGGGATCTTCGCGGCGGCCCTCGTCGGCGGGGTGGTCTATGCCCGCCAACTGGAGAGTCGCTATGTGCGGAGCCTTGCCGAGTTGAAGCTGCGGAAAGCGTACCGCTCGGCGGCGCTTTCCGTAGCTGCCCTCCGTCACCCAGACCTCCTCCTCTTCTACGGCAGCTCGGAGCTCGAGGCCCCGAATCCGCTCCGCGCGACCGATTTGTTTCGCACGTACCCGACCGGGTTCCAAGTCTTCCCGGTCGGCCGCGGCGGCAGCACCCCGTTGATCATGTTGCAGGACCTCGCGGCCGTCGGCTCGACGATCCGCGGCAAACGGGTCGCGGTGTCGCTCTCGCCGACGTGGTTCTACGGGATCTCGATGGCTCAGCTCAAAAATATCTATGCAGGCAATTTCTCCCCGCTCGAGGTGTACGCTCTGACCTTCAGCACGGACTTCAGCCGGGGTCTTCGACGGGCCGCGGCCCGTAGCATGCTCCGCTACAGCCGTACGCTCCGAGATCCCTTTCTCAAGCTCTCGCTGCAGGCGCTCGCCAGCCGCAGACCGTCGAGCCGTGCGCTCTACGCCCTCGTCTGGCCGCTGGGTAAGCTCGAGGAGCTCGTTCTCGGGCTGCAAGATCATTGGAAGTCTGTGCGCCTGGTCCGGGGGTATTCCGACCTGCCGAGCCGGACACTTCACGAGCCGCTGAAGCTCGATTGGACGGAGATCTTGAGCGAGGCTCAAGAAGAAAACGCCTACCGACCTCCAATCAAGGACAGGCCGTACGGCAAGGAGATGGAGTCGAATCTGAGACTATCCGTGCAGTGGGCGGACCTCGAGCTCTTACTCGAGGGTCTGAAGCAGCTCGGCGCGCGCCCGTTGTTACTCAGCATGCCGATCGCCGGCTCCTTCTACGATAGGCAGGGAATTTCCCGCGAAACGCGCCACGAGCTCTACTACGAGCGGTTGAGGGAGCTCGCGAAGCGTCACGGCGTCCCGCTCATCGACTTCGAGAACGAGGACGAGGACGCCGAGTTCCTGAGCGGCGTCGGATCGCACCTCTCGTCCAAGGGATGGGTCTACTATGATCAGACGCTCGATCGCTTCTATCACGGCGCTCTGGACTGAGCCGGGAAGGGCGCCGGCACTCCGGATCGTCCTCCTCACGGCCTTTTACCTCGCCGTTTTCGCTGGCCTCGTCGTCCTCTATGGCCGCGGCCACTTTCGTGCGCCCCGCTTCGTCTACCAGGATTTCTGAAAGAGGCCGATGCACGTACTCGATCGCGTCGACTCGGCCTGCCACCGCGTTCCGGATCGCGTCGCTCACAGGAGCGAAGGCCGGACCCTTACCTACGCGGAGCTCCGGCGCTCCTCGGACGCGCTTGCCGCGAGCATCGAGCGGCTACTCCCGGGCGATCGCTCGCCGATCGTCGTCGTCGGCCACAAAGAGCCCGAGATGCTCATTGGCTTCCTCGGCGTCGCCAAGGCCGGGCATGCCTACGTGCCGCTCGACAGCAGCCTCCCCCGCGCGCGGCTCGAGCAGACGGTCGCGGCCGCGGACGCAAGGCTCGTCCTCACGCCGAAGCGCGTCCGCGAGCTCGCCGAAGGCGACGTGCCCCCGCCGCCCCGGCGCCTCAGCGGCAACGATCCTTTCTACGTGATCTTCACCTCGGGGAGCACCGGCGACCCGAAAGGTGTGGTGATCACCGCCGGATGCCTCGAGAGCTTCGTCGACTGGCTGATCGACGAGCATCGCTTCGGCGAGGACCGCGAGGTCTTTCTCAACCAGGCGCCCTTCTCGTTCGACCTTTCGGTCATGGATCTGTACCCGTGCCTATCGACGGGCGGGACGCTCGTGAGCGTCACGGCCGACGAGATCGCGAACCCAAAGCGTCTCTACCGGACACTCGCTGGTTCCGGCGTAACTGTTTGGGTATCGACACCCTCCTTCGCGCGCATGTGCCTCGCGGAGCGGAGCTTTGGCGAAGCAATGCTGCCGGCGCTCCGACGCTTCCTGTTCTGCGGTGAGACGCTACCGCCGGAGGTGGCTGCCGCTCTCCTCGACCGCTTTCCGCGAGCCGAGGTCTGGAACACTTACGGCCCGACGGAGGCCACTGTCGCAACGACGTCCGTGCGCATCGACCGTGCCCTTCTTGCGCGTGAATCGCCGCTCCCGGTCGGCCGTACGAAGCCGGGCACGCAGATCGTCGTCGTCGGAGAGGACGGCGCACCCGTACCGGCGGGCGCGCGTGGCGAGATCGTCATCGCCGGACCGAACGTCGGCGTCGGATACGTCGGGCGGCCGGAGCTGACCGCGCAGGCGTTCTTCGAGCTCGACGGGGTACGTGCGTACCGGACCGGCGATCTGGGTCGGTTCGAGGGGAGCCTTCTCTTCTTCGAGGGCCGAGCCGACGATCAGGTGAAGCTCCACGGTTACCGCATCGAGCTCGGGGACGTGGAGGCGAACCTGCGGGCGCTCGCCCGCGTGCGGGACGCCGTCGTGGTGCCCGTCCTGAAGGACGGCGTCGCTGATTCGCTTGCCGCTTTCGTCGTGCTCGACGGCGCCGCGGCCGCCGAGACGCCCGCCGAGGTCACGCGGTCGCTTCGTGCCGAGCTCCGCGAACGGCTCCCGGGTTACATGCTGCCGCGGCGCCTGGAGTTCCTCGATTCGTTGCCGACGAACCTCAACGGCAAGGTCGATCGCCGCCGCCTCGCGGAGATGCTCCGGTGACGCCGTACGCGGGCTTCACGTACTTCGGCGTCGCGCTCTATCCGAGCGTGCCGGCCGTCGCGCAGGGATTGTTTGGCGCGCGAGGGCGACGCACGGTGCTCGTCGTCGCGGTCGTTGGCATGACGATCGTACAGTACTGGCAGGCCACCCGCTTGGTGGTCGGTGGCGCCCATTCATCGGTGCGCGAGCTCTGGCTCGTTGCGGGCTTTGCGGCCCTGCAGTGGACGGTTGCCCGCGGCATGCTGGCCGGCCGGACCGTAGGTAGGCCGTGGCCGCTCGTCGTCTCGATCGGCTTGTCGCTCGCGCCCCTTGCCGCGGCGAAGCTGGCGCCGGTCTTCTCTTCTGGCTCGCGGGTCGAGTTCCTCGGCCTCTCCTACGTGACGTTCCGGAGCCTCGACGTGGTCTTCTGCATCAACGATGGCGCCGTCCACAGGCTTCCGGCCGTAGAGTATCTCGCCTACCTATTCTTCTTTCCGACCGTTTCGGCGGGACCCATCGACCGCTTCCGGCGCTTCGAGCGCGACTGGAAGGTCGAGCGCGATCGCGCCGCCTTCCTCGCGGACTTGGACGGAGCCGTGCAGCGGATCGTCCGCGGCTTCTTCTACAAGTTCCTGATGGCGGGGATGGTGCAGCGGCATTGGATGAACGCCGCAGCGGCCGGCACGGGGTTCGCGGCCACGCTCTCTTACATGTATGCCTACAGTCTCTACCTCTTCTTCGACTTCGCCGGCTACAGCGCTTTCGCGATCGGGTTCAGCTATCTCTTCGGCGTCCACACGCCCGAAAACTTCGATCGGCCTTTCCTAGCGAGGAACATCCGTGACTTCTGGAACCGCTGGCACGTTACGCTGTCCGGCTGGTTTCGTGACCACGTCTACACGCGCTTCGTGCTCGCGGCGGCGAAGGGACACTGGTTCTCGGACATCCGCACGGCATCGTATCTCGGGCTCTTCCTAGCCATGGGCCTCATGGGCCTCTGGCACGGAACGACTTGGTACTACGTCGCCTACGGACTTTACCACGGCGCGTTGCTCGTGGGTCACGACGTCTTCGTGCGCTGGAACAAGGAGAGGCGTCTTTGGGGCGACGGTCCCGTCTGGCAAGCGGCGGGCTCCTTCGTCACGTTCCATGCGGTCGCGTTCGGGTTCTTGATGTTCTCGGGTCGCCTAGCTCGCTCATAGGAGGCATCATGTCTAGTGCAGAGCGGATCCTCGCGATCCTCTCCCGCGTAGCGCAGACGGAAGAGGTGAAGGATCACCCGGATCTTCCGCTCTACGAACTCGCGATTCTCGATTCCCTGAGGACCGTTGAGCTGATGGCCGCATTTTCGGCGGAGCTCGGCGTCGAGGTTTCGCCCGCGGAGCTCGATCGCGAGGACTGGGAGACGCCCGCCAAGATCGTCCGCTACATCGAGAATCGGCTTGGCTCGCGAACCGCCGTGCATCATTAGACGGGCAATCACTTCTTCTTCCACTCTCGGCTCTCGCCATCGGCGGCGGCTCTGCGAGCCTGCCGGTAATGGCGATCCGCTGCTTCCTCGGTCTTGACGAGGCGGACGAGTTCGCGGTTCCTGTGGGGCGGGTGGATGCGCATGGTCACCGCGGACGATATCGTCGACGCCACCGTGCTCTTGCAGAGACGCGGAAGGTGAGCAGTCCCTCGTGGTCGGGCAAACGACGCCGGATGCTCGCGGCGGCAAGTCGCCTCAGTGCCGCATGAGTCTATGAGCGCGGCTCCTTCGCCGCTATCGCAGCGTTCCGTAGCAGTCCGGTCGCAGGTGCCGGTCGAGATCGCTCCCCCCCGCCTCCACGCGCTCCGCGCCGCCGAAGCCTGGAGCGCCGCCGTGCTGCTCGCCCTGCAGTTCGCGCTGCGCATCGCCTATGCCCTGCGCGAAAGGGTCGACACGGACGAGCCCCAGCACCTGCACGTTGCCTGGGCGTGGACGCAGGGGCTCGTGCCCTACCGGGACGTCTTCGACAACCATGCCCCGCTGTTCCATCTGCTGATGGCGCCGTTCGTGGCGGCGCTCGGCGAGCGCGCGGACCTGCTGATCGCAATGCGCCTGGCGATCCTGCCGCTCACGGCGATTCTGTTGTGGTCCGTCTACCGGCTCGGCCGTGAGTTGTTCTGCGATCGAGTCGGCTTGTGGGCGGCGACGCTCTTGGGAGTGATGCCGGCCTTCTTCCTGACATCGCTCCAGTTCCGTGCCGACGATCTGTGGGCGGCGCTCTGGCTGGCCGCTCTCGCGACGGCCGTCACCGGTCGGTTCGGCGCCGGGCGCGCGCTGGCGACGGGAGCACTGATCGGCGCGACGTTCGCCGCGTCGATAAAGACCTGTATGCTCCTCGCCACCTTGCTCGCCGCTTTGGCCGCGTCGCTCGCGATGGATCGCCGACGCACGATCGATCTTCGCGACCGGCGGACTTGGATCTCGGCTGGCGCGTGCCTCGCGGGCATGGCGATGGTCGCGACGGTCGTCTTAGGCCTCTTCACGTGGCTCGGGGCGCTCGCGGAGATGCGCGATCTCTTAGTCCTCCACAACCTCGCCGCCAGCGCGCGATGGGACTACCCGGGAGCGCGGGTGACGATGTTCGCCGTGATGTTCCCCGCAACCGTCGCGCTTGGTGCCTTCGTTTTGCGGGGCCATTCGACGCGCGCGTTCGCACGATGTGTGGTCCTGGTGAGCAGCTTGCTCTACATCATCACTCTGAACGGGTTCTGGCCGATCGTCACCCGTCAGGATTGTCTCCCTTTCTATCCCGTGCTCGCCGTGTTCCTGGTAGCCGCGCTGCTCGAGCTCATGCCGGCGCCCAACCGCAATACGTCGGCGGTCCTCGTATTGATCGCGGTCGTGCAGATCTCTATGACGCTCTGGGTGTCGCCGCTGCGCAAGAACGGGACGCGCTCTCACGTCGGCCTCGTCGGCGACGTCCTGCGTCTGACTCCCAAGACCGCTCCCGTCATGGACCTGAAAGGCGAGGCCCTGTTTCGGCGCCGGCCGTTCTTCTACGCGCTCGAGGACGTCACGCGGGTGCGACTGCGTAATGGAGATCTCGCCGACGACATCGCCGAGCGTCTGATCGCCACGCGCACGTACGTGAGCGTCAACGATAGCCCGAGATTTCCGCCTCGCGCCCGCGCCTTTCTGTTCGAGAACTACGTGCCGGTCGGCCACTTGCGGGTGGCGGGCAAGCTCTTCGGGGTCGATGCCGCCGGCCGCGGCACGTTCACGATTGCGGTTCCCGGCCGCTACGCGGTGCTCGCGCCCAGCGGTCGGGTCGCAGGCGCGCTCGACGACCGTCCTCTCGAGGGGGCGCGGATGCTCGAAGCGGGTCCACATTCCTTTCAGCCATCCTCGCCCGCGACGATGCTCGCGGTGGTCTGGGCTGACGCGGTCGAGCAGGGGTTCTCGCCGTTCCACCCCGGGGATGTGCACCAGTGAGCCTTCCCACGCCTGCCTCGAGAACACTGCCGGAACCCGCGCGCGCCGCGGTCGGCGCGGGATGTGTCACCGTCATCATTCCGATCTACAACGAGGCGGCGCACGTCGAGGAGATTCTCAGCGCGGTCGAAGCTTCTCCCGTGGCAAAAGAGATCGTGATCGTGGACGACGGATCGACCGATGGCACGCGCGACAAGCTGCGGGCGCTGTCCGCGGCTGACGGGCTGACCATCGTCTTTCACGAGAAAAACTACGGGAAGGGCGCGGCTGTCCGGACGGGCTTGCAATACGCGCAAGGGGAGTACGTCCTGATCCAGGATTCTGACCTGGAGTATGATCCTCAGGACTATCCCGCTCTCTTGCGTCCGCTGCGGGAGGGCAAAGCAAACGTGGTCTATGGCGTGAGACCGGACCGGCCGGAGCGCGGCTTACGGTTCTATCTCGGGGCGAAGTTCCTGACCTACCTGACCAACCTGCTGTACGGCGCGGGCATTCAGGACGAAGCCACTTGCTACAAAGTCTTTCGTCGTTCACTCCTCGAAAACATCCCGTTGCAGTGCCGTCGCTTTGAGTTTTGTCCCGAGGTCACGGCCAAGCTCTGCCGCCGGGGAGAAAAGATCTGGGAGGTGCCCATTTCCTATTTCCCGCGCAGCCACGAACAGGGCAAGAAGATCCGGTACTCGGACGGCTGCACCGCCATCTGGGCCTTGGTGCGCTTTCGCTTTTCGTCTCGCCGGACCCTTCGCCTGGAGACGAAGAAGCTCGACCCCTTTCCAGTCAGTTTCGTCCGCCAGCCGTCGCGTTGAGTGCGTCTGCGGCGCTCGCGCCCGAGAGCTTCTGCACTAGGAACAGGCTGCCTGCCCATTCGATGGGCCGCGCGGCCGCCCAGCGCCGACGCCACCCACGCGAATTTCGGGTCGAGGTTAGGAAAAGCATTTCATCCACCGGACAAGCTCCTCGTCCACCTGATGCACCTCGCTCGGCCGCTCCAGGAACCACCGGCGAGATTTCCAATTGGTCGTGATCGCTTTGAAATGCCGATGGGTGACAAGCGACGCGACATCCGCATCGGGCAGCATTTCGGTCACGAGGTGGACGCACCATTGCGCGTGCGCGGGGCATCGCGACGGTACCAGGGTCCATTTGTTGAGCGCATGCGCCGGCAGCACTCTGCGGTAAATGTAGTGGCAATGCCGGCGTGCGTCTCCGTCATTCATTTCTGTGGCGTTTTCGATCATGATACCCGGGTATGCGAGATACCCGGTTCGGCTGCGCCGCGCGAGATCGAAGATCGATTCCCCGGTACGGGTCACAACCAGCTCATCGATGTCCGCATTCACCACCGCATCCGCGCAGGCAAGAAAACGTAGACGGGCATGCTCCATCACGCCGTACTGAGAAAAATCCGAATCCCACATCCATGACGGACCACCGCCAGGACCGAACTTAAAGGGCCAATTCACCACGACAGCCGTTTCCAGACCGGCGATCGACGAAAGCGTCTCGTGAATTTCCTCTATGCTGTAGCGGGCCGACGCATTGTCGTAGATCAGCACGGCATTGCAACCGTGGTTGGCGACGTAGAATATCGCCCAGTCGCGAATCCACGTCAGATCGTTGTCTTTCGACTTCGTGACCAGCACTCGCTTGCTGCGAAACAATTCGCAGTGACTGGGTTGGATGGCGAGGGCTCGCTGCTTGAAACATTGCCCGTCGAACTCGACGCGGGATGCACGCGGCGCAACCCAAATCTGCATATTCCGATCGAGATGACGGACTTCGCAACGAGAAAAAAGCCGCCTCGCCAACGCGCGCTGGACCGTGGCCACGACGGGCGACTCTAGATTGTACAGCGGCGGTCCGAGACAGACGGCACGACGCCCGCCGGGCGTCCAGAAACAATCGTAGAATACAGTGTAATAGTCGAAAGCTTCTTCGAACCCGGGTTGCCGGTGCTCCGGCGGGCGCGCCGGGATGCGGCGCAGGTCGTTTGCTTCGTCGAGATCCAGCCGCGAGAGCGCGATCGTCCGCGTCACATCGCCTCCGGCGTCCTTTACGGGTCGCCCCAGCGGCGAAGCAAAACCTGTCGCAGCATTGCCTCGGCCTGTTCGGCGTGCACGTCGAAATATCCAGCCATGTTCGCCGCCGTTCTATGTACCGCTAAGCCATTCGACGGGCTTGCCATCGACGTCCTCGAGGGACACTCCTAGGCGGCTGGAGATGCTGGGAGCAATATCCTCCAAATCGATGGGCGGCAGTGACCTGGCAGTCGGAATACCGGGGCCATAGGCGAGCAGCAAGCCGTCAGGGCGATGGTCGCCGCTGCGCCAGTTTAGATAGGGCGCATGGACCATCCCCGTCTTGGGCGACCAGACGGTCTCGATGGGACCCCGACGCACCCAGTCGATGAACAGGTCCGGTATCCTGTCGTCCGGACGGCGCCGATAGTGGGCATCCGCCCGGATGACGGATCGAATGACCGGATCGCCGGTGGCGACATTGACCAGCGAGAGCAAATCCTTTGTCAGCGCGGCGCAGGTCTTGTCGAAGTCATCGGGGTGGACGGTGCCGCGCGGCTCGCGGCCCGTCAGATTGAGGCGCACGCCGCCATAGACGTAGTTGTTCGGTTCCATGAAAAAATGCTGCTGCGCCCTGGCCGCCGGCGTGGCGTATTCGGCGGCCGACGGCAGATGCCGGGATAGGGCGCGCCGGCGCAGCGCCGGGGTGGCGAAGGCCGTCAGCTGCCGCAGCAGGGGGCGGGGCAGGGACAGGCTCGCGCGCTTGAGCCCATCCAGGACACTCCTGACTGGCGGAGGATTGCGATCGAAAGCATCGATCCGCGTCAGTACCTCGTCGAGCATATGCGTGCCGTCGTGATGGGGGCCCATGCCGTGACTGAGATGGACGAGCACGGCGGCGTCCGTGGGAGAGTGAGAGAGAAGCTCACCGAGGGCGCGATCGAGCGCGGCGTAGGTCGCCCGCAAAGGATCTCTTCCTATGGCTGCCAGGACGTTGCGGTCGAAGCGGGGATGGTTTTCGTCGTGGAGATGCCATTGTTGATGCCCGACGGAGTGGCTTTCCCCGAAGACGGTGAGGAACAGATCCCAATTGCCCTCTCTTAATAGGGCCGCGGAGAGCTTGCACTTCGCGTGGGTGCCTTGGACCAGTCCCTCCAACAAAGTGACCTCTTCCTCCACGCTGCGAAGCGGTCCTTCGCGATGGGCATAGTCATCCGGCGCAAACTCGCGGACGCTATGGGCGTCGAGCCCGAGAACCGGATGCAGGCCGAAGGCGGATTCGATCTGCACGGCGGCGCTGGGCGGCCAGCTATGGAAGCCGAAATGCCGGTCGTGGCAGCCCCATTCGACGATCTGCAAGCCGTTGACGGCGGTCTTGGCCGCGGAATGAGGCACGTCGATGATCGCTGAGCGGCGCCCGGCATCGCCGAGCGCGTGCCAGAACGGCGCGGGGGAGCCGCCGGTGGGCGGCGCCGTCAGGCGTCGTTCATAGGTGGAGACCTCGATCTCGTCCCAGCAATGAAAATGGTGGCGGTCCGGGCGAAGAGCGGTTGCGAAACTCATCCAGAGCGCGCCCACGAACAGGCCGACGGGATTGCGCACGAGAGCGCGAGCGGTGTGGTCGAAGAGCCGGGCCAGCGTCGGAAGCTCGCCGGTCTTTGCCAGGGCCCGCGCGATCTCATGATCGCAAGCATCCAGGGCGACGAATATAACCGGGCCCCTAGAGTTCATCGCTTGTTCTTCTCGCGCACATAGTCGAAGTCGGCCTCGTAGGTAGGGCCGTGGCTTAATCGATGGGGTGCGTCCGTGGTGTAGAAGCAGGCGATGACCGGCAGACCCAGCGGCGGTGCATCGCGGGTGAGTCGCAGGAAGAGATCCCAATCCCCCATTTCCCGCAAGGACACGTCGAAATGGGCTTCCGCTAGGCCGGCGCGATGCGCGATGCAGCCCATATCGGCGATGTTGCTCTTGGTCACCGCATGATGGTCGTAGGGCCAGTAGTAGAGCTTCGGCAGGTCGCCGCGGCCTTTCCCGTCGATGCGCGCGGTGTCATCCACCACGAAGGCACCATAGAGGACATTCGTCTCAGGCCGCTGCTCGAATGCCCAGACGACCGACCTCAGCCATTCGGGATGCATGACATTGTCGTCGTCGAGATAGGCGATTAGCCCGCCGCGCGCCTTCGACAGCGCCTCATTGCGCGCTGCGCAAACGCCGGCGCCGGCGGAGCGAAGTCTCCTGATTCGGGGATCGCTCAGCCGATCGATGACGGCCGCCGTGTCGTCCCGACTGGCGTCGTCGACAATCAACAATTCCCAGTTTCGATGCGTCTGCGCCATGACCGAGCCCACCGCGCGCAGGAGGAGGGCACAGCGGTTGCGGGTCGGCAGGATGACGGAGACAAGTGGGACCTCCCTCGGGGGCAGGTACTTGATCCAGTCCATGACTGCGCGGACGGTGAGTTGCCGCTCGTGCTCGTCGAGCGACAGCTGGAGGAGATCCATCCTCTCGAACGCTGCGGCGTGGTAGCCATCGAGTCGATTTTCCAGGGCAGTGATTCGCGCCAGCGAGGCCGCAAGCTTGATCTCGAGGTCCGCGACCTGCTGCTCGCTCGCTAACAGCCGCGCTCTTACCGCGGCGACGCGCCGGAAGATTTGCAATCGCGGCCACAATGCCTGGTAACTTACCGCACTTCCACCCTTTTTTGTATTTCCTGTTCGGAACAGCGCGCCTGTATCTTTCTCCCGCCGAGTACGTGGACAGCGACCACCCCGACGTGCGCGCCTTCGCCCGCGAGGTCGTTGTCGAAGGCGCGACCCGCCAAGGAGAAGGGGAGGGCGCTCTACGTTGCCGTTCGGGAGATCCGCGCTCGCTCGAGAAGCGGATACCCTACGTATCGCTTTCTCGGAGCTCGGAAGACGTCCGCCGTCTCTTGATCAAGAACCTGGTCAGCGAAGAGGGCCTCGGTGGAGAACCACCGCATTTGCAGCTGCTGATCGAGTTCGGCGAAGAGATTGGACTGAACGCCACGGAGTTCTACAGTGCCGAACCCATCCTCGAGGTCGATGGCTTGTGCAACTTCTACGCCCGCATTTTCTACGGCGGAACGATCGTCGAAGCGGCCGCTGGGTTCAATCTCGCCTTCGAGGGATTGCTTGCGCGCGAGTACCCGAAGATCGCAGAAGCCCTCAAGAGCCACTACCACGTGAGTCCCAAAGGTCTCCGCTTTTGGGAAATTCACGTCGAGGCGGACGCCGAGCACAGTGGAGACGGCGAGACGATTCTCAACAAATATGCGACGACCGCGGAGCTGCAGAGCAAAGCGCGCCGGGCTGCATTGGTCGGGCTCGAGCATCGTTACGTGGCGATGGACGGGATATTTCGTCGCTTCTCGGCTGCCTCGAACCACCTGCACCCGGTTTGATCACGCGAGGCGGATCCAGTCCCGAGGTCGGAGAAATTTCTCGTAAAGCTCTGCTTCCGGCGTCCCCGGCTCGGGTCGCCAGTCGTAGCGCCACGAGACGAGCGGCGGCAACGAGGCGAGGATCGACTCGACACGCCCGCCCGATTGCAGACCGAAGCGCGTACCGCGGTCGTACATCAAATTGAACTCCACGTAGCGACCGCGACGGAAGAGCTGGAACGAGCGCTCGCGTTCCCCGTACGAGTGGCGCTTTCGGCGTGAGAGGATCGGCCGATAGCCGAGGAGGTAGTGCTCGGCGACGCTCTGGACGAACGCGAACGAACGCTCGAAGCCACCCTCGGTCAGGTCGTCGAAGAAAAGACCGCCGATGCCGCGGGGCTCGTCGCGGTGCTTGAGGACGAAATATTCGTCGCATGCTCGCTTGTAGCGTGCGTAGAGGTCGGCGCCGAAGGGGTCGCATGCGGCCTTCGCCGTGCAATGCCAGTGAACCGCATCCTCTTCGAAGCCGTAGTATGGCGTCAGGTCGAACCCGCCACCGAACCACCAGACGGGCTCCTGGCCGTCGCGTGCGGCGAGGAACAAGCGGAAGTTCGCGTGGCTCGTCGGCGCGTACGGATTCCGCGGATGCACGATCAGGGAGACCGAGATCGCGTCGTAGCTCGCGCCGGCGAGCTCGGGCCGCCGCGTGGTCGCGGTGGCGGGGAGATCGCGGCCGACCGTGTGCGAAAAATTCACGGCGGCGCGCTCCAGAACGGGTCCGTCCGCCAGTACCCGCGGCCTCGCGAAGCCGCCTCCGTCGCCTTCGATACGCTCGTCAAGGAAGCGGGCTTGCCCGTCTTCCTCCTCGAGCGCGCTCGTCACGCGGTCCTGGTAGTCGAGGAGGAACGTCTCGACCGCCGCCAGGTGCGAGAATTCCCGTCTGGCCATCTCTCGAACCGAGATTCTACTCGACCCTGGGGAAGGGGTCACGTCCCCACTGCCCCTCTCCCTTGCAGGTGTGCGGCGCTCCCAGTAACTTCCGCCGCATGGAAAAGGACATCCGTGCGAAGAGCCGCCGCCTCCTCGACGGCCCCGACCGCGCTCCGGCTCGGTCCTACTTCAAAGCCATCGGCCTCACCGACGCCGACCTGAAGAAGCCACTGGTCGCCGTGGCGAACACGTGGACCGAGGCGATGCCTTGTAACTTTCATCTGCGCCGTCTGTCCGAGAAAGTGAAGCAAGGCGTTCGCGCCGCGGGCGGCACGCCACTCGAATTCAACACCATCGCGGTCTCGGACGGGATCAGCATGGGGACGGAGGGGATGAAGACGTCGCTCATCTCCCGCGAGGTGATCGCCGACTCGATCGAGCTCGCCACGCGCGGGTATCTCTTCGACGCCGTGGTCGCGATCTCCGGCTGCGACAAGACGATTCCCGGCACCGTGATGGCGCTTGCGCGCCTCGATCTCCCGTCGTTGATGCTCTACGGCGGCTCGATCGCTCCCGGTCACTTCCGCGGCAAGAACGTCGCGGTAGGGGACATCTTCGAGGCGGTCGGCGCTCACGCCGCCGGCAAGATCTCGGACGCGGATCTGGCCGAGCTCGAGAACGTCGTCTGTCCCGGCCCGGGGGCCTGCGGCGGCCAATACACGGCGAACACGATGGCGATGGCCTTCGAGATGCTCGGCATCTCGCCCATGGGAGCGAACGGCGTCCCGGCGATGGTCGAGGAGAAAGATCGCGTCGCCTACCGCTGCGGCGAGCTGGTGATGGAGTTGCTCCGCGGCGGTGTGACGGCCCGCGCGATCATCACCCGCGCGTCGATCGAGAACGCGATCGCCGGGGTTGTGGCCTCGGGCGGCTCGACCAACGGTGTGCTGCATCTTCTTGCTCTTGCCCGCGAGGCGGGTGTGCCGCTGACGATCGACGACTTCGACGTCATCAGCCGCAAGACGCCACTGATCGTAGATCTGGTTCCCGGAGGCAAGTACGTGGCGACCGACCTTCACCGCGCCGGCGGAGTGCCACTGGTGGCGCAGCGGCTCGTCGCCGCCGGCCTGCTCCACGAAGCCCAGCCGACCGTGACCGGCAAGACCGTCGGTGAGGAAGCCCGCGCCGCAAAGGAAACCGCCGGCCAGAAAGTAGTGGTGACGCTCGATCGGCCGCTCAAGCCGACCGGCGGCCTCGTCATCCTCAAGGGAAACCTGGCGCCCGAGGGCTGTGTGGTGAAGGTGGCAGGCCACGAGCGATTGACCCACCGGGGTCCGGCGCGCGTCTTCGAGTGCGAGGAAGACTCCTTTGGCGCGGTACGTGCCGGAAGGATCAAGCCCGGAGACGTCGTCGTCATCCGTTATGAGGGTCCGAAAGGCGGGCCCGGAATGCGCGAGATGCTCGGCGTGACCGCGGCGTTGGTCGGCAACGGGCTCGGCGACACGGTGGCGCTGCTCACCGACGGCCGGTTCTCGGGAGCCACCCGCGGACTGATGGCCGGCCACGTTGCGCCCGAAGCGCAAGTGGGGGGTCCGATCGCCGCGCTGCGCGACGGCGACGTCATCTCGTTCGACATCACCGCTCGTCGGCTCGACGTCGAGATCGATGACGCTGAGATGAAGAAGCGCCTCGCCGGTTGGACGCCTCCGGCGCCTCGCTACGCAAGCGGCGTGATGGCGAAATACGCGCGCGGCGTATCGTCGGCATCACTTGGCGCCGTGACGTCGTAAGGACACGCTTTGGAATTCCAAGCCGCGTGTTGGTCGAACAGAGACGGGACCGCGAACAACGAGAGCGATCTGTGACGCAGGCTCCCTACCCGGCTATCGCTTGGCCTCCGTCTGTGTGGACGGCGGCCCGATCTTCTCCAAGAGCGTCGTCGCGCGGCGGATGAACACGGGCTTTCCCTGCTCAGTGGCCAGGCGCAGCGCCGTGCGGGTGAGATCGCGCGCTTCGTCGCGGCGAGCGAGATCCACGTAACGATCTGCGAGCTCGAGGCGGGCGCCCACGGCGGCGGGATCGAGCTCGATCGCGCGCACCAGCAGTACTTCGGCCTTGGCGCCGTCGCCGCCGAGAAAGCGCGGTAGCTGGTTGTAGAGACCACCCTTGGCTGCGAGCGCGTCCGCATAGTTCGGATCGAGCTCGAGCGCACGGTCGAGCTCGCTGCGAAGGGCCGGAAGGTGGAGCGCGTTCTTGAACCAGCCGTCGGTCTGCAGCCATCGGCCCCAGTTCGCGAACAGAGCGAAATGGGCCTCGGGGCTCCCGTCGTCTTGGCGGATGGCCTGCTCGGCGAGATCCTTGCCTCGAGTGTACCAATCGAGCTTGACGGTGTCATCGTCGCTTCGATCGCCTCGGTCGAGACAGTCGAACGATTCACGAGTGGTTGCGGCCGCTGGACCGTCCTTGACGTGGTCGGCCAGCGAATGAGAGGCGAGAGCCGGCGCGGTGGAGACCGCCATCAGTGCGAGAGGAGCCGCGAGCAGGGTGAGAGCGGTATTCGGCACGCCTTTCGAAGGTACGCGAATGCCCGGGAAGGGTAAAGGGATTGCAGGTGCAGCGGCGCTCGGCGCCATCGCGATTCTCGCGGGTTGCGCGAAGCCACTCCCGGAAGAGGGCTCGCCCTCGGCGGATGTCTATCGGCGACGGTGCGGTGGCTGCCACCGCCCAGTGCAACCTTCGAGCATGAAGTATGCGCTGTGGAACATGTTACTTCCCCGAATGGAACAGCGCATGCGCGAGGCTCGCGAGCCACCGCTCAGCGCAGACGAACGTGCGACGATCGAGTCCTATCTTCGGCGAAATGGCGGTTGAAGCGCTTAGGAGACCTTGTGTCGAACTTTCGTGGTCGGTTACGCCGCGTCTACGAGCTCGACCTCTTCAGGAAAGAGCACGCTGGAACCTCCCTTGTCCCAGTCCACGAGCACGATCAATCGTCCGACGTTGTCGGACACGTAGCGGATTTTTCCCTCGGACATCGGCGCGACCCGTCCGGCCGGACCGTTCACCCCTTTGTTGGTGCGGCATCGCTTCCCGGCGAGCGTCGTGCTGGTCATCGCTATCGGCCTCCTGCTCCCGATGCGAAGCAAACCCCGTGCCCGCCCTCGAGTTGCAGCATTCACGGCCCCTTTTCGCCGCGCCGCGGCAAAGCGCGACGTTTTTTTGTGCACGCTGCGCTGAAAAAAATGCCACGCCGGCGGCATCGGTCACGGCGCGCGTGAGCACGGATTCGACGAGCGGGAAGACCTACTGGAGACGCTCACGGGCGAGCTGCTCGAGCTCTCCGATCTCCTTCGGGATGTCGGCCGTGAGGATCTCCCGGCCGTGCTCGGTCACGAGCACGTCATCCTCGATGCGGATACCGATGCCCTGGAACCGCGCCGCTTCACCGGCTCCGTTCCCGGCGAAGTAGAGCCCGGGCTCGACGGTCAGCACCATGCCAGGCTCGAGAACCCTCGATTTGTCGCCGAGCCGATACTTGCCGACGTCGTGTACGTCCATCCCGAGCCAGTGGCTCGTGCGGTGCATGTAGAAGGGCCGGTACGCGCTCTTCTCGATCGCTTCGTCGAAGGACACGGAAAGGACGGCGAGCGAGCGAAGACCCTCGACGAGAACGCGCAGCGCCGCGTCGTGGACGTCGTCGAACGTCGCGCCGGGCGTCACCTTTTCGATAGCGGCCTTCTGGGCGGCGAGCACGATTTCGTAGATCTGCCGCTGCGCCCCCGAGAAGGTAGGACCGACGGGGTAGGTTCGCGTCACGTCCGCGCAATAGTGGTCGTATTCCGCGCCGGCATCGATGAGCAGCAATTCTCCGTCCTCTAGGTCCCGGCAGTTCTCCGTGTAGTGAAGTATCGTGGCGTTTGGCCCCGAGGCCACGATCGACGGATAGGCCGGTCCCATGCCGCCGAGCCGCCGGAACGCGAAGTCGATGGCGGCCTCGATCTCGTGCTCGTTCCTACCCGACCGAGCGGCAAGCAGCGCCTCGCGGTGCGCGACCGCGCTGATCGCCGCCGCCCGCCGCATGCGCTCGAGCTCCTCAGGGCGCTTGTGGAGACGCATCTCGTGGAGCACGTCGGCCGGCGAGACTACGCCGAGCGCCGGCGCGCCGGTGCGCTCGCGAGTCGCCTGCGACCGCCGCACCTGCTCGAGCACGCGCTGATTCGCCCGCTCGTCGCGACCGAACGTGAAGTAAAGTCGCTCGCGCGCGTCGAGAAGCTTTGTGAAGACGCCTTCGAAGTGCTCGAGCGTATGCGCGGCGTCGGCCTGGAAGCGCTCACGCGCCCCCTCGACGCCGAAGCGCCTTCCCGTCCACGTCTCGCGGTCGGGATCGCGTGGAAGCACGAAGAGAATGAAGCGCTCCTCCCCGACCGTGTCGAGCAGGCAGAGCGCCTCCGGCTCTGGAAAACCCGTCAGGTAGTAGAAATCGTTGTCTTGGCGATAACGGTACTCGACGTCGCCGGAGCGGATCGCGGTGGGCGCGGCCGGGAAAAGCGCGAGCGAGCCGGCGGGTAGCGCCGCGAGAAAGTGGTTGCGGCGGTCGGTGAACACGGAGGGATCCAACGGTACGCGCATCTTTGCAATTCCGACAACGATGAGAGTAGTGGACGCTCGCGGTCGTGGCAAACTTGGACGACGAACCGCGTCTGAAAGACTGCCGTCGGCGACGGGCCGCGAGCTTCCGCAGAAATACTCGGTTTTCCGGGAGTCGGTAGCCGATCCAGCCGATCCATCGCGCGGTTGCTACTCCCAGCCTTATCCTCTAACCTCGCCGCTGGACGAGTGCTCGTGAACCGCAATCTGCGCTTCGTGATCGGCTCGATGGTGATCGTCGCCACCATCGGCTACCTCATGTACACCGCAATCCGTGAAACCTCGGCGTACTACCTGACGATCCAAGAATTCCTGCCGAAGAAGGCCGAGTACGGAAACGTGCCGTTGCGCGTCGCCGGTCGCGTCCAACCAGGCTCGATCGACTACGATGTGACGACCCTTCACCTGCGCTTTCGGCTCGCGGCCTTCTCGGACGCGAATCGGCCCGAGCTCTCGGTGCCGGTTTCGTTCAGTGGCATCAAGCCCGACATGTTCGCCGACGGCCGTGACGTGATCGTCGAGGGTCGCTACACGAGCGGCGTGCTCGAGGCGAACCAAGTGCTCACGAGCTGCCCGTCGAAGTACGAGGCCAAGACGGCGGCCGAAACCGGCGAGTCCGCGCAGGACCGCCAGGGCTAGGAGTCCGTCCGAGTAATCCGGACCGAGCCGATGAGTCGAGGGCCAAGCATCGCACCCGGAAAATTCCGACGAATACTCTTGTGGTATTCCGAGGAATTTTGCGGGTGCGAGGCGCTGGCGATCGGCTCATCGGCGACGGGAGCGATTACTCGGACGGACTCCTAACAGCCAGCACACATGGATCGGATCCAACTTTCCGATCTCGGCACGCTCGTCCTCCAGCTCGCTTGGTGCCTCGCGCTCTACTCCATCGCTTCCAGCGTCTACGGCGCGCGCGCGGCGAGAAACGAGTTCGTCGCCAGCGGCCGCCACGCCGCGATCGCGGTCTTCGGGTGCGTCGTCTCGGCGGTCGCGATCATGTTGCACGCCCTGGTCACGCGCGACTTCCAGATCGAGTACGTCGCCAGCTACTCCTCGAGCACGCTGCCGCTCCCGTACACGGTGGCCGCGCTCTGGGGCGGCATGGCGGGTAGCCTGCTCTTCTGGCTCTTCATCTTGAATCTCTCCGCGACGATCGTTCACGTACAGAATCGCGATCGTCATCGCCTGCTCATGCCCTACGTCACGGCGACGCTCATGACGATCAGCCTCTTTTTCCTGTCGCTGGTCGTCTTCATCGTTCCCGCCTTCCGGCGGCTTCCGTTCGCGCCGAGCGAGGGCTCCGACCTGAATCCGCTGCTCCAGAACTACTGGATGACGATCCATCCCCCGTCCCTCTACACGGGGTACGTGACGGTGAGCGTTCCCTTCGCCTTTTGCATGGCGGCGCTCGCCACCGGCGAGCTCGGCGACGCGTGGATCCGCTCCACACGGCGCTGGACGCTCTTCGCCTGGTTCTTCTTGACGCTCGGCAACGTGTTCGGCGGCGCCTGGGCGTACGAGGTGCTCGGTTGGGGAGGCTACTGGGCGTGGGATCCGGTGGAGAACGCCGCCTTCATGCCGTGGTTGGTGATGACGGCGTTTCTCCACTCGGTGATGATCCAGGAAAAGAAAGACATGCTGAAGGTGTGGAACGTCTCGCTCATCATCCTCGCCTTCGCGCTGACGATCTTCGGTACGTTCCTCACGCGCTCGGGAGTGATCTCGTCGGTGCACAGCTTCACGCAGTCGGGGCTCGGGCCGTTCTTTCTCTGGTTCCTGGCCGGCGTGCTCGTCGCGGCCGTCGGCCTGGTGACTTGGCGACTGCCGCTGCTTCGCTCGCGGAACCAGCTCGAGTCGTTCTTCTCGCGCGAAGCCGCGTTTCTCTTCAACAACCTGATTCTCCTCGGCATCTGCTTCACGATCTTCTGGGGAACGATCTTTCCGGTGATCTCCGAATGGGTTCGAGGCGTGAAGATCACGGTCGGGCCACCGTTCTTCAACAGGGTGAACGCTCCGCTCGGGCTCAGCTTGCTGTTTCTGACCGGCATTGGACCGATCATCGCCTGGCGGCGCGCCACGCCACGGAATCTCCAGCGGAACTTCGCGGGGCCGCTCGGCTTCGGCTTGGCCTGCGGGCTCGCGCTCTTCGCGCTCGGCATGCGGCAGCTGGCCGGCCTCGTCTCGTTCTCGCTCTGCTCGTTCGTGGCCGCGACGATCGTCCTCGAATTCTACCGCGGCACGCGCGCCCGCCAGACGCTCGTCGGAGAATCGGCCGCCGTCGCGCTCGCGCACCTCGTATCGAAGAATCACCGCCGGTATGGAGGTTACGTGATTCACGCCGGGGTCGTCTTGATCTTCCTCGGCATCACCGGCTCTTCGCTCTTCAAGGACGAAGTCCAGGCCACCGTCGCCCCAGGCCAGACGTTCTCGATCGGTCGCTACCAGCTACGCTACGATCGCCTCGCCGAGGAGGACGATCCGCATGTTTCGATCACCCGCGCCGACGTGACCGTGCTTGACGGTGGTCGATCGATCGGGGTGCTCCGGCCCGAGAAGCGCTTCTACAAGCGGCCCGGGCAGCCGACGACGGAGGTCGCGATCCGCAAGACTCTCCGCGCGGACCTCTATCTGGTCCTCGGCGCGCTCGATCCGTCGAGCGGACTCGTCACGTTCCAGACGTTCTTGAATCCCCTCGTGTCCTGGCTCTGGATCGGCGCCGGCGTGATGGTGATCGGCACGGCCGTCGTGATGACACCGACGCCGGCGGAGCGGCACGCGCGCGTGGCGGTCCACGCGCGGGAGGAGTCGGCCGCGCTCTCGCGAGCCGAGGAAGCCTGAGTGCGAAGGCTCTTGACCCTGGCGGTTTTCGTGCACGTGCTTTTCGCGGGGCTTGCGGCGTCGGCCGCGGTGACCACGAAGGAGATCGAGGAAGCCCTCACCTGTCAGTGTGGGTGCGGCTTGACGGTCCATTCGTGCAATCATCTCCAGTGCGGCTCGGGGATTCCGCTGAAGCAGGAGGTGCGCACGCTCGTCTCGCAAGGCCTCGGCCGGGACGAGATCCTGCTCCACTTCCGCGACACGTATGGCGAGAAGATCCTCTCCGCGCCGGTTCCGGAGGGCTTCAATCTGAGCGCATGGATCCTGCCGTTCGCGGTGATCGGCGCGGGCGCGGGGGTGCTGGTGACGAGCGTGCGGCGCTGGACCAGGCTCGCGCGGGCGGAGGCGGCATCCACCACTGCGCGACCCGAGATCTCCGAAGACGATCGCCGCCGTCTGGACGCGGAGCTGGCGAAGGGCCAGCGGTGAGTTTTCTCGTCTACTTCGTGGGCCTCTTGGTCATCGCCGCCGTCGCCTGGGCCGTGGCGAGCCCGCTGTTTCGACCGCCGCGTCTGCTTCTGACCGAGCGCGAGCCGCTTCGCGAAGAGCGCTGGCGCAAGCAGAAAGAAGAAGCGCTCGCGGCGATCAAGGAGGCGGAGTTCGACCTGCAGATGGGCAAGCTCTCGGACGACGACTATCGGCACCTTCGGGCTCGTCTCGAGAGGCAAGCTCTCGAAGCGATGACGGTGCTCGAAAGGCGGGGTGATGGCGACGCTGGCTGACTTTCAGCAACTCGACTTGCGGGTGGCGACCGTGATCTCGGCGGAGCTTCACCCGAACGCCGACCGGCTTCTCGTCCTGCGAATCGACCTCGGCGGCGCCGAGCGCCAGATCGTCGCTGGCATCCGCGCGAGCTACGAGCCGGCGGCGCTCGTCGGCAAGCAGATCGTCGTCGTCGCCAATCTCGAGCCCGCGAAGCTTCGCGGGCTCGAAAGCCAGGGCATGCTGCTCGCCGCCCGCGATGCCGATCGTGTGGTGCTGGTGACCCCCGAAGCCGCCGTTTCTGCCGGCAGGAAGGTCTCTTGACCCAACGAGAGCAATTTGTCGGGAGGATACCGGAATCGGCGCTCGGGCGAGATCGTTCGAGCCGAGAAGCGTGTCGAGCCCGCACCCGGCTCGAGCTCTGCGGGCCTGTTATTTTCGCTTCAAGGTAGGGGTTGGCCGCCCAAAGCTGCTATACCTCGAAGCGGGGGATCGGGCATGGTGCCGAGGATGAGGGAGATCACCAGCCGCCGGAACGCTCTTCTCGAGGTGGGCGGGCCGACGATCGACTTCGTTCTCACGTTCCTCCGTTCGATTTCAACGAGCAGATCGATCCGGAGCTCGAGAGCTGGCTCGAGCTCCGTCAGAAGGGGCACGCGCAGCCGGAGCGGCTTCGCTGCCCGCGAAGGATATCCATGATTCCATTCATCGCCATCGCCATTGCCTTTTGCGCCCTCGGCTTCACGCTGTTGTCGCTGCGCCACGCGCAAGAAAAGATCGAAGCGCTGGAGAGCGACATCGATGCCGTCGAAGGCCACAACCGAACCCTCCAGGAGCAGCGCGACGCGTTGAAGAGCTCGCTCGCGGAAGCGTCGGCGGGGCTCGAGACGGCGAAGCAGCGCGTGGAGACGATCGAGGCGGAAAAGCGCGAGCTCGAGCAGCAGCGAGCCGCGCTGGCGGAGACCGCCGCGCGCCTCGAAAAGGTGCGCGCCGAGCTCGAGGGTGAGCTCGCCAAGGCCCGCCGCGAGCACGAATCACTCGAGCGACGGGTGGTCGACTTTCAGGGACAGTGGTCGCACCAGTTGACCACGCTGGAGGCCGAGATCTCGACCCTGATCCGCCAGCTCGGCGAGTTCCGCAAGGGAACGCAGCTGCCGATTCCGAAACCGGAGGCTCCCGGCGTGTCCACCATTTCCGCCGCGGTTTCGCTGCCGAAGGGCGAAAGCCGAAAGGCGATCGCGATCAGCGATCCAGCCGCAGCACGGCCACTCCGGTAACTCGCCGCTCGCCGCCCTGCTCGAGAATGAGGTCGCATTCGAGCTCGATGGCGGCGTCGCTGTCGCGCCGGTCGGTGACGAAGCCGCTGCAGACGATCGGCTTGCCAGGCTGGACGATGCCGCGAAACGTGACGCCGAGCGTCTCGAGCCGTGCCTCGGGAAGCCAAGCCGTGAGCATCCGCGAGAGCAGCGCCATGCTCATGTTGCCCGGGAGGATCTGTCCAGGAAGCCCCTCTTTGCGCGCGACCTCGTCGCTGAAGAACCGTTGCCCGGGCATCTGGCCCGCGGTGGCGTAGCGACGCACCTGGTCGCCCGAAAGCACGATCTCGAGCCGCGGGATCTCGTGTCCAATCTCGAGTGGCCCGGTGCTCAAGTCTCCTCCTCCGGACGGAGCATGAAGCGGCTGTCGATCCTCGCCACCACCTCGCCGCGCTGGTTCGTCATCGTCTGGCGCGACACGACGAACACCATCGATCCGGTTCGTCCGGTTTTCTCGTAAACTTCGTGCAGGACGTTCCGCGTGTGGATGACGTCACCGGCGCGGATCGGCGCGCCGAAGTGGATGTCCTTGCCCGCATCGAAACCGCGCCGGAACGCCTGGGGCGGAATCCCGGGGTGAGAGAAGCGGTTGCCCCGGAACCGCACGCAGAAAGTAGGCGGTGCGACGGGGTCGGGACCGAAATAGGCGGCATGGGTCTCGCCGAGTGATGCGGCGTACTCGCGGATCTCTTCCGCCGTGACCGGAGCCGACGTGCTGGCGTCGAACTCGCCGCCGATCAGCGCGGGGTCGAGCCCCCAGGGAAGTCGCTCGCTCATTGACCCTTCAAGCGGTCGCGAAAGTCGAGCGCGCGGTAACCGCCCTCGCGCAGCGCGCGCACCAGGTCTTCTTCATCGCTCACTTCGCGCGGAAATTCCGTCGCGCAGATTCCGATGAAGGAAACCAGGTGCGAGTCGCTGCCGCCGATCGCGCCGTAACCGTACTTCTTGACGAGCTCCTCGACGCGCTCGTTCTCGCCCTTGCGGCTGCCGCCGTTCAGCATCTCGACCGCGCGTACGCCGTCGAGCGGCGGTTTGGTCCGGTAGTGTTCGCAAAGCCCGACGGTCGGCCGGCCCGGATGACAAGGGACGGCGATGCCCCCGAGCTCCTCGACGTCGGTGATGAGCTCCTGAGCGGGCAGGCGCACATTGGAAAAATCGAAGCGTTCGAGCATCGTGTCGTTGACTCCGTACACCAGCACGTGACCGTAGTCGGTCTCGACTTCCGAGCCCTTGAAGATGCGGATTCCGTATTCGTCTTCGAGGTGCCGATAGTCGCTGCCGCCGTCGAATTGGCGGTGCTCGGTGAGCACCAGGCCGTCGACCGGCAAGACGTCCTTCTTCTTCAACAGCCACTGCAGGTAACCGACGACCGTCGCGCGGCTGTCTTCGGATTTCTTGGAGTGGACATGCAGGTCCAGTATCACGCTCTAGCCCTCTGGAATTTGGGGATGGCGAGCCCCTCGTCGATGTCTTCGAACACCACCTCGACCGGCATACCGATCGTCACCGCGTCCGCAGGCGTATTGATCACGTTGGTGAGGATGCGCGGCCCCTCGTCGAGCTCAACATACGCCATCACGTACGGCAGTTCATCCCGGAAACCGGCGGCCTGATTCTGGTAGGTGACGGTGAACGTGTACACCTTACCGTAGCCGCTCGCGCGCAGGTAGTCCGTTTTCGACGAGAGGCACGAGGGACAGACCGCTCGCGGGTAGAAGCGGAGCGTCGAGCAGGCGGCGCACTTCTGGAGATAGAGCTCGTGGCGCGCGCAGGCTTCCCAGAACCAGCGGTTCTCCTCGTCGAGGTGTGGAAGCGGCTTCTTGTAGTCCTTGCGGTCCATCAGGGCGAGTCACCGAGAATCAGCGTCGCGCCGCTGTGCCGGCGCGAGATGACGCCTCCCGTGCCGTGGCAGAGAGCCACCGAGCATTTCTTGATCTGTCGCGACCCCGCTTCGCCCCGGAGCTGCTTCACGGCTTCGATGACGAGGAAGATGCCGCGCATGCCGGGATGATTCGACGAGAGCCCGCCCCCGTCGGTGTTGGTGGGGCACGGCCCGTCGTAGGCGAGTCGCCCTTCGGAGACGAACGCGCCTCCTTCGCCGCGCTTGCAGAAGCCCAGGTTCTCGAGCGTGAGCAGCACGGTGATCGTGAACGAATCGTAGATCATGCAGAGGTCGACGTCGCGATGGCTGATCCCCGCCATGGCCATGGCCTTCGGGCCCGATTGCGCTCCCGCGACCTCGAGCAGATCCTCGCGGCCGATTCCGGTGTGGCGCACCGCCTCGGCGGCGCCGAGCACGTAAGCGGGTTTCTTCCTCGAGTCACGCGCGCGCTCGGCGGAGGTCACGACCAGCGCGCCGCCGCCGTCGGAGATCATGCAGCAGTCGAGGAGATGGAGCGGCGCCGAGACCAGGCGCGAAGCGAGCACGTCTTCGACCGTGATCGGGTCGTGATACTTGGCCGCGGGATTGAGCAACGCGTGCCGACGCGTGGTCACCGCGATCTCGGCGAGCTGCTCGGAGCTCGTGCCGTATTCGTGCATGTGGCGCATCGCAGCCATTGCGTAGCCGCCGACCACGGTGGGGCCGTAGATCGCCTCGTAGGCGTCCGGCGGGTCGCCGAACGCGCCGCCGCCGGTGCCGACCGCGAAGCGCTCCGAGGCGGCGGTCGAGCCGTAGAGGACGAGCGCCGTGCCGCAAAGGCCGGCGGCGATGGCCGCGGAGGCGTGCGCGACGTGGGCGACGAACGACGAGCCGCCGAGGTTCGTCGAATCGAGATAGCTCGGCCGCAAGTTCAGATGGTTGGCGAGGGCGAGCACGCCGATCGGCCCGACGCCCGCCGTGCAAAGCCCGTCGACGTCGCCGATCGACAAGCCCGCGTCTTCGAGCGCGCCGCGCGCGGATTCGGCCATGATCTGATAGGGCGTCAGATGCGGCGCGTAGCGGGTCGGATGCTCGTATACCCCGACGACGGCGCTCTTGCCCCGGAAGCTCATGGCAGCCGCTCCAGGAACGCGTCGATCGCCGCGTGCAGCGCGTCGGGTCGTTCGCGGTAGAGATAGTGGCCCGCGCCCGCGAGCTCTGCTCGCTCGGCGCCGCGAATACCGCCAGCGAGCGCCTTGACATCGGCGGGCGTCGCAATCGTGTCCTTGGAGCCGTGGATCACCAGGACAGGCAGGCGGAGCTCGCCGAGGCGCGTGCGAAAGTCCGCTCGGCGAGCGGCAACGAGGTCGAAATAGCGCACGCGCGGGTCGGTCTGGACCTGCAGCGCCCAACCCTCGCGCATGACCTCGAGCGGCACGTCGTCCCCGTATCCCGCATTGCTGAACGGCTGGGGTGATCGCCCTGTCATCACGTTTCGCCAGATCTCGACCGACTCGTCCGACACCGTGATGCGGGCCGCGGTGGACATCAGCACGAGCGCTTCGATTCGTTCTGTCGCGCGCAGCGCGAGCTCGAGCGCGACGAGGCCACCCATGGAAGTGGCGACGAGCACGGCGCTCGCGATGCCCAGTCGATCGAGCACCGCGATCGTCGAGTCGGCGTAAGCTTCGATCGAGGGCAGTGCCTCGGTGCCCGAAGATCGCCCGTGGCCCGGCCAATCGAAGGCGATCGGGCTGTGTCGTCGCGCGAAGTATCGAACCTGACGCTGCCATACGGCGGCGGTCGAGCCGGCTCCGTGCAAGAAGACCAGCCGCTGGCCGCGCGACAGATCGGGCGGCACCCCGGGCAGCGTGGTCGGCGGCGCGTGAAGAACGTTTACCGCGTGGCCGGCGATCTCGAAGTGCTTACTCGGCATGGAAGGGTCGGATGCAATACCACCCGCGCGGGTAAATCAACCTGCCCGCAAACCGCAAAGCGGACCTCGTCCCTTTTCACCGACGAGACTTGTTCTGATCTTTTCTCGCCGCCCACTCCGTCGGATCGAGCGTCTGGAGCGCAAGCGCGTGCACCTCGTGCTTCAGCAGATCGCCGAGCGCTCGGTAGACGGCTCGATGGCGCTCCAGCGTGGAACGGTCGTGAAACGCGGCGGAGACGATCACACAGGAGAAATGGCCTCCGCCCGCGGCCGCTCCGGCGTGTCCGACGTGTTTGCTGCTCTCGTCGAGGATCTCCAGGTGGACCGGCGCGAACTCCTGCCGCAGCCGGCTTTCGATTCGTTCGGCGGTAGTCATGCTTCAGTCGAGCTCGGTCAGCGGCCACGATCGAAAATCGCGCTGATAGATGACCTCTCCCTCGCGGCTGAACACGAGAAAACGGTCGACCGGCTCCGGGAGTGAGTCGTCCTTCAGATATTCTGCCCGGCGATGCTCGAGCACTTCGTCGCCGTTCCCGCGGCCGGAGTTGGCGAGCTTCCAGGCCTGCTCGTCGTCCCAGACCGAGAGCCCCGCCCGCTCCTGCTTCTGCGCCGCACGCGCGACATAGTTGCCGAATCCGGCGAGCTTCCGCTCGCCGAGCGTCGGCGCCACGAGCACGGCGTCATCGGCGAGCCAGCGAAACGGCAACGGCGAATCCTCGGCATCGAGCGACAAGCGAGGGATCGGTGCCGGCGGCGCGGGAGCCGCACGCCGGCTCGCCGAGCAGCTCGCGAGTCCGAGCGCGGTCGCGCAGAGCGCCGCCGAGGCGAAGCCGCCGAGACGTCGCACCGAAACCGCCATGGCGAAAGCGTAGCAACCGAATCATCGAAAAGCGACGCGGCGAGAAAGCGCCTAGAGGGGGTCTGCGCCACGGATGGGTCCCGCCGGTCACGATACAAGCTGTGTGCGCGCTCCCGTTGGTCGCGGGCGTGTATCTCTTGTTGGTCCTACCACGTTAGCGCCGGCGACTCCTCACTTCGAGCGCCGAGGCTGGCAACGAGATGGGTGTCCTGCTAGATGCGGCCGTCGCATGTTCCATGCCCTCCTCCGATTCTGGTTCGAGCTGGTGCGCGATTGGGGCTACTGGGGTGTGGCCTTGATGATGGCGATCGAGTCCACGGTGTTCCCGCTCCCGAGCGAGGTCGTCGTGCCGCCCGCCGCCTACTGGGCAACGCAAGGACGAATGAGCTTCTGGGGCGTGGTGGTCGCGGCCACGGTAGGCTCGTGGCTCGGCGCCGGGCTCTCGTACGGCGTCGCACGCGCTCTCGGCCGCCCGTTGATCCTTCGTTACGGAAAGTACGTGCTGATTCCAGAGAAGAAGTGGCTTCTCGCCGAGCAATGGATCCGTCACTATTCGGTGGCTGGGATTTTCTTTGCGCGGCTCCTGCCCGTGGTCCGCCATCTGGTGTCGCTGCCGGCCGGCGCGGCGCGCATGCCGTTCGCCCTCTTCACCACGATGACGCTTCTCGGTTCGTTTCTCTGGTGTACGGTGCTCGCCTGGTTCGGCGCGCGCGTGCTGGCGGACGAGCCGCGTCTCCTGCAGGACCCCGAGGCGCTGGTCCACGTGCTCAAGGAGAAGCTCTTGTGGTTCGCGGCCGCGGCGCTGGTGTTATTCGCGCTCTACGTGGCGGTGGACCTGATCGGCCGTCGCTTTCGGCGCGAGGCCATGAGCGAGGCCGATCTGCGCTGAGGCGGCCGAAGCGTCCGGCGCTGCGATCGTACGGCTCGGATCGCGGACGATCCCGCGGCTGCGCTTGCGGCGAGCGCCTTCATCGCAAGGCCGCGACACTACCGAGTGACGGGTTCCGTCGTCCAGCGAGGTCGGGGAGGCTTCGAGCTGCGACGGGCTTCAGATTTCCGGAGGAATCCGCCAAGTGCGTTCCCAACGCCGGAAGCGTGAAGCTCGAAGTCTCTCGCCGCTCACCCTGCCCTCGCTTTCTCCTCGACCTCGTCGGGCGTCTTCTTGCTCGTCAGGAACTCGATGAAGCGCTCGGCGGCGAGGGAGAACTGCTTTCCCTTGCGATGGATGATGGCGAGTGGTCGAGAGAGCTTCTCGTCGCTGAACTGCACGATGGTCAGCGTTTCGCTCTTGACCTCGGACTGAACCGCGGGCTCGGGAACGATGGCGACCCCTTGGCCGACCTCGACGAAGCGCTTGATGGTGTCGATGTTGTCGACTTCCGACACGTAGCGCAGCGCCACACCGCGGGCCCGCAACGCGCGATCGATCGCGCGCCGCGTGGCGATGTCGCGCTCGAAGCCGATCGCCGCCTCCCCGTGGATCTTGTGGACCGAGATCTGCTTGTAGGAGGCGAGGGGATGCTGCGGATGGGAGATCAACACCAGACGGTCCTCACGGAAGGGCACCACGGCCAGCTGTGGACGCCGGGCCGGGTAGGCGACGATCCCGAAGTCGATCGAGCCGCGCAACACGTCTTCCTGGATCTCGCTCGAACGGCTGTAGTCGAGCTGGACCTTCACCTGCGGGTAGGCACGCAGAAAGCGCCGGAGCGGGGACGACAATTCGTAGAGGCCCACGCTATAGACGGTGGCGATCCTGAGCGTGCCGCCGACGCGATGATTCAACGACTGCAGGCCGCCTTCCATCTCGAGATATCGCTGCACGATCTCCTTGCTGGCTTGGTAGACGATCTCGCCCGCCGGCGTGACCTGCACGGCGCCGCGCGTGCGCTCGATCAGCTTGCATGCGTATTTCGTCTCGAGCGCCCGGATCTGCTGGCTGACCGCCGACTGCGTGACGAAGTTCTGCGACGCCGCGGTCGAAAAGCTGCGCGTTTCGACGACGTCGCAGAATACCTTCAGGGTCTCGATGTGCATGAATAAGACTTCTTTATGGAAACTGAGTCTCGAATTAGATCCCGAATTAGACTAACGTCATTCGTCGACCTCGGGCAAGGAGGAAAAGGGCATGATCCGACCGGGTAGACTTCATCACGCGGCGCTGCGTATCGCAGACTTCGAGCGGTCGAGGGCATTTTACGAGGGGTTGCTCGGCATGAGCACCGTGCCGCGTCCCGACCTCGGCTTTCCAGGCGCTTGGTATGGGCTCGGCGACTCGCAGCTTCATCTCATGCAGTGCCAGAAGTACGGCGAGGGGCCGATCGATCCGACCGAAGCGCACGTGGCCATCGAAGTCGAGGATTACGAAGCCACCAAAGCCACGCTTCGGCAGCGTGGCATCAAGTTTCTCGAGATCGGGCCTCAGCTGTGGATCCGCGACCCCGACGGCTACACAGTGGAGCTGCGGCAGAAGGGATAGCGCCGCGAGAACCTTGCGGGCTCCGGCGATTCGCTCTCATCTCCTGGCCGATCTAGCCGAGTAGGAACGAAACATGGCGAAGCATTGGCTTTTCAAGACCGAACCCTCCACGTACTCATTCGCGGAGCTCCGCGCCGAGGGCCGCACCACCTGGGATGGGGTCAAGAACCCCCTCGCGCTGAAGCATCTGGCGAACGTCGCCGAAGGCGATTCCGTGTTCATCTATCACACGGGAGACGAGAAGGCGGTCGTCGGTGTCGCGCGCGCCGCGAGCGGCGCGTACCCCGACCCGAAGGGCAAGGACGCGAAGCTCCTCGTCGTCGATCTCACGCCGCTCCGGTCGCTCGAGGTGCCAGTGTCGCTGGCGGCGATCAAGGCGATCAAGCGCTTCGCCGGCTTCGACCTCGTGCGCCTGCCTCGATTGTCGGTCATGCCCGTTTCCGAAGAGCAGGCGGTCGAGATCGAGAGGATGGCGAAGGCGCGCTGACTTCTATACAAGCGTCTTTTTGCGGACCGCACGGTGTCTGCGGGAACTCCGCGCGGCGGCGTTTGGGGGTCCGATGAAATCGCGCAAGCTGAAGTTCGGCGTCACGCTGCCTCAATGGGGGGCGACGTGGGCGGAGGTGAGGGAGATCGCGCTCCTCGCCGAGGAGGCCGGCTTCGACTCCGTGTGGGTGGCGGATCACTTCCTCGGCCTCGGCTCCGAGGATCCGCTCGAAGCGTGGACGGAGATGACGGCCGTGGCCGCACTGACGAAGCGGATCGAGATCGGTTTTCTCGTTCTCTGCAACAGCTACCGGCCGCCGGCGTTGCTCGCAAAGATGGCCACGACGTTCGATGCCATCTCCGACGGTCGCTTGATCGTGGGTTACGGCGCCGGCTGGTTCGTCCAAGAGTACGAAGCCTACGGCTACGAGTATCCCAAGATCCGCACTCGCCTCGAGCAGCTCGAGGAAGGACTCGAGATCCTGAAGCGCATGTGGACGGAGGATGCGCCGACGTTTCACGGCGTGCACTACCACATCGAAAACGCACGCTGCTGGCCGAAGCCGGTCCGCAAGCCTCACCCGCCGATCCTGGTGGGCGGCGGCGGCGAAAAGATCCTGCTGAAGCTCGTCGCCCGCTATGCGGACATCTGGAACAACCCCGGCGTGTTCCACACCGAGATCGGCCAGAAGCTGTCCGTCCTGCGCTCGCACTGCGAGAGGGTCGGGCGAGCCTTCGAGGACATCGAGATCTCACAGCAGACCATCGCCGCGATCGCGCTCGAAAAAGACGAGGCGCGCCGCCGCACCGAGGCGGTCCACCAGGAAGTCGGCTTCCTGACGAATGCACCCGAGCTCTGTCCGACCGGAACGCCGAGCGAGATCATCGAGCGCTTGCGGAAAAGCGTTGCCACGGGCGTGACCACCTTCATCATGAGCTTCGGCCGCCACGACACGGCGGAGAGCGTTCGGCTGTTCGGCAGGGAAGTCCTGCCGGTTCTCCGCTCTTGATTCGGCGCATGCGGGGGAGACTCGCGTGGCTCGCGTTGGTCCTCGTTGCGGGTTGCCGACATGCGCCGCCGCCGCAAGCGCCCCGACCGGTCGAGCGGCAGGAGCGGTTCACCTGCTGCAACCTCCACTACAGCTCCGACGCCATCAGCGACGCGAACTACTGGATCGGGACCAAGCTGCCCGCGGGCACCCCCGTGCGGATCGAAGGGCTGACGGACGATTCGGTGACGTTCTCGACGGGCGAGGTCCTGCTCACGCTCACCCACGAGTACGGTACGAAGGGAGAATCCTTCCAGCAGTACCTGGACAAAGTGCTCGTCGCCACCGACCCGCGACCACGGATCGGGGGCTTTCCCATCCGCGTGCGCCGCGCGATCGGCAACGCCAAGATCGAGCGGGGAATGACGCGTGAGCAGGTGCTGTTGTCGCTCGGCTATCCGCCGACGGACCGCACGGCTTCCGTCCAGGATCGTGAGTGGACGTACTGGTGGAACCGCTCCCTCTATTACAAGGTCGTCTTCGACGACGCGGGTAAGGTCGCCGACGTCGTCGGTCGGCCGGCGCCGACCGCCGAGGTAGCCATTCCCAATGCCGATCAACCGCCTCCCGCGAAGGCCTCGAAGAAGCACAAGGGCCACTAGCAAGGAAGAATGGGACTCATCAGATCGGCTCGCCCTTCTGATGACCACGAACGTGATCCCCTTTTTCGGGTGCTGTCCGAATTAGGACATTCGGCGGTTGAAACTAGGACACCGGGATCGGCGGACTTCTTGCCTCGGGCAAAGGGTCGCTGCTGTCCGAACGACATTGAGGGAAAATTAGGATGCGCGGCGCGCCTTTGCGGAACATAGCAAAATCCTGTATCGGCGTGCTCGGGTGGCGCTACTTACTGGGTGCCATGTTATCGCGAAAGGCGATCCGATCGTCGCGGCTCAAATCGCGCCGCAGATTCTCGCCCGTGGATTGCAGGTTTTGGGGTTCCGAAACCTTTCGATTGCACCAGCTTATCTTGGGGTTATAGTTTACTTTTGACCTGGGAGTGGAGCCGTGCTGAGCGAAAACTGGTACGTTCCGGGATCAATCAAATCGACGGTGGAAAACATTGTCGCTGCCGGGGATCCGACATTTGTGCGGCAGCTGGCCAGTGTCGTCGAATTTGAGCGTCGGCTAATCGACGAGGTCGGTATGCTCGGCGTGTTCCCGGCCGATGAGGAGCGGCGAATCGAAAACTACATCCATACTCACCGGGAAGAGCTGTTCGATTACGCGCGCCGCACGCTGCTTAGCGAATCTCGCGCCCGCTGAAGCAGTCTTTCTGCGTTTCACTTCTGGCGTCCCTGAACGAGCCGAAGCACGGGCCTACGGTGCGTGCCGATCTCGCCCTTTGCACGCCCTGCACTCATGCCCCTGTGCGGCTCCGGCGCTGTGGGCGTCGGCTTGATCGGGGCGTTCAGCGCTTCGCCCACCAGCTCCGCGATGCTCCACACGTGGTCGGCCACGCCGAGTGCCATCGCTGGCGTCGTGCGGAGCCTCTCGTGGACTCGGCAAAGGTTGTAGTGCGCGACGTGAAGAGCGATCAGGACAGCACCCTTTTTCGTCCAATCTTGACTTGCTCGGCGACATTGAGGCAGGAATGCTCGATTATTCTCACGAGACAACGCTGAAAAGGATTCAAGGAGGATCTCAACTATGGGTCTACTCGATGGCAGGGTCGCGCTGGTCACCGGCGCAGGGCGCGGAATCGGTCGCGAAGAGGCGCTGCTCCTCGCCAAGCACGGCGCGGCGGTCGTCGTCAACGACCTGGGCGGCGGCTTCGACGGCAGCGGCAAGGACGTCGGTCCCGCGCAGGAGGTGGTGAACGAGATCAAGAAGGCGGGCGGCAAGGCGGTGGCCAACGGCGACAGCGTGTCGGACTTCAAGGGTGCCAAGCGCATGCTCGATTGCGCGATCGACAACTTCGGTTCGCTCGACATCGTCGTCAACAACGCGGGGATTCTCCGCGATCGAATGATCTTCAACATGTCGGAAGAAGATTGGGATGCGGTGATCGCGGTCCACCTCAAGGGAACGTTCGCGGTCACGCGTCACGCCGCCGAGTACTGGCGGAACAAGAACAAGGAGACCAGCCAGTCGGTGAACGGTCGCGTCATCAACACCTCCTCCGACTCCGGGCTGCTCGGCAACGCGAGCCAGTCGAACTACGGTGCCGCCAAGGCGGCGATTGCGGCTTTCTCGGTGATCGTCGACCAAGAGCTCAAGAAGTACGGCGTCACCGTGAACGCGATCGCGCCGGTCGCGCGCACCCGACTCACGGTCGATGCGACGCCGGCGACCGCGGCGATCATGGGCCAGAAGCCGGCAGCAGGCGAGTTCGACGTCTTCGATCCCGCCAACGTGGCGCCGCTCGTTGTCTGGCTGTCGAGCGACGACGCCAAGGACGTGCACGGAATGGTCTTCCGCGTCGGCGGCCGCTCGGTGTGGGTCATGCAGAATTGGCACTCTGCGGCGCAGATCAAAGGCAGCGGAAGGTGGGATCCGGCGGCGATTGGCAAGGCCCTCAAGCCCGAGCTCGGCAAGGTCAAGAAAGAAACCACGAGCGACGTGTTTGCAGGAGGGCTGTAGAGCCCTTCCTCCCCGCCCAGCGTAGGCATCGGGCTTCAGGCTCCGGCAAGGGCTTCGCGAGTCCCGGCCGGAGCCCGAAGCCCGATCCCCGAAGCCTCCTTTGAACATCCTCTTCGTCTGCCACGCCAATACCAGCCGATCGATCATGGCGGAGACGCTGCTCCGCCACATGCTGCAGGAGCGCGGGCTCGCTCGTGCCATCAAGGTCCACTCGGCCGGCGTCGCACCGTTCGCCCGCGACGGCGCGCTCGTCTCGCTCGATACGCGCTTCGCGCTGCGTGACCATGGGATCGAGCTCGCCGATGGTAAGACTTCGACCGCTCTCAAGCGCAATCTCCATCTGCTCGAGACGGCCGACCTCGTGCTCGCCATGACGACCGACCAAAAGGTGATCGTCGAGTGCTTTCCGCAAGCTGCGGGAAAAGCGATCCACACCTTGCGAGAGTTCGCCGGCGATGGCGGGGACATCGCCGATCCGGCGAGCCGAGACGAGAGCTTCTTCCGCGAGACGTGCGCGCTGATCAAAGAGGCGCTCGAGAAGGCGCTGCCGCGACTGATCGAGGTTTCGGCCCTCCCGCCCCGGGCTTCCGAACCCGACAAAGGACCAGGCGGGGCGACGCGCTGAAGCCGTCAGCCTGAGTACCAAGCGCTTCACGTTTGCGCCGTCGTCGACCTGTCGACTCTCCCTTCAGCCGCTGGTACACCCTTCTGTTCAGCGTGATCGAGGGACGGAGCATAAACGAGACCGTCCGCGCTCTTGCCGACACGGGAATCGCTTCCCGGCAGCGAACGCGCGTGTTCGGCCTACGCGGCGGGGCGCCGGCGTACCTCGTGACGAGGTTTCTGACCGAGCGGCCAAGCCCATCCGTGGTGGTCTCTCCATCGCTGCGAGAGGCTGAAGCGTGGGTGCGGGCGCTTCGCTTCTTCCTCGGCGATGATGAAAGCGCGTCGCCGCTCGAGCGTCGCGTCCATTGGATGCCCCCCTGGGACGCCGAACCGCTGTCGAGCGCCTCGCCGACCGAAGAAATCGTGGCCGAGCGCTTGTCGACGCTCTATCAGCTGAACCAGGCCAAGGCCCCGATCGCCGTGACCACGGCGCAAGCGCTGCTGCAACGGGTGCCGCCGCGCGAAGCGCTCCTCGAGCTTTCGCAATATTGGGTCGAGGGTGAAGAAGCCGGATTCGAGCGCGTCGCGGAGCGCCTTGCAAGCGCCGGCTACCAGCGAGTGCCGCAAGTCGAGGACCGCGGCGAGTTCGCCGTGCGGGGCGGTATCATCGACGTCTTCCCGGCGGTGGTGGCCCTGCCGCTCCGTCTACAATTCGACGCAGACGTGCTCGAGGCAATCCGCGCGTTCGATCCCGCCACGCAGTGCTCGCTCGGCCGCGTTCCGGAGGTGCTGATCACGCCCTGGCGCGAGTATCCGCTCGAACGCTGGCGCGACCCTGCCGTGCGTCGCGCGGTCGAGACGCGTGCTCAGGATCTCGACGTCGCGCGGCCCGAGCGGCTCGCCGCGCTCGATCGAATGGAAGCTGGCCTCGGGTTTCCCGGGAGCCCATTCCTGCTCCCGTTCGTCCACCCGGCGCTCGCCACGTTCGCCGACTACTGCCCCGCGGGGACGCTCTTCTGGATCGATCAAACCGCGGCGGTCGAAGCCGCCGAGGAGGCGTTCGCGCGTAGCCTCGCCGAGCATGCCGCGATGGCCGCGGCGGCCCACCGGCTCGTGCCGCGGGTGGAAGAGCTCTACCTCGAGCCTTCGGCCTCGAGGTCGCGTCGCGAGTCCTTCGCCCGCGTAGAGCTCGATGCCATCGATCTCCTCGCCGGCGAGGACGCACGGTCGGGGGTTTTTCGCATCAAGAGCTTCACGACGGGCGATCTCGGTGTGGTAACCAAGGCGAGCGGACGGGAGACCTCGATCCGCCCTCTCGTCGACCGGATCGAGCGTTGGGAGAAAGACGGTGACCGGGTCGTGCTCGTCGTCCATGACCGCGCCCAGGCCAATCGCTTGAAGGGGCTCTGCGCGGTTCACGACCTCGAGGTGGCGATTCTCGATCGCAAGTTTCCCGAGCTCCCCGCCGCGACCCGTCGGGCGATCCTGATCGGAGACCTCGAGAGCGGCTTCCATCTGCCCGTCGATCGATTGGTGGTCGTGTCCGAGGAAGAGATCTTCGGGGAGCGTCGCCGCCGTCGGGGCCGCGCCGTCGACGTCGGCAAGTTTCTGGCCGGGCTCGCCGAGCTCAAGGCCGAAGACTACATCGTCCACATCGATCACGGCATCGGCCGCTACAAGGGCCTTCGACATTTGACGGTCGCCGACACCGAGGGCGACTACCTGCATCTCGAGTATCAGGGCGGAGACCGGCTCTACGTACCGGTCGATCGCATCAACGTGGTCGAGAAGTACGTCGGCGCCGACGGCTCGGCGCCCGAGCTCGACAAGCTCGGCGGCGCGTCGTGGGAGAAGGTCAAGGCGAAGACCCGGGAGGCGGTCTTCGCGATGGCCCACGAGCTGCTCGACGTCTATGCCGCCCGCGAGGTCATGGAGGGACACTCCTTCGCCCCGCCCGACGACTATTTCCGTGAGTTCGAGGCACGGTTCCCGTTCGAAGAGACCCCTGACCAGGAGCGCGCCATCGTCGACGTCCTCGCGGACCTGAACAAGTCCCGTCCGATGGACCGCCTGGTGTGCGGTGACGTCGGCTTCGGCAAGACCGAGGTCGCGCTGCGTGCTGCCTTCGCAGTGGTCATGGAAGGCAAGCAGGTGCTCGTGCTGGTGCCGACGACCGTGCTCGCACAGCAGCACTTCGAGACCTTCCAGAGGCGGTTTGCCGGCTTTCCCGTGCGCGTCGAGCTCCTGTCGCGCTTTCGCCGCGGCGAGCAAGCGAGGGTAGTGCTACGCGCCCTGCAGCGGGGCGAGGTCGACATCGTGATCGGCACGCACCGACTGCTGCAGGAGGACGTCGAGCTCAGGGATCTCGGGCTGCTCGTCATCGATGAAGAGCACCGGTTCGGTGTGGCACACAAGGAGAAGATCAAGAAGCTGCGCAAGCTGGTCGACGTGCTCACGCTCACCGCGACGCCCATCCCGCGCACCCTCCACATGGCGCTGTCCGGGATCCGCGATCTGTCGATCATCGAGAGCCCGCCGGTCGATCGGCAAGCGATCCGCACGTACGTGACCCGCTACGACGAGGGGCTCATACGCGAGGCGACGCTCCGCGAGCTCGCCCGCGCCGGCCAGGTCTTCTTCGTCCACAATCGGGTCGAGACCATCGACAAGGCCGCCGCGCACCTGCGTGAGCTCGTTCCCGAGGCTCGCTTCGGCGTCGCGCACGGACAGATGGTTGGATCGGCGCTGGAAAAGGTCATGCTCGATTTTCTCGAGAAGCGGCTCGACGTGCTGGTGACGACGGCGATCATCGAGTCCGGCCTCGACATCCCGAATGCCAACACGATCTTCATCGACCGCGCCGATCACTTCGGGCTGGCACAGCTCTACCAGCTGCGCGGCCGGGTCGGGCGCTCGCACCAGCGCGCATATGCGTACCTCCTGCTCCCCGGAGAGATGCTCATCGGCCGCGACGCACAGAAGCGGCTCGAGGTGCTCGCCTCGCTCGACGATCTCGGCGGAGGCTTTCGGCTGGCCGTCCACGACCTCGAGATCCGCGGCGCGGGCAACTTGCTCGGCAAGCAACAGTCGGGTCAGGTCGCCGCAGTCGGCTTCGAGCTCTATACGCAGATGCTCGAGGACGCGATCCGCGAGCTCCGCGGCGAGCGGCGGCGGGTCGAGGTGGAGCCCGAGATCCAGCTCGGCATCTCGGCGTTCATTCCGGAAGAATACGTGGCCGACGTCGGCCAGCGCCTCGCGCTGTACAAGCGGATGGCGCGCGCGCAAAGCCGTGAGGAGCTCGACGAGCTGCGGGGTGAGCTCGAGGACCGTTTCGGCGCCGTACCGGCACGCGTCGTGGCGTTGCTCGCGGTCATGGACCTGCGTCGGCACCTGAAGCGCGCCATGGTCGTGCGCCTGCGGCGTCAGGCGGCGAGGCTCGTGCTTCGTTTTCACGATACGAGTGAGATCGATCCCGCTCGCCTGGTGACGTTGGCCCGCTCTCGCCGTGACGTCCGCGTGATGCCAGACAACGAGGTCTCGATCCCCGTCCTGCACATCGACCTCGAGGGCATCACCCATGCCGTGCTGTCCCTCCTCCGCGAGCTCGGCGTCGGAGGCGACGGCGAGATGGACAGCGACGAGAAAAAACGACTAAGGAATCCAGTGGAGGTTCGCCGATGAAGACGAGTGGGTCCGGGCTTCAGGCTCCAGGATTCGGGAAGAGGCTCCGAGCCGTCTTTGGCGAAGCCCGAGGCCTGAAGCCGCAAGCCTATCCTCGATCCGAAATTCGCGTGGGTGTCGTCGGCGCGCCGAACAGTCTACGCGACTGTTCGGCCCCGCGCCGCGCGCAGCGAATGCGGGGCGAAGGCCCGGGGTGGCGCAGCGGCTGGGAGGGGCGCCCAGCGAGCACGGCGCGGGCTGCGCCGACGACAGGGCCCGCGCGAATTTCGGATCGAAAGGGCACCACGGGAATTACGCTTCGGGGCTATCTACTCGCCGCGTGGCTCGTGCTGGCCGCGTCCCCGCTCCGCGCGGAGGTCGTGAACCGCATCGTCGCCAGCGTCGACGGCGAGCCGATCACGCTCTATGAGCTGAATCAGTTCGTCGCCAAGCAGCGGGCGCTGACGCCGAGCCTACAGATGCCGGACCAAAACGAGGCGTTGCAGGCGTTGGTCACGGAGAAGCTCCTCGCCAAGGAGATCGCCGCCAAGGGCATCCACGTGCGCGACGAGGACATCGACCGCTACATCGATCACATCAAGCAGGCGAACCATCTCGATGACGATCAGCTGAAGGAAGCGCTGAAGCAGCAGGGCATCGACTACCCGAAATACCGCGATCAGGTGCGTCAGGAGATCGAGAAGGTACAGCTCATGAACCGCGAGATCCGCAGCAAGGTGAACGTCTCTCCCGAGGACGTCAATCGCTACTACGAGGCTCACAAGAAGGAGTACGAGCGCCCCTCCCGGGTGAAGGTCCGCCAGATCATGCTGCGCCTCGATGGGAACGCGCCCGACGAGATCGTCCAGGCGGTCACGCAGCGGCTCGAGGATCTGCGGGCGAAGATTCTCAAGGGAGCGGACTTCGCCAAGGTCGCCAAGGAATCTTCCGAGGATCCAGCCGCGGCCGACGGCGGTGATCTCGGTGAGGTCGAGCTGTCGAAGGTGATTCCCGAGTTCGAGGCGGTGCTGGCGAAGATGAAGGAAGGCGATGTGAGCGAGCCGATCCGCACGAAGATGGGATTGCACATGCTGAAGCTCGAGAAGCGGATCGAGGCTGGCTACCAGCCCGAAAGCGAGCTCGCGGCGGACATCAAGGAGAAGCTCTACAACGAAGCGCTCGACGAGCGTTACAAGCGTTGGCTGCTCGAGGACATCCAGAAGCACCACTACGTCGAGACCAAGCTTTGAGAGGCTTCGGGCATCAGGCTTCCCGGCGTGGCGCTCTCTTGCCGACGCCTGAAGTCAGAAGCCTGAAGCCGACGAACAGGAAACCCACCATTGCGGTGACCATGGGCGATCCCGCCGGGATCGGGCCGGAGGTGGCGCTCCGCGCCACGGCGCGCCTGCGGCGCCATGCTCGCTTCGTGTTCGTCGGCGATCGCGCTGTTTTCGAGGTGACAGCGCGCCGGCATCGGGTCGGCGGCGAGCTGGCGGTCGTCGAAGTGTCTTCGCTATCCTCCGCAGAGCGCCGACCAGGGAAGCCCTCCGGCGGTGGAGCCGAGGCTGCCTACCGTTCCATCCTCCGCGCCGTCGAGCTCGTCCAGCGCGGCGAGGCCGATGCGATCGTCACGGCTCCCGTGAGCAAGCACGCGATCCAGGCGCTCGGCGTCGACTTTCCAGGCCACACGGAGGTGATCGCCCGACTCGCCGGTGGTGCCGAGGTGCGCATGATGATGGCCGGCGCGACTTTGCGGATCGTGCTGGTGACGACGCACATCCGGCTCCTCGACGTGCCTCGGGCTCTCACGACCGCATCGGTCGTACGCACCGCGGAGATCGCCGCGGGTTCCTTGCGGCGCCACTTCGGGATCCGCCGCCCGCGCCTGGCACTAGCCGGCCTGAATCCCCATGCCGGTGAGGCCGGCGCGTTCGGGGACGAAGAGATCCGCACTCTCGCCCCTGCCATTCGGCGTGCGCGCACCTGCGGCGTCCATATCGACGGGCCGTATCCGCCGGACACGGTTTTCTTCCGCGCGCGCGCGGGCGAGTTCGACGCGGTGATCGCGCTCTACCACGATCAGGGACTCATCCCGTTCAAGCTCGTCCACTTCCACGACGGCGTGAACGTGACGCTCGGGCTGCCGTTCCCGCGGACCTCTCCCGACCACGGTACCGCTTACGACATCGCGGGGCGGGGCGTCGCCGACCCGTCCAGCATGGCGGCCGCGATCGGTCTCGCGGCCCGGATGGCGTCGCACCGGGGCGAGTCCTGATGTCCGGAACGATCCGGATCCAGGGCGCGCGACAGCACAACCTGAAGAACCTCTCCCTCGAGCTGCCGCGTGATCGACTGATCGTGATCACGGGTCTCTCGGGATCGGGAAAGTCGTCGCTCGCCTTCGACACGCTCTACGCGGAGGGCCAGCGGCGCTACGTGGAGTCGTTGTCGGCGTATGCGCGCCAGTTCCTAGAGCAAATGGAGAAGCCCGATGTCGACGCGATCGAGGGGCTGTCTCCCGCGATCGCGATCGAGCAGAAGGGGCTCGGGCGAAATCCCCGTTCGACGGTCGGCACCGTCACGGAGATCTACGACTTCCTGCGGCTCCTCTACGCCCGGGTCGGCGATCCGCATTGCTTCCGTTGCGGCAAGCCGATCGGTGCGCAGACGATCCCCGAGGTCGTCGACCGCATCCGCGAGCTACCCGAAGGGAGCCGCATCCAAGTGCTGGCTCCGGTTGCGCGCGGGCGCAAGGGCGAGTTCCGGCGGGAGCTTCAGGAGCTCCGTCGGGCGGGGTTCGTACGCGTGCGAATCGACGGCCAGGTCCACGATCTGGAGGAAGAGCTGTCGCTCGCGAAGAATCACCCCCATACGATCGAGGTCGTCGTCGATCGCCTCGTGTTGAAGAGCGGCGTCGAGCGCCGCCTCGCCGATTCGCTCGAGGTTGCCTTCCGCTACGGCGAGGAGGTCTGCCGGATCCTCGTCGGTGACGATGCTGGCTCGACCGAGACGGTGTTTAGTCAGCGCTTTTCGTGTCCGGATTGCGGCGTCTCCTATGCCGAGCTCTCGCCGCGACTCTTCTCCTTCAATAGCCCCTACGGGGCGTGTCCGACCTGCGGAGGCCTAGGCGCGCACAGCCACTTCGACCCGGACCTGATCGTTCCCGACGAGCGTCTTTCGCTCCGGCAGGGGGCAATCGCGGCGTGGGGCCGCAAGCCGTCCCCATTTCATCTGACGCTGCTCGCCTCGCTCGGCCGCGCGCTCGGCTTCGACCTCGACACGCCGTTCGGTGAGATCGTCGCCGACACGAGAAAAGCGATACTCTTCGGAACCGGCGATCGCGACGTCACGTTCGAGCACGAGCGCGACGGGCGGAGCTTCACGTTCACGCGGCCGTTCGAAGGAGTGATCGGCCTCCTCGAGAAGCGCCGGCGGGAAGCCAAGCCTGAAAACGGCGAAGAGGATTTTGCGCCGTACCTGACGGCCCGGCCGTGTCCCGTCTGCAAGGGCTCGCGCCTGCGGCCCGAAGCGGAGCACGTGACCGTCGGCGGTCGGTCGATCGTCGAGACGGCGCGGCTCTCCGTCGGCGATGCGCGTTCGTTTTTCGCCGACCTCGCGCTGACGCCGCAGAAGCGTGAGATCGCTCGCCGACTTCTCGACGAGATCGACGCGCGTCTCGGGTTTCTCCTCGAAGTTGGTCTGGGTTACCTGACGCTCGATCGTCCGGCGGCGACGCTCTCGGGAGGCGAAGGGCAGCGGCTGCGCCTCGCCACCCAGATCGGATCGAGCCTGGTCGGTGTCCTCTACATCCTAGACGAGCCGTCGATCGGCTTGCACCCGCGCGACAACGCTCGGTTGCTCGGAATCCTTCAGCGGCTTCGCGACCTCGGCAACACCGTGCTGGTCGTCGAGCACGATCGCGACACCATCCTCGCGGCCGATCACATCGTAGACATGGGCCCCGGTGCGGGTGAGCGCGGGGGACAGATCGTCGCGGCAGGGACGCCCGCCACCGTGATGTCGGACCCTGCCTCGCTGACGGGCCAGTATCTCTCTCGGCAGCGGCAGATCCGGCTGCCGGGCGACCGGCGGCGGGGGAATGGTTGGGCTCTCCGGCTGCTCGGCGCGCGCGCCAACAACCTTCGCGGTGTCAGCGTGGAGATCCCGCTCGGCACGATGACCTGCGTGACCGGCGTCTCAGGGTCCGGCAAGAGCTCGCTGATCATCGATACGCTTTACCCTGCGATCGCGCGCAAGCTTCACCAGGCGAAGGCACGCGCGGGCGAACACGACGCGCTCGAGGGTTGGCAGTTCCTCGACAAGGTGGTCGACGTCGACCAATCACCGATCGGTCGCACGCCGCGCTCCAACCCGGCCACCTACACGGGACTCTTCACGGTCGTCCGTGAGCTATTCGCCGAGACCCCGGACGCCCGGGTACGCGGCTATGGGCCCGGGCGCTTTTCCTTCAACGTCAAAGGTGGTCGTTGCGAAGCCTGTCGCGGCGACGGTCTCATCCGCATCGAGATGCATTTCCTTCCGGACGTATTCGTCGTCTGCGATCAGTGCGGGGGCAAGCGCTACAACCGCGATGCGCTGGAGATCCATTACAAAGGTCGAACGATCGCCGAAGTGCTCGACCTGACGATCAGCAAGGCACTGGAGTTCTTCTCGGCGATACCCGCCGCCGCCAGCCGGCTCGGCGTGCTGCAAGACGTCGGGCTCGGCTATTTGCGGCTCGGTCAGCCGGCGACCACGCTGTCCGGTGGAGAAGCGCAGCGCATCAAGCTCGCGCGCGAGCTCGCGCGCCGCTCGACCGGCCGGACGCTCTACATCCTCGACGAGCCGACCACCGGCCTCCACTTTGCCGACATCGAGAGCTTGCTCGGTGTGCTGTCGCGCCTCGTCGATGCCGGCAATACGGTCCTCGTGATCGAGCACAACCTCGACGTCATCAAAACAGCGGACCATGTGATCGACCTCGGCCCCGAGGGCGGCGCGCGTGGCGGCGCGGTCGTCGCGGTGGGGACTCCCGAGCAAGTCGCAGCAGAAGAGGGCTCACACACTGGGCGGTTCCTGCGGAGAGTCTTGTGATGTTCTTTCTCCGGTGACCGGCAGGAGCATGCGTCACAGATCGCTCCAGTCGTTGGTCGCGATCCCGTCTCCGGTCGGACATCCTAGCCTGTTGGGCGAAGATTCCCCTGCGTTGACAGGGTCTGGGTGCGGCCCTATACAGGACCAGAGTGGTCCGATTACTCGAGGACCACGAGTGGCTTTGCTCGTGACCAAACCGATCTACATGGACTACCACGCGACGACACCCGTGGATCCACTGGTTCTCGACGCTATGCTCCCGTTTTTCAAGGAGAATTTCGGAAATGCGTCGAGCAGAAATCATCCCTTCGGATGGCAGGCCGAAGCGGCCGTGGAGGCAAGTCGGGAGCAGGTTGCGAAGCTCTTCGGGGGGCGCGCGAAGGAAATCGTCTTCACGGCCGGCGCAACCGAGTCGAACAACCTGGCACTCAAGGGAGTGCTCGAGTTTCACCGCGAGAAGGGAAGCCACGTCATCACCTGCGCCACCGAGCACCGCTCGGTGATCGACACGGGCCGCTCGCTCGAGCGGAAGGGATTGGCGCGGGTAACGGTGCTTCCCGTCGATCGCTACGGCCGCGTCGACCCCGACGCCGTCGATCGCGCGATCACGCCAAAGACCGTGCTCGTCTCGATCATGATCGCGAACAACGAGGTCGGCACCATCCACCCGATCGCCGAAATCGGCAAGATCACCAAGCGGCGCGGGGTGCTCTTTCACACGGATGCGACCCAGGCCGTGGGCAAGATACCCGTCGACGTCGAGCGGATGGGCATCGATCTCCTCTCGTTGTCCGGGCACAAGATCTGCGGGCCGAAGGGAGTCGGCGCTCTGTACGTGCGCTCCAAGGATCCGCGTGTGCGACTCTCGCCGCTCATCGAGGGCGGCGGCCAAGAGCGCGGCCTGCGCTCGGGGACGCTGAACGTGCCGGGGATCGTCGGCTTCGGCAAAGCGTGCGAGATCGCCGGCGAGGTGATGGCAGAGGAAGCGCGTCGGCTCACCGCCCTACGCGAACGGCTCGAGCAGATGATCACGAGCGAGCTCGATCGCGTGATGCTGAACGGTCATCCGAGCGAGCGCCTACCCGGGAATCTCAACTTGAGCTTCGCCTACGTCGAGGCCGAATCACTCCTCATGGCGCTGAACCGCGAGGTTGCTCTCTCGACCGGCTCGGCATGCAGCTCCGCCACGCTCGAGCCCTCTTACGTCCTGAAGGCGCTCGGTCAAGGAGACGAGATCGCGCATGGGTCGATCCGCTTCGGGCTCGGTCGGTTCACGACTCTCCACGAAGTCGAAACGGTGGCGAGACGAGTGATCGCCGAAGTGCGCCGCCTGCGCGCGATGTCGGCGCAATACGCGATGGCGAGCGCCGGCTGACGTCACGGAGCCGACAACACGATGATTACGATCTCGGAGAGCGCAGCGCGGAAGATCAAAACGCTGATCGGGGAGCGACCCGGGAAGGTGCTCCGCGTGAAAGTCGTCGGCGGGGGCTGTTCGGGGCTCCAATACAAGCTGGACGTCGACGAGCCGCGGCCCGGCGATCGCACCTTCGAGAGAGACGGCGTGTCCGTGGTCACCGACCGCAAGAGCTATCTCTATCTTCACGGCACCGAGCTCGACTATTCCGAGGCTTTGATGGAGTCGGGCTTCAAGCTGAACAACCCGAACGTCAAGAAGAGCTGCGGCTGCGGCGCTTCGTTCAGCGTCTGACCCTCCGATTCCGTGGCGGTACACCGAGCCGCCGCCCTTTGAAGACGGAGGATTTCCGCGACAGCTTTCGAATAATCTCGGCGTTCGGCGCGTCTAAAAATTCAAAGGTAGTTCGACGATGAGTGAAATTCGACAGGAGCCACTCGAGGAGATCGCCGTGCCGGTCTTGCAACCCGATACGCTTCTCCCGAGTCAGTTCTTCACGAGCTTGAGGCAGAAGGTCTTCGTGGAGGGCGAGAAGCGCCTGATGGCGGCGGTGCTCGCCGACGCTGTCGAGGTCTACATGAAGCAAGCCTTCAACCCCGACGCACGTGCCCAGCAGCTGTTCCGCGACGCCGAGGCGTGGATCTTCTCGGACGAGCCCGGTCCGTGGTTCTTCTCGTTCAACAACATCTCGGATATGCTCGGTCTCGAGCCGGAGTACATTCGCCGCGGTCTTCTCGAGTGGCGCCGCAAGCGCGTGCCTACGATTCGGCCGAGCGAAGCATTTCGCCGCGGACCGCGCACCGAGCGCTCTGCCGCGCCGCGTCAGCAACTGAAGAAGGTCGGCTGATCGCTCGCGTGGGTGGTGACGTTGCGGCATTAACGGAATAAGTCCGGCGCGGAACTCCTGGCCTGCCTTATTCCGTCAATGCCGCAACTCCCGCTTCGAAGCGACGCGCCATAAAGACCCCGGATGATTTGAAACTCCGAGGGTCGGGAGCTATAAACCATTGGTTACCTCGAAGGAGATCACCGATGTCTGTCCCGCCGCGAGAAGCACAACAAGCCAAATCGATCCAGGAAAAGGACTCCGTTGTCATTCGCTTCGCCGGCGACTCGGGCGACGGCATGCAGCTGACCGGCATGCAGTTCACGACCGAATCGGCGCTCGCGGGGAACGACATCGGCACGCTGCCCGACTTTCCGGCTGAGATCCGCGCCCCGGCCGGAACCCTCGCCGGCGTCAGCGCATTCCAAGTCAACTTCGCCAGTCGGGAAGTGTTCACCCCCGGCGACGACGTAGACGTGCTCGTCGCCATGAACCCCGCCGCGCTTCGAACCAACGTCGCCGACCTTACGAGCGGTGGGATCCTGATCGCCAACACCGAGGCCTACAGCGAGCAGAACCTTCAGCGCGCCGGCTACGCCAAGAACCCGCTCGAGGACGGCTCGCTCGATCGCTATCAGCTCTTCAAGGTCGACATCACCAAGCTGACCGTCAACGCGTTGCAGGATCTCGGGCTCAGCAACCGAGAGGCGCTTCGCTGCAAGAACTTCTTCGCGCTCGGCCTCATCTCGTGGCTCTACCATCGGCCGATCGAGTCGACCGAGCACTGGATCCACTCCAAGTTCAAGAAGACCCCGGAGCTCGTCGAGGCGAATCTTCGTGCGTTGCACGCGGGCTACAACTACGGCGATACGGCCGAGCTCTTCGCCGTCTCGTACGAGGTGAAGCCGGCGCCCATCGCTCCGGGCTTCTATCGCAACATCACGGGCAACAGCGCGACCGCGATGGGGTTCGTCGCCGCCAGCCGCAAGGCCGGGCTGCCGCTGTTTCTCGGCAGCTATCCGATCACCCCCGCCAGCGACATTCTGCACGAGCTCTCGGGCTACAAGCACTTCGGCGTGACGACGTTCCAGGCCGAGGACGAGATCGCCGCTGCCGGCGCCGCGCTCGGGGCAGCGTTCGGTGGATCGATCGGCATAACCACGTCGAGCGGTCCTGGCATAAACCTCAAGATGGAGACGATCGGCCTCGGCGTCATGGTCGAGCTGCCGATGGTGATCGTCAACATCCAACGCGCAGGCCCGTCCACCGGAATGCCCACCAAGACCGAGCAAGCGGATCTTCTTCAGGCGCTGTACGGCCGGCACGGCGAATCGCCGATCCCGATCATCGCGGCGATGACGCCTTCGGATTGTTTCTTCGCGGCGTTCGAGGCAGTACGCATTGCGATCCGCTACATGACCCCCGTCATCCTCCTCACCGACGGCTACCTCGCGAACGGCGCCGAGCCCTGGCTGGTGCCGAGCTTTGGCGAGCTGCCGAGCATCCCCGTAGAGTTTCGTACGGACCCGCAAGGATTCTTCCCGTACATTCGCGACGAGCAGACGCTGGCGCGACCATGGGTGCGACCGGGCACGCCGGGCCTCGAGCACCGCATCGGCGGCCTCTCGAAGGAGCACCTCACCGGTAACGTCAGCTACTCGCCCGCGAATCACGAGCAAATGGTCCGTATCCGCGCGCGCAAGATTGCCGGCATCGCTCGCGAGATCCCGCCGACGAAGATCGGGGGCGCACAAGAGGGCGACGTGCTGGCGGTCGGCTGGGGCGGCACGTACGGAGCAATCGCCGGGGCCGTGAAGGATCTCGTCGCACGGGGTAAGGCGGTCGGTCACGTGCACATCCGCCACATGAATCCGCTGCCTCCGGATCTGGCCGACATCTTCGCGCGATTCAAGAAGATCCTCGTGCCGGAGCTGAACATGGGTCAGCTCGTCAAGATCCTGCGCGCCGAGTTCCTCGTCGACGCCATCGGCTTTAACAAGATCCAGGGCAGGCCGTTCAAGATCTCCGAACTGGTGACGCGAATTCAGCGTCTCTTGGACGCGTGAGGGAACCGACGATGAGTGAAGCATCTGCCGTCAAGCTCTCGAAGAAAGATTTCGCGTCCGATCAGGAAGTGCGCTGGTGCCCGGGTTGCGGCGACTACGCGATCCTCAACCAGGTGCAGCGCGTGATGCCCGAGCTCGGCGTGGCGCGCGAGAACCTCGTGTTCATCTCCGGGATCGGTTGCTCGAGCCGTTTCCCCTACTACATGAACACCTACGGCTTCCACACGATCCACGGGCGGGCGCCGGCGATCGCCACCGGCCTCAAGGTGACCCGTCCGGAGCTGCAGGTGTGGGTCGTGACCGGCGATGGCGACGCGCTGTCGATCGGTGGTAACCATCTGATCCACGCCCTGCGCCGCAACGTGGACCTGAAGATCCTCCTCTTCAACAACCGTATCTACGGTCTCACCAAGGGCCAATACTCGCCGACCTCCGAGTCGGGAAAGGTCACCAAGTCGACTCCCATCGGATCGCCGGACTATCCCTTCGATCCGATCGCCATCGCCCTCGGCGCGGAGGCTTCGTTCGCAGCGCGCTCGATCGACGTCGACGCCAAGCATCTGCACGACATCCTGCGCCGTGCGCACGAGCACAAGGGAGCGGCGTTCATCGAGATCCTGCAAAACTGCAACGTCTTCAACGACGGCGCCTGGGCCGATCTCACCGAAAAGGCCACCAAAGCCGATGCGCAGCTCGTGCTCGAGCACGGCAAGCCGCTCGTCTTCGGCAAGAATCGCGATCGCGGAATCCGCTTGAATGGTCGGCTCGAGCCCGAGGTCGTGACGCTCGGGAACGGCGTCGGCGAATCCGATCTCGTCATCTACGATGAGCGCAATCCGGCGCTTGCGTACTTGCTCTCGCGGCTCGAGCCGCCGCAGTTCCCGACGCCGATCGGTGTGTTTCTCGCGGTGCCGAAGCCGACCTACGAGCAACGCGTCGCCGCGCAGCTCGCCTCGGCGCGGGAGAAGCTCGGGGAGGGTGACGTGGACGCGTTGCTCCGCCAGGGCGATACCTGGACGGTGAGATGGTAGTGGGGACGTTCTTAACCTTCGTAACCTTCGTCGCGTCAGCTTAACTTCGCCGGTTAAGCGTCGATTGTCGACGAAGGTTACGAAGGTTAAGAACGTCCCCACTTTACGCTCCGTCCCGATCCTTCCCCACGTCCAGCCCAGGCTCCGGCGGGACGTTGTGGACTGCCGTCGCGAAGAAGTCCGCGATGTAGTCGACGATGTCCTTGACGGAGATCACGCCGACCGGACGTACGTCGTCGTCGATCAGGGGGATGTGGCGAAAGCCGCCGAGGCTCATCTTGTTCAGCGCGAATACGATCGAGTCGCTCGGTTTCAACGATTCAGGGTTCACCGTCATGAAACGATCCACCGGCGTGGCCTCGGGATCGAGCTTCGAACCGAACACCTCGGCGAGGAGATCGCGCTCGGTGAAGATCCCCGAGAGCTTGCCCCCCTCCACGATCAACACGCAGCCGATGTGATGATCCTGCATCTGCCGAACGACGTCGGCGACCGAGGTGCCGCGCTCGGCACAGACCGGGCTCGGCGGACGGAGCACACTGATCGGCTCGCGTAGGAAACGGTCGTCGAGCGTCCTTGGTGTCTGCTCTTCGTTCTCTAGGTACTCCAGGTATTCTTCGGATTCGGAGAGCACGCGACTCATGACATCCTCCAGCTCCCGTCGAGAGAGCGCGGAGAAGATCACAGGTCGAACCACGGATCAACCGCGGGGCACTCCCGCCGGGGATGGAAATTGGTTATGTGAGCGAGGAGCCTCACGCCCGATCGGATCTTTGGAGGTTTGCGTGCTCGAGATCCGTTTCTCAACCAAACGCGTTGCTGACCCGGCCGCGGTCGCGGCCGACTTCTTGATCGTTCCGGTCGCCGAGGGAGACGCGGACGCGCCGACGCTGCGCCGACTCGACCGTACGCTCGGCGGTTCGTTGCTGCGCCACGCCCGAGAGCTCGATTTCCGCGGCCAGGAGGGTAGGGGAGTCCTTCATCGCGTGGAGGATCGCGCCGCGCCGAAGAAAATCTACCTGGCGGGGCTCGGCAAGCCCGCCGATCGCACGCTCGAGCATTGGCGGCGGATGGCTGCAGGGGCGGCACGCGCGGCGCGCGGCGAGGGTGCGCGTCGGGCCGTGGTATTCTTTCCGAAAGCCAAGAATGAGGAGGTCATCGCGGTTGCCGAGGCGATCGCGCTTTCGGGATACCGCTTCGAGCGCTACCGTCAGCGGCCGAAGGAGCGCAAGCCGGAGCTCTCCCAGGTCACGCTCGCCGGGCCTCTCGTCGACCCCCGGCGCGCCGGTCAGGCCCTGACCGACTTGAACGCCGTGCTTCCGTCCGTGTTCGCCGCCCGCGACCTCGTCAACGAGCCCCCTTCCGTGATGACCGCGTCCGCGCTCGCCCATCGGGCGGTCGAGATGTGCCGCGGCGGAGCCGTCCGCGTCGAGGTGATGGGCCTCGCCGCGATCCGCCGCCTGCGGCTCGCCGGGCTTCTCGCCGTCAATCGGGGCAGCGTCGAGGAGCCACGCTTCATTCGCATGCGCTACCGACCGCGCGGGCGCTCGAGGCTCAAGGTAGCGCTGGTCGGGAAGGGGATCACCTTCGATTCGGGGGGCTTGTCGCTCAAGCCGGCTGGGTCGATGGAGACCATGAAGCAGGACATGGCGGGCGCCGCGGCGGTATGCGGCGTCATGGCGGCCATCGGCCGGTTGAAGCCGGCCGTCGAGGTGACGGGATACGTCTCGTCCACGGACAACCTGCCGAGCGGCAGCGCTCAGAAGCCCGGCGACGTCATCCGGTACCGAAACGGCAAGACCGTGGAAGTGCTGAACACCGACGCCGAGGGACGACTCGTCCTGGCCGATGCGCTGGCGCTCGCCTGCGAAGAGGGTCACGACGTGATCGTCGATCTCGCGACGCTGACCGGGGCATGTCGCATCGCGCTCGGCACTCAAGTGGCGGGCATAATGGGCAATCAGCGGGAGCTCGTCGATCGCCTCGTCGACCACGGCCGCGACGCCGGCGAGATGCTCTGGCCGCTGCCGCTGGTCAAGGAGTACCGCGACGATCTCAAGAGCGCAGTGGCGGACCTGAAGAATGTCGGCGGGGGGTTTGCCGGCGCCATCACCGCCGGGTTATTTCTCCAGGAGTTCGTCGACAGCGGGGCCTGGGCGCATCTCGACATCGCGGGACCTGCGTTTGCCGACAAGGATTGGGCCTATTGCCCGAAAGGGGGAACCGGTTTCGGAGTGCGAACGCTCGTCCGATACCTCATGAGCCTATGAAAACCTGCCGTGTGCTCTGTGCGTTGCTGATCGCCACGCTGCTCCCTGCCTTCGCTTCGTGCGTCTCGCATCGCGGCTCTTCCCAGGAGGTCGCGACCGATCTCCACAACTACACGGTGGAGCTGCAAAAGTGGGAGGAAAAGGAGAAGGCCATCTTTCAGTCGATCGACGACGTCGAGGAGTCGCAGTACGTCGACGACGACTTCGTGACGCGGACGCTGAAGGGATCCTTGCCGATGCTCGACGAGCACATCCGCGAAGTGTCGGCATACCGCCCGACGACGGCGGAGCTCGGCGACCTTCACAACCACTACCGGAAGGGATGGGAAGACCTACGCGCTGCCGTCGACTCGATGATCGGCGCCGTGACGAAAAAGGACTACGTGGCGCTTGCCAAAGCGAAGGGTCAGATGAAGGCCGCTCGCGGCCTCCTACTCAAGGCCTTTGCGAGCATGGACGCGCTCATGGAGGAGAACGACGAGGCGGTGAAAAACTCGCACAAATCCTGAGCGGCTACCGGACAGCGCCCTCGGCAAGAGACCCGTCGTCGGTAGCCGGGTAGCCGATGCCGATTCATGAGCGATTCCTTCGAGCGCATCGAAGCCCACGTCGTCGCGATTGGCGAGCTCCTCGAGCAAAGCCGCCGCTACCGGCCGCTCGCGGGAAAAGCCGAGCGGCTCTACCTCTGCGCGAGCCGCATCACCGCGCGGGTGCGTCGGTCGAGCCGCGAGGCGGACGCTGCGGACGGAGACGTGGCGCGGCTCGAGCGCGAGATCGAATCGGTCGCTGAGAGTGCACGACGGATGGTCGGCGATTTCCTCGTTGGCCCAACTTACCGTGCGATGCTCGCGAGCCTCGAGCGTGAAGACTCCCGCGATTCGTCGCGTCTCGTTGCCGAAGTCTTCGCCGACGTCGAGCCGGCGACCGCTCGAGACACTCTTTTCCTCGCGCTGCCTGCCAAGCGTGGACAGCGTGTTCTCGATCCCGAAACGGTCGCCGACATGGTCGGCCGGATGGTGCGAGAGGGCATAGAGCCGCAGTCGACACCCGGGGTGGGAGGCGACGCGAACGTTCATCCGATCCGCTTCTTCGAGGGTGTGACGGGTATAGAAGCGGCTGTGCTCGTCGTCGTGTCGGGGAAGGACGTGCGGGCGCCGACCGTTCACGCTTCGGAGGTCGGCGAGTTTCTCGTCTACACGCGACGGCTGAAGGTGCCGCTCTGCGCGGGCCTTCGTAGACAGAGCCCCGATGACTGGCTGGAGGTCCGTGCCGGCGGCTACGGCGAGTATCGCGAGCGATGCCGCGAGCTCATCGCGGCGCAAGGTATCTCGATCGCCGACCTCTAGCTTCCTAGAGGTTTAGGAGCTGAGGCCCCACTTCTTCTTGTTCTCGGTGACCTGATCGGCGCTCGGGTGCGGGATCTTCTCGAGCTGCGCAACCTTGAAGTCGGCCATGTTTTCCATGATCACGTAGTTGAGCTTGGTATCGTCGGCAAAGGGTGCGGGCACGGCTTCTTCTTCGTAGATCGCTTGCCAGGGGCATTCCGGTTCGCAGGCGCCGCAATCGATGCACTCGTCGGGGTGGATGTAGAGCTGGTTGGGAAACTGGGCCGTGTCGCTTCCCTGATAGCGGTAGATGCAATCGACAGGGCACACGGCGACGCAGCCTGTGTCTACACAATCTCGGCACAGTCTGGTGATGATGTAAGCCATCCGGCCTTTCCTCCGTTCTCAGTGATTGCTCGCTAGTCTCCAATAGCGAGCTTGCCAGCCGCGCCTCCACCCTCGGCGACAAGAAGAGGTGCATCTAGCACGTTGATTTTTCTGGGGGAAGAGCGCCCAGACGATGCTAGGAGCCTAACGGGCGCGCAGGTCGAAGGCTTGAGGGCCCTTCTCGCCAGGCCGAACCTGGAACTGCACCTCGTCGCCCTCGCGGAGGTCTTCGAACTGCGTCTTCGCGCCGAGCCGCGAGCGGTGAAAGAACACGTCGTCGCCGCCGTCGTCGGGCTCGATGAAGCCGAACCCTTTGTCCTTGAGGATCTTCTTGATGCGGCCAGTCATCGGTCGGCGCGGGAAGCTACTTCGGCGCCGTGGGCATTGCCGGGCTCCAGCGATCGACGGGCTCGCGGCCCCACCGATCGAGCGTGCCACCGACCCGCCGACGCAGCGCCGTCAGCGCGTAGGTGCCGAGGAGCATGCAGGTGCCGGTGATGAATGCGAGAAGCTTCACGACCGTGTGCCTCAACAACCCATAGCCTGCATCCATCGTCGCCGCAACCGTTGATCGGCTTCCCGGCAATTTTTCGCCCGACGCGCGGCGGCAGGAAATACTGGTGAAATGCGGTATGGGCCTGCGGGCGAAGACTCAGTTGGTTTTTTCGGCCAACTCCTCGAGTTCATGCATTCCCCGAAACAGGGCTAGCGCGTCGATCGGACGATCGAACGGCTCACCGCGAAGCTCGCGGTAGGCGCGCTCGACGTTGAAGACGACGCGCGCGGGCTCAGTCCAGCCCGCATAGGGGCCGAGATCGATCCGCTTGGCAGCCTCCAGCGCCGTCAAGCCCTGCGCAAAGAACCGCTTCGATTCACCGCGCACATATTCGAGGTATGCCTTCATCTCCCGCGGTCCCTCCACGCCGCAGAGTGGGCCGTGGCCCGGGACGACGACCTGCGGGCCGAGCGCGACGATCGCGTCGAGCGCGGCGATCCACTTGTCGTACGTGCCCTCCCAACCGATCGGGGTGCAGCGGCGGAAGAGAACGTCCCCCGTGAATACGATCCGCTCGTTCGGGAGATGCACGATCACGTCGCCGGCCGTGTGCGCGGGCCCGACGTAGAGAAGCTCCGCCGCGAGCCCATCGAGGTCGAGGGTCAGCCGATCGTCGATCAGGCGCGTCGGTGGACGGAGCTCGATGCCCGAGAAATCCCAGTCTGCGAGCTTCCGCCCGAGCGACGCGAGAGCAGGGTCATCGCCGTCGGCCGCCGCGCGCAGCGCCTGCAACATCGCGGGGCTCTCCTTGGCGAAGCCCGCCGCGCACAGCCGGTGGCCGATGAGCTCCGCCTGGGGAAAGAGCTGGTTCCCCCAGCAGTGGTCGCCGTTCGAATGCGTATTCACCACGCGGCTGGCCGGCTCCTTCCACACGCGCGCGTACTCGGCGATGAGCTCGCGCGTGTGGGGCAAGTCCCAGAAGGTGTCGACGACGAGCCCGCCGCCGCGATTGATGAAGCCCGAGTTGCTGTAGCCGAGCCCGCGGTCCGGCTGGAGGCAAGCGTAGACGTCCTTGGCGATCTCGTGGAGCGTCATGTGTGTCTCCCAGTCGAGCGTTCAGGGCTTGGCGATCACCTGCTCGCCGAATGCTTGCATCGCACCGAGGTCGGTGAAGCGCAAGAAGAAGTACGAGACGCCGAGCTCGCTCTGCCGACGGCGAATCTCGTCGCGGCATTGGTGAGCATCACCGCAGAGCACGTTCGGCGAATGGCGTGCCCGTTCGCGGTCGCTGAGGCCCATCATCTGCGCCATGGCCTCGAGCATCGCATCCGCCGAGGCGGGGTCCGCGCCGAGCGTCACGAAGAGGAACTGCGAGAGCTCGAGATCCTCAGGATCCCGACCGGCGGCGCGTGCATGCGCGCGAGCGATGGTGGCGCGGCGCTGGAATTCAGCGACGTCGAACTTCATGGCCTCGTCGATCAGCAGCTTGCCGTACTTTCCGCCGGTCGGCGGAATCAGATTCAGGATGTCCGCCTCCTCGCCGGCGACCTTGAGCAGCGCCGGGCCGGAGCCGCCGAGGATGATCTTCGGACGAGGCTTCGAGAGAGGCTTCGGCTCCGCGTAGGCGTTGCGGATCTTGTAGTGCTCGCCTTCGTAGCTCACCACCGGCTCGCTCCAGAGCTTCTTGATGATCTGCAGCGCCTCGCGCATCTCGGCGATCCGCGCCTTTGGAGGTGGGTAGGGAATGCCGAGCGCGTCGTATTCCTCGCGGAACCAGCCAGCGCCGAGACCGAGCTCGAATCTTCCGCCGCTCACGTGATCGAGGCTCGCCGCGATCTTCGCGGTCAGCGCGGGATGACGGAAGGAGTTGCAGGCGACGAGCTGCGCGAGCTTCACGCGGCGGGTGAGCATCGCCACGGCGGTGAGCGCGGTGAAGCATTCGAGGCGAGGATCCTCAGGTTGCGCCATCGGGCTCCGCATGAAGAAGTGGTCCTCGACGGCGACCGCGTCGTAGCCGACCGCTTCCGCACGGGTGGCGAAGTCACGGGTCTCGGCGAAGCTCTGGGTCGGCAGAATGACGTTGAAGCGCGGCGTCACGATCGTTCACCTCCGGCCGAAGATCTTGTCGTTCTCGCGAGCGTCGCGGGCGAGCTCGGCGACCCAGTCGCGCTTGCGCGGCCGGGCGGAGCGAAAGCGCGCGTAGATCTCGCGGGCCATCTCGAGCCGGCTCACCCCCTCCGGCGCCATCATGACATCGACTTGCGCATCGGCCATCTCGAAGTCGCTGTGAACGAAGACCTCGGGATCCATGCGGAAGTCGGCGAGCAGCTGACGAATCACGCTTGCATTCGTGCCGAAGCGCCGGGCCACCTGATGGATGTTCTGGAATCGATAGCCGCCCTCTTCCGTGATGCCGAGATGGTAGGCGCAGAACAGGCTGAAGGCGTCGATGCCGTATCGCTCGCCGAGACTCACGACGGGCGAGTGTTTCAGAGCCGCTTGGGCGACTCAACCGGTGCATTGCAGAGCGCGCGAACCGGGGTGCGCTTTCCGAGGGATGGAAGCTCTCGTCGCGACGGAGCGGAACGCTCAGTTGCGCCGATCGGAGATCAGGCTCCAAAAGAAGGGCTCGAGACTGGCGAGGTCGCCGAGCGAGGCGGGGCCGAGAGCGGGCTCGGTGGTGATCCAGATGCCTCTCGCCGGGTCGGCGACCAGCGCCGATTCGAGAACGGCCAAACCGGTTTCCTCGCCGCGCAGCACGAAGATGCGGATGAGCGGAGTCGTCTCTCCGAAGAGCTCGCGGAGCTCCGGCTCCTCGGGGGTCGGCGGCGAATAGCGGAGCGGGCATTCGACGCGCAGGTGCGACCGGCCGATCACCAGCTCGCCGATTTCTCGGTCTGCGTCACCTTCGAGCCGTCGCGCCGCGAGAACCGTGTCGCGGAAGTGGCTGGCGAGCGCGGAGCGGGTGGCGACGATCAACTGCACGAACTCCGGCCAGACGACGTCCCACACACCGCGCGCGGCGAGCGCCGCGAGGCGCCGCTCAGCGTTTGCTCCTCCGACCACCGGCATGATCGAAAGCGCACGCAAACGGCGTGCCGTAGCCTTTCTACTGCAATCGTGTGCAATCGTGTGCTCTGCCCCGCGGTTGCGCCGCGTTGCCGCGAAACGTCTGAAACGAAGTGTTTCAGCGCGCGGAGACGATCGCAGCGAAAAAGCTTTCGATCGCGGTGATCACGGCGTTCGCCTCGACATCCTCGGTCACGATGTGACCGCTCATCGGAAAGCGGATCCGAGATTTGACCGGCGAGCCGAGGGCCGACTCGGTCGCTGCCCCCGCCGTCTGCGCGACCGTGTCGTCGCGGCCACCTTCGATGATGAGGGTCGGCGTGGTGATTTCAGGAAGCTCGCTTCGCACCCGCCGTTGCAGTGCGATCATCGAAGCGAGCGAGCGCAGCGGGATCTCGTCGTAGGCGGGAGTCTTTCGACCGATCCCCGGCAGCTTCGAGCTCCGTTTCGGGACGATGACGTACCGCCTGGGCAGCGGCGGCAGCCAGCGCACCCAGCGCGCAATCTCCGCGCTGCGCTGGCTGACGAGCTCGATCGCCGGGGCGAGGGCCGCCAAGGCAGAGACCTCGTCCCGTCGCGCGTGGGCGAGATGAAGCGCGAGCAGCGCGCCCATCGACAGCCCGGCGACGACGCGAGCCACCGTCTTCGTGCCGAGCTCTTGCCAGCTCGCGAGCGCGGTCGCGTACCAATCCTCCCAGGTCGTCGGCGCGAGATCCTCGACGCGTGTGCCGTGGCCCGGCAGGAGCGGCGCGCGTACCGTGTAGCCGCGCTCGGCCAGCCGCTCGCCGAGCGGGCGCATCTCGCAAGGCGTGCCGGTAAAGCCGTGAAGCAGGAGACAACCGACCGTGCCTCCCTCGAAGGCGAATGCGCGGACACGCTCGTCGCCGGAGAGGTCGATCATGGAAGAACGGCTAGAAGCGAGCCGCTACCGGCAAAGAGCCCACGAATCCTTTCCCGAAGCACGAAGACACGTCGCCCTCGTCAGGCCGCTGCCATCGCCGCCGAATTGATCTGAATCTTGGCGCGCTGCTTGAGCTGGTTCAGCAGGGCTTCTACGGCAGCCTGACGCTGGCCATCGATGTGCCGCTTCACGATTTCCGCCTTCTTCTTCTCGAATTCTCCCATGTCGGCGGGCTCGTGCTCCTTCAAGGCGACGACGTAGGCGTCTGCGCCGATCACATATGCTTGCGCACTGACCGGGTTCTCTTTCGTGAGCGTGAATGCTTCTTTCTTCAAATCGGGCGCCGAGCCGATCCTCGGCACGTATTCGCCCATCCGCGTGAAGGAGCCGGTCTCCTCGACGGTGAGCTTCTCGGCAGCCGCGACCTCGCCGAGCGCCTTCTTCTCCGACATCGTCTTGCGCAGCGCTTCGGCGCGCTCGCGCGCCTTGGCCGTCGCCTGCTCGTCACGGATCGCGCCCGCGACCTTTTCGTGGATATCCTTGAGCTCGGGTAGGTGGGCCGGGACCTTTTCGCGGACGCGGAAGAGGAGCAGTGAATCGTCGAGCTGCACGACTGGGCCGACCTGCCCCGGAGACGTCGCGAAGGCCGATTTGGCGAGCTCGGCGGCGCGCGAGAAGCCCGTGATCTCTTCGTTCTGCGCAAACGGCGGCGGGCTTGCGACCTCGAGCCCTCGGCCTTTGGCGATCTCTACGATCGACGTGCCGCGGTTGGCCTTCTCCGAGTCTTCGAACGCGGCGTCGCGCGCGGTCATGAGCGCGCGTTCCGCGCGCAGGCTCTTGACGATCTCCTCCCGTACTTCGGAGAGCGGCTTTTCGCGCGCGGCCTTGCGCTCGTCGACCTTGATGATGTGCAGCCCGCGGCGGGTCTCGACCACGTCGGAGAGCCCGCCCGGTTGAAGCGCGAATGCCGCGGTCTCGAACGCCTCTTCGGTGTGGCCGCGACGGACGAAGCCGAGGTCGCCGCCCTTGTCCTTGTTCGACTGGTCCTCGGAAAGCTCCTTGGCCACGGCAGCGAAGTCCTCGCCTTTCTTGAGCCGCTCGAGCACGGTGGCGGCATGCGTGCGGATCTCCCCGCGCTTCTTCTCGTCGGCATCGGCCGGTACCGTGAAGAGGATGTGCCTGACGTGAACCTCCTCGGGCTCGCCGTAGCGATCCGCTCGGTGGGCGTCGTACTCCTGCTCGACATCGGCGTCGCTCACGGATGTGCTCTTCTCGAAGTCGCTCGCGGAATATCGGACGGCGTCGATCGCCACGCGGTCCGGCTCGCGGAACGCCTCACGATGCTCTTCATAGTACTTCGCGACGTCGGCATCGCTCGGCGTGATCTCCTTGGCGAGGTCCGAGCCCTTCACCCGGACGAACGCCAGGTTGACCTTCTCGTTCTCGAACGCGTAGACGTCCCGCGCGCCCGCTTCGTCCGCTCGGATGGAGCTCGCCACCAGCTCTTGGACCTTCTGCACGAGCAAGCGGTCGCGCTGCTCGGACTCGAAATCCGTAGGAGTGACGCCCTCCATGCGCAGATAGCGAAAATAGACGTCGCGTTGAAAGCGGCCGTCGACGGTGAGCCCCTGCATGCTCTCGATTGCGGCGCGCACTTCCTCGTCGGTGACGGAAAAGCCGAGGCGTTGCGCCTCCTGCTTGAGCAGAGCGGTGTTGATCATTTGCTCCAGCGCGCGATTCTTGAAGTCCAGATTCTTGACCAGCTCGGGCGTGAGGTTCTCCCCGTAGAGCTGGCGGTAGAAGCGCTCGAGCCGCTGGGCGGCGCGGCGCACTTCCTTCGGCGGGATCGTCTCGCCATTGACCGACGCGACGTAGAGCGAGTCGCTGCCCGTGAAGGTGCCGACCCCCCACAGCACGAAGACGGCGATGATGATCCAGAACAGAATCTTGATCGTCGTCCCCTGAGCATGACGACGCATGTAGTTGAGCATGTGGCGGCTCCCCCGGAACGAAACGGCTACCGGCTTCCGCCTACCGAGGGTGGAACGAGCCCCTGCGATAGCCGGTAGTCGGTAGCCGCTGAGCCCGTTGAAGCTATTGAAGCGCCGTGGGAAAAGCAAATTCTCAAGGTCGATGCGCGATCTCGTCGAGATTTTCGTCCGTCTCCACCCGGAAGACATTGCTTACCTGAAGTTCATCTTCGAATCGTACGAAACGGTCGGCTTCTTGCGCACGATCGATCCCAAAGCCGCCGACACTCGTCGTCTTCCTCGTGCCCGATTTCGCGGAAGTGGGTCGTCGAATCCTCGATTCGGTTTCCCGCGACATCGAGATCGAGCGAGTCGACCGTCCGGCCGATCTCGGGGATGACTGGCTCGTAGGCGCCGTCGCCCGTGAAATGGGCGACTAGCCGCGGCGACGCGTTTCAGATCACGGACGAGATCTCGTCATCGAGGCTAGCTCGGTAGGCATGCGTCGACCGGAGATGGGATCGCGACCAACGGGAGCGAGCCGTGACTCGAGGCTTCTGAGTCCGGAGGCTCGTCGGCGGGCGAGCGAGTTGCTCCTCGAGCAGGCCGGCCGAACGCGTAGGCCACGCCGATGCTCGCCGACGTAGAGCACGAGCAGCGGAGTGGCCATCAGCATCTGCGAGGCGACGTCGGGCCCCGGGGTGAACACGGCGGCGACGATGAAGATGCCGACCATGGAATAGCGCCACGCGCCGATCATCATCTTGTGGTTCACGACGCCGAGTCGGGCGAGAAAGAACGTGAACACCGGCAGCTCGAACATGACGCCGAACGCCAGCAGCATGCGCGACGACGAACGAGAGATATTCGCTGATCCTCAAGAACGGCTCGATCGAAACGCTCGCGTACTCGTCGATGAAGAAGCCGAAGCGGTCGGGAAGACCAGCCGGTAGCAGAAGTACGGCGCCGGACACGAAGAAGAAGGTGCCGAAGAACACGAACGGGTTCACGTAGCGCTTCTCGTGATCGTACAGTCCGGGGGCGACGAACTTCCAGATCTGGTAGAAGATCACCGGGCTGGCGAGAAAGATGCCGGCGAAGAACGCCACCTTGAGCTTGGTGAAGAAGGCTTCGGCGACGCCCGGTGCCGATGACCTGCACCCTCTCGGGGTCGAACTGCTTGACCGGCGCGATCAGCCACCGCATGAGCGGCTCGACGACCTGGTAGCAGGCGACGAAGGCCACGCCGAGCGCGATCGAACAATTTGATCAGACGGCTGCGCAGCTCCTCGAGATGCGCGGTCAGCGGCAGCTTGACGTCTTCCATCGGATGCGCGCGCGGTTGCGGGCGGAAGGTGCCGGATGTTGGCGCTCAGGCGCCGCGCCAGCAGTTCGATTCCGTTGGTCGCGACTTTCTCCGACCAGCGTGCTGCCGAGCTACGAGCAGCGGCTGACAGTCATCGCTGCGGATCAGGTTGGCGGTCCCGTCTGTCCAGCGGACATCGTGGGCGAGCTAGTCGTGCCGCTCGTCTCGCCGCCGTCGCGTAGCCACGCCGGCTGCGCCGACCATGGCGTCCTGGCGGGCTAGCTCTCGGCCGACGGCGGTGTGCCCGTGTTCGGCAGCGCACCGGACCGAGGCTACTGCCCCGGCTGTTGCCTTCGGCTCGGCGCCCGTGGCCGGCGCGATCCGGTTCTGGCGTCGGCTCGGAGGCCTTGCGTGCTTCGTCCTCGAGCATCGCCCTGGCGTTGTCGAGCTCCTGGCTGATGCCGGAGGTCGCCTTGCGGAACTCCGCCATGGCCTTGCCGAGCGCTCGGGCGATCTCCGGAAGCCGCTGAGGGCCGAGCACGATCAGAGCCACGGCGAGAATCACGACCAGCTCCGGCATGCCGATGTTGAACATCGACATCGAACGCTAGTGGAATCGATCGAGCGAGTCAGAAGGTGCGCGGACGGTGAATTCCAGGGTTTGCCTCCTCGGTCAGCGGTCGCTATAGAGACGTTTCTTGTGAAATCCAAGACGGCCCCCGTTTTCTCCGCTAGGTTCGGGGTTTCGCGGAGTCGGGTCGCGCCTCCCGAGACGCCGCATGAGGGGAGGCTTCCCCGCTTGCGGGCCGCACTCCGATTCGACGGCCTGTGGTGGCGGAAGCTCGCGTGGCTCGGCTGCGTGTACGGTCCCGAGTGGTGGAGGCGCGGGTCGCCGCCGGTGATCGCGTTCATCGTCTTTCTGCTCGTCGGCGGAATCGGCGGGCGCGATCGAGAATCAGGCGCGCGCCCGCGGTCACGATCGGCGATGGCGCGCCGCGCTCGCCGCCTATCGCATGTTCGCGAGTTCGCGCGCTGCTTCACCGAAGACCATGGAATTCTACGGGCCGCGGCCGCGCCGTTTCCGGATCGACGAGCCGGAACGGAACCACGTGGCCGAGGCGCTCGAGCGGGGTCGCGGGCGTGATTCTCGCAACGGCCCACGTCGGCAACTGGGACATCTCGGGCCGCGCGCTGCACGCGACCGGCCACCCCGTTCACCTCGTGATGGGCCGCGAGCCGAACGAGACGACCCAGGAGTACGCGCGGCGAAACCGCGAGCAGACCGGCGTGCGCGTGATCTACGCCGATAGCTCCGTCTTCTCCGCCTTCAACATGATCCGGGCGCTTCGCCGAAACGAGATCCTGGCGATCCAGATCGACCGCGGCAACGGCGCGCCGACTCCGGCGCAAGCCGATCGACTTCTTCGGCGCCCCCGCTTTGTTCCAGGAGGGGCCGTTTCACCTCGCGCGGCTGTCCGGCGCGCCCGTCGTGCCGGTGTTTACGCTGCGCCGCGGGCTCCGCCACTACCAGGTCTTGCTCGGCGAGCCGCGCTGGGTCTCGCGCGAAATTTCCGACGACACCGAACGGGCTCTCCGCGAGACCGTGGCGTTCTTGGAGGCCACGATCCGCGAGCATCCAGAGCAGTGGTTCCAGTTCGCGCCTTTCTGGCCGCCGGCGCGATGAAGATCTACCTGATCTCGCCGAGTCACTACAATCCCGACGGCTCGATCCACAGGACGACGCGCTACTGGACGAGCGGCACGACGTTGCCCTACCTGAAGCGGCTGACGCCGCCGGCGCACGAAGTGGCGATGGTCGACGAGCTCTTCTACGACGTCGACCTCGATTCCGACGCAGACGTCGTCGGGCTCACGGCGATGGGTCCGCAGATCGCCCGTGCCTATGATCTCGCCGATCACTTTCGGGCACGCGGAAAGAAGGTCGTGCTCGGCGGTACGTGGGTGACGCTCACGGCCGAAGAGTCGCGCAGGCACGCCGACGCCGGTCGTTGCCGGCGAGGCCGAGCTCGTCTGGTCGACCGTGCTCGCCGATCTCGCGGCCGGCCGCTCGCAGGGCATCTACCGCGCAGCCGAGTGGCACTCGCTGCGCGACCTGCCGGCGATCGATTATCGGAGCTGCCGCTGCCAAGTGGGAGGCGTTCCAGAAGAGCCTGGCTCTACCGCATGTATTTCACTGGCCGATCGTGTTCTCGCGCGGCTGCCCTCACCCCTGCGAGTACTGCGCGGTGCAGACGTACTACCGCCGGAGCTACCGCACCCGGCCGGTGGACGACGTGCTCGCCGACATCGAGCAGATCCGGAGCCTCGGCGGCGCTCGCCTGCTCTTCTTGGACGACAATCCGATTGGGCGGCCGCAGGACGCAAAGCGGCTGTTCCGTGCGATGATTCCCTACAAAGTGAAATGGGCGAGTCAATCGACGATCAACATCGCGCGCGACGAGGAGCTGCTCGACCTCGCCGCCCGGTCCGGGTGCGTGAGCCTGTCGATCGGGCTCGAGAGCGTGAACGAGGAGAGCCTCGAAAGCGTGAAGAAGGGGTTCAATTTGCCGAAGCGCTTCAACCGCGACCTCAAAGCGATCCGCGACAAGGGGATCCAAGTGATCGCGCTCATCATGGTCGGGCTCGACGGCGACGACGTCGCCACGTTCGGCCGGACGCTCGACTTTCTGATCGAAAACAAGCTCTCGTTTCTGAAGATGTTCACGCCGTGCCCATATCCCGGCACGAAGTATCACACGGACCTGAAGGCGGCGGGGCGGATCCTCAGCGACGACCTTCGCCGCTACGACTACGGGAGCCCGCTCATCTCTCCGCTCTACATGACCACCAGCCAGATGATGGACGGCTTCCGAGACGTCTACTCGAGCTT
>CAVQIG010000019.1:0-94711 GCA_963712515.1 uncultured delta proteobacterium
GCGCATCGGGCTTCTGAACGAGCGCTCGCTCGAGCGCTTGCGAGCGATCGGCATCCGCGCTCCCGCTGCGGCGTAGCCCGACGCGTATCCTCACGAAAAGGCCTGCCCAAAGCCCGTTGACAGGCGGGGCAACAAACCGGCTAGACTCCCTCGGCGTGTAGAGAGGCTCGAGGTGCGGAGGTCGGCCGATGCCTAACCCAATCACGGTCGTCATCGCGGACGATCACGCGATCTTCCGACAAGCCCTGCGCTTGACCCTGACGCATCGTGCCAAGGGCATGACGGTCGCCGGCGAAGCGGAGAACGGCGAGCAAGCACTCGAGGTCGTGAGGGCGCATCAGCCCGACATCCTGCTCCTCGACCTCGGCATGCCGAAGAAGACGATCCGGGATCTGCTGGAAGAGGTCCGCATCGCGTCGCCGAAGACCCGCGTCATCATTCTCACGGGCTTTGCCGACCCCGACAGCGTGGCGTTGGTGGCCCGCACGGGAGCCAAGGGGTTCGTGCTCAAGAGCGGGCCCTTGGAGCCCCTCCTCGAAGCCATCCAGCACGTGGCGCGCGGCGAAGCCTGGGCAGACCCGATGCTCTCGGTCACGTCTCATCGAGAGTTCCTTCGGTTCGCGGGCGGGGAATGGGAAGGAGACGCCCAGCCGGATCCCCTGCTGCGGTCCCTCTCCCAGCGTGAGCTGGAGGTCGTCAAGCTCGTCGCCGAGGGGCTCTCCAACCGCGACATCGCCGCGAAGCTCTCGATCTCGGAGAAGACGGTCACGAGCCACCTGAACCACGTTTTCGAGAAGCTCGGCGTGGCCAGCCGCCTGCAGGCCGCCCTCGTCTACAACAAGCTGGCGAGGGGGTCGCAAGCGTGAGGCGCGGCGAATCCCTCGCAGCCGTCCCCGAGTACCTACGCTCGAAAAAACGCACGCTGCTCTTCCTGCGCTGGGTGGTGATCATCACCGCCTCTTACCTCGTGCTCTTCGACAAGCCGCTCGCGGGCGCCGACCCGCGCGTGCTCGCGTTCATCGCCGTCTTCCTCGCCACGAACTTGGTCGGCTCGGCGCTTCCGGCGCGCGCCTACGAGAGCGTGTGGCTGCGCTCGACGTTCGTGCTCTTCGATACCTGCTGGATCAGCCTGGGCATGTACCTCGCGGGTGAGCACAGCAGCGAGCTCTTCCTGCTCTACTTCTCCGTGCTGTTTCTCGCCGCGCTCGGCGAGAGCGAGGGCATGATCGCCGCGGGCTGCGCGCTGATCGGCTTGCTGTACCTGCTTTTCCTGCTGCGCACGCGACCGCTTCCGGAGATTCTGACCCCTTCGGTGCTGCTGCGCTTTCCGTTTCTCTTTGGCATCGCGACGTTTTACGGCTACCTGGTGACGGTCGCGAAGCAGGAGCGACGCGTGGCGGAGATGGCGCGCGCCCGCGAGCGGTTCCGAACCGACTTGCTGGCGACTCTGACGCACGATCTGCAGACGCCGCTCTCCGCGATCGCGGGGATGGCCGATCTGCTGCTCACCGATCCGGAGACGCTGGACGATGCTTCGCGGCGGAGCCTCAGCGAATCGATCAAGAAGGCCGCGCTGGAGAGCTCCGAGCTGGTCGCCACCTTTCTCGCGATGGCGTCCGCGGAGGGGGGTGCGAGGGCCGTGCCGCGGCAACTCGTCGACGTGAACGCGGTCGCCAAGGAGGCGCTTCAGCAACAGCGCCGCGGGGCGGCCGAAAAGGAGATCCGTCTCGAAGCCCGGCTCGTCGAGCATCTGCCGGCGATTTCGGGGAACCGGGGCCACCTGCAGCGCGCGATCGCCAACCTCCTCTGGAATGCCGTCAAGTTCGTGCCCGTGGGCGGGCGCGTCGAGCTCTCGACGGGCATCGATGGCAGCGCGGTGATCGTGACAGTCACCGACAATGGTCCCGGAATCCCCCCCGGGGTCCGCCAGCGGCTGTTCGAGCCCTACGTGTCCGAAGGCGAAGAAGCGGGGACCGGCCTCGGGCTCTTCATCGTGCGTCTCATCGCGGAAGCGCACGGCGGTGCGGTCACCCTGCAGTCGCAGCCCGGCAAGGGGTCTCGCTTCACGCTGCGGTTTCCGATTCCAGCCGACGTTCCGCTGACCAGACCCGCGCCGGTTCAGGACACGACGGGCTCGATCAGTACGATCGTGGCAACCCCAGCACGTGCTCGCCTACATAGTTGAGCACCATCTCCTGCGAGACCGGCGCGATGCGGAAGAGCCGACACTCGCGCCAGTAGCGCTCGACGTCGTAGTCCTTGATGTAGCCGTAGCCGCCGTGCGTCTGCATGGCGCGGTCGGCGGCCTCGAAGCAGGCCTCGGCCGACATGTACTTGGCGACGTTCGCTTCCTTGCCGCAGGGCCGTCCGAGGTCGTAGAGCCAGGCGGCCTTGTAGACCATGAGCTCGGCCGTCTCGAGCTTCGCCGCCGAGTCCGCGAGTGGAAACTGGATGCCCTGGTTCATGCCGATCGGTCGGTGGAAGACGACACGTTCCTTGGCGTAGCGCACGGCGCGATCGAGCGCCCGCTTGCCCATGCCGATCGCTTCGGCGGCGACGAGGATGCGCTCGGGGTTGATGCCGTCGAGAATGTAGGAGAACCCCTTGCCCTCTTCGCCGACGCGGTCCTCGAGCGCGACGTAGAGGTTGTCGATGAAGAGCATGTTCGTGTCGACCGCGGGCCGGCCGCACTTGTGGAGCTCGCGGACCTCGACCGCGTTGCGATCGATGTCGGCGAAAAAGAGCGTCATCCCTTCGGTCTTCTTCTTCACCTGCTCGATCGGCGTCGTGCGCGTGAGGAGCAGCATCTTTTGCGACTCGCGTGCCTTGGTGATGAAAACCTTGCGGCCGTTGACGACGTACCCGTCGCCCTTGCGCGTCGCGAAGGTCTTGATTTCCGTCGTGTTGGTGCCGGCATCGGGCTCGGTGACCGCAAAGGACACGTGCATCGTGCCCTTCAGGATCTCGGGCAGGTACTTTCGTTTGGCGGATTCGGTACCGTACTTGAGCACCGGCTCGAGGCCGAAGATGCCGAGGTGGATCGCCGAGCAGGCCTGCGTGCCGCCGCCCGACTCGGCCACCGTCTGCATGACGAGCGCCGCCTCGGTGATGCCGAGGCCGGCCCCGCCGTAGTCGCGCGGGATCGTGATGCCGAGCCAGCCACCGTCGGCGATCGCCTGATAGAACTCCCACGGAAACTCGGCCGTCCGATCGCGCTCGCGCCAGTACTCGTCGGGGAAGCGGGCACAGAGCGCCTGCACCTGGCTGCGGATGTCTTGCTGCTCCTCGGTGAGCTCGAAGTCCATCGTGACCTCCACGCGTGGCCTCTCCCCTCGGGATAGGCATTCCCCCGAACGTAGACACCAGAACCGCGATTTGGGAAAGACCTCGACGTGAAGAAGGTGGCGGCGAGCGAGGCGATTCGCGCCATTCCCGACGGCTCGGCGGTGATCTTCCCGCACGGCACGGTGGATCTCGTGGAGCTCTACCGGGCGTTCGGCGACGAGGTCGAGCGGTTTCGCGATCTGACGATCTACTCCGGCCTGTCCTTCGGAGACTATCGCTTTCTCGATCGCGGCCTCGGCGCGCACTTCAAGTACGTGACCTGGCAGGCCTCGCCGCGACTGCGACCGCTCTTTTCCGCCGGTAAGATCGGCTACGTGCCGATCCGCTTCGGCGACCTCCATCGTGTCGTATCGCGAACGGGTCCGATCCGCCCCGACGTCCTGCTCGTGCAGGTCTCGCCACCCCGCAAGGGCGAGGTGAGCCTCGGCACCTCGGTGAGCCTCAACCAGGACTTCCTGCGCGCGGCGAAGCTGGTGATCGCGGAAGTCAACCCGCACGTGCCGTGGACCGCCGGAAACAGCCGCGTCCCGGTCGAGCGCATCGACCTCGCGGTCGAATCCGATGCGCCGCTCGGCGAATACCGCACGCCGCCGGCGAGCCAGCGCGACCGGCAGATCGTCGATCGCGTGCTCGACCTCGTTCCAGAGCGCGCCGTGGTGCAGCTCGGCGTCGGCTCCATCCCCGACCGGGTGCTCCCGCGCCTAGCGGAAAAGCGCGGGGTGAATCTCTTCTCCGGCATGCTTTCTCGAGGGCTCGAGAGTTTCGTCGAATCGGCGAAGCACACGCCGAAAATCACGACGGGCGAGCTCGCGGGCGACGCGAGTTTCTACGAGTTCTGCGGGCGGACGCGCCTGGTGCGCATGGCGACGAGCCGCGTCACCCACGACGTGGCCGCGCTCGCACGGTTGGCGCGGTTCGTGTCGATCAATTCGACCGTGGAGGTCGACCTCCAAGGACAGGCAAACGGCGAGATGATCGGCGACGTGCAGGTGAGCGGCGTGGGCGGGAGCCTCGACTACATCGAGGCCGCGACGCAGAGCCGCGGCGGCCTCTCGATCCTCGCGCTTCCTTCGACGACTGAAGACGGCAGGCGCTCGCGCATCGTCGCTCGCTTCCTGCCCGGCACGCCGGTCACCACGCCTCGCTATGCCATCGACACCGTGGTCACCGAATACGGCGTCGCTCGCCTGAGGGGCAAGGAGCTCCGCGCGCGCGCCGAGGCGCTGATCGCGATCGCGCACCCGGATTTCCGGGGGGCGCTCGGCGCGCGCGTCTAGCGTCGCGCCTCGGCGGGAAACCTGGCTGCCGCTCCCGCCATCGCAAATGGCCGAGGTTTGCAACAAGTCGAGGGTCAGATCGGCCCGCCGCGCGAGGCGTCATCAAGCAGACTGGGAGCGGGGAAGCGGCAGGCGCATTTCGAACACCGCTCCCCGGCCGGTCGGGACGAGCGCGATCGAGCCTCCTTGCGCGGCGAGCAGCGCGCGTACGATCGACAAGCCCAAGCCCGTTCCGCCCCGATCCCGCGCGGTCGTGAAGAAGGGATCGAAGATTCGCGCCGCATTGGCCGGAGAGATTCCAGGTCCTTCGTCGGCGACCACCGCCGCCGCTTGCTCGCCGTCGATCCGCCGGCCGCGGATCGTCACCGTCGCGCCGCCGCCGTGCTGCCGCACGTTGTCGAGCAGGTTCGAGAGGATCGACTCGAGCGTCTCCTCGCTGATCGCCACGGCACCGACGTCGGCCGGGCACTCGCTGCGTACGTCGACGCCGAGCTCGCGATAGCGAAGCGCCACGCGGTCGAGTACCGCCGAAAGGCTCGCGCTCTCGCCCGCGCCGCTCGCGACGTCGGCGCGGGCGAGCTCGAGCAGGCGCACGACCAGCCTCTCGAGCCGCTTGGCGTCGGCGGCGAGGTTGTCGAGAAATCGACGTCGCCGCTCCTCCGGCATGCCGTCGCCGTGCTCGCGCAGGAGCTCGACGGCACCCTGGATCGCGGTGAGCGGCGTCTTGAACTCGTGCGAGACGTGCGTCGCGAAGCCGCGGATGTATTCGGCGCGCTCCTCGAGCGTGCGCGCCATGCGGGCGAGCGCTTCGGACAGCTGGGCCACCTCACGGGTGATCGGGTGCTCGAGCGGCGCGAGCGCGCCGCGCGCGCCGCGCGCCGCGCGCTCGCTCTGGACGACCAGCGCTTCCAGCGGGCGGCTCACCGTCCGTGAGGTGAAGACGCTCATCACGACGACGACGAGGAGCAGAAGGATGGCAGCGGCGAGCAGGTGGTACCGCTTGCCGTAGAGCGTTTGGCCGATCGAGCGTGGCGAGCGCGAGAGCAAGACCGCGCCGAGCGCGCGCCGGCCATCCACGACCGGCACGGCTACGAATACCCGTAGCCGCGTGCCGCGGCTCATCGAGTCGAGCAGCGGAGGTGGCTCGTCCGCGGCGCGTTTGCGGAGCAGGCTCACCGACTCGCCGCGGAGCGCCCGCGCCACCTCTTCACGGTCGGCGAGCGAACGGCCGAGATCTTCCCCGCTCGACGCGACAACGGTGCCGCGCGCGTCGACGACGCGCATGGCGGCTAGGGTGGCGAGCTGCGCCTCGCGCATGACTGGCTGGATCTCTCCCCCGGCGGCGACCGCAGCGGGATCGGCGGGCTCCGTGCTCGGCGCCGCGTCGGGCGGGCGGGCGTGGACGGCGTCGGCCGCCAGGTCGAGCATCGCGGCCCGCGGTTGCCAGCGGCCTTGCGCCGGCAGCCATTCGGCTGCGATCGGCACGCCGTACTCGCTCACGCGCTCGGGAAGCCGCGGCAGGCTGCGGAGGAGAGCGGCCTTGTAGACGGCGGCGAGAAACGCGGCCTGACCAAGGAGCTCGGATTCGGTCTGGCGGACCAGCGCGCTCTCGTAAAGACGGAGAAGCGTCACGCCGCCGAGCGGCAGCGTGAGGATCACGAGATTCACCGCGACGAGCACCGTCCGCAGCCGGGGCCGCCGACGGGAAGGCACCGCGGTCGATGCCCCGCCCCCCGCAGAGCCGATCCGTGCCACGCTCTCAGCCGTCGGATAGTCCCCCAAAAGGCGCACTAGCAACTCCCGAGCTTGTAGCCTGCGCCGTGCACGGTCTCGACCGGGTCAGCGCCGGCGGCGCGGAACTTGGCGCGAACGCGGCGAACGTGACTGTCGATGGTACGGTCGGCGACGACGGTGGAAGACGCGTAGGCGCGGTCCATCAGCTCGTCGCGCGAAAACACCTTGCCAGGCCACTCGAGCAGCGTCCGCACCACGCCGAGCTCGGTCACCGTCAGCACGACTTCGCGCTCCCCCCAGAACGCCTTGTACTGATCGAGGTCGAGCGTCAGGCGACCATGGCGGAGCACTCGTGGCTCCGATGGGTGATCCTCCGTCGGGTCGGCGCGAACGCGGCGGGCGACCGCCCGGATGCGTGCCAGGAGCTCGCGCGGGCTGAAGGGCTTGGTCACATAGTCGTCGCCGCCGAGCTCGAGACCGAGAATTCGATCGAGCTCGTCGTCGCGGGAGGAAAGAAAGACGATCGGCACGCTCGATCGTCGGCGCAGCGCTCGGCAGACCTCGGTGCCGTCGAGCTCCGGCATCACGATGTCGAGCACGACGAGGTCGGGTTGCTCGCGTTCGAAGCATTCGATCGCTTGCCGGCCGTCAGCCGCTTCGAGCACGCGCAGCCCCGCCTCCTCGAGCGTGAACGCGATCACCTCGCGAATGTGCGCGTCGTCGTCGACGATCAAGACCTTCATCGTCCTTTCGGATCCTAGTCGAAACGCTCGGCGAGCCGAAGCCTTGCACGAATTCTGCACGAAATTGCCGCGACACTTCCCCCCCGCCGTCATTCTCGCGCCATTTCCGGGCGCTATTGCGGCGCTCGGCTCGGGCATGGAGCTCGAGCGCCGAGACGCAAGGAGGAGCCATGGATGGATCGTCGGGACGGCCGAGGAGGGGGCGAGACCCGCTCATGACGAAGATGTTCTTCGTCGGGTTTCTCGTGCTCGTGCTCTTGCTGCCGATCGAGTGGATCCGCGGCATCATCGAGGAGCGCCAGGCGCGGCACGGCGCCGTCAAGCAGGAGCTCGCGGGCACCTGGGGCGGCCGGCAGGTTCTCTCCGGGCCGCTTCTCGCCGTTCCTTATCTGGAGCATTGGAAGACGAAGGAGGGCGAAGCGAAGGCGCGAACCTGCTTCGGCTACTTTCTGCCGGAGGCGCTCCGGGTCGACGCAACGGTCGAGCCCGAGACGCGCCGGCGCGGGATTTTCGAAGTCATTCTCTACCGCGTCACGCTGCACGTGAGCGGGCGGTTCGCGCGGCCGGACTTCTCGGACTGGCGGGTTCCCGCGGAAGACGTTCTCTGGGATGACGCCGCGCTTTCGCTCGGCATTCCCGATCTCCGCGGAGTCGAGACAGAACCCGCCCTGCGCTGGGATGGTGAGCAGCTGACGTTTCAGCCAGGGGTTTCGGAGGTCGATCTTTACGCTTCGGGGATGCACGCGGCCATCCGCAATCTCCGCGATGCCGCGCTCGGGACGCACGATTTCGCCTTCGATCTCGCGCTCGCCGGCAGCGAGGAGCTCTCCTTCGTGCCTTCGGGGAAGGAGACCGAGGTGACGCTCTCCTCGAGCTGGCCGGATCCGAGCTTCTCGGGCGCGTTCCTGCCAACCGAGCGTGTCGTGGACGCGGGGGGTGTCAGGGCGGTGTGGAAGGTCTCGTACTTCGGGCGGCCCTATCCGCAGCGCTGGCGAAGAGGAGACACCGTCGCCAGCTCGCTCGCGCAGCAGACAACCGCTTCGGCATTCGGGCTCCGCTTGCTCGATCCGGTCGATTTTTACCGCATGTCGGATCGCGCGGTGAAATACGCGACGTTGTTCGTCGTGCTCACGTTCCTCGGCTTCGGGCTCTTCGAGATCCTCGACCGGCGGCGAATCCACCCCGTTCCGTACCTGCTCGTCGGTCTTGCGCTCTGCCTCTTCTATCTGATCCTTCTCTCCGTATCCGAAGAGCTCGGCTTCGGCGCCGCATACACGATCGGCACGGTCGCAACGCTTGCTCTGATCGCGGGGTACGCGACGAAGGTGCTCGGCGGCCCGCGGCGCGGGGCTGCGATGGCGGGATTGCTCGCCGGACTCTACGGGTATCTCTACGTGCTTCTCCAGCTCGAGGATCTTGCGCTGCTGCTCGGCACCGCGGGGCTCTTCGGGATCCTGGCTTCGGTCATGTACCTCACGCGTGACCTCGACTGGTATGCGCCGGATCTCGGCGCGGCCCACGGTTGATCGAAGGAGGCTTGCCATGCACGATCGCACTCGAGACAGTCGTGAACACTCCGGCCCACGCCGCGTTGAACTTTCTCGTCCTCGGTCGACGCCCGGGGACGCCGCGCGCCTGGATCGTCTTCGCAGCGGTGCTCCCCGATCTTCCGATCTTCGCGTTCTTCCTCTTCGAGGCCCACGTTCGCCAGGAGCCGATCGAGCGGATCTTCCGCGAGATCTACTTCCGGCCCGAATGGCAGGAGCTGTTCGACGCCTTCCACTCGATCCCAATCTTTCTCCTCCTCGGCGGGTGGTTCCTGTGGCGAAGAAACCGCACGGGGCAGCTCTTCGCGGCGAGCTTGCTGCTACACTCGCTCGTCGATTGGCCGACTCACTTGGAAGATGCGCACGCGTACTTCTGGCCGATTCTCCGCAGGCCGCTTCCGGGCGTCGTCTCCTATTGGCATCCGGGATCGTGGTTCTGGATCTTGGAGATTGCGATCATGGCCGCGGCGCTCGGGACGTGGCTTCGCGAGAAGCTCAGTGCCCCGGCACGCCGGCCGTCCCGGGCTTGAAGCGGAAGAGCTGATACGGGGCGTGGCCGCGAATCTCGCCCGAGCTCTTCAAGATCACCTGGTGGAGCGCGCTGCAGGTCACGTAGAGCCACCCGTCCGGTCCGAAGCTGAAGCCGTCGGGCCAGCGCAGCCGTTCGTCCTTGAGAAGCGTCACGAGCGAGTGATCCGGGCGGAGCTGGAGGATCGCCGAATGCTCCATGTCGGTGAGGTAGACGTCGTCGGCGACGTCCATGGTGATGCCGTCGCTCAGCGTCTTGCGGCCCCAGACCTCCACCTTTTCTCCCACCGTGCCCGGGCTCAGCGACTCGTCGTTCAGGTTGCTCGCGGCGATCCGGTACATTCGGTCGTCGGAGACGGGCGCGTAGTAGAGCCACTTCCCTTGCTTGTCGAGCGCGATCGAATCGACGCCGATTTTCAACGTGACGAGGTCGAAGAGCGTCATGTCGCGCCCGGCGGCGTTCATCAGGTAGTCCTTGGGCATCACCGACGGATGGCGCTCGAGCAGGCGGCGGCTGGTGCGGTTCTCGACGTCGTACACGACGATCGCCGGTCGGCGGCCGAAGAGGCTCGTGTCCGCGATGTAGATCCGCCGCCCCTCCGGGTCGACCTGAAAGTCATTCAGCATCGACAGCATGCCGGCGACGCTCGGCGGGAAGTCGTAGTGGTCGATCAGCTTGTCCGTCTTCAGGTCGAAGGCGTAGATCCGCGGCTGCCCGGTGATGCCATAGCTGCCGTAGTCGAGGATCCACAGACGGTTCTGTCGATCCACCCGCAGTGACAGCGGTGTCTGGAAATGCGCCGCTTCTCCCTCTGGCTTCTGAAACTCGACGCTCGGGTAGGGGACCGGCTGGCCGTCGACGAGCTCGGCGACGTGGATCGGCGGGCTTGCTTCCGGGTGAAACGTGAAGAAGATTCGACCGTCCTTCGAGACGGCGATGTTGCCGGGCGGCAGCGGAAGGTCGGCGACGACCTCCAGGGCGGAAGATCGGAGCACAGGATCTGTGGTGCGGTCCTCGAGACGCTCGCCGCCGCCGAGCGTATAGCGGGCGAGCGCGAGGAGAGCGCCGGCGACGAGGAGAAAAATCCACACGACACTGCGGAGCAGCCGCGGCATATGGCCTGAGGTTAGACCAAGAGGGTGGATCCCGAGAAGCTCCCGCCCGCAGCGAGCCCAGTCCTGCGGGCTCGGTCCTCGGATCCGGGGGCGCCGTCGATTGGGCGGGGGAATTCGACTACGCGAGATCGAATAGAAGTGCTTCGCCTCGGTCCGCTCTTCCCGCGACCTCCAGAGTCACCTCGTCGCTCACCGCCGCGCCGTCGCCAGCTTCCAGCGCCTGACCGTTCAACGTGAGTGTTCCCCCGGCCACCTGCAGCCAAGCGTGGCGTCCGGGGCGGAGAGTGTGCCGGACTGCCTGACGGCTGCCGAGCACCATGGCGTAAAGGTCGACGTCCTGATGGACGCTGACGGAGCCTTCGGCGCCGTCACGCGAGACGATGCGCCGCAAGCGGCCGCTCTTTTCGCTTTCCGAGAACGTCTTCTGCTCGTAGCTCGGCCGCAGGCCTTGACTCTCGGGCAGGATCCAGATCTGCAAGAGATGAAGGGGCTCCGACGGCGAGGCATTGACCTCGCTGTGGACGATGCCCGTGCCGGCGCTCATCCGTTGCACGTCGCCCGCGCGAACCACCGAGCCGTTGCCCATGCTGTCCTCGTGCGCAAGCGCGCCTTCCAGGACGTAGGTGACGATCTCCATGTCGCGATGAGGGTGCGAGGGAAATCCCATGCGCGGCGCCACGCGGTCGTCGTTGATCACGCGCAGCGCCCGAAAACCCATGTGCCGCGGGTCGTAGTACTCGGCGAAGGAAAATGTGTGCCGGGTATCGAGCCAGCCGAGCTGTGCGTGGCCGCGCTCGGCGCTCTTGCGGATGGTGACCATGGAATTTCCTCCGTCCCTCTGGAAGTAGCGCGCTCGGGAGGTTAAACCAAGCCGACTTGCCGCGCCCGCTGTCACCGCTGCGAGCCAAGCTCGAGTTCGTCGGCTTTTCCGTGCCGGTCGAGATTTTTCGCGGGCTGCGGTTCGAGACCGCCTTCCGGCTCGGCGAGTGGCTCGGGGATTTCGCCTACCGGTTCGCCCGCCCGCAGCGGCGGACGGCGCTCGTCAACCTGCGGATCGCATTCCCGGAGAAGTCCGACCCCGATCGCCTGGAGATCCTTCGCGAATCCTGCCGCAACTTCGGACGGATCGCCGCCGAGTGGTGTCACATGTATCGGCTGACGAAGGAGACGATCGCCGACCGCGTCACGTTCGCGGATCCGGAATTCTGGTACGGCGAGGCGCAGACGATCATCGGTTCAACGGGCATCCTCGTGCTCACCGGCCACTTCGGGAATTGGGAGCTGTTCGCCCACGCCATTGGGCTCTACGGGAACCCGATCCATCTCGTCCACCGGCCGTTTCGCAATCCGCTCTTCGACGATTTCGTCAACCGCGAGCGGCAACGGTCCGGAACCGTGTTGATCTCCAAGCGGCGGGCCGCCCACCAGATCATTCAGGTCCTCGGGGAGCGCGGCATCGTCGCGGTCCCCTTCGACCAGAACGCCACCGGCCGCTGGGGCGTCTTCGCAGACTTCTTCGGCGTACCCGCCTCGACGCATCCGGGCCTGGCGCGCCTTCACGCGCTGTCGGGAGCGCCGGTCTATCCGGTGTTTCTGGTGCGCAAGGACCGATCGCCGCGACACGAGATCGTCATCCTGCCGCGCGTCGAGACCGTGCGCGGCGAGGGCCGCGAGCGGGATACCGTCGAAAACACGCGCCGCTTCAACCTCGTGTTCGAAGCGATGGTACGCAGCCATCCCGACCACTGGATCTGGATGCACAAGCGCTGGCGCACCCGTCCTTCCGGCGAGCCTCCGCTCTATTGAATTCCACTTGCCGCTGGCGACGCTTCCACAGTAAAAGCGACGGTCGATGAAGCCGACCCGGAGACGCGCGAAAACGCCGAGCCGAAGCCGGGGAGGGGCACGGAAGTCGACGCTGCGGAAGTTGCGCACGAGGAAGCCGAGACGCGCTCGGAAGGCGGTGCCGCTCGACCGTCGAACCGTCGAAGCCCTGGAAAGGCAGATCCGCGGCTTGCGCATGGCGCGCGGCAAGCTCGAGCACCGGTTGACCGCCGCGGTCCAGGAGATCGGAACGCTACGCCAATTCGAGCTGCGCGTGCAGGTCCTCGAGCGCGCGCTCCAGGCACGGGACGAGGAGATCTCCCGCCTTCGGAACCAGGGCGACGAGCGATTGGATGGCGCCTCGATCGTCGCGGCGCCGTCGTAAACGTCGTCTACCCGCTCGGCGCTAGGGCGCGCCGTCCATGTCACGCTCGCTCCAGACGTCGTCGAGTGGTCGCGACGGGCTGTCCGTACGAGCACACAGTGTACTTGATCAGCTCTGCGCGGCCGTCTTCGTCGTCGGCCCTGACGGGGGGCCGGACGTGGTGAGCGTCAGCGGCGTGGCGCGCTTGTCTTCCTTCGGCGGTTCCGCCTTGCCGGTGCCCTCCTTGGCTGTCATCCGGCACTCGCCTTCGAAAGCCGCTCCCTCGTCGATGCGAATCCGCGCGGCGCGGATCAGACCCTTCACACGGGCAGTACGGTGCAGCTCGAGGCGGTCGGTCGCATGGACCTCGCCGCGCACGACGCCATGCACGACGATCGAGGGCGCGAACACATCGGCCTCGAGATTCGCTTGCTCGCCGACGATCACCACGCCGGTACCAGACACCTTGCCTTTGATCTGCCCTTCGAGCTTGACCTCTCCATCGAGCTCGAGAGTTCCTTCGATGCGGGTGCCCGCGCTGAAGAACGTGCGCTCCGTCGACAGTGGCTCACTCATCACAATCCTCCTTCCTCTCGCGTCCCAAGCAGGGCGAGTAGTCGTTCGTACTGCGGGAGTCAAGCGACTTCGTAGACGGTGAGGGGGTCTGCACGCGACACTTGCAAGGGTCGGTTGGCGCCGGCGCCGAAATACGATAGTTCCGGCGGAGCGAAATCCCATCGAACAGGAGGACGGAGCATGAACGTCGAGACGCGAAACGCGAGCGTGAAAACCCCCGATGGAACGATGCCGGCTCACGTGTCGCGCCCGAAGGGCGCGAGCGGCAAGCTGGCTGCGGTGATCGTCGTGCAGGAAGCGTTCGGCCTCAACCGCAACATCCAGGAGATCGCCGAGCGGATCGCCGCGGAGGGCTACCACGCGATGGCCCCGAACTTCTACTACCGAGAAGGCGGCAAGGCGGTGGGGTACGGAGAGCTGCAGGAAGCGATCGGTCTGATGGGGCGCTGGACCGACGCGCAGATCGTCACCGACGTGCGCGCGGCCGTTGCCGCGTTGGAATCGGACGGCAGCGTTCGTGCCGATCGCATCGGCATCACCGGCTTTTGCATGGGCGGCCGCGTCAGCTACCTCGCCGCCTGCGAGATCCCCGCGATCCGCGCTGCAGTCCCGTTCTACGGCGGGGGCATCGCCGGCCAGCAGTTCACTCCGGGCGCAGCGGCGCCTGTGTCAGCGACCGGGAAGATGCGTGCGGCGATCCAGCTCCACTTCGGCGAGAAGGATGCGTACATTCCCTTGTCGGCGGTCGAGGAGATCCGTCAGGCGCTCGAGCGCGAAAAGAAGGACTACGAGATTCACGTGTACAAGGGCGCCGGGCACGGGTTCTTCTGCCGCGAGCGCGCAGACTTCAACGAGGACGCGGCGAAGCTCGCCTGGGAGCGGACGAAGGGGTTCTTCAAGAAGCATCTGCAGGGATAGCCGTAGGCGGTCGGACTTCAGCTTTCGGAATGGGCAGTGTTCCAACCGAAGCCCGAAAGCCTATGGCCGACGGCTGTCCGCGTCCCGTTGCCCGAAGCTTGAAGCCTCTTACCCCGAAGCGAAATTCCCGTGGTACCTCGTCGATCCGAAGTTCGCGCGGGTCCTGTCGTCGGCGCAGCCCGCGCCGTGCTCGCTGGGCGCCCCTCCCAGCCGCTCCGCCACCCCGGGCCTTCGCCCCGCATTCGCGGCGCGGGCGCGGAGCGCCGACGCCACCCACGCGAACTTCGGATCGAGGCTTAGGGCCGGACCTCGTAGACGAGGTTGAACGGCGTCTGGGTGGCGCGCCGGAACCGCGTGAAGCCTGCCTTCTGCGTGAGCTCGCGCATCCGTGCCTCGCCCGCTTGGGCACCGAGCGCGGCGCCGACCTCTTGCGAGAGCGAGGCTGGGCAGCAAACGAGCGTCGAAGCGGAATAGAAGACGCGCCCGATCGGGTTCAGATTCTCCTCCACCGCGTCGTTGGCGAACGGCTCGACGAGCATCCAGGTTCCGTCGCTACCGAGAGATTGTCGCACGTGCGCGGCCGCGCCGACGGGGTCACCCATATCGTGGAGGCAATCGAAGAATGCGACGAGATCGTAGCTCCCGGGATAGTCCTTGGCGGAGGCGACCTCGAACGTCACGCGATCGGCGACGCCGGCTGCGCGTGCGCGCTCGGTGGCCGCGTCGACCGAGGGCTTGTGGTAATCGAAGCCCCTGAACCTCGACTTGGGAAATGCCTTTGCGAGGATGATCGTCGACGCGCCGTGGCCGCAGCCAATGTCGGCGACAGTCGCGCCCGACTCGAGCTTCGTAGCGACGCCTTCGAGAGCGGGAATCCACGAGCCGACGAGATTCGCGTTGTAGCCGGGGCGGAAGAAGCGCTCCGTACCGTGGAAGAGGTCGACGTCATGCTCGTGCCAGCCCACGCCCTCGCCAGTACGGAACCCGTTCATGACCTTCGGCGAGCTCTTCACCGCGGCGAGCATCGCCTGGAAGCCGCCGAGCACGCAGGCGGGGCTTTCCTCGTTGGTGAGGCACTCCGCCTGCTCGTCGGAGAGAAAGTAGCGACCCGTCTTCGGATCGTAGGAGACGTAACCGGCGGCTGCCTGGGCAGCCAGCCATTCACGGACGTACCGCTCGTGCGTATCGGTCTTCTTCGCCAGCTCCGCTGATGTGACCGGCCCGTGCTTCATCGCTCGGTAGAGGCCGAGCTTGTCTCCGATCACGACCAACGCGGCGCCGAGGGTGGCGCCGAGGTCGCCGATGGCCTTGCCGACGAACTCGTTCAGCTTGTCCGGATCGATTGCCATGGTGCGCTTTCCTCCTACGGGAGAAATCGTCACAGCGCGAGAACTGATTCAAGTATTCCGAGGGCCTTTTCCGGTCAGGTAGTCGCCGAGCAGCCCCTTGGTGTGCTCGGCGTCGTGGCAGTCGACGCAGAGGTTCTCCCAGTTGCTGCCGTCAGGCGGGTTGTTCTCGTGGTTCCCGTCCTTGTGGTGCACCGTCAGCAGATGGAGATTCGCCTCGTCGAACTCGCGCGCGCAGCATGCGCAGATCCAGCCGTGAAGCACGAGCGAGCGGGCGCGGTAATCGAGCCCGCGGGCCCGTGCCGCTTCCTTCGCTTCGCGGATCACGCTGTCGACGTCAGTCGCAGCCGGCGCACGCCGACGCTTGGCCGGGCGAAAGCTCCGCGTACCCACGTTGCCGATTATGGACCATGAGCGCGAGGAAGGGGAGTCAGCGCTTCTTCTCGACCCGCGCGCGGGTCTTCAGGCGGAGCGCGTTCAGGCGGATGAATCCTTCGGCATCGGCCTGACGGTAGATGTTGTCGGACTCGAAGGTGGCGATGTCGGGGCGGTAGAGGCTTTGCGGCGACTTCCGTCCGGTCACGCGGGCGCTTCCCTTGTAGAGGGTGAGCCGCGCCGTCCCCGTCACCGCCCGCTGCGACTCGTCTATGGCGGTCTGGAGCATCTCGCGCTCGGGTGCGAACCAGTATCCATAGTAGACGAGCTCGGCGTACCTCGGGATCCATGAATCGCGCAGATGCAGCACCTCGCGGTCGAGCGTCAGCGACTCGACCGCGCGATGCGCGGCATGGAGGATCGTGCCGCCCGGCGTCTCGTAGACGCCGCGCGACTTCATTCCCACGTAGCGGTTCTCGACGAGGTCGACCCGTCCGATCCCGTGTCGCCCGCCGATCTCGTTCAGCCTGGCGAGCAGCGCCGCCGGCGCGAGCCGCTCGCCGTTCACTGCGACGGGATTTCCCTGCTCGTACTCGATCTCGATGGGCTCGGCGCGGTCCGGAGCCTTCTCCGGTGAAACCGTGAGCTGGAACATGTCCTCGTAGGGCGCTTGCCAGGGATCCTCGAGGACGCCGCCCTCGTAGCTCACGTGGAGAAGGTTTCGGTCCATGGAGTACGGCTTCTCGGCGGTCACCGGCACGGCGATGCCGTGACGGGCGGCGAACTCGATCATCAGGCTTCGCGACGTGAGGGTCCAGTTCGGGTCGCGCCACGGAGCGATCACGCGGATGTCGGGCTCGAGCGAGTAGTAGGCGAGCTCGAAGCGCACCTGGTCGTTGCCCTTGCCGGTGGCGCCGTGCGCGACCGCGTCCGCCCCGGTCCGCCGCGCGACGTCTATCTGCCGTGCGGCGATCAGTGGCCGCGCGATCGACGTGCCGAGCAGATAGCTCCCCTCGTAGACCGCGTTGGCGCGGAGCATCGGGAACACGAAATCGCGGACGAACTCTTCGCGCAGGTCTTCGATGAAGACCTCGGCGGCGCCCGTCTGCCTTGCTTTACCTTCGACCGGCGCGAGCTCCTCGCCCTGGCCGAGATCGGCGCAGAAGGCCACCACCTCGCAGGCATAGGTCTCGATCAGCCACTTGAGGATCACCGAGGTGTCGAGGCCTCCGGAATATGCGAGCACGACCTTCCGCACGGAGCCCTTCATGTCATTTCCCCTTGACGACCTTGCGTCCGTTTCCGGCCAGCCAGACCATGATCGCCTTCTGCACGTGCAGACGGTTCTCGGCCTGGTCGAGCACGATCGAAGACGGACCGTCGAGGACGTCGTCGGTGATCTCGTCGCCGCGGTGCGCCGGCAGACAGTGCATCACCAGCGCGCCGCGCGCCGCACGCGCCAGCGTTCGCGCGTTCACTTGATAGTCGCGGAAAGCGTCGCGCCGCCGCGCTTCCTCGGCTTCCTGACCCATGCTGGTCCACACGTCGGTATAGAGAGCGTCGGCGCCCTCGACGGCTTCTTCGACCGAATGCGTGACCGTCACGCGGGCGCCCGGCGCGCGCCGAGAGGCGGCGACGACCTGCGGGTCGGGCTCGTAGCCCCGCGGGCAGGCGAGGCGAAACTCGAGGCCGAGCAAGCTCGCCGCGAGCATCCACGAGTGGACCATGTTGTTGCCGTCGCCGACGAACGCGAGTCGCAGGCCGCGGAGCTTTGCTCGATGCTCGATCAACGTGAAGCAATCGGCGAGCACCTGGCAGGGATGCTCCCAATCGGAGAGCGCATTGATCACCGGCACCGATGCGTTGGCGGCGAGCGCGCGGACCGTCTCGTGCGAGAACGTACGGGCGACCACCAGGTCGACCCAGCGCGAGAGATTCTTCGCGATGTCGCCCACCGATTCCCGCTCGCCGAGCCGGATGTCTCCGGGGGCCAGGTACACCGAGGTGCCGCCGAGCTGCGCGATGCCGATCTCGAAGGTGACGCGCGTGCGCAGGCTGGGCTTTTCGAAGATCATCGCCATCGCCCGGCCCTCGAGCCGACGGTGTGTCTGCCGCGCCTTGACGGCCTTCTTCAACGCCTTGGCGAGGCCGAAGATCGTCTCGCAGTCCGCCCGCGAGAGGTCGGCCATCGACAGCAGATCGCGCTTCATTGGACCTTGCGCAGCAGGTCTTCGAGGATGTCGAGGCCTTCGTCCGCCTCGGCCGCCGAGATCGTCAGCGGCGGCAGCAAGCGGATGACTCTGTCGGCGGTCGCGTTGATCACCAGCCCGCGCTCCAGCGCCGCCGCCACTACCGGCCGCCCCGGCCGATCGAGCTCGATGCCGAGGATCAGGCCACGGCCGCGGACGTCGCGGATGATCGGCAGCTCGGCGCGCAGCGCTTCGAGCCGCTCGCGAAACCTGCGTCCGATCGTCTGACAATTCTCGAGGACCCCGTCCTGGAGAAGCGCCTGCACGACCGCGACACCGGCGGCGCAAGCGAGCGGGTTACCGCCGAAGGTCGAGCCGTGCGCCCCCGTGTCCAGCGCGCGACCGATCGCCTCGGTCGTGAGCATCGCGCCGATCGGCACGCCGCCGCCGAGCGCCTTGGCGAGCGTGACGATGTCCGGCCGGATCCCGTCGCGCTGATGGGCGAAGAGCGTGCCCGTGCGACCCATGCCGACCTGGACCTCGTCCAGGATCAAGAGCAGCCCTTTTCGGTCGCAGAGCTCCCGGAGCTGGCGCAGATAGTCTTCCGGGGGCACGTTCACGCCGCCTTCGCCCTGGATCGGCTCGACGAGAATCGCGACGGTCTCGGCGCGCAGCGCCTCCGCCATCGCCGCCACGTCGCCGAAGGGGACGTACCGAAAACCCGGGAGCAGAGGCTGGAAGCCGCTCTGATATTTCTCCTGCGCCGTGGCGCTGACGGTGGCGATCGTGCGTCCGTGGAACGAGCCGTAGGTCGTGAGAATCTCATAGCGGCCGTCGCGCTCCTCGGCGCCGTGCTTGCGCGCGAGCTTGATCGCCGCTTCGTTGGCCTCGGCGCCGCTGTTGCAGAAGAAGACTCGTTCGGCGAACGAATGCTCGGTCAGAAGCGTGCCCAGACGAGCCGCGGGCTCGTTGTAGTAGACGTTCGAGGCGTGCAGCAGCTTCTCGCTCTGCTCGCGGATGGCCGCGACGATCCGTGGATGGGCATGGCCGAGGTTGTTGACGGCGAGGCCGGTGAAGAAGTCCAGATAGGCCTTTCCGTCGGCGTCCCAGAGACGGGCCCCCTTGCCGCGCACGAACGCGACCGGGTAGCGCGCGTAGACGCCGACCTGCGTCCGATCGGTCGCCTCGATGATCTCGCGGTTCGTCATCGCTGGCCGAGCGAACGGCGCGCGGGGCGCTTGCGGAGCTGCCAGGTGACCTCCGTGCCGACGCCTTCCTCGGTGAAGATCTCGAGTAGCACCGCGTGGCGCTTGCGGCCGTCGATCACGTGGGTCTTCTTCACGCCGCCGCGCAGCGCCTCGACGCAGCACTCGACCTTCGGGATCATGCCTTGACCGATCACCCCGCTCTGCACCAGCTCCCCGACCTGCTCGCTCGAGAGCGTGCGTACCAGCTCGCCGCTGCCGTCCTTGATGCCTTCGACGTCGGTGAGCAGTATGAGCTTTTCCGCCGCGAGCGCCTCGGCGATCTTTCCCGCGGCGATGTCGGCGTTGACGTTGTAGCTCTCGCCGTTGTCGCCGACCGCGACCGGCGCGATCACCGGAATGAAATTGGCGGCGTCGAGCGAACGGATCACCGCCACGTTGACCTTGACGATCTGGCCAACCTGCCCGACGTCGACGGCCTCGGAAGGCTTGCCGGCCTCTTCCACCTTCACGAGCAGCTTGCGCGCGAGCAACAGTTGGCCGTCTTTGCCGGAGAGTCCCACCGCGTTGCCGCCGTGGCGGTTGATCAGCGTGACGATCTGCTTGTTGATCTTCCCGCCGAGAACCATCTCGACCACGTCCATCGTGGCTTCGTCGGTGACCCGCATGCCGCGGACGAAGCGGCTCTCGAGCCGGAGCTTGTCGAGCATGCGGTCGATCTGGGGGCCGCCGCCGTGCACCACGACGGGGTTGATGCCGACATACTTGAGAAGGGCGATGTCTTCGGCGAAGCTCGATTGCAGCTCCGCGTCGATCATGGCCTTACCGCCGTACTTGATGACGAACGTCTTGCCGTTGAAGCGCCGGATGTAGGGCAGCGCCTCGAGCAGGACTTCGGCTTTCTCGGTGAACGTTTCGGCCATGAAAGACGAGGAAGGTACCCGGTTTCGCGAGGGAGTCAACGGACGGTGGCTTACTCTCAGTGGTCTACTTTCAGCGCGCGGCGCGCCCGGGGGCGCCGTTCCGTCGAAGTAGCAGCGTGGCCGCACAGGCCCCGCGCCGTTCGCAATCGCGCGATGAGGGCCCATCTCGCCACGTGCTCGCCGCTCCGGTCGTCAGCGTACAGGAAGTACGCTTCCTCCCTGCGCGGCTGCGCGCGTGTCGATCTGGACCCTCCTCCCGCGATTGCCCCCACCCCACCGGGAATGAGGTGTGCCGCCTTGCTTCGCTCGGCGTCACGAAGAGGATTCTTAGCACCGCCCCCCGCCTATGCGCGGTGACATTTGTACGTCGCTTCGCTCGTACAACTTGTACCCAGCGCGGTGGCCCTAGGAAGGCCGCTCACCCGAAGTCGTGGCGGGGGCGGGGGGGGGCTAAAATGTGGCTCTCCTGACGTTCGTGTGGGTTGAATCCGCGATGTAAGCGGATCCACCCCGCCCCCTCCGCGGCGCCCCAAGGATGCGCCTTGGCGCGAGAGGGCGCTTCGCTACGCTTCGCGGTGCCCCCTCGCGGCTCCCCCGTGAGGTAGGCACCAAAGCCGGTGTTTCGGCAACACCGATAGAGAAACGCACGGAAACTTCTGCTCTTCTGCTGATCGCCAAACCAAACAGTGGAGCAGGAGGGTCTCCGTGCGCGTTGCCACGTTAGCCAAGAAGCTGCTCGGTGTCAGCCGGGTTCATGTTCGGGGTGTTGAGAGCGAGAAGGACGGGATCACGATCGAAGTGCGCCCGAGCTGGCACGTGCCGCGCTGCGGATCGTGCCGACGGCGGGCGCCCGGCTATGATCGCCAGCCTGCGCGGCGCTGGAGGCACCTGGCGGTGGGCGGTGTGATTCTGTGGCTGCGCTATGCGCCGCGCCGAGTGCAGTGCCGCCGCTGCGGCGTACACGCCGAGGCCGTCTCGTGGGCCGCGAGCCTGGAGACCCGCTTCACCGAGGCGTTCGAGGAACTCGTCGCTTACCTCGCCCGCGCTACCGACAAGACCACCGTGTCGACGTTGCTCGGGATCGCCTGGAGAAGCGTGGGTGCCATCGTCGAGCGCGTGGTGCAGCGCCACCTGGATTCCAAGCGGCTCGACGGCTTGGTCTTCATCGGCATTGACGAGTTCTCCTACCGAAAGCGGCATCACTACATGACTGTCGTTGTCGATCACCTCGAACGGCGCGTGGTCTGGGCCGCCGAGGGCAGGAGCGCCGAGACCCTGGCGCGCTTTTTCGACGAGCTCGGCCCCGCACGCACGCGCGATCTGGAGTGCATCACGCTCGACATGGCCGCCGGCTACCTCAAGACGATTCGCGATCGAGCCCCACACGCCCAGGTGATCTTCGACCGATTCCACGTCCAGCGGCTCGCTTCGGACGCGGTCGATCAGGTGCGCCGCGAGCAGATGCGCGGCCTCACCGACCTCGTCGAGAAACGAGCCCTCAAGCACAGCCGCTTCGCGCTGCTGAAGAACCCCTGGGATCTCACTCGCCGCCAAGGCGAAAAGCTCAAGCAGGTCGAGCGATCCAACCGCCCCCTCTACCGCGCCTACCTGCTCAAGGAGACGCTCGCCCAGGCCCTCGATTATCGTCAGCCCAAACGAGCCGAACGCGCACTGAAAGACTGGCTCGCGTGGGCGTCGCGCTCTCGCCTCAAGCCTTTCGTGCGCGTCGCCCGCACCATCCGCCAGCATCGCGGCGGAATCCTCGCCTACGTCAGCTACCGCCTCACCAATGGCGTCGTCGAGGGCTTCAACAACCGCCTGCGTATGGTCGCCCGCCGTGCTTTCGGCTTTCATTCTTCCAAACCGCTGATCGCTATGCTCTTCCTCTGCTGCGGTGGAATCACCCTCTATCCGCCGCTCCCTCAACCCACATGAACGTCAGGAGAGGCTAAAATGTTCCCGCCGCGAGCGAAGCGAGGCGGCCACCGAGCTTCTGGTGGGGAGGGGGTGATCGCGGGAGGAGGGTGCAGATCGACACGCGCGCAGGGCCGCAGGGAGGAAGCGTACTTCCTGTACGCTGACGACCGGAGGACCGAGCACGTGGCGAGATGCGCCCTCATCGCGCGATCACGGACGGGGCGGGGAATCTTCAGACGCCGCGGTGGTCCTGCGCGTCAGGGCTCTACGACGATGTCGCAGTTGCCGAACGTTCCGTCGGGGTTCACGATGCCGGCGACCTGTAGCGCCTGGCCCATGGTCAGGTCCTGGCACGCGACCGGGGTGCCGTTCGGCTGGTGGAGTGACGATGTGTCGAGGCGCACCACGTAGACGTCGGTGTCGCCCGGGCTCCGCTGGCTGCTCACCATGTCAAGGATCTCACCGGGGCAGTCCGCCGTCGTCAGGATCCCCTCGAAGGCGACATCCGTGCTTTGCGCCGTCGCTTGACCGCTCCGGTCGTCGAGGGTCACGTCGTTCAGCGTGAGCGTTCCGGCCGCCGGGACGTTCACCGTCATTCGGGCCGACGCTCCGTCGGTCGTACGCTCGAAGCGGACGACGACGTAGCTTTCGAAATGTCCGCGCAGCGAGAAGGAGCCGTTGGCGTCGGTTTCGTCCGCGATCGAGCTGCCTTCGATCGACACGTTGATGCCCTCGAGCGCGCCCTGCGCAGCGGCGGTTCCCTCGGCGGCGAGGAGCCGGGTCAGCCAGGCGAGCTCGCTTCGACGCCTCGGCACGTGGCGAAGCACCGCCTGGACGCTTTGCACGTTTCCCTCGACGGTGGTGATGCCGCTACCCCGCGAGCCGCCGTCGCACGCGCCGAGCGCGAGGACGAGCGAGAGCAGCGCGGCGCTACGAATCCGCTTCATCGGTGACGCTCCTTGCCCGTTCGCGCCGCTTCGCTGACGCGTGCACCGGAGCCTCGGTCGGCAGCGGGCTTCTCATCGAAAAAGTATACTCCCAACGCCGCATAGTGGCGCTCGCCGCCTGGCGCCTTGGGGTTGCGGTCGCGGTCGTAGCGCGCGAGCAAGCGGTTCATTCGCCGCAGGAAGCGCTCCCCCTCTCGGCGCACCTCGGCACGAATGCGCTTGGCGGCGTCGCTCCCGAGGTTGTCGAAGTAGACTTTGCGCTGCAGCAGGCGCTCTCGTTCCTCGACGAGGACGTTGCGTAGGATCGTTTCCACGAGCTCCGCGGGGTCCTCCGCGAGAATCTGCAGTTTCTCGGCCGCTTCCATCTTCGGGACGTAGGCGTCGCCCTTGAGGACCACGACGTCTTGCGGACGGATTTCGGCGGCGCCGCTGCGCACCAGCTCGTCGAGGAGGATGCGCGGGGCGAGGTCTCCGGTCACCTTGCGCGCGAGCTTCATGAAGCTCGCGCCGCGACTCGCTTGATAGGGAAGCGGACGCGGCCGTCCGGCCCGGTCGGACGTCTGCGGGTCGGTGCGCCAGCGGCTGATCAGGCTCACCGCCTGGTTCATGCTGAACGAGCGCGGTGCCCCGGCGTCGCGGTCGGCCGAGCGGATGCGACGCACCTCCTTGCGGTTGATGCCGGTGACGAGCGCGATCCGGCTGTCGGTTTGACGCCGGCCCGGCAAGGCGAGCTCGGCTTCGGCCATCTCGACGAAGAGCTCCCGCAGCCGTGCTTCGACGCGCCCGAACGGCACACCGAGGGTGAGGAGGCGCTTGACGAGGGGACGCGCCATCTCGATCAAGGCCCCGACCAAACCGTCGCGCAGATCGACCATCCCTACGTCGGATCCTAGACGATTCCGCGGCGCGGCTCCAGCAAAAGGAAAAAAATCACTTTGGGGCTTGACGCAGTTCGGAAGGAGGAGGATGAGAGTTGCTTGAGAGGGAATATTTCCCTTTTTAGAAATTCCGAGAGAGGAGAAATTTCGATGAGGACCGAGACATCGCGCCCGAGGCGCAAAGCGCGCTACGCGTGGCTGCTGAGCGCGATCGGCGGCACGATCCTGATTCCGTCGGTCGCGCGCGCGAAGTAGCTGCCACCCCCGTGTCATTCCAATCTCAACGCGAGCAGCGACAGGGAGAGCGTTCGCAATCGCTCGGACGTCAAGTCACTCCCCGATCCGCTCCGCAACCGGCTCGGCAACCTCGCCGGGAGACCGCACAGCGTCCTCCCGGTTCAGGCCTTCGCGGAAGCGGATCACCCGAGCCGGCTCTTCCAATACTACTTGCTCAACGCCGACGGCTTCGAGCCGAACCCGGCTACGGAAGAGGCATCGCGAAGTCCTCTCCCGTAGCCCTTCGCTCTTACAGGATGTATCGGCTGAGATCCTGATCCTGCAAGATCGGCTCGAGCCGCTCGCGCACGTAGGCCGCGTCGATCGACACGGTGCGCCCATTCATTTCCGGCGCCTCGAACGACACCTCGTCGAGCAGCCGCTCCATGACGGTGTGGAGCCGGCGCGCGCCGATGTTCTCGGTGCGCTCGTTGACCCGCGCGGCGACGTCGGCGATCTCCTCGATGGCGTCCGCGCGTGAACGCGAGCGTGACGCCCTCGGTCGTCCAGCAGCGCCACGTACTGCTTGATGCAGCGCGTTGCGCGGCTCGGTGAGGATGCGCACGAAGTCGTCGCGCGTGAGCGGCTCGAGCTCGACGCGGATCGGGAAGCGGCCCTGGAACTCCGGGATCAGGTCCGACGGCTTGTCGATGTGGAAGGCGCCCGAGGCGATGAAGAGGATGTGGTCGGTGCGCACCATGCCGTACTTGGTGTTGACCGTCGAGCCCTCGACGATCGGCAGCAGGTCGCGCTGCACGCCCTCGCGCGAGACGTCGGGCCCGGCGATGGCTCTCCCGCCCGGCGATCTTGTCGATCTCGTCGATGAAGACGATGCCGGACTGCTCGACGCGCGCGGACCGCCTCCTTGGTCACCGCGTCCATGTCGATCAGCTTGGTCGCTTCCTCCTGCGTCGAGGAGATCCAGCGCCTCGGCGACGCTGCACGTCGCTGCTTCTTGGTCTTCTTCGGCATCAGGTTGGCGAACAGGTCCTTCAGGTGGAACTCCATCTCCTCCATGCCCTGCGGCGTGAAGACCTCGACCATCGGCATCGCCGAGGCTGGTGATCTCGACTCGACGCGGCGGTCGTCGAGCTTGCCCTCGCGCAGCATGCGGCGCAGCTTCTCGCGCGTCGCCGTGCGGCTCCTCGTCGTCGCTCCGGCGCTCGCCGACGCGTCTGGACGCGATGCTCCGCCGTGCGCGCCGGCGGCAGCAGCAGGTCGAGCACCCGCTCCTCGGCGAGCTCGCGGGCGCGGATCTGCACCTTCTCCTTCTCCTCCTCCTTCACCATGCTGATGGCCAGCTCGGCGAGGTCGCGGATCATCGACTCGACGTCGCGGCCGACGTAGCCCGACCTCGGTGAACTTCGAGGCCTCGACCTTGAGGAACGGCGCCTGCGCCAGCTTGGCCAGCCGGCGCGCGATCTCGGTCTTGCCGACGCCGGTCGGGCCGATCATGATGATGTTCTTCGGCGCGATCTCGTCGCGCAGATCTTCCGGCAACCTGCTGGCGGCGCCAGCGGTTGCGCAGCGCGATGGCGACGGCGCGCTTGGCGCTTGCGCTGGCCGACGATGTAGCGGTCGAGCTCCGAGACGATCTCGCGCGGCGTCATCTGGCTCATGGCTTGCGATCGCGTCGTGTGCTTCGAACCGATCTGGGGGAGACGCCTTCGGCGCATGGCCGACGAATCCTACTCCGCCAGCTCCTCGATGACGATCTGATCGTTGGTGTAGATGCAGATCGCGGCGGCGATGCTGCATCGCTTCTCGGCGATGGCGCGCGCATCGAGGCTCGCTGTGCGCGATGAGCGCGCGGGCCGCGGCGAGGGCGTAGTTGCCGCCCGAGCCGATGGCGATCACCGGCTCGTCGGGCTCGATCACGTCGCCGCTGCCCGAGAGGAGCAAGAAGGGCGTCGCGGTCGGCGACGATCAGCAGCGCCTCGAGCCGGCGCAGCACGCGGTCGGTGCGCCAGTCCTTGGCCAGCTCGACGGCCGCGCGCGTCAGGTTGCCGTTGATACTGCTCGAGCTTGGCCTCGAACTTGTCGAACAGCGTGAAGCGCGTCGGCGGTGGCGCCGGCGAAGCCGGCGAGGACCTTCCCGCTGTGAAGAGCCGGCGCACCTTGCGCGCGCCGCGCTTCATGACCGTCTGGCCGAGGCTGACCTGGCCGTCGCCGGCGATGACCACTCTTCCCTCGTGGCGCACGGCGAGGATGGTCGTGCGTGACGCGAGTCGTCGCGTAAGTGCAGTCGGCGGACTTCGGCATCGGGGCGATCGTCCCGCGTCACGCGCGCGGATGCGCCTTCGTAGACCTTCATCAGCTGGTCGAGGTTCACGTGCGTGTAGCGCTGCGTGGTCGACAGGCTCGCGTGGCCGAGCAGCTCCTGGATCGCGCGCAGATCCGCGCCCGGTTCGAGCAGATGGGTGGCGAAGCTGTGCCGCAGCGAATGCGGGCTCGCCGCGACCGGCGTGCCGGAGCGGAGCGCATAGCGCTTGACGAAGCGGGCCACGCTGCGCGTCGTCAGACGCCCGCCGCGGCGGTTGACGAACACGGCGGCCCGCTCGATGCCTTCGTCGCGAAGCCGCTTGCGAAACGACCGGAGCGAGTCGAGCGCGACCTCGCCGATCGGCACGATGCGTTCCTTGCGCCCCTTGCCGAAGACCCGCACGCATTCGTTCTCGAAGTCCACGTGCTGCCAGTCGAGCCCGACGAGCTCGCTCACGCGGAGCCCCGAAGAATAGAGTGTCTCGAGGATTGCGCGGTCGCGCTCGGCCCAGGCATCGCCGGCCGTCATCCCGTTCAGCAGCCGCTCGGTGTCGTCGATCGGCAGGAAGACCGGCAGTCGCTTCTCGATCTTCGGGGCGCCGAGCTCGGCGGCGGGGTTGCGCCGGATCCTTCCCGAGGTGGCGAGAAACGAGAAGAAGCCGCGGATCGCCGCCACCTTCCGGGAAACGGTCGAGCGCCGAGCGGCGCGGAGCTTGGCCGCCGCGAACGCGCGCAGATCGTCGATCGAGATCCTGCCGACGGCCACGTCGCGAGCCCTCCGGCTCCCCTCCGCGAGAAACCCCCCGAGCTCCTCGAGGTCGCTCCGGTAGCTGCGGAGCGTGTGCGGCGACGCGTGTCGCTCGGCGCGCAGGTGGTGCAGGTAGAGCTCGATCTCGTCAAACATGACACATGCTCTGGCGGGAATAGCCGCGTGCGCGAGCCTATGGTAGCTGTGCCTCTGCGTGGCAGCAATCGAGGCCGAAGAGCGCGTGGCCTTCCCGAGCCGTCGCGGCAACCGCCTGGTGGGCGTCCTGCACGGCGCGACGAGCGATGGTGTCGCGGCGCTCGCTGCCGGCGTGATTCTTTGCCACGGCATGGAGTCGACGAAGGACGGAACGAAGCACAAGCTCCTCGCGAGCCGGCTGTCGCGCGCCGGGCTTTCGGTGCTGCGCTTCGACTTTTCCTACGTCGGTGAGTCCGAAGGGGAGTTCTCGGACCTGACGTTTCGCGGCGAAGTCGACGATCTCGCCGGCGCCTGGGATTTCTTCCGCGCGCGAACCGGCGGACCGATCGGGATTCTCGGCTCGAGCATGGGGGGATCCGTCGCGCTGCTGTTCGCGGCCGAGGAGTCGCGCGTCGGCGCGCTGGCCACGATCGCCGCGGTCGCTCACCCCGCGCGAACGGTTGCCGAGCTCCGCCCGGCCGAGATCGAGCGCTGGCGGACCGAGGGAGTCTTGTCGCTCGGCGGCGTGCGCTTGAAGCGCTCGTTTCTCGACGACGTCGAAACGCTCGACGTGATCGGCGCCTGCAAGAGAATCGCGTGCCCGACGTTTCTTGCGCACGGCGATCGGGATCGCGTCGTGCCGTGCTCCGACGCCGAGGAAATCGCCGGCGCGCTTGGCGGCGAACATCGCCTGAAGATCTACCCGGGAGCGGACCACCGCTTCTCGAGACCGTCCGATCTCGAGACTCTGCTGGAGGATTGCGCGACCTGGCTCGAGAGCCGCTTGGCGGGAAACGGCGCGCCATGAGCGGCGCCTGTCATCGCTGCGGCGCCGAAGTCGGCGTGAGCGCGGTCGGCGCGCGCGACGTCTGCGAACGTTGCGGCGCCTATCTCCACTGCTGCCACAACTGCGAGTTCTACGAGCCCGGCGTACACAACGATTGCCGCGAGCCGAACGCGGAGGTGGTCGCAGACAAGGAACGGGGGAACTTTTGCGACTTTTTCCGCTTTCGCTCCGCGCCACGTGCCGCCGACCGCTCGGCAGGATGCTCGGTCGGGAGCCGCGATCGCGGCCCACGGGAGCGATCGGCAACGGAGGCCCCTCGCGGCGCGAGCGACGCGCGAAGCAAGCTCGACGCGTTGTTCCGTAGAAAGTAGGGCCGAGAGATCGACGGCGCCCAAGTGTTGACAGTGAACGGAGGACCCTGACGGATGCGCAAGTGGATCATTCTCGGAGTGATTCTCGCAGTGATCGTCGGCGCGTTCGCGCTCGCGCTCGCCAACCTGAACTCGTACCTGAACCGCAACAAGGACTGGCTCGCGGGCCAGGTCGAGAACGCCCTCGGCCGAAAGGTGACCTTCTCCGAGATCGGCGTGCAGCTCTTCGGCGGCTTCGGGGCGCGCATCAAGGACCTGTCGATCGCCGACGATCCCGCCTTCTCGAAGGACGACTTCCTGAAGGCCGGCGACGTCCAGGTGTCGATCCGTCTCTTGCCCGCGCTGTTCGGTCACTACGAGGTCAAGCGCGTCGAGCTCGTACGACCCGAAGTGACGATCATTCGGACCAAGGACGGTTTCAATTACGATTCGATCGGCAAACGGCCGCCCGCCGGCGAGCCGGCGCCCAAGCCGCCGCCGGCGGCGAAGGCGCCGAGCCAGGAGGAAGGCCGCGGTGAGAAGGCGGCTTTTCTCGTGTCGCTCGTCGACATCGAGAAAGGCCAGTTTCGCTACCTGGACCGCACCACGAGCCCGCCGGGTGACATTCGCGCTCGGCAACCTCGATTTTTCGGCGTCCGACGTCAGCCTCGATCGGCCGATCCACTTGAAGCTCGCAACCGCGCTGTTCGGCGCGAACAAACAGAACGTCGAGGTCGACGGCTCGCTCGGCCCGATCGGCTCGCCGCCGAACGTGAGGAAGGCCGCGCTCGACCTGTCGATCCGGGCGGACCAACTGATCGTGGACAACCTGAAAAGGGTCGAGGCCCTCGCCAAGGCGTTGCCGCCCGATCTCTCGTCTCCGGATCCGGTCTCACTAGACGCTAAGGTGTCCGGCACGCTCGACGCGCCTGAAATTCGATGCCAATCTCGACGGCACGAGCGCCGCGATCCGCTACGGACGGGTGTTTCAGAAGCCGAAAAACGTGCCGATGAAGCTCGCCATCATCGGCGAGCAAGCAGGCAACGCAGTTGACGTGAAGAGTCTGTCGTTTCGCCTCGCGGAGCTGAACCTCACGGGGAAGGGTACGGTCGATACCAGCCCCGCGGGCGCGCTCGACTTCCAGCTCGACAGCCAGAAGACGCCGCTCGCAGGCTGGGACAAGATGCTGCCCGCGTTCACCGGTCATCAGGTCTCCGGCAACGCCGAGGTGCACGTTCGCGCCAAAGGCAAGAGCGGCGGCAACGAGGCGCCGCAGCTTTTCGGAACGGTGGCGCTCGACGACGTATCTGCCAAGCAGAGCGGTTCGCCCTACGAGATCGAGGGGCTCAACGGCCGCGTCGAGCTCAAGGGCGCGTCCGCGAGTGTGCCGCCGACGACGTTCAAGCTGTCCGGCTCCCCCGCGTCCGTGCAGGCGGAGGTGGCGAGCTTTCGCCCGCTGGCGGCGACCTTCGCGCTGAAGTCGCCGCAGCTGTCGGCAGCCTCGCTCAACTTCGCGAGCCCGACGGCGAAAAAGGCCGAGGTGCTGCGCGGCGTCGACATCCAGGGGCAGTTCCGCGCGCGAGAAAAGGCAGCGCCGGAGTTCCAGGGAACGCTGCGCTCGAATGACGGGAGCCTCCGCGACTTCGACTACCGCGACCTCGCCGCGGACGTGAATCTTCGCGAGCACGTGGCCACGCTCACCAAGCTCGACCTCCGTACCTTCGACGGCAGCTACAGCGGAAGCGGCCGCTACGACATGCGCGAGAAAGACAATCCCAAGTTCGACTTTCGCTCGGCGATTCGTGGAATGGATCTGAAGAGCATGTTGGCGAGCCAATCGCCTGGCTCCGAGAAGCGCATCGAAGGGCGTCTCGACGCCGACCTCGCGCTCGCCGGCGCGGGCAAGCAGTGGGAGACGATCAAGCGGCAGATGCGCGGCAATGGCCGCATCGACGTCAAGGACGGCATGATCCGGGACGTGAACATCGCCGATCAGGTCCTCGCGAGCGTGACGGGAATCGGCGGCCTGTCGAACCTGATCTCGCCGCGGGTGCGGGCCAGGCATCCGGAGCTCTTCGAGACCGGCGATACGAAGTTCGAGAAGCTCGGCGGTAGCGTGCAGATCGCCGACGGCGTGGCGCGAAGCGACGATCTCACGCTCGCCGCGCGCGACTACGCGATGCTCGGCAAGGGCACGTACTCGCTCGACAACGAGCTCGATTGCAACGCGACGCTCGTCGCGTCGAAGGACCTCTCCGACGACGTGATCGCCGACGTGCGCGAGGCGAAGTACATCGCCGACGCGCAAGGGCGGATCGAGATTCCGTTTCGTCTCACCGGCGCGCTGCCCCACGTCAAGCCGAAGCCCGACACCGAGTTCATCGCGCGCGCGCTCGGCCGCGCGGTCCTCGGCAAGGGGCTCGACAAGATCTTCGGCAAGGAGAAGCCGCTGCCGCCCGGAGTCACGCCGACCCCCGATCTGAAGCATCCGGAGCGGGAGCTGCTCAAGAAGGGCCTCCAGGGGCTATTCGGGCGCTAACTCGGCAGGATCTTTGGTCGGAGCAGGTCGCGACCAGCGGGAGCGACTGATGGAGGCCTAACTCGGTAAGAAGATGCCCGGTCGGAGCGAGGTCTTTGACTTCGCCGCAGCCGATTCATTACTGTGGGAGATCGAGACCAGCGATCTTGAGCGCTCCGACCAAATCTGGACGACCCGTGAATTTCAGAAACGGTTTTTTCTTGCGCTCGGTGCCGAATTTTGATACCTGCCGGTCGGCACTAAAAAGCGCTGTTTCAACGGGGTATTAGGCGGGGGGACGGCGGAGGATGACGTTATGATTTTAGATTCTGTCTTAGGACTTTTCTCCAACGACCTGGCGATCGACCTGGGGACCGCCAACACCCTCATCTACGTCAAGAGCCAAGGTATCGTCTGCAACGAGCCGTCGGTCGTGGCGGTTCAGAAGGATGCTCGCGGCGGGCGCCGCGTGCTCGCCGTGGGCGCCGAGGCCAAGAAGATGCTCGGCCGCACTCCCGGCAACATCGTCGCGATCCGTCCGTTGAAAGACGGAGTCATCGCCGACTTCGAGATCACCGAAGCGATGCTCCGCTACTTCATCCAAAAGATTCACAACCGTCGCACGTTGGTCCGGCCGCGCATCATCATCTGCGTGCCCTTCGGCATCACCGAGGTCGAGAAGCGCGCCGTGCGAGAGTCGGCGGAGTCGGCCGGCGCGCGCGAGGTCTACCTCATCGAGGAGCCGATGGCCGCGGCGATCGGCGCCGGGCTGCCGATCACCGAGCCGACCGGCAACATGATCGTCGACATCGGCGGCGGCACGACCGAGGTCGCGGTGATCTCGCTCTCGGGCATCGTCTTCTCGCAATCGGTCCGCGTCGGCGGCGACAAGATGGACGAGGCGATCATCCAGTACATCAAGCGCAAGTACAACCTGCTCATCGGCGAGCGCACGGCGGAGCTCATCAAGATCACCATCGGTTCGGCGTATCCCGGCGAACGAGATCCAGACGATGGAGATCAAGGGGCGCGACCTCGTCGCGGGCGTGCCGAAGACGGTCGAGATCTCCGACGAGGAGATCCGCGACTCGCTGCTCGAGCCGATCAACCAGATCGTCGAGGCGGTGCGCATCGCGCTCGAGCGGACGCCGCCCGAGCTCGCCTCGGACATCGTCGACAAGGGCATCGTGCTCGCCGGCGGCGGGTCGCTGCTGCGCAACCTCGACGTGCTCTTGCGCGACGAGACCGGGCTGCCGATCACGCTGGCCGAGGACCCGCTGACGGCGGTGGTGATGGGCGCCGGCAAGGTGCTCGACGAGCTGTCTCTTCTAAAGGACGTGACCATTCAATAAGTTGGGTACGGCCGAGGAGTCGGGGGGCGGCTAGCGCGGCGAGACGACCCGCCCGGTCCGACGACCGTGACCCATCATGCTCGAGTTTGTCCGGAGAAATCAGGTTCTCCTCAGCTCGGGGCTCTTCCTGCTGCTGTCGCTCGTTCTGCTCACCGTGAACCGCGGCCGCGTGAGGCGCTTCGATCCACTCGGGGCCGTGTTTCTCGAGGTGCTGCGCCCGCTGCAGGGCGTCACCACGCAGTCGACCGGCGCGCTCGGCAATCTCTGGAATCGGTACGTGAACCTCGTCGGCGCGCAGGACGAGAATCGCGAGTTGAAGCTGCGGCTGCGACGCCTCGAGGCGGAACATCAGCGCGACGCCGAAGTCGAGCTCGAGAATCAACGCCTGGCGCGCCTGCTCAATCTTCAAAGCGACGTGCCCTCGCAAATCGTGACCGCGCGCGTGATCGGCAAGGATGCCTCGGGACTCTTTCAGAGCTTGACGCTCGATCGTGGCGAACGGGACGGCATCAAGGCAGCCATGGCCGTCGTCTGCGCCGATGGAGTGGTCGGGCGCATCGTGCAGGTGAGCCCGCATGCCTCGCGTGTGCTGCTGATCTCGGACCACAACAGCGGCGTCGACGCGATCGTCCAACGTACGCGCGCCCGCGGCGTCGTAGAAGGCGCGTTGAACGGCACCTGCTCGATGAAGTACATCAAGCGCGGCGACGAGATCGACGTGAACGACGTCGTCGTCACCTCGGGCCTCGATGGGCTCTTTCCGAAGGGGATCCTGATCGGACGCGTGAGCGGCGTGACACGCAAGGACTTCGGGCTCTTCCAGGTCGGCGAGGTCGTTCCGGCGGTAGACTTCGCGAGGCTCGAGGAGGTGCTCGTGCTGACGTCGCCGCCGCATGAAGTCAACGTGGCGATCGACGATCTGGAGCGAGCCCGCGCGACACCGGAGCCGACCGCGACGCCGACCCCCGAGCCGACGCCCACGCCTTCAGCCGGAGCACCCCGCCGCGGCACGCCTCCACCCGCTTCGCCGTCCCTCCGCCGCGCGCTCTCCCGCGCCGCGCACGACGGCCGTTCCCGCACGGCATGCGACGCCACACGCATGAGGGGGCTCGCGATGGGGCTCTTCACCCTGGTGATGATCGCGGCCGTTCTCGGCGTGCTGCTCGAGACCACGATCTTGCACGTGCTTCCCGTCGGCTCGCTCATGCCCGACCTTCTCGTCATACTCTGCGTCTACCTCGCCCTCCGCGAGCAGAGCGTCGCGGGTGCGCTCGGCGCATTCCTGCTCGGCTATTTCGCCGACAACTTTTCCGGAGACGTGATCGGTCTTCACGCGTTCGCCATGAGTCTCGTCTTCCTCCTCGTCTATGTGCTCGCGCAGCAGCTCTGGATGGACAACGTCGTTGCCAACGTCGCCGTCGTGTTCGCAGCGTCGCTGTTGAAGGCGTTGTCCGTCGCGGTGCTGCTGGCTTTCTTCCTGTCGGCCGACTACCCCTGGCATCGCCTCTTCTCGACGGTTTGGATCGAGGCCGCGCTCGCCGCGGCGTTCTCGCCGTTCGTCTTCTCGGCCTTGGATGGCGGCAGGCGGATGTGGGGGCTCGATTGACGAGCATCGGGGCGAAGACGTGGGAGCTTCCCGGTCGCGGCTCTTTCCTCCGACCCCGCACCCGGTAGAATCGGTTCCGTGGACAATCCATCGGTTCCACTGCCGAGCCCTCGCGAAGCCCCCAACGGGTTTCAGCGCCGACTCGGCATCTCCGCGGGTCTCGTCATCCTCGCGTTCACGTTCTTGATCGTGCGCCTGTGGCAGCTTCAGGTCGTCGAGGGCGAGTACCTTCGCACCCTCTCCGAGAACAACCGCATACGTCTGAAGCGCGTCAACGCGACCCGCGGTTTGATCTACGACCGCAGCGGCCAGTTGCTGGTCGAGAACCGTCCTTCCTTCGACGTCGTGATGGTGCCCGAGGACGCGCGGCGACCGCAGGACGTCTTGAGCCGGCTCGGAGGGTTCCTCCACGAGGACATGAGCGATGCTCGGCAGGCGCTGGCTTCGGCTTCGGCGAGCCACCGACCGCCGTTCGAGAACGTGGTGCTGCGGCGCGACGTCGATTGGGACACGCTGGTCGCGGTCGAGACGCGGCAGATCGAGCTGCCCGGCGTGTCGATGCAGATCGGTCCGCGCCGGAACTATCTGTACGGTCCGATCGCCGCGCATCTGCTCGGCTACGTCGGCGAGGTCAACGTCGACGAGCTCGCGCGGCTCTCGGGGTACCAGATGGGCGACACGATCGGGAAATACGGGCTCGAGAAATACTGGGAAGATCGTCTGCGAGGCGAGAACGGTGGGCAGCAGATCGAGGTGGACGCCTTCGGCCGCAAGCTCCGCGTGCTAGACGAGGTTCCCGAGACGCCCGGCGCCAACATTCATCTCACGCTCGACGTCGGGCTCCAACAGGCGGCGGAGGAGGCGATGGGCGACCAAGAGGGATCGGTCGTCGTGCTGCGGCCAAGCGACGGGGCGATCCTGGCGATGGTTTCCAAGCCGGCGTTCGATCCGAACCTTTTCGCGCGCGGCATCTCCGAAGACGAGTGGCGGTCGCTGACCGACGACCCGCTTCATCCGCTCTCCAACAAGGCGATCCAGGGGCAATATCCCCCGGGCTCGACGTTCAAGATCGTGGTCGCCACCGCCGCGCTCGAAGAAAACGCCATCAATCCATCCCAGCGGGTCTTCTGCACGGGCAGCATGCACTACGGCAATCACGAGTTTCACTGCTGGAAGAAGGGCGGGCACGGCTGGGTGAACCTTCACGAGGCGATCGTGCAATCGTGCGACGTGTACTTCTACCAGCTCGGGCAGCGTCTCGGCGTCGACAAGATCGCGGAATACGCCCACCGCTACGGCCTCGGAGCGCCGACCGGCGTCCCCCTCGATCATGAGCGCGGGGGCACGATCCCCGACACGCAGTGGAAGCGTCAACGCTACGGTGAGCCGTGGTACTCGGGAGAGACGCTCTCGGTCGCCGTCGGCCAAGGGTACGTGACCGCCACGCCGCTTCAAATGGCGAACCTGATCGCCACCGTCGCCGACGGCGGGGTGCGGCATCGTCCGCACTACATCGAGCGGGTCGACGTTCCGGAAGGCGAGGCCGGACCCGCCGAGGAGGAGAAGCCGGTCACGCTGGGCGTGCGCTCGAGCACTCTCAGCGCAAGTGCAAGCGGCGCTGCGCGACGTCGTCGAGAGCGATCACGGGACCGGCAAGAAGGCGCGGGTCGACGGCGTGGAGGTCGCCGGCAAGACGGGGACGTCACAGGCGGTGCGGCTGAAGACCGATCGCAAGGTGAATCAACAGCTACTTCCCCGCGAGCAGCGCGACCACGCGTGGTTCGTATCGTTCGCTCCGGTCGGCGCCCCCGAGATCGCGGTGGCGTGCCTGATCGAGCACGCCGGGGGCGGCGGCGGGGCGATGGCCGCTCCGGTCGTGCAAAAGGTGCTCTCGTACTATTTCTCACACAAGGGTTCGCCTGTCCGTGATGATCGACAAGAGGCTCGCGCAACACATTGATCCGCTGCTCTTGGTCCTGGTCACGGCCATCATCGCGATGGGCGTGACGACCGTCTACAGCGCCACGTATGCCCAGGCGCAGAGCCAGATGAGCGCGCTCGTCTGGCGCCAGGCACTCTGGGCGTGCGGAGGGGCCGTCGGGATGTTTGCGCTGCTGCTGGTCGACTATCGTAAGCTCGAGCGCTTCGCGTACGTGATCTATGTCGGCGTGGTCTTGCTACTCGTGCTGGTGCCGCTCGCCGGCTATCTGAGCGGCGGATCGCGTCGATGGATCCACCTCGGCTTCTTCGCGCTGCAGCCTTCCGAGCTCGCCAAGCTCGCGCTGATCATCGTGCTCGCCCGCTTCTTCCACCGCGACAGCGCGTCCGAGAGCTACGGCGTGAAGGAGATCCTCCTTCCGGCGGCTCTCTGCGCCGTGCCGGCCGTCCTCACTCTCGCGCAGCCCGATCTCGGCTCGGCCGCGGTGATGGGCTTCGTGTTCGTCAGCTTGTTGCTGATCGCCGGCTTACGGCTGCGCGTATTCCTGACCATCGTGCTCGTCGGTCTGGTCGGCATCTTCGTTGCGGGTCAGAGCCTGTGGTCGCACCTGAAGCCGTACCAGCAAAAGCGCATTCTCACCTTCTTGAATCCAGAGTCCGACCCGCTCGGCTCCGGCTACCACCTGATCCAGTCGAAGATTGCGGTCGGCTCGGGCATGTTCTCGGGCAAGGGCTTTCTTCACGGCACCCAGAACCAGCTGCAGTTCCTGCCGGAACAGCACACCGACTTCATCTTCTCGGTATTTGCGGAAGAGTGGGGTTTCGTCGGCTGCGCGACGCTCGTCCTTCTCTATACGGCACTGCTTCTGCGCGGTCTTCAGGTGGTCTCGCGCGCGAAGGACCGCTTTGGCGCACTGGTCGCCTTCGGGGTCGTTGCGATGATCTTCTGGCAAGCGTTCGTCAACGTGGCGATGACGACGGGACTCCTGCCGGTGGTCGGCATCACACTGCCGTTCTTCAGCTACGGCGGTTCGTCGATGATCACGCTGCTGCTCGGCATCGGCCTGCTCCTGAACGTCTCGATGCGGCGCTTCACGTTCTAGGCACCGCGGGCCTGAAGATGCCCCGCCCCGTTCGCGGGTCGCGCGATGAGGGCGCATCTCGCCACGTGCTCGGTCGCTCCGGTCGTCAGCGTACATCAAGTACGCTTCCTCCCTGCGGCCTGCGCGCGTGTCGATCTGCACCCTCCTCCCGCGACCCGCCCCCTCCCCTCCAGAAGCTCGGTTTGCCGTCTCGCTTCGCTTACGGCGGGAACCTCTTAACCCCGCCGCCCCTCCCGCAGTGGCTCTCGGCGATCGCCGTACCAAGTGCCACCGCGCTGAAGATTGTACGAGCGAAGCGATGTACAAAATGTCGCCACGCGAGAGGAAGGCGTCTGACGTGCAGCGGACCCGCTTAGCGAGGGGAGGTGAGGTGGGGGTAAAGAATCCTCTGCGTGACGCCGAGCGAAGCAAGGCGGCACACCGCTTTCCCGGCGGGGAGGGGGCAATCGCGGGAGGAGGGTCCAGATCGACACGCGCGCAGGGCCGCAGGGAGGAAGCGTACTTCCTGTACGCTGACGACCGGAGGACCGAGCACGTGGCGAGATGGGCCCTCATCGCGCGATTGCGAACGGCGCGGGGCCTGTGCGGCCACGCTGCTACTTCGACGGAACGGCGCCGTCGGGCGTGCTGCCCGCCGAGACTAAGCGCTATACGACCTTACTGATCGCCTGCACGAACATCTGCTTCGCGACGGCGCCGACGATTTGGTCCTTCACCTGGCCGTTCTTGAAGATCAGCAGGTTGGGAATCGAGCGCACGCCGAAGCGGGAAGGTGTGAGCGGATTGTCGTCGACGTTCATCTTGACGACCTTCAGCTTGCCTGTGAACTCGCGCGACAACTCGTCCACCACCGGGCCGATCGCCCGACAGGGGGCGCACCACGGCGCCCAGAAGTCGATCAGCACGGGGAGGTCGGAATTGATGACCTCGGTTTCGAAGTTGGCGTCGGTGATCTCTTGAACTGCGCTCATCGATCGAGCTCCTTCCGCCCCAAAGCGTCCGCCGAGAATAACAGACACGCACAGGCCTCGCCAGGTAGGACAGGCCACGAATGGCCCCGCTCTCGTCTCTTCCTTCTAGTAGCCGGCGGGAATAAGCTTTCAAGATTGCCCAACGAGGAGGGCCCATGATCGATCTCTACACGTCGCCGACGCCGAACGGCTGGAAAGCCTCCATCATGCTCGAAGAGATTGGCTTACCCTACACGGTCAAGCCGATCCGCCTGGAGAAGCTCGAGCAGAAACAGGAGTGGTACCTCAAGCTGAATCCGAACGGCCGAATCCCGACGATCGTCGATCATGACGAAGACGGCTTTGCGGTCTTCGAGTCGGGAGCCATCCTCATGTACCTCGCGGAAAAGACCGGCCAGCTGATGCCGAAGGATGCCAAGGGGCGCTCCGTGGTGGTGCAGTGGTTGATGTTCCAGATGGGCGGAATCGGACCCATGCAGGGCCAGGCGAACGTTTTCTACCGCTACGCGCCGCAGCAGATCCCTTACGCGATCGAGCGCTACCAAAAGGAAACCAAGCGCCTCTACAAAGTCCTCGACCGTCGACTCGCCGATCACGAGTATCTCGCCGACGACTATTCGATAGCCGACATCGCGACGTGGCCCTGGGTGACACTCCACGGCTGGGCCGGCGTCGACATCGACGATCTGCCGAACCTCGAGCGATGGATCCAGCGTGTCGGGGAGCGCCCGGCGGTGGTGAAGGGGAGGGAGATCCCCGAGATGATCAAGCTCGAGAACAAGGAGGAAGAGCTCGCGAAGCAGGGTGCGAAGATCCTCGTGTGAGACAAGATCGGACGGGTGATCGTCGACATCGGTCGAGCGGCTCTCGGTGAAGGACTCCGTCGGTCCTCCGGCAAGAGCCGCACGGCGATCATCGTTCCTCCTCGAGGCCGCCCTCGGGAATGGCTCGCCCCGAGTCCCGCCACTCGACCGCGGCGTGGAAGCCGTGCTTCTCGGCGTAGCGTTTGAACCAAAACCCCTCGGGCGAGTGGCGGGTGATGCCGTCGAAGAGCGTGGCGACCATCTGCGTGTTGGCGAGGCCCATGTTCTCGTAGGCCTGGTTGATCATCAGCTTCTGCATCATCAGCTGGTTCTTCGGCACCGAGGCCATCCGCTCGGCGAGCGCGTCGACGGTGCGGTCGAGCTCGGCGGCCGGCACGGATTGGTAGACCAGCCCCCAGGCCGCGGCGGTCTTGCCGTCGATGGTGTCGCCGGTGAGGAGCATCCGCTTCGCCTTCTCCGCGCCGAGGCGGAAGACCCACATGGCGGTGGTCGGACAACCCCAAACCCGGGCCGGCATGTAGCCGATGCGCGCATCGTCGGTCATGACCACCAGGTCGCAGCACAGAGCGATGTCGCTCCCGCCCGCGACGGCGTATCCCTGTACCTTGCAGATCGTCGGCTTGTAGGACCGCCACAGCGAGAAGAAGTCGTCGGTGTTCCGCTTCATGCCGCGGTAGTCCTTCATCGGATCCCAGGGCATCTTCTCCTGGATGCCCTCGCTATGACCCTCGGCCCACATCTTCAGGTCGTAGCCGGCGCAGAACGCGCGCCCCGCTCCCTCGAGGATGATGACGTGGACCTCCTCGTCGTCGTTGGCGCGCTCGACGGCGAGCCGGATCTCGCGCGGCATCTTGGCGTCGATCGCGTTCAGACGTTCGGGCCGGTTCAGCGTGATGCGAGCGATCCGGCCCCGGACTTCGTACAGTAGCGAAGAAAAGCTCATGGTTCGGTCCTCCGGCGGAGCACCCTAGCAAATCTTTCGACCGATCCGCGTAGGGCTCGTCGAGCTTGTATGCGGGCGCTCGGTCGTTTGTGCTAACGCTTCGGACGGGAGGACTCGTCATGTCGATCGACTTCACCGATCTCGATGCCACCGCCCAGGCCGAGCTCGTGCGTACGGGCGACGTCACGGCTCTCGAGCTCGTCGAGGCCGCCATCGCTCGCATCGAGAAGGTCAACGCCAAACTCAACGCCGTGATCATCCCGCTCTTCGAGAGCGCGCGGGCACAGGCCGCGGCGAAGCTCGTTCCCGGACCGTTTCGGGGCGTGCCCTTTCTCCTGAAGGACTTGGTCGCCGCCAGCGCGGGCGATCCGTTGCACAGCGGCATGGCGCTCATGAAGAAGCTCGGATTCGTCGCCCCCGAGGACACCTACCTCGCGCGAAAGTTCCGCGACGCCGGGTTCATCCTGCTCGGCAAGACCAACACGCCAGAGCTCGGGCTCGCCGCCACCACAGAGCCCCTCGCATACGGCCCGACGCGCAATCCGTGGAATCCCGAGCACTCGACCGGCGGCTCGAGCGGCGGGAGCGCAGCGGCGGTCGCGGCTCGCCTCGTGCCTGCGGCGCACGCCAACGATGGCGGCGGCTCGATACGTATCCCCGCCTCGGAGTGCGGGATCGTCGGCTTGAAGCCGAGCCGCGGACGGGTCTCCCTCGGGCCGGCCTTTGGCGAGGGATGGCACGGGCTGGCGATCGAAGGAGCCGTGACGATCTCGGTGCGCGATGCCGCGGGGATTCTCGATGCGATCAGCGGCCCGATGCCGGGCGATCCGTACTTCGCCCCGCCGCCGCATCGGCCGTTCGCGGAGGAGTGCGGACGTGATCCGGGACGACTCTCGATCGGGCTGATGACCGAGCGGCCGGGGAAGACCTCGCCGATCCATCGCCGAGTGCGTGCGCGCCGTCGAGATGACGGGTCGTCTGCTGGAGTCGCTCGGGCACCGTGTCGAGATCTCGCACCCGCCCGCGTTCGACGAGGCGGAGATGACCGAGCACTTCGAGAGGGTGATCGACGCGCACGCGGCGCAGACGATCGACTTCATCGGGCAGATGCTCGGCAAGCCCGTCGCGCGAGACGAGGTCGAACCTTACACCTGGCGAATCGTCGTGGACGGCCACAAGGTCGCGGTCGGCGATTACATCGGCTCGATCGATTGGCTGCACGGGTGGGGCAGACGGATGGCGACCTGGTGGGCAGAAGGACACGATCTGCTGATCACGCCGACGATCGCGGAGCCGCCGCCGCGCCTGGGGGATCTCGGCGGTCCGGGCGGTGACCCGCTAGCGAGATGGCAACGAAACCTGGAGGTGATCCCGTTCACGCCTGCCTTCAACGCGACCGGGCAACCGGCGATCTCGCTGCCTCTTCACTGGACGCCGGAAGGGTTACCCGTGGGCGTGCATTTCGTATCAGCCTACGCCCGCGAGGACCTGCTGATCCGTATCGCCGCCCAGCTCGAGCAGGCGGAGCCCTGGGCGAATCGTCGGCCCCCGATCTCCGGGTAGGGTAGTGCACCGCAGATGACTTCACGCGTGAGGGCTCAGCTCTTGCGAGAAACTCGGCAAGCCCGTGCAGAATGATGAGCGCGCGTGGGTTGTGTTCGAGCCGTACTCGGATCGAACACAACCCACGCGCAACCGCGCGAAGCGCGGAAGGGCTCGAGCTGCGCCCTGGTTATTGCCTTCCGCGCTTTCGCGCGGTGGGTGGATTTTCCGGGCGAGCCGAGTACGTCTCACCCGGAAAATCCACCGCTGCTCGCCGTGTCGGCTGCAGGAGGGCCCCGCTCGAGGACGGGCCCCGCATTCAGGCGGCTGCCTTCGACGCGGCGAGGGCTAGAACGCTCCGGTAGCCGTCGCTCACGCACGCGTCCTCGAGCACACCCCGGCTGCGAAGCATGCGGTGCAGGCGAGGGAGATTGTAGTGCGGCACCGTCATCAACAGGTGGTGCTCGAGGTGGAAGTTCACCCGGTTCGGCGCGATCAGGAGCCGCTCCCACCAACGGGCGAGCGTCGTGCGCGTGTTGCGAAGCTCGTCCGCGACGTCGGGCACCATCGCGTGCTCGGCGATCGAGCGAATGCGCATGACGAGGCTGTACGTCGTGAACCAGGCGACGACCCAGAGCAGATAGAGCGCCGGATGGCCGAAGAGGGTCAGCAACCCGAGCAGCACCGCGTTGGTGATCACGACGCCGTGCAGCGCCTGGAGGCCTGCACCGAAATCGCGCCGGACACGCCCGCGCGAGTGGCCGAGGTCGCGATTGAGGATCGCGAGAAAGCGCTTCCAGCCCGTCTGTCCCGAGAGATCGCGCCAGATTTTTCGCTTGAAGCTCGCGCGGCTGATCGGGAACGGCGTGGCGAGCTCGAGGTCCGGGTCCTCGCTCGTCCAGGTCTTGGCGTGATGCTGGAGATGGTACTTGCGATAGGGAAGCACGTCGTTCCAAACCGGATAGGCGCAGAGCCAGTTGCCGACCCAGTCGTTCCAAGTGCGGTTACGAAGGAGCGCGCGGTGCGCCGCGTCGTGCATCAGGATCGCGAGCCCGAGCTGGCGGCTGCCGATCACGGCGATCGCGACGACGATCGAGAGCGGGTTCGGGAACGCTGCGACGAGCGCGAACGACACGCCGACGAGTCCCCAATCGACCAGGATGGAGAGCCAGGCGCGCGAGTCGCGGATCTCGGTAAGGCTGCGAATCTCGTCACGGGTGATCGCTTCTCGCCAAGTCATTGCCGTTCCCTCATGCGCTGATCCTCGTTTCGGAGTCCTGATGGATCTTGGAGTCGACCGGGGCACGCAGGGTCGTCAGCCGATAGTCCGCGAAGAACGCGCGCCAGCAGGCGTGCCCGAGCTTGTCGTAGCGCCGCATGGCGCCGACCAGGGCGCGCCGTTCGGCGACCTCGATGATCGGCTCGGGAAGCAGGGGGTCGAGCACGAGCTGGCGGATCACCCGCCCTCCGAGCAGGAACGACTCGACCATGGCCGAGCGCGCCGACAGAGCGGGAAGGCGAGCCTCGCTGGCGGCGAGCTCGGCCGCCGAACGTCGGTAGTCCGCGAGGAGCTTTCGCGCATCCCACAGTCCCCGAGCGCGGCTGTCGGTAGCCGCGTCGATCTCGGCGATCGCGAGCAAGGGAGCGCTCGCGGGGAGGCCGAGCGACGTGAGCTCGCGTCGGAGGTCTGCGGCCGTCATCGCGAGATTGTCCGGCCGAACCTCGAGTCCCGGGGCCAGCTCACGAAAACCGAAGAACCGTAGCGCACGCTCGCGGCGGCGGAGGTCGGAACGGGCGCGGCGGGGCAGGCCGGCGGTGCAAACGCCGATCCAGCCGCCTTGCCACGGGCGGACCCGCTCCTCGAGGTGCCTCCACGACACGACCTGATGCTGAACGGCGTGTGCGCGCTTCCCGAGGCGATATTCGCCGCGTTCGTCGCGCTCCAGCGTGCCGGCCGCGAGGAGCCGCGTGAGCGCCACGCGCAGCGAGTTCTCCTCGATCGCAAACAGCGCCGCGGCGTCGACCAGCGCACGGACCGGCATGGAGCGGCTCCCGAGCGTCGACAGTAGGTCGAGAATCAAGCTTTTCGGCGTGGGTTTCACGCGGGCAAACATTACTGAATCGCATGAGATCAGTCAATATTCGTAATATTCAAACCGGCCTTGAATACGCGGGCTTGTAATCATACGAGAAGCGCGGCAGGAGCTCGGCAACCATGAGCCAATCGCGGTGGATCCCGCTCGGCGGCGGGCGGCAGCTCGCGGCTCGGCGGCTTTGACCGCCGCGTGACCTCGATCGCCAACTACGATATGCGACCCACGGTCATGCGGCTCTTCCTGTTCGGCATCATCGCGTCGTTGGTAGTCGTCGGCTGCGGTGGAGGCGGCGGGAGCAGCTGTGGCCAGACGACCGACATCACGGGATCGTGGAGCGGACCGGTCCTCGAAGATGACGTCGCGCGTGGAAATCCCGGCCAGGTCAACGCCAGCATCCTGCAGAGCGGCTGCGAGCTCGGCGGCGAATGGTTCTTCGTGTTTCAATCGGACACGCTCAACAAGAGCTTCCTGATCGGAGGCAGCGCTCCGCAATCGAACAACATCAACTTCCCTATCGGTCAGTGCCTCGACTCGGGCTGCGGTACCCTCTCGACGTGCGTGTACCAGGTGACGGGAACGCTGATCACCCCCACCGAGATCAACGGCAGCTACACGACCGAAAAAAACTGCTCGACCAAGCAATCAGGCTCCTTCGACATCACGCTGAGATTTCGGTTCACTCCCGCTGCGTTCTCGACGGCTACGCCGGGGCCGACTCCGACCCCGACCCCGTAGGGCCGGGCGTGTCGTTGTCGCGCGCGATCGATTCGCGTATTGTCCGCGCTTTCCCGTAGGAGCGCGCCCCACGGATCGCGCCCGTTGGGCGTGATCAAAGGGAATGAATATCCTACCAAGTTAGCGTCGGCCGACCAAGCTGCGATGACGGAAGCGATCTCGAACTCGACCAAGAGCATGGATGCGATCGTCGCGCTCTGCCGGCGGCGGGGATTCATCTTCCAGTCGTCCGAGATCTACGGCGGGATCGGCGGGTTTTGGGACTACGGTCCGCTCGGCGTGCTGCTCAAGAACAACATCCGCGACCGCTGGTGGCGCGACATGGTGCTGGCGCCGCCGCTCGGACCGGACGGCCAAGAGCTCGACATCGTCGGTCTGGACTGCGCGATCATAAGCCACCCCAAAGTGTGGGAAGCGAGCGGCCACGTCGCGGGCTTCGCGGATCCGATGCAGGACTGCAAGCACTGCAGAGCCCGCCATCGCGCCGACCAGGTCTGGCCGCTCCTCTACGAGGAAAGCGAGTGGGCGGACTCGCTGCTGGAGGTTCTAGAAGCGCCGGTCACCGCGGCGGCACTCCGGAAATGGGTCCAGCAGAAGGGCAAGAAGCTCGCTCCGGGGTTGCTCGCGGTGCGTGATCCGTCGACGATCGACGGATGGATCGTCCGATTCAACGAGCACCCACCGGCCGATCGGCGCGTGGAGCGCTTGCTCGAGCTGCTAGCGGGCGGCGGCGAGCCCGTGATCCCGTGCCCGATCTGCGGCGGGCCGCTCACCGAGCCGCGGCAGTTCAACCTGATGTTCGAGACCTACGTCGGTGCACTGGCCGACGACGAGAGCAAGACTTACCTGAGGCCCGAGACGGCACAGGGGATGTTCTACAACTTTCGCAACGTCCTCGACACGACGCGCGTGAAGGTCCCGTTCGGGCTCGCGCAACTCGGCAAGGGGTTCCGCAACGAGATCACGCCCCGGAACTTCATCTTCCGGTCGCGGGAATTCGAGATGATGGAGGTGGAGTTCTTCGTTCACCCGAGCGAGGCGAACGACTGGTACCAATTTTGGCGGAAGAGCCGCTACGACTGGTGGTGCGGGCTCGGCCTGGCGGGCGAGAATCTGCGCCTGCGCGATCACGAACGCGACGAGCTCGCACACTACGCGCGCGACGACGGCGGCTGCGCCGACGTCGAGTACGCGTTCCCGTTCTCAGGCGAGAAGGGCTTCAGCGAGCTCGAGGGCATCGCCTACCGCTCGAACTTCGATCTGACCCAGCATCAGAAGACGAGCGGCGTCAACCTCGAGTACTTCGACCAGGAGCGAAACGAGCGCTATCTCCCACACGTCATCGAGCCCGCCGCGGGGCTCACGCGCGGGCTCCTGGCGGTGATCTGCGAGGCCTACACGCCCGACGAATCGCGACCGAGCAAGGTGTTCATGAAGTTTCACCCGTCGCTGGCGCCGATCAAGGCGGGGATCTTTCCGCTCGTGAACAAGGACGGCATGCCCGAGATCGCCGAGAAGCTCTATCACGAGGTGCGCGGCCGGTTCGTCGCCGAGCTCGACGTGAAGCAGTCGATCGGCAAGCGTTACGCGAGAATGGACGAGGCGGGCACGCCGTACTGCTTCACGATCGACGGCCAGACGCTCCAGGACGAGAGCGTGACGGTTCGCTATCGAGACACGGGGCAACAAGAGCGCGTCGCGATCGGCAAGGTCGGGGCGTTCCTGGAGGCGAGGATCGCCTAGGAGTCCGTCCGATTGACTCCGGACGGGCTCCTAGGCAAACGAGAGAGGAGAGAGAGCCATGAGCACGAAAAAGCTGTCGTTCACCGTGCACGACGTCCGCGAGATGGCGAAGCGGTTCTCGAACTGGGGGCGGTGGGGCGCGGATGACGAGCTCGGGACGGTCAACTTCATAACCACGCAGAAGGTCTGTGCGGCGGCGCGGCTGGTGCGCCAGGGGAAGATTTTCGGGCTGGCGATTCCGTTCGACAAGGACGGGCCGCAGACGGGCTTTGCCGGGCGGGTCAATCCCATTCACTACATGATGCAAGACGGCGGAGACGTCGTCTCAGGCGCGCAGGAATGGATCCCGACCTTACGTTACACGGACGATGCTGTCATCATGCCCCTCCAGTGCGCGACCCAGTGGGATGCCCTGGCGCACATATTCTTCGATGGAAAGATGTACAATGACCGGCCACCGACGGCCGTGAACAGCAACGGCGCGGAGAAGAACAGCATCGTACCGCTGCGCGACAAGCTCGCCACACGCGGCGTGCTGCTCGACATTCCGAGGTTGAAGAAGAAGGATTGGCTCGATCCGGGGGAGGCGATCTATCCCGAAGACCTCGACGCCGCCGCCAAGGCCGCAGGCGTAGCGGTCGAACGCGGGGACATCGTGCTCATCCGCACCGGGCAGATGACGATGTGCCGCAAGCAGGGCGGCTGGGGAACCTATGCGGGTACCGCCGACGCGCCAGGCCTGAGTCTCACGTGCTCGCAATGGATCTACGAAAAGGAGATCGCGGGCTTTGCCACCGATACCTGGGGCACCGAGGTCCTCCCCAACGAAACGCCGGACGTCTTGCAGCCGATCCACTGCGTCTCGCTCGTTCACACGGGAATCCTGATCGGCGAGATCTTCGATCTCGATCCGCTCGCCGCCGACTGCGCCGCGGACGGCGTCTACGAGTTTTTCTTTGTCGCTCCGCCGCTGCCCATCACCGGCGCGGTGGGATCGCCGATCAATCCCCAGGCGATCAAGTAGCTCCGGGTCGACTCGGAATCCTCAGGCTTGGATCTTCTTCGACTCAAGACCGTCGACGGCTTCATCGCCTTCGATCTCGAGGATTGCCGGGTCAACGCCGGCGGAACGAGGCTCGCGCCCGACGTGAGCGAGCGGGAGGTGCGCCTCCTCGCCAGGGCGATGACCTACAAGTTCGCGGTGCTCGGGCTCGAAATGGGTGGGGCCAAAGCTGCCGTCCGTGGCCGTGCCGAAGACCGTGCCGAGCTGATGCGTCGCTACTGCGAGGAGATCCGGCCGCTGGTCGAATCCGTGCGTTTTCTCACCGGTCCGGACCTCGGCACGTTCGAGGCCGACTTCGCGCCGCTGCGGCGCCCCGGCGAGACGGGCGTGATGTCACAGCCGATGGACGGGATCTCGTTCGAGGACGTGCTCACCGGCTTCGGCGTCGTCGTCGCCGCCGAGGCGGCGCTCGGCTCGCTCGCCGGACGGTCGGTCGCCGTCGAAGGCTTCGGCAAAGTCGGCGGCGGCGTGGCCCGCGAGGCCGTGCGACGGGGCGCGAAGGTCGTCGCCCTGTCGACCCTCGCGGGCTCCGTGGCGAACGCCGACGGGCTCGACGTCGAAGAGCTTTGGCGCCTGCGGGCGAGCCACGGCGACGAGCTCGTGAGGCATCTCGGGCTCGAGGTTCGTCCGCCCACCGCGCTCTTCGACGTCGAAGCCGACGTTCTCGTCCCCGGCGCGCGAACGGGCGTGATCGACGCCGAGCGCGCTCGGAGAGTCGCGGTCTCGGTGATCGCGCCGGCCGCGAACGTTCCGTACGTCCGCGGCGCGCCGGAGATCCTCGGCGCACGCGGTGTCCTCGCGCTGCCGGATTTCATCTGCAACGCAGGCGCGGTGCTCGGCTACGTATCGACCACGATCACGACCCACCGCGAGATGCTCGAGCTGGTCGCGCGACGGATCACCGACCTCGTGGCGACGGCGATCGCGCATCCCCGCGGAGCGTTCGCCGGGGGGTGCGCTCTCGCCGAAGAGTTCCTGCGCCGCTGGCGGCAACCTTCCGGCTTGCCGTCCGGCCCGCCGCTCGCCTGAGAATACGCTCAACCGCGAGCCGGCAGCGCGACGCGGAAGCTCAACCCTCCGCCATTCGGAGGTTTCTCGACCGTCAACCTACCGCCGTGTCTTTTCACGATGGCCGTGGCTACGAACCGACCGAGATCGGCTGCATCCGAGCGCTGCGAACCGTCGAGGTAGCGGTCGACGAGCGTCCCGATCATTTGCTCGGTCGTCCGCGTACCGACGTCTTCGACGACGATTTCGATCTCGTCTGCCTTGCGAGCGGCTCGTACGCGGACCTGGCTTCCCCGCGGGGCGAATCGAATCGCCTCGTGCACGAGGTTTGCGAAGGCCCGATCGAGCAGGACCTCGTCGGCCTCCAGCGCGGGCAGATCGGCCTCGATCTCCTGAACGAGCTCGATGTCGTTTACGTCGGCGACACGCTCCTGATGCGAGAGCACGCGACGGAGGAGGCCCGGGAGGTCAACCGGCTGACGACGCACGTCGAGCGGCCCGTCTTCGATCCGCGCCGCGTCCAGAAGATTGAGCGCGGGCATCATCGCTTTGCGGGCAGCCGCTCCGATGCGATTCAAGACGTCGCGTCTCTCCTCCGGCCGTAGCTGGTCGGCGTCCATGATGAGCAGGTCGACGTAGTCCTCGATCATGGCGAGCGGACCTTTTACCTCGCGGGCGAGAAGCTCGAGCAGGGCGTCCCGCGGGGACTCCCGGCTCCTCTGCCGGTCGCGCAAGCGGCTCGTCCGGAAATCGGCGCGGAAGGGCAGGATCGCACCTATGCGGAGCCCCCGGTTCGCCCGGGGACCGATCGTCCGATCCTTCATAGCCCTCCTTCCGCCGCCCGGGGACAATCCCCGGCGCCGCTGGTATCAACAGCCTCAAACGGCGGAAAGCGAGAATTGTTGCAAAGGAGAACGCTGTCTTCCGCCAGCGAGAACGAGGAGCCGCATTGACTCAGGGCGGAGCCTCCCGATAGAAGTTTCCAATTTTACCCGCATCGAGGAGGAACAATGTCCGAGCGGAAAGACACGCCCGAGCAAGCCGAGTTCCGCGAGTACTGCCGGCGCTGGCTCGAGGCGAACCGTCCGGCGCCACCCCCCTTTCGCCTCCCGCAAAACGCCATCGAGGTGATGACCGATGAGCAGCGGACCTACCTCTGCGCATGGCAGAAGAAGTGCGTACCAAGCGGGCCTGATCGCCTGCGACTATCCGAAGGAGTACGGCGGCGGCGGGCACAAGGGCTTCCAGCGCATCGCCAGCAGCGAAATCGCGCGCGCCGGTGTGCCCTATTTCATCAACGTGATCGGCCTCGGCATGGCCGCGCCGACCATCCTTCACCACGGCACCGAAGAGCAGAAACGTCGTTTCCTGCCGCCGCTGTTCTCGGCCGACGAGATCTGGTGTCAGGGCTTCTCCGAGCCCGGGGCCGGCAGCGACCTCGCCGGCGCGCAGACCTTCGCGGTACGGAGGGGCGATCACTGGGTCATCAACGGCCACAAGGTGTGGACGAGCCTCGCGCACTTCGCGAGCTGGATGATCATGCTCGTGCGCACGAGCCGCGAGCACAAGTACGACGGCCTCACCTACTTCATCGTGCCGATCGCAGGGACTCCCGGCGTGACGGTGCGCCCGCTCATCAAGATGACCGGTGAGACCGGCTTCAACGAGGTCCTGTTCGAGGACCTCGCACGTCCCCGACGACCTTCGGCTCGACGAGGTCGGAAAGGGCTGGACCGTGGCGATGACGACGCTCCTCTACGAGCGCGGCGCGGCCGAAAGCGCCGGCGGCGGCGGCGGAGAGTCCCTCGACGGCCGCATCCAGGCGCTGATCGCCCTCGCCAAGAGGACTCGGCGCGGCGGCCGGCAGCGCATGGGACGATGCCGTCATCCGCGACCGCGTGCTGAAGGTCCTGATCCGGCTCGAGGCGCTGAAGCAGCTCGGGCGCCGCGCGCGGGTCGAGCCGCTCACCGATCATCCCATGCGCCTGCCGCTGCAGTCCAAGCTGCTCGTCACCGAGATCGGCCAGGAGATCGCGGCGACCGCGCTCGAGATCGAGGGGATGGGCTCGACCCTCTACCTGCACGACCCGCATGCGCCGGACGGCGGCCGCTGGCCGCTCGCCTACATGAATTCCTACGGCATGACGATCGCCGCGGGCACCAGCGAGATCCAGCGCAACATCCTCGGCGAGCGCGTGCTCGGAATGGCGAAGTCGAAATGATCGGGCTTCGGCCACGGACTCGACGAGGTCTTCTGCGAAAGTCCGAAGCCTGAAGCCCGAAACCGGGAGCCTCCATGTCTCAGCCCAAGGACTACGGATTCGGCGACGACGAGCGGATTCTGCGCGATTCGGCGCGCCGGTTTCTCGACGAAGTCGCCTCGGTCGACTCGCTGCGGCGGCTGGTCGCGGCGGACCATGCGGAGGCCTACGAGAGCGCGACTCCGCCGGCGCGGTACGACGAGTCGGCATGGAAGAGGATGGTCGAGCTCGGGTGGACGGCGCTGGCGGTGCCCGAGGCGGCCGGCGGCGCGGGGATGAAGATCGTCGCCGTCGCCGCGCTCGCCGAGGAGGTGGGCCGGCGCGCGATGCCATCGCCCTTGCTCTCGACCTTGCTCACGACCTTCGTGCTTCGCGCGGCCGGCACGCGAGCCGCGACTTCGTGGCTCGAGCGAATCGCCGGCGGCGCCAGCGCGACGCTGGCGGTCACCAACGCCGAGGGATCGTGGGAACCGGAGGATACCGACGTCCGCGCCGAAGCGCGCGGCAGCGACGTCGTTCTCGACGGCACGGCCTGCTTCGTGCAGGACGCACGCAAGGCGGCATTCTTCGTCGTGTCGGCCTCCGCCGCGGGGAGAATCGGTCTCTACGCGGTGGCCGCCGATGACCCGGGAGTGACGATTCACCCCGATCACATCGTCGATCTGACGCGCGATCAGGCGAGAGTCTCGTTCGACCGCGTGAAGGTCCCGGCTTCGGGCTCGGTCGCGCCGGCCCCGGCCGGCGTCGTGGCGCTCCGTCGAGCGACGCCGGCGATGCTGACGATCGTCGCCGCCGACATGGCGGCGCCGCCGAGTGGCAGCTACAGACGACGACGGAGTACGCCCACGTTCGCACGTCAGTTCGACCGCCCGATCGGCTTCTTCCAGGCGGTCAAGCACCCGATCGTCAACATGATGATCGCGATCGACGAGGCACGCTCGCTCGTCTACAACGCCGCCTGCGCGATCGACGTCGAGCCGCTCCGCGCCGAGCGCTACGCCCGCATGGCCAAGTCGGCCGCGTCGGACGCCGCGGCCTTCTGCTCGAGCCGCTCGGTGCAGCTCCACGGCGGCATCGGCTTCACCTGGGAGTGCGACGTGCACATCTACTTCAAGCGCCAGAAGCACACGCAGATGCTGCTCGGCGACGGCGTCTATCAGCGTGAAAAGCTCGCCGCGCTCGTCTGAGCGCATGTCGGGGAGCGTCGCGGCTCGCCGGCCTACAGCGCGTTCACTTGGAGATCGTGATCACCGGCGCCGCGCCTGGCGGCCGGCTTCACGACCGTCATCTCGAACAATTGGTAGAGAAGATAGAAGGCCTTCTTGTTCCATTGATAGCCCGTTTCGGGACGTAGCGCGTAGTACTGGCCGCCGTACTTGACCACCCGCTCCGCGCCACTAGGCGGCGAATCCGCTTCCACCATCGCGAGGGTGAAGACCGGGTTCTCGCTCGTCGCCGGCGTTCTCGGGTCTCGAGGAACGTCATATTCGGGATCTTCGCCCATGGCCTGGCCGAGGAAGCCGATGACGTTGGAAAAGCTGCGGAGCCGGAACTTGCCGTGCAGCGGATACTCGCCGCCGACGTGGCCGGGGCGCATGTCGATCATCACCTCGTCGTCGAGATTCTCGGCGGCCTCGTCGTTCAGTCGCATGCGCTCGTCGTTGGAGAGGACCGACGGGTCGTAGTTGGTGACGATGATTCGGCCGATGGTCCGCTTGGTGATTCGGTAGGAACGCGTCTTTTCCTCGTACGTTACGGAAAGATCCTTCACGAGCGATTGCAGCGCCTCGGGGCTCAGCGAGGCGGCGGGCACCGTCCAGCTTTGGTCGAAGATGAGCGGCTCGGCGAAGAGCGCGCTTCGGTCTTGGATCGTAGACAGCTGCAGAACGATCCGGCGGAACATGGGATATCCGATCTTGTCCGAGGGCTTGTTGTAGTAGCTGACCTTCTGCCCGTTTTCCTCCGTCCGGTACTCTCCGGCCATCATCCTCAACACGAGGTCAACGTCGGCGCCCTGGCGTAGCAGCAGCGTCAAGATGCTCTCCGGAAACGGGGTGAGCAGCCGCTTCGTGAACTCCTCGCCTTCGATCGGAACGATGCTGAACGTGGGATTCTCGGCCCAGACGGTACCGAAGATCGGCGAGAGGATGAATCCTCCCTCCGTCCCGCCGAGCGGAGGCGTGGCGCCGACGCTCACCTGGAAATTGAAGGTCGCCGCGATGTTGGAGAGGCCCGTGAAATGGAGCGGCTCGTCGTGGTGCGCGCGGGCGATGTTCAAGATCAGCTGTCTGGCGAGCGTATCGTTCGCGACCGCGTCGTACGCGATCACGGTGCGGTTGAGCTCCACGGGCGAGAGGCATCCCCAGAGGCTCGAGGCCACGATGGCGCAGAAGAGCGCCCGCGAGGGGCTATCATGGTAGAGCCTACGATTGCCTTTCGTTCGCGACCAACGGGAGCCGTGCGCAGGTTCTGCACGATTACCCATATGCGGTTGCACACCCAGTTACGTTCCGATCTCGAACACGTAAGTAGGCATGGTAGAGCCTACGATTGCCTTTGGTTCGCGACCAACGGGAGCCGTGCGCAGGCTCTGCACGATTACCCATACGCAGTTGCACACCGAATTCGGTTCCAATCTCGAAAACCGAAGTAGGCCGTGGGACGCAAGGCAGTGGGCTCCGGTATGCTCGCTTCGACCGGCTCGTCCATATCGTTTCCCCGACGGTTGCAAAAGCCGCCGGTCGGGTCTTGACTCAGTTCTAATTTAGAACTCATAGTCCGACATGCGCTGGAGTCAGATCGGGGAGATGACCTGCTCGGTCGCACGCTCGCTGTCGGTGGTCGGCGATCGCTGGACGCTGCTCGTGCTGCGCGATGCGTTTCTCGGTGTTCGGCGCTTCGAGGATTTCCAGAGAGACCTCGGCACGACGCGTCACCGCCTCTCCGACCGCCTGCGGACGCTCGTGCGGCACGGGATCTTCGAGCGCGTCCGCTACCAGGAGCGTCCGGCGCGCTTCGAGTATCGCCTGACGGAGAAGGGCAGCGACCTCTACCCGATCATCGTCTCGCTCACTCGCTGGGGCGACCGCTGGATGGCCGGCAAGGCCGGGCCGCCGATCGAGCTCGTCCATCGCGGCTGCGGCCGCCACGTCATGCCCGCGCTCGCGTGCCCCGAGTGCGGAGCGCCCGTCGGGGCGCGCGACATGACCGCGCGGCCGGGGCCCGCGCTCCGTGCGCACCGCTCGGCGATTGCGAAAGGAGTCCGTCCATGACCGCGACCCGAACGCTCGATGCCTCGATCTCGAAGACGCCGCTCGCGCTCGACGGCGACGACCTCGCCACCGTCTGCGTGCTCTGCAGCCACAACTGCGGCGTGCGCGTCGACGTCCGCGCGGGCCGGATCAGCGCCGTGCGCGCCGACGAGACGAGCCCGATCACGAGCGGTTACATCTGCAACAAGGCCGTCAGCATTCCCTTCTACGTGAACCACGCGCAGCGTCTCGAGCATCCGCTGCGCCGGCGCGCCGACGGAAGCTTCGAGCGCGATCGGCTGGGACACGGCCATCGCGCGAGATCGCCGCGCAAGCTCGACGAGATCCGCAGCGCGCATTCGCCGCGCGCGATCGGACTGGTCGGCATCGGCGGCCAGGGTAACCACATGGACGCGCCCTACGGTCTCGGGTTTCTGCGCGCGCTCGGCTCGCGGCGCTGGTTCAACGCCTTCGCGCAGGAGAAGACCCAGCACAACCTGATGGACCAGTGGATGTTCGACGCCTCGCCGGCGACGTTCTTCCATGCCGACATGGCGAACGCCCGCTTCCTTCTCGTGCTCGGTACCAACCCGCGGATCTCGCAACCGCGGCCACAATCCGACCGAGAGCTTCAAGCGCTTCGTCGAGGACCCCACTCGCCGGATGGTGGTGGTCGACCCGCGCGAGACGGAAACCACCCGCGGAGCCCGACCGCCACCTGCGGGTGCGCCCGGGGACGGACGCCTATCTGCTGCTCGGGATGGCCGCGGCGATCGTGCGAAACGAGCTCGTCGATTACGAGTTCGTGCGCGAGCCGAACGCGCGACTTCGAGATCCTCGGCGATGCGCTCGCGGCCGTCGACGTGGACGAGATGGCACGACGCTGCTGGAATCGACGCCGCCGCCTTGGTGGAGACCGCGTCGGAGCTCGCCCGCGCCGAGTCGGCGGCGATCTTCTACGACCTCGGCGTCGAGCAGGCGCCGTTCTCGACGTTGATCTCCTACCTCATTCGCGTCCTGCTCACGCTGACCAACAACGTCGGACGGCGCGGGCGGCAACATCTTCATGGAGACTCTGCTGCCGCCGCTGAAGGATCGAGCCGCGCCCGGGCGCGCGAGCCCGAGCGCGCGCTCGTCTCGGGGATTGCGGCGATTGCGGCGCTCGGCAACTTCGCCATGTTCTCGCCGACCCTCGTGCCCGAGGAGGTGCTCGCGGATCATCCCGAACGCCTGCGTGCACTCATCGTCGAAGGGTCGAACCCGCTGCTTTCGTTCTCGGATACCGCACGCTGGCGCGAGGCGCGCGAAAGCCTGGATCTCCTCGTCGTGATCGAGCCTGCAATGACGGAGACCGCCGCGGCTGGCGGACTACGTTCTGCCGACGCCGGTCGGCTACGAGAAATGGGAGATGGCGAACTTCCCGAAGGGCTACCCGGAGATCTTCGTCCAGGTGCGGCCTCCCGTCGTTCCGGCGCCCGGCGAGGCGCTGCCCGAGCCGGAGATCTACGCACGCTTGGCCGAGGCGATGAATCTCTGCGGAGAACCGCCGGCGGCGCTCGTCGAGCTCGCCGCGGGGGCGCTCGATGCAGAAGGCGCTGCGAAGTTCCTGGCCACGGCGCAAGCGCTGGCGGCGAGCGAGCCCGCGCATGCCAAGATCGCCAAGGAGCGCGTGCTCTTCTGGAGCTACCGCACGATCGGCCGCGAGCTTGCGGCCCCGTCGCTCGCGGCGATCTGGCTGCAGTGCCACCTGAATGCGATGTTCCGGAGCGACAGCGTTCTTCGCACGCTCGGCGACGAGTGGCGCGAGAAGAGCCCGTTCGAGATCGGCGGCGAGCTCTTCCGACGAATCCTCGATCATCCGGAAGGCGTGGAGTTTGCGCGCGTCGACCCGGAGCGCAATTTCGAGGATAACGTGACGTTCGAAGACGGCCGCGTCCGCCTCGCACCCGAAGCGATGATCGAAGAGATACGCCGTGCGGTGGCCACTCCTCCCGCGACCGACGTCGACTATCCATTCGTGTTGGCGGCCGGCCTGCGCACGCGCTGGACAGCCAACACGATCCACCGCGATCCGAGCTGGCGGAAAGGCCGGGGGCCGCACTGCGCGCTCAATCTCTCGCCCGCGGATGCCACGCATCTCGGCGTCGGCGAGGGTGACACACTGCGCATCTCGACACGGCGCGGCTCGATTACGCTGCCTGCGCGGATCGACGCCAAGCTTCTTCCCGGCCACGTGTGGATGCCGAACGGCTTCGGCATGAGGGTCGCGGCCGACGGCGGTGACGGCACGCAGCTCGACGGCGCCAATCAGAACGAGCTCACCGACGTCGCCGACCGCGACCCGTTCACCGGGATCCCGCATCATCGCTACGTGCCCTGCCGGATCGAGCGCGCGTAGCGCGCTCGACCGACTCGCGCTCGACCGTCGATCGCCGCGGCGACGAGCGGTGATGCGCGCGGGAGAGGCACGCGTAGCTCGGCACCGCTTCGGCAGCCTGGTCGTCGCGCTGCTTCGCTCTGCCGTTCGATCGTCATCGCAGCAGCCCGACCACCGCGCCGCCGAGAACCAGCCACGACGAGTTGACGCGAAATCGCAGTAGCAGCACCGCGCTCCCCGAGGCCAAGAGCGCGGCGGGCCAGTCGACGATCGCTTCTGCCGCGAGCCTGAACGTGACCACCGCCATGAGAGCCAGCGACGCGACGTTCACGCCGTCGAGGAACGCGCCGGCGGCGGCGGAGCTCCGCACGCGCGGCACCAGCGGGCCGCTCAGCGCGACGAAGACGAAAGCGGGGAGGAAGATCCCGACGGTCGCGACCGCCGCTCCGGAGAGTCCGCCGAGGACGTAGCCGATGAACGTGGCGGTCGTGAACACGGGGCCCGGCGTGACCTGGCCGACCGCCACGGCATCGAGCAGCTGCGCTTCCGACAACCAATGCCATCGCGCGACGAGGTCCGCTCGCAGAAAGGCGATCAGCACGTAACCGCTGCCGAACAGCACCGAGCCCACCTTCAGGAAAAAGAGAAAGAGCGCGCCCAGGCTGAGCGGCGCCGCGACCATCGCTCCCGGAGTGAAGAAGAGCGGGGCGGCGGAGCGCAACGTGCGGGGCTGCGCCGCGAGCGGAGCGCCAGGGCCACGAGCCCGGCAGCGAGCAGCACGAGCAGCTCGTCCGCGCCCAAGGCATTGGCGATCGTTGCCGCGACCGCGAGAGCACCGAGCTCGGTCGTCTTGACGGCGCTCCGCGCGAGTCCCCAAAGCGCCTGCACGACGACGGCGACGACCACTGGCTTGACTCCGGACAGCAATCCGACGGCGACCGGGAGCGAACCGAACTGGACGTACGCCCATGCTACCGCGGTCACGATGACCACCGCCGGCACGATGAAGGAGACCCCGGCGACGAAGAGTCCCGGCGCGCCCGCCTGCAGGTAGCCTACGTGGATCGCCATCTCGGTCGAGTTGGGCCCGGGAATCAGATTCGTCGCACCGAGAAGATCGAGAAACTGCTCGTGCGTGAGCCAGCGCCGCCGACGCACGACGTCGTCTTCCATCATCGCGACGTGCGCCGCCGGACCCCCGAAGGCGGTGGCTCCGAGCCTCAGGAAGAGCCGCGCGATCTCGCCGAGCGAGGCCGGCACGTGCGCCCCGCGAGCCACCTATTTCGCGGCCGCGGGCGGGACCACGAGGATCTGACCGCTCATGGCCGGCTGGTGGACGGTGCAGTAAAAAGGGAAGAGACCCTCACGGTGAAACGCAAGTACGTAGGCGGTGTCTCGAAGCGGGGGAAGCGTCACCTTCATGACCACGTTCCATGCGGGGTCGACGAGCTATACGCTCGAGCGGGGCTGGCGCAAACCACCGCCTCGCTCGAGCGTCGGCGAGAGGAAGCGCCCGATGCCGAGCTCCGCGACGCGTGCTCAGCTACGCCAGGGCTCGACGAGGATCTTGGCGTGTCGCTCGGGCGAGGCGAGCTCTTCGAAGGCGCCGGCCACGCCGCCGACGCCGACCTTCCCCGTGATCAGCGGCGCAACGGGGATCGTGCCCTCGGCGATGTGGTGGAGGGTGGCGGCGAACTCCTCGGGCGTATAGCCGAGCACGAACTGCACGTTCAGCTCCTTGTTGATGCCGAACATCGGCTCGATCGCGTCGCGCTCCATGCACACGCCGACCACGACGATGCGAGCGCCGGGGGGAGCGGAAGTCATGATGTTGTCGATCACGCCGGGGACGCCGACGCATTCGAAGATTACCGCCGGACGCAGGGGCGGACCGGGCATCCAGGGCGGCAGCGCCGGCGCCTGCGACGGGTCGTTCCACGCCGCCATCTCCTTCCAGCTCTCGTACGGCGACTTCTCGGCGGGGTCGACGACCACGTCGGCGCCTACGGCGACGGCGAGCTCGCGCCTGCGCTTGGAGAAATCGGCGGCGACGATGGGACGCGCGTTCTTCGTCCGCAGCGCGGCGATCACCGCCAAGCCGACCGGACCGCAACCGATCACCAGCGGGACGTCATCCTTGTCGAGACGCGCCTTCTCCACCGCGTGCACGCCGACCGCCATCGGCTCGGTCAGCGCGGCGTGCTCGGTGGACAGGCCGTTCGGCACCTCGAGCAGCAGCGCCTCGGTGAGCCGCATGTACTCGCCGTAGCCGCCGGGATTGTCGTTCGAGTAACCAACGGTCTCGACGCCGCTCGGGCGAATCAGCACCGGCATCGAGCAGACCCGCGTTCCGGCTTTCAGCGCCTTGGTGGTCGCGGGGCCGTGATCGACGATCTCCGCGCAGAACTCGTGGCCCATCACGATGTCGCGTGCGAGGTCCATGACGAACGGCCCTCCCGAGCGCCGCGCGCCTTCGACGAGCTTCTCGGCGTGCTTCAGCGCGTGAAGATCGGAGCCGCAAATCCCGCAGGAGAGCGTCTTGACGAGTACCTCCCCCGAGCCGGGCTCCGGCACGGGGACATCGGTGACCAAGAGCTTCTTCTGTCGCATGACGCTGGCACGCATACGGACTCCATTCATTTCGATTTGAGAACGCTACAGAACTTCACGACTCCGCTCGGATCGACCGCGGCCGCACCTTCGTCGATCTTGCGGATGACTCCCTCGCGATCGACGACGAAGGTGACGCGCCGATCGACCCGCCCGCTCGGATCGAGAACGCCGTAGGCCTTGGACACTTCCCGCGTCTCGTCCGAAAGAAGAGGATACGAGGCGCCGAGGGCGTCCGCAAACTCGCGCACGGTCTTGCGATCGTCGACGCTGATCGCCAACACCTGCGTCTGGGTTCCGCGGAGCTCGGGCGCATCGGCCTGATACGCTTTCAGCTCGCGCGTTCATCCGGGTGTGAACGCCATCACGTAGAAGGCGATGACGACGTTCGACTTGCCCCGAAAATCGGCGAGTCGGACGGGCTTGCCGGACTGATCCGCGAGCGTGAAATCGGGCGCGTGATCCCCCTCCTTGAGCACGCCGGCGCCGACGCTCGCGGGTAGCAGAAGCAGCGCGACGGAAAGCAACAACTGGCGCATCGAACCGGGGTTTCGCGCGTCGTCGGCTCCGGAGTCAAGTCGAATCGACACGATCTTTCGAACGAGATAGAGAGAAGCCGAATGCGAGCCGACCGACCGCGTCGAGGGACCGGCTGATGCCCGGCGAAGTGCGCATCGTTCGCGAGGGCGCGATCGGCTGGATGGTCTTCGATCACGCCGAACGGCGAAACGCGATCACCGCCGAGATGTGGCGGGCGATCTCGCCCGCGGCGAAGAGCCTCGACGAGGACGACACGGTTCGCGTGGTCGTTCTGCGCGGGGTGGGCGAGGAGGCCTTCGTCGCAGGCGCCGACATCTCCGAGTTCGCGGAGCTGCGCACCGGAGAGGCGGGAAGCCGTTACGAGGTAGAGAACGCGAAGGCGTTCGAGGCGCTGCGGGCGGTGACCAAGCCGATCCTCGCCATGATCCACGGCTTCTGCATCGGCGGAGGCGTTGCGCTCGCCCTCTGCGCCGACATTCGCTATGCCGCGTCCGACGCGACGTTTGCGATCCCCGCGGCGCGCCTCGGGCTCGGCTACCCTGCGCACAGTCTGGAGGCGCTGACGGCCGTGGTCGGCGAGTCGGTCGCAAAGGAGATCCTCTTCACGGCGCGCCGCTTCGACGCCGCGGAGGCGGCGCGGAAGGGGCTCGTCAACGCGGTCGTGCCGAAGCGCGAGCTCGAGACCTTGGTGCGTCAGGTCGCCGAGGACATCGCCGCCAACGCGCCGCTGACGATCCGCAGCGCCAAGCGGATGCTAGGCGCGCTCGCGAGAGGTCGCGACGAGATCGAGGCGGCCTCCGAATCGATCCGCGCCTGCTTCGCGAGCGAGGACTATCGCGAAGGCGTACGCGCCTTCCTCGAGAAGCGACGGCCCGTCTTCCGCGGTCGCTGAGTCGCAGCACGCTCCATGGGCAATCCGTCCGGGCGAAGCACTCAGGCGGACAATGGGAGGATTCTCGCTCGCGTAACGCCTGGTCTCCGCACGAACGCCGCGAATTCCGAGGAGCGCTGGAGATTCCGGTCGGGACGTACTCGGCCCGACCGGAATCTCCAGCACCGCGCGGAGCGCGGAACGCAACAACCCTCGGCGTGGTCTATTGCCTTCCGCGCTCCGCGCGGTTGCGGTCGGTCGTGATCGACCCGCGTACGGGCCGATCATGACCGACCGCGCTCTCCGTCTTCCAGAAGCGTTCGTGGTGAAGACTGATGTGTTCATGCTCGCCGAATTTTCGCTTGACCGCGCGCCGCAGCGCCATTTAGGGTCGTGAGCTTCCGACCGGAGGACGCGATTCGATGGCCAGCGGCGAAGCGAGGGCGCTCGATCACGAGAAGCTGAAGGCGTTTCTCATGCAGGCGGTCAACGACGTCGGCACGGCGACGCTCGGCGCGCTCAGCTTCATCGGCGACCGGTTGGACCTGTTCAAGGCGATGGCCTCGGCAGGGCCGGTGACGATCGAGGAACTCGCCAAGCGGACGCGCCTCCATCCGCGCTATCTGCGAGAGTGGCTGAACGCCATGACGGCGGCGCGGTATGTCGTGCACGATGCCGCGAGCGGCACGTACGCGCTCCCTCCGGAGCACGCCGCCGTGCTCGCCGAGGAGAACTCGCCGTTCTTCGTCGGCGGCTTTCTCGAGATGATCGTGCCCGCCGTCATGCAGGCGCCGAAGCTCGTCAAGGCCTTCCGCAACGGCAAGGGAGTGCCGCAGTCGGCCTACCCGCCGGAGATGTTCGAGGCGATCGAGCGCAGCTCCGCCCCGTGGTACCGCCACAAGCTGACGAAGGACTGGATTCCGGTGATGCCCGACGTCAAAGCGAAGCTCGAGGCGGGCGGCTCGTCGCTGGACGTCGGCTGCGGCAGCGGCCGCGCGGCGATCGCCATCGCCAAGGCGTTTCCCGCGGCGCGCGTGTTCGGCTACGACAACCACCCCGGTTCGATCGAGCGCGCCCGCGCCAATGCCCGCGCCGAAGGCCTCGAGAAGCGGATCACCTTCAAAGTGCTCGACGCCAAACGGATGCGCGGGCCGAAGTTCGATTTCATCACGACCTTCGACGTGGTCCACGACTCGGCCCAGCCCCTGGGCCTACTGAAGGCGATCCGCCGCGCGCTCGCCCCCGACGGCACCTACGTCATGCTGGAGATGAACTGCTCGGCGAACGTCGACGAGAACATCAACTCCATCGGGAAGTTTCTCTACACCGTGAGCACCCTCTATTGCATGACGCAGTCGCTCGCCCAGAACGGCGAGGGCATCGGCGCTGCGATGGGGGAGCCGAAGGCGCGCGAGCTCGCCGAGGCCGCGGGCTTTCGAGAGTTCCGCAGGCTGCCGATCGAGGACCCCTTCTCCGTCCTGTACGCCCTACGCGCCTGAGGCAGCACCTGCGCTGTCGCTCCCGCGGTGTCGCGCCTTGACTTCGCCGGCGGCTCGCGCCTATTGCATTCGCAGTGAGAGGGTGTGTCACATCGTGAGACGCTGGAGGAGCGCGCCATGCCGATCGATCCACGCAGCCTCGTGAACCTCGAAGAGGGAACCATCAGCCGGCGGGTCTATTCCGATCCCGAGGTGTACGAGCTCGAGCTCGAGCGCATCTTCGCACGTTGCTGGCTGTTTCTCGCCCACGAATCGCAGATCCCCAAGGCCGGCGACTTCTTCGCGACCTACATGGGTGAGGATCCCGTGCTGGTGGTTCGGCAGGGCGACGGCTCGATCAAGGCCTTTCTCAACGCCTGCAGCCACCGCGGCATGAAGGTGTGCCGCGCGGACCTCGGCAACACCAAGTCGTTCACCTGCACGTATCACGGTTGGACCTACGACATGGGCGGGGCGCTCGTCGGCGTGCCGTTCGAGGAGCACTATCGAAAGCTCGACAAGAAGCGATGGGGACTGCACCCCGTCGCCAAGGTCGACAGCTACAAGGGCCTCGTCTTCGGCACCTTCGATCCGAGCGCGCCGACGCTCCGCGACTACCTCGGAAACATGGCGTGGTACCTCGATCTAGTCCTCGATCGCCGCGAAGGGGGAATCGAGATGATCGGCGGCGTGCAGAAGTGGGTGATCGAGGCGAACTGGAAATTCGGCGCCGAGAACTTCGCGCAGGACATGCACCACGTCGGGCCTACGCACTCCGCGGCGATCATGGCGTGGCTGCCCGAGGGGATGAGCCCCGCCGTAGTGGCGGAGGCGCTGAAGGACGGCATCCAGGTGGATGCGGGAAACGGCCACGGCACGGGATTCTTCACCGCCGGCAACCTGACGCCGCTCATCATGGGGCCGGTCTGCGGAAAGTACCTCGAGGTCGACACGATGGAGGAAGCGGAGAGCCGACTCGGGTCGCTGCGGCCGCAGAAGATCAGGGCCGCGCACGCGACGGTTTTCCCCTCGATGTCGTACCTGCCGCAGGTGCAGACGATGCGCGTCTGGCATCCGAAGGGGCCGCAGCGCATGGAAGTGTGGGCGTGGATCTTCGTCGACAAGGCGGCTCCGCCCGACGTCAAGGAAGCGTTCCGCCTGTCGACGCTCCGCAATTTCGGGCCGGGAGCCATGTTCGAGCAAGAGGATGGAGAGAACTGGAGCCAGTGCGCCGCGGCCGGGCGCGGTTACGTCTCGCGGCAACGCCAAAGCAATCTGCAGATGAGCATGGGCGAGGAGCGGATCGACCGTGATTTCCCCGGTCGCGTCACCCACGTCTACAGCGAGATGAACGGGCGGAGCTTCTACCGCCGCTGGCTCGAGCTGCTCACCAACGACGGCAATGGCAAGGGGGCGAACTGAGATGACGGCCGCGGTCACGGTCGAGCTGCAGCACGAGGTCGAGCAGTTCCTCTACGCGGAGGCCGCGCTGCTCGACGACGGCAAGTTCCACGAGTGGCTCGGGATCCTCGCCGACGACGTTCACTACTGGATGCCGACGCGCTACAACCGCACGCGCCGCGAGCGTGAGCACGAGTTCAGCAAGCCGGACGAGGTCGCCTTCTTCGACGAGGACAAATCGAGTCTAGCGATGCGCGTCAAGCGACTCGATACCGGGATGGCCTGGGCGGAAGACCCGCCGTCACGCACCCGCCACCTGGTCACCAACGTGCAGGTGCGCCGCCGCTCGGCGGCCGACGAATACGACGTGACCTCGAGCTTTCTCCTGTACCGGACCCGGCTCGAAACCGACCTCAACCTGTTCGCCGGCCGCCGCGAGGACTTGCTGCGCAAGACCGGAGACGGTTGGCGGATCGCCCGCCGCAAGATCTTGCTCGATCAGAACGTGGTGCTCGCGAAGAACCTCAGCGTATTCTTCTGAGGTGGTGGCTGACACTTCCTGTTGAGGGGGCAGATCGATGAAAGTGAAAGCCGCACTTGCGCACAAAGCCGGCGAGCCTTTGGCGATCGAGACGGTCGATCTCGACGGCCCGCGAGCGGGCGAGGTGATGGTCGAGATCCGCGCCACGGGGATCTGCCACACCGACGAGTTCACACGATCCGGAGCCGATCCCGAAGGATTGTTCCCCGCTATCCTCGGCCACGAGGGCGCCGGCGTGGTGGTGGAAGTGGGTGCCGGCGTCGCCAGCGTGAAGAAGGGCGACCACGTGATCCCGCTCTACACGCCGGAATGCCGCCAGTGTGAGTACTGCCTCAGCCGCAAGACGAACCTCTGCCAGGCGATTCGCGAGACGCAGGGCAAGGGCGTCATGCCGGACGGCACCAGCCGCTTCTCGCTTCGTGGGACGAAGGTGCATCACTACATGGGAACCTCGACGTTTGCCGAGTACACGGTGCTCCCCGAGATCGCCGTCGCCAAGATTCGTGAAGACGCGCCGTTCGACAAAGTTTGCTACATCGGCTGCGGCGTGACCACGGGCATCGGGGCGGTCATCAACACCGCCAAAGTCGAGGCCGGAGCGAACGTCGTGGTCTTCGGGCTCGGCGGGATCGGGTTGAACGTCATTCAGGGAGCGCGTCTGTGCGGTGCCAGCCGAATCGTCGGCGTCGACGTCAACCCCGCCAAGCGGACGCTCGCCGAGAAGTTCGGCATGACGGATTTCGTGAACCCCAACGAGGTCGAAGGCGATCTGGTCCCATACCTGGTGAGCCTCACCGGAGGGGGTGCCGATTACAGCTTCGAGTGCATCGGCAACGTGAAGGTCATGCGGCAAGCGCTCGAGTGCTGCCACAAAGGGTGGGGCGTGAGCGTGATCATCGGCGTCGCGGGCGCCGGCCAAGAGATCTCGACGCGTCCCTTCCAGCTCGTCACGGGCAGGGTATGGAAGGGCACCGCGTTCGGCGGCGCGAGAGGCAGAACGGACGTACCGAGGATCGTCGACTGGTACATGCAAGGGCGCATCAACATCGACGACCTCATCACCCACGTGCTACCGCTCGAGCGGATCAACGAGGGGTTTGATCTCATGCACCGTGGGGAGTCGATCCGGGCAGTCGTGCGGTATTGAAAGGCCTGCGGGCCTAGGAACCAGCGCTACCGCACCGGGTAGACGGTCGTCGGCGGTTCTGGATTCACCATCTCGTGGCCCCAATAGCTCGGCTTCGGCAGCCGCAACACCTGCCAGGTCGAGTCGTCGATCAGCAGCCCGCCCCACCCGTACTCGATCTCGAAGCCGCCCGGAGTGCGCACGTAGAAGGACAGCATTCGGTCGTTCGAATGCCGGCCGAGATCCATGCTGAATTGCACTCCCTGCTTGCGGCAGAGCTCGTAGGTCGTGCCGACGTCGTTCAAATCCTTCACCTCGAGCATGATGTGATGGAGACCGACGACCGGGCCCATCTCGCCGACGGCGATCGTGTGGTGGCGCGGGTTGCAGTGGAAGAACGCGAGCGGGAAGGGAACGTCGATGAAGTCGCTCACTCGAAAGCCGAGCACGTCCACGATGAACCGCGTCGCCGCCGCGAGATCCGGCAGCACGAGCACGAGGTGCCCGAGACCCAGCTCCGCGGTGACGAAGCCCGAGATGTCCCGAGTCGGCCGAAACGACATCAGCGAGCGCTGTCCGTAGAAGAGCTCGTGGCGGATCCCCCACGGATCGCGGAAGGCGACGAGGCCTTCGACGTAGCGACGGCGGCAGTCGTCGACGGAGCCGCGCCTCGCCTCGAAGCCGGCGCGCGCGAGGTCGGCGACGGCTTCTTCGAGAGCCGTCGGCCCGCTCACTTCCCAGCCGACGTACTGGAGCTCATCGCGCGCCCCCGGATGCACCGCGATGCGGTAGGCGCGCTCATCGAGCCGCAGGTACACGCTGCCATCCGCGGGCTCGCTCCAAAGCGGCGTGCCGAGAATCTCCGGACCGAAGCGCTCCCACTCCTTCGCGCGCGGGCTCGCGACGCCGACGTAGCCGAGAGAGGAGATTTTCATTTGACCCCCAAGCGAGTCTTCAGGCTTCGGGCGCTAGCCCTCAAATCCTTCCCGTCGCGAAGAACTTGCGCGTCACCGCGTTGAACTCCTCCGCGGCTTCGTACTGCGGCCAGTGCGCCGCGTCGGACTTCATCAAGTAGAACTGCCCGTGCGCGACCCGTGCGCACGCCCGCCGGGCGCTCTCGACGTCGTGGACGGGGTTGTCGGCCGTCCACAAAAAGAGCGTCTCGCACTGGACCCGCTCGAGCGGGATCAGAAACTCGTCGTGGCGTGGAATCATCGACAGCACCTTCGGCATCACCTCGCGCATCTGCGGCTGGAGGTAGAATCGAAGCCGCGTGCCGACGAGCTCGTCGTCGACCATCGCGTGGTTCTTGGGATGGAAGAGCCAGTGCATGCGCGCCCGCACGCTCTCCGTCGTCGGCGTCTGCTGGACGTTCTTTGCGGACAGTGCCTTCAGCGCCTCTAAATCCGCTCGCCCCTTCTCGGTCGCGATCGGGATGCCGGCCGCCGTATTCAGCATGATTCGCTTCACGCGATCCGGGTGGCGCACGGCGAAGTGTCCCGATACCCAGCCGCCGAGCGATTCACCCGAGAGGTTCGCTCGCGGGATCCCGAGCCCGTCGAGGAGCTCCCGCAGATGCTCCACGAGCACGAGCGGTGAATCGAACGGCCGGAGCGCCGACAACCCGTGTCCCACGTAGTCGTAGGCGATCGTGTGAAAATCGGCGGCGAGCGGCACGACGTTCTTCGCGTACGCCTCGAGATGACCGCCGATGCCGTGCAGGAAGAGGAGCGGCTCCTTGCCGCGTCCGGCTTCGGCGATGCGCACCCGGCCGAAGCTCGGGGTGTCGACGAAGCGGATCTCCGCTCCGAGCAGATCGAGCCAAAGACTCATGCGATCCTCCGTCTCTCGGCGAGCTCCAGGGCGACGCTCTCGATCATGTCTTCCTGGCCGCCGACCGTGCCGCGCCGGCCGAGCTCGACGAGGATGTCGCGCGCGGGCACGCCGTAACGCTCTTCGGCGCGCTTGGCGAAGAGCAGGAACGTGGAGTAGACGCCGGCCCAGCCGAGCACGAGCGACTCGCGATCGACGCGGATCGGCCGATCCATGATCGGCACCACCAGATCCTCGGCGACGTCCATCAGCTTGAAGAGATCGACTCCGGTCGCGACCCCCATCCGGTCGCAGACCGCCGCGAAGACCTCGAGCGGCGTGTTGCCGGCGCCCGCGCCGAGCCCCGCCGCCGAGCCGTCGATGCGGCTGGCGCCGGCCTCGACCGCGGCCAGCGAGTTGGCGACGCCCATGCCGAGGTTGTGATGGCCGTGGAATCCGATCTCGGTCTCGCCGCGAAGGCTCGCCTTCAGCAGGCCGATGCGCGCGCTGACGTCGTCCGGGAGCATGTAGCCGGCGGAGTCGGTGCACGTAGACGCAATTGGCGCCGTAGGATTCCAGGAGCCTCGCCTGCGCGGCGATCGTCTCCGCCGGCGCCATGTGGCTCATCATCAGGAAGCCGACGGTGTCCAGGCCGAGCGCGCGGCCGAGGCCGATGTGCTGCTCGGCGATGTCCGCCTCGGTGCAATGCGTCGCCACGCGAACCGCCCGCGCTCCGGCGTCGGCCGCGGCGCGAAGCTCGTCGATCGTGCCGATGCCCGGGATGAGCAGCACCGAGATCCGTGCGCGCTTCATCTTCGGCGCCACGGCGCGCAGGTATTCCTCGTCGGTGTGACGGGGGAAGCCGTAGTTGACCGACGCGCCGCCGAGGCCGTCGCCGTGCGTGACCTCGATCAGCGGCACGCCGGCCTCGTCGAGCGCCGTCGCGATCGCCGCCATCTGCTCGAGCGTGAGCTGATGCGCCTTGGCGTGCATGCCGTCGCGCAGGCACATGTCGTGGAGCGTGACGCTTCGGCCGCGAAGGTTCACGAGGCGGCTCCGCCTCGGCGGTGCGCCGATCGCCGCGGCGAACGAGCATCTCGCCGCGCGGGTCGCCGCCGCGGTCATGATGTCGAGGTTGCCGGCGTAGGTCGGCAGGAAGTCGCCGCGCCCTTCGATCTCGAGGTAGACGGAGATCGCGCCGGCCGTCGAAGACGACCTCGTTCTTCAGACGATAGCCCGGCACGTAGCGCTGCACGTCCTTGACCATCTCGGGGATCGAGTCGAGGATCGCCGGCCGCTCGGGATCGGATTCGGTCAGGCAGTGGACGGTGTTGCGCATCGATGAGCGGCGGCTCGGCGGGATTCAGGATGATGATCGCCTTGCCGCGCGCTGCGCCGCCGACTCGCTCGAGGCCGCGCGCGGTCGTGCGCGTGAATTCGTCGATGTTCTTGCGCGTGCCTGGGCCCGCGGACTTGGAGGCGACCGTGGCGACGATCTCGGCGTAGGCGACCGGCTGCACGCGCGTCACCGCGGCCACCATCGGGATCGTCGCCTGGCCGCCGCAGCGTCACCAGGTTGACGTTCGGCGACGCCTTCGCCGATGCAGCTTGCCAGGTTCACCGACGGCACGCAGTAGGGGCCGATCGCCGCGGGCGTGAGGTCGATCGACAGGATGCCCGCGCGCTCGAGGAGCGCGGCGTGCTTCGCATGCTCGGACGCAGACGTGGCGTCGAAGGCGATCTTCACGCCGTCTGCGGCGATCTCGTCGATGGCCGATCGAGGCCGCCGTGCGGTGGTCTTCGCGCCGCGCGCGGCGGCGCGGGCGAGCCCCGTCGAGGCCGGCTCGATGCCGACCATCCACACGGGCTCGAGGCGATCGCTCCGCGAGAGCTTGTAGAAGAGATCGGTGCCGATGTTGCCCGATCCGATGATTGCGCAGGCGACTTTCATCCGCTCACCCGAAGACGACCGCGCACTCGCCGATCCCCTCGATCGCGAGCTGCATGCGGTCCCCGTGGACCGCCGCAACGAGCGGCCCGAGCGAGCCCGAAAGCACGATCTCACCCGCGCCGAGCACGATGCCGAGCTCGCCGAGCGTGTTGACGAGCCACGTCATCGCGGCGAGCGGCGATCCCATCGTCGCGGCGCCGGTCCCCGTGCCGACCACGACGCCGTTCTTCTCGAGCCGCATGCGGCAGCCGAGCAGGTCCACGCGCGCGGGTGAGACCGCGCCGTCACTGACCACGCAGCATGCCGGAGGAGGCGTTGTCGGCGATCGTGTCCTGGATCTTGATCTTCCAGTCGCGGATCCGCGAGTCGACGATCTCGAAGCAGGCCTTGACGCAATCGGTCGCCGCGAGCACGTCGGCCGGCGCGAGGCCCGGGCCGCGGAGATCCCGCTTCAGCACGAAGGCGATCTCGCCCTCGGCGCGCGGCTGGAGCAGGCGATCGGTGGGCACGGAGTCGCCGTCGCGCAGCCACATCTCCGAGGTGAGGTGGCCGAAGTCGGGCTGATCGACGCCGAGCATCTTCTGCACGACCTCGCTCGTCACGCCGATCTTCTTGCCGACGTGCCGCACGCCCTCGCGCGCGAGCTTCCGCGCCACGATCGCGAGCTGGATGCGGTATGCGTCGTCGACCGTGATCTCCGGCTCCCGCTCGGTGAGCGGCGCGACGGTGAAGCGCTCGCGGAGCGCCCGGTAGAGCTCGTCGCCGTACTGCTCGATCTTCGCGGTCTCCATGTCAGTGTGCCTTACCGCCTCGTTTTCTCGCTCCCGATGGTCGCGAGTCGTCTCCGCCCGTACATACTGGTGCTTTAGCCTCAGCCGAACAGTGCGGGCCAGTAGTTCACGCGGAGCTCGGTTCCGCTGATCGTCTCGGCTTCGTCCGAGGCGAGGAACGCGACCGCGTTGGCGACGTCGCGCGGCAGCCCGAGCCGGCCCGCCACGCCGTTCTGCTCGCACCAGGCGAGAAGCTCGTTCGGCAAACCCTCCGTCATCCCGGAGCGGATCGGCCCGGGAAGGATCGCGTTGGCGCGGATGCGGTCGGCCTTGTGGTCTTCCGCGAGGCAGCGAGTCATGGCGATGAGCGCGCTCTTGCTCGCCGAGTAGGCGACGAGGTTCGCGGCGCCCATCGCCGAGCACGATGCGATGTTGACGATCGACCCGCCGCCGGCGGCGACCAGCCCCGGAACGAAGGCGCGCGCGATCAGGAACGCCCCCTTCACGTTGACCGCGAACACGCGATCCCAATCTTCCTCGGAGGTGGTCAGCACGGTTCCGACCGGCCGGATGGCGGCGTTGTTGCAGATTGCACGCAGCCGGCCGGGCGTCTTCTCCACCCAGCGCTGGAACTTGGCGACCTCCGCGGCGCGGCTGACGTCTCCCTCGTAGACTTCGACGTCGAGCGACCGGCGCTTCGCCTCCTCGTGGGTCGCTTCGATGTCGCGCCCGTAGAGCCCGATGCCGCGCACCACGAAGCCGCGTTCGGCGAGCGTCATCGCGATCTCGCGGCCGATGCCGTGGCTCGCTCCGGTGACGACCGCGACCCTCATTCTCGAATCCATCACCCGACTCGCCGTCTTACATTGCGAGATGACATCTCACGATCTTAGGCGAAACCGCGCGAGCCCGTCAAGCGAGCGTCAGCCCTCCATCCACGACGAGCGTCTGGCCGTAGACGTAGCTCGCATCCGGCGAGCACAGAAAGGCGATCACCGCGGCGATCTCGTCGGGCGCCGCGATGCGTGACGCGGGAATCGCGGGGATCCATTCTTCGCGCACCAGCCGCTCGTAGTCGTCTCCCGCGTAGAAGCGCGCGGAGTCGGTGTCGACGTACCCCGGGTTCACGCCGTTGACCCGGATCCGCCGCGGGGCGAGCTCGGCGGCGAGGTAGCGGACGAGCATCTCCATCGATGCCTTGGCCGCGCCGAGCGTGCCGTGGCCCGCGAGCGTCCTCAGCGTGTCGAAGCCCGAGACCGCGACGATCGCGCCGCCGCGGCCTTCCATCAGCGGCACGGCCTCCTGCACGCAGCGGAGGAAGCCGGAGACCGTGATCGCGAACGTGCGCTCGACGTGATGCGGCTTGGTCTCGAGGAGCGGGCGGAACGCGGTCGCCGCCGCGTTGGCGACGAGAAAGTCGAGCGCGCCGAAGCTCCTCCGGACCTCGGCGAACATCGCCGCGATGGCCTCGCCGCTCCCGAGGTCCGCCTCGACGGCGATCGCCTTCCCGCCGCCGCGCGTGATGGCGTCGACGGCGGCGTCGGCGGCTTCGCGGTTTCGCCGGTAGTTGACGACGACCGCGCCGCCTTCGCGCGCGAAACGCTCGGCCGTCGCCCGGCCGATGCCGCGCGAGGCACCGGTGACGAGCGCGATCCGTCCCGCGAACCTCATGTCAGGCGGGCGCTCGTTTCATCGGCTCGGTCCGGATTGCTCGGAGGGACTCCTAGCGGCGGAATTTCCGGAAATCCGGCTTGCGCTTCTCGATGAAGGCGTTGCGGCCCTCCACCGCTTCCTCGGTGCCGTAGTAGAGCGCGAGCGACGCCATGCCGAGCGCGCCGATGCCGCGGATGTGGTCGGTCTCGGCATTGAAAGACGCTTTGGCGATCTTGATCGCCGTCGGGCTCTTGTCGAGCATCTCGCGCGCCCAGGCGCGGGCCTCGTTCATCAGCTCGGCGGCCGGCACGACCTTGTTGACCAGGCCCATGGCTTCCGCCTCCGTCGCCGAGTACTGCCGGCAGAGATACCAGATCTCGCGCGCTTTCTTCTCGCCGACCACCCGCGTGAGGTACGCGGTGCCGAAGCCGGGATCGACGCTGCCGACACGCGGGCCCACTTGGCCGAAGCGCGCGGTGTCCGCGGCGATCGTCAGATCGCAGAGAAAGTGCAGCACGTGCCCGCCGCCGATCGCGTAGCCGTTGACCGCGGCGATCACGGGCTTGGGGATCTCGCGGATGATCGAGTGGAGGTCCTCGATGTCCATGCCGGTGTCCGAGCGCGTCGGCTTCCCCTGGTAGCCGCCCGCTTCCCGTCCCGACTGGTCGCCGCCGGTCGAGAAAGCGCGATCACCGACGCCCGTCAGAATCACCACGCCGATGGTGCGATCCGCCCACGCATCCTGAAACGCGGCGACCATCTCGTCGACGGTCTGCGAGCGAAACGCGTTCAGCACCTTGGGACGGTTGATCGTGATGGTCGCGATGCCTTCCTGCTTGTCGTAGAGAATGTCGTCGAATTTCATCGGGCTCCTCACTTGTAGGCGGTGAACTCGCGCCCGAACGTCTCGCGGGCGATGATGGCCTTCATGATTTCCGGGGTTCCGTCGCCGATCTCGAGACCGATCACGTCGCGCAGGCGCTGCTCGTGCGGCAAGTCCTGGTCGTAGCCAATCCAGCCGTGGAGGAGGATACAGGCGTGGATCGCCTCCGCGGCCGCCTTCGGACCGAGCCATTTGGCCATGGCCGCTTCCTTGGTGTGCGGGCGACCGGCATCGCGAAGCGCCAGACACTGGTAGGCGAGGAGGCGCGCCGCGCAGAGCATCGTCAGGTGCTCGGCGATCTGGAACGAAACACCTTCGTGCTTGGCGATCGGTTTTCCGAACGTGTGCCGCTGTTTGGCGTATTCGATCGTCTCGTCGAGTGACTGCTGCGCTGCGCCGATGGAGCAGAGCGCGATGACCGCGCGGTTGTAGTCGAACGCGTTCATGGCCTGGATGAAGCCGCCGCTCTCGTCGCCGATTCGATTCTCCGCCGGCACGCGCACGCCGTCGAAAACCAGCGAGCCGCGTTGGGAGAGTCGTTCCCCCGCCGAGCGGTAGATGCGGCGCGAGACACCCGGCGCGTCGAGCGGCACCAGGACCGCCCCGATCCCGCGTGTCCCCTTGCCGCCCATGCGCGCGAAGACGATCGCGGCGTCGGCCATCCCCGCGAAGGTGATCGAGGCCTTCTCGCCGGTCACCACGTACGAATCGCCCGCGCGCACCGCCGTGGTGGTGAGCGCGGCGGCATCCGATCCCGCGCCCGGCTCGGTCAGGCCGAAGGCGACCAAACGCTCGCCGCGGGCCATCGCCGGCAGCCATGCGTCCTTCACGGCCGCCGTCGCGTGCCCGCTCAAAATGTCGCTGCAGATCATCGCGATCTGAAGGACGAGCGTGACGTTGTAGTCGCCGCGCGCGATCTCCTCGGCAGCGATCCCGGCCATTACGTAGGTCGCCTCGGTCCCGCCGTACTCGGCCGGAACGCGCAAGCCCGTGATGCCGAGCTCGGCGAGCTCGAGAAAGCGGCTGCGCGGATAGGGGGTGCCGCGGTCCCACTGTGCGTACTCCGCGAGCAGCCGCTCCCGCGCATAGCGACGGAGCGATTCGGCGAACTGGCGTTCCGGATCGGAGAATGTGAAGTCCACGGAGATCCTCGTCGCCGCGTCAACGACCTCTTGCGGAAGAGCGAGCGGTCCCCGTCTTCCGTGGCGAGCTCGCGCAGGCGGAACTTCTGGATCTTCCCGCTCGGCGTCATCGGCAGCGCGTCGAGCACGAGCAGCCGCTCGGGCCAGAACTGCGGCGTCACCTGCTCCTCCTTCAAAAAGGTGCAGAGCTCCTCCAGCGAGGGGCCCGCGCCCGCCTCGGGCACCACGCAAGCGCAGCCGATCTCGCCGAGCCGCGGGTGCGGCACGGCGACGAGCGCGACGCTCCGCACCCTGGGGTGGCGGATCAGCACGTCCTCGATTTCCTTGACCGGCACGTTCTCCCCACCGCGGATGATGAGATCCTTGCTCCGGCCGGTGATGCGGACGTAGCCGTCGCCGTCCATCGTCGCGCGGTCGCCGGTCGTGAACCAACCGTCGCGATCGAAGAATCGCTCCGTGAACGCTCGGCCCTGGCTGTAGCCCGCGAACATCGCAGGCGTGCGCGTCCAGAGCTCTCCTTCGCCCCCGACCGGCGCCGGCGTGCCGTCGTCGCCGCGTACCACGACTTCCCCTCCGCGCCACGGCTTGCCGTCGCTCGTCGAGATCTTCGCCGCCGGGCCCCGCGGGCCGACGGTCGTGACGATGCCGGTCTCGGTCATTCCCCAGACCGGCACCAGCCGGCACGAGAGCTCGCGGCTCGCCCGCTCGGCGAGCGGGCGCGGAATCGGCGCGCCGCCGCAGATGAAGATGCGGAGCGACGTGGTGTCGTGGTCCGCCAAGTTCGGAGCCGCCAACGCGTCCGCGAGGAAGGGCGTCGCGCCCATCGTCACGGTGATGCGCTCGGCCTCGACGATCTTCACGAAGTGGACGGCATCCCAGGACTCCTGGAGGACCAAGCGCGCGCCGCTGCGCAGCGCGAGCTGCATGCCGTAGAGGAATCCCGTCTGGTGACCGAGCGTGGACGCCATGTGGCAGACGTCGTCGCCCGACATGCCGAGCGTGCGGATGATGGGATCGACGCCTGCCGAGATCGTGTTCGCCGTGTGCATCACGCCCTTCGGCTCACCGGTCGTTCCCGAGGTGAACATCAGCTCGCGCACCTCGTTCGGGTCGGGACGAAGGCAACCGAGGTCGGGGCGGAGCCGATCGCGTCCCGCGCCGCGATCGAGGAGCTCATCCCAGCCGAGACAGTCCGGCGGCGTGGACCCGCCGTCTCCGATCACGATCCGAGTGACGTCCGTTGGAAGCTCGGCGTCGAGCGCGCGATACATGACCGGGTAGTCGAAGCCACGGAAGCTCGCCGGCATCACCACCGCCTTCGAGCGCGCGAGGCGCAGGATGCTGCGCAGCTCGCGGCTTCGGAAGATCGGCGCGACGGGGTTCACCACCGCGCCGATCCGCTCGAGCGCGAGCGCGATGATGATGAACTCGTTCCAGTTCGGAAGCTGAACCGTGACGACGTCGCCGCGGCGCACGCCGCAGTCGAGAAAGCCGAGAGCCACGGTGTCGGCCCGCGCGCGGAGCTCCGCGTAGCCGTAGCGGCTGCGCACGTCGACGATCGCGGTCTTGTTGGGCTGGCGCTCGGCGGAGTCGTCGATGAAGTCGTTGAGCAGCCGATCGGTGTAAAAGCCGTTGGCCGTGAGCGTCGCGATCCGCTCGGCGGTGAGCGTCGTCTCGAAGAACATCGGGCCGCGCTACCGTCCCTGGAACTTCGCCGGACGCTTCGCGAGGAACGCTCGCAGGCCCTCGCGTCCGTCTTCGGTGCCGTAGAGAAACCCGACGGCGCTTCGCTCGGCGTCGAGACCGCTGCGGAGATCGGCGTTGCCCGCCGTGTGCACGAGCCGCTTGGCGGCGCCGAGCGCGAGCGGAGGGAGCAAGGCGAGCTTTTTCGCCCATGCCCGAGCCGTCCGCTCGACCGCTTCGTTGGGTACCACGGCGTTGACGAGGCCGTGTCGCGCGGCCGCTGCCGAGTCGATCGGCTCGCCGAAGAAGAGCATTTGCTTGGCGATCGCTGGCGGCAAGAGGCGCGGCAGCCGTTGCGTCCCTCCGGCCCCCGGCAGCACGCCGATCAAGATCTCGGGCACGCCGATCGTAGCGTCCTCCGCCATGATGCGCAGGTCGCAGGCGATCGCCAGCTCGCAGCCGCCGCCGTAAGCGAGCCCGTTGATGACCGCGATCGTCGGACGGTCGAGCGCCTCGATCTCGTCGAACACGCCCTGGATCTCTTCGAGGAAGCGCAGGAAGCGCGTGGAGCTCGCGAGCCCGACGAGCTCGGAGATGTCGGCGCCCGCGGAGAATGCGCGCCCGGTGCCGGTGAAGGCGAGCACGCGGATCGATGGATCGGCGCGCACGGCGTCGACCACCGCCCGCAGCTCGCGCACCATCTGCGGGCTGATGGCGTTCAGCTTCTCCGGGCGAACGAGCCGCACCCAGCCGACCGCATCTTCGACGTCGAATCGGAGCGTTTCGTACATTCGCCTAGACCATCGTCAACCCGCCGCTCACCGACAGAGTCTGACCGGTTATGTACGCGGCGTCATCCGAAGCGAGGAACGCGACCGCCGCGGCGATCTCGTCCGGCTCGCCGATTCGTCCGAACGGCACGGCGCGCTTGAGCGCCTCGATGAGCTTCTGATTGTCCGGCGCGACGTCCTTCAAGAGCTGCGTGTTGGTCGGCCCCGGGCAGACGACGTTCACGTTGATCTGATAGCGCGCGAGCTCGCGAGCGAGCGTCTTCGAGAATCCGATCAACCCGGCTTTGGCGGCAGAATACACGGCTTCCCCGGAGGAGCCGACGCGGCCTGCATCGGAGCTGATGTTGACGATCCGGCCCCGCCGCCGCTCGATCATTCCGTCGAGCACGGCGCGGGTGACGCGGATCGGCCCCTTCAGATTGATGGCCAGCACCTTGTCCCAGGTTTCCTCGGCGCTCTTCACGAACGGTTCGGCTTTGTCCCATCCGGCGTTGTTGACCAGGACGTCGACCGGCCCGAGCCGCCGCTCGGCTTCTGCGACCGCGGCGGCGACGCTCGCGCCGTCGGTCACGTCCATGCGAAGCCCGAGGCCGCCGATTGCTTCACCCGCGGCGCGGGCGGTCTCCGCGTCGATGTCGAGCGCCGCGATCTTCGCACCCTCGTCGGCGAGGCGCCCCGCGATCGCTCGCCCGATGCCACGACCCGCGCCGGTGACCAGTACGACCTTGTCTTTCAATCCGCGCATGGTTACCCCCGAATGCAGACCTCGTCTCCGACCACGGTCGCTGCATAGGTCGCGATCGGCTCGACCGCAGGCAAGCACGTCGGCCGGCCGCTGGCAATGTCGAAGCGACCGCCGTGCCATGGGCACTCGATGGCCGTTCCCTCGACGTAGCCCTCGGCGAGCGACGCCTTGCCGTGCGTGCAGGTGTCGTCGGTCACGTAGAACCGGCCCTCGAGATTGAAGACCGCGAGCGGCGGCAAGCCATCCACCGCCACGCGCATGACCGACCCGGGAGCGACGTCGGCGACCTTGCAGAGCGGGCGAAGCGTCTCGGTCATCATCTTACAATGCGGTACGTAGTCTCACCGCCTTCTAGGGCGACGCGGCGCCGGCTGTCAAGGCATGCGCGCGATGGCTGGAGCCTGCGTCACAGATCGCTCTCGTTGGTCGCGATCCCGTCTCCGTTCGGGCATCCCAACCGAGCTAGCCCGTCCTCGACGCGCCGCGAAGATTCCGGTAGCCGAGCTCGGCCGAGAGCTCGTCGGCGATCTTCATCACCAGCCGCCCGAGCGCGGGCGCCTTTCCCCGAGTGACCCGGAACGCCGGCCCGGCGATGCTCATCGACGCCACGACGCGTCCACCGTGATCGCGCACCGGCGCGCCGACGCAGCGCAGGCCCTCCTCGATCTCCTCGTCGTCGATTGCGTAGCCGCGCTCGCGGATGGCGCGCAGCTCTCGCTTGAGCAGCGCGGGCGAGGTGATCGTGTTCCGCGTGTGCGCTCTGAGGCCGCGGCCGCGGATGAGCGCGTCGAGATCGCTCTGCGGCAGGTGCGCGAGCAGCGCCTTGCCGACCGCGGTGCAGTGCGCGGGATTGCGGAGCCCCACGCTCGAAGGCACGCGCACCGTGCGCGACGGTTCGACCTTCTCGAGGTAGAGCACCTCGCCACCATCGAGGATGCAGAGATGCGCCGTCTCGCCGGCGTCGGCTGCCAGACGCTCGAGGTACGGTCGCGCACGCTCGCCGAGACCGAGCCGCGCGAACGCCTTGGTGCCGAATTCGAAGAGGCGAAGGCCGAGCCCGTACTTGCCGCTTTGTGCGCGCCGCTCGACCAAGCGGTGGCGCTCGAGGACCATCAGCAGGCGATGGATCGTGCTCTTGTGGAGGCTCAAGCGCTCGGCGAGCTCGAACAGCGACAGGTCGTCGTCGTGTGCGGCCAGCGTGTCCAGAATCGTCACGGCGCGGTCCAGGACTTGAACCTGGTAAGGGGATTCCTTCGCCTTCGCCGGCGGCATGGTCTCACGATACGATACGGCTTCCCGACTGTCTATTCGCGGCAGCGGGGATGGCGTCGACCGGCTCGCGCGTCTAGGATCTCGCTCGTTCATGGCGACGAACGAGCAGCTGATTCGCATCCAAGAGCAATTCCGGCGGCAAGCCGAGGCGTACGAGCGGATGGCGTCGGTCACCGATGCCGACGGTCTCCGCCGGCTCGTCGCGGTCTCGCAGGTGGCGCCCGAGGAGACCGTGCTCGACGTCGCCAGCGGTCCCGCTTTTCTGACGATGACCTTCGCGGAGCGCTGCCGGCAAGCGGTTGGCGTCGACGGCACCGACGTGTTCATCGCCCACGCGCGGGCCGAAGCCGGACGTCGAGGTCTCCGCAACATTCGCTTCGTGCTCGGCGACGTCGAGCGCATGCCGATCGGCGCTGGCTCGTTCGACGTCGCCGCCTGTCGCGCCGCCGTCCACCATTTTCCCCGGCCGGACCTCGTGCTGCGAGAGATGATGCGGATCACCAAGCCGCGCGCCCGTCTGCTGATCGCCGACCAGATCTCTTCCGAAGATCCCGCCAAGGCGGCGCTGCACAACCAGATCGAACGGTTGTGCGATCCAACCCACGTCCGCGCGCTCAGCGAGTCGGAATTCGAGCGCCTCTTCGCCGATCTCGGCCTAGCCGTCGCGTTCCGCGGCCACGCGACGATCGACTACTCTTTGTCGGAGTGGATGTCCCACGGTGGGCCGCCCGAGGAGAAGGCGCGGGAGATCGAGCAACGGATGCGCGAGGCGACCGACGGCGACCGCGCGGGCCTTGCGGTGCGTGTCGAAGCCGGCGAGCTCCGTTTCAGCCACACCGCCGTCGCCTTCCTGGTTACGAAGCGCGGCTAGGAACCTGCGTCACAGATCGCTCCAGATTGGTCGCGACGCCGTCTCCCTTCGGGCATCCGACGCGGGGCTACGGAGCCGGAGCGAACAGGTCCGTCATCGGCGCGACGTGAGCCGCTTCGCCGAGCGGCGCGAGGCCGAACGCATCCTCGAGCGTTCGCAGCAGCGAATAGTGATTCGCGGGCACCCTGGAGCGATAGCCCGGGGCGCGCTCGAGGCCGGGTGCGATCAGCACGAAATCGATGTGACCGCCGCCGAGCCCCGGTCTCTGCTTGCAGCAGCCCGAATCATCGCTGGATTCCGCTTCGTCGAACGTGATCACCAAAGCCGAGCCCGGGTTCTCGTAGACGAACTTCAGGATCGGGGGAACGTTCTCCGCGAGCCACCCATCGATCACCTCGAGCGCGGTCTTGCCGGCCTTGCAACCCGCGTCGTGGCCGTCGTTGCAGGTGTTGGGCACGATGAACGCGAAGCTCGGTGGGCCCGCCTCGAGATCGGCCGCAAACGTCTTCTCGTAGGGCACCACGTGCGCATCGCAGTAGGCTTGGTCGCCGACGATCTCCTGGAAATAGACGAAGGGATTGTGTCGTGTCGCGTAGCCGTAGTGATAGTCATCCCAGAGCCCCGTCGGGCGGGCGCAAGCGAAGGGCATACTTTCGAAGTAGCCGCGCCAGGTCAGGCCCTTGGCCGCGAGCTGATCCGCGAGCGTCGGTCCGCGACGGATACAGCTACCGTAGAGCGGACAGTTCCTTCGCTCGGCCGAGATCGGCGCCTGTCCACTGATGAGCGCTGTGTAGTTCCCCAAGCTCGGGTGGGTGATCGCGTAGTAGGCTTCGTGCCGCACGTGCGCCTGCGCCAGCGCGTTCAGATACGGAGCTTCGCCGGCGTGAAGGGTCGCCACCTCGTCGAAGCTCATGTTCTCCTCGATGATGACGAAGACGTGCTGGAGGCGCGGCACACGTGCGCCTGCCTTCGACTCCTCGGCGGCCCGAGCACCGGCGGCGCTGAGGAGCACGAGCAGGAGCCAACCAAACGATGGGAGCCGCCTCTCCGCCATGCGCTCGCGCAATCGGTGTTCAGCGAAGCGAGCGCTCGAGGGCGACCACGAACGATCGGGACCCGTCACTCTGAATCGACACCACGGACCGGCGGGCTCCAGGTGCGCTCCTCGTCGTGACTGGTCTCGATCTCCACCGACCCATCGGGGGCCCCATTCGTGCCAATCGCCAGCCGGGGGCGCGCCGAATCGCTCTCTCCAACCCCCCGTCCGGAACCGATACCGCGCTGCTTCGCGCCCCGCGACGGCGGTCCTCGCCGTTCTTTGCGAAATTCTTACCGGAGCTCCCCTCGTCCGTCCATCGACGATCGCTTCCCAGTCTGCGCGCGATGTGGCAGAAGCGCGCGCCATGCCGCGAGCGCGTGCGAACGGGATCGAGATCGAGTACGAGGAGTTCGGAGACGCGGGTGACGAGCCGGTGCTGCTGATCATGGGGCTCGGCGCCCAGATGATTCTCTGGGACGAGGCGTTCTGCGAGTCGCTCGCCGGCCGAGGCTACCGCGTGATCCGCTTCGACAATCGCGACGTCGGCCTCTCGACGTGGCTCGACCATCTCGGCACGCCCAACCTACTCGCCGTCATGAGTGCGCGACTGTTCGGTCGGAAGGTCGACGCTCCGTATCTCGTGAGCGACATGGCCGCGGACGCTGCGGCGCTCGTCGACGCGCTCGGGCTCGACGCGGCGCACGTGGTGGGCGCTTCGATGGGTGGGATGATCGCGCAGGCGATGGCGATCGAGCATCCGGGACGGGTTTTGAGTCTCACCTCCATGATGTCGACCACCGGCGAGCCCTCGCTGCCGCAGTCGAAGCCCGAGGCCCGCGAGGTGCTGCTCTCTCCCGCTCCTCGTGACCGCGAGCAAGCGATCGAGCGGGCGGTGCGGATCTTCCGCGCCATCGGCAGCCCTGGTTTCCCCTTCGACGAGGAGCGTATCCGCGGTTACGCCGCGCGCTCTTTCGACCGTGCCTTCAATCCCGCGGGTGCGGCTCGACAGCTGACGGCGATCGTCGCGTCGGGAAGCCGCAAGCGCGCGCTCGCAGCGCTGCGCGTCCCGACCCTCGTCATCCACGGTAGCGACGACCCATTGGTCCCTGTGACCTGCGGGGTCGATACCGCCGAGTCGATTCCCGGCGCCAAGCTCGTGGTCATCGACGGCATGGGCCACGATCTGCCGCGCCAGGCCTGGCCGCGCATCGTCGGAGCAATCGACGATCTTGCGCTTGGGGCCTAGGAGTCCGTCCGAGTAATCCGGACCGAGCACATGAGTCGAGCGCCAAGCATCGAGCGCGCAAAAATCCGACGAATACTCCTGCGGTACTCCGAGGATTTTTGCGCGCTCGAGGCGCCGGCGATCGGCTCATGGGCGACGGGAGCGATTACTCGGACGGGCTGCTAGAGCGATCGGCGATGACGAGCCCGGTTGTCGTCGGTCAGCGCGAGCGGCGAACGACGCTGTGAGGATTTTCAGGAGCGCGCCTTCTCGGCGAGCTTCTCGAGGTTCGACGCATGGCGCTCTCGACTGATTCCATAGCTCGCGAGGAAGCCGATCGCGATCAGATAGAGCACGACGAGCGTCGGGGCGAACACCAGTCCGAGGCGCCTCACCACCAGCGGATCGACCGCGCCAGGCTTTGCGTCGCTCGGGAAGCCGATGACGGCGAGTAGCAACGTCGAGGCGAAGATGCCGACTCCCGACACGGCCTTCGCGATGAAGGCGTTCGCGGCCACGAAGACCCCTTCCGAACGGCGGCCCGTCGACAGCTCGCTGTCCTCGACGATGTCCGCGCTCATCGATGACGCGAGGATGCCGGACATGATCACCAGCGTGACCGTGACCAGATTGAAGACGAGGAGGAGGGGCATCAGGTTCGGCGATCCGTTGACCGGGAAGAGCTCCAAGAGGCGAAGTAGGATCGGCGCAGGACCGATGGCAATCGCCGCGAGCGACACGCCGATCGCCGCAGGCTTCTTGCCGAGCCGCCGAGACAGGACCGGAGTGGCGACGAATGCCATCACCGCCGATGCGAACGAGGTCAAGACGAGCACCGAGATCTGGCTCGACGTGAGCTCCCAGAAATACGTGTTGATGTAGATGGAGAGAGCAGCCGCGAGGCCGGCCGCCATGGCGGCGAACACGCCGGCGCAGAAGAGCGCGAGGAACGAACGGTTCGAAAGCGTCTCCCGGAGCTCGCGAAAGATGCCGCGCATACCGAGCGGTCGCCTCGACGGGGGCCGCTTCAGATACGGGATGAAGCCGTGCGTGCCGATTGCCGAGACGAGGATCGCGAGCAGGATCATCGCCGCCGCGGCGAGGCCGTAGCGGCGGTACCCGTGCGGATTCAGCACACCCACCGGATGGAGGGCGTCGGGTTGCAGGAACACGGCATAGGCGAGCACCGTCAAGCCGAGGCCGCCCCACCAGCCGAAGAAGAAGCGATAGCTGATGAGCGAGGTGCGCTCGTCGTAGTGATCGGTGAGCTCGGGTACCAACGACGCACTGGGGATCTCGTAGACGGAAATCGCGATCCGCACGATCACGGAGACGACCAGAAAGTAGCCGAACAGCGTCGCTGGCGGCAGCTCGTTGGGGGGATTCCAGAGGAGCCAGTAGACGACCGCGACCGGAAGCGCGGACGCGTACATGAACGGATGGCGCCGGCCCCAGCGCGCGTGGAGGTGATCGGAGCAGTGGCCGATGACCGGGTCGACGACCGCGTCGACCATGAGCGCGAGCATGATGCCGAAGCCGACCCAAGCGTGCGGCAGGCCGAGCACCTGATTGTAGTAGAGGAGCAAGAAGAAGGAGAAGCCGTTGTCTTTGACGCCGAACGCGACGGCGCCGAGGCCGTAGAGGAGCTTTGTTGGGAAGTCGAGGCTGCGGGTCACGAGCGGTCAAGACCCTTCCCTCACGTCGCGGGGATGCGCAAGGGCACGGCCGGGTTCGAGATCGTTCGCGAACGGCACCCCTCTGGCGAACCGCTACGGTTCGACCGTCACCGCGACGTCTCCGGTCCTTCGCAGAACCTGAATCGCCACCTCCGGACCCCGCCCGGAAATGCGCAGGTCGAGCGACGCCGTTCCGACGGCTAGGCCCTGAACGGTCACGGCTTCGAGGAAATCCGGAAGAAACGGCCGGCGGAAAGTCACGGCACGCTCGGTGCCGCGGATCGAGAGGCCCAGACAAGCCTCGAGGAGAAGGTACGGCGAGCCGACCGCCCAGGCTTGCGGCGAGCAAGCGACCGGGTAGAGCGTCGGGCCTTCGCCGGGACGGCGGTCGAATCCGCAAAAGAGCTCGGGCAACCGGTTGAGCTCGAGATGCTCGCTCGCCTCGAACAAGCTTGCGGCGATTCGCGCTGCGGCGTCCGCGAAGCCGTAGCGCGCGAGGCCGGCGGCTACCAGCGCGTTGTCGTGCGGCCAGACCGAGCCGTTGTGGTAGGACATCGGGTTGTACCGCTGCTCGCCGCGCGCGACCGTGCGTACGCCCCAGCCCGAGAATGACCGATCGTCGAGCAGTGTGCGCGACAGGCGTTCGGCGCGATCAGCGGGAACGCTCTCGGTGAACAGAAGATGCCCGGCGTTGGAGGTCCGCACGCGGCAGGGGCGCTTCTCATCGTCCAGCGCGAGAGCGTGGCATCCGAGGTCTTCGCACCAGAACACTTGGTCGAGTCGTTCCCGTAGCCGCGTGGCTTCGCTCCGTAAGCGAGCCGCCCGATCGCGGTCGCCGAGCGACTCGGCGAGCTCGGCCGCGGCGCGCTTGGCCGCTTCGACGTAGCCCTGTACCTCACAAAGTGCGATCGGAGCCTTCGCGAGCGTGCCGTCGGCATGAAAGATGGAATCCGTCGAATCCTTCCAGCCTTGATTCGCCAGACCTCGCTCGGACCGGCCACGGTACTCGACGAAGCCGTCCTGGTCGCGGTCTCCGTAGCGATCGATCCATCGGAGCGCGCGCTCGACGTGGGGCCAGAGCTCCTCGACGAAGCGTCGCTCGCCGGTCCGCCGCCAGTAAGCGCCGGAAAGTAGCACGAAGAGCGGGGTGGCATCGACCGTGCCATAGTACCGCCCGAACGGGATCTCGCCGAGCGCCGCCATCTCACCATCGCGCATTTCGTGGACGATCTTTCCGGGTTCGGCGTCGCGCTCGGGTATCTCTTCGGTCGCCTGCGTGGCGGCGAGATGCGCGAGGACGCCGCGGGCGAGCTCCGGAGCCAACCAAAGGCACTCGAGAGCCGTGATCAATCCGTCGCGCCCGAAGACGGTGCTGTACCAGGGCACGCCCGCATAGGGATAGGGCCCACTCGCCGTCTCGCCGATCAACATGCGAAGGTCGGCCGCCGAGCGCGACATCCAGCGATTGAACTGGGGATTCGGCGTGAGGATGCCCGGCATTTGGCCCGAGGCGGCGCGCTTGGCGGCCGAATCCGCAGAGGCGCCGTCGAAGGAGCGTGCTACCCGAGCGTGTTCCCCGAGTTCGCAGCCGATGCTTACCGTATAGGTGGCCTCCGCCCCCGGTTCCACGACGCGACGGAATTCCGCGACTCGATCGGAAAGGTCGGTCGGCCCTGGGGAGAACGCGAGACGGGTGCGCCGGACGACGCCGTCGAGGCCGTGGTAGCCGAGCGCGACCGTGCTCTGGGTCACCGTGGGCTCGAGCTGGTTTCCGCGCCGCTCGCGGTGCATGCCGCGGACCTCGAAAATGTCCGCGAAGTCGGCGGCGAACCAGAGTCCGAGGACGACTTCGATCGGTTCGGCGGCGAAGCTCCGCAGGTGAAACCGCTGGTAACAGGTGCCGTCGTGCAGAAATATCACCCGCCAGAGATGCAGCGAGTTGGCGAGGAGCACCAGCGTACCGTCGCGGTGGACGTCGGGATTGGTGAGGTCGACCGCAAGCAGCGCGTTGTCGTCGCGGACTACCGAAGAGAGTAGCAGCGGCCGGTCGCTTCCGAGCGTCGCGTCGAGGCGCGACAGGAAGCGCGTCCCGCGATGGTAGACGCCCGGTTCACCGAGCTCGAAGGCGTGGATGTCGCCGCGCCGGTCGAAGATCGCGAAGCTGTCGCCGTCCTTCAGAACCCGAGTGCGATCGCTGAGCCGGGACGAAGTCGTGAGTGTGTAAGAGCGGTCTTGGGTATGAATGACGTTTTCCAATCTTTCCCTCGTAAGGCTGGGAGCGCGTTGTCTGCATCCGTAGGACCGGTCGGAATGTGGACGAAGCACACGAATCCGGTCTCGCCGTCACGGAGGATCTCCGGCACCGATCCGCGTCTAGTGCGGCTGTAGCTTCTCCCAAGGGAGAAACTGGATCGCGCCGAGCGAGATGGGTGGTTTTCCAAACCACAGGACGAGCCGCAGGCCGTCGGTGAAAAAAGGGCTGCCATCCTCCATGTGATGCGGCTCGGACGACGACGCAGCGCCGACCCCCTTCACCCACCCGATGCGCTCCAAGCCCTGCGAGCGCATCATGTCTTGCGCGAGGTAGTTCCTGGCCTCGTCGACGTCAGGGTCCACTTCGTGGCCGATGATGGTTTTCCAGCTGAAGGTAAGCCCCACGTCGCGGCTGATCTGGCCGATCCAAACGGGCTTCCCCGCGCACCGGAGCGGCGTCCGCCAGACGCGCAAGTGATTGCGCTCCCGAGCGGTCTCGCGGGCCTTCTGCAGCGCCACGTCTTGGCGCCGGCCGAACAGGTAGACCGGGCTCACCGGCGCGTACTTGTACTGACCGGAGAAGAAATAGGACCCGAAGGTTTCCAAGGCGGAGCGTGGTCTCAGGACCTCGCTGATGTGCCAACCGGTGCGGACGAAGCTCGAGAGAGCGTCTTCGACCCCACCGACCACTACGAAGTTCAGCGGGTCCTCGATGCCGCGTCCGTCTTCGCTGGTCGCACAACAAGGCATGGCTTCGATCGCGGAGCGGAGCTCAGCCTCGCTCACGTCGCGAATCTGGTCGGGAGGGTAGATCTCATCGAGATCCACTTGGCGATATTCGGCTTCGAGGTTGGCGAGCCGGATCGTGAAGTAGAAGGGCACCAACCGGCGCCGCCCGATCAGGTCTACGTTCACCGCCTTGAGGCCGCGATTGAGGCTCGTGAAGACGAAACCGCTGATGCGCTGCCCGGGCGCGACGTACGAGCCGATCTCGCTGGCCAGGAAGTGCTGCCGCATTTTCTCGTTCGCCGATCCCGCAAAGAAGTAGCGAGCGCGGTTTGCGGCCTCGATCGCGGTGAAATAGTCCGGATCGACGGAGAAGCGGGCAAAAAAGTAGAAGTCTTGGGTGTCGTTTGCGATCACCAAGCCGACCGGTTGGACGCCGTACTTGGCGAGCGGGACCCCGAACAGTCGCTCGACCTCGGTGTCGCCGGGTACGACGACGCTGACGCGGAGACCGTTTTGTTCTTGTGTCACCGCGCCGTCACTGAGCGCAGAGGGGTCGATTTGCGCAGGACGATAGCGCACGCACCCGCTGGCGAGGACGAAAGCGGCCAGCAAAGCCGACATCCGAGCCGTGCTCGGCGTAGAACGAAGACTACGGGGAGATCGCAGCCGGCCCCACACTCGGGTCGTCGTAGAGCACTGCGCGCCGGACCTCAAGAGCTATTTGTCTCGGCCATCTCTTCGCGGCCAGAAGTGGTCGAGCGCGACATGGGCAGCGACTCGGCCGGCTCCCTCCATCCGTCCTCACCGGACGATGGGGGAGGGCGATAACGAACTCCTTCGACTCGAAAGGCGCCAGCTCGACCTCGATGCCGACGGACTTCTACGAAGTAGACGGTTCATCCGGCGAGTGCCCAGCCCAGAAGAATCACCTTGGTCGAGGCGCTCGGGCGAGGCGGAAGGTTCCATGCGGTGCAGAGCCCGGCGGACGTCGTTCCAGCGCTCCGTCTCGAGACCGAGATCATCGCACTGCAGCAGGAGTTCACGCTGAAGCCGAGCCAGACACGATTTGCGGTTCGGGCGCAGCTCGTCGACGTCGCCCGGCGTCGGATCGTCGCTACCGAGGAGTTCGAGGCGGTGGAGCCAGCACCGTCCGACGGCCCCTATGGCGGCGTCGTGGCCGCCAACCACGCCGTGGCCCGCGTCCTCGGCAAGCTAGCGAAGTGGTGCGAAGCCCAGGCGCCCCCGCCGCCCGCATTGGAGTGATCGAGACGGCATCGCGTCTGAGATCAGGAGATCGATAGCTACGACCTCGCGCGCGCAACGCCGAACTATGGCGCGTTGTCCGGGCGGTGCTCTAGCCCGAAGATCCGCTGGAACCCTTGTCTCGCTTGATTTTTCGCGTTTGTGGGCGTGCGAATCTCTTGCTCGTAAACCCAAGAGCCATATGGCCCACGGCGTTTTGTGACACTGTAGTACTAACGTGTCCGTGCGACGGCATGCCGGACAAACGTAAGTAAGGCGTCAAGGTCGGAGAGAGGCTTGCGGAACACTACATAGCCGGCTGGCGGCTTGGAATCGGAGGTGATCAGCGCGATAGGCACCTTTGCGAATGCGGCATCGATGGCAAGACGCTGTAAGAGTTCCCGTCCGTCCATGATCGGCATGTTCAGGTCGACGAGCACCAAACCTGGACGCACCCTGGCCATGAGATCGAGGGCCTCCTGACCGTTGACCGCCACTGAGACCTGGAAGCCCTCTGCTTGCAGAAATATGCCGAGTAAACCAGTCCATTCCGGATCGTCATCGACGAGCAGGATGAGCTTGCCTGAATCGTCGTCGTCCGTGATCGCTCCCTGAGCGGCTTCCGCGGGACGGCGCGGGAGTCGTACCGAGAAGGTCGTTCCCTCGGCAGCCGTAGAAAGCGCGACAATCGAACCGCCGTGCCCGCGCACGATCTGGTCGGTGATGTAGAGCCCGAGTCCGAGCCCACCGCTCTTCGCCTCCTTTTGCCCGCTCGCTTGGCGGAATGGAGCGAAGACGAATGGAAGCAACTCCGACGTGATCGGTGGCCCCTGGTTGTGCATTTCCAACAAGACTTCCTCACCCTCATCGAGCACCCGGATATCGATCGGCGTGTCTGGTGTGCCGTGCTCGATCGCGTTTCCGCCGAGGTTGGAGACGAGTTGCGCGAGGCGATTGGCATCCCAGGCGCCATTCAGATTGCCGTGGAATTCGCAGCGAAACCGGCCTGGCATCGAATGCTGAAGCTCCAGCTCCTCGACGACTTGTCGACAGACATCCTGCAAGTTCATTGTCCGCCGTTCGACCGGCAGCCCGGCGCCCGAGTGGGCCCGTGTGAAGTCGAGCAGCTGCTCGATTATCTTGCTCATTCGGTCGACGCTGCGACGGATGCCACCGGCAATCTTCGCGCCCTCGGCGTCGAGATGGTCACCGCGCACGAGCATTTTGACCGCCATCAAGATCGTTCCGAGCGGATTGCGAAGGTCGTGTGACACTGTGGCGACGAGCTGCTCGCGTAGTTCGACCGCCCGGCGGAGCTCGCGCTCGGACACCTCCAGCCGGTTTCTTGCCTCCTCAGCTTCCTCAGCCAGCTCCTGGGCCCGAATGGAGACGAGGGTGAGTCGTTCGTTCGCCTCTTTCATCTGCTCGAGCGGCAACTGCCGCTCTGCCTTCGATACGGCAGCCTCTTCCCGGGCGCCGACCCATTTCTCTCTCAGCAGCACTTCTTCTTCTCGCCTACTAACAGCGTCCTCCCGTTCGACGATTTGCGTGTCTCCGCGTCCGGTGGCTTGCTCGCGGACCAAACCTACTTTCTCTCGCACGGCTACGGCACGCTCATGGACCTCGGCGGCCAGCGCTTTCGCGGGATCCTCCCTTTCACGTTTGGTCGTCATGTCGAACCTTCCGCCTCTCCTTCATACTGACTGGCGGCCTCGTTGGCTCAGCGTTGCCCGTCAGGATCCCGCGATGGTGGGTCAGAGCTGCTCCCACGACAAGGCCATTTTCGGTGATCTCGTAGGTGCGTAGCTCGTTACTGTGCTTTCTGGCTCGCAGTTTGACAACCAGAATCACCTTCTGCAGCTCACCGTCCAACTCCGTGTAGCGCTGGAGGATGATGCCGTCGGTAAGGAACGAGATCCCATGCGGGCTCAGGCGTAGCTCCGTGAAGGTATCGCTGATTTCGACCGTCATCATCACGGTGACGCCCATGGCCGTAAGTGCGCCGACCATGCGATAGAGAGACTCGCGGAAATCTTCCTGGAACATCGGAGCCAACGCCAACTCGAAACCAGACAAGGAGTCGAGCACCACTCGCTTTGCGGCGAGTTCGTTCACCTCGGCACGGACCCGCTCCAACGTTTCGTCCACCGAGAGGTCGAGCGGACGGATGTAAATCAGCTTGAGCTTTCCCGCGCGCGTCAGCTCTTCGATTTCCCTTCCGCGCGGGCTGATCCTCAAATACTCCTCGGGGCGTTTCTCGAAAACAACGATGACGCCCGGCTCGTCCTCCTTGATTCCCTCGACGATAAACTGGGTGGAAAGTATGGTCTTCCCCGACCCGGATGGACCGGCGAGCAGGAGGGAGTAACCTGCGGGGATGCCTCCACCGAGCATCTCATCAAGGCCGACGACGCCGGTGTGCTTGATTGTCTTCCTTGAGACGTCCGGCGCCCGTCGCTCTTCCGGATTGGGCAGACGAGGGAATATTCGAACACCTTCCTTCGAGAGCCTGACCGTGTGGAAGCCTGGGATCTGCTGCTGCCCACGCATCTTGACTACCTGCAACCGACGTACGACCGAGTTCCGCAACGTGCTCTGGTAAAGCCAAACGATGCCATCCGCGACGGTGAAAATTGGGTTACTACTGGTTTCGTGCTCGAGATATTCTCCAATGAGGAACGTAGTGGCCTCGTAGCTCGCCAGGTGAAGGGCGAGCACTTGTACGAAGCTGTGAAGGTCCATATCTCCGCTACGGGTGATCAAAGATTCACGCACGAGCGCTCGGAAGGAGTCCACGAAAACGAAGCCGGGGTTCACATTCTCGACTTCCGCCGTGATGCGATCCTGCACTTTTTGCAACCCACCTTCGATGAGCTCCTTGCCGAGGTGGATGAAGCGGATGCACGTATTCACCTTTTCGGCGTCGAAGAATTGGAACTGCTGTTGGTAGCGGAGCATCTTGATCGGTGGCTCGCCGAGCACGGTAAAGTAGAGCGCGGGCCGTTCCCGGGTGGCATTGGCGAACATGACCTGGTGGGCGAATGTCGTCTTGCCGCATCCCGGGCCGCCCGCCAGAAGGTTAAATGATAACTCTTGCAGGCCCCCGCCGAGCACGTCGTCGAGGCCTGGAATCCCCGATGGTAGTTTCGTGATGATCACAGGTTCGTTCGTCATGTCGTCTTCTCGGAAGGGGGTTGGTTCGGAAGGTCCGGCCAAGCGCTACGGAGGAGCTGCCACGTCAAACCTTCTCCGATGAAAGTACACAACGTGGTGACCAGGCTCGCCATCACCGCCTCCGTGATCGCCACCACCACGGCGGGCTCCTGCTTCTCGAGGTGCTCGAAGAATTGGCGCAGCACTTCTTGAGCAGATCCCTTCGTCCGAAGCTCCCGCAGGCAAACGAAGGTGGACTTGGTGACCTTGACGCTACGGGAAAAGAGCGCTTCGAATCCCGCTTCGCCCACGACCGGCGCCACGTGCCGCGCTAGCTTCTCGTGCAACCGCGTCGCTGTGGCCACACTCTGTGCTGAAGTGAGGGTCTTGCCACCCGCTTCCAGTTCTCGGAACCGCTGAATTGCCTCCATCAGCGCGGGCCTCGCGGGCTTCATGTGGCGCGACTGCAGGGTTCACTCCGTCCGCAGAAATCTCTTCCCTCTAGCACCTTCTAGCGGGTCGCGCGAAGGAGTGAAGCCTCCCTCCCCCTCCGGGACGCCGTCGGGTTGAAGCCCCGCAAGGGCGCGGGTACGAAGCACGAGCTAAAGCTCTCGACGAGAGCTTCGTTGGACCGATCAGAAACTCAACGCGCCGGAACGATACACCCAGACGTCCGTTTCGCAGATGCCGCTCGACGCGATGCGCACGACGAGTTCCCCGCGACCGGTCTTCGGCTCGGGCAGCGTCTTGATCGGCGGCTCCGTCACGGCAGCCCTGCCGCTCGCGGCAATTCCGACTCTCCTGAATTGCAGCAACGCCGTGGATCGATTCACGTTCATCCTGTCAGGCCCCTACTTCTTGGCGTCCCGCCGCCTGCCTGCTGGATGGGCTCTCGCTCACTGTTCGGACCGTCAGAATGTGCTCCCCCTTGTAGTAGCGGTCGAACGTAGCACCGACATAATTCCAGTTGTCCGCAGGATCGAGCCACCCACTTATCTTCGGGATGAAGGGCGCGATCAGAATGCGGAGCCACCAGCCCAGGTCGGGCTGGATCTCAATTCTCGCGAGCTCGCCTGGATACATCGGCCACCGCTCTCGCTTCGCGGCCACGGACGCCTCGATGGGGATGATCTTCGGGCCCGGTAGACAAGTGAATGAATGGAACCCGATTCGCTCACGCTCGCCCTGACGCAGCCGCGCGACGATGAGCATCAGCTGTGCAGCACCGGCATAGGTGTCGGCTGGAACCTCGAGCGTTGATTGACGAACCCGAACAGCGCCGTTCACATGTTCGGTACACGAAGCCGCACCGAATTGGGTGTCCAGACGATTCACGACTCGCGGCGATCCATCCGCGTTGAAGAACGAGTGCTCTGCGCTGAGGAGGATGCGTGCCTCCCCCGGAGCCCCTAGCTTCAGTCGCTCGAGCTCCCGATCGTGCCTGCCATCAAGATACTCGTTCTCGCCTTGGACCACCTCTGTGCCATCCGTCTCCGTAACACTGTAGCGTCCGTGGCCGATGACCCGCCTGTCAGTGGGACTTAGGATGGTGAGGGCGGTCGGTAGGAAGTCGAAAGCGGAATCGGAGTTTACGCTGGATTCGAGATCCTTCGCAGAACCAGCGCCGGTCAGGACTGGCGACATCAGCGCGGCGAGCAAGGCTAGAACGCAGAGTCCATTCATCATGCCTCTCTCCCGATCCGACGGGGATTTCGCTGCGTCTTCACGCCTCGAAGGCCACCGAGATACCGGGAAGCGCGATGTCATCGAGGACCGTGCTCCAGGTTTCGCCGGTACGAATCGGCAGCGCACCGGTCAACGTTCCCGTCGTCACCAACTCACCAGCCTGCAACGCCTTTGCCTGCGGCTGTTTTGCGAGCACGGCGATGTGGTGCGCCGCTGCGGCCAGCGGGCTACCCAGTACGCGTGGAAGGACTTGTCCGCCCTACTTTCAAAAAGCTCGTAGACAGCGAGGACCACCGCGAGATCGTTCGCCGAGCGATTCGCGTGATTACGCCCGTGAAGTAGGCTGTTTATCCTCCGAGTGCCCCGGCGAGAATCACCTTGAAAGACAAGGGCTTCGCTGATACCCGCATTACAGGCCGGAATGGCGGAACTGGTAGACGCGCCGGACTCAAAATCCGGTGGTCGCAAGGCCGTGGGGGTTCGAGTCCCCCTTCCGGCATAGATACTTAGCTACCGCTTGAGAGGCACGACTTCCGCCGTCTGGCCCAACGCGGGCCCAACGGACGCGGAAGCCACGCGCGCAGCCGCTTCGCGGAGGTCCTGCTCGCTCGTGATGTTGTAGCGGTCGAAAATCGCGCGGGTCTTGTGGCCGAGGAGATCCATCGCGACACGCTCGGAGACTCCCGCTCGGATGTAGTTGCGCGCTGCAGTGCGGCGGAAGTCGTGGAGCATCCTGCCCGTGACGCCAGCCCGATCACATGCCGAGCGCCACGCGTGGTAGTAATGCCGGATCGCCCGTCCGTCGTTGTGGAAGACGTGCCGAACGATGATTCCGTGCTCTCGCTCGAGCGCCACCGTCTTCCCATCCCAGGCCTTCAGCGCAGCGAGGGCTTCGGGTGGTAGGTAGACGACGCGGCCCTCTTTGTTCTTAGTCGTGCCGGGATCGAGGCGCAGCGTTCCCGCGTCGAGATCGACCTGTCGGCGCTCCAGGCGCAACAGTTCGCCCTTGCGCCATCCTGTCCAATAGGCGACGGTCGCCAGCGGTTGCAGGTAGTCGGGGAGCTCGGCGAGGACCTTCTCGAATTGGTCGCGCTCGAAGAAGCCCCTCCGGGCGTTGTGCACGGCGATCGTCGGGAAGTGCGGTACACGAAGCACCTTGTCGGCTTGGGCGCCGAGGCGGAACATCCGCCGCAGTACCGCGAGCTCGCGTTGAACTGTGGCGCGGGCAGCGCCCTCAGTAAGCCGCGTGTCGATGTAGGCGCGAATGCGCGGCGTCGTCACGGTGACGGCCATGTCGCTGCCGAATACCGATTCCAGATGCTTCCAGCGCCACGAAAGGTCCCCGACGCGCTTGCTGTTGATTGCGTAGTCCCGCTTCAAGTCGGCGTACAGGTCCGCCACCCGGGTGTGCGCCGCGTCGGGGTCGAAACGCCCCTCGCTCATCTCGGCGAGCCTTTTACCGAGTAGATCGAGCGCCTCGCTGCGTGTTTTCGCATCGGTGCGGACCGAGACTGCGTTTGCCAGCTGGCGTCGTGATCCGAAGGAACCACGTTTTCCCTCGCCGGCGAACGCTACCCTGACGATTGGCGCGCTTGCTCATTGTCGGCCTCCCTTCTTCTCTTTCCGTGCCAGGTAGTCCGCCACGGCTTCGCGGATAATGTCCCGGATGGCCTTGTCCTCGTCGACCGCAAGGTGCTGCAACCGCCGGTACATCTCGCGGGGGAAAGTCGCAGTAGTCGTGATGAGCTCCCCTGCTTCCATCTTCGGTCTTCTCCCTTTCATGGGGCTATCGTAGTACGTTAGTAGTTGGGTATGCAAGTAGAAACTTATGCTCGCCTGTACTTTGGGCGGTTCCGTATCCACTTCTCGATCTCACTCTTGAGCCAGCGTGGGGTGCCGGCAAGCGAGCGCCGCGGCGGGAGGTCCGCGACGTGCTTCTCTACCCACGACCGCGAGACGCCGAGAAGGCGGGCGACGCCAGCGTAATCGAGCAGAACGTCGTCGCCATGTGGATCGGGCGGCGCTGGCGTCCCGTTCTTGCCACGTGCGGCCAGTGTCACAAGGACGACGGCGGCTCGTGCGGCGAGAGTCTGCACAGCGTCGGGAGGCAGCGCCTCAGCGATCGTCGGGTCGGCCGCTATCTCATCGAGGGTCGGGGTGTGGTCAAGCATCGTGATCCCCGAGCCATGCGGCCACCAGCTCGGCGCTTGCTGGCGGATGGCAGACGCCACACACGAGAGCGCCGTGAATCGACCGCCACCAGGCGCGACGGTGACATACGGCGCAGCGGTCGTCCCTCAGGGTGTTGTCGGCGTCCGCGATCGGGGGGACGTCGTGCCTGAGCCGGGCGCCGGGAATGACCTGCTCGACGCGAGCGAATAGCCGCAGCTGCTCAAGCCTCGCCTCGCGCTCGGAGTCGAGCGCTAGGCCCCTGGAGTGAAGCTGCGCGACGATCTCCTCCGCCCGTCGGAGCCGCACGGAGGCCGGGCATGCGTGCATACTGCGGACGCGAGAATGTGTCCGCGCGGCGCTCATAGCTCGTCCCCCAGGGTGCGGTCGAGTTCGGCAAAAAGGTCGAGCGATTCGCCCGTGGCGGCATCTCCTTCAGGCAGCCGCCGAGTTTCGCCATCCTGGTGCAGTGTGTCGCTCACGGGTTTGCGCGGTCGCGAACTCTGCGGCCCGTGTGTAGAGCCAGCCGCAGCGTTTCGATTGGCGCGAACGTCTGTCTCGTCACCATTGTCGGCTTGGCGAAACTCTGCGGGGGGGGCACCTTTTTCTGCCCGCTTGATTATCGTCGGCGCGGGTCCCCGATGGTCCTCGGGCTTGGGGCCTTTGCCGAAAGCCCAGCGACCGGCCGCGATGCCATCGGCCAGGCACGTCCGCGCGGCGTCACGAACGAGCCCGGCTCCGCGCAGGATCTCCTCCGCCTTGGACTTGTCGATAGCCCCGCGCTCCAAGACCGCGTTGAGGGCGGCGATGGCTTTCCCAGCCTTCTCAGCCCGCTCCTCAGGGGAGCGGCGCCGGGCCTCCGCCGCGGCAGCCTCCACTTCGGTCGTCACGTCGCGCAAGGTCCAAGGCTCCGTCGATAGGTCGATCTCGAGAACAAACGGCTCCGGTTGTTCCCCGAGCCGGAACTTCGATGCAGCGAGGGCGAGCCGGTATTTGTCCCGCCCCTTGCGGCGGGTCGCTCTCTCTCAGCCCACGCACCCACGCCGGCGGCGGGGAGCTCGAGGAGCCAATCTCGCTTGCCCGATGGCCGCAAGTCCGTCGCGTCGCGCACCTCGAAGGATATGTCAGCACGGTCCTCGATTACCCCGGAGCCCCGCGCGTGCTCACCGCTCTTGATGGTGTTGCCGAGAACGAAGAAGCCTGGCCCGGCCTGTGAATGTGCGATGTCGAGCAGAACGCTGATTGCAGCGGCAGCTTGCGCTGGGTCCTGATGCCCGATTCCCTCCGTCGAAGAATCGAGCGAGTCGACGACCACAGCGTCGTACCCTTGGACGGGGAACGTGCGCCACCCGACCCGGTCGGTGAGTGGCGGGGCGTGGTCACGCGCAATCACGTCGAGTTTGCTGGCACCCCAAGCCTTCAGGCGTCTGCGGAGATCGGCTTTCGGGTTGTCACGGTCGATCAGCAGAACGCGCAGTCCGGCGCGGGCGAGCTCGACGGCGAGCGCATGCGCCACATGCGTTTTGCCTAGCCCGCGCGGCGCGTACATCTCGGTCACGGCGCCGCGTGCGATCAGCGGCTCACGCAGCCAGTCGATCGCGGCATCAGTCTCCGCGAGTAGCTCCTCGACAGGGCGGATGTACGCCCAGGGGGACTCGGGGACCTTGTTATCAAGCGTCTCCTCGAGAAGCTCGCGG
>CAVQIG010000020.1:0-109400 GCA_963712515.1 uncultured delta proteobacterium
TCTCGGAAGCGGGAATCCAGATACGTTGCGGGTTTCTGGACCCCCGCTTTCGCGGGGGTGACGAAACAAATCGGTTCTTCACAACGGGCCCCTAGCCCCTGGCCTAGCTCACTTCCCACGTATCGCCGCGGTTGAAGAGCTCGTCGAGATCGCCTTGGCCCTGGCGCCCGCGCGCCTGTTCGATCTGCGAGTTGATCGCCTCTTCGTACGACGATCGCTGCACCGCGCGGAAGACGCCGAGCGGGGTCGGGAACTTCGGCGGTTGCATGGTGCTCAAGAGGAACGCCAGGGCGTCGTCGCGTTCGTCGTGGACGATGATGTCGCTTGCCGATACACCGCCGCCGAGCTGCGCCACCTCGAGTGAGTGCCCGCGCATGCGAATGCCCTTGTCGCGGTTCTTGCCGAAGATCAGCGGCTGGCCGTGCTCGAGCAGGAGCTGACTCTCGCGCCTTCGGTCCTTCTCGGTCAGGTCGTCGAAGGCGCCGTCGTTGAAGATGTTGCAGTTCTGCAGGATCTCGACGAACGCCGCCCCGGGATGCTCGTGCGCCCGGCGGAGCGTCTCCTGCAGGTGCTTGGCTTCCACGTCGATGGTGCGGGCGACGAACGTCGCCTCGGCGCCCGAGCGCGACCGAGATCGGATGGAAGGGATAGTCGATCGAGCCCAGCGGGGTCGACTTGGTGATCTTTGCCCGACTCGCGAGGTCGGCGAGTACTGGCCCTTGGTCAGCCCGTAGATCCGGTTGTTGAAGAGCAGGATCTTGACGTCGACGTTGCGGCGCAAGACGTGAATCAGGTGGTTGCCGCCGATGCTGAGCCCGTCGCCGTCGCCGGTGACCACCCACACCGACAGGTCGGGCCGGGTCGAGCTTGAGTCCGGTGGCGATCGCCGGCGCGCGCCCGTGAATCGAGTGGAATCCGTAGGTGTTCATGTAGTACGGAAAACGGCTCGAGCAGCCGATGCCGGAGATGAAGACGAATGTTCTCGCGCGGCACGCCGAGCTCGGGCATCACCTTCTGGACCTGGGCCAGGATGGAATAGTCGCCGCAGCCCGGACACCAGCGCACGTCCTGGTCGGTGAGGAAATCCTTGCGCGTCAGGGTCGTCGTCGCGGTGCTCATCTCATCCCTCCCAGCAGCTTCGTCGCCTTGGCGACGATCTCGCTCACGCTGAACGGCTGGCCTTGGATCTTGTTGTAAGCCGACCGCATCGATCAGGAACTCGGCGCGGATCACCTTGAGAGCTGGCCGAGGTTCAGCTCGGGGACCAGCACCTGGCGATAGCGGCGCAGGAGATCTCCCGAGATCGGGCGGCAGCGGATTGAGGAAGCGCAGATGCGCGTGCGCGACGGCCTTCCCTCGGCGCGCAACGCGGCCGTGGCCGCCGCGATGCTGCCGTAGGTGCTGCCCCAGCCGAGAATCAGGAGATCGCCGTCGTCGGGCCGTCAACGTGCGTCGGCGGGATCTCGCGCTGATCCCGGCGATCTTGCGCGCCCGCAGCGCACCATCTGCTCGTGGTTGACCGGCTCGTAGCTCACGTTGCCGGTAATGTTCCTTCTCGAGGCCGCCGATGCGATGCTCGAGCCCCGGCGTGCCGGGGACGGCCCAGGGCCGCGACAGCGTCTCGTCGTCGCGCAGGTACGGGATAGTAACCCGCGCGGGTCGGTGCGGAACTCGACGGCGATCACGGGCGGCAGCGCTCGCCGGGTCGGAATCCGCCACGGCTCGGCGCCGTTGGCCAGGTAGCCGTCGGAGAGAAAGATGACCGGCGTCATGTACTTGAGCGGCGATGCCGGACCGGCTTCGATGCGACGTCGAAGCAGTCGGCCGGGGTGGCGGGCGCGAGCACCGGCACCGGCGACTCGCCGTGACGGCCGTAGAGCGCCATCAGCAGGTCGGCCTGCTCGGTCTTGGTCGGCAGGCCGGTGCTCGGCCCGCCGCGCTGGATGTCGGCAATGACGAGCGGCAATTCGACAGCTGACGGCCAGGTTCACGGTTTCGGCCTTCAGCGCACATGCCCGGACCGCTGGTCGTGGTGAGCGCGATCGCGCCGCCGAACGCCGCGCCGAGGGCGGCGCCGATCCCGGCGATCTCGTCCTCGGCCTGAAAGGTAACGACGTAAGTTTTTGTAGCTCGACAGCTCGTGAAGGATGTCGCTGGCGGGCGTGATCGGATAGCTGCCCAGGAACAACGGCCGTCCCGCCCGCCGCGCCGCGGCGACGAAGCCGAGAGCAGTGGCGGTGTTGCCGGTGATGTTGCGGTACTTGCCGGGGGCGATCGGGGCCGGCTTGACGATGTACGACGTGGCGAACATCTCGGTCGTCTCGCCGTAGTGGTAACCAGCCTTCAACACGCGAACGTTGGCTTCCATCAGCTCGGGCGTCTTCTTGAAACGCTGCTCGATCCACCGGAGGGTCGGATCGATCGGACGGTGGAACAGCCATGACGCTACGCCGAGGGCGAGAAAGTTGCGCGAGCGCATCATCGTCCGCGTCGGCAGGTTCATGTCGCGCAAGGCGTTGGTCGTCAGCTTGGTGATCTCGATCGGATACACCCGGAAACGGTCCAACGAGCCGTCGGTGAGCGGGTTCGAGCTGAACTCCGCCTTCTTGAGGTTGGGCTCGTTGAAGGTCTCTTTGTCGACGATGAGGATGCCGTTCGGCTTGAGGTCGTCGATGTTCACCTTCAAAGCCGCGGGGTTCATGGCGAACAGCACGTCGGGCCGATCGCCGGGCGTGAAGACGTCGTGGCTGGAAAAGTGAAGTTGGAAGCCGCTCACGCCGGCGAGTGTACCGGCGGGCGCCCGGATCTCGGCGGGGAAATCGGGGAACGTACTGAGATCGTTACCGGCGAGAGCCGTCTCGTTGGTGAAGTGCATGCCGGCGAGCTGCATCCCGTCGCCGGAGTCGCCCGCAAAACGGATGACGACTTCGCTGCGTTCTTCGACCTGCTTGCTTGCTTCGCTGTCCGCCTCCCGAGCTGCGGATGTTTCCGGTGGAACAACCATTTCTATCTACCTCGCTCCTCTCCTCGACCATCAGCATCCACCACCATGCACGAATGACAGCTTAGACCCCAGCCGCCTGGAGTAGATATAGCAGCCGGCGCGGCCAATTCAACACGACGTTGTACGTGCGCGAGGCGATCGGCCGTCGCGCATGGCGTTCGTCATTCATGATCCGGCCGCCGCGCTGGCGGTGACGCTCGTCATCTCGTACTGCCCGGTGGCCAACGCGCCGGATTCCTTCAAAACGATGTCTACCTGCAGCTCGCGTTGCAGGTCGCGCAGGCCGCTGGCCTCATGCTCGCGCAAGAACGCCGCGACGTGCGGATGGGCGGTGACGACGATCTGGCGGAGCGGCGCGTTGACGGTCGCCTCGCGGCGGGCGCGGCGCAGAATCTCATACGCCGTGGTTGCCGCTGCCTTCACCCGGCCCCGCCCGCCGCACGTCGGGCACGGTTCGCACAGACGCTGGAACAAGCTCTCGCGCGTCCGCTGACGGGTCATCTCCACCAGGCCGAGGCGCTCGGAGATGCCGAGCAACTTGACGCGCGCCTTGTCGGCCTTGAGGGCGTCGGCGAGTGCCGCGAGCACGGTCTTGCGGTGCTCGGTGCTCTCCATGTCGATGAAGTCGATCACGATCAGCCCGCCGATGCTGCGCAGCCGGAGCTGATCGACGCTGATCAATTGAGTCGCTCCAGGTTGGTGCGCAGGACGGTATCTTCCTGATTGTCGTGGCCGACGAAACGCCCGGTGTTGACGTCGATGGTCGTCAGCGCTTCGGTGTGGTCGATGATGAGGTAGCCTCCCGACTTGAGCCAGACCTTTCGGATCGAGCGCCTTGGCAATCTGCCCTTCGATGCCGTACCGCTCGAAGATCGGCTCCCCGTGCTGGTAGCTCGACCCGAGGCCGCCATTTGGGCATGACGGTGGCGACGAAATCGAGGATGCGCTCGTAGTCGCGCCGGTTGTCGACCAGCACCCGGGTGACGTCGGTGCTAACGACGTCGCGCATCGTCCGCAGGATGACGTCCAGATCGTCATGGAGATGCGCCGGCGCGGAGACCGAATCGGCCTTCTTGGCAATGCGGGCCCAGATCTTCCGCAGCACGCGGAGGTCGTACTGGATCTCCCGCTTCGAGATTCCTTCGCACGCCGTCCGCAGAATGATGCCGCCTTGCACCAACCGCACCGACTCGACCGCTTGGCGCAGGCGCTCGCGCTCCTCTTCGCTGACGATCCGTCGCGAAACCCCGATGTGACTATTGAATGGCAGGTAGACGAGAAACCGGCCGGGGATGGATATGTTGGAAGTGACCCGGGCGCCCTTGGTGGCGATCGGCTCCTTGGCGATCTGCACGATGATCTCGTTGCCCTTGCGCAACCGCTCCTCGATCGGCGGCAACACGGGCGGATGCGCGTCGGCCGGGGGTACGTGGTCGCCATCGGGCGACGGTTCGCCGCCGGCGGAGTTGAAGTCGAATTGCGCGTCCTCCTCGGCGACGGGGGAGAAGTCGGCCGCCGGCAGGAAGGCCGCCTTCTCGAGACCGATATCGACGAAGGCGGCTTGCATACCCGGAAGGACGCGGGTCACGCATCCTTTATAGATGCTGCCAGCGACGCCGCGCTCGCGCGTCCGTTCGATGAAGATCTCCTTCAGCCGAGCGTGGTCCATGACCGCCACCCGGACCTCCTGGGGAGTCGAGTTGATGATGATCTGGCGGGGCACCGGCGTCAGACCGTGGGGAGTTCCGACCGGGCAGGCGTCGGCCCGGGGCGGAAGAAGCAGGCTGTCTTGCGAATCGACAGGGCGCGTGCGGCGGGAGTGTCGAGATCGAGGACGGCGGCGAGAAGGTCGCTCGGCTTTACCGAGCCTTCCGGGGTGAAGCGCACATCGAGCTCGGCGGTATCGGCATCGATGCGTTCCAGGCGGGTGACCAGCGGCCGGGCATCGATTTCCTTCTCGCCCGAGCCACTGTGCTTGCGCATGCGGAAGAACGGCGCGGCGACGAAGTCGGCAAAACGGCGGTCGATCCATGTCCCGCCGTCGCCGTTGTGCAGCCCGCGCACGTCGATGCGATAGCGCGATCCGGTGAGCTCGGTCTCTAGGCCGGGCGCACGGAGGGAGATCTCCCTGGCGCCGACGACGGCCAGCCCCTCGGGCAACTCTCGGGCGAGCGTCGCCGCGACCGCGGACGGGCTCACGGGTTCGGTGAGATCGACGTCGAGGATCTCACATTCGCTCTCGGCGCCGACGGGGAGCGCCGGACCGAAGCGGAAGCGCGGTTTGACGTGGTGGCCTTGCGAGTAGGCCACGGGCAATCGCGTGCGGCGAAAGGCGCGGGCAAAGATATCGATCAGATCGAGCATGCTGACGAAGCGCGCCCGGCCAACCTTGCGGTAGACGAGGCGGACACGCACGACCGCCGACCTCACGGCCACACCCGCTGGCTCCGGCGCAGCCAACGCCTCGGTACCCGCCGACAGCCATTCCTCCGCGTTTGCCAGGCCGAGCTCGCTCTCCGGCACCGGGGAGGCTGGCCCGGGCGCCGGTCCCGTCTCCCCGTTGGCCGGAGTGGCACCGGCCTCCGGCCGGTGCTCGGCACCCAGCCGGCCATGGACTTTCTGCCAGCCGCGCGGCTCCCAGCTTCCCGCCGACCCTCCGGCCTGGACCGTGATCTGCGCCCAGTTGTCGATGACTTCACCGCGATGCTCGCTGCCCTTCGCACCCTTCAAATGGAAGTCGATGTTGCGGATCGTGGTGAAGTCGCAGGCGCCGCAATAGGTGCAGCGTTCGACGCTGCAATCGGGGGTCAGGCGTCCTTCGACCGCGTGCGCCAGCTCGCGCTGCAAAAACGCCTTGGTGACACCGCTACTGAGGTGATCCCAGGGCAGCACTTCATCCAGGTAGCGCCGAGCGAGATACGGCCGCGGATCGATCCCGGTCTCCTTGCACGCGCGCTCCCAGAGGTCCAGCCGGCACGCTTCGGTCCAGCCGTCGAAACGGCACCCGAGCTCGTACGCGCGGCGCAACAGTACCCCGAGCCGCCGATCGCCGCGCGAAAAGATGCCTTCGAGGTACGAGGCGCGCGGGTCGTGCCACTTGAAGCGCACCCGGCGGCGTTGCAGCTCGCGCCGGAGCAGCGCCTGACGGGCCTCGATCTGCGCCATGTCGATCTGTGCCGCCCACTGGAACGGCGTGTGCGGCTTGGGCACGTGCGTCGACACGCTCACCGTCACCTCGCGGCGCCGCGCGCAGTCGCCGCCACTTTCGCCGACGCTCGACGATCCCGTCAGATCGGCCTCGGTCTCGGTGGGGAGGCCGATCATGAAGTAGAGCTTCACGCCGTCCAGCCGCGCGAGAACACGCGCCGGCCGCTTCGATGAGCTGCTCTTCGGTGACGTTCTTGTTCACGACGTCGCGCATCCGCTGGCTGCCGGCCTCGGGCGCGAACGTGAGGCCGGTCGCGCGGACGCGGCGGATCTCGTCGAGCAGGTCTCGGCGAGGCCGTAGGCGCGGAGCGAGGGACGCCGAGCGCGACCCGCTCCGGCGCGAGTCTGCGCGCCGTGACTTGATCAGCAGCTGTAGTCGGCCGTCGAGAGCGGGCGCGAGGCTCCTCGTGCCCGTGCCGCTCGACGGCCCGCGCGACGGTGCTCGACGATCTGCTCGGGTCGCGCTCGCGCACCGGCCGGTAGATCATGCCCGCCTGACAGAAGCGGCAGCCCTCGGTGCAGCCGCGCGCGATCTCGATCGACATGCGATCGAAGATGGCCTCGGGCCTCGGCGACGGGGCCGTCGTCGGGGAACGGGAACTTGTTGAGGTCCTGCGACGAGGTCGCGCTCCACGGGACGCGGCAGGCCGGGCTCGAGCGCGCGCTCGACGCACCTCGATGCCGGCCGTCGGCAGTCGACCACGACCGCGTAGAGCGACGGCACGTAGACGCCGCGCAGCTCCGCGAGCGCGACGAGCCGCTCGCGACGCGGCACGCCCTTCGCCTTGCAGCTCGGCTCCAGACGAGCGCGATCTCGGTCGTGCGCTCCTCGCCGTCGCCGATGCACGAACGGCGTCGAGAAAGCGGCCAGCGGCTCGGGTGGGTCGCCGCGGGACCACCCGCGACGATCGAGCGGGTCGTCGTCGCCGCGATCCGCCGCCCGCAGCGGGATGCCGCCGAGGTCGAGCATCGTGAGCACGTTGGTGTACGTGAGCTCGAACTGGAGCGAGAAGCCGACGACGTCGAACCGGAACAGGGGGGTAAACGTCTCGAGCGAGACCAGAGGCTGGCGATGCCGCCTGAGCAGTGCCTCCATGTCGATCCACGGTGCGTAGACGCGTTCGGCGTAGACGTCCGGGCGCCGGTTGAGCAAATCGTACAGGATTTGCAGCCCGGGGTGGGACTGCGCGATCTCGTAAACCTCGGGAAAAGCCAGGGCGAAGTGAACCGAGATCGATCGCAGGTCCTTACGGACCGCACCAAGCTCGTTGCCCAGGTACCGCGCCGGCTTGTCCACCTGCCCAAGTAGGCTCTCGTAGGTCTGCCGACAAAACTCGTTCACCAAAAATCCCCCTGGCGCAGCGACGGCGTGATGATAGGTTGCTGATGGGGGGTGCGCAAGCGAGAGGAGTGGCAAGGCCGCCGTCGGCTCCTCCTGACCGCGGCGTAATTCTTGACTTCAAAACAGTGGATGAGTAACGTGCGCTGGCAGTTGATTGGAGCCGCGGCTCCTCGGGTCGGTCATGACGGGTTCGGTAGTGCTCAATACAAAGGTCCTGGTTCTCAATCGCTCTTTCCTACCCATCCACATCACCTCGGTGCGTCGGGCGTTTTGTCTGCTATACCAAGATGTTGCACATGCGGTGAATGAGCAGTATCAAACCTTTGATTTCCCGAGTTGGAGCGAGCTGTCGGTTTCGGTGCACGACGAGTCGGTCGGCCTGGTCGATCGGGCCATCCGCGTCCCCCGGGTCATCTTGCTCTTGACCTATGATCGCGTGCCCAAACGGCAAGTTCGTTTTAGCCGTTTCAACATCTACGCCCGCGACCAGAACACCTGCCAGTATTGCCGCGTCCGCTTCCCACGCCACGAGCTCAACATCGATCATGTCATTCCGCGCTCGCAGGGTGGGCTGTCGGTGTGGGAGAACGTGGTCTGCTCATGCCACAATTGCAATCGCCGGAAGGGCGGGCGCACACCCAACCAGGCCGGGATGCGTCTCGCGTGCCTTCCCAAACGGCCGGAGTGGACCCCCTTCATGCTCGAGACCTTCAGCCTGCGGCGCTATCGAGAATGGCTGCCGTTCCTGTCGATGGTCGATACGTCGTATTGGAATACGGAGCTGGAACCGTAGGAAATTTGGTGATTTGGCGATTTGGTGATTGGGAAATTTCACCGGCCGAACATACCAAATCACCAAATCACCAAATCACCAAATCGGAAATCGCTCCGTAGCCTCTCCTTGACCCTCGTTGGGCCATATGTGACAGTGCCCACATGACGCGGTGGTGGTGGTGCTGGCATGCGGATCAAGCGTCTTGAACTAGTCGGCTTCAAGTCCTTCCCCCAGCGAACCGTTCTGGACATTCCGCCTGGCGTGACGGCGGTGGTGGGTCCCAACGGCTGCGGGAAGTCGAACTTGGTCGACGCGATCCGCTGGGTGTTGGGCGAACAGAGCCCAAAGCACCTGCGCGGCGATGCGATGGAGGCGGTCGTCTTCAACGGTAATAGTCGCCTCGCGCCGCTCGGCATGGCCGAGGTCTCGCTCACGTTCGAGAATGACGCCCCGCGGCCGATGACGGATATCGATCTCGACGTGTCGACGCTGCCGGCGCACTTTCGCAACCTGACGAACATCACCATCGCCCGCCGTTTCTTCCGCTCCGGTGACTCGGAGTACCTCATCAACAAGATCCCCTGCCGGTTGAAAGACATCACCGAGCTCTTTCTCGGCACCGGCGTCGGCTCGAAGGCCTACGGCATCATCGAGCAGGGCCGGGTGGAGCAGTTCATCAATGCCAAGCCGGAGGAGCGCCGCCTGTTCATCGAGGAGGCGGCGGGAGTCACGTTGTACCGCAGCCGCCGTCTGGCGGCGGAGCGCAAGATCGAACGCGCGCGGGAGAACCTCGCACGGGTGAATGACATTCTTCAGGAGATCGACCGTCAGGTACGCTACATCGAGCGCCAGGCGAAGAAGGCGGAAGAGTACCGCCGACTCCAAGAAGAGCTGCGCGGGCTCGAGCTGACGCTTGCCCGTCTGCAATGGAATCGGCTGGAAGCAGAGCACCACGCGCTCGAGGCGACGCTGATGGCGCTGGCCGACGAAGAGGCGGCCGGGCGCGCGGCCTTGGCAGCCGGCGAGCGCACCCAGCGTGAGGCGGTCGCGCGCGCTGCCGATGCCGAACACCGACATGCGCAGCTGCGTGAGGCCTTGGCGGTCGCGGACGCCGAGCGCGAGCGAGTGCGCGAGCGCCTGCAGATGCAGCTCCAGGAGCGACAGGAGCGTGAGCGCCGCTGCGCTCGCCTGGTCGACGACCTGGAGGCGGTCCGCCACACCCGTCAGGAGCTGGAGAAGGATCGCGGCCGCGCCGAGCGCGAGCGCGATGAGCACGCGCAGTATGCCCTCTTCGACGAGGGAGAGCTGAACGCGCGGGAGCGCGAGCTGGGCGACGCGCGGGGCGTTCTGGCCGCCGCGCAGGCGGAGCTCGAGGCGGTCAAGGGAACGTTGATCGAGCATCTGACGCGAGAGGTCGAGGTGCGCAACGCGCTCACCGGGCTCGAGCGACGTCGCGACGAGACCGCTCGCCAACTCGGTAAGCTGCGCGCCGAGCTCGACGCGGTGGGCGAACGGATGCGCGAGATCGACCGCCAGGCGGCGGCGCGGCGCGCCGACGTCGAGCAGCTCCGCACCCGTCTGACGGCGGCGAGCGGGGAGAAAGAGCGCGCGCGCCACGGCATTGCGCGGGCTGGCGGAACGCCGCCGGGCGTGCGAGCGGGCGGTCGCCGAGCTCGATGCCGAGCTCCTGCAGGCGCGCTCCCGCCTCGCGTCGCTGGAGCAGATCCAGAGCAACTACGAAGGCTTCAATCGCGGGGTGCGGGCGATCATGCGCGAGCAGCCGTCGTCGAGGGCGGCGTGCTCGGTGTCGTCGCTGACGTGATCGAGATTCCCGAGGAGCACGAGCGCGCCGCCGCCGCGGTGCTCGGCGATCGGTTGCAGTACGTCATCGTCCGCGACCCCGAGGAGGCGGTCGGCGCCGTCGACCATCTGCGGCGGGAGGCGGGCGGGCGCGGCAGCTTCATCCCCCTCGAACCGCGGCGCAACGGTGGCCACGGCGCGGCCTCGGTGAACGGCGCCTCCAGGCCCTTTCTCGATCTCGTGCGCGTGTCGGGAGACTTCCGCGCGGTGGCGGAATCGCTGCTCGGCGAGGTCGTTCTCGTCCCCGATCTGGCGTCGGCGGTTGCGCTCTGGCAGCAGAACGGCGTCCGCGTCACGCTGGTGACGCCGGACGGCGACGTCATCGACCCGTCGGGTGTCATTACCGGCGGCAGCGATCGTCCGATCGAGGAGGAAATTCTCGCGCGGCGCCGCGAGATCGAGGCGCTGCGCGCAGTGGTGAGCGAGACCGCGGCACGCGGTGACGCGAGACGAGCGGAGCTGGACGAAGCCAGCGGCGCGTTGACCGAGACGGAGGCGGCGTTGCGCGCGCTGGACGAGGGGCTGCACGATCTGACACTGCAGATCGTCGCTGGCGAGAAGGACCTCGAGCGACTCGAGCTGGAGCGCCCGCAGCATCTGAGTCGACGCGAAGTGGTGCAGTTCGAGATCGAGAGTCTCGTGGAGGAGGATCAGGCGGCGGCCGAGGAGCAAGGGCGTGTGCGAGAGCGGTCGCAGCAGATGGATGCCGACCGGTCGACGCTCGAAGGGCGGGTGGCGGCACAGCGCAGCGCCACGGAGACTCTCGTCCAACGTGCCGAAGCCCTCAGCGCGGCGGTGACGACGATGAAGGTGCGCGTGGCCGAGCGCCGTGAACGGCAGCAGGCCGCGGCGACGACGGTCGAGTCGCTGCGCCGGCAAGACGCCGAGCTGGCGAGTCGGGAGTCTGCCCTCACGATGGAGCGGCAGGCGACGGAGCGGGAACGCGCGGCGATGGACGAGGCGATAGCCCAGGCACGAAACGAGGAGGCCGAGCGAGACCGCGCGCGCCAGGGCCTCGGCAGTGAAGTCGAGCAGGCGGCGGACGAGGTCGGACGCTGCGGCACGTCCGCCCGCGACGCGGAAGAGCAAACCCGGATGCTGCGGACGGCCCTGGACGAGAAGCGCGGCGCCCGTAGCGAGATCGAGCTCAAGCGCAGCGAAACGCGGCTGCGCATGGACCACCTCGCGCAGACGATGCGCGAGAAGTACGAGACCGACCTCGCCGGCGTCGAGCCGGCGGCCCTGAGCGAGGAGGACGTCGAGGCCGGCAGCGCGCGCCTCGACGCGTTGCGGGCGCGGCTCAACCGCCTGGGCGACGTCAACGTCGGCGCCATCGACGAGCTGCGCGAGCTCCAGGAGCGCCATCAGTTTCTGTCGTCCCAGCGCGAGGACCTCGAACGCTCTCTCGCCGACCTCGAACGCACGATTCAGAAACTCAACCGCGCCTCGCGCACCCGCTTTGCGGAGACGTTTGCCCGGGTGAATGAGACATTTCAGAAGGTGTTCCCGCGACTGTTCCGTGGTGGCGAAGGACGGTTGGTTCTCACCGATGAGCACAACCTGCTGGAGACGGGGGTCGAGATCGTCGTCTGCCCCCGGGCAAGCGACTCGACTCCGTCGGTCTGCTGTCCGGCGGCGAGAAGGCGCTGGTTGCCGTGAGCTTGATCCTCTCTCTGTTCCTGATCAATCCGACGCCGTTCTGCATTCTCGATGAGGTCGACGCGCCGCTGGACGACGCCAACGTCAATCGCTTCAGCCAGATGATCCGCGAGATGAGCGATCGTTCCCAGTTCATCGTCATCACCCACAACAAGCGCACGATGGAGGCCGCCGACGCCCTCTATGGCGTGACGATGCAAGAGCCGGGCGTCTCGAAGATCATCTCCGTGGCGATGCGCTAGGACGCGGGTAGATGCCCGCGGAGAGCACGCTTCTCGTTGCCGCGGTGGCGCTGGCCGCGGCCGTGGTGGTTACGGTCGTGCTCGTGGTGCCGGCGGCGGCGACGGGCGGGGCGGATTGCAACCGCCGGAGTCGGCACGGACGTCGTGGGTGTCGGGCCTGGCGAAAACCAGAGGCAGCCTCTCACGCCGCTTGCTGGAGACGTGGCGCGGCCCGGGTAAGGAAGAGGAGTGGTTGGCGGAGGTGCGAGGAAATACTCCTCGACCTCCGACGTCGGCGTCGGTGCCGCGCGCGCGTTGCTCGACGGCCTGCGGCCGCGGCTGAGACAAATCGACAGCGCCGACGCGCTCCGCGAGTTGCTGAAGGAGGAGGTGAAGCGGGTGCTGGGTGGAGGGAGCGCGAACGCGGCCGGAACCTCCCCCTGGCCCCCTCCTTGGTAAGGAGGGGGAGAAGAAGGGGGAGCCGGCGGTGATTCTCGTCGTCGGCGTCAATGGCGTCGGCAAGACGACGACCATCGGCAAGCTGGCCTACCGCTATCGGCAGGAAGGCAAGAAGGTGCTGATCGTCGCAGCCGATACGTTCCGCGCCGCGGCGACGGAGCAGCTCACCAAGTGGGCCGAGCGCGTCGGGGTGGAGATCGTCAAGCACCAGGCTGGGAGTGACCCGTCGGCAGTCGCCTTCGATGGGGTAAAGGCGCGGCGCCGCCCGGGGAGCCGATATCGTCATCGTCGACACCGCGGGCCGCCTGCACGTGAAGACGAATCTGATGGAGGAGCTGAAGAAGATCGCCCGCACCGTCGGACGACAGGTCCCGGGTGCGCCGCACGAGGTGCTGCTGGTCATCGATGCGACGACGGGTCAGAACGCGCTCGCCCAGGCCCGCGTCTTCCACGAGGCCCTGGCAGTCACCGGGATCATCCTGACCAAGCTCGATGGCACCGCGCGCGGGGGCATCGCGCTCGCCATTCGCAGCGAGGTCGGATTGCCGATCCGCTACGTCGGTCTGGGCGAGCGCCCGGAGGATCTCTCTCCTTTCCGCCGTCGCCTTCAAGCAGCCGCCGATGCACCTCTTCCGGCAATTCGACGACGCGAGCGACGAGGTAGTCGTCGCTCGGCCGAAGTCGAATCTGCTCGTGCTTCGCATCCAGCCCGACGAAGGCATCAACCTCTCGTTCGCGTGCAAGCGGCCCGGAATCAAGATCCAGCTCGACGAAGTGCACATGGACTTCTTCTATGGACGCGCCTTCCAGCAGCGCTCGCCGGAAGCCTACGAGCGCTTGCTGCTCGACGCTCTCCGCGGCGACCCTTCGCTGTTCACCCGCTCCGACGAGGTCGACTACGCCTGGCGGTTCATCAGCTCGATCCACCAGGGCTGGGCGAGCCTGCCGCGGCCCGTGTTCCCGAACTACTACCCGTTCACCGACGGGCCCGACGAGGCGAATCGGCTTCTCGAGGGCACGCAAGCCCGCTGGCGCTCTCTGGCCGAGATGTGAGGGTCGAGCCGAGCGAAGGCGCGCTCGCGTCGGGGCTCGACGAAGCGGCGGCGCCACCCCTGCCACGAGGGGAAGGGCGGCGTCCGGTACCCAGCGAGCGGGAGAAGCCGTGAAGTTCATTCTCGCCGGCGACATCGGCGGCACCAAGACCGACCTGGCGATCTATTCGATCTCGGGGGTCGCGCGAAGTGGCGTGCCCGCGGTCGTACGCGAAGGTACGTTTGCGAGCCGGCGATACAAGGGCCTCGACGACCTCGTCGAGGAGTTCACGGCGGTCGAAGGCGAGACGATCCGCGCCGCCGCCTTCGGCATCGCCGGGCCGGTGCTCGACGACCGAGTCAAGACCACGAACCTGCCGTGGGTCGTGCGTAAGAAGAGTCTCGCGCGGCTGCTCGGCACGGAGCGCGTTCGTTTGATGAACGACCTCGAAGCCATGGCGTACGGCGGTCTGTTCCTGCCCCGGAGGGAAATCCGGCGGCTCGCCCTCGGCAAGCGCCGCCAAGCAACGATGGCGGTGATCGCCGCCGGCACCGGGCTCGGTCAAGCGTTTCTGTTCTGGGACGGCGAGCGCTACCACCCCGTCGCGACCGAGGGGGGGCACAGCGACTTTGCCCCCCGAAACGACAAAGAGCTCGCGATGCTCGTCTACCTGCAAAAGAAGTTCTCGCGCGTGTCCTACGAGCGCGTGCTGTCGGGCCCCGGGCTCGTCAACATCTTTTCCTTCTTCGACGAGGAGCTCGGGCGTCCCGTCTCGCCCCGCGTGCGCGAGCGGATGAAGACGGAGGACCCCGCCGCGGTGATCGGCGAGGCGGGCGTCGCCGGGAGCTGCCCGACGTCCGTGGAGGCCGTGGAGACGTTCTTGAGCCTCTACGGTGCCCAGGCGGGCAATCTGGTGCTCGACGTCATGGCCCTCGGCGGGGTCTTCGTGGGCGGGGGAATCGCTCTGAAGCTGCTGCCGAAGATGACGAGCGGGCTCTTCATGAGCTCGTTTCTCGACAAGGGTCGCTATCGCGATCTCATGTCGAAGGTTCCCGTGGGCGTGCTGACGAACCCCAAGACGGCGCTGCTCGGCGCCGCGCATGCGGCGGCGGAGCTCGCCCGCTAGCTCGGTGGGATGGTCGATCGGAGATGGGATCGCGACCAGCGGCAGCGATCCGTGACGGAGGCTCCTAACTTGGCAGGATTTGTATTCCCTTTGATCGCGACCAACGGGAGCGATTCGTGACGCAAACTCCTAGCGCCGCCGTGGCAAAGGCTCTCGCGGAACAGGTTCGTATCGACGAGGCGGCGCGCCGCGCCGTGCACTGGCGGCGCTGGGGGCCGTATCTCAGCGAGCGCCAGTGGGGAACGGTGCGCGAGGACTACAGCCGGTACGGGACGGCTTGGGACTATCTGACGCACGATCACGCGCGGTCGCGCGCGTACCGATGGGGCGAGGACGGCCTCGGGGGTATCTGCGACAACCACCAGCGGCTGTGCTTCGCGATCGCGCTCTGGAACGGCCGTGACGCGATCCTCAAAGAGCGTCTGTTCGGACTCACCGGACCCGAGGGAAACCATGGCGAGGATGTGAAGGAGTACTACTTCTACCTCGATTCCACGCCGACTCACTCCTACATGAAGTTTCTCTACAAGTATCCGCAGGCGCCGTATCCCTATGAACAGCTCGTGGAGGAGAGCCACCGCCGCGGGCGAGCCCAGCCGGAGTTCGAGCTCCTCGACACGGGGGTATTCGACGACGATCGCTACTTCGACGTCTTCGTCGAATACGCCAAGGCGACGCACGAAGATCTCTTGATCCGTATCACCGCGTGGAACCGCGGTCCGGAGCCGGCCACACTGCATCTCCTACCCACGCTTTGGTACCGCAACACGTGGTCATGGAGTCATGTCGCGCGGCGGCCGCGACTGCGTGACCAGACGGCAAGCACGGAGTTCGCGACCATCGAGGCGGAGCACGAGACGCTCGGCAAGCGCTGGCTCCATGTGCGCGGCGCTCCCGAGCTGCTCTTCACCGAAAACGAGACGAACCTGAAGCGCTTCCCGACGCGCGCGATCGAGCGGCCCTACGTGAAGGATGCATTTCACGAGTACCTCGTCCACGCCCGGAGCGAGGCGGTGAGTCCGCAGCGCGCCGGCACCAAGGTGGCGGCCCACTATCCGCTGGTGATGGCTCCGGGCGCGCAGGCAACGCTGGAGCTTCGCTTGCGCGACGAACCGACCGAGCAAGGGCTCTTCGGGGCGGAGTTCGATACCGTCTTCGAGCGGCGTCTCGCCGAGGCAGACGAATTCTATGCCGCGCTCCTTCCGTCGACGCTCGACGCCGACCGGCGCAACATCTGCCGGCAAGCGTTCGCCGGGCTCTTGTGGGGCAAGCAGTTCTACAACTACGACGTGCCGACGTGGCTGCGCGGCGATCCCACCGAGCCGCCTCCGCCGCCCGAGCGGCTCCATGGCCGGAATTCGGACTGGACGCATCTCTACAACGAAGACGTGCTGTCGATGCCCGACAAGTGGGAGTATCCGTGGTACGCCGCCTGGGACCTCGCGTTTCATTGCGTGGCGCTCGCTCTCGTCGACCCCGACTTCGCGAAGCGGCAGCTGAAGCTCTTGCTGCGCGAGTGGTACATGCACCCGAACGGCCAGATCCCCGCCTACGAATGGGCCTTCGGCGACGTCAACCCGCCGGTTCACGCGTGGGCGTCGTGGCGCGTCTACAAGATCGAGGAGCGCCGCGGCGGTCGCGCGGATCCGGTGTTCCTCGAGAAGATCTTTCACAAGCTGCTTCTGAACTTCACCTGGTGGGTGAACCGCAAGGACCTCACGGGCAACAACATCTTCCAGGGGGGCTTCCTCGGTCTCGACAACATCGGCGTCTTCGATCGCAGCGCGGAGCTGCCGACCGGCGGCTTCGTGGAGCAGTCCGACGGCACGAGCTGGATGGGGATGTACTGTTTGAACCTGCTCGAGATCGCGATGGAGCTCGGCCGTCACAACCCGAGCTACGAGGACGTGGCGAGCAAGTTCTTCGAGCACTTCATGTACATCGCGCACGCGATGAACACGCTCGGGCTCTGGGACGAAGACGACGGGTTTTTCTACGACGTGTTGCGCCTGCCGAACGGGCGGGTCGAGCCCCTCAAGGTGCGCTCGATGGTCGGGCTGATCCCGCTCTTCGCCGTCGGCACCGTCGGTGAAGACGACCTCGAGAAGCTACCGCGCTTTCGTTCGCGGCTCCTCTGGTTCGTGCGCAACCGGCCCGACATCTGCGAGAGCATCGCCAAGATGAGCCAGCTCGGCCCCGGCAAGCGCCGGATCCTCTCGATCCTCAACGCGGAGCGGCTGCGCGAGTGCTCAAAGTCATGCTCGACGAGACCGAGTTCCTCTCGCCGTACGGCATCCGCGCGCTCTCGCACTACCACTTGAACCATCCCTACGTGCTCGCCGTCGACGGAGCCGAGCATCGTGTTCAGTACGAGCCGGCCGAATCGTCGACCGGAATCTTCGGCGGAAACTCGAACTGGCGCGGCCCGATCTGGTTCCCGCTCAACTTCCTGATCATCGAGTCGCTCCAGAAGTACCACTACTATTACGGCGACGCGTTCAAAGTGGAGTTCCCGACCGGATCGGGAAACATGCTGACGCTCTGGGAGGTGGCCCGTGAGCTGTCGAAGCGCCTCACTTCGATCTTCCTCCGCGACGAGAGCGGGCGCCGAGCCGTGTACGGCGGCACCGAGAGATTCCAACGCGATCCGCTCTGGCGCGACTTGATTCTCTTCTTCGAGTACTTCCACGGCGACAACGGAGCCGGCATCGGCGCGAGCCACCAGACGGGATGGACCGCGTTGGTTGCCAAGCTGCTGTTGCAGATCGCGGGGCATGGGTTGGTCTGAGGTGAAGGGAGTCTTGATCGTCACCGGCGGGAGCCGGGGTATCGGCGCCGCCACCGCCCGTCTCGCGGCGGTGCGCGGCTACGCCTCCGCCCGGCGCTGCTGTAGGATACGGAAGGACGCGGCCGGTCATCGCCGCGGCCGCTCACGGATCGCCGCGCGGGCCGTAGAGCAAACACCTCCAAATCGTGAGCAGGATCGGCGCAAGGATCTCGGTGCGTGGAGCGCGCGAGTCAGTCGGTAGCAGCCGGAGCGCTGGCCGTCGTAGCGCCCGCACTCAGGCACTGCCGGCCTTGCGGGCCACCGACAACGCGGGGGGATGCTTGAGCGTTTGGTACACCACGCAGTACCTTTCGGTGAGGCGCACCAACGTGTCGATTTGCTCCTCCGAAGCATCCGTATCGAGTGTGAACCAGAGTCTGATGGTCTCGAAGCCGACCGGCACCTCCTTGGACAGGCCCAAAGTGCCGCGGAAGTCGAGATCGCCTTCCGCGTGCACCGTGGCATCCCGCAACTCGATTCCAAGCGCGGTCGCCACGGCGTTGAGAGTCACTCCTGCGCAGGCGACGAGGGCTTCGAGCAGCATATCACCGGAGCAGGCGCTGAGCCCGCTTCCGCCGGTGGCCGGATGCAGCCCGGCAACGACGAGCGCTTTGCCCGTCTCGATCTTGCAACGAACGCCTTCGCCGAGGCGCCCCTGCGCCCGCAGCGTGATGAGCGCGGACCCAGGGACTTGGCGATATCGCTCCTTCAGCGGCGCCTGGAGCGAGCGCAACTCTTCCGCATTCATGACGGAGACTCCTTTCGAAAAAGGGTCGACGCCCGACGCGTCAACGCCCCACACGCCGCGGCTGGAATGCAGGGTCGAACGCCCGTGCGACACGACGACGACACCATCCTCTCTACCCGACCAAGCTCCTGACGATCGCCTCCGTGGCGTCGGCAGCTAGGACGCGCAATTCTTCGTCCGTGCGATCCTGGATCGGGTGCGGAACGTAGACGGCCGCTGGATCGAATCCGAGCGCGCGCGCCTGGCGCTCGGCGCCGTCGACGAACGCTTCGGTGGCGACGAACACGCCGGGAATCCCGCGGCTCTCGAGATCGACGATGTCGTGCACACTGCACGACGTGCACGACCCTCAATCGGCGAGCGCCTCGATGACCGCGTGGCAGCGCGTGGCGATCTGGTGGCGGAGATCGACCGGTGCCGGCTTCGTGAACGTCGGCTTCTTGAAGCGCTCGATCTCGGCTCCGCGGCTGCGGAGAAGCTCCTCGACCCGGTCGAGGAAGACGTCGCCGCGGGGCTTGGAGATGTCGAGGAGGCCGAGCCTCCGCCCTGCGAGCGACGCGAGTCGCGGGACTCGCGACCGGATCGCGAGCGCGCGCTCGCTCGTCGGATCGAGCAAAATGCGCGTCGTTCCGTCGTTGACGGCAGCCTCGCGTGGCTCCCGCTGGTCGCGACGCCGGCTCCTGCTAGACGTCCTACCGAGCTTGCTCATGGCCGAATCTCCTTCAGAACGGGCGTGCTGCCGATCGCGCCGCTTGCCCAACCTCCGATCATCACCGAGAAGAGACCCGCCGGTCCACCCGCGTGAACGATCCGCAGGCCGCCCGGCCGGAATTTCCCGAGCGTCGCCCCGGCGAGATGCCCGGGCACGCCTTCGGCGATGCCGCCGGCACCGCGCACGAGCTCGTCCCCGGGTATCTGCAAGAGCTCCCCGAGCCGCCTGAGCAGCGCCTCCTTCGTCCATCCCGCCTCGCGGAAGACGCGCGCGTGCTCCGGACCGATCACCAGGAAGCAATCGAAGGCCATCACCAGCTTCGGATGGTGGAGGGTCCGCAGATTCACCGCCAGGGAGCGCGCCAGTGACTCGGGATCGCGCGAGAGCTGATCGACGATGCAACGCGGGCCTTCCCCCGCGAATAGCGTGACGGTGTTCGCTCCCGGCTTCGCCCCGAAATCCACCGATAGCGGGGGCCACGGAGAGCCCTCTTCATCTTCTGCGAACGCGAATCCGATCTTCCCGGGGTTCCCGTGGGTCGCGCGGTCGACCTCGCCGGGCCGCCCACCGCCCACGTTTCGCACCACGAGCTGGAGCGCGCGGCCGATCGTCGAGTTCGCCCGGTTTCCCTGGCCGAGAACGTTGATGCCGGAGTTCATGCCGATCGCTCTTCGGATCGGCCCGTTGACGATCACGACCGGCCCGACCGGCATCGTCGTCGCGAGCACGCCGTGCACGTTGAACTCTTCCGTGCAGGCGGCCTCCACGGCGGCGAGCACGACCGGCAGGTACTCGGCCCTGCAACCCGCCATGACGGCGTTCACCGCAACCTTCTCGACCGTGCACTCGACCAAGTCCGGCGGAACCACCGCGACGATTTCATTCGGCTTTCGTGTCGTGCCTTCGAGCATCGCCATCACACGGCGCTCGGTCGGCGGCACGACCGGCAGACCGTCCGTCCAACCGCGGTCGAAGAGCGCCTCGTGCTCGTCTTCGAGCGCGGCGAGCTCGACGCGGCGCGAACGCAGGAGCGAGCCTCCGAAGCGGACGGCGAGCTCCGCCTGTCGATCGGGATCGACGCTCAGCGAGCCACAACCGGGACGGTACGGAGGCAGCTCGGGCCCGAGGTCGGCGATGCCGGTCAGCTCCTCCCATTCGCCGCGATGCCAACCGACCGCGCGGCCGGTCACCTCGCCGTGCTCCACGCGGAAGAGCGTCGGAACCGCCTCGATGCCGTGATGCCAGGAGAGCTCGAGCTGCCGATCGTCGACGATCTTCGTTCCGGGAGGAAACCCTGGGTCGTCTTGACTGACGACCGTGAGCTCCGCGTCGCGAGCGAGCCGCTCGAGCACCGGCGCCACGAGAACACACGTCGGGCAGTCGTGCTTGACGAAGGCGACGAGGCCCGAAGGAAGGCGTAGGGGACGTTGCGGCTTTATCGGAATTGTCGATTCCTTCCGACCAAGATAGAAGCCTCGCTATCAACAATTCCGATAAAGCCGCAACGTCCCCTAGCCCTACGCCTTCAGCTCCTTTACCAGAACACGCACGAGCTCGGCCACGCTCCACGCCTGCGCGAAGCAGCCCGCGGGCGGGTGCGGCGGCTCGCCGTCGAAGATCTCGGGTAGCTGCCCGACCCCCTCGTTCGAGAGGTGCTGAAGAAGCGGCTCGACCAGGCTCCGCGCGTGTTCTCGAGCCGTCACGCTGCGACCATAGACGTTCAAGTAAGCGCTCACGTAGGGCCCGATCAGCCAGGGCCACACGGTGCCCTGGTGGTACGCGCCGTCCCGCGCACGCGGATCGCCGCCGTAGTGCCCCACGTAGCGATGATCCCGCGGCGAGAGCGTCCGCAAGCCGAAAGGGGTGAGGAGCTCGCGCTCGACGACCGCTAGGACGGCGCGCGCCTTGGCCTCGTCGAGGATCGGCGCGCGCGGCAGCGCCAGCGCGAAGATCTGATTCGGCCTGAGCGACGGGTCGTCACGTCCGTCCGGACAATCGACGACGTCGTAGAGGTATCCGCCTTCGGCGTACCAGTACCGCCGCGCGAACGATTCGCGCACCGAGCGCCCCAATGCGAGGCACTCCGCGGCCGCGGTGTGGTCGCCGAGCTTCCGCGCGAGCGCGCCCGCCGTATCGAGCGCCTCGATCCACAGCGCCTGCACCTCGACCGGCTTGCCCGCGCGCGGCGTGACCACCCAATCGCCCACGCGCGCGTCCATCCAGGTGAGCTGGGTCGTCGGGTCGCCCGCGCGAAGGAGGCCGTCGCCATCGACGCGGATGCCATAGCGAGTCCCGGCGCGGTGTCGGCGCACCACGTCGAGCAGAGCCGGCAGCAACACCGCCTTCGCCGTCTCGAGGTCGTCCGTGGCGTCGACGTACTCGCCGCACGCGCGAACGAACCAGAGCGTGCCATCGACGTTGTTGTACTCGGGGTTCTGTCCCGAGTCGGGAAAGAGGTTCGGAATCATGCCGCGATCGAGCGCGCGCGCGAAGGTGGACAGGATGTCGCGCGCCTCGGAGAAGCGCCCGGTCGCGAGGCACAGGCCCGGCAGCGCGATCATCGTGTCGCGGCCCCAGTCCGTGAACCATGGATATCCGGCGATGATGGTCCGCCCGCCCCCGGCGCGCTCGACCACGTAGGCGTCGGCTGCGAGCGCCAGCTGCTGATCGAGGTCGGGCGCATGGCGGCGGGCGGCCGCCACGACCTCGCGGCGTCGCTCGAGCTCCGCCCGCTCGAGGCTACGGGCGTCGGGCTTGACGGCACGGTCGAGCGAGGCGACGAAGAACACCGAGGAGCCCGTCGAAAGCTCGAAGCGCAGCGCGAACGGGCTGAAGAGGTCCTCCTCGAAGTCGAGCCCTCGCTCCGACTCGCGCGGGTACTGATGGCGCATCCACCAGTCGCCGTGGGGAATGATTTCGCGCGCGTCGTGATGAAAATGAAGCGTGGGCAGGTCTTCGTAGGGCCGGATCGAGACCGTTCCGTTCTTCCGCTCCATGCGCCGATCCAAGGCGTCGTTGCGGTGCGTGAGCGAGTGATAGTCGCGAAAGGCTATGAACGGGCGGACCTGCAGGAAGCAGCCTGTCCCCGCGAACAGCGTGTAGCGGATCACTACCGTGTCTTCGCCATCGACGAGGAAGACGGCCTTGTCCAACCCGCGTTCGCCCACCCAGTAGGTGAAGATCGGGAAGGGATCGAGGCGGAACGAGCTGAGGAACTGGTTGCCGTGCGGATGCACGACGCCGGGGTAGAAGTTGCAGGCGAGCTCGACCGCCTTGCCCTCGGGCTCGATCACCTCTTCCACGCGCGAGAGAAACACGTGGCGGCGAACCGGGGGGGACAGCGCGGCGGTGAGCAACCCGTGATAGCGGCGCGTGTTGGCGCCGATCACGCTCGACGACGCGAATCCGCCCTTGCCGTTGGTCTCCAGCCACTCGAGGCGGGCGGCGCGATCGGCGTCCGACAGCAGGTCGCTATCGAACTCGATCGGCATCGTGAGCGCCTTCCCCCGCGTCCCACCACTTCGACAGGCGCGCCTTCGGCGTCTCGGGCTGGCCGGCGTAGTGCGAGACATCGTTGAAGAGCGCGAGACGAGCCCGCACCGCGTCGCGGAAGTCGAGTATGTTCAGGCAACAGGGGCTCTGGTCGAGCCGGTCCCGGTAGCCGCGGGCGTCGAAGCCGAGCACGCTCGCGATCAGAAGGCGAAGCGTCGCCTTGTGCGAGACGAGCAGCACCTTCTCGCCGCGATGCGCGACGACGATCTCGCGTAGCGCCGGCAGAGCGCGCGCCAACACCGATATCCCGGATTCGCCGCCCTGCGGCGCGAACGTGAATGGATCCGCTTCCCACGTCGCGTATTCATCCGGATACTGCGCCTCGACGTCGGCGCGGGTCATTTGCTCCCACCGCCCATGGTCGATCTCGCGAAGCGCCTCGCGCGTCTGCACTTCCAGGCGGTGCGATGCCGCGAGGATCGCGGCCGTTTCGCGCGTTCGCTGCATCGGGCTCGCGTACACGGCCGTGATCGGCTCCGGCGCCAACCGCCGCGCGAGCCGCGCCGCCTGCTCGCGCCCGTCGTCGGAGAGCGCGACATCGGTGGAACCCGCAAATCGGTCCTCCGCCGAGAGCACGGTCGCCCCGTGGCGGACGAGGAAGATGCGGGTCGTCTGGCTCACGAGCGACGCCGTTTCCGCTTGGGCGCGGCCTTGGTGCGGCGGGCCGGAGCCTTGCGCACCGACTTCGCGCGCCGCGGCTTCGCCTTCGCCACGCTCTTGCGCGGCTTCTTCGCCGCAGTCTTCCGCTGCTTGGCGGCTCTTCGCGCGGTCTTCCTTCGCGGCGGCTTGCGACGCGGCTTCGCCACTCTTTTCGCCGCGCTCGGCCGGCCCGCGTCGAGGGTCTCCCGTCTGCGCTTCTCGACGGTGACGATCAACGAATCGAACGATTTCGCGAAGGAGGCCACTCCGTCGATCTCGAGCTTCTTGGTGACCTCGTCCATGTTGATCCCCGCCTCGGCCAGCTTGTCCATCACACGGCGGGCCTCGTCGAGGTTCTTGTCGATGCGCACCTCGGGACTGCCGTGATCCTTGTACGCGGCGATCGTCGCCGGCGGCATCGTGTCCACGCTATCGGGACCGACGAGCGCTTCGACGTAGTAAGTGTCCGGATACGCGGGGTTCTTCGTGGAGGTGCTCGCCCAGAGCGGCCGCTGCAGTCGCGCGCCGTGGTTCTTGAGCCCGGCGTACGCCTCGGTCGAGAACTTCTTGCGGAAGTCGGCGTACGCGAGCTTGGCGTTGGCAATCGCCGCCTTGCCCTTGAGGCTCGCGAGAAGCTCCTTCCGCTCCGCCCCCGCTGCGATCTTCTCGTCGAGCAGCTTGTCGACGAGCGTGTCGACGCGACTCACGAAGAAGCTCGCGACCGACGAAATGCGATCGATCTTTTGCCCCGACTCGAACCGGCGAATGAGCCCGCGCAGATACGCGTCCATGACCTCTTCGTAGCGCTTGAGAGAGAAAATCAGCGTGACGTTGATGTTCAGGCCGTCGGCGATCGACTGCTCGATCGCCGGGACGCCCGCTGCGGTCGCGGGAATCTTGACCATCAAGTTCGGCCTGTTGACGGTGCTCCACAACCGGCGCGCCTCTCGAATCGTCGCCTGCGTCTCGCTCGCGAGCTTCGGCGACACTTCGATGGATACGAAGCCGTCGGCGCCGCCGGTGCGCTCGAAGACCGGCGCCAGCACGTCCGCGGCGTTCTTGATGTCGTCGATCGCCAACGCGTCGAAGATCTCTCCGGCGGACTTGCCCTCGCGCGCCAGGCGATGAAGGTCCGCGTCGTAGTCCGTCGAGCCGCCGATCGCCTGCTCGAAGATGGTGGGGTTGGAGGTGAGGCCGGTGATGTCCCCGTCGTCGACCATCCGCTTGAGCGACCCCGACGTCAGGAGCTGGCGCCGGATGTTGTCGTGCCAGGGGGACTGGCCGAGTTGCTGGAGTCGAATCAGCGGATTCGCCATAGCGGTCTCCTTCCCGTCCGAGCGGAGCGACTCCCGCCCGGTTACCACACGAATCGCAGGCGGCTCAATCGGGTGATTACAGCATTCCGAGCGCTCGGGCGACGACGTGCTCCGCGGTGAAGCCGAACTCCTTCATGAGCGTCGGCCCGGGGGCAGAGGCCCCGAAGCGGTCGATGCCGATGGTTTCGCCGCGATCGCCTATCCACCGGTGCCACCCGAGGGTCACTCCCGCCTCGACCGACAGCCGGCGGGTGAGGGCCGCAGGCAGCACGCTCTCCCGGTAGTCCTCCGATTGCTCCGCGAAGAGCTCCCAGGACGGCATCGACACGAGCCGAGCCCTCACCCCCTTCTCGGCGAGCGTCCGTTCGGCGGCAACGATGTGCTGAACCTCGGAGCCGGTGGCGATGAGCGCGATTTGGGGCGCGTCCAGCTTCGGGTTCAGCACGTATGCGCCTCGGCGCAGCCCCTCCGCCGGGGCGTAGCGCGTGCGATCGAGCGTCGGTAGGTTCTGCCGCGTGAGCGCCAGCACCGTCGGCCGGTGGCGATTCTCGATCGCCATCCGCCAGGCCCATACCGTCTCGTTCGCGTCGGCCGGGCGGATGAAGACGAGATCGGGTATCGCCCGCAGCGCCATGTAGTGCTCGACCGCTTGATGCGTAGGTCCATCCTCGCCGAGACCGATCGAATCGTGGGTATAGACCCAAATCGCACCGAGGCGGCTCAGCGCTGAAAGGCGAACCGCCGGCCGCATGTAGTCGGAAAAGATGAGGAACGTCGAGCCGTAGGCGATCAGCCCGCCGTGGAGCGCCATGCCGTTCACGGCGGCGCCCATGGCGTGCTCGCGCACGCCGAAATGGAGATTGCGCCCCTCGTAGCCCCACGCGACGCCGACCCGGCCCTGCGCACCTTCGGGAGAGACAGCCGGGCTCTCGAAATCTCCTTGGTCCCTCAGCCAGGTGAACGTCGAGGGATTGAGATCCGCCGAGCCGCCGATGAGCTCGGGCAGCGTCTTGGCGAGCGATTGCATCACCGATTCAGAGGCCTTTCGAGTGGCGACTCCCTTCGCGTCAGCGGCGAACCTCGGTAGCTCCGCGTCCCAGCCCTCGGGCAACTCCGCGCCGAAGGTCCTGCGGAACTCCGCGGCGAGATCCGGAAAAGCGCGGCCGTAGGCGTCCAGGCGCTGCTCCCAGCTCCGACGCGCCTTTTTTCCCTCATCGAGGGCGCGGCGGAAGTTGGCAAGCGCCGCGGCAGGAATGTGAAAGGGCGGCTCCGGCGGCCAGCCGAGCTTCTGCTTCGCCGCCTTGACCTCGTCGGGGCCGAGCGGCGATCCGTGCGCCTCGAATGTCCCGGCCTTGTGCGGCGCGCCGTAGCCGATCTCGGTCCGCACGATCACCAGCGAAGGCCGACGCGGCTCACTCCGTGCGTTTTCCAAGACGCGTTCGATTTCATCCAGATCGTTCCCGTCCGCGACGTGCTGCACGTGCCAGCCGTAGGCCGCGAACCGCGCGCCCACGTCTTCGCTGAAGCATATGGACGTCGATCCCGCGAGGCTGATGTGGTTGTCGTCGTACAGGACGATGAGCTTGCCGAGCCCGAGATGCCCGGCGAGCGAGCAAGCCTCGGAGGCAACGCCCTCCATCAGATCGCCGTCGCTCGCCAGCACGTAGGTGCGGTGGTCGACGATCGCATGTCCCGGACGGTTGAAGCGCGCCGCCAGGTGCGCCTCGGCGATCGCCATGCCGACGGCATTCGAGATACCCTGCCCGAGCGGGCCCGTCGTGGCTTCGACACCGCAGGTCAGATGATTCTCCGGATGGCCGGGGGTGCGGCTTCCCCATTGCCGGAAGCTCTTGATGTCCTCGAGCGACAGGTCGTAGCCCGTGAGATGCAGCAGCGAGTAGAGCAGCATCGAGCCGTGTCCGGCCGACAACACGAAGCGGTCGCGGTCGGACCATTTCGGATCGCCAGGGTCGTGCTTTAGAAACCGCGTCCACAGAACGTACGCCATGGCCGCGGCGCCCATCGGCAGCCCGGGGTGACCCGAGTTGGCTTTCTGGACCGCGTCCACGGAGAGGAAGCGAATCGTATTGATCGAAATCGAATCGAGCTCGGTCGCCGGCATCGGAAGCCCTGGCTAGCTAGGACACGCGCTCGTGAAGGCGCACGGCGTCTCCCGTCTTGCACCAGCACCCGCTCCGCCATGCCGATGAAGAGGCCGGTGTCCACGACGCCGGGGATGTCCCGGATGGCGCGATCGGTCGACGAGGGATCGTCAATACCTCCGAACCAACAGTCGAGAATGTAGTTTCCGTTGTCGCTGACGAACGGGCCCTGGGCCGCCTTGCGGAGCACCGGGTTGGCCCCGAGCGCAGCGAGACGCCGTTCGCAGAGCGCGAGCCCGAACGGAACGATCTCCACCGGAAGGGGGCTCCGCACGCCGAGACGCTCGACGATCTTCTCGGCACCGACGACGATCATCAGGCGTCGTGACGAGGCGGCAACGATCTTTTCTCGCACGAGGGCGCCGCCGAGGCCCTTGATGAGATCGAGACGAGGATCGACCTCATCTGCGCCATCGATGGTGAGATCGAGCTCGCCGATTTCGGCGAGCGTCGTGAGACAAAGACCCAACCTCTGCGCCCGCCGACGCGTCGCCTCGGAGGTCGGCACGCATAATACCGTCAACCCCTGGCGCACGCGCGCTGCCAGCGCAGCGACGAATGCCATAGCGGCCCGGCCGGTCCCGAGCCCCACCTTCATTCCATCCTCGACGCACGCGGCCGCCGCCTCTCCCAAGACCCGCAGTCCGTCTTGCGCGGTAGCGCCCATCGGCGATGACGATATCAATTCGATACGGGCGCTAGAAGCCCATCGCGAGCGAGCGTTGTTCCCGGGAACGGTGGTCCGCGCACGAGATGACAAATGCGGCGGAGCGGCGCAGATGTCCGTGTCCCCATTGGCTCGCTACACCCCTGCCTCGGGGATGGCTTCCTCCGGAAGCTCCTCCGCACGCGGTCCCATCACACGGATCGCGAGGAAACCGGCTAGCCCGACGAGCAGAGCGCCGGCCAACGAGAACGCATCCGGCAGCTCGCCCCAGAAAAGCCACCCGAACAGCGCCGCGAACACGACGGAGCTGTACGTGAAGGGACCGATGCGCGCAGCCGGAGCCAAGGCGTAGGCCCGCGTGAGCAGAAGCTGGCCCGAGGTCGCGAGTACGCCGATGAGCACGAGCAGCGCGAGCGTAGGGAGCGACGGGGTTCGCCAGCCCCAGAGAAGCGGCGGCGCCGACGCAGCCGAGCAGACGACGCCGAAGTAGAAGACGATGCGCAGGGTCGGTTCCTCGCGCGCGAGGCCGCGAATCGCGACCATCGCGGTCGCCGTGAGCAGACCGGAGGCCAGGCCGACGATCGAGGCGGGGGACAAGAATCCGAGGCCGGGCTTCAGGATCAGTGTGATGCCCGCAAGGCCGCTGCCGATGGCCCAACCGATCCGCGGCGGAATCGGCTCTCCGATCCAAAGCCAGGCGATGAATGGGATGAACACCGGCGAGGAGTAGTTGAGCATCATCGCTTCGCCGAGCGGCAGGTGGGCGATCGCGTAAAAGAAGCAGTACATCGCGCCGAGGCCTGCGAGCGCGCGCGTCACTTGCCGGCGCGGATACGGGGTGCGGAGCGCCGCAAAGCCGCCGCGGACGAGCCATGGGGTCAGCGCGACCAGACCGACGAAGCTCCGGAAGAAGACCACCATTTCGTTCGTCGACTGCGCCGACGCGAGCTTCACCGCCGCGCCGGCCGAGGCGAAGAGGAAGGACGAGCCGAGCAGCAACGTTGCAGCCAGCTTTTGATCTTCGCGCACCATGGTCGGAAAAGCGGCAGACTTTTGGCACGCGCTGTCGGCTGCGGCAATCCACGCCCGCCGGACGACGTAGCCCTCACCGTCGTGCGCATCGATTGGACCGACGTCACCGAAGCGGCGCCCGCATTCTTGACGCTTGCGGCCATGCCGGCGACTTTCAGCATCTCGCACGGACTGGCGGCGGGCTTCGTCAGCTATGCGGGCATGAAGCTCGCCGCGGGGCGTGGACGCGAGGCGCATTGGCTCGTCTACGCGATCGCCGTGCTCTTCGCATGGCGCTACTTGTTTCTCAGTTGACCGAGGTACTACCGGTTCGGAATCTCTCGGGCAGCGACTCGTACTCGGCGCGATCCGGGTAGAGGGTCGCGCGCGTAGTCCCGTATTCGACGCCGCAGTTTCGGCAGATGCGGCGGTGGGGCACGTTTGCGGAGCGATGGTCCGCCGAGTCGACGACGATGCCGCCGCCGCAGTTTCGGCAGATCTCGCGGCCGATCTGGCCGACCAGGGGCTCCTTCGCGACGACGCTTGCGCTCAACCGCTTCGCCATCGTCGCTTCAGACCCGGTGGTATTCGACGTGGATGTAGCCGATGCGGCCGCGATCGTTGATGAACACGTTCAGGAGGAAGCTCACCACGCTGAGGACCAGCGCGCCGATCAGCGCCGAGCCGAAGCTGTCCACGGCGAAGCCTCTCACGATCGAGCCGGTGAGCTCCAGCATCAAGCCGTTGATCACGAACGTGAATAGGCCGAGGGTGAGCAGGTTGATCGGCAGCGTGAGCAGCAGGAGGAAGGGCCGCACGAGCGCGTTCAAGACGCCGAGCACCAGCGCAGCGACGAGCGTGGCGAAGACGCCGTCGGCATGGATGCCGGGCACGATCTCGCTGACGACCCACAGCGCAAAGGCGTTCAGCGCCCAGCGCAGCGCGAGGCCCGGCATGTATGATCAACCTCCTGCCTTCTCCGATTCGAGCCGGAAGCCGACCTTGAGCACGACCTGGAACTCGGCGACCTTGCCGTTCTTGATGAACCCTCGTTGGTTCACGACCTCGAACCAATCGAGGTTGCGCAACGTCTGTGCGGCCTTGCTGACGGCGTTCTTCGTCGCCTCCGCGTAGCTCTTGTCGGAAACGCCGCAGAGCTCGATGATCTTGAAGGTCTTCTCTGGCATGGCTTCCTCCTCGTGGGCGCAGAGTCTAGACCGGCTACCGCTCGCCCGCTACCGAAAAGGGCTACGATCCACCGGCAAACGTCGAAACTCGGTCGACGCTGGCGCGAAGCTCCATACCGACCTTCAGCACGTCGGCCTGGTCGACGAACTTCACGTACACCAGGTTGTCGGCCGGCGTCGGCGCGCCGATTCGCAACCGCCGCTCTCGCCCGCCGATCACCATCCGTATCTCGGCCGGCGGAGAATCGAGTCCGAAATCCTCGAGCTTCGTCGCTGCTCCGATCCGGTCGATGATCGGCAATCGGCAGAGTACTTCGGCGAGGTCGGCGAATGCGCCAGGAGCAAAGCCCCCCGCGCTCGTCGTCCACCCTTCGCCCTCGCGACGGGCGGAGACCGCTCCCCTCGAGACAGTCAACGCGAGCTCGGTCGGCTCGCCGGTTCCGCAGTCGACGATCCTCGCGCCGCTTGCCCAAGGAGGCTCCGGCTGCATCACGGAGAACCCTTCGAAGAGCGAGAAATAGACCGCGAGCACGAGCAGGGCCCCCGCGAGAGCCGCCGTTCGCCTGCCGCTCATGACGGTGCTCGCCTGATCGCTATCCCCGCCATCTGCGTCGGAGCGCCAGCGCCGTACCGATCGCGAGGATGAGCGCTGGCTCGACGATCACCAGCGCAACGAAGATCGCATGCCCGGCCCGCGTCGAGAGAACGAGCGGCGAGAGCGGGCGCATCAGCATCGCTTCGGACGGCGGCCGAGCGCCGATCGGCTCGCCTGCCGACACGGACCAGCCGATCGCGTTCAGCACGAGGTCGCGGTTGCCGAGCAGATCGAGAAGCGCGTTCGATGCGAAATCCGAATCCCCGGCGACGACGAGCCTCGCCTCGCCGTTCTTCGCCGGCCACGACGCGGCCGCCATGACCGTCACGGGGCCGTGGCGGTCTTCCCCCGGCCGGGGCTCCTCGCCAGGCTTTGCTGCGCGCTCGAAGTCGTGGATCGCCCAAGCCTCGGGGTAGCTTGCCGCGACCGCGGCGGCACTCGTGCCCGGCGGCGCTTTCTCGGCGACGACCGAACGGGCGACTGCGAACAGCGCCGGCGTCGTCGCGGAGGCGGTGATCGGATGCGAGAAGTAGGTCGGGATCGGCACCGTGAAAGGATCCGAACCGAGGATCTGATTCGAACGGTCCACGACCACGTCGAGCGGCGTCTCTATGCCGTGACGCGCGGCGAGGCGACCGAGATTGGGAAGCGGGACCGGATCGAGGAGCAGCAGCACGTGGCCGCCCGCCGCGAGATAGCGTTCGAGCGCTTCGGCCTCGGCGTCGAGCACGTCGGCCTTCGGACCCGCGACGACGACGAGGTCGGCGCCGCTCGGGACCTCGCCGCTCTTCGAGAGATTCACGCTGCCGACCGCGTAGCTCGTCTGCTCCAGCGCCTGTCGGAGCTGGCCGTAGCCGAGGGGAGCCGTCATCTCCGGAAGCGAGCGCTCGCCGTGCCCGTCGAGGAAGAGCACCCGCGCCGGCCTGCCGCGGGCGAGCAGCGTGAGGCCGGCGGAGATCGCCGGCTCGCGCTCGGCGTCAACGACGGCTTTCTGCCCGTGATAGCGAAGCACCGCCTTGCCGTAGCGATTCACGCCTTCTTGCTGCGCCCGGCCGGGATGGCGATCGAGGTCGAGAAGCTCGTAGCGGAAATTCGGCGCGGCGCCGCGGAAGAGGTCCATGACGTCCGCAACCTTGGTGTTGTCGTCCTTGGAGGTGAAGGCCGTCACCTCGATCGGATCACGAAGCTCCGCGAGCACCCTGCGAGACACCTCCGAGAGGGACAACCTCCGCGAGGGCGTCAGGTCCCAACGTCGCGAATGCCGTTCCGCGATCGCTTGCACGAAGCCCGCGACACCGAGCGCGAGGGCGACGACGAGCGAGAGATGCATCCACGGGCGCCAGGGCGCGAGGCTCACCGAATTCCTCGCCAGCGACGCGACTCGAGCGAGAGCAGCGTGAGGAACAGAAAGAAACCGATGAACAGCGCGAAGAATACGACGTCCTTCGAATCGATCGCACCGCGCGCGAATAGATAGAAGCGATCGAAGAGAGACAGTTGCGTCGCGATCGCGATCAGGGGGTCGCTGGCCGCGGCCTGGTTCCAGGTGAGGACCCAGAAGAAGAGGAGCAGGCCGAAGGTCACGGCACCTGCGACGAGCTGGCTCTCCGTGAGCGACGAAACGAAGATCCCGCAGGCGAGAAAGCTCGCGCCGAGGAGCAGCAGGCCGAGATAGCCGACCAGCACCGAGTCGAGGTCGATGGGATAGAGGTACGCGAGCGCCGCCGGGTAGGTGAGCGTGAGCAGAAGCATCGCGACGAGAACGACGAGCGCGGCGAGGTACTTGCCGCCGACCAGCGAAGCGTCGCGGACGGGATACGTCCAGAGAAGCTCCAGCGTGCCTTGCCGGCGCTCCTCCGCGAAGAGCCTCATCGTCAGGAGCGGCGCGATCAGCAGCAGCACGAGCCGCATGTCGTGGAACTGGTTCTGCCAGAGGCCGCGGTTGAGATCGAAGCCCCCCATGGTGATGAAGAACGCGAGATTCGTGTAGAAGAAAAAACCCGAGAGCACGAGAAACACGGCGATCACCACGTAGGCGAGGAGCGACGAGAAGTAGCTCACGAGCTCCTTCTCGAGGATGGCCGCCAATTTCACCGCCAAAGGCCCCTCTCACCTCGAACGAAGGGACCTGGCCCGTATCGGTCTTCCCCGGGGCTCGCCTCCGCGAATGGCTCGCCGGCGCGAAAGGCGGAGCCCTGCTTTTGCGCTCCGCCCCTTACGGGGCTCGCAAGATGCAAAAGCAGGGCTCCGCCTTTCGAATGACTCGCCGGACTGCGCTTTACTTCGCGGAGGCGAGCCCCGGGGAAGACCGAGGGAACACCAGGTCGCTCCTTCATCATGCGCCCGAAAGGGACCGGTTCCGTTCTTCTTCGCGGACGAGGGAAAGGAAGATCTCTTCGAGTCCGAGCGTCTCTCGCTTCATCTCGATGAGCAGCCAGCGCTGGTCCAGAATCGCGCGCGACACCTCCCGCAGCGCCTCCTCGCTCTGCGCCTCGAGGCGCACGCCCGCGTCGGCTTCGTCGGGAAGTGCGCGAATGACGCCGGGGATTCGCGAGAGCACGTCGACGACGTGATGGCGCGGCGCTTCGACCCGCAGGCTCACCCGCAGCGACGGCCGAAAGCGCTCGGAGAGCCGCTCGGGGGTGTCGTCGGCGAGGATCCGGCCCTTGTTGATGACGATGACCCGCCGACAGAGGAGGCTCACCTCGGACACGACGTGGCTCGACAAGAGGATCGTCCGCTCGCCCTGGAGCCCGCGGATCAAGCCGCGAATCTCGCTCACCTGGCCGGGATCGAGCCCGATGGTCGGCTCGTCGAGAATTAGCACCTCGGGATCGCCGAGCAGCGCCTGGGCGAGGCCCACGCGCTGCCGGTAGCCCTTGGAGAGCTTGCCGACGAGGCGGCCGGCGACCGGCCCGAGGCCGCAGCTGTCCATCGCCCGCGCGACCTCGCGCCCACGACGCTCCGACTCGATACCCCTCAGCTTGCCCACGTAGGCGAGATAGGCTGCGACGGTGAGGTCTGGATAGTAGGGCGCATTCTCCGCGAAGTAGCCGAGCCGGCGCCGCGCCTCGAGGGGATGCGCGACGGCGTCCAAGCCGGCAATGCGCACGCGACCCGACGTCGGCGGGAAGATTCCCGTCAGAATGCGCATCGTCGTCGTCTTGCCGGCGCCGTTCGGGCCGAGGAAGCCGACGATCTCGCCCTTGAAAATCGTGAACGTGACGTCGTCGATCGCGCGGATCGACCCGAATTCTTTGGTGAGGTGCGAAGCTTCGATCACGATCCGCTCGAAGTTCCCTCGCGACTTGCCGAAGTCAAGAACCGTCGTCGCATCGCGCTGCGATGGGCGAGCGACGGGTGCGATCGCGCTCGGCGTACGGGTTTGGGTCTTTCTCCGTGGACGAGGCCCGTCCGCCCCAATGGATCGACCTCGGGAGCGCGAAGCTCCCGGGATGAGCTCGTCACGCGGACGCTTTCGGATAGGCGGAGAGCAGCGACGCCGAGAGCTGGACGAGGTGCGCGCGAATGCGTCGAGCGGTCTCCGGCTCCGCGATGCGCCCGCCGAGAATGTGCGTGTACTGTCGGCTGTCGAGCGTGAAGAGCAGCAGCGTCGAATACAGCGTGAGGCTCAGGATCTGCGCATCGGCGTCACGGATCCTTCTGCCACTGCATTTCTTCACCCAGCCGCCGAATTCCTTCCACGACGGCAACAGAATGTCGCGGTCGATGGCGTCGCCGAGCTTCTCGTTCTCGAGAATGCGCCGCAGCAGCAGGCGCGGGATGTTCGGGTTCGCTGCGAAGTAGTCGAAGACGCGGCCGACCGGGGCTTCGGGCACCGACGGCAGCGACTCGTCCCGGGCCGTGGTCGGCGACGGCAAATCGCGCGAGATCTCGATCAGCTGATCGTAGACGCTCTCGAAGACTGCGTAGTAGAGCGTCTCCTTGTTCTCCCAATGGTAATGGAGGCTCGAGATGTTGACGCCCGCTCTGGCGGCGATCTCCCGCGTCGACGCACCCTCGAAGCCCTTCGTCGCGAAGACGGCCTCCGCCGCCTCGAGGATGCGCGCCTTGGTCGATGCTCGTACTCCCCGGATCCTTCGCGCCGGCGCCTTCGCCATGAGCCTCTGCCCGCCTCCCTTCCCGAGCCGCGAACTGTGGTTCGATTGATTAAATCGTTTGATTGGATATGCGGCTTGGGGCTTCGAGGTCAAGCGGTCGCTCTCGACAGAGCGCGGCCCGTCGCCCGAGCTATTCGGAGGAGAGTGGGGACGTTGCGGCATTAACGGAATAAGTCACGTGCGCATCCGGAGTGCACCCGCCGGAACCGACTTATTCCGTTAATGCCGCAACGTCCCCACTCCTTCACCCGCTGAATCCCGCGATCCATCCCCGGGTCACGAAATCGCTCAGAGTGAACGTGAGCAGGAGCAGCAGCCAGACGAACCCTGCCGCGGCGAAGACGGCGACCAGCGCGGGGGCGTAACGCACGTGCATGAAATAGAGGATCACGAGCGTGGCCTTGGTCGTCGCCACCGCGAGAGCGATGTAGATGTTCATCATTCCGAAGTTGTAGGTCGCGACGTCCACGGTGACGAGCGTCAGCAGAAGCAGCGTGGCGAAGATGACGGCGTAGATCTTGAACGGAACGACGTGCTCGGACATCAGCCCCCCCGGATCAGGTAAAGCAGCGGAAAGAGATAGATCCACACGATGTCGACGAAGTGCCAGTAGAGACCGCCGAGCTCGACCGGCGTGAAATACTGCGACGAGAAGTGACCCCGCCAGGCGAGGACGGTGAGAGTGCTCAGCATGCCGATGCCGATGATCATGTGAACGGCGTGCATCCCGGTCATTGCGAAATACAGACTGAAGAAGATCTGCGCTTCTCGGCCGTAGGGCCCCTCGAAATGGAAGTTGGCGCCCGGGCACCAGGTGATGGACGAACTTGTCGTGGTACTCGACCACCTTGATGCCGAGAAAGGTCGAGCCCAGCACGATCGTCAGCAGCAGGAACACGACCTGGCTCCGCCGATGGCCGAGTTGGGCCGCGCGCACGGCGAGCGCCATCGTCATGCTGCTGCCGATCAAGACCGCGGTGTTGATCGCACCGATGATGTAGTTGAGGTGATGGCTCGCTTCGGAGAAGGCGTGGGGATACAAGTAGCGATACACCGCGTAGGCCGCGAAGAGGCCGCCGAAGAACATCACCTCCGTGACCAGGAACGCCCACATGCCGAGCGTGGACGTCTCCTGTTGCTGCTCGATCGTCTCGAACTGATGCTGCTGGTGCGGAGCGAGCGTGTGCGACTGCGCCTCAGCGTGGTCAGCCAACGGTTCTCTCCATCGCGTGGTAGTCGTAGGCCTCCTGGGTCACCACCGGCACGCGGTCGAAGTTGTGCGTCGGGGGCGGCGACGGCGTCTGCCACTCGAGGCCGGTCGCGTTCCACGGGTTCGCGCTCGCCTTCGGCCCGTAGCGCATCGACCAGATCGAGATAGACGATCGGCAGGAAGTAGCCGACACCGAGGATCGACGCGCCCGCGGTCGACATCACGTTCAGCACCTGAAACTCGGGCGGATAGGCATGATAGCGCCGCGGCATTCCCAGGTAGCCGAGCAGAAACTGCGGAAAGAAGGTCAGGTTGAAACCGAGAAAGATGATCGCGCAAGCGATCTTCGCCCAGAACTCCGGGTAGAGCCGGCCGGTGATCTTCGGCCACCAGAAATGCAGGCCGCCCAGATAGGCCATGATCGCGCCGCCGACCATGATGTAGTGGAAGTGCGCGATCACGAAGTAGGTATCGGTGAGGTGAACGTCGAGGCCGATGGCGGCGAGAAACAGCCCCGTCAGGCCGCCGATCGTGAAGAGGCCGATGAAGCCGAGCACGTAGAGCATCGGCGTCTGCCAGGAGATCCGTCCTTTGTAGAGCGTCGCCGTCCAGTTGAAGACCTTGATCGCCGAGGGGATCGCAACCATGTACGAGAGCAGCGAGAAGAGGATCCCGGCATACACGGACTGGCCGCTGACGAAGAGGTGGTGGCCCCAGACGAGGAAGCCGATGACGGCGATCCCGAGGCTCGAAAAGCAGATGAACTTGTAGCCGAAGATCTGCTTTCGCGAGAAGCAGGTGACCATCTCGCTCACGACCCCCATGCCGGGCAGGATCATGATGTAGACGGCCGGGTGCGAGTAGAACCAGAAGAGGTGCTGGAAGAGGACCGGATCGCCGCCGAGATTGGGGTCGAAGATGCCGATGTGGAGCCCCCGCTCGAGCGAGCAGCAGCACGAGCGTGATCGCCAGCACCGGGGTGGCGAGCATCTGGATCAAGCTCGTCGCGTAGATCGCCCACACGAACAGCGGCAGCCGGAACCACGTGAGACCCGGGGCGCGCATCTTGTGAGTGGTGACGATGAAGTTGAGCCCCGTCAGGATCGAGGAGAAGCCGACGATGAACCCGGCAAGCACCGTGGAGATCACCTGGGTCTGCGAGGACGAGGTGCTGTAGGGCGTGTAGAACGTCCAGCCGGTGTCGACGCCGCCGGCGATGATCGCGTACGTTCCGAAGACCGCGCCGACGATGTAGATGTACCAACTGAGCAGGTTGATGCGCGGAAACGCGAGGTCGCGGGCGCCGATCATCAGCGGCAGCAGGAAGTTGCCGAGCACGGCGGGGATCGACGGGATCAGGAAGAAGAAGATCATGATCACGCCGTGCATGGTGAAGAGCTTGTTGTACGTGTCCGCCTGCACGAGATCGCCCGCCGGCGTCAGCAGCTCGACGCGGAGAGCCGCGGCGAACATCCCGCCGATCGAAAACATGATCGTGATCACGACCAGGTAGAGGATGGCGATGCGCTTGTGGTCGATCGTGAGCAACCACGAGCGGATGCCGTAGTCGGCGTTCAGATAGTTGTACTCAGGGACCGCCGGGCCCGGGCTCTCGGCCAACGCGTGCGCAGTCTTCATGGTCTCATTCCTTCGCCGCTGCGGCCGTGGCGGGCGGCGCGCCTCCGCCCTGCGCGCCGAGCGTGCGGATGTACGCAAGCAGCTGAAGCAACTGCTCCTCGCTGAGCTGCCCTTGGAACGTCGGCATCTGCGGCTGATAGCCGGCGACGATCTTCGCCATCGGATTGAGGATCGATTCGCGGATGTAGCTCTCGTCGGCCTTGACGGTTCCGCCGCCCTCGAGCTTCACCGTCGAGCCGAGGATTCCGACGAGCGACGGCCCCCTGCCCTGGCCGGTCGGCAGATGACAGGTGTTGCACGCGCGCTCGTTGAAGAGCCGCTCCCCGAGCTGCGCCAGCGACTGGCCGGGCGCTGCGCCGCCGCCTCCCGCGAGCCACGCCTCGTAGTCGCTCGGTTCCATCACGGTCACGGTGCCGATCATCCCCGAGTGCTGGGTGCCGCAGTATTCGGCGCAGAAGAGATGGAAGGTGCCGGTACGCGTGGCACGAAACCAGACTTGTGTGTAGCGGCCAGGCACGACGTCTTGTTTGACGCGAAACGCCGGAACGAAGAAGCTGTGGATGACGTCTTCCGAGGACATCGTCAGCCGGACGTTCTGGCCGAGCGGCACGTGCAACTCGTTGATCTCCCGCACGCCTTCGGGATGCTGGAACTTCCACATCCATTGCTTGCCGACCGCATAGAGCTGCAACGCGTCGGCGGGCGGCCGCACCAGCGTGAAGTAGAGGCTCGCTCCCCAGACGAACATCACCATCGCGAGCGCAAACGGGATCGCCGTCCAGACGAGCTCGAGCATCATCGCGCCCCGGCCGTGCCCGTGTGTCGTCGAATTCTCGACGTCCTCGACGCTCGCGCGCGCCTCGACTCGAGTCTCGTGATAGCGAATCGCGAAGAACACGATCAGGCCCGCGATCAGCAGCGAGAAGAAGGCGCTCACCGCGACCATGAAGAAGAAGAACAGGTCCACCTGCGGGGCCACGCTGGACGCTTGCTCGGGTACGAAGAATAGAAATCTGTTCATCCGACTTCCGTGGGGAGCGCGTCGATTCCGATTCGCATCATGCTCGCGAGTCCTCGTGGCGGAGCTGGAAGGCGACGAAGGCCACGAGGCCGGCGAGCGTCAACGCTGCGCCGATCCGCACCGCCGCCATCGCGGCCGGACCGTATTTCCCGGTCGCGGGATCGTAGTGATAACAGAAGAGCAGCAGTTGATCGGCGAGCGTCCCGATCTTCCGCTGCGAAGCTTCGACGAGCGCGAGCCTCAGGTCACGCGGCGCATAGTCGATGCCGTAGAGAACCCTCGAGATGCGTCCTTGCGGCGTCAGCACGAAGAGGCCGGTCGCATGCGCGAATTGGTTGCTCGCCTCGTCATAGCGATAGTGGAACCCGACTGCATCGGCGAGACGGCGAACCGTGTCGGAGTCTCCTACGAGGACATGCCAGCCCTGCGCCGCGCCCGGGCGGCCGTAGTCGGAAACGAGCGCGCGCTTCTTCTCGGCGGCGTGCGCCGGGGTCTCGCGGGCGTCGATGCTCACCGTGACGATCTGAAACTCGTCCCCCACGTTCCACGTGAGCGGTCGCAGGCTTCGCACCAAGCCGTCGAGCGCCAACGGACAGAGCATCGGGCAATGGTAGTACGCGAGCGACAGCAAGACCGGCTTCTGGCCGAAGAAGTCGCCGAGCCGGACGGCGTTGTCGGACTCGTCGTGAAAGACCAGATCGAGCGGCACGGCGTGGTCGAGCTTCTGCTCGATCCCGACGTCGCGGAGCGCCGCGGGCGGCGCGGTCGTATCGGCGAACAGCGGAGCGGCAAGCGCACCGATCAGCAGCCAGAGGCTCGGTCGGCAGGCTGTGCGGCTCGCAGCCGCCCTCGCGACCGCTGCCGAACGGGATCCGGGATGACTCTGTTTCATGGAGAATTGCTCGGCGACGGCCGACTCTGCAGGCCTTCCTTGGCGACGAGCTCCATTGCGCGCGCGATCGGGACGCGAACGATTCCGCGATCCTTGTCGATCCAACCGTAGGTGTCGAGAAGCTTTTCTTCTTCCTTGCGCGCCACCACGAGCCCTTCGTGCTCCTTGACGATGAGCCGGGGCTCCGGCGGGGTTTGGCTCACGGCGGGGGCCAGCGGCGAGACCTTGGGATCCCGGCGCGCGGCCTGTTCGGCGAACACGTCGAAGAACACCAAAGCCGCGACCACCGAGAGGACGATCACCGCGGCCAGCAAGCCGACCCACGCGAGCAGGGTTCCGGGATTGACGTCGGTGGTCTCGTAGCCCGAGTTCGCCGGGGACTCAGTGTCCGACATGTTCGAAGGCTTCCTGCATGTAGGGGTCGTGGAGCGGCAAGAGCGGTTGCGAGCGAAGCTCGCGCAGAAACATCCACAGCCAGATTCCGCCGATGCCCGCCGGCGCCGCGACGTCCAGCCAATGGACCGACAGGCGTTCGGGGTGGAAGAGCGGCGCAACCGTCCAGAAGAGGTCGATGAAGCGCATGACCATGACGAGCAAGGCCACGCCGGCGAGTCTCCGCATGTCGCGCTTCAAGTCCCGCGACAGCAGCAGGAAGAACGGCACGAAGAACTGAAAGACGAGTATGAAGAGTCCGAGCGCGAGCCATCCCCCCTTCGAATGTCCGAGATACCAGCGGATCTCCTCGGGAAGGTTTCCCGCCCAGATGATCAGGTATTGAGAAAACGAAAAGTAGGCCCAGACCATCACGAACGCGAGCAAGAGCTTGCCGAGATCTTGAAAGACGTCCGGCCGGATCACTCCCAGAAACGGCGCGGAGCCCGACAACAGCGCGAGCAGCAGGATCGCGAACGAAAAGGCATTCAGCACCTGGCCGATCGCAACCAACGGCCCGAAGATGGTCGAGTACCAGTGCGCATCGATGGCCATGACCCAGTCGACCGCCGCGAAGGTGACGGCCAAGAAGTAGAAGACGACGCCCGGGCCGCTGAGAATCTGCATCCGACGCGCGAGCCCGACGTCGCCGGTACGGTCTTGCTCCCGCGACCAGCCCGTGAGGCGGGAGGCGATGCCGATCCAGATCGCGAAGTAGACCACCGCCCGCGCGATCCAGAACGTTCGATTCAGGTAGGGCGCCTTGTGGCGAAGCACCTCATCCGCAGCGACCACGTCGGGATGCGTCCACGAATAGATGGAGTGCATGCCGAGGACGATCGGAACGAACAGCAATACCATGAAGGGAAGCGTCCGCATGCCGGCTTCGAGCACGCGACGGATCGCCAGCCCCCAGGCGCCGCCCGTCAGGTGGTGAAGCATCACGAGCGGCAGCGAGCCGAGCGCGATGCCGAACCAGAAGAGGTAGCCCATCAAGTACGATCGGAAGAACTGGTCGGGGGTCGTCATCCAGCCGATGACCGAGAGAAGGATCCCGGCCAGGCCGACACCGAGGGCCAGCGTCTGTGCACGGTCGAGATCCGGGTGTGCGGCGGCGGGCTGGGTCATCGTCTGTGCTCGTCTCGACTCATCCACCGGCCTTCAGCTTCGCCGCTTCCTCGGGGGGTACGTCGGCAAGCGTGGCTTGCTGGCTCCGCTGTAGCGCTCGGATGTAGGCGACGATCGCCCAGCGGTCGGCTGGCTCGACCTGAGCGCGGTAGTCGAGCATCGCGCCGAAGCCGTTGGTCATCACGTCGAAGAAGTATCCGACCGGGGACTGACGGAGGCGCTCGGAATGGAACGAGGGCGGCGCCTTGAAGCCGCGTTGCACCACCATTCCCCGCCCGGTCCCGACGCGATCGTGGCAGGGGCTGCAGTAGATGTTGAATCGCTGCTGACCGCGCTTCAGGAGCTCGGGGGTGAAGGGAAGCGGCAACGCTTCGACGACTTTTCCCCCGGCCGTCTTGCCGGTGTAGAACTCGACGTCGTCGTCGAGGTGACCGCGCGCGACGGTGTTTTCGACGAGCGGGCGCGCCGACGCGCCGTTGTCCCAGAAGCGGCTCGGCGCCAGCGTCTTGTACTTCGGCTGGTCGTGCATGTCCTGACGGCAACCGGCGACGAGCGCCAGCGACGCCGCGATGCCGATAACCGCGAGCGGAACGCCGTACGCCATCTACGGCGCCACCTCCGCGACCGAGCGCGGGGCAAATTGCTCGAGGAACTTCTGGGTCCCCTCGCGGTCGAAAATGGGGTCGGCCGATTCGATACACAGGAAGAATCGATCGCGGCTGGCAAGCGCGAAGCTCGGCACGTTGAAGACCGGATGGTAAGGCATCGGCAGGCCGTTCAGCGCGAGCATGCCGAGCACGGCGGAGAGCGCCGCCACGAGGATCGTGCACTCGAATGTGACCGGAATGAACGCCGGCAAGCTGAAGAACGGCTTGCCGCCGACGTCGAGCGGATAGGCGACGGCCGAAACCCAGTATTGGAGCCCGAGGCCGCCGAGCCCGCCGAGGATTCCCCCGCAGAGCACGATGAGCGGCATCGCGTTCTTGTGGAGCCCCATACCTTCGAATACTGCCTCGATGGGGAACGGGGTATAGGCATCCATGCGCCGGTAGCCCGCTTCACGCGCGGCACGGCACGCCCGTACCAGATCGGCGGGCTTGTCGAACTCGGCCATCAGTCCCCAGATGCCCGGCTTGTGGATGGGCGCGCTCATGCGTGCTCTCCTTTCACCTCGGCTTCGGGAAGGATCGTGCGCATCTCGAAGATCGAGATCATCGGCAGCACGCGGATGAAGAGATAGATGAGGGTCACGAAGAAGCCGAGCGTGCCGATGTACGTCGACCAATCCCACTTCGTCGGGTAGTACATGCCCCACGACGACGGCAGGAAGTCGCGGTGCAGGCTCGTGACGACGATCACGAAGCGCTCGAGCCACATGCCGATCGAGACGATGATCGACACGATGAACAGGCAAGCGATGCTCGACCTCGCCCACGCGAACCAGAAGATCTGCGGCGCGAGGCCGTTGCAGAAGATCAGCGCCCAATAGATCGGACCATAGGCTCCGACGACCCGGTTCACGGTCGTGTACCACTCGTATTCGTTATCGCCGTACCAGCCGAAGAACGCCTCCATGATGTACCCGTAGAAGACGATCAGGCCGGTCGCCATCATCACCTTGGCCATGTTCTGCAGGTGCCGCATGGTGATGAAGTCCTCGAGGCCGTACGCCCAGCGGAGCGGAATCGCGATCAACAGCACCATTGCGAATCCCGCGTAGATCGCCCCGGCGACGAAGTACGGCGGGAAGATCGTCGAGTGCCAGCCGGGAACGATCCCGATTGCGAAGTCGAAGGATACGACCGTGTGCACCGAGAGCACGAGCGGCGTGGCGAGGCCGGCGAGCAGCAGGTACGCGGTCTCGTAGCGGTGCCAGTGCCGGGCCGACCCCCGCCATCCCATGGCTAGCATTCCGTAGATGATTTGCGCGGGCCGGGTCTCGGCGCGATCGCGCAGCGTCGCCAGGTCGGGGATCAGTCCGATGAACCAGAACATCGCGGAGACGGTCGCGTACGTCGACACCGCGAAGACGTCCCACATCAAGGGGCTGCGAAACTGCGGCCACAGCCCCATGTTGTTCGGATACGGGAAGAGCCAGTAGTCGACCCACGGGCGGCCGGTGTGCATCGCGGGATAGATGCCGGCGCAGGCCACCGCGAAGAGCGTCATCGCCTCGGCGAAGCGATTGATCGACGTCCGCCACTCCTGGCGGAGCAACAGGAGGATCGCCGAGATCAGCGTGCCGGCGTGTCCGATGCCGATCCACCACACGAAGTTGATGATGTCGAACGCCCACCCGACCGGGATGTTCTCGCCCCAGATGCCGACTCCCATCAGCACGAGATAGCCGAGCGAGTAGAACAGCATCATCGTGCCTGAGAACGCGATCGCGAAGCCGATGTACCAGCCCCTCGGCGTGCGCCGCGTGAGGACGATCGAGCTGATCTGGTCCGTGACGGAGGCGAAGCTGTGCCCGGGCTCGATGACCGGCGGGCGGTCTGCCTCGGGATGAGCCGACACGGGATCGGTTTCGACGGCCATCGGCGAAATCAACCTTCCTCGTGCTCCCCGCGCGCCGGGTCGGCGAGCGCGGGATTCGGGTTGCGCACGCGGGCGAGGTACGTCGTGCGCGGCCGGGTGTTCAGCTCGGCGAGCAAGCCGTAGTTGCGGGGATCCGCTTTGAGTCTCGCGACACGACTGGCGGCGTCGTTGACGTCGCCGAAGACGATCGCGTCGGCGGGACAAACCTGCTGGCACGCCGTCTTGATCTCGCCGTCGCGCACCTTGCGGTCCTCCTTCTCCGCCGAGATCTTCGCCGCGTTGATGCGCTGTACGCAATACGTGCACTTCTCCATCACGCCGCGGCTGCGCACGGTGACGTTCGGGTTGCGCAGACCCTTCAAGCTCTCCGTAGTCCAGTCCGAGTAGAGGTACCAGTTGAACCGGCGGACCTTGTACGGGCAGTTGTTCGAGCAGTAGCGGGTCCCGACGCAGCGGTTGTACACCATGTCGTTCAAGCCCTCCGCGCTGTGATTCGTCGCGCCGACCGGGCAGACGACCTCGCAGGGGGCGTTTTCGCAGTGCATGCACGGAACCGGCTGTACGTACGTCTCGGGCGAATCGGCGCTTCCTTTGTAGTAGCGGTCGAGGCGGATCCAGTGCATCACACGTCCGCGCCCAACTTGGTCCTTGCCGACGACGGCGATGTTGTTTTCCGCCTGGCAGGCGATGACACACGCGTTGCAACCGACACAGGCCGAGAGGTCGATCGCCATGCCCCACGCATAGCCGTCGTACGTCCAAGGGGGCTTGTACATCGTGTCGTCCGGCGAGGGCGACTCGCCGAGCTTCTGCGCGAACTCGGGGTCCTTGCGAAACGCCGCGAGCGAGGTCGAGCGAACGATGTGCCGCCCCTCCATCGACTGCTGGTACTGCGTGCAGGCGAGCTTCGTCCGCCGGCCAGTCTTGCGGACTTCGAGGCCGGACGCCGCCCACGGGGCCTTCGAGCTGCGGATCTGGTAAGCGTCGAAACCGGCCCCGGTGCCGACCCGCCCGGCCCTCGTCCGGCCGTAACCGAGATGCACGGTGACGCAGTCCTCGGCCTGGCCCGGCTGGATCCACGCGGGAGCCTCGACGCTACGGCCGTCGATCGTGAGCTTGACGACCATCTCGCTCTCGACTCCCAAGCGATTCGCCGTGTCCGGGCCGAACATCGCGACGTTGTCCCACGTGAGCTTCGTCTGCGGCTTGGGCAGCTCTTGGAGCCAACCGTTGTTCGCCCAGCGGCCGTCGAAGATCGTCGGATCCGGTCGGAACGCGACCTCGAGAGCGTGAGGCGCGCGCTCCTCGGCTTTCGGCAGGCGAGTGATCCAGTCGGGCCTGAGCGCCACGGTCTTGGCGCCCACCGCGCTTCCCTTGACGACGCCGTCGTGGAGCGAGCGCCTCCAGAAGCGCTCGAGCGACGCCTTGTCCCTGTCCGCCGCGTAGGTCTCGCGCACGAGGTCGTAGCTCGTCTGGTCCCCCTGCGCGGCGAACAGGGTGGCCATGAGCTCGTGCGCGGATTTTCCCTCGTAGAGCGGTGCGATCAGCGGCTGGAGGATCGTGATCGTGCCGTCGTAGGCGCGAGCGTCGCTCCAGGTCTCGAGCGGATGGGTCGCCGGAACGCTCCAGTGGCAAAGTTCGGCGGTCTCGTCCTCGTAGAGCGTCCAGTAGACGCGCAGGCCGACCTTGGAGAGGCGCTTGCCGAACTCGAGGTCGGCTGGCGCCGCGAACACCGGGTTGCCGCCGAAGATGACCAGCAGGTCTACGAGCCCTTTGTCCATGTCGTCGACGAGCTGTCGTAGCTCCTCGAGCTGGTTCTGCGGCGCCGCCTCGACGGGTTCGGTGTAAACGACCGTCTTGCCGACGTTGCCGAGCGCTTGGTTGATCGCGTGGGCGAGCAGATGAACGGAAGCGGGCTGCTCTTCACCCGCGATGACGAGGCTCTCGCCGGCGTTCTTCTTGAGATCGACTACGAGCGCCTCGATCCACGCCGCATGCTCCGGCGCCGCAGCTTCCACGCCGAGACCGAGCCCGGCGGCGACCGCGCGCGCGAACGGCTCGATTTGGCTCGGCTTGAGCGCGAGCCGGTGATCCGCGTTCCCTCCGGTCGCGGTCGGCGAGGTCTCGACACAGTAGAGCCGGTTCATCTCGCCCTTTGCGGGCTCCACCCGGCGCGCGGCGACGAAGTCTCGGACGTAGCGCAGGCTTCCCGGCATGCCGGCGACGAAGTCGGCGTCGATCGAGAACACCACCCGCGCGCTCTTGAAGCGGTACTGTGCCTCCGCCGGCTCACCGAAGGCCATGCGGGCGCCTTCGCGGGCGCCGTCGCGCGTCGCGGGCTCGTACTGGATCCATCTCGCGTCGGGGAACTGCTTCAGCGCCTCGCGGATCTGTCGTGCGAACGTCGGCGAGGTGACCGTCTCGGTGAGCAGACGCAGGCGCGCACCCCTATTCGAGCGCTGCGCTTCGACCGCGGCGCGCACGACGTCGCGGAACGCAGACCATGGCCGGATCCGATCCGGGCTCCGCAACGCCTGCTGGCGATCGGGGTCGTAGAGATCGAGCACGGACGCTTGACCGAAGACGTCGGTGGCACCGAGGCTCGCAGGATGATCGGGATTGCCCTCGACCTTGGTCGGCCGTCCTTCGTGACTCTCGACGATCACGCCGTTCGCGTAGCCGCGCAGCGTGACCGCGCTGGCGAAGAACATCGGCTTGCCGAGAACGAGCTCCTCCGGCTGCTTGACGTACGGTACGATCGTCTCGCGGGGCTGACGGGTGCAGCCGGACAGTCCCCCGAGTGCGAGCGAAGCGCCCATCAGCTGGAGGAAGCGGCGGCGGCTCACCGGATCGATCCATTCCGTGGCCGCTTGCGGAAACTCGCGGTGGATGAGCTCGCGGAACTCGTCCGTGTCGGCGAGCTCCTCGAGACCTCGCCAGTACTGCGGGCCGCGTGCGCCGTCGACGCGGACGCTGGCGGCCTTCGGGTTTCGTTGCTCAGCCATCGGAGGAGCTCTCTAGCGGTGACAAGTCGAGCACGACATCAACACCTTCGTCGGTTGGAGCTCGTACGCCTTCACGAGGCGCGCACCCTGCTCGGGCTGATCCGGGGGCGGCTGCCAGTCCATGCTGAAGACCTCCTCGCGCGGGCGCACGAAAGGAGCCGGATTGCGGTGACAGTTCACGCACCAATCCATCTGCAGCGAGCTCTCCTGCCAGGTGAGAGGCATCTGGTCGACCCGCCCGTGGCAGGTCGAGCAGCCGACCCCTTTGTTCACGTGGATGCTGTGATTGAAGTAGACGAATTCCGGCAGATCATTGACGCGCGTCCATTGCATCGGCTTGCCCGTCTTGAAGCTGTCGCGCACCGGCTCGAGCATCGGGCTGTCGGCCCAGATCTGCGTGTGGCAGTTCATGCACGTCTTGGTCGACGGCAGCCCTGCGAACGCCGAGGTTTCGACGGAGGTGTGACAATAGCGGCAGTCGAAGCCTTCGCCGCCTACGTGGTGCTTGTGACTGAACGGGACGGGCTGGACGCGGGCGGTGTGCGCCTGAGTGACGTACGAGGAGCGGCTCACGATGTCGAGCACCCACCCCAGCCCCGCCACGATGAACACCGCGCCGAAGATGCTCACGCGCGAGATCGTGTTCGTGCTGCGGTGGAAGACCTGCGACATTCGCCTCGACCCCTCGCCTTTTTTCCGCTCTCAATCCGTCCGCGCGACCGCTCCCGTCACCGCTGAGCGAACCACCCGGAAACCGCGCCCTGGCTGCTCGGATCGGCCTCGCCCGGATGTGAGCGAGCACGGCGGGCGCGGCGCGACGGCGATCGGAGGCATGGTGACGAGACTCCGTTTCAGCAGCAGGCCAAAGACGGCGCACTATTCAACGGAGTGACGAGGCTTTCAAGTGCTCGTCGGGCGGGAAGTGGGGACCGTACACTTTCTGGAATTGGCGACGGTTTCCAGCTATCCGGATCTTCCGTGGCGCCCAAGACGAAAAAGCTCTGGCAGGGACGATTCTCGGCACCCCCCAGCCGCTTGGCCGAAGAATACACCGCTTCGATCGGCTTCGATCGCCGCCTCTGGTCGTACGACCTGCGCGGCAGCGAGGCGCATTGTCAGATGCTCGCCCGCCAGCAGATCATCCCGGCGAAAGAGGCGGACAAGATACTCGGCGGGCTCGCGCAGATCCGCAAGGAATTCCTCTCCGACCGCTTCCGGTTCCTCCCCTCCGACGAAGACATCCACTCGGCGATCGAACGGCGCCTGACCGAGATCATCGGCCCCGCCGGCGGCCACCTTCACACCGCGCGCAGTCGCAACGACCAGATCGTCCTCGACGTGCGCCTGTACCTGAAGGACACGATCGGCAACCTTCGGGTCGCGCTCGACGAGGTCCGCGAAGCGCTCGCCCGCCTGGCGCGGCAGACGATCGACTTGGTGATGCCCGGTTACACGCACCAGCAGCGCGCCCAGCCGGTGCTGCTCGCTCATCACCTTCTCGCCTACTACGACATGCTCGGGCGCGACGACGAGCGCTTCGCGGATTGCCGCTCGCGGGTCGACATGATGCCGCTCGGTTCGGGTGCTCTCGCCGGCGTGCCCTACCCGATCGATCGCGTGTTCGTCGCGCGCCAGCTCGGGTTTCACCGCATCTCGGAGAATTCGATCGACGCCGTGTCGGATCGCGACTTCGTCGTCGAGTTTCTCGCCGCCGCGTCCATTCTCTTCGTTCATCTCTCGCGCCTCAGCGCCGACCTGACGCTTTGGGCGACGGCGGAATTCGGATTCGTCCAGTTTCCCGACGAGTTTTCGACCGGCAGCTCCATCATGCCGCAAAAGAAGAACCCCGACGTCGCCGAGCTCGTGCGCGGTAAGAGCGGCCGGATCTTCGGCAGCCTGCTCGCGGTGCTCACCGTCATGAAGGGCCTGCCACTCGCCTACCAGAGCGACCTTCAGGAGGACAAAGAGCCGCTGTTCGACGCCGCGGACACGGCGCTCGCCACGCTGCGCACGCTCGCCGCGATGCTGCCGCGCCTTTGCTTCGATGCCGAGCGCATGCGGGCCGCGGCGCAGGGCTTCTTGCTCGCCACCGAGCTCGCCGACTTCCTCGTCGAGAAGCGCCTGCCGTTCCGCGAGGCACACGGGGTCGTCGGCGCGTTGGTGCGTCACTGCCTGAAGACGAACAAGCAACTGGAGACACTGACGCTCGCCGAGCTTCGCCGCTTCTCGCCGCGGTTCGACCGCGAGGCGCTTCGCCGCCTCACCCCCGAGGCCGCCATTGCGCGCCGCCGCGCCCCCGGCGGCACCGCGCGCGAGAACGTCGAACGGCGACTCGAGAAGATCGGTGTTTGAGCGACCACGGTAGGAATTCGCGTCTTTCGAGGACCCCATGAAATATGAGAAATCGTCGCCATCGCGCGTTTCGGTTGCGGCGAGGGCGCTCGGAACGAGAGGAGATTTCCGTTGCCACGATCGACGACACTCGCCCTTTTTGCTTCGATCTTCCTCGCCGCGTGTGGTCTGAAGGCCGACCCGCGCGGCGCCGATCAAGTCCGGCCGAGAACGATCTCGAACCTGACCGCACAGCTCGCCGGCGACGGCGTCCACCTCGCCTGGCCGAGGCCGTCGAACTACGTGAACGGCCAGCGCATGGATGACCTCGGCGGCTTCCTGGTGTTTCGCGGAGTTCCAGGCCAAGAAGCGGCGCAGATCGGCGACGTGCAGGTCAGCGATCGCGAGCGTTTCCGCCCCGAGAAGCGGTTCGAGTACGTCGACACGCAAGCCGCGAAGGGCGAGACTTTCTACTACCGCGTGATCACCTACACGACCGACAAGTACTACAGCTTCCCTTCGAATCAGGTGACGGTCGCCATCCAGCCATGAACTTCTTCCAGTACCAGGGAAGCGAGCTCCGCGCCGAGGGGGTTCCGCTCGCGAAGATCGCCGACGAGGTCGGTACGCCCTGTTACGTGTACAGCCTGGCGACGCTCCGACGCCACTACCGCGTCTTCGACGAGGCGTTTGCGACGGCGCCCCACATCGTCTGCTACTCGGTCAAGGCGAACTCGAATCTCGCCGTGCTCGCCGCCTTCGCGAAGGAAGGGAGCGGTTTCGACATCGTCTCCGGGGGCGAGCTCTATCGCGCGCTCGCCGCGGGCGCCGACCCGCGGAAGATCGTCTTCTCGGGAATCGGCAAAACGCGCAACGAGATGGCCTACGCACTGCGGGAAGGCATCCTCGCCTTCAACGTCGAGTCGGCGGCCGAGCTCGACGCCCTCGATGCCGTCGCGGCCGAGGTTGGGAAGAAGGCGCCTGTCGCGCTGCGGGTCAATCCCGACGTCGACCCCAAGACCCACCCCTACATCTCGACCGGCATGAAGAAGTCGAAGTTCGGGATCGACGTCCGTCGCGCACTCGACGAGTACGAGCGCGCGCGGTCGCTTCCGCATCTCGAGGTGGTCGGCATCGATTGCCACATCGGCTCTCAGCTGACCGACGTGTCACCGTTTCGCGATGCGCTCTCGCGCGTGCGCGCGATCCTCCTCGAGCTCCGTGCCCGCGGTTTCGCCATCCGCTACCTCGACTTCGGCGGGGGCCTCGGCATCACTTACGGGGACGAGACGCCGCCGACGCCGAAAGACTATGCAAAAGCGGTTCTCGCCGACGGCGTCGAGAAGCTCGGCGTCACGCTACTCCTCGAACCCGGGCGCGTGCTGGTCGGCAACGCCGGCATCCTCCTCACGCGGGTCCTCTACCTGAAGCAGACCGACACGAAGAAGTTCGTGATCGTCGACGGCGCAATGAACGATCTCATCCGGCCGTCGCTCTACGGCGCCTACCAGATGATCGAGCCGGTGATCCGCAACGAGCGGCCGACCACCGTCGTCGACGTGGTTGGACCGGTGTGCGAGAGCGGCGACTTTTTCGCCAAGGATCGCGAGCTCGCCGAGGTGGAGCCGGGGGAGCTTCTCGTCGTCCGCAGCGCCGGTGCGTACGGCTTCGTGATGGCCTCGAACTACAACACCCGTCCGCGCGCCGCCGAGGTGCTGGTCGACGGGTCCACCTACGAGGTGGTGCGCGAAAGAGAGACGCTCGCCGATCTCGTCCGCGGCGAAGCGATCCCGCAAAGCCTGCGATGAGCTCGAGCGGGGGCTTGGTCGCGGAGGCAAACTCGGTAGGATGTCCGAGCGGAGACGGGATCGCGACCGACGGGAGCGATCTGTGACGCAGGCTCCGAGTCCCGGCGAAGACCGAGGGGATACTTTGGAATGAAGATTCCGTTCGTCAAGATGCACGGGGCCGGGAACGACTACGTGTACGTGAACGGCTTCGAGCTGACGCTCGCCGACCCCGCCGCCGTGGCGCGCGCGGTGAGCCCGCGGCGCAAAGGCATCGGTTCCGACGGTCTGATCGTGATCCAACCGTCGACGATCGCAGCCGCGCGAATGGAGATGTACAACGCCGACGGCAGCCGCGGCGAGATGTGTGGAAACGGCATCCGCTGCGTCGGAAAGTACGCGTACGAGCAAGGCCTCGCGAGGGAAAACCCTCTACGCATCGAGACCGACGCGGGGATCAAGACGCTCGAGCTCGACGTGACCGATGGCGAGGTGCGGAGCGTCAACGTCGACATGGGCGAGCCGATTCTCGACCCCGCGCGCATCCCCGTGCGCTTCGAGGGATCGCAGGTCGTGGACGCTCCGCTGGCGGTCGACGGCGAGACCTACCACGTCACATGCCTCTCGATGGGGAATCCTCACTGCGTGCTCTTCTTCCCGGAGATCGATGCGCTCGACCTCGAAACGATCGGCCCGCGCTTCGAGCATCACGAGCGCTTCCCGAAGCGCGTGAATACCGAGTTCGTCCGCCTGCTCGGCCGCGCCGAAATGAACATGCGCGTATGGGAGCGCGGCTCGGGCGAAACCGCGGCCTGCGGCACCGGCGCGTGCGCGGCGACGGTTGCCGGCGTTCTCACAGGTCGCACCGATCGCAAGGTCCTCGTTCACCTCGTCGGGGGGGACCTGTCGATCGAATGGCGCGACCGCGACGGCCACGTATACATGCGCGGCGACGCCGTCGAAGTGTTCCGCGGCGAGGTCGAGGTGTAGGGAGTCGTGCTGGTAGCGTGGCTGTGAATGTCGTGCCCGAGATTCGTCTGGCCACGCCGGCCGATCTACCGACGCTCTGCGAGTTGATTCCCGTCTCGGTGCGCGCCTTGAGCCGCGGGTTCTACTCGGACGCACAGATCGAGAGCGCGATCCGTCACATCTTCGGGCCAGACACCCAGTTGATCGCCGATCGAACCTATTTCGTTGCCACGGTTGGCGACGCGCTCGTCGGCTGCGGCGGCTGGAGCCGCCGGCGGACGCTCTTCGGCGGCGATCAGATGAAGACCGCCGACGATCCCCTCCTCGACCCGAGCGCAGAGCCCGCGCGCATCCGGGCGTTCTTCGTGCACCCCGACTGGGCGCGACGCGGCGTCGGCGGGGCAATCCTCCGTGCGTGCATGAGCGCCGCCGGCGTCGCGGGGTTCCGCCGCGTGGAGCTGGTAGCGACGCTACCGGGCGAGCCCCTCTACCGGGCGTTCGGCTTCGACGCGCTCGAACGCTTCGACGCGCCGATGCCGGACGGCCTGACTCTCCCAGTAGTGCGGATGACGCGCATCCTCTGATCACCTATCGCTCCTCACAATTAGAGTTTTATGTCGGAACCTGACCTACGCTCCGAGACATTTTTCGGCAGAAGCGTTAAAAAAATGCCATAGCGAGTTACTAGCCAAACTCGATAGTTTCATCGCTACGCCAGGCTAACATCCGGTTCTCGCTCATCTCTTTGGATCCCCAAAACTGGGCATGTGAAATGCTCCTGAGGTCAATTGAGCTAGCCCAATCGGGGCATACTACTAGGAGGATGGAACATGGCTCCGCTAAGGTCGTTGGCCTGGGTGTGGGGTCTATGCTTGCTTGGCTTGGCCGGGGTATCCGCGGCTCAGCCTCCAAATCCACATGCGCTGAAAATCCCGCCGTTTGCGCCCGACAGGGTGTTGGTAAAATTCAAACCGGGCATCACCGCCTCGACGGTCGCCGAGGCCCACGTCCAGGCGGGAGGGAAAAAACTCAAGACCATACCCGGTATCGGCGTGCACGTGGTCACGGTTCCATCGGGGACGGTCGCGGCGAAGGTGGCGGCCTACAAGGCTAATCCCAACGTTCTGTACGCCGAGCCGGACCGGTACCGGCTGCTGGTCATGCCCACGGAAGAGCCAGGACCCACACCCGCGGGTCAAAGCAACTTCTTCGGCGAGCAGTGGTACCTCAACAACACCGGACAGGCTCACACCTCGGCGCAACAAGGGCTATTCGGACCGATCCTTTCGACGACGCACGGAACCAATGACGCCGACATCGATGCCCCGCAGGCTTGGGACCTTACCAAGGGATTCTTGACTATCGACCCCACAGCCCCGAACACACCCAAGGTCGCGGTTCTGGATAGCGGCGCCGACTGCGACACGATCGAGCTACAGGGGAAGTGTCTGGAGCAGACCAATCTGGTCGGCCTGGATCCCGGCTTCTTCGAGCTGGACCCCTGTCCGCCCGAAAAGCCGGCGTGCGACAACTTTGGCCACGGTACCTTCGTGGCCTCCGAGCTGGCCGCCAATACGGACAACGACAAGGGCATCGCAGGCGCTGCCTGGAACACCAGCTTCGGCGTCTTCAAGGTATGCTACCAGGAACTGGTCACCGACGGCTTCAATATCTTCGTCGTCGGCCTTTGCCCGCTTTCGGGCTCGGCGGAGGCGATCACGCTGGCCGCAACCGACCAGGTCGATGCCGCGGGCCATCTGACCAGAAGCCAGTACCACGTCATCACCATGAGTTACGGCAGCGACCTGATAGATCCCGATACCGGCGAAATAGGGTCGAGCGCCCCGCCCAATACGGAGTGCGACGCAGTCTTATATGCATGGAACCACGGCGTGGTGGTGGTGGCCGGCGCTGGCAACAACGGAAATACCGACAAGTTCTATCCCGCGGCCTGCACCGATAATCCGGCTACCGGTACCGGCCAGTCCACGGTGATCGCCGTGGGTGCCACCGATCACGATGACGACCGTGCGAGCTTCTCCACCTACAGCACCGACGCGGACGATTGGGTATCGATGGCCGCCCCGGGTCAAGCGATTCTCGGCGTCCTGCCGGACTTTCAGTGTGAGCTTCCGCCCGGCACCGATACTTGCGTGAACTGGTGGGACGGGACGTCCATGGCGACCCCGCTCGTGGCCGCCGGGGCGGCGTTGGTGTGGGCGGACCTCTACCAGTCCAATGCCGTCGACGGTGCTCTTGCCCCGTCGGGATGCACGGTCGGTGGGACGCCGTGCAATCGGGTGGTGCGCGAACGACTCGAGAACGGTGCGGACAAGGTCGGAGCACAGGGCCAGGATCTACTTCAATGGACCCGGCACGGACGATTGAACATGGCTAACGCCGTCGCCAATGTTGCAGGTGCGACCGCGGCAACTCCAACGCCGCCTCCGCCCACCGCAACACCGAGCTTGACGCCGACGGCGCCTCCGCCAACTGCAACGCCGAGCTCGACGCCGACGGCGACTGCGACTCACACGCCGACACCAACCACGACGCCCACGTCGCCGCCGCCGACCGCAACGCCGAGCTCGACACCGACGGCGACTGCCACACACACACCGACACCAACCGCCACGCCCACGTCGCCTCCGCCGACCGCAACGCCGACTTCGACACCAACGGCGACTGCCCAGACTCCGACACCAACCGCGACGCCCACGCCGCCCCGCCGACCGCAACGCCGACTTCGACACCAACGGCCACTGCCACACAGCTCCGTCACCAACCGCCACGCCCACGCCGCCCCTACCCAACCGCGACCCCGACCTCGACGCCGACCGCCACTCCAGGAACCGCGCCCACCGCGGCGTTCACGTACAGCTGCAGGGCGCTCAAGTGCCGCTTCGATGGGAGCACGAGCAGCGACGATCAGGGCATAACGGGCTACCAGTGGAGCTTCGGAGACGGAAAGATCGGTCACGGCTCTAACGTCTCGCATACCTACGGCGGCGCAGGCACGTATACGGTGACGCTGACGGTGCGCGACGCCAGCAACAAGACGGGCACTGCCACGGCCGCGGTCAGCGTCAGGAGAAGGTGATGACGGCGAGCGATCAGGCTCGGCACACCACCGAATGACTCCAGGCCGCTTCGGCTGCCAGTTCCCCCGAACGGATGCAATCGGGAAGGCCGACGGCGCCGAGCGTGCTGCCCGCGAGCACGAGACCGCCGTGCGCCGCCACTCGGCGGGCGATCGAGCGGGCTCTCTCAGGGTAGCCGACCTCGTATTGCGGCATCGCGCGTGCGAAGCGGACGGTGCGGGCGAAGAGCGGCTCGCGCGCGATGCCGAGCAACGGACTCAATACTTCGTGCGCGAGCCGAGCGAGCGCATCTTCGGAAAGGTCGGCGAGCGCGGGCCGCAGCGCGCCGCCGAGAAAGCAGCGCACCGCCAGCTCACCTTGGCGCGCCCGCTCGGGGAACTTGAGACTCGTGAAGCTCGCCGCCAAGAGATCGATACCCTCGCCGCGGGGTACGAAGAAGCCGTAGCCGGCGAGCGGCTGGCCGACGTCGGCCCTCCGATAGCCGAGAGTCACGGTGGCGCACGACGCGTAGGAGAGACAGCCGAGCTCGCCGGCGAGTGCGGGATCGATCTCGCCGAGAGCGGCGGCGCTCGCATAGGCCGGGCACGCGAGCACGACGGCGTCGGCGACGATCGGCTCGGACTCGCCCACGCGCAGGCGCCATCGACCGTCCGCGCTCTTTGCCAGACCGTGAAGCGGCGCGTTTGTCCACGCCGCCCCCGCGGGAAGTCGTTCGAGCAGCCGCTCGACGATCGTCGCGGTGCCCGAAGCGACATAGGCAAAGCCGCCTCCGCCGTGGGGCCGGCCCGGCGAGCCTCCGAGGGCCTGAACGAGGCCGCGGGTCACGCTGCCGAAACGCCGCTCCATCTCTACGAAACGCGGCAAGGCGGCGGCGACCGAGAGCTTGTCCGCATCGGCCATGAAGAGGCTCGCCGTCACAGGCTCGGCCACGCGCTCGAGCGCCTCCCGGCCGAACCTGCGAGTAACGAACGACGCAAGGCTCTCGTCGCCGTTCCGTTGCGCCGCGGGAAGGAAGCGCTCGGCGGCGATCCGCAGCTTCGCCGCCGGCGAGAAGAGCGAGGAGCGCATGAGCGGCCCGAGCCGCGTCGGCGCCATCATCAAGAACCCGGCGGGAATCTCGTACAGCCGACCGCCGACTAAGATTCGAGTCCCGCCAGTACCGTCGATGCGCACGATCTCGCTCGCGAGGCCGAGTTGTTCGCAAAGCTCGAGGCCTGCCGGCTTGGCCGTCAGGAACGAGTCCGGCCCACCCTCGATCAGCATCTCGGCTGCCCGTTCGGTACGAATCTGTCCGCCGAAGCGTTCGCTCGCCTCGAGGACCGCCACCGACGGAGGGTCTCCACGCTCGCGCGAGAGCTCGCACAGCCGGTGCGCGGCGGAGAGGCCAGTGATCCCCCCGCCGACGACCACGAATCGAAACGTCGTCGACTTCATGACGCCAGCCAGCTCGAGCTGTCGCGGGCGATCGCCACCACCGCATCGGCCCACGAATCGCGCGCGTTGAGCGACGGCACGAGACGAAGACGCTCGCCGCCGTGCGCCCGCCAGTCGGCCTCGGCGCGGATGCCGATCTCCTCCAGCGTCTCGAGACAATCGGCGACGAACGAGGGGACGACGATGACGGCGCGCCGCACGCCGCGCCGAGCCGCTTCACGCACTTCGACATCGGTGAACGGGCGGATCCAGGGCGTTCGGCCGAGCCGGGACTGAAAGCAGACGATGCGCTGTCCGACTGCGATGCCGAGCGATTCGGCGAGCAACCGTGCGGTCGTGAAGCACTGGGCGCGATAGCATTGCCCGAGCGCGGTCGGGTTTCGCGCGGGCGCGCATTCGCAGCAGTCGTCGCGCTCCAGGCAGTAGGCGCCGCTTCGGTCGCTCTTGCGGATCTGCCGCTCGGGAAGACCGTGGAAGCTGAAGAACACGAGCTCCGGCTCGACCTCCTGCACGCACCCCGCGGCCGCTTCAGCGAAGCAAGCGATGTAGCGCTGGTCATCGTAGAACGGCGGTACGACATGGAACTCGGGAACGTTCCGCAGCCGTGAAGCAGCCACGAGCACAGCCTCCACGGAGGACTCGGTGGCGGCCGAGCTGTATTGCGGATAGAGCGGAAACAGGACGATGCGGCGGATGCCCTGGGCGTGGAACGAGTCGAGCGCCGCGCCGATCGAGGGCGAACCATAGCGCATCGCGAGCTCGACTACCGCCGCCTCGCCGAGCGCGCGCCTGAACCTTGGTCGCGAGGTCTCGACCGTGGAAAAGCAGCGGCGAGCCCCGCTCGGTCCAGATCTTGGCGTACGCTTCGGCCGATCGCCGCGGACGAAACGGGAGGATGAAGAGATTCAACGCGAGCCAGCGCGCGATCGCCGGCGTGTCGATCACGCGCGGGTCGGAGAGAAACTCGCGAAGATAGCGCCGCACGTCCGCCGTGCGCGGGGCGTCGGGCGTCCCGAGGTTGACGAGCAGAATACCGACGTCGGGGCGAGGCATGGATCTTACTCGGAGCGCGCAGTCTCGAGCACGCGCTTCGAGCGCCAAAACGCCTCATCGAGGCCCATCGGGTCCGAATCGTAGTATCCGCGCAGGCCGCCGGCGGAATCGACGAGGAGGATCTTGCCGCTGTGCGCGATGTCGAGAAGGCCGGCTTCGGTACGGTCCGGCTCGCCGAGCGCGACCTGGAAGCCGGTCACGGCGAGGTCGCGAATGCGATCGCGGGGACCCGTGAGGAGCACCCAGCGCGCCGGATCGACCCCGTATGCCTCTTCGGCCTCCCGCAGCCGCTCCGGCGTGTCGTGCTCGGGGTCGGCGGTGATGCTGACCAGACGGATCGAATCGAGCTTTTCGTCGCGATAGCGCTCCTGGAGGCGGGCCATTCCCTTCATCAACATCGGGCAGAGCGACGTGCAGTCGGTGAAGAAAAAGTTCACGACGTAGACGTGCCCGCGGAGCTCGTCGCTGCCGAACGGCTTGCCGTTCGAGCCGACCAGCTCGAAGCGCGGCAGCTGGCGGAGAACCGGGGGCGGCGGCGGCTCGCGACGGAGCAGCGGCCGCATCAGCGTCACCAGCGCGCAACCCACCACGAACGCCCAGACGAAGGGGTTGCGCAGAGCCGACTTCATCCGGACCGGACGAGCTTTTCGAGGATGGCCGCGTACTTGTGCTGGCGGAGATTCTGTCGGGCGTTCAGCAAGATCAATAGAATGATGACGGCGCGCGGCGCCAGCGAGAAGCTCGGATCGCGCGCCCGTTCGACCCCGTAGACGATTGCCAGAGCCGCCGCGACGGCGATCGAGACGTTCGAGATCCTGCGAAAGAGATCCTTGCGGCGAATCGCCTTGGCGGCGAACGCGCGCTCGTCGGCCGTCATCGTTTCGGGCTCACCCATTCGTGGGCCGTTTCTTTTGTCAGAGTACGCGCGTGAATTCCAGAGCATGCGTCACTGATCGCTCCCTTGGTCCTGGCTGAGACCAAACACATCCTAGCCCGCGGGCCGTGCGGCGTACTGCAGCGTAGGTGCTAGCCGCAAGTCGGGGAAAATGACCTTGACCTGTTCCCGTTCGCTACGATAAGCACGCGGGCGAAATTCAGATTCCTTCGCCAGAGATTCCATCCAGACACGCGGTTCGATGTGAGGAGGAGAGACGGACGGGTTGAGGGCAGGAAGCCGCCCTTCGGGCGGCCTCATCGCGTAAGCGGTTAGTGACGCGGTCGTCGGGTTCAGGCTGGTGGCACAGATCTTTCCCGAAAGGATGAATCAGCTTCCCTTGCTCCTCGGCATCGCGCTGCCGCTCGGGCTCGTCGCTGCCGTCGGCTTCGTCTGGTACTACTTCTCCCCCTGGTACACCGACGTCGGCTACCAGCCGGTCCAGCCCGTGCCCTACAGCCACCGCCTTCATGCGGGGGAGATGGAGATCAACTGCCGCTATTGCCACGCGATGGTGGAGATTTCGCCTGCGGCAGGCGTGCCGCCGACGCAAACGTGCATGAACTGCCACACGCTGGCGAGGAAGGACAGCCCGCTCCTCCAGCCGATCCGTGACAGCGCCGCGTCCAACATGCCGATGCGGTGGGTGAGAGTTCACGAGCTGCCGGACTACGTGTATTTCGAGCACGCCTCGCACCTTCGTGCCGGGGTGGGCTGCGTCAGCTGTCACGGCCGCATCGATCAGATGGAGGTCGTCCACCAGGAGAAGCCGCTCAGCATGGGCTGGTGCCTCGACTGCCACCGTGACCCCGCGCCGAATCTCCGGCCGGTCGATCAAGTGACGAACATGCGCTGGGTTCCGCCTTCGAACCATTCCGATTGGGCGAGACGAGCGATCCAGGAACGCCACATCCAGCCGCCCGTCGACTGCTCGGGGTGCCATCGGTGAACGATCCGCATTCCAGGCAAGACGGCTCGCCGTCCCGATACTGGCGAAGCCTCGGCGAGCTCGAGGGCGGCTCCGAGTTCCGCGCGTCGCTCGAGCGCGAGTTTCCCGAGGGAGCCGCCGATCCACCCGACGGCATCACGCGCCGCACGATGCTCCAACTGATGGGCACTTCACTCTCGCTCGCGGGCCTCGCCGCTTGCCGACGGCCGGTCGAAGCGATCGTCCCCTACGTGAACGCCCCGGAGGAGATCGTTCCGGGCGTGCCGCTTCGCTACGCGACGTCGATGCCGTTCGGCGTCAACGCGCTCGGGCTCGTGGTCGAGAGCCACGAGGGGCGGCCGACCAAGATCGAGGGAAACGAGCTCCATCCATCGTCGCTCGGCGCGGCCAGCGCTTGGACGCAGGCGGCGATATTCGATCTCTACGATCCCGACCGGGCGCGCGTCTTCCTCTACCAGAACTTCGAATCCACGTGGGCCAAGTTCCTCGCGTACTGGAAACCGATCCACGAAGGACTCGCCGCGGATCAGGGAGCGGGGCTCGCGGTGATTCTCGAGCCGTCCTCCTCACCGACGACGGCGCGCCTGGTGGCGGCGCTGAAGCGCCGCTTCCCGAATGCGCGGATCGTCGCCTACGCGCCGCTCGGCGACGAGAACGTGTACGCGGGCATCGCGGCGGCCACCGGCGCCGTCTACGAGCCGGTGCTCACTTCGACAAGGCCGCGGTGATCCTCTCGCTCGACTGCGATTTCCTGCTCGAAGACCGCGACTCGCTGCGCCACGCGCGCGGCTTCTCGGACGGGCGGCGGATGGCGTCGGCGAAGGAGGCGATGAACCGCGCGTACGTGGTCGAGAGCACGTTGACGATCACCGGGATCGCGGCCGATCATCGGCTGCGGATGCCGAGCGCGCAGATCGCCGCGTTCACGGCGGAGCTGGCTGCGGCGCTCGGCGTCGGGCCCGCCGCGGCGGGCGGCGGCGACTTCGACCGGAAGTGGCTGCAGGCGCTGGCCCGCGATCTGAAGGCCAACGCGGGAAAGAGCTTGATCGTCGCCGGCGCCCATCAGCCCGCCGCGGTCCACGCCGCGGTCGCGGCGTTGAACGGCGCGCTCGGCAACGTCGGCGCGACGGTCACCTACGTCGAGACGAAGGAGGCGATGCGCTCGAGCACGACCGAGCTCGCGCGGCTCGCCGCCGACATGCAAGCGGGCAAGGTGAAGACGGCGGTCGTCGTCGGGGGCAACCCGGTCTACGACGCTCCGGCCGACCTGGACTTCGGCAAGGCCCTGGCCAAGGTCGACAAACGGATTCGCGTCGGCCGCCACGTCGACGAGACATCGGCGAAGTGCGACTGGCACATACCGGAGGCGCATTTCCTCGAGTCCTGGGGCGACGTGCGGGCGGTCGGTGGGCCGCTCTCGGTCGTGCAGCCGCTCATCGAGCCGCTGTTCGGCGGCAAGAGCGCAATCGAGATGCTCGCGCTCCTCGAATCGGCCGACGAGAAATCGGGCTACGATCTGGTGCGCGAGACCTGGAAGCCGATCCTCGGCGCCGACTTTGAAAGCAGCTGGAATCGCGTGCTTCACGACGGCCTGCTCAAGGGGAGCGAGCCGCCGCCGGTCGCGCCGCGGATCGACGCGAAGGCAGTCGCCGACCTCGGCAAGAGCCCGCCGGCTTCAACCGCCGAGACGGTCGAGGTCGTGTTTCGCCCATCCGCCGCGGTCTACGACGGCCGCTACGCCAACAACGCCTGGCTGCAAGAGCTACCCGAGCCGGTGAGCAAGCTCACCTGGGACAACGCGGCGGTCGTCTCGAGCGAGACCGCGCGTGCGCTCGGCGTGAAGAGCGGGGATCTCGTGCGGTTGAAGGTCCGCGACCGCGAGCTCCTCGCTCCGGTGATGATTCTTCCGGGCAACGCCGACCATTCGGTCACTCTCGCGCTCGGTTACGGTCGGACCGCGGCGGGGAGAGTCGGCAACGGCGTGGGCGTGAACGCCTACGCGCTGCGCACGTCGGCCGCACCCGGCTTCGACGTCGGCGCGCGGGTCGAGAAAGCCGGCGGCACGCACCAACTCGTCACCACGCACGAGCACTGGGTGACCGAGGGCCGCGTGATCGTCGAGGAGGCGGCGCTCGAGGAGTATCGAAAGCACCCCGACCTCGCCCGCGAGCACGAAGCGGAAGTCCTTCCCCAGAAGTCGCTTTGGCAGCCGCGCAAATCCGAAGGCGTGCAGTGGGGGATGACGATCGACCTGAACTCCTGCATCGGCTGCAACGCCTGCGTCGTCGCCTGCCAGAGCGAGAACAACATCCCGTCGGTCGGCAAGGACCAGGTCTCGCGCGGCCGCGAGATGCACTGGATCCGTGTCGACCGCTACTTCGCGGGCACGAAGGAAGCCCCCGACTCGATCGTCTTTCAGCCCGTGCCGTGCCAGCACTGCGAGAACGCACCCTGCGAGCAGGTCTGCCCCGTCGCCGCCACGCGTGCACGACGAGCAGGGCCTCAACGTCATGGTCTACAACCGCTGCATCGGCACGCGCTATTGCTCGAACAACTGCCCCTACAAGGTGCGGCGCTTCAACTTCTACAACTTCACCAAGGACACGCCCGAGATCCTCAAGATGGCGATGAACCCGGACGTGACCGTCCGCGCGCGCGGCGTGATGGAGAAGTGCTCGTACTGCGTGCAGCGGATCAACCGCGGGAAGATCGACGCCAAGCTCGCCGGCAAGCCACTCGAAGACGGCGACGTGCGCACCGCCTGCCAGCAGACGTGTCCGACGCAAGCGATCACCTTCGGCGACATCCACGACCCGAAGAGCAAGGTGTCGACGATGAAAAGCTCGGATCGTAACTACAGCCTGCTCCCCGAGCTGAACGCACGGCCGCGCACCACGTACCTGATGCGGCTGCGGAATCCGAACCCTGAGATCGAGCGGTCGTGAAGCCGATGGACATCAAGAGGCACTTGGCCCTCCTGCTCGTCTTGCTCTCGTCCGCCGGGGTGCTCGCCAGTCTCGAGGGCTGCATGCGGGGTTGCACCTCTTCGAGCCCGCCGATCCACGTGAACCCGAGCATGTTCAATCAGCCGAAGTACCGGCCGTATGCGTCGAGCGACTTTTTCTATGACGGGAAGGCGATGCGCGTCGCCCGTGGCGGGCACGATCGCCCGCGGCCATCTGCCCGAGGACGTGGCAATCGAGACCGGCAAGGGCCCCGACGGCTCGCCGCTCGCGACCTCACCGATCACGGTCGACGAGGCGCTTCTCGCACGCGGCCACGAGCGCTTCGACATCTACTGCAGGCCCTGCCACGACGAGCGTGGCGAGGGCAAAGGCCTCCTCTTCCAGCGTGCCAAGGTGCCGACGGCGAATCTGCTCGAGAAGCGGTTCCGAGAGATGCCCGACGGCGCGATCTTCGACACGGTCACGAACGGCAAGGGCCTGATGCCCGCCTACCGCTACCCCGTCCGTCCGCGGGACCGCTGGGCGATCATCGCCTACGTGCGCAGCCTCGAGAAGGCGGAAGCGGAAAGAGAGGCGTCGCGGTGAATCGTCGCGTCCTGATCGGGCTGTTGGTCGGCGCCGCGATGCTCGTCATGGCAACGGTGCGCGTCTGGGTCGCGCTCAACGACCATGCGTACCATCCACCGATCCGCTCCACGGAAGTCCAGCCGGTGCCCCGCGATCAAGGGATCGCGGACATGCTCAAGGCGCAGGAAGAAAAGGCCAAGGCCAAGAAGTACGAGCCGCCCGCCTATCGAACCTTTCCCGTCGTCGGCAGCCGGGTGGCGGTGTGGGTCGTGGCCGAGCTGCACCTCATGTTCGCGGCCTTCGTGCTCGCCGTGCCGATCTTCGCCTTCATCATCGAGCTCATCGGCTATCTGACCGGCGACGAGCGCTACGACAAGCTCGCTTACGAGTTCACCAAGCTCCTCTCGACCGCGTTCTCGTTCACGGCGAGCTTCGGCGGGTTCCTGACGTTCCTGCTGATCATGCTCTATCCCGCCTTCATGAACTACTTGATGGAGGTCTTCTCGCCGACCTTCCTTCCCTATGCGGGCTCTTCTTCCTCGAGGCGGGGTTCCTCTACAGCTACTACTACGGCTGGGGAAAGTTTCACCCGCTCGTCCACCTCGGCCTCGGCCTCGGCATCAACGTGGTCGGCACGCTGATCATGGCGATCGCCAATGCCTGGGCGTCGTTCATGATGACCCCGCAGGGCGTTTCCGAAAGCGGCGCGCTCATCGATCTCTACGCCGCCTTCGACAACTACTCCTGGATGCCGATCAACATCCACCGCTTCATCGGCAACATCGCGTTCGGCGGCTCGGTGGCCGCGGCGTATGCCGCCTGGAAGTTCCTGCACGCCACGACGCGACGAGGAGCGCGCACATTACGACTGGATGGGCTACGTCGGCAACTTCGTGGCGATCAGCGCGTTTCTGCCGCTTGCCGTTCGCCGGCTACTACCTCGCCAAGGAGATCTACGCGTACAACCAGGCGCTCGGCATCATGATGATGGGCGGCGCGTTCTCCTGGCTGTTCATCATCCAGGCCGTGCTGATCGGCAACCTCTTCCTGGCCGCCAACTACTATCTCTGGCTCGGCATGGGCCGCGTCGAGGGCGTGCAGAGCTACCAGAAGTACGTGAAGTACCTCTTGGCGGCGATCGCGGTGTGCTTCGCGGTGTGGGCTACGCCGCACTCCTTGATCGCCACCGCGACCGAGATCCGCGCGATGGGCGGGACGCTGCATCCGATGCTCGGCGTTCTCGGCGTCATGTCGGCCAAGAACACGGCGGTGAACGTGCTGATCCTCACCACTTACGTGAGCTTCCTCTTCTACCGCCGGACCGGCAAGCGGCCGACCGTATCGTGGGCAACGCTCGGCAACTTCGCCCAGTTCCTGATCTTCGTCGCCGCGACGTCGACCGTCATCTTCTACGGCATCTACGGCTACTTCGTCGAGGCATCGGTACGCATCGGCTTCTCGGTACCGCAGGTGCTGTCGGTGCTCGTCGCGATGGTCGCGATGACGGCGATCGACATCGCGCTGATGCGCGGCGCCGAGGAGATCGGCGAGACGCACTGGGGAAAGATCCCCGCGATCTCGCAGTACGTGCTGATCTTCATCGCCGTGACGTTCACCTGGCTCATGGGCCTGATGGGCTACGTACGCTCGGGACTCCGCCAGCACTGGCACGTCTACGGCGTCCTGCAGGACACCTCGCCGGACGCCTTCACGCCGACGCTCGGCTTCGCCACGAAGGTGATCTCGGTCTGCGTGATCCTGTTCTTCGCGCTGATCGCCTTCGTGTTCTGGCTGGCGAGCCTCCACGACAAGAAGGACTACGGAGTGCCCGAAGGCGAGCCGGAATCCGCGCGCGCACACGGCGCCAAGCGGGTCTCCGCCGCCTCATGAGATCGCCGGTCGGCATTGAACGTGGTGCTGGTGGTGGTGGGAGCGACGCTCTTCTACACCTACGTCGGGCAGCTGGTGCCTCAGAAGGAGCTCCTGCCGCCGCCGAAGATCGAGATCACGCAGGATATGACGCCGGCGCAGCTCGCCAAGATCGGCGATTCAGATCGCCCACGACAAAGGGCTCTGTCTCACCTGCCACACGATCGGAAAGCAAGGAAGGGCCGCTGCGCTTTCCCGATCTCGCGGGAGCGGCGGAGCGGGCCAAGACGCGCGTCCCAGGGCTCGATCAGGTGCACTACTTCGCGCAGTCGCTCTGCGACCCCAACGCGTTCATCGTCCCGGGATTCAGCCCGGGCATGCCGACGATCAACAAGCCGCCGGTCGGCTTGAACGACGAAGAGCTTCACGCGGTGATCGCTTGGCTGCAGAGCCAGGGCGGCGAGCCGACGATCACGTTGAAAGACAAGCTGCCGTACTGCGGGGGAGCGTCGTGAAGCTCGCGGTCGTCCTGCCGATCATCGCGGTGATGATCTTCTGCGCGTGTTCCGCGCGTCGCGTCCTCTTCTCGGTGCTCGCTTGGTGGATCGGCCTTTACGTGACGTTTCGTCTACGGCTTCGAGACGCCCATTCCGGCTTCGGCGGTGCGCATCTACACGTCGATCGCGACGCTCGCGCTTCTTGCCTACGCCACTTCGAGCGGCGAGCGTCGCGAGAGACACGTTCGAACCGATCTTCGAGTTCGCCACGAATCGCCGCTACACGCTGCCGCTCGCGCTGATCGCGACGGCGATTCCCGGCCTCGTCGCGTGGGGCGTGTACGCGAGCTTGAACCAGCCGATCCAGCCGCCGTTCTTCGGCCGAACGGTGCACCCGTCTCCTCCTGCGGACATCTCCGCCCATGGGCAGAAGATCGATTTGCTGCGCGGCGAGAATCCCTTCCGGGCGCTCGAGAAGACCGACCCGAAAGCATTCACGCAGCACGTCGAAAACGGGCGGCGCATCTACTACAGCAACTGCTTCTTCTGCCACGGCGACGCGCTCGGCGGCGACGGCATGTTCGCGTACGGGCTGAACCCCGTGCCGGCGAACTTCCAGGACTCGGGCGTGCTGCCGATGTTCCAGGAGACGTTCTTCTTCTGGAGGATCGCCAAAGGAGGCCCCGGCATGCCCGATGAAGGCGCGCCGGGTGACTCGGCCATGCCCGAGTGGGAGCGCTTCCTCACCAACGACCAGATCTGGGAAGTGATTCTCTTTCTCTACGGCGACACCGGCTATCGGCCGCGTTCCTGGGAAGAGGCGGCGAAGTGACGGCATGAGGATGCGCGGCGCCATCACGCTCGGCCTCGGCCTCGCCGCTTCGGCGGCGCTCGCCGCCGCGCCCGCGCCCGACGTCGGCACCGACGCGCAGCGCGAGGCAGGAAAGAAGCTCTACGAGGTCAATTGCGCGCAGTGCCACGGCGAGAAGGGCGACGGCGAGGGAATCGCGGCGCCCTTCCTGCTGCCGAAGCCGCGCGACTTCACCTCCGGCAAAGTTCAAGATCCGCACGACGCCGAGCGGCGCGCTGCCGACCACGCAGGACCTGAAGAGGATCATCCGCGCCGGCATGCCGTACACGGCGATGCCCGCGTGGCCGCAGTTCAGCGAAGAGCAGCTCTCCGATCTCGTCTACTACGTGAAATCCTTCGCCCCCGATTTCGCCAAGGCCGATCGACAGGCGGAGCCGATCCAGGTCACCGCCGCTCCTTCGCTCAGCAAGGATTCGATCGAGAAGGGCAAGAAGCTCTACGCGGATCTCGGCTGCGCGCGCTGCCACGGCGAGCTCGGGCGCACCGACGGAATCTCCGCGCCGACGCTGAAGGACGATTGGGGAAACACCATCCGCTCGGCCGACCTCACGCGCCGCTGGACGTTCCGCGGCGGACCGAAGCGCGAGGACATCTTCCGCGCGTTCTCGACCGGACTCAACGGGACACCGATGCCGTCGTTCGTCGACGCACTTTCGGTCGAGCAGCGCTGGGATCTCGCCAACTACGTCTACTCGCTGTCGGAGAGCGACACGCCGAGCTATGCGACGGTCGTGGTGGCGAAGAAGGTCCAGAAAGAGCTCGATCCGAACGATGCGAAGCTCTTCGAGGACGCGGAGGCCGCGTACTTTCCGGTCGTCGGTCAGATCATGCAACCCGGCCGGGATTTCCATCCGCCGTGTAACGGCATCTCGGTCCGCGCGGTCTACAACGAGACCGACATGGCCTTCGAGCTCAGCTGGCACGACATGCGGGCGGACACGAGCGGCAAGAACGGCCCGGAGATCGCCGTCCCCGCCGCCGAGGACGAGGGCGAGAAACCCGCCGCGAAGCCGGCGATCGAGGGCGGCGGCAACGTGTGGGGCGAAGAGGAGCAGGCAGCTCCGGCCGCGAAGCCTGCCCAGGGTGCGAAGTCCGAAGGCAACGTATGGGGAGAGGAGGAAGCCAGCCCCGGTGCTCCCGCTTCTCCGGGGAGCGAGTTCTCGGACGCGGTTGCGATCCAGCTTCCGGTCGTCGATCCCGACGACGATCCGCAAGCCCTACTTCATCTTCGGCGACAAGGGGAACCCGGTGAACCTCTGGTTCGCCGACCTCGGTAAGAAGCAGGGCGGTCTCTACCTGGCGCAAGGCAGCGACAGCCTCGAAGCGCTCGGACCACGCAAGCTCGACGTCGCAAGCCACTACGACAAGGGCGAATGGCGCGTCGTGTTCAAACGCCCGCTGCGCAGCCAAGGCGAGATCAGCTTCGAAGAAGGCGCGTTCGTTCCCGTCGCCTTTTCGGTTTGGGACGGCGGCAGCCGCGAGCGCGGCAACAAGCGCGCTCTCACCAACTGGTGGACGGTCTACCTGTCGCCCGCCGAGAAGCAGTCTCCCGTCGGTGAGATGGCCAAGTGGGCGGTCGCCGCATTCGCGCTCGAGCTCGTCTTCATCGGCTGGGCGCGGCGGCGGGCACGCCCTTCGGCCGAAGCGACGTGATTTGGAGGAAGTGATGTACAAAACGATCTACGTGCCGGTGGACAATTCCGATCATTCGAACCAGGCGATTCGCCGGGCGGTGGAGCTCGGCAAGGCCTTCGCGTCGAAGATGGTCGGCTGTCACGTATACGCGGCGAAGATGCACGACTATCGCTTCAAGCAAATGGAGTACACGCTGCCGGAGGAATACCTCGAGGAGACGGAGCTAGAGCGGCAGCGGAAGATCCACGACAGCTTGATCACGATGGGACTGAAGCTCGTTTCCGACAGCTACCTGGCGCCGATGGCGGCTGCTTGCGCCACGGCAGACCTCGAGTTCGAGCCCCGCATGATGGACGGCAAACACTCGACCGAGATCGTGAAGGACCTCGCTACGGGCCACTACGAGCTCGTCGTGATCGGCGTGCTCGGTCTCGGCCGGGTGCGCGACAGTCAAGTAGGGTCGGTCTGCGAGCGCGTGGCACGGAAGGCACGACAGGACGTGCTGGTCGTCAAGGAGCTGCCAGACGGGAACCCCACGCAAGCCCGCGACACGATTCTCGTCGGCATCGACGGCAGCCCGCAGTCCTTCGGGGCGCTCATGACGGCGATCGACCTCGCCAAGCGCTTCGGCAAGAAGGTCGAGGCGATCGCGGTCTACGACCCCTACCTTCACTACACGGTCTTCAACGGCATCGTGAACGTGCTCACCGAGAAGGCCGCCAAGGTCTTCCGTTTCGAGGAGCAGAATCAGCTCCACGAAGAAGTCATCGACACGGGTCTCGCGCAGATCTACCAGTCGCATCTCGAAGTCGCCGGTACGATCGCCGCGAAAGCGGGGGTCGAGATCCAAAAGACGCTGCTCGACGGCAAGGCGTTCCAGAAGATCCTCAACCACGCGCGAAAGACCGAGCCGTGGCTGCTCGTCGTCGGGCGCACCGGTGTCCACAGCGCTCAGGGTGAGCAAGAGCTCGGCAGCAACTCCGAGAATCTGTTCCGCAACTCGCCGTGCGACATCCTGTTGACGACGCGGACCGAGGTGCCCGAGCTCGACGTCAAGGCCGAGCAGTCCATCCGCTGGACAGCGGAGGCGGAAAGCCGCATGCAGCGGGTGCCGCCTCTCGTCCAGGGGATCGCCCGCACGGCGATCTTCCGGCTGGCCCTCGAGAAGGGCCACAGCGTCATCACCAGCGATCTGCTCGACGAGGCGATGGACCGGTACATGCCGAAGGGGGCGAAAGCCGCGACGAAGCTCGCCGAGAGCGTGGTGCTGGATCACGCCAAGGACAAGCCGATCTCGATTTGTCGCACGTGTGGCGTGTCCGCGGTCGAGGCAAGCCCGGTCGCGTGCGCGGTATGCGGCGGCCAGTCCTTCCAAGTCATCTCGCCCGAGATGGTCGAGGAGATCATCGAGACCGAAGGCGGCGCCGCGCCCGAGACGACGTACGACGGGCGAAAGCTCACCTGGACGCGTGATGCCAAGCGCGGCCTCTGGACGATCCAGGATGGTTACAAGCGCCGCCGCACCAAAGCGCGGATCGAGAAGGCCGCGCGCCTTCGCCGGCTCGAGACGGTGAGCTTCGAGTTCGCCAAGAGCTTGGTCGAGGAGGAGACCGGCACGCCGCTCGTGCTTCCCGCCGATGGGGCCGCGGCGCCCGTCGAGACGCAGGACGGAAAGAAGCTCGTCGCCCGCGACGAGAAGCGAAATCCCCTCTTCTCCGAGCTCGATTGGTCGCCGGACGCGATCGCGCGGATCCTTCGCGTCCCAGCCGGCTTCATGCGGAATCGCACCCAAGCGAGAATCGAGGACATCGCCCGCGAGCGGAGCCAAAATCCGATCGACCTGGCGCTCGTCGAAGAGGGCATCGAGCAGGGCCGGAAGCTCATGGAGGAGATGATCCAAGGCTACAACCAAAACCCGACGCCGTCGCGCGAGGCTAACGAGGCAGAGCCGACGGGTCCGCAGGATCCGCGACCAACGGGAGCGCGCACTACCGGTTCGAGCGGGCTGCCGCTCAACGAGGTGGGAATCATGGCGGGAGGCGAAGAGCGGGGACGTTCCTAACTTTCGTGACCTTTCGTAAACTCCTTGGTTCGGTCTGTCGGAGTCGTTCGGCCGAAAGGTCACGAAAGTTAGGAACGTCCCCATGGCCGGCTACCGCTTCTGTCGAACCGACGACATCCCTCTCCTCGTCGAAGCGTACAACAACTGCTGCGGCGATCGCCGCCGAACCGAGCCGCCGCTCACCGTCGAGGGCTTCAAGCGCGATGCGCGCGAGCTCGGGCTGTGGGCGTCGAGCTCGATGGTCGCCTTCGATGGCGACGTACCGATCGCGGTGATGCTCGGCGCCAAGCGCGCGGACTCGAACCTCGTCTACCGAATCGCCGTGCGCACCGGCCACGAGGGCCGAGGCCATGGCCGGCACTTGGTCGACTCGCTCCGCAGAAAGGTGGCGATCCTCGGTCCGCGGCGTCTCGTCACCGAGGTCCCCGCCGAAGCGACGGGTGAACGCCGGTTCTTCGAGCGCTGCGAATTCACCGAGGAGAGGCGCTACCGCGACTTCGTCTCCGCTGCCGGGACGGCGGCTTCTCCGGCTGCGGCGGGCCTCGTCTCGGCCGTCACCGTCGAAGAGCTCATCCAGAGCGGCACGTTGGATCCGTCCCTCCCGCGCCCATGGGAGCGCTCGCTCGCGACGCTCATCGGCAGGAGCCGTCAGATCGATGGCGTTGCGATTACCTCGGACGAGCGCGTCGAGGCCTACGTCCTACATCGGAGCCGCCCGGGGGCCTGCGAGATCGTAGCCCTCGGCGCCGCCCGGGGCGAGCTCTTGTACCCGTTGTTGGCTGACGTTCGCCGACGCGGCGACGCGCCGGCGCGAATCTCCAAGGTCGCCGAGGACGAGCTCCCCGAGACGTTGCTGGCGGCTCTGGGCTTTCGCCGCGATACCGAGTACATCGGCTACGCAGCAAACATGGACGCGCCGTGAAGAGCTACCACGAGATCGCCGGTGACGGCGGCTCCGACGTCGTCGGGCAGGTCGTCGCGAAACGGAACAAGATCGCCGCGAGCCTTTCGGGCGTGCGCCACGTGGTCGCCATCGGCTCCGGCAAGGGCGGCGTCGGTAAGAGCACGCTCACCATGCAGCTTGCCTGCGCGCTTCGCGCCGCGGGCGCTTGCGTGGCCGTTCTCGACGCCGATCTCAACGGTCCGAGTCAGGCTCGCATCGCCGGACTCGCGGCAACCATGCTCGTTCCCGGACTCGACGGCCTGGTCCTGCCGCGCACGCGGTCGGGTATCGGCGTCGTGTCGATGGGTCTGGTCGTTCCGGAGTCGAGGTCACTCGACTTCGACAGCGTCGCCGACGGGGACACCTACGTGTGGCGTGCGACACGCGAGTTCGCCCTGCTCGGGGACTTGCTCGCCGGCGTTGCTTGGGGAGCGCTCGACTATCTTCTCGTCGATCTGCCGCCGGGAGGGGAGCGTACCGTCCAGTACGCCGAGTTTCTCGGCTCTGCAGTTCCGTTGGTGCTCGTCACGATCCCTTCCGACGTCTCGCGCGGCGTCGTCTCGCGTTCGATCGCCGCGCTCGGCAAGGCTCCGAACCGCGTGCTCGGGTACGTCGAGAACATGAAGGGCTACGCTTGCCGGGGGTGTCGGACGATCCAGCCGCTCTTCCCGGAATCCGGATCTGTCGACTTGGGAATTCCGTGTCTAGGGTCCGTCCCGTTCGATCCCGATCTCGCTGCCGCGTGCGATCGCGGCGAAGCCCCGGATACGGCGAGCCCCGCGTGGCAGGCGATTCTCGCCCTTGCGGAAGCCGTCCGTCACAACTTGGAGGTCTCATGAAGTTTCTCTGCGTGCTCTGCGACCAGCCGATGAAGCTCGTTCAGGTCGCGCCACCCGACCGCGGCAGCCTGTCGGTCGTCTACGAATGTCCGGAATGCGCCCACCGGATCGCGATGCTCACCAATCCGCTCGAAACGCAGATGGTGACGTCGCTCGGCGTCGAGATCGGCCCGAAAGGTGAGAAGACCGAATCGAAGTGCCCGTTCTCGGGGATGATCGGGGGCATGTCGGCGGTACCGGCCGACGGCGGTCTTCCGTGGACGACCAAGGCGCTCGAGCGGCTCGCCAACGTCCCCGACTTCGTTCGTCCGATGGCGCGAGCGGGCATCGAGCGATATGCGCGCGAACAGGGCCTTCGCGAAGTCGACGAGCAAGTGCTCGAGCAGGCGAAGAGCTTCTTCGGGATGTAGGGCGCGTCGCGGTGCCGACCGAAAGCGTCACGAGCCGCGAAGCGTCGGCGTTCGAGCGCCCGTACGTCATTTCTTGGAACCTGACCTACCGCTGCAATCTCGCCTGCGAGCACTGCTACCTCGATGCGGGCGGCAAGCCCGAAGTCCACACCGCGAGCTTCGCCGATCGCAGCGAGCTCTCGACCGACGGCTGTTTCCACGTGATCGACCAGATCACCGCGTTCGCGCCGGATTGCTTGCTGATCCTCACCGGCGGCGAACCACTGCTGCGGCGGGACATCGTCGAGATCATCCGCTACGGCGCGGGCAAGGGCCTGTGGGTCGTGGTCGGCACCAACGGCGTCCGGATCACCGAGAACCTGGCGACGGTCCTCCGGGGCGAAGGCGTGCGCGGCCTTTCGCTCTCCCTGGACGCGCTCGACGCGGAGCGCCATGACACGTTCCGGCGTGTGCGCGGCGCTTGGCGAAACACGGTCGAGGGCGCGAAGATCCTGACTCGAGCCGGCCTCCCCTTCATCGTCCAGACGACGGTCGCGCGCCACAACGTCACGGAGCTTGCCGCGATCGCGGATTTCGCCCACGGCGAGCTCGGCGCGAAGGTCTGGAATCTGTATTTCCTCGTGCCGAGCGGGCGCGGCGCGCACGTCTCCGACCTCGAGGCGGCGGCATACGATCAGGTGCTCGTGGAGCTCCGCGTGATCCAGAAGCGCTTCGCGGGCCGCATGCTGGTCAACGCCAAATGCGCGCCGCACTACGCGCGCGTTTTGGTCGCCGAAGAGCCCGCGTCCCCGACCTTGAAGGGATACGCCGGCGGCGCCGGCGGCTGCCCCGCCGGCACGCATTACATGGGCATCCGTCCGAACGGCGATGTCACGCCGTGCCCTTACCTGCCGCTGTTCGGCGGAAACCTCCGGTCGCAGAGCCTCACGGAGATCTGGCAATCCTCCGACCTGTTCGTAGAGATCCGCAGCCGCGGCCGTCTCGGCGGGCGCTGCGGCGACTGCGAGCTGAACGCCGCCTGCGGCGGCTGCCGCGCGCGGGCGTTCGGAATGACCGGCGATGTGATGGCGGAGGACCCGCTCTGCACGCATCAGCCGGGGACTTTCCCGAAGCCTGCAGCGCCCGCGGTCGAATACGGCTCGCCGGCAGCCGTCACGCTCGCGTGGGACCCTGCGGCGAGCGAGCGGATGAGGCAGATCCCCGCGTTCGTGCGTGGCATGGTCGCCAAGCGCGTCGAAGCCTACTGTCGTGATCGACAGATCGGCCGCGTCAGCGAAGAAGTGCTCGCGGAGATCCGCGCGAAGATGCCGACGCCGAAGCTCTTCGGGAGCGGAGGATGAGGGCTTTCGGCTTCGGCAAGAGACGGCGGGGAGCCATCGCGTAGCCGGAAGTCTTCGGCATTCGTTAGGCTGCTTCGGGACCCAGCGGCTTCACCAGCCGGGCGCGGACGATCGCGGTCGTGAACTCACGGGTCGCGCGCGAGTGGGCCCACGTGAGCTTCCGAATCGGAACGGTCTCGAGGCGGTCCAGGAGAAAACCGCTCTCGCGGACGAGACGCTCGAATCGCCCGATCGTCATCTGATTCAGGCCACCGGCCACTTCGTGAAAGCGCGTCGCTCCATCGCTCCGGATGTCGGAGCGCCATCGGATGAGCGCTCGCTCCGAAAACACCAGATGCGCCCACGGGAACACGGAGAAGGTGTGGCCGCCGAGCGGGTGGTACCACGTGGGCCCGAACGACGCGAGCACCCGGCCGCCGCTCTTGAGCAGCGCGTACATCTGCGCCAACACCGCGCCCGGATCCTCGAAATGCTCGAATGAATCCACCGTCACGATGATGTCGACTGGCTCGCTGGGCCGAGGACCGAAGCGGCAGCGGTCCTCGACGGTGAACATGCTGTCCTTCGTGTTCACATGTCGGTCGTCGCGGTCAGTCGCCGCTCGGCAATCTCCGCCGCGGCGCCGGCCGTCGCCACACGCGGCTCAGCCGGCGCCGTACCGCAGACGGCATATTACTCGGCTTGCGGATGGTGGACCAGACGCCTTCGTAAGTGGCATTGCGCGCTTGCCGCACCCATGACCGACGCGCATGCCCTACGGCTTCAGCGCGCGGTAGAGGAACGGCAGGGAAACGTCCATCCGATAGTCGATGTCGGAGTGGTTGTCGTCGAACTCCTCGTAGACGTGCTCCACGCCGGCCTCGTGCAGCCGCTTGGATAGGATGCGCGAGCCGTAGTGGATGTGAAACTGATCGCGTGAGCCGCAGTCGATGTAGATGCCGCGGAGCGACTTCAAGTTCTGCCGGTATCTGGCGACGAGGTTCACGGGGTCGTGGGCGCGCCAGCGCGCCCAGCGCTCGGGAAGCATCTCGCCGGTCTCGAGGTTTACGGGCAGCAGGAAACCGTTCGGTGCCCGTTGGTCGGGATCGTAGGTGGCGGCCATGCAAAGGTTCATCATGCAGTGCGCTTCCGGCATCGACAGCTTGGGCTTGCGCCACATGGCGCGGAGAAAGCGCTTCACCCGGCCGTCGTCGCGCCCGCGGGCGGCACCCTGCTCCGCCTTCTCCACGTCGAAGCGTCCCGGCTTCACCTTCCGGCGGCGGTACTTGGCGAGCTCGTTCAGCGTGTTCGGCCAGTCGTGCCAGTAGACGAACTCGAAGTAGGCGTCGCCCGAGTGGCTGGCGACGGCGCCCCAGGTCGACGCGTAACGCATGCCGTGCAGCATCGCTCCGTAGCCGCCGGAAGACTTGCCGAAGCAGCCGCGGTGATCGCGCGAGGCGAGCGTGCGGAGCTCGCGGTCGACGAATGGGACGACCTCGCTGGTGAGATAGTCGGCGTAGTCACCGATCGCCGACGAGTTCACGTACTGGTTGCCGCCGAGCGCGGTGAAACAGTCGGGGAAGACGAGGATCGCGGGCCCCATCTTCCGCTCGTGGACGAGGCGCGCGGCGCGCTCGGGCACGTTCTCGCTGAAGTTCTTCCAAGCGACATGCGCCAGCCCCGACCCGGTGAAACCGACGAGATCGTAGAGCACCGGGAAGCGACGTCCGCGCCCGCGCGTGGCGCCCTCGTCGTACTCGGCGGGCAGCCACACGGCGAGCTGGCGGACGTGCGGATCACCGAGCGGATTGCCGAGCAGGATCTTCGAGTCGTGCTCGAGCAGCAGGAGCCTTCCGGGCTTCCATCGAGGGCGCTTCAGGGCCATCGCGCGGGACTCTAGTCTGCGCGAACGGCAATCTCCACCTCGAGCCCGTGAGGAGATCCGACTCGGTAGCTGACCGGCGCGGTGTGCGAGTCGGCGAGCGGGATTGCTGGCTAGGCGGCGCCCCGCACGACCTTTTTGACCAGCATGGCGGTGATCCCGGCGAGCGCCGCCTTGGCCAGAGGAGATCCAAGCAAGCCCGTGAGCGGGCTCGCCCCGGTCGCCTCGGTCGAGGAACCACCCCCGCTCAGGATGTCCCGGAGCTGGCCCGGCTTCTGATGCAAGCCTGTGAGCACCTGGCCGAGGTCCCGCGGATCCGTTCCCACCCGTGAAGGCAGTGTCACCCCTTTGGCCTGTGCTCGGTCCTGGAGCATCTTGACGAATGCCGCGCGTTCTTCCGGCGACAGGCGCGCGAGCGCCTCCTGTGCCGCCTGCGCGTACTGATCCGGGGGGACCGCGTGCGCCACCTGACTGTAGCGCTCGACGACCTCCTGGTCCGAGTACCCCTCGGAGGGGTGTCCCTGATCGTACCGCGTGACGAAGTCCGTGAACATGCGCTGGACCTGTCCGCTGCTGAGCAGATCATCGAGAATGCCCATACTTTACTCCTTTCGCGTGTTCACGATCACCGACGCTCGACCGCTACGCGTCGATGCCCCGCGGCTTCTCAGTTGGCGGTAGGCGACCAAGACGAGGATAGCCCCGACGATCGAGGCGATGAACCCTGCACCCTGTCCGGGTCCGTAAAGGCCGATAAATCGACCGAGGAACGTCGCGACGATCGCCCCCACCATCCCGAGCATCGCGGTCATGAAAAACCCTCCTGGATCCGACCCCGGCATGAAGAACTTCGCGAGCGCGCCCACCACGGCGCCGATGAGGATGATCCAGATGATGTCGAGCATGGTGTCCTCCTTCGGCTTCGCCCGGGCGCGCAGTCGACCCGGCGCATTGACACAGGAGACCTCCTCGCGTTTCCGGCCTCGACACCCCGGTCTCCCCAGCTCAGGCCTTCCGGTATGCGCAATACCTGGCCGACGTAGATCTTGTCGGGGTCCTTGAGCATCGGCTTGTTGGCCTCGAAGATCGCCATGTACTTCGATGCCGAGCCGTACTGCTCCTTGGCGATCGTCGACAGGTTGTCGCCCTTCTTGACGGTGTAAAAGACGGACGCCTGCGCGGGAGACACAGCGGACGCCGGAGCGGACACCGAGCTCGCGGCCACTTCGAGCCGATCGTCGACGCTACCGACTCCGACCGTGTTGCCAACGGCCAGTACGATCTTCTCCTCGATCTCTCGCGACGAGACTTTGCCCGTCAGCACGGCGACGTCTCCGTTCAGAGCCACGGTGAAGTCGCTCACGGGTAAACCGAGCTTTGCCGGCACGTTCTTCAAGGCTGCTTGCCTCCAGGTCTGCTCCGCCGCCTTGTCCGCCGCCTGCGCCTCCGACGCGCCCGCAAGCTTCTCGCCGACGCTCGCTATGAAGCTGAAGATCCCCATGACGCACGTCTCCTTTCGTGGTGCTCCGACCGGGTTAGGGCGCGACGCGAAGAAATGTCAATCCAAAAATGCCCCGGAAGACGCTTGGAGATAGTGTGCCGCGATCAACTCGAAAGGGGCTCCTAGGACAATCCGAACGGCATCGGCCCGAGCCCCGCGTAGAGCCTTCCCGCGACCGAGAAGACGTTGGCGTTCACCCGCTGGTGCTGGGTCACCACGTGGACGTCGCGGAAGCAGCGCTGGAGCGGGCTCGCCATGTGGACGGAGGAGCCGCCACCGGCGTGGTACATGAGATCGACCGCCTTCGCCGACTGCCAAGCAGCGTTGGCCGACGCGACGCGAAGGTTCGTGTAGTCCACGAGCGGCAGCGGCGTCCCTGCGGACGCACACGTCCACGCATCTTCGATCGCCTCGAAGAGAAACGCACGCGCCGAGCGCAGCGCCGCCTCGGCTTCCGCCACGCGCCCCTGGACGGCAGAGGACTCGAGAAGGAGCCGCTGGCTACCCATCGGCTTCTTCCGCCCGCCGAGCTCGACGAGCTCGTCGATGGCGCGCCTGGCGAGGCCAAGGCCGACCCCGCTGACGACGACGCCGAGCGTCGCGAGGATCGGCACTTCGTAGAGCGGCCGACGGATGGAAGGCGGGCTCACACCGAGAATGATCGCACGATCGGCGGGGACGAACGCGCCGCTAACCTGGAAGTCGTGACTGCCGGTGCCGCGCAGCCCCGACGCGTTCCATGTGTCGAGAACCTCCACTTGCTCGGCGGCGAAGACCATCAGGCGGGCATCGGGCATGCCGTTGTCGAGCTTGCGGACCTCGTCGCCCTCGCGGACAACCGAAGCGCCGCAGACCCACTGGCAGTTTTCCACGCAGCTCCCCCACTGCCAGCGTCCGCTCACCAGGTATCCGCCGTCCACGACGCTCGCGTTCCCGGTTGGCGCGGTCGCCCCCGCCGTGATCACGTCCGGGTTGGCGGCGTAAATCTCTCGCGCCGAGCGCTCGGGCAAGAAGCCGCCGAGGACTCCCGTGCTGCCGCCGATCATCACGCACCAGCCGATGGAGCCATCGAGGCGCGACACTTCTTCGATCACGCGGACGGATTCGATCAAGTGGAGCTCGGCCCCGCCGTAGTCCTTCGGAACCATGATGCGAAAGAGGCCCGCCTTCGCGAGTCGGTGCGCGAGGTCAGCCGGCAGGCGTCGCGCGGCCTCGACTTCCGCGGCGCGTGCCGTGATCTCGGCGGCCAGGGTGTCGATGGCGTCGAGCTCGGCGAGCCGACGACGACGCGGGTCGCGCGTATTCGCCTCTTCGAACGGAGTGGCAGAGCGCCTCATGCGTGTTCCCGACTCGAGCTTACACAACGAGACTTACTTGCATAGAGAGACGACCACGATCGAGCTCGGCCGGCCGCGCGCTACCAAAGGCAGAACGGCTGATTCGCTCTTGCCGCAGCCGGCGGGCGGTGCAACACGTGTTCACGATGGCGCCGCCGCTCGTGCTCCCCGTCCACTACGACTTTTCCTCGACGATCTGCTTCGTCGCCCATCGCGTGCTCGAGCGGATGGACCTCGATGCGCTCGGCGTCGTCCTCGACTGGCGGCCGATCGACCTCGTGGCGATCACCGGGTGGCGGCGCGGGATCGTCGTCGATGGCCGCCGGCGAGAAAACGCGCTGCGGGTCGCCGAGGAGCTCGGCGTTCGGGTACGCATGCCCGGCGTGTGGCTGGACTCGCGGCCCGCGCACGCGGTGGCGCTGGCGCTCGTCGGCAGCGCTCGAGAGGCGGCCTGGCGCGAGCGGGTGTGGAGCGCCGTCTTCGAGGAAGCGCGCGACATCGGCGCCGAAGGCGAGATCGAGCGCCTCGCCGCGGATCTCACGCTCGATCCCGCGGTCCTCGGCGACATTCACGACTTCGGCCGACTCGACGCCATGACCGAGGCGGCGCGGGAGGCCGAGGTCATCGGCGTGCCGACGTTTCACGTCGGCTTTCCGCTCGGCGGCATCCAGGAGCCGGACACGATGCGGCTCCTCTTTCAACGCTGGGTCGACAAGCACAAGCGCGATCGCGGCTAGGAGCGTCCCCTACGGATCGCACCCGTTGGGTGCGACAAAGGGGATGTAACATCCTACCGAGCTAGCGATCAGGCGAGCGCGACGCACTCGATCTCCACGTCGAACTCCATCGGCCACGAGCCCACGGTGACGAACGTCCGCGCCGGCGGGTCGACGGGGAAGTACCGCGCGTAGACCTTGTTGATCGTCGGGTAGTAAGCCGAGTTCGCCGCGTAGACCGTCACCTTGACGACCTTGTCGAGCGACGAGCCCGCGGCCTCGACGGCCGCCTTCACGTTCTCGAGGCACGTCTCCGTCTGCTTGACGATGTCGCCGCGGACGAGCTGGCCGGTCTTCGGGTCGGCCGGCGGCATGCCGGAGACGAACACGAAGCCGTTCGCCTTGATTGCCGCCGAGAGCGGGACGCCGAGCTTCTCGGTCACGTCAGAAATCGGGGACACGCGAACGACTTCTTTCTTCATACGCGGCTCTCCGTCACGGGCTTATCGGCCTCCCCGCTCGACGGGTCGACCGACATCAGCGCGCCTCTCCTTCACCTCGATTGGTCGCGATCTCATCTCGCGACTAGACTCGCATGGAAACCGGGGCCAAGAAAAGATTTACGCGACCGCTTTACGCGACCGCAGGCTCGCAACCTCCTCCGGCGAGTAGCCGCACTCGGCGAGCACCTCGTCGGTGTGCTCACCGCGCACCGGCGCGTGACGACGGACGTCTGGATCGATCGCGGAGAAACTGAGCGGCATGCCGATCACCGGGATCTCTCCGAGCTTCGGGTGGCTCATCCGCCGCATCACCGGCCGCGAGCGCGTCTGAGGTTCGCCGAGCACCTGATCCACCGTGTTGACCGGCGCCGCCGGCATCTCAGCCGCGGCGAGGCGCCGGAGAAGATCGGGACGATCGAAGCCTGCGATCGCCGCTTCGACGGCGCTCTCGACCTCCCGTCGATGCTTCACGCGATCGACGTTGGTGGCGAAGCGCGGATCGTCCAGCATCGCCTCGAGGCCGATTGCCCTGGCCAGCCGCTGCCAGAGACGATCGTTCGCCCCAGCGACGAACACCCAATGTCCATCACGGCAGCGGAAGTTTCGGTACGGCGCGAGCGACGGGTGGGCCGAGCCGAGCGCACGCGGCACTTCTCCGGCGAGGAGATAGTTCTCCGCTTGATAGTTGAGAAGGCCGAGCGCCGTCTCGAGCAGCGAGCCGTCGACGCGCTGGCCGAGCCCCGTGCGCTCGCGAAGCCGCAGCGCCGAGAGAATGCCGAGCGCGCAAAGGATCCCCGTCGTCAGGTCCACGAACGAGGCGCCACAGCGAACTGGCGCTCCCCCCGGCTCGCCGGTGATCGACATGATCCCCGCGAAGGCCTGCATGACCGCCTCGTAGCCCGCTTCGTCGGCCCGCGGCCCGGTTCGCCCGAATGCCGAGACCGAGCAATAGACGAGGCGCGGATTGAGCGCCGCAAGCGCCTCGTAGCCGAGGCCGAACTCCTCCATGGCACCCTTTCGGAAGTTCTCGACGAGCACGTCGGCCACGCCGACGAGCCGCCGAAGGACGCCCGCTCCTTCCTCCATCTTCAGATCGACCGCGATGCCGCGCTTGTTGCGGTTGTTGACGATATAGGCGGGTGATTCCCCGTCGCGAAGCGGTGGCCAGGTTCGCGCCTCGTCGCCCGCCGCCGGGTCCTCGACCTTGATCACGTCCGCGCCGAGGTCGCCGAGCAACGCCGCACAGAACGGGCCGGCGAGCACCCGCGTCAGATCGACGACGCGGACGCCGTCGAGCGGGAGCATCACGAGAGCGCTTTGCGAAGTGCCGGTCGCGCTTCGAGGCGCGCGAGGTACGCGGCGAGCTTCGGGTAGCGATCGTCAAAGGCCTTGAGGCGCCGCGCGATCAGCAACGTCACTCCCATCATGACGTCGGCCGCCGAGAACTCGTCTCCGAGTAAGTAGTCCTTTCCGTCGAGAGCACGCTCCACGACCGCGAGGCAGGCCGCCACCCGCGCCCGCGCGTCCTCGACCACCGCGGGGATCCGCTCCGCCTCCGGCTTGAAGATCGTGTGGCGGACGATGTCACCGAGCGGCGGCGTCGCGGTCGCCTCCGCGAAGTGCACCCATTGGAGAAATGCGGCCCGCTCGGGCGTGCCCGGCTTCGGCGCCAGCCGCCCGTTGCCGTAGCGCTCGAGCACGTATTCGAGGATCGCACCCGACTCGAACATGGAGATCCCATCGTCCTCGATCGCCGGCAGCTTTCCCCACGGCGCCGCTTGCGAGAACGGCGTCTTCGGCGGCGTGAACGTCACGAGCGAGAGCTCGTAGGGTATGCCGAGCTCTTCGAGCAGCCAGTAGATCCGAATCGAGCGCGTCATGGGTGCGTGGTAAAGCTTGATCATCGAATCCTCCGAACCTCGCGTAGGATTGTGAAGCGACGAGGACGCTATCACGGGCGTCGGGCGAGTGCGACGCGGAAACATGTTCGCGACCTGTGCTGCAGCGAAGCGCGTACGCGGTTCACGGTCTACGGCAAACTGCTTCGATGTTGTGGCCATCCGGATCGAACACGAATGCGGCGTAGTAGCTCGGATCGTACTCCGTCCGGAATCCCGGTGCGCCGTTGGATTGCGCGCCGAGCGAAAGAGCTGCCTCGAAGAATCGATCGACTGCGGAGCGTGACTCCGCCGCGAAAGCGAGGTGGAGCTTCGGGAAGGCCTCACGGCTGAGCACGATGCCGAACGCCCACGTGTCCGTACCGAATCCGAGCGCGTCGCCATCCTCGAGGATGAAGCGAAGGCCCAGCGGCGCGAGCACGTGCTCGTAGAAGTGACGGCTACGCGCCAGTTCGCGGACCGGGAGATTGAAATGATCGATCATGCGACTTCCTGAGCGCGGCTCCCCGGCTTGACCGTGACACACCTGCCTAGCCGACGCTGAACGCGAGGATACGGCTCAGCTGGCAAAGCGACCGTCCGCTCTCTTCGCGCCAGGCGTTGAAGGCTTGCTGGACCAGCGCGAGGTCGCGCTTCGAGGTGGGGTTTCCGTTCACCACCTTCTCGCGACGAAGCGCCTTCACGACGTCGGAGGTGAGCAGGAACGTGTCCTTCCCGACCTCGCGGAGAAAGAATGGGCCGGTCATGCCGCCGAGACGGCTTCCTTCCTTGCGCAGCTCCTCCCAGAGGCCGATCAGGTTCTCGCCGGGCCAGCCACCCAGGAAGGCTCCGAAGCTACCGTGGGCGGCTGCCACGCGCACCATCCAGGCGGCGTTCTCGCGGACGCTTTCGATCTTCGAGCGATTGCGGATCGCGCGCGGGTCGGCGACCAGATCGTCGACGTCGCGGTCACCGAGGCCCGCGACGAACTCGGGATCGAAGCCGGCGAACGCCTCTTCCATCGTCGGCCACTTGTGCTCGACGATCTGCCAGACGAAGCCGGCGCGGAAGATCTGCTTGGCGAGCGCCGAGAGAAAGAACTCGTCCGGCGTCCTGGCGAGCGCCGCCCGGCTGCGCGGCTTGGGCAAGAGCTTCGCGAGCGCGCCGGCGCCGCCCTTGCGCTTGGCAGCGGTCGCCTCGATGCGGGCAAACGGGGTCACAGCCGAAGGATTCTGCTCCCCGCCCCTCGCTGAATCAAAGCCGGCGCGATCGTGAAACGCACCGCGTGGACAGGCGGATTGACATCTGAGATCTTGTCACGATCTAGCGCGAGAGCGGAGGCGCTGATGCGGGTCAAGATCATTTGGTGCAAGCCTTGAAACTACTACCGCCAAGCCGTCGGCTTGGCCGACGAGCTGCGCGACGTGTTCGGCGTCGAATCGGAGCTCGAGGAGGGCACTCGGGGGATCTTCGACGTCTACGTCGACGACGAGCGAGTGTTCAGCAAACACGAGGAGCAACGCTTTCCCGAGCCGGGAGAAGTCGTGCGGCGGGTCAAGCGGAAATCGTAGCGAGATCTTCCCCGCAATGACCGTGGCGACGCGCCCCGCTCACCTCAGCGCCCAGAGCCGCGCCGCTGAGCCGCTACGGTAGGAACACTCGGCTCAGCCCCAGAATCCTCCGCCCCCTTCCCCGCCCTTCGCCTTCTTCACCTCGGCGTCCATCCACGCCTGGTACTGCTCCGGCGTGTCGATCGTCACGTAGCCGACCATGCGGTAGTGGCCGAGGCCGCAGAGCTGTGCACAATTGATCTCGTAGCTCCACTTCTCGTCGCCCTTTCGCTTCTTCATCTCGTCGCTCGTCACCGTCGGCACGAACCAAACGGGCGTCGACATGCCCGGAATCGCATCCTGCTTCACGCGCATCTCCTGGATCGCGAAGCTGTGGATCACGTCGAGGGCCGAGATCTCGACGATCGCCGGCTTGCCGACCGGCAGGTGCAGCTGATTCACGGTCGTGACGTCGTCGGCAGCCGCCGGATCGCTGCGGTCGAGGCCGAGCGGATTCGATTGCGGATCGACGAGCTTGGGATCGGTCTTGCCGAACTTTCCGTCGGGGCCGGGGTAGTGGATGTTCCACGCGAACTGCTGCCCGACCACCCGCACCACCGTCGCCTCGCCCTCTGGCGGGAAATGGTTCACGCGCTCGGCCCAAAGCGGAATCGAGAATCCGAGAAGCAGCACCGCCTCGGCGACGATCACGCCGGCCTCGACGTAGGTCGACGCGTGGTTCTGCACGCCTTCGGGATTCGCCTTGGGATTCTTCGAGGCGCTGAAGCGGAGGAGCGCGATCACGAAATAGATGCTCCAGCCGACGAACAGAACGAGCATGAGCACGTGCACCCACAGCGTCAGGCGGTCGAGCTCGCCGCCATGCGCCGACGCGAGAGCCGGCAGGAAGAGAATTTTCTGAACCACTCTAGACCCCCTTCTTCACCAAGCGGAGCGACGGCCGGGGCACCGGATCATGGAATCCCCGTGCGCGTCGCCGGAGGTAGACCAGGAAGAACACGCCGAAGCCGGCTTCGACCAAGACGATCACGGCGAGCAGGAACCACACCCCCATCTCCGCGCTCTTGGTCAGCGGCGAGTTCGGATCTCCGAAACAGATCGCGCAGGCGGCCGCCGAGCCGGCCGCCGCGAGCCAGGCGGCGAGCGCCGCCCCGAGAAGAGACCGGAGCGTGAACCGAAACGGCGTCATGGCTGAATCCCCTTCATCTTCTTCAAGAACCAGTTGCCGTACGCCGAGAGCCCGACGGCGATGCCGAAGGATCCGACACCCGCCACGAGGTACGCCCCGCCAGCCGCGTTCCGAAATCTCCACACGCACCAGGCGCCGAAGCCGATGCACGTGGCGATCGCCATCGAGATGAACACCAGATGGATGTTTTTGAGCCCCATCGAGTCGCCATGAGATCACACATGGATGTGATCGAGGTTGGTGAGGATCGGCAGAAACATCAGCACGAGGAAGAACCCCACCGTGAACGCCAGGATGATGAAGATCACCTGGCGCTCCGAGATCAGGTGCATGAAGAAGAGCGCGACCAAGCTCGCTTTGAAGATCGCGATCGTCAGCGCCACCATCACCGCGTGGCGTACCTCGAGGTGGAGGTACGACACTCCGACGGTAACCGCGGTCAACGCGATCAGCGCGACGAACACGACCATGTAGCCGCGCACTTGCCTGTCGATCTCGGCTGCGTGACTGATTGCGTGATTGTCCATTTCCACCCCTACACCTCAGAGGAGATACAAGACCGGGAACAAGAAGATCCAGACGATGTCGACGAAGTGCCAGAACAGACCCGCATTCTCGACGCGATTGATGAGCAGCTGCCGCTCTCCGCCTTCCCAGTAGCTGCGGCCGCCGAGCCAAAAGTAGCCGTTCACCCCCATGCCGAAGATGACGTGGAGCGCGTGGAGACCAGTCATCGTGAAGTAGACGGCGAGGTACGTGCTCGTCCAAGGGTACATGTCTTCGTGGAAGTGGCTCGTGTATTCGACGTACTTGATGCAAAGAAAGACGAAGCCGAGCGCGACGGTGCTGCCGGCGAACATCTGAAATTTCTTGAGATCGCTCCGCTCGAGCGACGCCCACGCCATCACCATCGTCACGCTCGAGGTGATCAGCACGGCGGTGTTCAGCGTGCCGAGCGGCACGTTCTGAGCTTCCCAACCGCGCGGCCACGTCACAGCGCCCATCCGCATCACGATGTACGTCGCGAAGAACGCCCCGAACAGCATGATCTCCGAGGCGAGAAACAGCCAAATGCCGATCTTGCCGTTGGTGAGGCCGGTGTCTTCGCGCGGCTCGGTGATGTACGGAATCAATCCTTCCATCGGTCAGGCCTCCTGGGTCTGCGGCGCGAAATCTTCGGTGTGGCCCGGAGGGCTGTAGTCGTAGGGACCGCGATAGACGACCGGCGCATGATCGAAGTTGCCGTGCGGCGGCGGTGAGGGCGCCTGCCACTCGACCGTCGTCGCGTGCCATGGATTGCGGTCCACCTGCCTCGCCGCCGCGCAGGCTCCAGAAGAAGTTGAGAAGAAGGGGATCTGCCCGAGGCCGAGGAACCACGCCGACCACGAGCTCAGCGTGTTCAGCCCAGAGCACGTGTTGCGCGTAGGCGTAGGATGCGCCGCCGTCGTAGAGCCGGCGCGAGCACGCCGGCGAGGCCGAGCCAGAACATCGGCAGGAAGACGCCGTTCATGCCGATGAACGACATCCAGAAGTGAATCTTGCCGAGCGTCTCGTTCATCTTCCGTCCGGTCGCCTTCGGATACCAGTAGTAGAGCCCGGCGAAGAACGCGAAGATCGTTCCCGGCGCCACGACGTAGTGGAAGTGCGCGATCACGTAGTAGGTGTCGTGCAGGTGGATGTCGGCCGAGGAAAGGCCGAGCGGCAACCCCGTCAAGCCCCCGATCCCGAACATCGGCAGGAACGCGAGCGCGAAGAGCATCGGTGTGTTGAAGCGGATCGAGCCGCCCCAGAGCGACAGGAAGAGCGCCGAGAGGATCACCACCGACGGGATCGAGATGATCATCGTCGTCGTCTGGAAGAACGAGGCCATCGCATTTCCCATGCCGGTGATGAACATGTGGTGCGCCCAGACGATGAACGACATGAAGCCGAGGAAGAGGATCGAGTAGACCATCGGGCGTGTAGCCCCAGAGCGGCTTTGCGGGTGTTGTTGGCGATCACCTCGGCGACGATGCCCATCGCCGGGCAGCACGAGCACGTAAACCTCCGGATGCGCGAGGAACCAGAAGAGGTGCTGCCAGAGGAGCGGATTGCCCCCGCCGCGCGACCGGCAGCGGCTGGCCGCTCACCACGAGCCCCGCCGGCAGGAAGAAACTGGTGCCGGCGACTCGATCCATGAGCTGCATGACCGCCGCCGCCTCGAGCGGCGGGAAGGCGAGCAGCAGCAGGAACGCGGTCACGAACTGCGCCCACACGAAGAACGGGAAGCGCCAGAAGCTCATGCCCTTGGCGCGGAGCTGGATCGTCGTGGTGATGAAGTTGAGCGCGCCGAGCAGCGACGAGGTGATGATCAGCACCATGCCGATGCACCAAACCGTCTGGCCGGCGTTGATGTCGGCGAGCGGCGCGTACGACGTCCACCCCGACTGTGCCGCGCCGCCCGGGAGAAAGAAGCTCACCAGCATCACCAGGCCGCCGAGCACGAAGAACTGATAGCTCGCCATGTTGATGCGCGGGAACGCCATGTCGGCCGCGCCGATCTGCAGCGGCAGCACGAAGTTGCCGAACCCGCCGACGCCGATCGGAACGACGCCGAGGAAGACCATGATCGTGCCGTGCATCGCGCCGAGCTGGTTGTAGAACTCGGGGAGCATCACGTCCGCCGGGCGCGCGGCGAGATCTCCGAGCAGCCCGCCGATCAACGGAATCGGCTGTCCCGGGTAGGCCAGCTGCCAGCGCATCATCATCATCAGGCAGAAGCCGAAGAACAGGAACATCAGCCCGGTGACGGTGTACTGGATGCCGATCGTCTTGTGGTCGGTCGAAAAGACGTACTTGCGGAGAAAGCCGAGCTCCTCGTGTACGTGCTCATGCGCTGCAGGCCCGTGCTCTCGCGCCTTTGCAGGCATGCCTTCGCCATGCGCTTCCATGGTTGCTTGAGTCCTCCTCTCCCGATCACCGGGAGGATCGCGAAAACGTTTGCGTCGCCATCGGGCTCACTGGGGCGCGCTGAACTTGAAATCCACGGTCTTGGTGTCGCTGTCCCCGACCGTGACCTTCTCCACCTTTTTGCCGAGCTTCTCGTGCCACGCCTCGATCTCGTAGGTGCCGGCGGGCAGGTCCGAGATCGTGAACTTACCGTCCTCCTTCGTCACGAAATAGAAGGGGTTCGTCGCCACCATCGTGTAGGCCGTCATCCACGGATGAACGTCGCATTTGATCTGGAACTGGTCCTCGGGCTTGTCGAAGACGTGCTCGGCCTCCTTGCGGTTGGGCGGCATGGCCATGTTGAACTGGGCGTTGACTTTCGGCAGCGCGTGCACGTTGTGAAGGATGCCGTCGGAATTCAGCACTTTGAAGGTCTGTCCCTGCTGGATCACGAAGACGTGCGGTTGATAGATGCAGCCGTTCTGGTCCATCACGACCGGATCCTTCGGCGGGGGATAGGTCTTGCCGGCGGGCAGGCCGCTCGTCACGCGCACGAGGATGTTTCCCATGGTATTTCCGCTCTTGCCGAGCTCGAGGACCTGGCTCGGCACCGGCTCCTTGTGCTTCGAGGCGCAGACCGGATCGGCGTCCATCGCCAGCGGCTTCAGGTTCGGCACCTTGCCGTCGTAGGTGACCGTCCCGGTGACCGTCCCGCCGAAGGCACTGACCGAAAGAAGCAATGAAAAGCCAACCCCGGTGGTCAGCAGATTCCTCGAGATACTAGGGAAACGGGACATTTTTTCTCCTCCTGATCGTTCTCAGACGTTCTCGAAAGAAAGCGATTCCGCCAGACGCGGATCCCGCATCGGGACCAGCGCGCGGCGACTCGACACCCAGCCGAAGGCTGCGAGAAAGAACCCGCCGACCGTGAGAAATGTGGTCGCATCCAGGGCTCCGAAACGCGCTCCGTGCTCAAGATGCACGGGCATAACACACCAGTAGATGTCCATGAAGTGCATGGCAAGCAGCCAAAGGGAGCCCGCCACGAGCAGCGGCTCGGAGCGCTTGGTGGCCCTCGGCATGAAGAAGAAGAACGGAATCACGAAGTGGCCGACCATCAGAGCCTTGCCGATCGCCGGCCAGGAGCCCTCGGATCGATGCACGAAATAGGAGGTCTCCTCGGGGATGTTTCCGTACCAGATGAGAAAGTACTGGCAGAACGCGATGTAGGTCCAGAAGACCGTGAACGCGAAGAGAAGCTTCCCGAGGTCCTGGAGGTGCTCGATCGTGACCACGCCGCGGAGCCGGCCGCGTGAATGGATGAAGGCGATGGCTACCGCCACGAACGCGAACGCCGCGAGGATCGAGCCGGAGAAGTAGTAGACCCCGAACATCGTCGAGTACCACTCCGGGTCGAGCGACATCAGCCAATCGACCGCGGCGAGCGTCAACGTCAGGCTGAACACGATGATGCCGGGGGCTGCTACCGCGGCGAGTCGGCGGGTGATGCGCTCGTCACCGCTCTGGTCCTGCTTCTGCGATTGACCGGAGAAATAAAGCGCGAGCCCGCTCCACGTCACGAGGTAGACGATCGCGCGCAGCAGGAAGAACGGTTCGTTCAGGTAGGCGCTCTTGCCTCTGAGAACGGGATTCTTGGCGACCTCCGCGGCATCGGTCCAGGAATAAAGCTCGTGCCTGCCGATCCAGATCGGCACGAAGAGGAGCGCGAAGACAGGAAGCGTGGCCATCACGTTTTCGACCACCCGGCGAAGCGCCACGGCCCATCCGGCGTGGCAAACGAAGAGCACGAGGATGAAAAAGAGAGCCCCGAGCGCGATGCTCAGGAAGTAGAGGTACGCGACGAGCCATGAGAAATACAGCTGCGCGGTTTGACCCGACGAGAATGCGAGCGAGCCGACGAGGCCGAGGGCGCCGAGCACGAGGCCGAGCGTGGTGAGTTGCGCAAGCGCCTGCCCGTCGGACCGGGCTGGGCGCGTCGAGGCCGGGGGGCTTTGCAGGTTCGCTCATGCGCTCTGACCTTCCCCTTCGGTCGCGCTCCGCTTGACGAGCTCCACGTGGGTCGCGCCGACTTGCCTCAAGAAGCGCTCGGTCTCGATCGTGTTGAACTTCGGGTCCCACGCTTCGATCGAGATGAAAAAGCCGTCGTCCGTCACTTTCTCGAACGCGCGCGAGCCGAATAGCGGATGGAACAGCATCGGCAGCTCGTTGAAAGCGAGCATGCCGACGACGGTCGAGATCGCCGCCAGCAGCACGCCGAGCTCGAAAGTGACCGGCATGTACGGCTGCCAATTGAACATCGGCTTGCCGCTGATCAGGATCGGGTAGGCGATGCCGTTCGCCCAGATCTGCAAGGAGAAACCGCCGATCGCGCCGCACAGCCCGAAGAACAGCGTGACGTACGGAAGCCGCGAGCGGCCAAGCCCCATCGCGTGCTCCAGGCCGTGGATCGGAAACGGCGAGTGCGCGTCCCAGCGCTTGTAGCCCGCGTCCCGCACCTGCTCGCAGGCATGGTAGAGATCCTTCGGCGAGCCGAACTCGGCGAGCAGGCCGAACGTCTCTCCCTTGGGGAGCGCCGGGACGAGGAGCGACATCAGACGGCTCCCTCCGGCGCCGCGCCCGGCACCCAAGCCTGGGAGGTGTGACCCGCTCCCGCCGGATGCGGATTCGCCGCGGGCAGCACCCCCTTCACCTCCGCCGTCGCAACCACGGGCAGGAAGCGGGCAGAACAGACAGAACATCGTGAAGAACAGGCCGAAGCTCCCGGCGAGCGTCATGATCTCCCAGATCGTCGGGTAGTACATGCCCCACGACGACGGCAGGAAGTCGCGATGGAGCGAGGTGACGATGATCGTGAAGCGCTCGAACCACATGCCGATGTTGATGAAGATCGAGATGATGAAGTGCACGACCATGCTGGTGCGCGCCTTCTTGAACCAGAAGACCTGCGGCGAGAGCACGTTGCACGTCACCATCGTCCAGTAGGCCCACCAATAGGGGCCGAACGCGCGGTTCACGAACGTGAACTGCTCGAACGGATTCTGGCTCCACCACGCGATGAAGAACTCCATCGCGTAGGCGTAGCCGACGATCCCGCCGGTCACGATCATGATCTTCGCCATGTTGTCGAAGTGCAGCAGCGTGACGATGTTCTCGAGGCCGAAGCCCTTGCGGGTGATCACCATCAGCGTGACGACCATGGCGAACCCGGAAAAGATCGCCCCGGCGACGAAGTAGGGCGGGAAGATCGTCGAGTGCCAGCCGGGGAGCTGGGAGACGGCGAAGTCCATCGACACGATCGAGTGAACGGAGAGGACGAGCGGCGTCGCCAGGCCCGCGAGGATCAGGTAGGCCATCTCGTAGTGGCGCCAGTGCCGCTGCGAGCCGCGCCAGCCGAGTGCGAAAATGCCGTAGACGATCTTTCGGATGCGCGTCTTGGAGCGGTCACGCATCGTCGCGAGATCGGGGATCAGTCCGACGTACCAGAAGATCAGCGAGACCGTCCCGTAGGTCGACACGGCGAAGAAGTCCCAGAGCAGGGGGCTGCGGAAGCCGGGCCAAAGGCTCATCTGATTCGGCACCGGCGCCATCCAGTAGACCACCCACGGACGTCCAACGTGGATGCCGGGGAAGAGGAGCGCGCACATGACGGCGAAGATCGTCATCGCCTCCGCCGAGCGGTTGATCGACGTTCGCCACTTTTGACGGAAGAGAAAGAGGATCGCGGAAATCAGCGTGCCGGCGTGACCGATACCGATCCAGAAGACGAAGTTCGTGATGTCGAAAGCCCAACCGACGGGCACGTTGAGGCCCCAGATACCCACGCCTTCCCAAAAGAGCCAGGCGATGGAGAAGAGAAGAACCCCGAGCAAGGAAGCGGAGCAGGCGAACGCGATCCACCAGCCGAGGCTCGGCGTGCGCTCCATCGGAGCCGCAACGGCGTCGGTGATCGAGTGGAAGTCATGCCCGCCGAGGATCAGAGGGGCGCGGCCCACGACCGGTTCGAACGAGACGTTATCCTCGGGGTGCATCGAACTAGAGGGCCAGCCTCCTCACGCCCATCGACCGCCCTTTCCGAAAGTTTGGTCCGCGGTTAACTATAAATCCCTCCTCCCGGGGTCAAGATGTTTCTCGGGAGACCCTCACCCTCCTGGTCTCGCGGACGCCACTCTGATAGCTACGGTTTCGTGTTTACTGGTTCGCTGGTTCCCATCATCACGCCGTTCCGCAGCGGTAAGGTAGATCGCGACGGTCTCGAGCGCGTGATCGAGCACGTGCTCGCCGGAGGCTCGGACGGGCTGATCCCCTGCGGCACCACGGGTGAATCGGCAACGCTGACTCATGAGGAGCACGAGGAGGTCATCCGCTGGACGATCGAGATCGCCCGCAAACGGGTACCGGTGATCGCCGGCACCGGGTCGAACTCGACGGCCGAGGCGATCCGCCTGACCACCGGCGCCGAGAGGGCAGGTGCGGACGGCGCCTTGCTGATTTCGCCCTACTACAACAAGCCGACCCAAGAGGGGATTTTCCAGCACTACAAGGCGGTCGCGGAAGCCACGCGCTTGCCGATCCTGGTCTACAACATTCCCGGACGGACCGGCTCGAGGATCGAGCCGGCGACGGTCGGGCGCATGGCCAAGGTGCCGCGCATCGTCGGCGTCAAGGAGGCGACCGGGGCGATCGAGACGACGATCGAGATCATCGCCGCCGCGGGCGACGAGTTCGCCGTTTACAGCGGAGAAGACGCGCTCAACTTCCCGATTCTCGCCGCGGGTGGCAAAGGCTTGATCTCCGCGGTGGCCAACGTCGCGCCAAAACCGCTCGCCGACATGGCGCACGCCGCGGCCGCGCGCCGCTGGGAGGATGCCCGGCGCATTCATTTCGAGCTGCTCGCGCTGGTCAAGGTGCTGTTCGTCGAGACCAACCCGATCCCGGTCAAGACCGCGTGCGCGCACCTCGGTCTGTGCAGCGCCGAGATGCGATTGCCGCTAACGCCGATGTCCGAGGGAAACCTCGCCAAGCTGACGCAGGTCCTCGCCGACTACAAGCTAGCTGGGTAGGATCTCCATGAAGCAACGAGCCGCGACCGACGGGAGCGCGCATACCCCATGCGGAGCCGCGTCGATCGTTGCGATCCGTGGCGCCGGGCTCCTCGCGCGCTGACATGATCGTCAAGCTCGTCGTCTGCGGCGCGGCCGGCCGCATGGGGCGGCTGCTCGTCGGCCTGATTCGCGAGACCGAGGGCGCGACGCTCGCTGGAGCGGTCGAAGCGCAAGCGCATCCGGCGCTCGGGCGCGACGCCGGGGAGATCGCCGGCGGCGGTGCGCTCGGCGTCAGGCTCACCCCCGACTATGCCTCGCTCGCGGAGCCCGACACCGTGACCCTGGATTTCACGATCGCGCCGGCGGCTCTCGCGCACTTGCGGACGGCAGCCGAGAGGGGCGCCGCCATCGTCGTCGGCACGACCGGCTTCTCCGCCGAAGAGAGCCGCGAAGCGCAGGCGCTCGCAGGCAAGACCCGGACGATCATCGCCGCCAACATGAGCGCCGGCGTGAACGTGCTCCTGAAGCTCGTCGCCGACGCGGCCCGCCTGCTCGGCTCCGGCTTCGATCCCGAGATTTCCGAGGTCCACCACCGCATGAAGGTAGACGCCCCGAGCGGCACGGCGCTCGCGCTCGGCCGCGCCGTCGCGGGGGCGATCGGGCGCGGGTTCGAGCGCTCGCAGGTTTCGGCGCGTCAGGGTACGATCGGCAAGCGGCGCGACGACGAGATCGGCGTGATGGCGCTGCGCGGCGGCGACGTCGTGGGCGACCACACGGTCTACTTTCTCGGCCACGGGGAGCGGCTCGAGCTCACCCACCGGGCACAGAGCCGCGAGTGCCTCGCGCGCGGCGCCGTGCGGGCCGGTCTTTGGCTCGCCGGTCAGACGAAGCCCGGCCTCTACACGATGGCCGACGTGCTGGGGATCAATTGACCCACGCCGAAGCCGGGCGCTATTCAGAACCGTGGGCATCACGATCCTCACCGTGGGCGTGCGCAACCCGGCCGATCGCAAGAAGGTCGCTGCGGTAGAGTTCGTCGTCGATTCAGGTGCGATCTATTCGGTGGTTCCGAGTCGCGTTCTGCGCCGTCTCGGAATTCGACCCGATCGAACGGAAGATTTCACGCTAGCGGACGGGAGCCACGCGCGTCGGCGGATGGGCGACGCGATTTTCGAAATCAACGGCCGCAAAGGCGCCTCCCCGGTGATCTTCGGCGAAAAGGACGACGCAACGCTTCTCGGCGCGGTCACGCTCGAAGCCGTGGGCATGATGCTGGATCCGCTGAAACGGCAATTGCGGCCACTCCCCATGCTGCTTGCCTGAAGCGAACGCGAGCCGTCGACGCCATGAAGCTCGGCCTCTACATCCGCAACATGGGCCCACAGTCCACGCGCTCGACTCTGCTCGAATGCGCACGGCTCGCCGAACAGGCGTCGATCGATCACCTCTGGGTCGCCGACCACGTCGCAATTCCGCCCGACCAGGCCGAAGGATCCGGCGGCCGCTATCTCGATCCGCTCGCCACTCTGGCCTTTCTCGCCGCCGCGACGACGAAGATCGGCCTCGGCACCGGCGTCCTCGTCGTCCCTTACCGTCCGCCGCTCGCGACGGCCAAGTGGATCGCGACGATCCAGGAGCTCTCGGGTGGACGATTCCATTGCGGGGTCGGCGCGGGATGGATGGAGGCCGAGTTTCGCGTGTTGGGCGTCGCGCGGGAGCGGCGCGGAGCGATCACGGACAAGACTCTGGAATTCCTCCATCGCTGCTTCGCCGCCGACGAGGTCGAGGAAGCCGGTCAGCGCTTCCTGTTCCTGCCTCGGCCGAAGCGCCCGCCAATCTACGTCGGCGGCGCCGGCCGGCCCGCGCTGCGCAGAGCGGCGCGCTTCGGCGACGGCTGGATGCCGAACGGCGGCGATCCGCAGAAGCTCGGTTCCGCCGATCACCGAGCTTCGCGAGCTCTTCGCCGCCGCCGGCAAGCCCGCTCCCGAAGTGATCGCGCTCACCTCGCTGCCGCTCGCGGAGCCGGACAAGGCAACCGAGCGAGTGCGCTCGCTCGCGGCCGTCGGCGTGACGGCGGTCGTTCATGCGTCCCGCTATGCCGACAGCGCCGCGTTCGCGCGGAACACGGAGACGCTCGCGGGGCGGATTCGCCCGGCTTTGGAGAGAGCGTGAGCCAAGAACCGAGGCTCGGCGCGTCGGCCGCGCCCCGCCTCACCGTCTCCACGAACTGTCCGAACTGCGGAGCCGCGATCGACTTCGGGGAAGGAACCAACGCGCTCGAGTGCGACCACTGCCGCTCGCACTTGCTCGTCACCGGCCATGGACGGGTGCTCTCGTATTTCGTGTCGCCGAAGCTCGAGGCCCCGCTGGCGATCTCGATCGCACGCTTTGCCGAGGCCGAGACGGCGGGACCGGTTCGCACGGGCGAGGCTCGTCTCGTCTTCCTTCCCTATTATCGGGTGACGGCCACCGACCTCCGCTGGCAGCGGCCGGAGCCCGAGCGTCGCGAGGAGCCCCCCGACCCGTCGGACTACGATCCCGACAATTTCCGCATCGCCGCTCTGATGGCGCGGCTCGCCGAGCAAGACTCGGTCGACGACATCGAGTGCCGCGATCGCGCGATCGAACGCAACTTCCTCGCCATCGATTTTCCGAGCCCCGCGCTCTACTCGCTCGGCGTGCGCCCGAACGCGCTTCGGCTCGAGCTCTACCGAAGCGCCGCGCTCGCCGGCCTCGGTAGCCTCGTCGGAGCGGAGATGGCGGTGGACGAGGCGCTCGAGACCGGCCGCAAGACGGGCGAGGCGTCCGACGTCGCCTGCCGGGCGGTGGTCGGCGCGGTTCTGTCGATCGTCTATTTCCCCTTCTGGCTCGTCGAGATCCGTCGCCCGCAATCGCGCTCTCTGACGGTCATCGACGGTGTATCGCAAGCGCTCGTCGAGCGGGGCCTGCGGCTCGGAGCTCCTCCAGCGGCTCGGCCGGCCGGCGACCGGCGAGCCGAGCGTCGTCGGATTCCGGCCGCTCGTTTGTCCGAACTGCGGGTGGAACCTCCCGGTCGAGCCCGACCACGTGATCTTTTACTGCGGCTCCTGCTCGCGCGCCTGGAGAATCGCCGGCGACGACCTCGTCGAAATGTCGCACCGCTTCGCGGGGCCGCGCGAAGCCGTCACGGAGACGACCGCGGAGCACCTGCCGTTTTGGGCGCTTCGCGCGTCGATCGGCGACGGCGACGCGAAGCCGTTTCTGGTCCCCGCGTTCCGCCATCGCCGCGCGCGGTCGCTCGTCGAGCTCGCGACGTCACTCTCGGCAGCTCGCGCCTTCGCTCGCGTCGACGGCCGCGCCAGCCCGTGCGCGCGGCGGTTACTTCGACGAGAACGACGCCGCGGCGATCGCGCTCCTCGCCCACGCCGGCGCGGCGCCACGGAGCTTCGAGCGCGCGGAGCGCTGCCGCGGCGAATCAATCAACGTCGAGGAGAACGAGCTCGTGTGGATCCCGTTTCTCTCCGACTCGTATTCGCTCCGCGACCCGTTCCGCGGCACGGCGATTGCTCGTAGGCTCCTCTTGTACGGTGGTGCTCGAACCCGCCGGCGATCGTGTCGTCGGACGAGGTCATCGCACACCTCGCGGGACGATCTCTCTCGCTTCGGTGACGATTCGATCGACCGGCTCGTCGTGCGTCGAGGCGCGGCACCTCCGCGACGATCTGCAGCTCGAAGGCGACGGCGATCGCCTCGATCCGCGCCGTGCGCCGCGCCTCGCGCAGAAACCGGTCATAGTGGCCGCCTCCGCGACCGAGTCGTCCACCGCCCTCGTCGAAGGCGAGGCCGGGCACGACGACGACGCCCCCGTCCTTGCGAAGGTCGGCCGTCTCGAGCGGATCGCCCGCTTCGGGCTCGAGCACACCGAGCGCCGAGCGGCGCCATCGGGTCTCGAGCGCGACCCGCACAAAACGAAGACGCGGGCCGTCGACCCGCGGTGCGAACACGCGCTGGTCGCGGTCGAGCGCCGCCGCGAGTAGCGCCTCGGTTGCGACTTCGCTCGGAAGCGATCGATGGACGAGCAGGACCGAGGCGGCACGCACGACGTCGAGCGCTTCGAGGCGCGCGACGATGCGCTCGCTCTTCGCCAACCGGTCCGACGCCGAGACGCTCGCGATCCGCTCACGCGCGAGCGCGCGCAGTCGGGTCTTGCGGAACGCGGTGGCGTCGGAATCCGCGCCACCGGTGGGTTGCGGCCGCAAATCGCCATCCGTCTGCGATCGACTGCGCCGCAGCTCTCCGCTCACTGCAGCGGCCGCGCGACCGTGAGCCCGATGTCGTTTCGCGCGTAGCTGACCGTCAGCTCCTTGCCGTCGGCCGCCGACGAGAGATCCGGAAGATGCTCGAGGTCGTCGACCGCGACGCCGTTCAGCTTCTGGAGCACGTCTCCGCTCCGCAGGCCGAGCTTGGCGAGGAAGCTCGCGGCATCGACTTTGCCGAGCCGGAGCCCGTGCCCGCCGCCGACCGTGACGCGCTTGGCCTCGGCCTTCTCGAGCAACGACCCGAGATCCTTCAGCGCCGCGCGCGCCTCGGCGCGCGACAGTGGCTCGATCGCGCGCGGGAGCTGCCGCTTCTTTCGCGGCGGCCATCGCTTCGACGATCGTCTTCGACCGGCGTCTGCGCGGGCGCGGCGGTGATCTCTTTGGCGAGCTTCAACGTCACGTCCTCCCGCCGGAGCGGATGACGACCGAGTCGTCGCGGACGTCTTTCACGGTGCCATGATCGAACACGGCGTCGCCTTTGCGGAAGATCTCCTGTCGCCCTTTGAAGCCGATCAGCGCCGACGGCGTGCCGCCTCCGCGCACGATGCCGATCAGCTCGAGTTCGTCGGCCGAGCCCTCCTTCGCTTCGGGGGGCGAGGTCGGCAGCGGGGACGGTGACGGTACTGCCGTCGCCGTGGCAGTCGCGGTCGGCGCAGGCTCGGGCGTCTCTGTCGGCGGGGCCTTCGTCGGGCCCGCCACCGCAGCAACGGTCTCCCTGGCCTTGGCGGTCTCCTTTTGGACGTTTCGCCTTCCTTACTTCGGCAGGCGGGAATCAAGAGCACGAGCAGCACCAACCCCGACGACAACAATCCACGGTCTCGCATGAAATGATGCTAGTGAGTCGCGTGCGAGACTGTCAAACAAACATTGGTTGCGCCATTGAACACCGCTACCGGGGGCCAGGCTACCGGCTACCGCGAGAGATCCGCGGGGCGCCGGTAGCCCGTAGCCGAGTCCTCACTCCTCCGACGTCAGGTTCGCGCGGATCGACTCGATCTCGTCCTCCCGAAGCCCGAGCTCCGCCGAGGAACCGCTCGATGCCACCGGCACGGTCGATGGCTCCGAAGAGCGGCTCGAGCACCGCTGGCTCCTGCACGTTTTCCTGAAAGACCTCGTTCGAAGTCAGGTAGTCGGCGACGATTTCCGCCCGTGGCACGCGCAGCGTCTCGAGCAGCAGGAGAGTGGCCACGCCGGTGCGGTCGCGGCCGGCGGTGCAATGATAAAGGATGGAGTAGCGCTCGGCTTCGCGCGAAGAGGCGAAGGAAGCGCGTCCACTCTTCGGCGTGGTCTCTCACCATCGCCACATAGAAAGCGCCTTGCGACGACGTGTCGTCCGGCAGCAAACTACCCTTCTGGAACCAGCGATCGCCGATCGGGATGTGTTCCCAGCGCGTCTCCGGGAGCAAGGCGGCGATCGGGTCGCCGAGGATCTCGATCTCCTGCCGCGTCTGCAGCGTCACCACCGTGCGCAAACCGAGGGCGGCCACCTCCGCTCGGAGATCGTCCGCAAGGGTTCCGAGGTGCCCCGAGCGAAAGACGCGGCCGCGCAGCACGCGCCGGCCCTTCGAGGTTCACCCAGTCGCCGACCGTCCGGAAGTTCCGACCGCCCCCTCTTCGAGGCGGCAACGAAGAAATCACGCAGGCCTTCCATTCCAAATGTGGTGGCACGTCATCAGCGGGCATTCAACAGGCTTTGGAAAAGATGCCCGTTTCCGTTTCGGAATCTTAACGATGCGGAGCCGCTCCCGCCTCCCAGCCTCGCCCTTTGTGGCCGAAGTCGAACGCTTCGGGATGGAGGATTTCGGCGAGGATCTCCAACGATTCTACCAGCCGCGGGCCCGGGCGGTTGAAGTACTGACTGCCGTCGGCGAGCGCCACGCGTCCCTCGCGCACCGCGCGAAGCCCGTGCCATTCGGGACGAGCGCTTAGCGTCGACATCTCCGATCGGGTGCGAGGGATGTCGAAGCCGCACGGGATGACGAGGATAAAATCCGCGTCTCGGTCCGCGAGCTCGGCAAAGGTCATCCACGGCGAATGCTCCCCGGCGCGGCCGAAGAGATTCACGCCGCCGGCCATCGTGACCAGCTCGGGCATCCAATTGCCGGCCGCCATCAAAGGATCGATCCATTCGATGACCGCGACGCTCGGCCGGTTGGCGAGTGCCCCCGCCCGCTCGACGATCCCGTCGATTCGATCGCAGAGCGCGCTGACGAGCTTCTCTCCGCGCTCTCCTCCGCCGAGCGCGGCGGCGACCGTGCGGATGTCGCGCCAGACGTCGGCGAGAACGTTCGGCACGAGCGATACGATGCTCGGGCGGGAGTCGATCCATTCGCAAACCGCCTGCTCGACGTCGCGGAGCGACGCCGCGCAGACTTCACATTGCGCCTGTGTCACGATCACGTCCGGTCGAAGCTCGCGGAGGAGCTCCGCGTCTACGCGGTACACCGAGAGGCCCTCCGCCAGGATCGCCTTCACCCGTTGATCGATCTCGTAACTCGTGCCGTCGACCGCAAACTTCGGCGCCGTGCAGACGGGCAGCCCGCGAACCCACTCTGGGTAGTCGCACTCGTGGGAACGGCCGACGAGCTGCTCGCCGAACCCGAGCGCACAGACGATCTCGGTCGAGCTGGCGATGAGCGAGACGATCCGGGACATGCGCGACCTAGTGCTCCCTTTCGGAAATACGGTGACGTAGGCCGAAGGTCATCGTGGTCGCCTGCAAGGCGCGACGACGAGCGATACTCTTGCGGTATCGCGAGGAGGAGCAACGCAGCAGGCGGCAACGAGGACCGAGGAATACGTCGCCGTATTTCCGAAAGTGAGCACTTAGGTTCTCACCCAGGCAGGAGGTCGCAGAACGCGAAGGGCGATTCTTCGCGAACCGCGCCCGGCGTGAACGCGACCGCCGAGGCGAACCCCGGCCCGTCGAAGACGAACGTATGGAACTCGCCGTTCTCGCCACACGGATCGACCGTCGTCGGCAGCTCGTCGAGCAGCGAATGATCGAGAGCCCGTCCGCAAAACGAGCGATCGAGCGCGCGCAGGTCGACGCACACGAGCACGGCACGAAAACCGAGATCGACGAACTCGCGGGCGAGCGTCGCGGTGTTGCGCTGCCAGATCGGATAGAGGCCGTGCATGCCGAGACGGCCGAGGCTCGTCTCGCGATAGTCACGGATGTCCGCAAGAAAGAGATCACCGAAGCCGACCGTCCGTACCCCTTGCGCGCGATATTCCTCCAGCGCGCTCTGCATGCGCGCCTCGTAGACCTCGTTCGAGGGAAAGGGCGGGATGCGGATCTCGCAGAGCGGCACGCCGAGCGCCTCGGCTTGCCGCGCGATCAGCTCGCGGCGCACGCGGTGCATGCCCACGCACTCCGTTCCTTCGGTGATCGTGGTGAGGAGCGCGGCCACCTCGTAGGCCCCCGAGCGCCGGATCTCGTGGAGCGCCAGCGCGCTGTCTTTGCCGCCGCTCCAGGAAACCAGGATCCGCTCCTTCATCGCAGTGGATGCTTCGCCACGAATCGGCCGATCGCTTCGGCAACCGCCCGCGGCTCTTCGACCTGCAGAAAATGGGCGGCGCGCGGAATCTCCAGGCCTTCGACGCGCGGCAGCCACTTCAGCAGCATGGCGTGGCTCTCACGGAAGAACGGATCGCTCTTCTCGCCGACGAGCGAGAGCGCCGGCGGCTCGACGCGCGGCGCGTCGGCTTCGGTGAAGAGGCCTTTCTCGAGCTCGGGGAATTCCGTGCCGAAGAGCGTGTCCGCGTCACGCGCCGCCTGATCGCGCGCGCCGGCGCCGATGCGTTCGTCGAGCGCGCGAGCCGCGGTCGGGCCGCCGACCGCGTCGCGGAAGAGCTCCGTAGACTTCCGCTTGTCTCCGCTCCGGTACGCCGCGAGGACGGGACCGAGCGGCCCCTCCGCGAAGCGCGCTCCGAGCGGCGTGGCGAGCATCGGCGGCTCGAGAAGGGAGAGCGTGGCGACGAGCGCCGGCGAATCGAGCGCGAGGCGAAGCGCGATGAGGCCGCCGTACGAGTGTCCGACCAGGTGCGCCTTCGAGACGCCGAGATGGCCGAGCAGCGCCGCGGCGTCGCCCGCCTGCTCGTAGAAGTTCGTCACACGCCTCGGGTGCCCGCTCCCCGCGTAGCCGCGACGGTGATAGCGGACGAGCCGATAGCGGGCGAGTGCCGGTTCCTTCAGAATCGGCACGAAAGTCTCCGCGACCGATGCGCCGTGGATCAATAGCACCGGTTCACCGCTTCCCTGCGCTTCGTATTCGAGCTTCACGCCGTTGACGGCTGCGGTCTCCATCGCGCCCGCTCCCTTTAGAACAGCACCCTCCATACCGCATCCAGCGAATCGACGCCGACAAGCTCGCAGCCGGCGGCCCCGCCGATTCGCCGCTCGCTCGCCGCCGGCAGGATACAGCGGCGAAATCCCATCTTCCGCGCCTCGCGCACACGGAGCTCCGCCTGATGGATCGCGCGCACCTCGCCGGCGAGACCGACCTCGCCGATCACGAGCGTCGTCGGGTCGATCGGCCGATCGAGAAAGCTCGACGCGACCGCGACGATCGCGCCCAGATCCGCTGCCGGCTCGTCGATCGAGAAGCCGCCGGCGACGTTCAGGAAGATGTCCTGGCCGGTCAGATGAAGCCCGACTTTCTTCTCCAGCACCGCGACGAGCAGCGCGAGCCGGTTCGAGTCGATGCCGAGCGTCGTCCGGCGCGGAGTGCCGAACGCGCTCGGCGTGACCAGTGCCTGGAGCTCGACGAGAATCGGCCGCGTGCCCTCGATCGCAGCGATCACCACCGACCCAGCGACACCCACCGGACGCTCGGAAAGAAACACCTCGGAGGGATTGACGACCGGCGCGAGCCCGCTGTCCTTCATCTCGAACACCCCGATCTCGTTGGTCGAGCCGAAGCGGTTCTTGACGGCGCGGAGCACGCGGAACGCGTGGCCGCGGTCACCCTCGAAATAGAGAACCGTATCGACCATGTGCTCGAGCACCCGCGGTCCCGCGAGGTAGCCTTCCTTGGTCACGTGTCCGACGAGGAAGCAGGCGGCGCCGCTCTGCTTGCTGAACGCGACCAGGCGCGCCGCCGACTCCCTCACCTGGCCGATCGAGCCGGCCGCAGCTGCGAGCTCCGCGCTGGTCACCGTCTGGATCGAGTCGACGGCGATCACCTGCGGCTGGGCGCTCTGCGCGGTTTCGAGGATGCGCTCGAGCGAGGTCTCGCAGAAGACCCACGCCGCGGAGCTCGCCGAGCCCGAGCCGCTCGGCTCGCATGCGGATCTGCTGTGCGGACTCCTCGCCGGATACGTAGAGCGTCTTCACGCCCGATGCGGCGAGCGCGGCCGTGGCCTGCAGCAGCAGCGTCGACTTGCCGATCCCCGGGTCACCGCCGATGAGAATCGCGGAGCCCGCGACCATTCCGCCGCCGAGCACGCGATCGAGCTCGCCGATGCCGGTCGTGCGTCGTTCCTCGCCGTCCGCCACGATCTCCGAGAGCGGCGTCGGACGACCTCCGGACGCGGCGGCGCGGCGACCTGCTTTCGCGGCGGGAGCGACCTTCTCTTCGACGAGGCTCTCCCACTGCCCGCAGTCGGGACAGCGGCCGAGCCACTTCGGCGTCTGGTAGCCGCAGTTCTGACAAGAGAAGAGCGTTCTTTCGCGGGCCACGTTTCGGGAGTCGTATAGCACAGCTTACCCATCTCGGGCGCCGCCCGTATGCCATTCGTCGAGCCGTCTCGGCGATCGAGGCGATGCCGCCGCGCCTGTCGAAGCGGGCGGTCCGCGTCGAAAGTCCCATGTACTTTTCGTCTTCGGATGGCTCGCCGGCGGCGATTGCGGTTTCGACGCTCACCCGGCTCACCGACGTGCCGCGCCTCGGCGACCTCCGCTTCATCGACGCAGCCGACGCGCTTTCACGCGAGCGCGGGCGCGAGGTCGGCGAACTGCCGGCGCCGCTCGCAGCACGCTGAGCGCGGCTGCAGTCGCCTCTTGATAGACGATCTTCAGCGGCACTCCGCTTGCCATGGCTACTCGCCTGCAGTCTTCGTATTCCGGCGACACGTTGACGTGCCCGCCGGGATCACGGCCGAGCTTCACCCGGACCCGCCCGAAGCGCGTTTCGACCTCGCGGCTCTCGCGCTCGATGCGCAGGCGCTCGACCGGGGAGACGCGTACGCCGAGCGTCGAGGTTTCGCTGAAGAGCGTGGCGACGAGCCGTTCCCTACGCTCGGGGTCGGCGAGGACCGAGAGCAGCATGGCCGGCCGGTTCTTCTTCATGTGGATCGGCGTGAAGAACACGTCGCGCGCTCCTTCGGCGAAGAGTCGGTCCATGACGTGACCGTAGAGCTCCGGGTTGAAATCGTCGAGGTTCGTCTCGAGCACCAGCAGCGAATCGACGCCGATGGCGGCGCCGCGCTCGCCGATGAGCACGCGCAACAAGTTCGGCCGGTCGGGGAGCTCACGATCTCCAGCGCCATAGCCGACGCGCTCGACGCGCAGTGTTTCCGGCAGGTTCCCCGGACGGGCAAGAGCCGCGACGATCGCCGCACCGGTCGGGAGTGACGAGCTCCCCCTGCCCGTCGCCGATCCGCACCGCAAAGCCGCGCAGCAGCTCGGCGGTCGCCGGTCCGGGAACCGGGAGCGGGCCGTGCGCGCTTCGCACCATCCCGCTGCCGAGCGGCAGCGGAGAGACGACGAGCTCCTCGATTCCGAGCGCGTCGATCGCCCAAGCCGCGCCGACGATGTCGACGATCGAATCGATCGCGCCGACTTCGTGGAAGGTCACATCGTCCGGCTCGACGCCGTGAACTTTAGCCTCCGCCTCGGCGAGACGCACGAACACCTGCAGCGCGAGCTCGCAGACGCGCGGTGCAAGTTCGCTCTGACGGATCCGTTCCCGAATGTCGCGAAATGCTCGATGGCCATGCTCGTCACGCGAAGCGTGCGTGATGAGAGGGGTCGTCGATTTCGACCACGAACTTCGTCGCCTGGATTCCGCTCCGCTCTCGCGTCTCTCGCCGGACGCGGAAACCGCCGATCCGGAGGCTGGCGAGCTCCCGCTCGAGCACGGCGACGTCGAGCCCGCAATCGAGCAGCGCTCCGACCGTCATGTCGCCCGACAGACCCGAGAACGCATCGAAGTACGCGACCTTCATGCGTGGATTGTGCGCACGTGGATCTTTACTCGCAAGGGCGCGCGGTGATAACCTTTCGGGTTAAACGCAGGTGCACATGAACAAGCGTGACCTCAAGTTCTTCAAGGAACTCTTGAACGAGCGCCGTGTCGAGCTGTTGCGGGAAGCCGGGACGTTCGGTCGACGGAATGTCGGACGACAAGGAGAACTTTCCGGACCCGACCGATCGCGCCTCGCTCGAGTTCAATCGGAACTTCATGCTGCGGATCCGCGATCGCGAGCGGAAGCTGATCACGAAGATCGACGAGGCGCTCAAGCGGATCGAGGACGGCAGCTACGGCCTCTGCGAGGAGTGCGAGGAAGAGATCGGCGTCGAGCGCTTGAAGGCGCGCCCGGTCACCACGCTCTGCATCGACTGCAAAGCCGCGCAGGAGGCTCAAGAAAAGAAGCTGGGCGCCTGAGCCGGGGCGGACGCTTCGACCTCCTTGAAGCCGCTGAGACCGGCTGCTAGGAGGGTCGCTTCGGCGTTCCGGCACGTGGACCGCCAGTCGGTTCCCGATACGGGGCAGTAGCTCAGCTGGGAGAGCACCACGTTCGCAACGTGGGGGTCGAGGGTTCGAATCCCTTCTGCTCCATTAATTTCCCCTGCGATTTCATATACTTAGAGGACATAGTTGAACCACATGGTTCAAACTTTGTCGTAATCGTTAGTGGCCTTCTACTCCACTTTTCTGGAAACCGCATCCGACGCAGGTTTGCGAGACCTTCGACTTATTGAGGAGCTCTTGCTCTCCAAGCGACGCCGGTGAGCCAGATGCGCTGTGCCATGTTGAATCCCTCAGACCGTCGACCTCAAGCGGTCGGAATCGTTCCGCCGTCGATGACGTATTCCGTTCCGGTGATGGAGGCGGCGCGCGGGGAGGCGAGGAACACGATGAGGTCCGCGACCTCCTTCGGCTTCGCCGGGCGCCCGATCGGGATGCCGCCGAGCGAGTCCATGAGGGACCGGCGCGCGCCCTCGTAGTCCGTCCCCGATTTCGCCGCGAGCTCGTTCACCAGCCCCACTGCCGCCTCCGTCTCGACCCAGCCGGGGGAGACCCGGACGACGCGAACGCCCTTCGGGCTCACCTCCTTCGACAAGCCCTTGCTGTAGTTCGCGAGCGCGGCCTTGGCGGCGGCGTACGCGAGGGTCGCTTCGGGTAGCGGTAGCTGACGCTGGATGGAAGTGATGTGGACGATCACCCCGGAGCCCTGTTCGATCATCGAGGGCAACAGCGCCCGATCCAACCGTACGGCGGGAAAGAGGTTCAGGTGGAGAGCGCGATGCCACTCGTCGTCGTTGAGGACCGCGAAGCCGCCTGCGGGAGCGGTGGAGCCGCCGACGACGTGGACGATGATGTCGACTCCGCCGAGCCGGTCCCGAACGGCGTTGGCGATAGCCGCGCAGCCCTCGACCGTGGTGATGTCCGCGGCTACGAACAGTTCGTCCGAAGACGGATCGCTCGGCCACGAACGAGCGGTCGTCAGCACAGTAGCCCCGGCGGCGCGCAGCTCCGACGCTACCGCTCTTCCGATGCCCTTGCTCGCCCCGGTGACGAGCGCGCGGCGACCTTCGAGCTCGCGTGCGCTGCTCATCAGCGGATCTCCAGCGATTTAATCTTGTCGTCCACGAGCTCGAAGACGTGCTCCAGGTTGACCGGGCTGTTCGGGAAGTCCCCCGAGACCTTCGCGGTCAGGATCGTCTTCCCGTCGCGCTCGACGACGTCGAGCGGCTCCACGGTATGGTGATACTTTCTCCTCGCTTCGGCGTGCCACGCCTTGAGGGCCTCCAAACCATTGAACGTGCGTCCTTCATCGCGCACGACCGCATCGGAGGCGAAGCACGCTGCCAAGGCTTCGCTGTCAGACGTATTTCCCGAAGATACGTAACCGGCTACGGGCTTTGGCAATTGAATCGGCATGGTGGTTCCTTTGAAATGTCTTCGAGACGATCCGCTTGATTGCATTCGTCAGGTGAGGTCGGTGCTGCCTTTGAAGTCGGGGTTCTCAAGCAGCCGTCGCAGCATCGGGACGAAGTCTGGCGGCTGGTGGAAAGGGTGCGCTCTGTAGACGCTGGCGCATCTTTCGTCGAGAGTCCTGATGGTTGCGAGTGCCCTCGGCGCGACCTGACGTACCTGCAGTACGTGGTGACGCGCGAACAGGAGGTTGTTCGGGTCGACGTAGCCGGCCTGCATGAAGCCCCGCGTCTTCTTCGCGCACCGGCACGGGTTCGCCCGGTTCACGAGTCCGCACTTGTCGTTCATGAAGCTGTGGAGGTCGCGGCGGGCGCGGGCCAGGCGTTGCCGGAAGTTGTCGCGGCTGATCTCGAGCAGCTCGGCGCCGACGCGTGTCGCTCACGCCGAGGATCTCGCCGAGGATGTAGATGAGGCGCTGCTCACGGTCGAGGCAGAGCAGCATCCCCGACGTGCAGGTGATCCATCGCCTCGTCCACCAAGAGTGCGCATCGGCAGCCGGCACCGCTCCTCGGGTCGGGCGAGGTCTAGATCGGGTGTGCGGTCGAGCGCCGTGCGCCGTAGCACGTGAAGTCCACCGCGTTCGCCGTCCGATGCGGCCACGCTTCACGTTGAGCACGTGGTTGACGACGATCCGATAGAGCCAGGTACGGAAGCTGCTACGGTCCTCGAACGACGATAGCCGGGTCACCGCCTTGATGCAGGATCTCTTGAGTGGCGTCCTCGGCGTCCTGCGGGTGATGGAGCATGCGGATCGCGATGTTGTAGATCCATGCTTGATGACGCCGAACGAGCTCCTCGAGCGCTACGCGCTCGCCGGAGCGGGCGCGGTCCACGAGCATTCGATCCTCCGCGTCGGCCGGAGCGCCGTCAGTAAGAGGATTCGGGGAACTCATCCTTCGATCCGTTACGCGCCGGTTCGATACATCGTCCACATACCATTAGACACCCCGGATCGAGGGGTGTGACAGCCGAAATTTCACGCCGTCTTGATTCCGGGAGTCGTCATGCCTTGAGGAAAGAAGCCTATCGCCACCCCTCGATAGCTCGTAGCTCGCGCTGTTCACGACGACATCGAAGCGCCCGAAAGCATCCGCCCTCGGTGGACACCCAAAACCGGCCATTAGTGGACGTCTGAAAACCGGCCAACAAGAGGTAAGCGGCTCGGGACGTTGACGCAGCCCTGGGGAGATGAACCCCGGGGCCGGATGAGCAACGTCTTGAGCGAAGAGAGAAGGCAGCAAGTACTGGCGCTGGGGCGGCTGGGCTGGCCGCTGAGGCGGATCCAGACGGCCATCGGGGTACGCCGCGAGACGGCGCAGGCGTATTTGCGTGCGGCCGGGATCGCGATCCGCGGCCGGGGGCGGCCGTCGCGGCCGGAATCAAAACCGGCCATTACGATGTCGCCGGTGTCCACCGACTCTGGCGGCGGGAAACGCGGCGCCGGAAGTGCCACCGACTCGGCGGTGGCCGCCCGGGCCGACGCGCAGCCCCCAGGCCAGCGCCTGCGAGTCGTTCCGGGAGCTGATCGAGCTGGGGCTTTCGCGGGGGCGCAACGCCACGGCCATCTACCAGGACCTGGTCGACGACCACGGCTTCAGCGCCGGCTACGCGAGCGTCAAGCGCTACGTGCGCAAGCTCGCCGGCGAGAAGACACCCGAAGCCTGTGGCATCATCCTCACCGAGCCAGGAGAGGAAGCCCAGGTCGACTACGGTGAAGGGCCGATGGTGCGCCCGGCGCCGGGAGGTCACTACCGGCGCACGCGGCTCTTCGTGCTGACCCTCGGCTACAGCCGCAAGTCCGTGCGGCTCCTGCTCTTCCACTCCAGCACCCGCGTCTGGGCGGAGCTCCACGAGAAGGCATTCCGCAGACTGGGCGGATGCATCAAGGTCATGATCCTCGACAATCTGCGCGAAGGCGTCCTCAAGCCCGACATCTACGACCCCGCGCTCAATCCTCTCTACCGCGACTGCCTCGCGCACTACGGCGTGGTGGCCTTGCCGTGCCGGGTGCGAGATCCAGATCGAAAGGGGAAAGTCGAATCGAGTGTCGGTCACGCACAGAAGACGCCGCTGAAGGGACTGCGCTTCGAGAGCCTGCAAGAGGCTCAGGCGTATCTCGATCGGTGGGAGACCAATTGGGCTGACACGCGCATCCACGGCACCACCAAGCGCCAGGTCGCAGCGATGTTTGCCGAGGAGAAGCCCTTCCTTCAGCCGCTCCCGGTCGAGCCCTTCCGTTTCTACGAGTACGGCAACCGCACCGTGCACCTCGACGGGCACGTCGAGGTGGCCAGCGCCTACTACTCCGTCCCGCCCGGACACATGCAAGTGGTCTGGGTCCAGTGGGACGACTTCCAGGTGCGGATCCTCGACCTGCAACGGGGGATGCTACTGCGCGAGCACCTGCGGCACCGGGCGGGGAATTACCGAACCAACCTCCGAAGATCGGCCGCCACGGATGCCACGCGGCACGCAGGATCTGCTCCTTCGCTGCCGAGCGAGCCGGGAAGCACATCGGCCGGCTGGCCAAGGAGATCTACGATCCGGAGAAGGAATACGGCGTGCGGCGCATCCTCGGCGTGCTCTCGCTCGCCCGCAAGTACGGGGCTCCCGCGGTCGAGGACGCCTGCGCCGCGGCGCTCGAGCTCTCCGTGCCCACCTACCGCTTCGTGCGCCGCTACCTCGAGCGGCATCCGCCCGTGCAGCTCTCGCTGCGCCAGATCGATCCGCTCATCCGCGAGCTCACCCACTACCGAAACGTCATCAACAATCTCACCAAGGAGGAAGGATGAATCTCGTCGAGCTCCAACGGTCGCTGCGCCAGCTACGCCTCGGCGGCATGGCCCAGGCCCTCGAGCCCCGCATCCTCGAAGCGCAGAGCGCCCAGATGGCTCCGATCGATTTCCTCTCCACGCTCGTCTCCGACGAGCTCACCATCCGTAGCGATCGGCTGCTCCAGCGCCGCATCAAGCAGGCTCAATTTCGCGATGCCAGACAAGACCCTCGATTCCTTCGACTTCGATTTCAACAAGAAGATGAATCGCCGCCTCGTCTTCGAGCTCGCCACCGCCCAATTCATCGATCGGCGCGAGGACGCTCTCTTTCTCGGTCCGCCCGGCACCGGAAAGAGTCATCTCGCGCAGGCCATCGGCTTGGCCGCCATCCGCCAGGGTCACCGCGTCCTGTACCGCGAGACTCACGTCGCTGCTCGAAGAGCTCGCCGACGCCACCATCGACGGCTCGCGCAAGGAGAAGATGGCCGAACTCCAGTCCGTGCCGCTGCTCATCATCGACGATCTCGGCATGCGCAAGCTCCCCGCCACCGCCGCCGAGGATCTCCTCGAGGTCGTCATGCGTCGTCACGAGCGGGCCAGCACGCTGATGACTTCCAATCGTCCCGTCGAGGACTGGGGCAAGCTGCTCGGCGATACGCCCGCGGTCGCCGCCATGCTCGATCGCCTCCTCGAGCACGGCCACGTGCTTCGCTGCGGACCACGCAGCTGGCGGCTGCGTCACCACTCCGACGAAGAAAAATCGCTCCAGGAGCCCGCCTGAGCCCCGCACCGCAATCAGGACGACCTGCAGGTCGTACCGGAAATCAACGCTTTCGCTCGGAAGCAACTTCAAAGACGCCGACGGGGGGTGACCCCGCCCAGCCCGATCCACTCCTCACCCCCCTCGGGCTCCCCCCAAGACGGGGGACGATTTCAAAAGACCAGGACCACAGAGGAAACGCGAGAGAAGACCGTCGTCATTGACACGCAGCGGTCTCCCGAGCCATGAACACTCGTCCCGGCCGCTCTCCGATGGCCGGTTTTGACCCGTCCACCATTGGCCGGTTTTGAGGTGTCCACCGAGGCCGCTACCGCCTGCACGACTGCATGGGCCGCCTGCTTATTTGCGACGTCGAGCAGAGCAGTACGGACCTGATCGCCGCCCTCTCGATTCACGTGGTCTTGATTTGCCCGCCGTCGATAACGAACTCTGCGCCAGTGATGTTGGCTGCGCGAGGCGATGCGAGAAAGACGGTGAGCTCGGCGACCTCGTTGGGCTCTGTGACCCGCCCCGTCGAGATGCCCATGTTTCGCGGCACAACCTCATCCAACGCAACTTGGGCAGTGGTGCCTGCGCCGGTGGCGACAATATCGGCGAAACCGCCTGGGTCGGTCCAGAACGGGGTCCGGACGGGGCCGGGGCTACCGCATTCACGCGCACGCCCCGCGGGGCGAATTCCTCCGACAACGCCTTGGTGAGGTTGGTCAGCGCCGCTTTGGCCGCGGAGTAGTCCACCACCATCGGGAAGGGCAGCCGAGAGTTGATCGAACTGATGTTGACGATTGCGCCGCCGCCGGCCGCTAGCAGGTACGGAAGCGCCGCGCGGCTCGTGCGGACGGCGCTGAAGAACGTGAGCTCGAACACTCGCTGCCACTCGGCGTCCTCGATTTCCAGAAAGCCGGTCCGAGGACTGGCTGCGCCGAGGTTGTTGACGAGTACGTCGATCTTGCCGTGACGTTCGATGGCGGCGTGGATCAGCGAGCCGGGACCGTCAGCTGTACCTAGATCAACCGTGACGACGGTTACGTCGTAGGCATCGCGGACGGCGGCGAGTTCGGTGGGCGTGGTGCGGCTGCCGGCAACGACACGGGCACCTTCCCGGGCTAGAGCTTTGATGACAGCCAAGCCAATGCCCTTACTGGCTCCGGTGACGACGGCAACCTTGTCCTTGAGGCTCAAATCCATCGGGGT
>CAVQIG010000021.1:0-24655 GCA_963712515.1 uncultured delta proteobacterium
TCGATCCGAAAATACGCCGCGCGGAAGACCAGAAGGCGACTCATACGCTCGAGAAATCGCTGGCTCCGTAAGCTGGTAACCGTCCGTGAGGCTCCACCCAGATTAGAGAGTTTCCCGGCGACCGACTGAGCCCTTTTTGTTTGACAGGCGTCGGGCCGAACGCGTAAAGCTACTCGCGCTTTCTCTAGTGCTGAGGAGAACATGGTAGAGACCGTACTTACTCGTCGGCGATCAACTAGTGGTTGGGGAGCCCGCCTCGCGGCCTTCCTCAACAATATAGGCTTCGCCCTTGCGCTAGGGATCGCTGCAATCCAGGGCTCTGCCTACGAAGTCACACCGAACTTCTGGGATGGCGTTGACGATGATACTGCCGTTCCTGTTCTGTGGGCCTTGCCGAACGACGAGTTCAAGGACTTCTCGAAGCGCGAGAAGGCATCTAGGCGGAACCCAGGCGAGGTAGTCGGGTCAACATCGGTCGATGCGCTTTCGGCGACCACCCGATCCGCTCTGCTGATATGCCGCGACCAGCATCCGCTGCCCCCGAAGCTGCTCCCTTCACCTGGGCGTCGAGCTTCCGGAAACGCCCCCACCGACCCCCACTAGATTCCGCTTCATTTCCCTATTCGACCTTTGCGCAATGGCCCTCATCCGGCCATGCGCCTGGAGAGGCCGGCGAAGTCCCTTCTGCTGTCGACAGTCAGCACGGCCTCGAACAATAGAGAGGTCGCGATGGGCAGCGCGCCTGGAATGTTGAGAGGATGGTTTGTGGGCGCGCGATTCCAACTCCAGGCCGAAGCGGTGAGAAACAGGCCGTTGCATCCCGGGCAACTCCAAATATTCACAAGGAGAAAGAAATGAACAGTAACCCTGTAGAAACGGCGCGTCTCGTGTTTGGGCAGCGTCGGATATTGAGGCTTTACGTCAACTCGGCCGCTTGTCCCAGCTATCCTCCACCGTAATCGTCGTGATGGCGTCTGCTACTAACCGGAAGGCTGCGATGCGTGATTGGAGCTGATCGGACGAGCGGTATTCGCGAAGTCAAAGTAACGAGCCCAGGTCCAAGCGATTCCCGCGCGGTGGGATGAGCCTACCACGGTTGTCCATAATGCACGTGCCGCTACGGAGCGGTTCAGCAGTTGCCATTCTCTTGCTATTACGTGCACCGCGTCAGCTCATGGGGACGAGTTGCCAATGAAGAGGCACCATCGCTCCACGCGACTTACGCCAGCCTGTCGCTCTCATTCGAGGCCAACAAAGAACAAAGCAATCCGGAAGTGAAGTTTTTTCCCGTAGAAACGGCTACGCGGTGTTCCTGGCACCCATCGAGGCGGTTCTATCGCTGCACAAGCCCATGGGCGCTGTCGATAAACCAAATAGAGAGATCCCGGAGCACAGGGGGCGACGGTCCTCCGAATGAGGCTCCTCGGGGGAATCGAATACCAAAGGGTCAACGCAACAAGGAAACAGGAGGTCCTATGAAGACGCATGGTATCGGAATTTTCATTGTGGTGTTCCTCTTCTGTAGCTGGTCGCCGCTTGCCCGTGCAGATGCGGTTACGGATTGGAATGCGAACGCTGGCGAGGCCGCCATCGCCGCCTGTATATCTCCCGACGGTGACCCACTCCACGAATCGCGGTATCTACGCCATGACGCACGTAGCCATCCACGATGCGCTCAATGCGATCGACCGTCAGTCTCGTCCGTACACTTTCGACACGCAGGCGGACCCAGGCGCTTCTCCGGATGCTGCAGTGGCTGCGGCGGCACGAGATGTCCTGGTCCCGCTCATCGGTCAACTCCCTCTTGAGCTCGTCCCCCAGTCTTGCATCGATGCAGGCGTTGCAAGCGTCGAAGCCGACTATACCGCGGCCCTCGCCGCCATCCCCGACGATCAGGCCAAGGTGCAGGGTATCGCCGTGGGACAGGCCGCTGCGGCCGCGATCCTCGCCCTGAGAGCCGCGGACGGCGCAGTTGGGCCATTTCTTAATTTCAGCTGCCCGCAGGATACCAATCCTGGCGAGTACCAATGCACACCGGGTACCCGGTTCATCGTGTTTGAGGTGTGGGAAAATGTCACCCCCTTCGTTCTGAAGGACAGCTCACAGTTCCGCCCGGGGCCGCCCTACGCGGTGGACAAGAAGAAGTACACGGCTGACTTCAACGAAGTGAAATCTCTCGGCGGCGATGACGTCACCACTCCCAGCGCACGCACTGCCGACCAGACCGAAATCGCCCTCTACTGGTGGGAAAGCTCGCCGCTGAAGTGGAACCGGATTGCGAGAACCGTTTCCGCTGACCAGGGACTCGATCTCTGGGAGAACGCCCGGCTATTCGGGCTGCTCAATGTGGCGCTTGCGGACGGCTACATCGCCATGGTCGATTCCAAGAACCACTACGACTACTGGCGACCGGTCACCGCGTTCAGACAGGGGACACGGACGGCAATCCAGATACCATCGGCGACCCGAGGTGGACACCGTTTCGCCCCACGCCTGCGGACCAGGACTACGCCTCGGGTCACTCAATTGAAGGTGGGGCGGGTGCGGAAGTGCTGAAGCAGATTCTTCGGCACCGACGGGATGAGCTTCCAGGGACTGTAGCATGTCGCTGCCTGCGGGTAGCACCTGCAGCGATCCGTCACCGGTGATTCGCTCTTATACCAGCTTCTCCCAGGCGGCGGTCGAGAATGCCCATTCGCGCATCCTCATCGGGTTTCACTTCCGCAAGTCGGTCGAGGAAGGGACCGATTATGGTCGAAAAATCGGCAAGCGTGCCGTCAATCTGTTCCTCAAACCTGTCCATTGACGCCCCATGGTAAGAGAGCAGAGTGGGGTGTGCGCTACTGCACTGCACGAAGGGAATGACTGAGTGCATGCGCCGCCCCTTCATTGGCCCTCTAGCTCAAGAGGTGTTGCGTCGGCTGCCCCTGGCACACCGCAGGAAGGAGGTGATGTCCTATGAGGGAGTAAACACATACAGAGCTTACGACGACAGGCGTTGTCAGCCAGGAGGATAGCCGCTTCAAGCGCCGTGTTGAGGTATCCTTATCGGACACTGCCCCATACAACTTCGATGGGCTCGCGGCCCAGTGACATAGCCGGGGTCTCTTGCTCGCACACGCCGCTGATCGCGCACACGGCAGACGACAGCCTCACGATCTATACCGGCCTCTACGGCGACCGGCACGGACAGCCGGTCTCGAACTCATACAAGACGTACAATCCGGACGGCAGTACATATCCCGCGACCTCGTTCGCGTACTGGACGAGCCCCGTCGCGGACACAGCGTCGGCCCTGACGACTGGACACGACACGACACCCTCGATGGTGTACTCGGACACCGTTCCCGCGAGCGGTGCTCCGAACCGAATCACGCCGGCGCCGTCCGCGCCCGGGGAGCCGCCGCCAGCAAGCCGATCTTCTCATACCGCTGATTCCAACGAGGGTCTCGCGGGAGGCGGCCTGCAACGGCGAGCGTCCGTTCACGACCGGCAGCATTCCGCTGAGGAAAGGCAGATCCCGGCGTCCGAGGACTCGACGTACGCCTCCAACGGCGTCGGCGGTACAGGCAGCACGATTCCGAGCTCGCTTCAGCCGGCGAGAGAGGCACTGATTCCATGAGTCCCGGTGGGACCCTTCCCCGCCTTGGCGCCGGCGGGCTCCCAGAGACCGCCTCGCCGGCGCCTCTCCGGGAGTCGCAGTCGATTTTTTCCGTGACGATGTCGAATCGAGGAGCGGCCGTTCGTCAATGGATCGAGGAAGGAGAAGAACCATAAGCGATTCGCAGGGAAACTTCGTCTGGTACGAGCTCGAGACGACCGACGTGAAGGGCGCGCTCGGCTTTACAAAGACGTGGTCGGATGGGGCACGCAGGCGTTCGACGACAACTACACGATCTGGACCGCCGGAGGCACCGGTATCGGCGGGCTGATGACCCTCCCGGATCAGGCGAACGAAGATGAGCGCGCCGCCGCACTGGCTCTACTACGTCTACGTCGCCGACCTGGGGCGCTTCGCGCGCGAAGAAGGGCGGCGGAAGTGCTGAACGGTCCGATGGAGGTGCCGGGCGGCGACCGCGTCACGCAGTGCTTGGATCCGCAGGGCGCGACCTTCGCGCTTCACGGCAAGTAAAAGAACCCCGATGATCAACTGCACGAAACTCGCAAAGGAGCACATCCCATGATCACGATCTCCGCTTTCAAATGGGTTCCAGACTTCGCCCGGGGCCAGGTGCGCGATCTGCGCGTGCGCTGGGCGCTGGAGGAAGCCGGCCTGCCCTACAAGACGCGCCTCCTCGAGCAGGGCGATCAGGACAAACCGGACTATCGCGCGCTGCAGCCCTTCGGGCAGGTGCCGATCTTCGAGGAAGACGGCTTCGTCCTCTTCGAATCCGGGGCCATCGTGCTCCACATCGGCGAGCGGAGCGAGACGCTCCTGCCGAAGGACGCAGGCGCACGCGCACGCGCGACGCAATGGCTGATCGCGGCGCTCAACTCCATCGAGCCCTTCGTCATGAACGTCGCGCTGATCGATCTCTTCTACGCGAACGAGGAATGGGCGAAGCTGCGCCGCCCGGGGGCCGTGGAGTTCGTGCAGAGGCGCCTGTCCGCCCTCTCCAAATCGCTCGGCGACAAGCCCTATCTCGATGGCGACCGCTTCACGGCCGGCGATCTGATGATGACGACCGTGCTGCGAATCCTGAAGCACACCGACATCGTCACGAGCGACCAGCGCCTCGCCGCCTACGTCGAACGCTGCACCGCGCGGCCCGCCTTCAAGCGTGCGTTCGATGCGCAGATCGGAGACTTCAAGGACGCTGCATAGCCTCCCGTTCATCACGCGGCGCCGATATTCTGGCGGCGATGAAGCCGGACGGCGCGGGGCTCATGGTCGTCGGCGACGACGCTCAGGCAATCTACGGGTTCCGCGCCGCAACCGTGCGCAACATCCTCGAGTTCCCCGAGCGGTTCCCCGGCACGACGATCGTGCGGCTCGAGCGCAATTACCGCTCGGGCCAGCCGATCCTCGACGTCTCGAACGCGGTGATCGCGCTCAGCCCGCAGCGGCACGAGAAGACGCTGTGGACCGACCGCGTCGACGGAGCGAAGCCGCTCTTGCACACGTGCCTTGACGACGCCGACCAGGCGGATGCCGTGTGCCGTTCGGTGCTTCAGCGCCGCGAGAGCGGCACCGAGCTCAAGGAACAAGCGGTGCTGTTCCGCGCAGCGCACCACTCCGACGTGCTCGAGGTCGAGCTCGCGCGTCGCAACATCCCGTTTGTGAAGTATGGCGGGCTGAAGTTCCTCGAGTGCGCGCACGTGAAGGACGCGCTCTCGGTGCTGCGAATCTGCGGAAACCCTCGGGACGAGGTGAGCTGGTTCCGCGTGCTGCAGCTCCTCGACGGCGTTGGACCGGCGACCGCGCGGCGTCTGATGACCTCGCTGCACGTCGAGAACGGCGGGGGGTTGAGAACCCTCGCTGAGGGCGATCCCTTCGACGTCCCGCTCGCCGCCCAGCGCGAACTCGACGCCCTCCGCGAGGTCATGCGCACGTGCGCCGCCACTGATCCTCCGCCGCCCGCCGTCCAGCTCGGGCACGTGAGGAGGTGGCTAGAGCCGATCCTGCGCCGGCGCTCGGGACCCTGCGAGCCGCGAATCCGTGACCTCGAGCAGCTCGAGCAGCTCGCAGGCGGGTTCCCGACACGCGACCGCTTCGTCACCGACCTGACGCTCGACCCGCCGAGCTCGACCTCGGATCTCGCGGGAGCGCCGCTGCTCGACGAGGACTACCTCGTGCTCTCGACCGTGCACTCTGCAAAGGGTGGCGAATGGGACGTCGTGCACGTGATCCACGCTGCCGACGGCATGTTCCCTTCCGACATGGCAACGGGCGACGACGAACAGATCGAAGAGGAACGTCGACTATTCTACGTCGCGCTGACACGCGCGCGCCGCCATCTCGAGGTCTCGTTCCCGCTCCGTTACCACCGGCGCTCGGGTGGCCGCGAAGACCGCCATTGGTACGCGCAGCTCACACGCTTCCTGCCCCCCGAAGTCCATGTCCACTTCCGGACCGAGACCACGCACGTCGACCACGTCGCCGATGGGACGGTCGTCGCCACGCCCGGCACGAGCGAGGGCGTTGATGCACACCTGGCCGGCCTGTTCGCCCCCGACTAACCGCCCCCCCGCGGAACCATCGCTGCTTTCTCTAATCCCTTCTGCTCCGCGGCCGTTCTCTGACCGCGCGTGCGTGGCTCAGCAACGCCTCCAGGAGGGAGCGCTGTCCGAGTTTTGTCCGAGAACTCCCGCCTACAAGGCCCAACCAGACCCAAGAGTGTCAGCGAAAAACCCGCGATTCTCTTGGATCCAGTCGGGCCTTCTTGGTCGCTGTCGCGCCCTTCCGCCGAATGCCATTCAGGCGCTCTCCCAACTGAGCTACAGCCCCGTGGCCGTCAGAACCTTCTTTAAATCAGAACGTTAAGTAGCCTTCAAGGTGGACCGCGACAATCGGAATGCGCTCCGCGATCGCGATTTTGTCCCGGTTTCAGAGAGGATTCCGCGACCTCAGCCGCGACTCTAGGAGCAGCTTCGTTCGGCGATCTTCCGGTTCCACGGGCCCCGTGGGTGAAGGTGAAGGCGGTCGGCAGCCTCGACGAAATCGGATTCGCTCACGATGTCTACCGGTCGAGGATGGCCCTGGGCTTGTGCTCGATACTACTGCTTCTGCGAACCCTGGCGAGCCACGGGCACCTCCCCTCGTATGTTGGCCGAGTTGGTTGCTCCTGATTGCTCTTTGTTGGGGGGTCCGTTCCACGCGTCCGCCATCGGTTCGATAAAACCCGCACGGACCGCGCGTGAAGTCCGTGCGTTGTGGGGCATAGAACCGCGCCTTTCGCTCGTCGAGCTGTTCCCCCTTGCCTTCCGGTAGGGAGCCTTCGTACGATCTTTTGATGGAGAGCTGGTGATGCGTTACGCGTTCACTCCCGCGAGCCCAGCCTCCATGGAAAGCGAGAGCTATCGAGCCATTCAACCGGTGATTCCGAACGGAATCCATGACGCGGGCGAGCCATTGCCTCGGGCCGATTGGCGCTTCGCGCGTGGCGGCCTTTTGTCCGCTCTCGTTGTGGTCGTCGCTCTGCTGCTTGGCTGCGGCAGGTCGAGCACGCGTCCGACGGGCGGCGCCAAGGCCGATCGAGCCATCCCCGCGGCCAACTGGGAGGGCGTGGCGATAGCAGAGTACCACGCGCAGCTGATGCAAGGGGCGGAGGAGGAAGCTAAGGCGCTCGGCTACAAGGAGTCGGAAGGGACGGTGTTGAAGCTGCGACGCGCCTCGGTCGAGCCCGTCACAGCCAGTCCCGGCAAAGCCATCTCCTTCGAGATCGAGTACGCGTTGCTGAGTCCGGAGAAGGAGCTCGACGTCTCCGAGCAGTGGGAGATCCTGAGAGACGGGAAGAAGCTCACCGGCCCGTCACCCCATACCGAGCGCCGTCGTCCGGGCCGATGGCGCGCGCGCGGATCGATCGACCTGCCCCGCGAGGCCAAGCCCGGAGCCTACGTTGTTCGCAGTAGCATACGCGTCGCCAAGCTCGCCGACACTCGCGACACGCGCTTCGTGGTGGCTACCGCCGAAACCAAGCCGCGGGACGAGAGCACCGACGCCCTGGGCCCCGCCAACCGCGATCTGATGCAGGTACAGGGTCGGCTGAAGGAGCTCGGCCACGATCCCGGACCGGTCGACGGCCGGTTGGGTCCGCAGACGCAGGCTGCGCTGAAGGCCTTCCAAACGGACTATGGGCTCGCCGCGACGGGCGAGATCGACGCCGAGACGCGGGCGGCGCTCGGGCTCGGCAGGAAGGGACCGCCGTGAGCATGCGCTGCGTTCGCTGCGCGGTCGACTATCCGGACGACAAGCGACTTTGCACGGCCTGCGGCGATCCGCTGGCCTCATTCGATGATACGTCCCCGCCATTTCCGCGCTGCTCCAACTGCGGCTCCGCGGCCTACGCCACAGACCAGTTCTGTCCCGGATGCGGCACGCGCCATGGGAACGAGCCGCTGACCGCGCCAGCGTCTAGCGCGCGCCATGGGAACGAGCCGCTCGCAGCGCCCGCGTCTAGCGCGACCCGCACTCGAGAGGCTGATCCGACGCAGGCCCAGCCCCCCCTCGGCTCCGACGAAGCTCTGTTCGCGATCCTGCGCCGCCGGGACGAGAAACGCCGTGAGGTTCGCCGCGCGAACATGCTTAAGGCCCTCTCGGGGCTCGTCGTGGCGTTGCTCCTCACCGTCGGCGTCAACGCGTATCGCTCGCGCGAGCGGGAGCTCCGCGGTGGCTCCAACGCCTTCCGCCACTCCGCAGCTAGCAACCAGCCAGGGGATCGGCCAGGTCGCCACAGCCGATGACATCGGCATCAGGATCGTCGGCGCGGGAGCGGCCCAAGGAGAGCGATCGGAGGCGGCCGTCCGGCACGACGTCGAGCAGCATTTCACCGAGCTGCAGCAGAGCTATCTCACCGCGCTGGAGGCCGATTCCACCGCCGAGGGCGTGGTGACGCTGCACATGACACTCGCTGTCGACGGCACGGTCGCGTACGTGCGCTCCACGCCTCTCGGGCTCGCGGACCGCGGGTTCGTCACGATCATCGAGCGCCAAGCTGCGGCTTGGCGCTTCGTTCCTTCCCAGGTTGGGTTGGTGAGCGTGCACTATCCGCTGGTCTTCCACCTGCCGATGACCGACCCGCACGAGCTCGTCACCCGCCTGCAAGAGTCGAGGTTCACGTATCCCCTCGCCGACTTGCCACGTTAGTTCGAAATCTCCCGATCTTCTTGGGCCCGAGTTGGGCCTTCTTGGTTCCCTTTCGCGCCCCCTTGACCATTCAGGCTCTCCAGACTGAGCTACACGCCGTGCCTAGAAGGCCGATGAAATCGAAAACGTGCCGCGATCTCAGGTTGTAGACGACGCCGTCCCTAACGGAAGCGCTGCTGGTACGCCCGGCTGCGCCGCGTGCTGCCGGAAAGCTCGGCGAAGAGGAGCCCGCGCAGCACCATCGTGAAGTACACGAAGAGGGCGACGACTGCCCCCTTCAGGATCTCCGCCAATCCCTCCAGCGGCGCCTGCATCAAGAAGAGAAGAAATGCCCCCGCAACCAGAGTTGGGGGAAACCATTCGATCCAGTTCTCGGAAATGAACCGATAGCTCTCGCCGAGAAGCTCGATCGAGGAGTAGTGCCCGAGGTAAATGAGCTCGGGAACGGCGTTCAAGAATACGAAGACGAAGAGCTGAGCGACCACCACTATGAGCATTCCCTGCGGGTTCGTCATCACGGCGAGCGAGAGGATCGTGCGTAGCATCCACAGGACGAACATCACGCCGATCACGTCCGAGAAGTAGGGCGCGAAGCTCGCCGGAAACTCCGCGAATGAAACCCGTCCGTGCCGCACCAGACGCTCCACGAGATAGAGAAACGACGCGATGCACGCGGCCCAGACGAGTCCGAGGAGAAAGCCGCCAAGCACGCCGAGCGCCAGCGCGACCGGCAGCGTGAGTCTCATCAACAAGAAATAGGCGAAGACGGACAGCAGAACCGGCCAGTTGACGAACGCGATCCGGGCCGCGCGACGTGTCACCGAGACGTAAAGCGAGATCGTCGCCGTGAGCCAATTCATGCCGCTCGCGCGCCGCGCGCGGGCGATCTTCTATCGGAAGAGGCCGGCCCTCCGATAGGGGCCTACGCCTGGCAGTCAGGCTCGCGGCTCGGCAGGGGATAGCGCTCGCGGAACCGTTCCGCTTCGAGGATCACCCAGTCGGCAGCCGACTTCCGAAACAGGCGGCACCACCGCATCATGAAGCGGAGCTCGAAGCGGATATCTTCGTCGGTCAAGTACGGTCGTGAAGGGCTCATTTTCTCGGTTACTCTCTAGAGTAACACGGAGCAACGGACGTGCCAGTCGTCGTTAGGCTCTAAATCCTCAACGTACGACAGGTTCTGCTGAATGACGGGGCCGCTCAGTGCCGGTTGCTGCCACTTTTCGCGCGCTGTTGCCATAATTTGGCAAGTCAACGGCGATGCTGCGGCGGATCGGCCCCGGGCGGCGATTCCGGCCAGTCGTGCTTGGGATAGCGCCCGCGGAGCTGCTTGCGCAACTCGGGATACGTCCGCCGCCAGAAGCTCTCGAGGTCGTCCGTCACCTGCACGGGGCGATTGCTCGGCGCGAGGATCTCGATCACGAGGGGAACCCGGCCGCCAGCAACGCGCGGCGTGGTGGCCAGACCGAAGAGATCCTGGATGCGCGCGGCCGCCGACGGTGCCTTCTCGCGGCCGTAGGCGATCCGCACCGAGCGGCCCGAGGGCAGGGGGAGACGCTCGGGCGCATCGCGCCTGAGCGCTTGGAGCTGGCGGGGACCAAGCCCGGCGCGAAGCGCGGCGCCGAGATCCGCCGCACGGAGCTCGGCGAAGCTTCGCCTCCCGACGGCGAGCGCGTCGATGGCGCGAGCGAGAAGCTCGCCGTCCGGATCGGGCATGCCGAGCTCGGGCATCGCCCGCGCCAGGAATCGTACCCGGTCGAGAAATGCCAGCTCGTCGCGCCCGATCGAGAGCGCCCGCGCGGGATCACGCCGGGCCTCCCCCGCGAGCAGGGTCGCGGCCACGAGGGGATCGACGTCGTGCCGGATCGTCTCGCGCAGAGCGAGATCCTCGTAGAGCTCCCGCTCCCGGGCGACGATCCGTTCGGAGGCCCCATCGAACACGACCTCGCGAAGCGTGTGGATCTTGTCCGGGAACATCTCCTCGAGCCAGCGGCGCTCGACCGCGCTCGCCAGCGCGACGCGCGCCTCGGAACGCTCGCGCCGAGGGCCGGCATCGAGATCGACGGCGACGAAGAGCTCCGCCTCGCGGACGACGCTCGCCGGATCGAGCGCCACGCCGGCGCCGCCGACCATCACGCCGCGAGCCGAGCCCGCCTCGCGCCGGCGTACGACGCGATCCGGAAATCCCGCGAGCACCGAGCGGAGGATCGCGTCCTCGCCGCCGGGCGCGCCGCCCCGCCGATCGAGCTGTCCGGCGAGCTGACGCCGGGCGCGTTCGACGGCACGGACGGCTCGCGGATCGAGGGGCGTTGGCGCGCCGTCCGGTCGATGAAAGAGGTCCATCCGCAGCAGCAGGTCGGACCGTCCCGTCGGCCACGGCGCCGAGCCCCCTTCGGCGAGCGCTCGACGCTCCCGCAGGATGTCGCGCTCGGAGGCGAGCGCCGCTGCGCAGAGCGCCCTCCTCGGGAACCGCCCGCGCGCTCGGCCTCGACGAGCATGCGCGCCAGACGCGGCGGCGCCGGCAGATCGAGCATACGCCGGCCGATTCGCGTCAGCGCGCCATCGGACGCGAGCGCTCCGAGCGCACCGAGCAACCGCTCCGCGGCCTCGAGCGCTCCGCCGCCGGGCGCGTCGAGCCAGGGGAACGAACGCAAGTCACCGACGCCCCAGGCGCGCAGCTCGAGCACGGCGGCCGTCAGGTCGAGGCGGAGAACCTCCGGCACCTCGCGCTCGCGACGGCCGGCATGCTCGGCGATCGTCCAGAGACGCATGGCAGCGCCCCGGCTGCGTGCGTCCGGCGCGCCCCGCGCGCTGCTCGGCCGAGGCGCGGCTGATGCGCACCTCTTCGCAGACGGTTCAGCCGCGCCGTGGATCGAAGCGCGCCTCGCGCGCGAGGCCCGAGTCGACGACCGTCGTCACGCCTTCAATCGTCAGCGCCGTCTCCGCGACGTTGGTCGACAGCACGATCCTTCGCCGCGGCCCGGCGACGATCGCGCGTCGCTGCGCGTCGAGCGGCAGATCGCCGTGGAGAGGCACGACGTCGATTCCCTCGGCCTCGCCTAGCGCGGCGAGCGCTTCGGCAGTTTGGCGGATCGCAGCGGCGCCCGGCAGGAACACCAGCAGGTCTCCGCCATGGGCATGCGGAGCGAACTTCTCGGGCGACGGCGGCGGCGACGCGCGCCGAGAGCCGCGCACGCGACGGCTCCCGCTCATATTCGATCTCGACAGGAAACGCTCGACCCTCCGAGGTCAGCACCGGCGCGCCGCCGAGAAACGCCGCGAGCGCGCTCCGTCTCGAGCGTCGCCGACATCACCACGAGCTTCAGGTCCGGGCGCACCGTCTCCTGCAACTCGCGGACGACACCGAGCGCCAGATCGCCTTGGAGGTGACGCTCGTGGAACTCGTCGAGCACCACGATGCCGACCTCGTCGAGGTAGGGATCGCGGACCAAGCTGCCGTCGAGAACACGCCCTCGGTCACGAACCACAGCCGGGTCTCACGCCCGCCTCGCTGCTCGTAGCGAACACGGTAGCCGATCTCGCCCCCGACCGTGCCGCTCCGCTCGCCGGCGACGAACTCGGCTGCCGCGCGCGCCGCGATCCGGCGCGGCTCGAGGACGACGACCTGCCTGCCGCCGGCGACGCCCGCGTCGAGGAGCGCGGCCGGCACGCGCGTGGTCTTACCCGCGCCCGGCGGCGCGCGGAGCACGAGCCGCGAGCCCGACCGCAATGCCGCGACGATCTCGGGCAAGAGCGGGTCGATCGGCAGCGCAGGAGCCACGCTAACTCGGTAGGCTATGTGGTAAGGGGTAGTCTGGCGCCCAACGGGAGCGAGGTAAGACAAGCGCTAGAGCTTGGTGGGCCATATGATAAGGGCCCGGGCGCGGCTTATGCCTCGCGCCCGTCGGTCGCGAGGTCGGCTCCGGCCGAATACCCTCCTAGGACAGACTCGGGGGCCGTCTGCGAAACACGCTGCGTCGCCCGCGTCTCGGGCCATCACCGCTGCCGCTGCCGCCACTTCCTCAGCACCCCGGGACCGTCGATCAGGAAGTCGACGAAGTCTCGGGCGCCGTTCCAGGCGCGCGAGAGATTCTCGGCGTTGTCGTAGACGCGGCGCTCGATCAGCGCCTGCCGAAAGTCCTCGAGCGCAGACTCGAGCGCGCTGCGCATCGGCGTCGTGAAGAGCGGCCGCGTACCACGTTTCATCCCTTCCTCCCGCTGCGTCCGGTTGCGAGAAGCCGCTCGGCGTGCCGCCTCGCTTCCGCCGTCACCTTCACGCCGCCGAGCATCCGCGCGATCTCCTCGGAGCGCTCGTCGGCCGCGAGCTTGCGGGCGGTCGAGCGCGTCCGGCCCTTGGCGATCGTCTTCTCGACGGCGAAGTGGTGGTCGGCGAAGGCGGCGATCTGCGGCAGGTGGGTGATGCAGAGCACCTGACGGGCGCGGCCGAGCGCGGCGAGCTTCCGCCCGACGACCTCGGCGACCGCGCCGCCGATCCCGGCATCGACTTCGTCGAAAATGACGGTCGGCGCGTCGGCCTCTTCGAGAGCCACCGACTTGATCGCCAGCATGATGCGCGAGAGCTCGCCGCCGGAGGCGACGCGAGCGAGCGCGCGTGGATCTTCGCCGGGGTTGGCCGAGAAGTAGAATTCCACGGAGTCCGTCCCGCGGGCGGAAAGCGCGACCGGCTCGGTGGCGAACCGCACCTCGAAGCGGGCGTCCTTCATGCCGAGCGCGGCGAGCTCCTCGACGATCCGCGATTGCAGCCGCTTGCCCGCGGCGCGCCGCGACTGCGTGAGCGCGGCGGCGGCCTGCCGCGCGGCGTTCTCGGCCCCGGCGGTTTCGGCCTCGAGCGCCGCCAAGCCTTCCTCGCCGAGATCGAGGTCCGCGAGCTCGCGCGCCGCGGCGGCTTGGAACGCCAGGATCGCGTCGACGGACTCCCCGTACTTGCGCTTGAGCTTGCCGATCTCGACGAGACGGTTCTCGACCGCCTCGAGTTGCTGCGGGTCGACGACGATCTTCTCGGCATACTCGCGCAAGCGCCAGCCCGCCTCTTCGACGAGCGTCGAGGACTCCTCGACCAGCTTGGCGATCTCGCCGAGTCGCGGATCGGTTTCCACGAGCTCGCGCGAGCCGCGAAGAGAGCTTGCGGATCGTCGCCGCGGCCGCGCTTTCCCCGTCATAGAGGGCCTGCTCGCCGAAGCGTGCCGCCTCCGCCAGCTTCTCGGCGGCGCCGAGCACCTGCTTCTCCTGCCGCAGCGCCTCCTCTTCCCCGGCAGCGAGCGCCGCATCGGCGATCTCTTTCACCTGGAAGCGCAGCAACTCGGCGCGAGCGCGCGCGGTCTCCTTGCCGGTCAAGAGCCCGCGCAAGCGCTCGGCGAGCTCGTGGTAGGCGCCGAAGCGCTCGCCCATCGCGGCGAGCCGATCGGCGTGGCCGGCAAAGACATCGAGCAAGCCGAGGTGCGTTTCCGCCTGGCGCAGCGTGTGGTGCTCGTGCTGTCCGTAGACGCGGATCAGGCAGTCGCCGATCGACTCGAGGACCGCCAGCGTGGCGAGCGCGCCGTTCAGTTGAACGCGGTTCCGGCCGCTTCGGGCGAGGGCGCGCCGGACGAGGAGCTCGTCACCGTTGCCCGCATAGCCCGCGGCGGTGAGCCGTTCGCGCAGTGGGCCTCCGCGCAGCGCGAACACCGCCTCGATCGCCGCCTCCTCCTCGCCGGTGCGGATCAGGTCCGCCGCGGCCTCGCCGCCGACGGCGAGCTCGAGCGCGGCCATGAGGATCGTCTTCCCCGCGCCGGTCTCGCCGGTGATGACGTTGAGGCCCGGCTCGAAGCGCGAGCGTCCAGCTCGTCGATGATCGCGAAGTTGCGGATCCGCAGCTCGCGCGAGCATCGCGCGTCCGAAACGCTAGCGCTCGCCCCAGCGCAGCTTGTTGCGCAGCACGCTCGAAGAAGCTGCGGGCCGGCGAGCGCACGAGCGGCACGCGGTGCTGCGACCTCGCGCACCTCGACGACGTCGCCGATTCGCGAGCGGCATGCCCTCCTGGCCGTCGAGCGTGAGCACGACGTCCTCGTCGGGCGAGCGCACGGTGACGCGGACGGTGACCGCGTCCGGCAGCACGATCGGACGGTTGGTCAAGCGTGTGCGGGCAGATCGGCGAGAGCAGCATGACACCGACGCGAGGGGTCGACGATCGGCACCGCCCGCCGACAGCGAGTACGCGGTCGAGCCGGTCGGCGTCGCGACGATCAGCCCGTCGGCCTTGTAGGTGCAGAGCGGGACGCCGTCGACGGAGGTCTCGAGGTCGATGATGCGGGCGAGCGCGCCCTTGTTGATCACGACGTCGTTCAGCACCTGAAATCGCCGCAGCACCTTGCCGTCGCGCGATCGTCGCCGCGTCGAGCATGGTCCGACGCTCGAGTCGGAACTCGCCGGCGAGCACTCGCTCGAGACACCGGGAAGACCTCCTCCGGGCGAACGTCGGTGAGGAAACCGAGGCCGCCGAGATTCACGCCGAGGACCGGCACACGCCGCGCGCCGAAGAGTCGCGCCACGCTGAGCAGCGTGCCGTCGCCGCCGAGCACGACGATCAGGTCTGCCGCTGTCATCATCTCCTGCTTGCTCGACGCCCGCCCGGCCAGGCTCGAAGCGCCGTGCCACCTCGGCATCGAGCAAGCACCGAGCGCCGGCGGCGGCGGAGCCACGTGCGACGAGCCGCCGGGCGAGAGCCAGCGCCTTCGGCTGATTCCGCTTGGCGACGATGCCGATGTCTCTTCAGTCCGCGGTTGGTTCTAGAATAAACGGCGCGCCATGCCCAACCTTTTCACCGCTGCCGCCGACAAGAAACGCGCCGCGACGGCGCCGCTCGCCGAGCGCATGCGGCCCGCGACGCTCGACGAGTTCGTCGGCCAGGAGCATCTGCTCGGGCCCGGCCGCCTGCTCCGCGAGATGGTCGAGAGCGGCCAGACGCTCCACTCGCTCGATCCTCTGGGGCCCGCCCGGCAGCGGCAAGACGACGCTCGCCCGTCTGCTCGCCGAGGCGGCGGGCGCCGAGTTCGTCTCCTTCTCCGCCGTGCTGTCGGGCGTCAAGGAGCTGCGGCAGATCATCGAACAAGCGGCCTCACGCTTCGCGCTGCACGGCCGCAAGACGGTGCTTTTCGTCGACGAGATCCATCGCTTCAACAAAGCGCAGCAGGATGCGCTTTCTGCCGCACGTCGAGGCGCGGCACCGTCGTGCTGATCGGCGCGACGACCGAGAACCCGTCCTTCGAGGTGATCGCGCCGCTGCTGTCGCGCTCGCGCGTGCGTCGTGCTCGAGCCGCTCGGCGACGGAGGAGATGCGCGCAGATCCTCGAGCGCGCGCTCGACGATCGGCGAGCGCGGCCTCGGCGCGTCGGCTCTCGCAGCTCGCGCCCGAGGCCCGCGACTTCTGGTCGCGACACGCGCAGGGCGACGCACGCGTGCGCTCGGCGCGCTCGAGGTCGCCGCCGGGATCGTCGGCGCGAAGCGGAGCTGACGACGATCGACCTCGCGGCTCGCCGAGGAGGCCGCGCAGCAGAAGGCGCTCCTCTACGACAAGGCCGGCGAGGAGCACTACAACGTCATCTCCGCGTTCATCAAGAGCCTGCGCGACAGCGATCCCGACGCGGCGGTCTACTGGCTCATGCGCATGCTCGAGGCCGGCGAGGATCCGCTCTTCGTCGCGCGGCGCATGGTGATCTTCGCCGCCGAGGACATCGGCAACGCCGATCCGCAAGCGCTCGTCGTCGCCGTCGCCGCGAAGGACGCCGTGCACTTCGTCGGACTGCCGGAGGGCCGCATTCCGCTGGCGCAGGCGGTCGCGTATCTCGCGACCGCGCCCAAGTCGAACGCGTCCTACGCCGCGATGCTCGCAGCCGCGGCCGACGTGAAGGCGCACGGCGCGCTCGCCGGTGCCGCTCGTCCTGCGCAACGCGCCGACGCCGCTCATGAAGGATCTCGGTTACGGCAAGGGCTACGAGTACGCCCACGAGCACGAGGAAAATGTGGTGCGTCAGCAGCACCGTCCCGGGGAGCTCGAAGGTCGGACGTACTACAAACCGACGGACAACGGCTTCGAGAAGACGATCCGCGAGCGGCTCGAGCGAATCCGCAACCGCTAGCGTGGCAGAATCTACAGGAAACACACGCCACGCGACCAACGGGAGCGCGCACACAGTTTGACAACCAACGGGAGCGATCAGTGACGCACGCTCGTAGAATCGTTCATGGCTGTAAACCGATCGGTCGGCCGGAGCGTCTGATCTCTGAGAGCCGAAAGACCGGCTCGTGAGAAAGGGGATCCTCATGTACTCATCTCTCTTCGGCTGGATTGCGATCTCGGCGATCGTGCTCTGCCTCTACCTACCCTCGGAGGGACGAAGATCGGCGTCTCGGGACGCGGCGCTCTGGGACGGCCACCGCCCGACCAGCAACGGCCCCCGAGACTCCGACGGCTCCTCCTCGGACGATTCCGGATCCGACGATTCCGGTAAAGGCGATTCGGACGACTGATTCAGAGCAAAAGCGACTTCGGCCGTGCAGCGCTCCGACCCCGCGCCCGGGGTCGGAGCGCGTTGTAAACCGGGCGGCAGGCAGGTTCGTCTAATCCACCAGGAGGATCACGAATGAAGCGCTCTCGCAAAAACGCGCTCGCCGCTGTGGGGCTCGCCGTGGCTCTAGCGACGGCGGCGGTCGCGCAGCAGAGCTCCGCGGGCCACTCGCAGCGACGGCTCCAATGGCTCCAGACCAAGCTCGGTCTCAGCGCGGATCAGACAAAGGCCGTGCAAGCCGCGTACGCCGCCGACCAAGACACCCGCCAGCAGCTCCGCTCTCAGCTGCGCCAAGCGATGACCGATTTCCGACAATCGGCGCTGAACGGCGCTGACGCCTCGACGCTCCAGACCAAGCGCGATGCGGTCCAGCAGCTCGGCGGCCAGCTCCTCGATCTGAGCGGGAAGGAGCTCGTGCAAATCGGCAGCGCGCTGAGCTCCGATCAACGCTCGGCGTTCGCCGCGCTCGAGGGGTCGGGCCACGGGCACTGGCACCACGAGTCTGCGCCGGATTCCACTCCTACGGACGGGTAAAACCCCGTCCGTACGCTGCGATCGACCTCTCAGCGAAGCCGCAGCAAGAGCCCGACCACCATTTCGATGATCCGCAGCGTGTCCCAGACCTTGTCGTAGTGGCTCCGCCGGAGCTCGGGAGGCGGGTAGTAGACGCGAACGGGCACGGAGCGGATCTCCATTCCCGCACGCACCGCACGGATCAGGACCTCGGTCTCGAACTCGAAGCGGCGGCCGACGGCGCCGAGCGCGAGCGTCGGTGCGATCGGATAGACGCGCTGGCCGCACTGCGTATCGCCGAGGTCGAGCCCGGTTGCGATTCGGACCCATACGTTGGCGAACGCGTTGCCGAAACGGTTGATCGCGGCAACCTCCGACTCGAACAACCGTGAGCCGATGACGAGAGATTGCGGATGTGAAGCCGATTCGGCACGCAGCTTCGGGATTTCCGACGGGAGGTGTTGTCCGTCGCCGTCGAGACTCACCGCGTGCGAGAAGCCGCGCTCCTCGAGATAGCGGAGACCGGAAAGGAGCGCGGCTCCTTTGCCGATGTTCTCGCCGTGTGAGCGGACCTCGGCGCTGGCCGAGCGTGCCTCATCTGCGGTCGCGTCGCTCGAACCGTCGTCGATCACGAGCACGAGAGAAACGTGCTCGCGACAGCCCCGCACGACTTCCGCGATCGTCGCAGCGCAGTCGAGCGCCGGGATCAGCGCGGCGTACGACGCCGAGGGCTCGCTCATGCGGCGATCGGCCGCGAAAACTCTTCGGCGATGATCTCGCGCACGGCATCGCGCAGCCGGCCGCGATCCTCGTAGTCCAGACCGCGCGTCGCAATCGGCGGCTTGACCACGATCTCCACGTCGCCCGGGTGAATCGACAGATAGCCGCCCTTCGGCATCACACTCCGCGTGCCCTTCACGACCACCGGGACGATCGGGTAGCCCATCTCGATCGCCGCGACGAATGCTCCTTTCTTGAATGGCAGCAGGCTGCCGTCGCGACTGCGGGTACCTTCGGGAAAGATGATGATCGAGTGCCCCTCGGCTACGGCCCGGTTCAACACGGCGATCGACTTCATCGGATCGTCGCGGTCGACCGGCAGCATGCCGAGGGTGCGCATCACCGCTCCGAGCACGGGCTCGTCGAAGAGCTCCTTCTTCGTCGCGAAGCGATTGTTGCCCGGCAGGTAGCCGAGCAGCGCGGCAATGTCGATGTGCGCCTGGTGATTCGGCGTGAAGACGTACGGACCGCCGCCTTCGGCGAGCTCGCCTCCACGGATGGTCACGCGCACGCCGAGGAGACGACAGAGGTTTCGCGCCTGAAGCTTGGCAAACGACCAGACCACGGACTGCGGCACGCCGAAGCGCGCCATCGCCACGGCGCTCGCCCCCATGCCGAAGAGCATGCCGCGAAAGATCTGGCGGTTGACGGCGACGCGCAGGCTGCTGGTGAGCGGCTCGCGAACGTATGCGGAGCTGGTTTCCCGGGTGCTCACGGGCCGTTCGTAGCCATTCATCGACATCAGCTGATCGTCCCCCAAGCGTCGGGGTTGCGCCTGAGAAAGCGGTTCACCTTGACGTTGGCAACCGCGTAGGCCGCCGTCTCGAGCCAATTGGAGCGCGGCGGAGGCAACAAGCGGCGCGCAATCGCCCCGAGCGAATAGAAGCTCGAGTAGACGTCTCGGAAGCCGTCCATCATCTGGCTGGTGGTCATGTAGAGCGGAGAGATGAGCGGGCTCCCGTAGTCGTAGCGGCGAAGGTCGTCGCTGAGGATCCGCCCCGCCGCCTTCAGGTCCGTGTGATACTTCGTGCCGGGATATGGGCACGGCGTGAACATCTTCAGAAACGAGAGCTTGTTTTCGATCAGAAAGTCGAGCGTCCGGCCGAACGTGGCGACGTCGTCGCCGTCGAGCCCGACCATGATGAGCGCGATCACTTGGATCCCCTTGTCGCGGATCGCTTTGAGGTCGCGGTTGAAGCGCTTCGGCAAGTTGAACCCCTTCTTCACGCTTTCGAGGCTCTCCTCGTTCACGCTCTCGAGCCCGATCGACAGGCTCACGCACCCGGAGCGGGCGGCGAGGTCGAGCAGCTCCTCGTCGCGCGCGATGTTGATCGTCGATTGACTCGCCCATTTCACCTTGTAGGGAATCATCGCACGGAACAGCCGCTTTGCGTCCTGCGGCCGCGCGATCGGATTGTCGTCCAAGAAGAGCAGGCGAGCGCCGCCGAGGCTCCGGATCTGCTCGATGTCGGCGAGCACGTCGTCCACGGGCCGGGTGCGGTAGCTCCGGCCGTAGTAGGTCTGCACCGCACAGTAGTCGCAGGGATGCGGGCAGCCGCGGGAGAACACGATCGGCCAGTGGAAGTACATGCGGTAGAGCCAGCTCTTCTGGAATGCCTCCCACTTGAGGAGCGGCAGCTCCCGATAGTCGATCGCCGGCAGGCCGCGAAGCGAGTGCCATTCGGCTCCGCGGTAGATGCCCCGCGAGCGGCCGGCGGCGAGATCGGCGAGAACGGTCGACCAGACGAGCTCGGCTTCGCCGGCGACGACCGCGTCGGCGTGCCGGAGCGACTGCTTCGGCCGTGAGCGTCACCCACGTGCCACCGAGCACGACCTTCCTTCCTCGTGCGCGGAAGTGGTCGGCGAGGTCGTAGGCGCGGGCGATCTGCGGGCCCATCGCGGTGAGCCCGACGACGTCAGCGTCGGAATCGAGGTCGACGTCGTGGAAGAGCTCGTCGACCATCGTCACGTCATGCGACGGGTGGCGTCAGCCGCTTCAGGTACGGCAGCGTCGTGCCGCTCGTCCAGTAGCGCGTCGTCTTGTGGAGCGAGCCGTCGGGAGCGTAGTGGCTCGGCGAGACCAGGTAGATCTTCATCGCGCCGGCAGCCAGAACGGCGCGAACTGGAACCACTGCTCCGGATGCTCGCGGATCGTGGCCTCCAGGAATGCCACGGTCTCGCGGAGCGCGCGCTCGGCGTCGGCTCGGGAACTTCGCGCGAGACCCAGCGCGGCTCGCCAAGCAAGATCTCGTAGTGACGCAGTCCGCGACGCAGCGTGACCACGGGAACAACCGGGGCGCCGGACAGCCGGGCGAGGTGAAAGGGCCCCTCTTGGAACGGCGCGCGGCCGCCGAAGAACTCGATCGGTCGCGCGGAATCGGACCCGCCGTTGCTGCGGTCGATCTGGATCGCCAGGATCTCGTTGCGGCGCAGCGCCCGGATCATGTTGAAGGCGGAAAAGACGGAGCTGTCGGTGTAGATTACGCGCACGCCCGCCTGCTCGCGGCTACGCCGCGCGTACTCCTGGGTCGTCTCGTTGGGCTCGCGGCCCATCACGAGATGAACGGGGCGGCCGGTCGCGTGCAGGGCGCGTCCCGAGATGTCCCAGTTGCCGACGTGGGCCGTTGCGAGAATCACGCCGCGACCACGCTCGAGCGCGTCGGCCACGTGGTTCCGTTCCGGCTCGTCGATCCGGAAGCGGCGCGGCCGGGGCCCGTAGAATTCCATGGTCTCGGCGAAGCAGCGCGCGAAACACGCGAACACGCGATAGGCGTCGAGCACGGCGCGCCATCGCCGATCGCTGACCGCGGGCGCGCGCCTGGTTCACGATCGCGCCGCGGCGATTCTGCCGCACGAGAAGAGAAGATGATGAGCGCAATCACCGGCGGCGACCCGCGCCGCCACCACTCGGGACCGTACACGCACCCGAGCCGAGCGAGCTTTCGCCACCACAGACCGTCAAATCGGAGCGCGGCCCGCAAGCGGTAAGAGCCGTTCTCGCGCGGCGCTTCTGGAGCGGCAACCGGGATTTGCGCGGCCGCTGCCCTCGGGGGGGAAACGGGAGCCGTCTCGGATTTCACAAGGAGCTTCTCTATAGCGACCGCTCACCGAGGAGGCAAACCACGAACTTCGCCGTCCGAGCACCTTTGACTCACTCCGTCGATTGCAATAGCGTTCACTGTCGATGTTCAACATCGGCATGCCGGAGTTGCTGGTCATTCTCACCGTGGCTCTGGTCGTGCTCGGTCCCAAGCGGCTTCCAGAAATCGCCCGAGCGCTCGGCAAGGCCATGGCCGAGTTCCGCAAAGCGACCTCCGGGATCAGCCAGGAGATCGAGAACGCCAGGGCGATGCTCGAAGACGAGGCGCGCAAGGCTTCCGAGCCGCCACCGAGCCGGATCGCGCCAGCGCCGGGCGCCGAGCCGAGGGCAGCGGCCGGGCGCCGTCTCGGTCCGATCCGGCGCCGAACACGGGCACGCCGCCGTCGGCCGAGAGCTAGCTCGCCAGGATGCCATGGTCGGAGCCGGCCTCGCGACCGACGGGAGCGAGGTGGCACGAACGCTAAGCTCGCCAGGATGTCCGGCCGCAGACGGGATCGCGACCGATCTGGAGCGATCTGTGACCGAGGCTGGTCGCTTCGGGTGCGGTCAGGACGGCTGGTCGGAAGAAGTCGCGACCAACGGAATCGAACTGTGGCGCGGCGCCGTAGCGCCACATTCTGGGTACCTTCCGCCCGCAACTGGCGCGATCCGATGGAAGACGTCAAGCTGCCTCTGACCGCGCATTCGAGGATTGCGCAGCCGTCTGATCAAGTCGTTGATCGCGCTCGGCGTGGCCTTCGTCGCCTGCTACCAGGTCGTCGAGCCGCTCATGCGGTGGCTGATCGCGCCGGTCAAGGAGTTCGACCCGAGAGGGTGCAGTCATCGGCACCCGGCTCGCCGAAGCCTTCTTCACCGAAGCTCAAGGTGGCGTTTCTTCGCGGGCATCTTCTGCCAGCCCGTCGATTTTCTTGAGATCTGGAAGTTCGTCGCGCCCCGGACTGTACGGAACACGAGAAGTCGCTGACGTGGAGCCGTTCGTGTTCTTCGGCACCCTCTTCTTCGTTTCCGGCGCTGAACTTCGTCACTGGCTGGTCTTTCCGACCGCGTTCGGCTTCTTCATCGACGAGTACGCGGGGAGCGTTTCGATCGAGCCGTTCTTGAGGATCAGCGAGTATCTCTCGTTCGTGTCGCGTATGCTGCTGGCGTTCGGCGTCGTGTCGAGCTGCCGGTGTTCACATTCTTTCTCGCGCGGAGTCGCGCCTCGTCGACGACGGATGATGATCGGTCGCATGGCGACGCTCTCCGTCGTCGCATCTTCATCGTCGCCGCCGTATTGGCACCCGGGGGCCGAACGTCGCCTCGCAGATGCTGATGGCTACTCCGCTGCTCGCGCTCTTCGCGGCGAGCATCGGCGTGGCCTACGCGTTCGGCCGGCCCGCTCGAGGAGCGACTCGCTCGTCCGCCGCCGAGCCTCGGGACGTCGAAGCACGTGCAGGATCGCTCCGTTCCGTCGCGATCCCGTCTGCGAATCGACCGAGCTATCCTCGACCGACAACCTGCTCGGATCCTAAAATGCGTCGTGGTCTGAAACGTCGTCGAGTTACCGGACCGAGCCGATGGCCGAGGGCTAGTATCGCACCCGGAACCTCTCGACGGAACACGCTCGCGGAACATTCCGACGAATACTCTTGCGGGTGCGAGGGTGCTCAGGTTGAGACACGTACTCGGCCGGAGCGACTCCCGGCCGGCGCACCACCGCGACCAACAGAAGACGATCCATCACTCACGGCGATCGACTTCCATCGGCGACGAACGATTATCGGACGGCTCTGTCACCCATTTCACGGCTGAGGCGCCGACGGCCAGTCATTCCCGAGATCGGCCGGACGGCAGACTCGCTCGATCTCGATGTCGCGGGAAACGATCGAGGATCGACGACCCACTTCCGCGAAATCGGGCACGAGGAGATGACGAGTGTGGCGGCCTTGGGATCGATGTGCGCGAGAGCCGATCGTTTCGTACGATTGAAGACGAACTTCAGGTAGCATGTCTTCCGGGCCGTGAGAGACGGACGTAGATCTCGACGAGATCGCGCATCGACCTTGAGAATTTGCTTCTTCCCACGGCGCTTCAATAGCTTCAACGGGGTCAGCGGCTACTGATTTACCGGCTATCGCAGGGCTCCGTTTCACCCTCGGTAGGCGGAAGCCGGTGAGCCGTTTTTTCCCCGGGGGAGCCGCCACATCTCGACATCGTCATCACTCGGGGACGACGATCAAAGATCTGTCTCGATCATCATCGCCGTCTTCGTGCTGTGGGGGGTCGGCAACTTCACGGGCAGCGACTCGCTCTACGTCGCGTCGGTCAATGGTGAGACGTACCGCGAAGGAAGTGCGCCGCGCCGCCCAGCGGCTGAGCGCTTTCACCGCCACCTCTACGGGGAGAACACATCGCCCGAGCTGGTAAGATCGGACTTCAAGAATCGCGCGCTCGAGCGAAATGGTCAACACCGCTCGCTCAAGCAGGAGGCGCAGCGCCTCGGCTTTCCGTCGCACCGACGAGGAAGTGCGCGCCGCAATGGAGAGCATGCAAGGGCTCACCGTCGACGGCCGCTTTCAACGCGACGTCTATTTTCGCTATCTGCGCATGGAGGGCGTCACTCCTACGGATTCAAGGTCCGAGCAGCGCGACCGCTTGCCGGTGCAGAAGGTCCAAGAGCTGGTGGCGAGCTCCATCCGAGCGGACGAAGCGGGCGCGAGGGACGTCTACGCGTCAGAACGAGAAGGTCGACCTGGCGTCGTCCGGGTGAAGGGCTCGGACCTCGCCAGGAGATCACGCCGCAGCGATGCCGACGTCGCGGAAGTACTATGAAGAGCATCGTGCAGGGGTTCCGCGAGCCGGACCGCGTGGCGATCGACGCCGTCCGATATTCCGCGAGGGACTTCGAGAGAG